>NZ_OKRA01000001.1:0-1200000 GCF_900290265.1 Clostridium cagae
TAGTAAGACCCCTTGAAGACTACAAGGTTGATAGGTCAGAGGTGTAAGTGTGGCAACATATTTAGCTGACTGATACTAATAGGTCGAGGGCTTGACCAATAAATAATTGTTATATACAATTTATGTGCAATTTTGAAAGAACATTCTTTCAATTAATATTCCGCGATAGCTCAATGGTGGAGCACTCGGCTGTTAACCGATAGGCTGGAGGTTCGAGTCCTCTTCGCGGAGCCAATTTGATATTACTAAAGTCGATTTAATCGGCTTTTTTTTATTGCCTAAAATTATTTATATATATGTAATAATTTTGTAACAAAAGTAGAAATGCTGTATTATATAATTATATATGTAGTAATTTGATGAACTAAATAAGTAGACAAACTATACTGCAATAAAAAGATTATGGGGGACAACAATAAATGAGTAACAATGTTAATTATAGAAGAAGAAGCGATGGAAAAAATAAAAAAAAGAAAATAGTATTATTTTCTTCAATAGTTTTAGTTGTAATAGTAGCTGGAATGTTATCAGCTAAATATATACATAGTAAAAATATTAATGCTGATGCAAGTGAGCTTACAAATAATAATGAAATTATAAATGCAAATGAAGCAGGAGCAGCTCCAAAAGAAGAAACTAAATTAGATAATTCAGGATATTTAACTGCAGAAGAAGATCCTAATGCAGATTCAGCAGCTTTTGTAGAAAAGTATTTATATGAGCAAAGTCTTGGTAAAATGCCAGAAGGCGCTGATGGCCATAAGGTTGCATACTTAACTTTTGATGACGGTCCATCAGAAAGTGTAACTCCAGAAGTTTTAAAGGTATTAAAGGAAAAAGATGCTAAAGCCACATTCTTTACATTAGGAAAATCTATAAATGAAAGTGATAGAACTAAGGAATTATTAAAAGAAATAGTAGAAGATGGACATGCTGTAGCAAGTCACACATATTCACATGACTATAAATATTTATATCCACAAAGAACAGTTAGCGTTGAAAACTTTATGAGTGATATAGAAAAAAATAATGAAGTATTCAGACAAGTTTTAGGAAAAGATTTTGTAACTAAAACTATTAGATTTCCAGGTGGCCTTATGTCTTGGAAGGGTCAAGATGCTGTAAAAGAAGAGCTACAAAAAGGTGGATATAATTATATTGAATGGAATGCATTATCTAAAGATGCAGAAGGAAAAACAAAAGTTGCTTCAGAGTTATTGGAAGAAGTAAAGAAAAGTGTTAATGGAAGAGAAAAGGTAGTTATATTGATGCATGATGCAGCAGGAAAACAAGAAACTGCTAAAGCATTACCAGAAGTAATAGATTATTTAAGAGAACAAGGATATGAACTTAAAAGTATAAAATAAATTTAATGTTATTTTTATAAATATATAAAGAGACTTTTGAAGTCTCTTTTTTATTATAATAAAATGATAAATAGGGATAATGTAGATAGGAGGTATTTATTATGAGCAGAATTCTATTAGTTGAGGATGAAGAAAGTATAAGAGGATTTATAAAGATAAATTTAAAAAGAAATGATTTTGAAGTAATAGAAGCTGAAACGGGTGAAGATGGACTTAAAGCAGCAGAAAAATTTAGTATTGATTTAGCAGTTTTAGATGTTATGCTTCCAGGTATAGATGGCTTTAAGGTATGTGATGAATTAAGAAAAAGATATCCTAAAATAGGAATTATAATGCTTACAGCACGTACTCAAGATATGGATAAAATAATGGGATTAGAGTATGGTGCTGATGATTATATAATAAAACCATTTAATCCATTAGAGTTAATTCTTAGAATTAAAGCAATATTAAGACGAATTGGTGATGAAAAACAGGTTAAAGAAGATATTAATAAGTTAATTAGAGAACCTTTCATAATAGATTTATATTCTCAAAAATTATTTAAAAATAGTATAGAAATAGATGTTACTCCAAAGGAATATTTACTTATGAAACTATTTTTAAAAAATCCTAATAAGGCATTTTCAAGAGATGAGCTTTTAAATTTAATATGGGGATATGATTATTTTGGTGATCCTAAGTTAATAGACGTTAATATTAGACGTCTAAGGGCTAAGATAGAAGATAATCCATCGGAACCAGAATTTATAGAGACAATATGGGGTAAGGGATATAGATGGAAAGGATAATAAAATGAAAAGTATTAAAAATACATTAATTAGAAGCTTTATATTTTTGATATTATTTATTGTTATATGCATGAATATACTTTTAGGCACATTTGTAAAAAAGTATTATTATGATAATGCCGAAACTTTACTAAGAAATCAAATAGAAATAGCAACTAATTTTTATAATAAGTATTTGTATAAATCAAATTTAATTGAAAATATATATGATAATGTTGATTCATTTTGGAATAAAAGTAACGCTGAGGTTCAAATATTAGACGAAAAGGGAAACTTACTAATGGATTCAATAGGTGTATATGATGATAACCTACATGAAAAACCTGATGTCAAGAAGGCTATTAATGGTGAAAGTGGAAGTTATGTTGGAAGTGTAAGTTACAGTAATTACAAGGTAATGTCTGTTTCAGAGCCATTATTAAATGATAATGAAGTTATAGGAATAATTAGATATGTTATATCATTAGAAGAAATTAATAATGAATTAAAAAGTATAGTTTTCTTTTTTATGTTAATATCTATATTAGTATTGCTTTTAGGAATAGTTATTAGTTTAATTTTATCTAATAAGATTATAAATCCAATAAAAAGATTAACTGATATTTCACAAGAAATGGCTAATGGGAATCTAAAGGTTAGAAATAATATAAGTGGAGATGGAGAAGTTGCTCAACTTGCTAGTACATTAGATTATATGGCAGAAGAAATTATAAAAAGAGAAAAATTAAAAGACGATTTTATATCATCTGTATCTCATGAATTAAGAACACCATTAACTTCTATAAAGGGGTGGGTTATAACTCTTCAAGATAATAATACTGATAAAGAAACATTTAAATTAGGGTTTAATATATTAGAAAAGGAAACCGATAGATTATCTAATATGGTAGAAGAATTATTAGATTTTTCACGTCTTATAAATGGAAAGATGCAATTAAAAATAGAAAAGATAAATATAATGGAATTAATAGAATATATAGAGAATTATATGATACCTAGAGCTTTAAAAGAATGCATTAATTTTAATGTGTTATCTAATTTAGATAATAAAATATATTATTTAGATATAGATAGAATGAAGCAAGTTCTAATAAATTTAATAGATAACTCATTTAAGTTCGTAAATAAAAATGGGAATGTCAGTGTTATTTTTAATCAAGGAGAAGAAGATTTAAAAATAATAGTAGAAGATAATGGGTGTGGGATAAGTAAAAGTGATTTACCAAAAGTAAAAGAAAAGTTTTACAAGGGTGCTAATTCGAAATCTCAAAATGGAATAGGATTATCTATTTGTGAAGAAATAGTTAATCTTCATAATGGTTATTTAGATATAGTAAGTGAAGAAGGGAAAATGACCAGGGTTACTATATCAATTCCTAACACAAGGGAGATAGATATATGAAAAAATTTATAAATATATTTTTAGTTGTTCTTATATCTTTTTTTATAATAGGGTGTAATGATGTGACACAAAATAAAATTTATAAAATTAAGGCACCAGAAAATAATTCTTTAAGCATTAAGGGAATTTGGCAAATAAATGACTATAAGATTTTAGATAATGATATATATTCTCTTAATAATAAGAAATTTTCTGTGGGAGAGAATGTTGAAATATGTAATGAATATATAAATTTAAAAAATGTTGAGTATAGGGATATTTCATACAAATTAAAACTAGTTAAAGATGATTATGTTATTTCATATGAAGAAAAATATAGTATAGGTGACCTTAACTTAGACAAAGAAAATTATGAAGTTATATCAATTTTTAATAATAATAATATATTATTTGAATTTATAAAGAAAAATGCTAAAGAAGGTTTTATATTCTATAATGGAGCTTTATATAATGTTAGCTTAATAGGCGAAGTTAATGAGTTTATAGAAAATAATTTTAAAAGTGAAGATCATAAAACAGATTATAAAGAAATTAATGATTATGATTATCCAGTAGGTGTTTATTTAGGAATAAAATCTAAAAATGAAAAAGACAATACTGAAGAGTATAAAACCTTATATATTTCATTTAAGGATGGTGAATTACAACCTATAAGAGAAAAACCAGGACTAATTGTTCCACGTATGAATGGAATATGGAATATAAATAAAAAATTTATAAAGAGTGATTATTATTATGAATATTTTGATGCTAAGCCAATTAATTATAAAAATCCTATAAATAATGACAATAAAAGTTTAGAAAATATAAATAAAAATAGGTATTTGAGTATAAATTTTGTTGGAAATGATTATATAGCCACAGAGGTATATGAGGGGAATAATTTTAAAGGGGAATTTAGCAAATATGAAGTTTTACCAATTGATAATATAACATCGAATTTACCAATAGTTATAAGTGATATATTTGATAATGACGCAAATAAAGATTTTAAACAAACTTATAATAATATTATTGATGGGTTTTCTAAAGAAGAAAAAGAAAAGTATAGTCCTTACGTTAATTATAGTAATTTTTCACTTAAAAGAGTAAATGGAAAATGGACTATTGTAGGTAAAATATCACCTGCTTATGGAATGGATGGAAGTGGATATGATTATACTTTAAATTTAAAACAAAATAAGAAGTTACTAAATTATGATTCTCTTCTAATTCCATGGAAAACATTGAAGCGTGAATTACCAGGAATTAAAGATGCTTTTACATCTCCAAATAAAAGGATAGCATTAATTGTAACTGAAGAAGGTTTAATTATAGATGAAATTGAGAGTTCGAAAATAAACAATGTTCCACTTGATGTAATAGAAATGGATAAAAATGATGAAATTATAATGGCTGAATGGTGTATAGGAGATTATGTGGATAATTGGGAAAAACCATTTTTAAATTAAGCTATGTTTTATTGGTTAATATTTAAAATATAGTCTGAAATTAAGATGAATTTAACATAATATGGATAGTATTATAATAGATAATATGAGATTATAAGAATAGTACAGTTAAAGTTTTTTATAGTATTTATATTGTAGTATAGAGTTTATTTTTATATAAAATAACAAAAATATAAGGGAGGATTTATATGTTAGGAAAAAGCATTGTATCACAGGTATTAGCAAGATGCTTAGTAACTGGGGGCGATTTTGCAGAAATTTTTGAAGATGATTCTGTAAATAATTCTATATCATTAATAGATGGAAAAGTAGAGGATGCCATAGGGGGAAGAAACTACGGTATTGGAATTAGAATTTTTAAAGGATTAAAGAGTGTATATGCATATACAAATAATAATAGTTTAGATTCTTTATTAGAAACAGCTTATAGAGCAGCATTAGCTTTAGGGAATGCAAATGAAAAGGAAAAGAATATTATAATAAATGAGAAAAAGATACAAACAATACATCCAATAATGTTTTATCCTAAGGATGTAAACTATAGTAAAAAAATAGATATTTTAAAGTTAGCTTATAATAGTGCTAAAAATTATAATAGTGAAATTTCACAGGTTATAACAAGCTATGGTGATAAGGAACAAAATATTTTAATTGCTAATAGTGATGGTTTATATATAGAAGATAAAAGAATAAGAACAAGACTTGGAATAAATGCTATCGCATCTAAAGGATCAGAGAATCAAACAGGATTTGAGGGGCCAGGAAGGCATATGGGAATTGAAATGTTTGAAAATATAGATCCTGAATATCATGGAAAAGAAGCAGCAAGGATAGGTCATACAATGCTTCATGCAAAGAATTGCCCAGCAGGTAATATGGCTGTTGCAATAGATAATGGATTTGGTGGGGTAATATTCCATGAGGCATGTGGTCATGCATTAGAAGCGAGTTCTGTTGCAAAAGGTAATTCTGTTTTTGCTAATAAATTAGGACAGCAAATAGCATCAACTAAAGTAACAGCAATAGATGATGGTACAATAGCTAATGCTTGGGGATCACTTAATATAGATGATGAAGGAAATAAAACTCAAAAGAATATTTTAATTGAAAATGGTATATTAAAAGGATATATGATTGATAAATTAAATGGTAGAAGAATGAATATGAAACCAACTGGTAGCTCTAGAAGGCAAAGTTATAAATATCAACCAACTTCAAGAATGACTAATACGTATATAGCAAATGGAAAAGATAATCCAGAAGATATAATTAAATCAATTTCAGATGGTTTATATGCTAAGAAGCTAGGAGGAGGATCAGTTAATCCTGTAACTGGAGAATTTAACTTTGCTGTACAAGAAGGATATTTAGTTAAGAATGGTATTATTAAGGAACCAGTAAGGGGCGCAAGCCTTATTGGAAAAGGTAGCGAAGTTCTTATGGACATTGATATGGTAGGTAATAATTTAGAATTAGCTCAAGGAATGTGTGGTTCTTCTTCAGGAAGTATTCCAACTAATGTAGGTCAACCTATGATTAGAGTTAAGAAAATGACAGTTGGGGGTAGATAGTACATGGAATTTAATTTGTTTAAAGAGAAATTAATGAGTGAAGCTAAAAAAGCAGGATTTGATGAATGCGAAATATATTATTCTGATGCGGAAAGTTTAAGTATAAATATTTATGAAGGTGACGTTGAAAAGTATAAATTAAATAACTCATTTGGATTATCGTTTAGGGGAAAAATAAATGATAAAATGGGATATTCATATACAGAGATATTAGATGAAGATTCTATAGAAACTCTTATAGAAAATGCAAAAGGTGCAGCATTAGTTATAGAAAATGATGATACTCAATTTATATATGAAGGTGATAATGAGTATAAAGAAATTAATTGTTATAAGGATGAATTAGATAATATAAAACCTGATAAGCTTATAAAATTAGCTTTAGAAATGGAGAATGAATGTAAAAGGCAATGTGATAAAGTTGTTAATTTTGGTGGCTGTGGAATAGGATATGGAAAATCTAGTTATGGAATATTAAATTCAAAGGGTTTAGATTTATCAACTTCAAGAAATCACTTAACAGCTTATGTAGTTCCAATAATTGAAGATAATAATGAAAAATATGATGGCATGGGATATGTTATTGCAAAGGGAGAAGCTGATATTAATCCAGAAGAATTAGCTAAAGATGGGTTAGAAGAGGCTCTTTCAAGAATTGGTGGAAGAAGCATAGAATCAGGAAAATATAAAGTGGTTATAAATAATGAAGCTATGGTATCATTACTTGGGACTTTTTCAGGAATCTTTAATGCTGAACAAGCACAAAAGGGATTATCTTTATTAAAAGGTAAAGAAGGAAAAATTATAGCTTCAGATAAAGTAACTTTAATAGATGATCCTTATCTTGAAGATGGACTTGGAACAACGGCATTTGATGATGAAGGTGTTGCAACTTATAAAAAGGAAGTTATAACTAAGGGCAAACTAAATACATTATTATATAATTTAAAAACAGCACATAAGGCTAATGTTAAATCTACAGGTAATGGATTTAAATCATCTTATGCATCGATAGTAGGGATTAGCCCAACAAATTTTTATATAAAACCAGGAAAGAAGAACTTTGAGGAGATATGTGAAGAGGTTAACAACGGAGTAATAATAACTGAATTTGCAGGACTTCATTCTGGAGCTAATTCTGTTACTGGAGATTTTTCTTTGGCATCTAAGGGATTTATGATTGAAAATGGAAAGAAGACATTCCCAATAGAGCAAATTACAGTAGCAGGAAATTTCTTCACATTAATTAAAGATGTAGAAGAAATAGGAAGTGATTTAAAATTCCCCATGAGTAGCGTAGGTTCACCATGCGTTGTTATAAAGGAATTATCAATAGCAGGAAAATAAATGATATATTGTCTTATAAAGTTGTGCTGATATTATAGTATAAAGCTTGTGGGCTGAGGAATTTACTTTAAGAACACTAAAATAATAATGTAGTAGATTTATTGAATAGACATAAAAAATAGAAGGACTAATTTTGTAGTCCTTCTATTTTTTATTTAGCTATGCTTTGAATAGGTGTCAAAAAGATAGCCTAATTATATAGGTATTATTTTTTAAAGTAATTCGCCCTTATCATTTTATCTGATAAATCTAATATGTTTTTGTATGTTTCTTTATCTTCATCAGAAAGGGTATTTTGGTCTTTTATAGTACCATCTGTTAATATAGCAAATGATTTATTTGTATTTAGAAGATTTCTTCCTAAAGCAGTATCTTCATATTTTTCTTTATCTATACCAAGCATATAAAGTAGGGTTGGCATAACATCAATTTGTCCACCATATAAATCAAAAGTTTTACCTGTTTTTATAGAAGTATCATAAATTACAAGAGGAACTACAGGATTGCCAGTATCTAAATACCAATCTTCTTTATTAGATAATTTTTCAATCCCATTATTATAGTATTTATGAACTCCTGTATGATCACCCATAATAGCTATTACACTATTTTCTAATAATCCTTCACTATCTAATAGTTTTAAGAAGTTACCTATTTGAGCATCTGTATAGTGTAAGCTTTCAAAATAGCCACCTAACTCACTAGCATCTAATTCTGGATCAAGTCCTAATTCTCTATACTCTTTTGGTATATCAAATGGACCATGACTTGTTAGTGTTACTGTAAGAGCATAAAATGGATTAGATTGTTCTTTCAACATTGGAACCACTTGTTTAAAGTAGCTTGCATCACTTATACCCATTCCAATTGTTTCATCTGCATTGAATGAATAGTAATCATTAAATTTATCAAATCCTATTCCTTTAAGTCCAGCAGAATAATTCCAGAAGGAGCCCTTATCAGGATGTATAGCAATACTGCTATAACTATCTTTTTCTAATATATCAGGTAAAGAATTATAAGTATTATTTGGATATCTAAAGAAAGTACTACCTCTTCTTAATGGAAACATAGATGTATTAACCATTAAGTCACAATCGGAACTTGTACCTTCATTAACTTGTTCAAACATATTTGGAAAATAAAAACCGTTAGATGTTAAATTGTTTAATACAGGAGTAATTTCTTTTCCATTAATAGTTTTATTTATAACAAAATTTTCTAAAGATTCAACTTGAATATAAATAAGATTTTTACCTTTAGAAATACCAAAATAATCATTGTTAGGTAAGTTTTCATTCTTCATATTAAATAATTTATTTAAATTATTTTCATCTTCAACTGTAAATTCATATGGTTTTGAATCACGATAAACTGTATATAAGTCAAATATATGATATCCAATTGGTGAAAAATATCTAGCTGTATTTGTTGGATCGTAATTATCATATAAATAGGCATCTTTAACATCTTTATTATTTAAAATATGTATATTAAAAGGAACATAACCTATGAATAATATTGGCATAATAAAAGTTATAAGGAAAATTTTTATTCCTCTTTTATTTATTTTAGATATATATCTTCTAGTAAAATAAACATAAATTCCTAATACAATTAAATCTATTAAAAAAATGTAGTCTAGAGAACTAAACATAGAGTAAACTGCTCCAGAAAGATTATCTAAATTTGCTGTTTGTGTAGCAATAAGAACAGAAGGAACAGTTAAAAATCCTCTAAAATAACAAACATCTAAGATAATAATTGCAGTTAATAAAATGTTTATTATAAAAAGATATATTATCCTTGCTTTTCCTTTAAATAAAAATGAAAAACTTATGAATATTAAGACGAAAGCTAGATAATAATTTAGAAATGGTTTAGCATAATCATAACCAGCATTAAAATCAAAACTGTAAGGATTATTACCAGTAATAAAGCTTTGGAAAAATATACATTTAAGTACTATAGCAATTAACGGAAATAGGAATAATATTAATTGATTTAGTGTATTTTTATTAAAAATATTAATAAGTTTATTTTTGTAAGAATGCATAAATTCACCTCAATCTACGAATTAATAAAAAATGATAAAATTAACATAGTAATTGTTATCAAATAGTTAACATATTATATTATACATAAATACATAAATCAAACAACCCATATAAAATTAAACATGATATAATTATCTTATCTTAATTTTATACTTAATATAAACTAAGGGGGAGAAATTTTATGAAAGAAATAGATTGTAGAGGTTTGTCTTTTCCTAAAACTATAAGAATGGTAAAAAAATATTTTAATTCTATTGGAGAAGGCGAAGCAACAGTTATTATAGAAAAACAAGCGGATAATTCTAATATTGCGAATCTTGCTATGAATTTGGGATACCATGTAGATGTAGAAGAAAATGATGAAAATATCCACATATTTATAGAAAAAAGAGGTTGTTTAGAAGCAATAGATGAAACTGTCTTTTCAGTTTTAATAACATCTGATAAATTTGGATCAGGTGACTCTAAACTAGGTAAAATATTATTAAACGATTATTTAAACGCATTAAGTGATGCAATAAAGCTGCCTAAAAATATTATATTTTTAAATGAAGGTGTAAAAGTATTTCAAGAGATACCAGATAGTACTAGTTGGTTAGAAAATATAAAATTATTATCTCAAGAAGGGGTAAATATATTAGTACATGATAAATCCTTAGAATATTATAAATTAGAAATTTCTAATAATTTTTCAGAGATTATCGATATGAGTGACATAGTAGATATAATAAATGAGTCTAATAACTTAATAAAGTTATAATATGTGATTAATATATTTGGAGGCAATATGATGTTAGAATATGATTTGGTTGTAATTGGCGGAGGAATAGCTGGAATGACTGCAGCTTTAGGTGCAGCAAGAGAGGGAATAAAAAATATATTAATATTTGAAAGAGAACATAGTTTAGGTGGTATATTAAATCAATGTATTCATAATGCATTTGGTAAAAAGTTCTTAGGAGAAAAAGTAACAGGACCTGAATATATTTTTTTTATTGAAGAAAAATTAAAAAAACTAAATATAGATATTAAGCTTAACACAAATGTTATAGAAGTAACAGAGGACAATAAAATAAATTATGTTAATTCAATAGAAGGAAGTAAAGAAGTACATGCGAAGGCAATAATATTAGCAACTGGATCAAGAGAAGTATATACAGGAAGCGTTATGGTTCCAACTCATGGATTAACAGGAATATTTACTTTGGGGTCTGCCCATAGATTAATTAATTTAGAAGGATATTTGCCAGGTAAAAAAACTGTAATAATTGCCAAAGATAAATGGGGATTTTTAGTAGCTAGACGTATTTTAATTGAGGGTGGAAGCGTAGAAGCTATAATAATTGAAGATGAAATTAAAGAATTAATAGATGAAGAAATTGAAAATTTAATAGATGGATTTTCTTTAGAAATTATAGAAAATTCTAGAGTTGTAGAAGTTTATGGTGATAGCAGAATAAATAAAGTTAAAGTATTGAATTTAAAAGAAGATGTAATTTCTAGAATAGAATGTGATTCTTTAATTTTATCAGTTGGATTTAGACCGGAAAACAAACTTGCTCAAAATTTAAAGGTAGATATTAATAAAAATACATTTGTTCCAGAAACAAATGATTTTGAGACTTCTAAAGAAAGTATTTTTGCCTGTGGTAATTTAATTTATGGAAAGTTAGCTCTTATAATGGAAGAAACAGATGGACTTAATTGCGGAATAAAAGCAGCAGAATATATTAAAGTCATAAATTAAAAATAAGATATAGCATTTTTATACATAATGTCATTACCGAAAGAATTAAGATGTATTCCATCTAAATATATATCACTATTATTTAAAGTAATTGAATAAAAATCTATATAAGAGAGGTTATAGTTAATAGTTAAATTAATTATTTCCTCTTTTAATTTAGTTAGATTTTCTTCTGCATATATATAAAATTGAGAAGATGAAAATAATTTGTTTGCCATATTTCCGATGATTGAAGGCGGAATGCCTATAATAACATTAGAATTAATAGCTAAAGCTTCTTTTATCATTAATTCAATATTTTCAATTATTGATTTTACAGTTCTTCCTAAAAGTAAATCATTGCTACCACACATAATAAATATTTTGTTAGGAGTATATTTTATTACATCCTCATAATATCTAGTAAGCATCCCTGTACTTGTATCACCATTACATCCCTTATTTAGTGAGGTTAAGTTTAGATTATTTTGAATTTTATAAACCCAAGAATCCTTTTTAGGAACACCATATCCAAAAGTTAAACTATCACCTAAAAATATTATATCTATATGTTTATTCATCAAACAAACCCACCTTTAAAATAATTTATTAAAACATTTTTTACATATCAGTGTTTTACCACCATCTGCTTTTATGTAATCATTTGTTTTGAGTATAGTATTACAGATTGTACAAAGATTTTTATTAATTTCTATAGCTTTGTTCTTGTTAGTATTTGGATTTAATACGTTTTTTCTTATTGGAGAATATAATTTAGGGTTACCTAAAACTGATTTTTTATTTATAGAATAATTAACCTCATATTCACTTTCAGCAAATAGTTCTAATTCAAAGCGTGGGTTTCCCTTATCATAATATTCCTCGACGATTATTCTAGTAATTTGAGCATCATTTATTATAAGACCACTTTTTTCTATTCCATCAAATATACTTTTTGTTATATTTATTGTATCAGGATGGCGTTTTTCACTTTTATAATAAACTTTCAGTATAGCTATTAAACTTTCTTCTAATATAACATCGGGATTTTGACTTCGAGCAATAAGAGCAATTTCTTGTTCATAGATAGCATATCTATCATGATATTTTCCAGAATTACTAGGTAAAATAGCACGTCCATTAGTATTATGTAGTTTAAAATTTGATTTTGTTATTGGTGAACCATTAACAATTACTTTAGCATAGGTTGTCATAAAAACTCCTTAATATTTAATATAAACTTCATTAAAATATAATTATACTATATAAAAATATATAGTATAATAGTAACTTATACAATAATGAAAAATTGATAATATATGTTAGATACAGTATAATATTTGTGTTAATCTGTATTTAAACATAACTAAGAAATATAGAGTTAGTAATTGAATTAAATAAAAGAGGTATTTAATTATGGATAAAAAATTAATTTTAGCAATAGAATCGAGTTGTGATGAAACTTCAGCGGCAGTTGTTGTTAATGGAAGAGAAGTTTTATCTAATGTTATATCTACACAAATAGATACTCATAAAAAATTTGGTGGAGTAGTACCAGAAGTTGCATCTAGAATGCATATTGAAATAATAGATTATGTAGTAAAAAAAGCTTTAGAGGATGCAAATGTTTCTTTAGATGATATTGATGCAATTGGAGTTACGTATGGACCAGGTTTAATAGGTGCACTTTTAGTTGGACTTCAATATGCGAAAGGTTTAGCATTTGCATCTAAAAAACCATTAATTGGAGTAAATCACATACAAGGGCATATATCTGCCAATTTTATACAATATAAAGATTTGAAGCCACCATTTATATCTTTAGTTGTATCAGGAGGACATACTTTTATAGTGTCTGTTAACGACTTTTGTGATTTTGAAGTTATTGGAAAAACTAGAGATGATGCAGTTGGAGAGGCTTATGATAAAGTAGCTAGATCTTTAGGACTTGGATATCCAGGTGGACCCAAAATAGATAAATTAGCAAAAGAAGGAGATCCGGATGCTATTTCTTTCCCAAGAGCTAAATTTCATGAAGATACATTAGATTTTTCATTTAGTGGAGTAAAATCTGCTGTATTGAATTATTTAAATAAAGCTAATATGAAGGGAATTGAAGTTAACAATGCTGATGTAGCTGCTTCGTTCCAAAAAGCCGTTATAGATGTTTTAAAAGATAATGTATTTTTAACTTGTAAGAAAAAAAATGTTAATAAAATAGCTATAGCAGGTGGTGTTGCATCTAATTCTTGTTTAAGGGAAACTCTAAAAAAAGAGGGTGCATTAAGAAATATTGAAATTTTATTTCCAGAACCAGTATTATGCACCGATAATGCAGCTATGATAGGAAGTGCAGCATATTTTAATTATGAAAAAAATTATGTCTCTTCTTTTGATATAAATGCAAAGCCTAATTTAAAGTTGGGGGAACGTTAAATATGAATTTATTGCCTCATTCGAATGGATTTCAAAGAATTAAATCACCTAAGTTTAATTTATTAGATTTTTTAAGAAGAGCATTAATTATCATAATTGTTTTTCTTATAACTGGCTTTTTAGTGCAATCCATGAGCAATTTTATTGCAAATGAAAAATTAAAGGCAAGTTTAAAATATGTTAGATTAGAGACTAAGAAATTAGAATATAAAATTAAGGGAACAGGATCATATACTATAGTCTTTGATGGAGGAATTGGGAGTAACATATATCAATGGGATGAAATCTGTAAAAAACTAGAACGTGATTCTGATGTCAAAACATTTGTATATAATAGAAAAGGATACGGATTTAGCGATTCTGGTGAACGAAGAACACCAGATGATCAAGCAGAAGATTTGAAAAATTTATTAAAAAAATCTGGTGCTAGCGAACCATATGTATTTGTTAGTGAAGAATATGGAAGTTTAATTTCTACGAGTTTTACAGAAAAATATCCGGAGTTAGTAGCAGGACTTGTTTTAATAAATCCTTTATCTTATGATTTAGTAAATACCAAAGAATATTCACAATCTATAAAGTGGCAGTATTATAAATCTAAATTAAGATTTTTAGGAAGCTATTTTTATATTACAGAATTAAGTGATAAATTAGGATTAATAAAAAGTGATATTGATGTAGAAGACCTACCGAATGGAGCAAAAGAAGAAATTAATATACATAAAAATAAAAAAAACTATACTAAAGCAATATATGATGAGGTAGGAAACTTATATAAAAAAGACATTAATATAAATATTGATAACATAATAAAAAATAAGCCAACCTATATAATAAGCAATCAAATTACATCTGAAATGGATGATACTTTAGAAAATTCCTTATTAACAGTATATAAGTCTTCAGTATTAAGTAGTCCATATGCATTACATGATCAAGACAGTATTGTAGATGGGGTTAATAATATAATAAAAAAGGCAAAAAAAATAGAAAAGGTTAGTTCGTAAAATTAATATTAAAATTATTAAATAATAAATGAAAATTATGGGATATTAATATATAGTGCATATATATTAATATCCCATATTTTTATATTGACATTTTTCTGACACAAAATAACTTTATACTAAGAGTGTAAGATAAATATAAAAAAAATTAGGAGGAATTTATTATGGATAATAAAGAAAATTTCATAGATGTAAATGAAAATGAAATTAAATATACAGATGAGAGTTTTATAGATAATAATGTACAGAAAAAAAAGAAAAAAAGAAAAAATATAATTACTAGTGTAGCAATTTCACTAGCAATTGCATTAGTTGGTGGAATTTTCGGTAGTGGAATAACGTACTTATTATTTAAAGATAATATATCTGCGGCGCAATACAAAAATTATTCTCCATCAATATTTACTCAAGAAACATCTTCAGAAACACTTTCTACAACACAAGCATTCAATAAAGTAGCACCAGCAGTTGTAATTGTATCTACAAAGGGATTATCAAATTCTGGAATTTTTCCACAAGAAGTTGAGGGAATTGGATCTGGATTTATTATAAATGAGGATGGTTATATATTAACGAATTATCATGTTATACAAGGTGCGAATGAGGTTAAAGTTACATTAAGTGATGGAAAAGAAGTTAATGCAACAGTAGTAAATTATGATGAAGCAAAAGATGTAGCTATGATTAAAGTAGAAGATGGAACTAAAGTTCCAGCAGTTGCTGAACTAGGAGATTCTGAGGCTTTACTACCTGGAGATCAAGTTATAGCAATTGGAACACCTCTTTCAAAGGAATTTGCACAAACACTTACACAAGGAGTTATAAGTGCTGTAAATAGAAATGTAGCAAGTCAAAGTGGAACTAGTGTTAATCTTATACAAACAGATGCAGCTATAAATCCAGGTAACAGTGGTGGACCATTAGTTAATTCTAAAGGTCAAGTTATAGGAATAAATTCAATGAAAATAGGTACTCAGTTAAGTGGAACTAGTGTTGAGGGTATGGGATTTGCAATTCCAATAAATGAAGTAAAAGAAAAGATAGATTCATTATCTAAGCCTATCTTAAATTTAGGAATACAAGTAAGAGAAATTGATAATAATCTTGCTAAAAGATATGATTTACCAGAAGGAATATATGTAGCTGGTGTTGAAGAATTTTCACCAGCAGAAAAATCAGGAGTAAAAGTTGGAGATGTGATAACTAAATTTGATGGGAAAAACATTACAACATTTAATGAATTAAAAGAATTAAAATCAGGAAAAGAAGTAGGAGATAAAATTAAAATTCAAGTTGTAAGAGATGGAAAAAATGTTGATTTAGAAATTACATTAGAAGAAAAATCTAAATAGTTTATTTCAAATGCTCTATTTAATTTAAGAATTAAATAGAGCATTTTTATATATTTTTTTAAGGTTCTATAATAGAAAAAAATAAATAATGTATAAAAGATTCACAAAATGGAAGCTGGAGTCATATTTTATTATCATAAATAAACTTTTGGAGGGAAAAATAATGAGCGGAAGAATAAGTGTATGTTCTATTTGTCCTAGAGAAAATGAACAAATTGATGCAGTAATTAAATTATGCAAAGATAGAAGAAGTTGCATTTATGGAACAGTAATAGATGAAGATGGCGCTGCTGTACCTGATGCTGTAGTTAAATTATTACAAATTACTGGATGTGGAGGAAAAACTCCAGTGCCATTAACTCACACTTTTACTGATAAATATGGTCAATTTTTACTTGGACCTTTATGCCCAGGTAAAAGATATATGTTAAAAGTATACAAAGATAATATTACAATTAGATATGCTCCACTAGATGTTGATTGTTATGAAGGATCTTGTATAGGCGTAAATGGTACAAGAAATGATTCAGAAGAAGATTCAGATGGCTGCTGTGGAAGTAATCATGGTGGTTGCTGCAGATAGAAAAAATTCTAATTGCAATTAATTAACTAATTTATAATTAATTATTATCATTAATTATACTAGGACAATAGACTAATAGGTTGAGTTTTGTTTATAAAAAGTCTTCTTTTATAATAAAGGAGACTTTTTATGTTATACTTAATATTAATTCCATAAAAAAGAGTTATTAGTATTAGATTGACTTTTCATTATATTTAAATTTTAAGTAGCTACATCTTTTAAAGAAGACAATGTGAGATGTTTATAATTTAGATATTATTAGTAATAATTTATATAATAAAGATTAGTATGGATTTTGTTATTTAATTTAAATATGGAGGAGAAATATGAATAATATATTATTAAGTATTATAGCATTTTTCTTTTTAATTGGTGCCATTGACTATATAGAAGGAGATAAATTAAAATTATCTACTTATTTTCAAGATGGCATACAAGCAATGGGATCACTAGCTATATCAATGGTTGGGATATTATCATTAACGCCATTTTTAACACAGGTTCTAACTAAATTTTTAATCCCAATAGCACAAAAATTATATTTAGATGCATCTATATTTCCAGCAAGTTTAATAGCAATTGATATGGGAGGCTTTAATTTATCTAGTGAATTAGCGTTATCTAATTCTATGGGAAATTTCTCAGGGATATTAATGTCATCAATTTTAGGTTGTACTATTAGTTTTACTTTGCCATTGGCTGTAGGTTTAGTGAGGGAAGAACTGATGGAAATAGTATTTAAGGGAATTTTATGTGGCATTATAACAATGCCTGTAGGTTTATTTGTTGGAGGAATAATGTTAAAGGTACAAGTATACACTTTAATTTATAATTTACTTCCTGTAATATTACTCTCAATAATTTTAACTTTAGGCATAATTTTTAGACCCCGAAAACTAATAATAATTTTTAAATATTTAGGAAAAATGATAATGTTTATAAGTATAATAGGATTAATCATACAAGGGGTTTACTCTATTTCAGGAATAAAGCTTTTAAATAATATTATGCCTATTGAAGAAGTGATTACTATTGTTGGAAGAATAGCTTTGTTTTTAGGTGGGGCATATGTAATGCTAGAAGTAATAAAGAGATCATTAAGCAAACCTTTAAATAGAATAAGTAAACTTTTTAATATCAATTTGAATTCTATTGCTGCCATTATTGGAAGTTTAGCTTCAGCAATTGTTATATTTTCAAATTTCGATAAACTAGATGATAGAGGTAAAGTTATTTGTACAGCATTTTCAGTTGGAGGTGCATATGTATTTGGAGGGCAAATGGGGTATGTATCAAGTGTAGCTCCAAAGGTATTGTCTATATATATTTTTATAAAATTACTTTGTGGTATATTAGCAGTACTTTTTGCTTTAATTTATTTAAAATATGAGCAAAAGTATAAAAAATAATGTTAAATATTTAGAGGTGTAAACAATGAGAAATATACTTAAATATTGCTTAACTTTTTTTGTAACTGTAGTCATCATTATATCTTGTGTACTTTATATCCAAGATGATAATAATCCAAAAGTTAAGGGGTACATAAATGTTTTTGTAAAAGAAGATTCATATGAATACTTAAAACAATGCAGTGATAAATTCATGGAAGATAATAATAAAGCCCATATAGAGATTAATAGTATTGATGATTATAGTGAGATACTAAATAACGAAATATATAATAAATATAAATTTACCAATGTATTATTATTAAATAGATTAGAATTTGAAAATTTAAATGAGAATAATATTATTAAATATAAGGATATGAGGAAGATTTTAGATACATATTCTAAGAATTTTTCAAAGTCAAGAATAAATCAAGTTAGAATAGAAGATAAATCAATAGGAGTTCCATTAAATTCTAAACCAATTGTATTATATATAAGATCTGATATGTTAAGAGAGTATGGATATAGTAGTGATGATATTAATACTTGGGATGATTTTATAAAATTAGGTATTGATATATATAACAGAAGTAATGGAACCGTGCAGATTCTAAATGCTACAGGAAGTGATTATGAGGACTTGATTAGCTTGATTATTATGCAATATATAGATGAGGACAAGACAGAGGATACTATAAAAAATGAAGTTAAAGAAAGAATAGATACCCTTAGAAATAATAACATATTAAATTTAAATAGTGATGGAAAATTCTTGGCCAGGATATCTTCAATTGATGCAATGAGAGAGCTTAAAGCATTGGATGTAGAATGCGAATGGACTGCAATTAACCCTCCAAGCATAAGTTTAGGAACTAATAGATTTTATTGTGAAGAAGGAGATAATTTAATAGTCTTAGATGATGAGCAAGAAAATGCTGAATTAGTAGAAAAATTTATAACATATTTAATAACTAATACAAAAGTTTCAATGGATTATATTCAAGAAGGAAAGTTTTTTTCTAGTTTTCTTTATACTTATAAAAATATAAAAACTGAAGGTGAAATTAAAAATTTCACAGGAAAAAGCCCTCTCGTTGTAATGAGCAACATAGAAGAGAGAGCTCCAATTATGAAACAATATGATAAATATATTAAAATAAAAAGTGAACTTTTAGATTGATTTTAAGATTGTATAATCTTTTTATAAGCGTCTAATGTTTTTATTGCTGCTTGCCTCCATGTAAATTGGAGGCTTCTATTATACCCTTTTTTAGATAAATCAGATTTTAAACTATCATTATTGAGAACTTCAACTAATGAATTTTTTAAGGCTTCTTCATCATAAGGGTTAATAAGTATTGCATTATTGGAAGTTACTTCAGGAATTGAAGAGAGTGTGGATGATATTACTGGAGCACCACAACTCATTGCTTCTAATGGAGGAAGTCCAAAACCTTCATAAAAAGAAGGATATACAAACACGTCGCATGCATTATAAAAAATAGGTAATAAATCATCATTTACATATCCAGGGAAGATAACATTATCTTCTAAATTATTGATTTTAACAAAATCTAATAATTTTTCACCTTCATCTTTTAATCCACCAACTAAAACTAATTTATATGGTTTTTTTAAATCTTTATATGTGTTCATATATGCTTTGATAAGTCCTAAAACATTTTTTCTTGAACTAAATCCACCTATATATAAAGCAAAAGATTCATTTATATTAAATTTTGTACTTAAATAATTTTTACAATTTATTTTATTTAAAAGTTTAAATTTAGAGTTAGCTGCAAGTGGGGTTACAAATATTTTATCTTCAGGATAACCATTAAAAAACTTTAATATATCTTTTTTTGAATATTCAGAAACTGTAAGTATACCATCTGAATTATAAATAATCTCAGGCATATCTTTAAGGAAACGTTCTAAATATCCTTTTCCAACTGTTTCAGGCATTATATAAGGAATTAGGTCATGTATAGTGACTACTTTTTTATATGCATCAGAATTTTCTAACCCGATTCCATTTTGTGGAATATGATAAAGATCTATTTTTTTTTCTTTTAATATATTTGGAATATAATATTTTTCATAAAAACCGGAATGTTTTCCTGAAGAATATATAATATCTGTGTTTTCATTAATAAAGTCTTTATTAAATTTTCCAGAACAAAATAAAGTGAAATTATCTTCAGAATTTACAGATAACATATTAGATATAAGATTGTTAGTGTAAGTTCCTATACCTGTCCCCTGATGTAATGTAGAACTACGAGCATCTATAGCAATTTCCATAAAACACCTCTTAACATACATATATAACTAAGATATTAAATTAGCTTGGTTTTTGTGAATACAAAATTAGTTATTTTAGATCTACTAAATCACAATAAATTATTAAATAACATACAATAAAAAGAATAATATTTTTGGGGAATTTTATGAGAAATAATGATATGGTATTAAAAATAAAGAATTATATTGAAGAAAATTATGAAATAGAAGTAGATAATTTAGAGAAGGTTAAAAATAGTTATAAAATAATATCAAAAGATAAGGGTTATTCTATAAAAATTATAAAGTATAATTTTGAACACTTTTATTTTATTTTGTCTGCAATTAAACATCTACAGCAAAATAAATTTAGTAAGATTCCTGAATTTATTAGGACTAAAAATGGTAAAGAATATATTAGTTTAGATGGAAAATATGCATATTTAACAGAATGGATACCATCTAGAGTAAGCAATTATGACAATCCATTGGAACTAGCTAAGGTGTCTAATAAATTAGCAGAATTACATGAGTGTAGTAAGAATTTCACAATAAATGATAGGATGCAACCTAGGATAGGTTGGTTTTCTTGGGAAGATGTATTTAAAACAAGATCTAATGAAATATTAGATTTTAAGAATAGGATAAGTCAAAAGGCTAATAAGTCAAATTTTGACTTATTATATTTAAAAAATATAGATAAAGAGTTAAAAAGAGCTGAAAAAAGCATTGAAGGTTTAAAAAGAAATAATTATATGGAGATAATGAAGAAAGAAGTATTTAAATCAGGATTTTGCCATCATGATTATGCAAATCACAATATTTTAATTGATAACAATAATGAAATTAATATAATTGATTTTGATTATTGTATATTGGATTCTCATTTGCATGATTTATCATCTCTTTGTATAAGAAGTATGAAATATGGAAAATGGGAGGATAAAAAAGCAGATTTAATATTGAAAAATTATCAGGATATAATTGAATTGAAAAAAGAAGAAATTCCACTAATGAGAGAATTCATTAGATTTCCACAATGCTTCTGGCAATTAGGAATACAAGTATATTGGGAGCAACAATCTTGGGGAGAAGAATTTTTTATTAACAAATTAAATAAATACTTAGATGATTGTTATGAAAGAGAAGCATTTATAGAGGATTACTTCAAAGGAGGAGATTAAAATAGAAGAATTAGATATAATGCAATATTTAAATAGTAAGGGAATAGATATTGCGGGAAAGTATTTTGAATACGATAAAAATATAACAAATAAAAAAGCTATAGATCAAGTAAAAACAATGGTTAATCTCCAAAAAATTTTATTAGGATATAATAATGAGTCTTTGATTAGAATTAAGAGTACTATAGGGAAAGAAATTGAGAGTTATAAGGTTCAAATAAGAAGATTACAAAGGGATTATGAGAATATAATGAATAGAGGAATAGAAAATGATTTTGAAAAACTAATTATTTCAGATGGTAGAAGATTATTAAACCAAGCAAATAAAGCAATAGGTTATATATATTCTCATAATTATTTTGGAATTATAGAAAGAAGTATGAATAGAGAAGAATTATGTATTGGAAGGAGTGATCAAGGAAATTTAAGATTTAATGGAAATATTCAAATAGGAAGTCTGAAGTATATATCATATAACTTAGTAGAAGAAGATTTATATAAGTATATAAAAAGAATTAAAAGAAAAAATAATTCTATAGACGAAGAGGAATTAATAAAAGTTTTTGTGTATGAATCACATTTATCTAATTACAGTATAAATTATTTGAGAGCCTTGTGTAGTTTTCCAAGAGATACTTTGAAAATATGGGAAAAGTATAGAGTTAATAAAAAATTAAAGACATATGAAGAATTTTCAAAAGAATTTAAAAATAGTATAGAATATGAAAGCAAAATATTTATTTGATAGTAAATATATATAATATTTTTATTTTTACTAAGCAAGAATACTAGAAGATACAATAATGGAGTTGTTTCTTTATTTGTAGGGAGGATATAAATGAATAGGATTAGATATGCTGAGAGGAAGTCTCTATGTGATTATGACTTGAGTTTCGAATTTTTTAATGAATTAGGAATTAACATAAACGATATAAGTCCAGTAAGAAATGTATTTATAATATATACTGATAATGGTAATAAAATTTTAAAAAAAGTAGACTGTAATGAAAAAAAATTAACTTTAATTAATGAATCACTAAATTATATAAAAGATAAGTATAATAATATAATAACTTATAGTGAGTTTGAAAATGGCTCAATATATAAAACTTGGAAAGATAAAACTTATGTTGTAATGGACTTATTAGACGGAAGAGAAGCATGTTTTACAAACCCTTTAGAGATAAAATTATGTGCTGAGAACATTGCATTAATGCATAAGGCTTCTTGTGGTATTAGAGAAGAATTAATAAAAAAATTAAATGAAGATTTTTTAGATGAATCCTTGGAAATAAAATTTAAGAAAGCATATGATGAACTTAGTTTTTTTAAAGAGCTCGTAAGTAAATATAAATATAAGAATGAATTTGATAATCTGTTTATTAATAATGTTGATAAATATTTGCAGGATATTATAGATGTTGAAGAATTACTCTCAAAAAGCAAATATATTGATTTAAGAAAAAATGGACAAACTATATCATTATGTCATAATGATTTAGCATATCATAATTTTTTAATAAAAAAAGAGAATGTAAGTATAATAGACTTTGATTTTTTAACTATAGATTTAAGAATAATGGATATAGCAGATTTTATATTAAAATCTATAAAAAATTCTGCATTTGACATTGATAAGATGCTATTAGCAATAAATTCTTATGAAGATGTTTTACCATTGATGCAAGAAGAAAAGGAAATATTATATATATTATTATATTTTCCAAGAGATTTTTATAATATATCTAGAGATTATTATTACAAGAGAAAGAAATGGGATTATGAAGTTTATCTAAATAGATTTAATTCAAAATTAAATAATGAACAATTTAGAAAAGATTTTATAAAAGAATATAAATATTATATTTTATCAGAGCATTGATATATGTACAAGAAAAGTGGATGGAATAATTGAATTTAGAATACTGAAAAGCTGTCTCAAAATTATTTGAGCCAGCTTTTTAAGTGTGTATGTTTAAAATATTATTGATATTGTAAAAAGTTTACATAATATAAATTTCAATTATAAGAAAAAAATATTAAAAAACTTAATTACAATATCAACATTAAATTTAAATATAACCAATTTACTTTATTGGAGTTTTATTTTCAGTTAATATTGATTTATAGGCATTTATAGTTTCATAAGCAGTTTTACTCCATGAGTATTTAGAACTTCTCTTTAAGCTCTTATTAACCATAGTTAATTTTAAAACACTGTTTTCTAACACTCTTTGGATGTCGTAAGATAATTCATCTATGTTATTAGGATCTATTAATAGAGCAGACTCATAGCATACCTCTGGAAGAGATGTGACATTAGATACTATAACAGGTGTACCGCAGGCCATACATTCTAGTGGAGGAAGTCCAAATCCCTCATAGAATGATGGGTAAACTAAAACTTCAGTTGCATTGTAAAATAGAGGCATATCTTCAAGAGGAATAAAACCTGTGAATATTACATTAGAGGATACTCCTAATTTTTCAGCACGTTCTTTATATCTAAAATAAGATTGTCCTTTTTTTCCCACAATAACAAGTTTAGTTTTCTCCATTGTGCTATAAGGGAGTTTTGAGTATGCATCAATTAATCCTAATATATTTTTGCGTGGACTAAAGCCACCTACATAAAGAATAAAGTTATCATCTATATGGTACTTTTCACTAACTATTTTTTTACATTGGCATTTACTTAATGGTCTATAAATTTCTTCTGCTGCAAGTGGAGTAACATATATATTTTCTTTTGGAAAATTAAATTCCTTAGCTATATCATTTTTAGAAAATTCAGAGACAGTAATTATACCGTGACAATTTTCTAATATACCAGGCAATTCATCATTAAAGATTCTAAGATATCTATCACTAACAGTTTCTGGCATTCTAAGTGGAATAATATCATGAAGTGTAATTACTTTTTTACAATTAATATTTTTAGAAATTCCAATTCCATTTTGAGGAACATGATAAATCTCCATATCTGAATTATTTAAAATATTAGGAACTTTAATTTCATCCCAGAAGTTATCATAATCATCACTTGATTCTACATTTTGTATTGAAAAGTTATCATTTAGATTATTTAGAGAGTCACACTTTGGCATAAATATTAAATAATTATTAGTATTATCAATAGTATTTAAGCTTCTAATTAATTCATGAGTATATGTGCCAATACCAGTGCCTCTATACCATTTTGCAGCTCTGCCATCTATTCCTATTCGCATTATTTAATCCTTTCAAAGAATTCATATTAATTTATTATATTAAAAGAATATAAAAAATGTTAATAAAAGAAGTAATATGTACATATAAATTATAAAGGAGGTGAGCACTATGATGAGGGAATTTGAAATTGAAAGGCAGTTCGATATTAAGATAGAAACAATTAAGGCTAATAAGGGTGTTTACTATCTTAAGACTAACAAAGGCGAACGATGCTTAAAAAGGATAAATTATGGACCTCAAAAATTATTATTTGTATATGGTGCAAAAGAACATTTAATAAAGAATGGTTTTGGCGATTTAGATAGATATTATTTAAATGTTAATGATGAACCATATGCACTAGTAAATGAGGATTTATATACTTTATCGGAATGGTTAGAAGGTAGAGAGTGCGATTTTAGAAATATTGATGAGGTGAAAATAGCAGCAAAAACTCTTGCCTGTATGCACGAAGCATCTAAAGGATATGATCCACCAGAAAATTCAAAATTAAAGAGTGATTTGGGAAGATGGCCTCATTTAATGGAAAAGAGAACAAAATCTCTGGATAAAATGAAGGACATTATAAGAAAGAAAAATATAAAGAATGATTTTGATATGATATATCTAAAATCAGTAGAATTCTACAGGGAGTTAGGTAAACAAGCTTTACAAACATTAAAAGAATCAAATTACTATGAATTATGTATGATTGCAGAAGAAGAAAAGACATTTTGTCATCATGATTTTACTTATCACAATATAATTATAGATAGTAATGAAAAACCACATATAATAGATTTTGACTATTGCAAAAGAGAAGTTAGAACTTTTGATATAAGTAATTTTATGATAAAAGTTTTAAAAAGAGTAGATTGGAACATTGATTTTGCTAAAGCTATTATTGAATCATATAATTCAGTATCCAAACTTAGAGATGATGAATATAAAGTTTTATTTGCATACTTACAATTCCCACAAAGATATTGGAGACTAGCGAATAGATATTATTACAATGAAGTTAATTGGGGACAAAATACATTTACTAATAAACTAAGTTCAATAATAGAGGAAAAAGATAAATTCTTATCATTCTTAAATGAATTCAAAAAAGAGTATAATATTGAATAATGAATGTGATAGGAAAAAGTCCTATTAATATAAGTTTTTCTTATATTAATAGGATTTATTTTATTGTATATAAACTGTTAATTGTTAATTATTAATTGAAGCATGAACAGGTACTTTGCTTTTATTTTCCAACATAAGAAACTTTTAATTTTACCATCATAATATGAATTATACTAATATTTTAGGAGAAAAAATGGATATAGGAGATGTAGTAGTAAGAAAGTCTTATGATAAAGATATTACATTTAAAATAATAGATATTAAAAATGAAGATGGAAAAAATGTGTTTATTTTAAAAGGAATAAGTATAAGAATTATAGCTGACTCTTCAGAAGAAGATTTAGAAGAAGTTAATGATAAATTTATTGCTTCACAAGATAAAATTTTAAATACAAGAGTAAATGATGCAATAAAAAAAGCACTATCTGTGAGGACTGATTTTAGGGAAAAAGCTAATAAAGCACCAAAGATAAAACATGATAATGAATTGATGTTTGGTAGACCAGGAAAGATACTACATGTAGATGGTGATAGCGATTATATGGAGACTTGTTTGAAAGTATATAAGCAGTTATCACTAGATGCAGTTGGAAGGTGTGTTCCTGAGAGTAAACAACCTGGTATTATAGTTGATTTGGTAAGAGAAATAAAACCAGATATAGTAGTTCTAACAGGTCATGATGGAGTATTAAAAGACTCTAGAAATTATTTAGATTTAAATAATTATAGAAATTCTAAATATTATTTGGAATCTATTAAGGCATTAAGAGATTATAATTCTAGTTATGATGAATTAGTTATATTTGCAGGAGCATGTCAAAGCTGTTATGAATGTATGCTTGATGCAGGAGCTAATTTTGCATCATCTCCAAGCAGAGTTTTAATCCATTGTTTAGATCCAGTTTTTGTTTGTGAAAAAATAGCTTATACAAGAATAGATGAAATAGTTTCTATTAGAGATGTTATAGAGAATACAATAACAGGCATAAAGGGGATAGGAGGATTACAAACAAGGGGAAAATATAGAGAAGGTTATCCTAAATCACCATTCATTTAGAAATAATTTATAAAAAATGAATAAAATAAGACCTAAACCTAAATAATAAGAGCGAGAAGGGAAAAAAATAATTGAGAATTCAATATATTTACATTGACAAAACACATATATAAATGATAAAATATAAATTTTACTTGACAAAAACCTCTTTTTTGTGTATAATTTATAATTAGAAAGAGGGTGTTTAAATGGAAACAATAAAAACAATTTCCTCAATAAAAAAAGACATAGAAAAGCACGTAGGTGATAAAGTAACCTTAAGAGCTAATGGAGGAAGAAAAAAGATTCTAGTTAATGATGGAGTAATTGACAGCGTATATGATAGCATATTTGTAATAAAACTAAAGACTGACACCCCAAGGACTGTGACATATAGTTACTCAGATGTATTAACAAAGACTGTACAATTGGTATTTCCGCAATCAATATAAACTTCGATTAAATCGAAGTTTTTTTTATTTAAAATTACAGAAGTTTTGAATTGTGATATATTACAGAAAAATCTCTTTATATATAAAGGAACAATAAGATATGTAATAAATTTATTTAAGAACATAAAAAAAGAAAGATGGTGGGTTTCCATCTTTCAACTATGGTATAAAAGGGTATTGAGAATTTATGAGAGGTTATATGGTCAATAACCAATTACAATAATACGACAAAATATAATATATGTCAACATATTTATCAATAAAAAGCATAAAAATTTTTTTTACGACAAATATTTTAAAAATTCTGAAAATTATTGGTAAATATATTTTAGAAAAAAATATATTATTTATTCATAAAATCATAGTAAGTGCTATATAAATAATAGTAGAAATTCTATAGGAGGGATATGTTATGTCACAAATAGATGCAATAAAAGAAAGTATAGGCTTTGAACAACTAATAAAAGAGAGTAATTCAGATTGTGTTTTAAAAGAAGAGTATTTAATTCCAGATACGCATCCAGATGTTCAAGAGATATTAACTGTTGAAGCTAGACCCGTAATAGTTAGTAAGGAATTTGTTGGTGATAAAATTGCTTTAGAAGGAAGAGTTGAATATACGGTTTTATATCTAGCTAGAGAAGAGGGGATGGTTGTAAACTCTGTTAGCTATACAGAAAAATTTAGTAGCAATATTGATTTGAACCAAGAAGAACATAAAATCGTTTGTGAATTAGAATGTAAAGTGGAACATATTGAAGCTACTATAATGAATGAAAGAAAAATATCTATCCAAGGTGTTTTTGGAATATATTGGGAGATGTATAAAAGTAGTGAATTTGAATTTGTTAAAGATATAGAAGGAACAGATGATATAGAAATTTTAAAAAAGACTGAAAAAATTAATAGAATTAGTGCAAATGAAGAAGTTGAATTAGTTGGAAAATCTAATATTAGAGTAGGAATGGACAAACCTCAGATTAGTAAAATTTTAAAATGTTCATTATTACTTCATAAGAAAGAAATAAAAATATTGGAAGATAAAGTATATCTAAGTTGCTATTGTAAATTAAATATTCTTTATAAAGGTGATGAATCTAAAGAGATAATTTGTATTGAAGATGATGTTTATTTATCAAAAGAAGAGGAAGTAAAAGGCGTTAATTCAGATATGATGTATTCTGTATCGTATAATATTCAAAATAATGATTTGATGTTAGAGGAAGATGATTTAGGAGAAGTAAGAATAATAAATAATGAATTTATGGTAAAAGCAAATATAAAAGTATTTTCAAAAGAAAATGTTGATGTAATAAAAGATGCATATTGTCCTAATTTCCCAATAGAGTTAAAAAAAGAAGAATATGAATTAGGTGCTATACAAGGAACAAATAGTTCAGAAATTATTATTAAAGACAATATAGCATTAAATGAAAATAATTTAATACCAGAGCAAATAATCTGTTCTAATGGAACAATATTAATATCTGATAAACAAGTTGAAACTGATAAAGTTATTGTAGAAGGTATATTAAAAGTTGATGTATTATATAAAACAAGCGATCAAGATAAGTATCTTGCAAATGTAAAAGCTGAGATACCATTCAATTCAATAATAGATATGCAGGGTGCTAAAAAAGGAATGAAAGCAATAATAAAATGTAATCTTGAGAGTATAGAAGCAACTATAGAAGCAAATACAATAGCTATAAAGGCTTCTGCAATGTTGTGCGCTAAGATATGCTATGAAGTTAAAAAACAATTTATATGTGATGTTATAGAGCAAGAAGGGGAAGTGCCAGAGAAGAAATCTAGTGTCACTATATATGTTGTAGGAGAAGAAGATACTTTATGGAATCTTGCTAAAAAATATAATACTACAGTAGATGATTTAATAAAAATAAATGAGATAGAAGATCAAGACAATATTGAATGTGGCAAAAAACTTATAATTCCTGGAAGAGCTATATTCTAAAAACAACACTAATATTATGATATAAAGATTATGAAATAGAAATAAATAAAATTAAACTTTTATTTGATATTTATACTAAGATATAAAGAATGTATTAAAATGTAGATTGAAATAATAGAAAAAGGCTTCATTATACTCAAGAATGAAGCCTTTTTCTTTTTTTTTGAATAATTATTTTTTTGATGGAAACAATATCTAATGCACATGATATGAGGTGATAAAGTTTGAATGAAAATTTAAATGGAAATCTGATAATAATCGGAGGAGGAGAAGACAAAGAAGGGAAGAAAGAAATTTTAAAAAGAGTATGTGCTTCAATAGATAAAGATAAGGATATTTTATTAATTGCAACCATTGCAACAGAGTATCCAAAAGAAGCAGCGAATAAGTATAAAAGAGCTTTTGGGGAATTAAAAGTTAAAAATATAAGAGTATTAGATATTAGTGAAAGAATGGATTCTTTTAATGAGGAAAATGTAGAGCTTATAAAAAATTCATCTTTAATATTTTTTACAGGTGGAGATCAATTAAGAATAACTAGCTTAATTGGAGGAAGTCCTATATATTCAGCTTTAAAGGAAGCATGCGAAAAAGGAATATTTATTGTAGGAACATCAGCTGGAGCATCAGTTATGAGTGATACCATGATAGTTGAAGGTTCAGATGAACAATCTCCAAGAAAATGTACTCTAAAAATGGCGCCCGGTCTAGGACTTATAAAAGATGTTATAATCGATCAGCACTTTGCTCAAAGAGGAAGAATTGGTAGGTTATTAACTGGTATCGCAGAAAATCCAGAAGTATTAGGTATAGGAATAGATGAAAATACAGCAATAATAGTTAATCAAGAAGGAAAAGTAGAAGTAATAGGTGCAGGTGCTGTATATTTTATTGATGGAAGCAAAATCACATATACAAATGTTTCAGAACTTTATGGAGAAGACATTCTAAGTATGTATAATGTTAAATTACATATTTTAACTAATGGTAAAAAATTCGATCTTATAAAAAAGTTACCTTTTGAGGAGGATAAATTAAGTAATGAAAGTAGTACAGGAAAGGATATATGAAGGAAAAAATATATATTCTCATAAAAAATGTATAAGAATGGATGTGGACTTACAGGGATATTGTGAAACTCCAAGTAAAGATATACCTAATTTTAACTTTAATTTATTGAAACTTGTACCTGAATTGTATACACATAGATGTGGTATAGATGAGGAAGGTGGGTTTGTTACAAGGCTTAAAGAAGGGACTTACTTAGCGCATATATGTGAACATATAACAATTGCCTTGCAAAATAGATTGGGAATAGAAGTGGCTTATGGAAAAGCTAGAGAGATACAAGGAGATAGATATTATATAATTTTCCAATATGAGTATGCTAAAACAGCTATGGAATGTTTTAAATTATCTATGGATTTAATAAATGCTCTTATAACTCAATCTCCAATAAATTTTGAAGAAAGAATAAATTCAATAAAAGAGATATTAAATTTAGATGAAATAGGACCGAGTACAAATGCTATTTGCAAAGCCGCAAAAGAATATAATATGCCTATAACTCAGTTAGGTAACAGTGGTTTTTATCAAATTGGATATGGTAAACAAGGAAAAGTAATAGAAGCTGCTATTTCTGAAAAAACAAGTTGCGTTGCAGTAGATATTTCTTGTGATAAGTTTTTAACAAAACAATTATTAGCAAATCAAAATATACCAGTAGCATTAGGTGGAAAAGTTTATAATATAATTGATTTATTAAAATGTGCTGAAAAAATTGAATATCCAGTAGTTCTAAAACCTCAATATGGTAGTAAAGGCAATGGAATATATTTAAATATAAAAAATGAAAATGAATTAATTAAATCATATAATAATTTAAAAAATAAGTTCAAAGACATATTAATTGAAAAATATATTGAAGGAAATGATTATAGAGTTTGTGTAATTGATTATAAAGTTGTTGCAGTATCATTAAGAATACCACCTTTTGTAATAGGAAATGGAAAAGAGACCTTAAAGGAACTTATAGAAAATATTAATAAGGATCCTTTAAGAGGTGAGGACCATGAAAAACCTTTAACTAAAATAAAAATAGATGATCAATTAATTTCATATGTAAATAAGAATAATCTATCACTTAGTTATATACCTAAAGATAATGAAAAAGTATTTTTAAGAGAAAATGCTAATATTTCTACAGGGGGCATAGCTATTGATTGTACAGATAATATATGTGAGGAAAATATAAATCATTGTATAAATGCTGCTAAAGCATTAGGATTAGATATTTGTGGAATAGATTTATGTGTGGACGATATATCTTGTGATATAGCTAAAAGCAATGGCGTTATTATGGAAGTTAACGCAGCACCCGGAATAAGAATGCATCATTTTCCATCTAAAGGAATTGAAAGAAATGTTGGTAAAGCAATAATCAATATGATGTATGGTGAAAATCCTAAAAATATACCAATAGTATCTGTAACAGGGACAAATGGTAAAACAACAACAACTAGATTAATAAACCATGTATTAAGTCAAATGGGGTATAGTGTAGGAATGACATCTACTGAAGGGATATATGTTAACAATAAATGTATTCATAAAGGTGATGATTCAGGTTTTAATAGTGCAAAAACAATACTATTAAATAGAGATGTGGATATAGCTGTACTAGAAACAGCAAGGGGTGGATTAATTAGAAAAGGATTAGCTTATGATATTGCAGATGTTTCTGTAATAACAAATATAACGAATGATCACTTAGGGTTAGATGGAATTAATTCTATGGAAGAGTTGAGTTTCGTTAAAGCATTGGTTGGAGAAGCGGTAAAAGAAAATGGATTCACTATATTAAATGCTGATGATGAATGGAGTAAAACTATAATTAATAGAATTAAAGCTAATAAGATATTTTTCTCGAAATATGCTGATAATGAGTTGATACAAAAAAATATAATTGATGGTGGAATATCTGTATTTATAGAAAATGATAATATAATTGTAGTAAACAATCATAAAAAATATTCAATATGTTCTATAAATGATGTACCGCTTTCTTATAATGGTCTATTAAAATATAATTTAGAAAATATAATGGCTGCTTGCGGAGCTTTAGTAGGAATGAATATAGATTATTGTATGATTTCAAAAGGTATAATGAGTTTTAATTTAAATAACAATAATGGAAGATTTAATATTTATGAAATAGAAGATAGAAAAATAATATTAGATTATGGTCACAATATAGAAGGATATAAAGCTGTATTATCATCTTTAGATAAAATAAAAAAAGATAAAGACTTAATTGGAGTAATAGGAATTCCAGGTGATAGATGTGATGATATAGCTATAGAAATAGGCGAAATATGTTCTGAAATGTTAGATAAAATAATAATAAAAGAAGATAAAGACAGAAGAGGAAGAGATGAAGGTGAGATTGCTTCACTATTAAAAAATGGTGTATTAAGGAAAAATAAAAATGCTAAAATACATGTATGTTTAGATGAAATAAAAGCTTTAGAAAAGGCACTGATGATAAGTAAAAAAGGCGATACAATAGTGGTGTTTTTTGAAGACTTAGAATCGATTGTAAAATATATTAACAATAAGAATTTAAATAATTCCTTGAATTTAAAGTTATCTAATTTATAAAAGAAATATTTTATTCTTAATTAGACAGGATTTTTTCCCTATGATAGAATGTTACTAAGGCATTTGAAAGAACGTAAGTATTTAGCAATTTAAGTTTGATATTTTTTATTTTACTTAAAATTACTGAATATAAATTATCTTCTTTAAAATGCCTAAAGTACTTAGAAGGGGCAAAGAAAAATGAATATTAAGGCTTATGCAAAAATAAATATTTCTTTAGATGTAATTGGTAAGAGAGAAGATGGGTATCATTTGTTAAAAATGATAATGCAAAACATAGATTTATATGATATAGTTCAAGTTGAAAAGATTCCAAATGGAATAAAACTAAAATGTAATAAACCTTATGTGCCCACAGATGAAAGAAATTTAGCGTATAAAGCTGCTAAATTATTTAAAGAAACTTATGATATAAAAAGTGGTATTTATATAAATATAGAAAAAAATATACCTGTTTCAGCTGGATTAGCAGGTGGTAGTACTGATGCAGCAGCAGTTTTAAAAATCATGAATAAGATGTTTAATATAAATGTACCACAATCTGAATTAATGGATTTAGGATTAAAACTGGGAGCAGATGTACCATATTGTATTTGTGGTGGTACTGCATTATGTGAGGGAATTGGAGAAAAAGTTACAAAATTAAAGCCATTTAGAGATAAAATTTTAGTGGTGGTAAAACCTCCATTTGGAGTATCTACTAAAGAAGTGTATAAGGCTTTTGATTTATCAAAGGTTATTTTTCATCCTAAAACTAATGAATTAATATCAAATATTGAAAAAAATAATATTGATTTTATAGCAAATAATATGAAAAACTTACTTGAAAATGTTACTCTAGGTAGATATAAAATTATTTCTACAATAAAAGAAGAAATTAATACATGTGGTGCTTTAGGAAGTATGATGAGTGGAAGTGGTCCAACAGTATTTGGTTTTTTTGATGATATATTAAAAGCTCAAAAATGTTATGAAAAAATGAAGGAAAAATATGTAGACGTGTTTATAACCAGAACAATTTAAAAATAAATTGAATAAAACTCTCTATAATTGGAAAATATTTCAAGTATAGGAGTGTGAAGATATGAAAAAAGTATTAAGTTGTTTGATGTTTATAATTATTTTTTCTACATTAATTGTAGGGTGTACAAGTTCTAATATGGTAAATAATAATAATTCAGAAGAATTAAATTATGAAGAGGTAAAAAATTCTTTAATAAGGTTTCATGTTATAGCAAATAGTGATACAAATGAAGATCAAAGTTTAAAATTAAAAGTTAGAGATGAGGTTATAAATTATTTATACCCTTATTTAAATAAATCCGATTCTCTTGATGAATCTAGAGAAATAATAAAAAATAATATTGAAGAAGTAAGATCAATTGCAGAAAAAGTGATTAAAGATAATAATTATAATTATGATGTTAATATTGAATTATCTAGAGAAAATTTTCCTGAAAAATCTTATGGAAATATAGTATTACCACAAGGTAATTATGAAGCTTTCAGAATTATAATAGGAAGCGGACAAGGAAGGAATTGGTGGTGTGTTATGTTTCCACCGTTATGTTTTGTAGATGAGTCAAAAGCAAAAATTGAATATGAAAAAACTCAAAATAAAATAAAAGAAGAAGTTAATAAAAAAGATTCAAAAGATAATATAAAAATTAAATTTAAAGTGGTGGAAGTTATAGATAATTTACTTAAATAGTAATAAACATTGCTTTATAAATAGGAGGATATAATATATGGTAAAAGCATTAGCGATGATATCAGGGGGACTTGATAGCATATTAGCAGCAAAGTTAATAAAGGAACAAGGTATAGAAGTTATAGGAATTTGTTTTAAATCATATTTCTTTAATGAAGAAAATGCAAAAAGAATGACAGAGCAAATTGGAATAAAATTAGAAGTTATAGATTTTTCAGAAGAACATTTTGATCTAGTAAGAAATCCAAAACATGGTTGGGGAAAGAATATGAATCCGTGCATTGATTGTCATTCAATGATGATGAATTATTCAGGAAAGTTATTAGAAAAATTTAATGCTGACTTCATAATTACAGGTGAAGTTTTAAATCAGCGTCCAATGTCTCAAAACAGACAAGCTCTTAATATAGTAAAGAAAGAATCAGGGTATTCGGATAAAATACTACGTCCTTTGTGTGCTCAAAATTTAAATCCTACTCAAATGGAGATTGATGGGTTAGTAGATAGAGAAAAATTATTAAAAATATCTGGTAGAAGTAGAGCTATTCAAATGGAATTGGCTGAAAAATGGGGGATAAAGGATTATCCATCACCAGCTGGTGGATGTAAACTAACAGAACCTAATTATTCTATTAGACTTAGAGAATTAGTAAATAGAAAACCTGATATTACTCAAAGAGAAATTGATCTTTTAAAATATGGAAGACATTTTATTACTCCTAATAATGTTAAAATTATAGTTTCTAGAACAGCAGATGAAGGTGAAGCATTTAAAAAATTATTAATAAAAGAAGATTTAGTGTTTCTTACATCTAAATTTAATGGTGCAATGGTAATAATTCCAGCTGGAAATAATCCAACGGAAGAAGATTTAACTTTAGCTTGTAGATTTGCAGTTAGATATAGTAAGGGAAAAGATGAAGAATCTGTAGAAGTTAAATATGGAAATGTATCTACTGAATTTAATAAATTTAAAAATGTAGATTCTGTTACTCAAAAAGAATTAGAAGATTATAATTTAAATAAATAATAATATAAAGTTATTTACATAATAGTATGAAGTAAAATCATATTATATTAAAAGGGAGACGAGTATGAAAAAGAAGGCTATTATAACGGTTAAAAGTAATGCTTCTATGGATGATAACAAGCTAATAGAAGTTATATCACCTGGAGAATTTTATATAGAAGATGATGAATTTAGAGTTGAATATGATGAAACTGAGATATCAGGAATGGAAGGAACAAAAACAATAATCTTTATTAGAAATAATTCCTTTACATTAGAAAGAAAAGGATCAACGACAACTAAGATGGACTTTAAAAAAAGAATGAAATCAACATCTTTATATAAAACTCCTTATGGAATTCTTAAATTAAATGTAGATACTAAAAGTTTAGATATAAACATGAGTGAAAAGGGTGGAACTATTGATGTTAAGTATTCTATGGGTATGGAAGGTCAAATAGCTATGAATACTAATTTGGTAGTTGATATAAAGGTAAATGATAAATAGGTACTAAATATTTTTATAAAAAAAGATAATCTATATAAGGGTTATCTTTTTTTGTTATATAGAAATTTATATTATTGAATTAATATGTAATTTATGGAAACAATTTAGATGAGGAGGTGATATTTGTGATAAGTAAAATGAAATATATAAACATACTTAATGGACTTTGCAAATACTATGGTATTGGAGAACAAGGTTTAATAGAGTTATTAAAAGAAAGAGAAAATAAATACTTATTATTATTACTTTTGAAAAATTACAGTTGCTTAGAACAAGAAAGTGCTAAAGAGATATTAAGAGTAAAATCATCTCGAAGTGTTAATAATAATTTGAAATCAGCTCAAGAGAAGTTGTTGATTAATAGAGATTTTAGAAAAAAATATTTTGAAATTCAAGATAATATAGATAGAATAGAAATAAAATAAATAAAAAAAGTCTAGTCATGAATTTAATTGTGTGTTATTATAATATCTATGTTGTTATGGAATAATTATTACAGCAGAAATAACCCCATTATATAATTAGTGGGGTATTTTCAATTATATCACTAATTAATAATGTAATCAATAGAAAAATAAAAAAATAATAAATTTCTCATAGGGAGGATAAATATGAGCACTAAATACGTTTTTGTTACAGGTGGAGTTGTATCAGCATTAGGTAAAGGAATAACAGCTGCATCATTAGGTAGATTATTAAAAAATAGAGGTTTAAATATATCAATTCAAAAATTTGATCCATATTTAAATGTAGATCCCGGAACAATGAGTCCTTACCAACATGGAGAAGTTTTCGTAACAGATGATGGCGCAGAAACAGACTTAGATTTAGGTCATTATGAAAGATTCGTTGATGAGAATTTAACTCAAAATTCAAATGTTACAACTGGTAAGATATATAGTTCTGTTATAGAAAAAGAAAGAAGAGGAGAATACTTAGGTGGAACAGTTCAAGTTATTCCTCATATAACAAATGCTATAAAAGACAAGGTATATCAAGTAGCTAAAGAAAGAGATATAGATGTAGTAATTACAGAAATAGGTGGAACAGTTGGAGATATTGAATCTCAACCATTTTTAGAAGCTATCAGACAAATAAAGAGTGAAGTGGGAGCAGAAAATGTTTGTTATATTCATGTTACACTAGTACCTTACTTAGGTAAAGCTGGAGAATTAAAAACAAAGCCTACTCAACACTCTGTAAAAGAATTAAGAACAATAGGTATACAACCTGATATTATAGTTTGTAGAACTGAAAAAAATCTTAGTGATGATATAAAAGCTAAAATAGGATTATTCTGTAATATAGATGGAAAGTCAGTAATTCAAAATTTAGATGCTGATAACCTTTATGAAGTACCTTTAATGTTACATGAAGAAGGATTAGATAATTTAGTTTGTGAAAAACTTCATTTAGGATGTAAAGACATAGATAACTATGAATGGACTCTAATGGTTGAAAAAATTAAGAGTCTTAAAGAAAAAGTTGAAATTGCATTAGTTGGTAAATATGTAGAATTACATGATGCGTACATATCAGTAGTTGAAGCCTTGAATCATGGGGGATATGCTAATAATACAAAAGTAGAAATTAGATGGGTTAATGCTGAAGAATTGGAACAAAAAGCTGTAAGTGAAGTATTAGCAGGTGTTGATGGAATATTAGTTCCAGGTGGATTTGGCGATAGAGGAATAGAAGGTAAAATATCAGCTATAAAATATGCTAGAGAAAATAATATACCTTTCCTTGGAATATGTTTAGGAATGCAATGTGCTGTTATAGAATATGCTAGAAATATGTTAGGATATGATGGCGCAAACAGTTCAGAAATAAATCCAAGCACTGAATATCCTGTAATAGATATTATGAATGATCAAAAAGATATTGAAAATCTTGGTGGAACTATGAGATTAGGTCAATATCCTTGTAAGCTAGATGTAGGAAGTAATTCATATGAAGTTTATAAATCTGAACTTGTAAGTGAAAGACATAGACATAGGTATGAATTTAATAATAAATTTAGAGAACAAATATCTGAATCAGGAATGAAAATAGCAGGAACTAGCCCAGATGGAAGACTAGTTGAAATTGTTGAAGTTACAAATCATCCATGGTATGTAGCGGTACAATTCCATCCAGAATTAAAGTCTAGACCTAACAAACCACATCCTTTATTTACAGGATTTATTGGGGCATCTATAAAACAAAAGTAACATAAAAGAAGAGTTTTCTTTCTTGAAAAAGAAGACTCTTCTTTTATATTAGAATAATTATATATTTACTAATATATTAAAAGTAATTATAATATTAGTTAATACCTTAAATATATAAATATAATATAAATATGTTTAATGCAATATTTATTTGGATATAATAAGTTATAAGAGAATTTAAAAGTGTTATTTTATACATATCTTGATTTAGAATCTTAAAAAAATTCCCTAAGCTAATATTAATTGAAATATAAATAATAAAATTTTAAGTATGAATTTTTGTTAATAAGAAATTTAAGTTAGTTTAAAGAGCTAATAAATAAAATTATTATGATTTTTATCACAATAATTTATTTGTCAATTTAAAATTGGAGGTGCTAGCTTGACAAAGCAAGTATATGAAGGCATGACTTTAGTTGAATTAAAGGATATTGCCAAAAAATTAGAGATAAAGAACATATCAAAATATAAAAAGAATGAATTAATAGATGAAATCTTAAAAAAATCACCTAATACAGTAGAAAAAGAAGGTGTTATATTAAGAGAAAAAATATCTTCAAAAGTAAGAAATGATAATAATTCTGTTAGTAATACTACTAACAATAAGGCTAATTTTAACAATAATACTGTAAATAATACTGGTTTTAATAACAATAATAGTAGCTTTAATAATAACAATAGTAGTTTTAATAATAATAGTTCTAATAACAACAATAGCTTTAATAATGGTAATAGAAGTTTTAATAATAGTAGTAATGTAAGCAATATTGTAAATAATAATAACTCAGATAATAAGGTTGATTCTAAAAATAATGAGGAAAATCCAGCATTAAAGCAAGAAAAGCTAAATAACATGATAAATGAATCTAATAGTGCTAAGGGTATTTTAGAGATACTAGAAAACAATAATTTTGGTTTTTTAAGATGCAAAAATTATTTAACTAGTAGTGAAGATATTTATGTTTCACCTTCTCAAATTAGAAGATTTAATTTAAGAACAGGTGATGAAGTACAAGGTAAAATAAGAGAAGCAAAAGAAGGAGAAAAATTTAAAGCTCTTTTATTTGTTGAAAAGGTAAATGGTGAACATCCTGAAAGGGCAATAGGAAGAAAATATTTTGAAACATTAACACCAATTTATCCTAAAGAAAGATTAAGACTTGAGACTTCTGATGAAAAGGATTTATCATCAAGGCTTATGGATATAATTTGTCCTATAGGTAAAGGGCAAAGAGGAATTATAGTAGCCCCACCTAAAGCCGGAAAAACAACTTTATTAAAAAAAGTAGCACAAAATATATCTACAAATTATCCTGATATAAAGCTAATAGTTCTTCTTATAGATGAAAGACCGGAAGAAGTTACAGATATGAAGAGATCTATAAACGGAGAAGTAATATATTCAACATTCGATGAAGAACCTCAAAATCATGCTAAGGTATCAAGAATAGTGTTGGAAAGAGCTAAAAGAATGGTTGAGCAAGGTAAAGATGTTGTAATTCTTATGGATAGTATAACTAGATTATCAAGAGCGTACAACCTAACAATAACACCAACAGGCAGAACTTTATCAGGAGGACTAGATCCAGGAGCATTGATAATGCCTAAAAAGTTCTTTGGAGCTGCAAGAAATATTGAAGAGGGTGGAAGTTTAACTATTTTAGCAACAGCACTTGTAGATACAGGATCTAGAATGGATGATATGATATTTGAAGAATTTAAAGGAACAGGAAATATGGAAGTTCATCTTGATAGAAAACTACAAGAAAGAAGAATATTCCCAGCTATTGATATCTATAAATCGGGAACTAGAAAAGAAGATCTAATATTCTCTAAAGAAGAAAAAGATGTGGCGTATACAATAAGAAAGGTTATGTATAGAGATGGAAATATAGAAGATGTAACAGAAAATCTTATAGGTATGCTATCCAAAACTTCAGATAATAAAGAATTTATAAATGTATTTAAGAAAGTAGAGTTTGAAAAAAGAAGACAAAATAACAAATAGAATTTAAGTTAATAAAAAATAAGTAGAAATTTTAAGTTTCTACTTATTTTTATTTATTAAATTTTCAGCTATATTTACAATTTCATCTACACTATAGTTAGATGATTGAAGTATCAATTTATCTTTTAAATTTCTTAATTCTATAGGATTGTTAATTAAATATTCCACAGTATTATTTATTTTAGTTAAATCTTTTATATAAATTGAATAACCAGATTTAACTAAAAATTCAGTATTTTCCATTTCTTGTCCAGGAATTGCAAAAGGAATTATTAAAGGAATATTTTTAACAATAGATTCAGTTACGGTTAATCCACCTGGTTTTGAAATTATTATATCACAATAATCCATCAATACAGGTATATCATTAGTGAATCCTAATATATGTAATTTCTTATTATCATAAGAATTATTACTACAATAAGTATTTAATGATTTTTCTAATTTCTTATTTTTCCCACAAACTACAGTTATTCTTAGTTTGTGAGGACTTTTTAATAATTCTTTTAAAACTAATGAGATTGTATTTAGTCCAAGACTTCCACTCATTAATAATAAACTAAAATAATCATCATTTAAATTTTTAAGAGAATTATTTTTAGTGTAAAAAATTTTCTTTATAGGAATACCTATAGGGTAAATTTTATCTTTATTTATTCCCTTATCTATTAAAGATTGCTTTGTATATTCACTTCCGGTAATATAAGCATCTACATAGTTATTTATATAAGTATGATGTGCTTTAAAATCTGTAACTATCATTATATAAGGAATATTTAATCCGTGTTTTTTTAATGAGGTTACTATATTAACAGATAATGAATGAGTAGCAATTATTATATCAGGTTTAGTTTCATTTATTAGTTTATATAACTTTTTTTTAGTAAAGAAAAAAACTAGTTTCAATAAAGTATTAGTAAAGTTATTATTAGTTAAGCTGTAAAATAAGCCATAGAGACTAGGAAATCTAGAAGCTAGAATTTCATACCCTGTGACTATTAAATCGCTTAAAAATTTACTACTTTTATATAAAAAATCATATTTTATAGTTTCGTATCCAGAGTTCTCAAATGAAGCAGATATTGAATCTGCTGCTTGATTATGACCTTGCCCTGTAGAAGTTGTTAAAATTAAAACTTTTTTCATTAAATTCCACTCATTTCTACTAAATTACATACAAGTAGTTTATCACAATTTTTAAATAGGATAAACTATTTATTTATAGAGCTTTTAATCATATGTAAATAAAAAAGAAAATGGGAAAGACTAAGTCTTTCCCTTAACGTTCTATTTAGTATCAAGATTGAATCTTTTGTTGAATTTTTCAACTCTACCGCCAACGTCAACGATCTTTTGCTTACCAGTGAAGAATGGGTGGCATTTAGAGCATATTTCAACTTTTAGTTCTTCTTTAACAGAACCAGTTGTAAAACTGTTTCCACATGCACACTTAACCACTGCGTCTGTGTGGTATTCTGGATGTATGCCTTGTTTCATATTTTTCACCTCTTCCAATAAGTTAACTTATTATTACTATTATTAAATAGCTATTAAATTATATCATAGCGTAATATGACGGTCAATACAAATTTATGGTAGTAAAAAGCCCTTTTTTACATATGTATTAAATGTTATAATCGATTAAGATAATTAAAAGAAGAGGAGTATTTAAGCATGAGCAAATTATATTTTAGGTATGGAGCAATGAATTCTGGGAAATCTACTCATTTAATGCAAGTGGCTTATAATTATGAAGAACGAGGAATGAATGTAGTTATTATAAAGCCATCTGTTGATAATAAAGGTGGAGATAAAATAGTATCTAGACTTGGTGTTGAAAAAAAAGTAGATATTATGATTTCAGAAAAAGATAATATTTTTGATTTAGTATCAGAATATATAAATCAAAAATCAAAAATTGATTGTCTCTTAGTTGACGAAGTACAATTTATGAAATCAAATCAAATAGATCAGTTATTTAAGATTGCTGTTACATTAGATATTCCTATTATATGTTATGGATTAAGAACGGATTTTAAAATGAATGGATTTGAAGGTAGTATAAGACTATTATTATTAGCACACAGTATTGAAGAAATGAAAACAATATGTGCATGTGGAAAAAAAGCTATATTAAATGGTAGAAAAATTAATGGTAGATTTGTATTTGAAGGACAACAAGTAGCAATAGATCAAGAAAATGATGTTCATTATGAATCTTTATGTGGTGAATGCTATTACAAATATAAAAAGATTAATTAAAAAATAATTAGTAATTGGGGAGAATAGGTATGAAGAGATGTGATGTTGGAGGTCAAGCAGTTATTGAAGGGGTAATGATGAGAGGCAGCAAAGGTTTAGCTACAGCTGTTAGAACCTCAAAAGGAAATATAGAAATAAAAATGGATAGAGCAGAATCTATAACTAAAAAATATAAATTTTTAAATATTCCTTTTCTGAGAGGTTTTTTTATATTAATTGATTCATTAAAAGTTGGAATGAATTCGTTAAATTATTCTGCATCATTTTTTGATGAAGATGAGAAACCTTCAAAGTTTGAAAAATGGATTAATGATAAATTAGGGGATAAATCTAATGATTTAATCATGATGATAACTTTAATATTTTCATTTATGATATCCATAGCTCTTTTTGTATTACTGCCAACTAGCATAGCAGCTTTATTTAAAAATTTTACTACATCTCATATTGCATTAAATTTTATAGAAGCTATTATTAGAATAATTATACTTGTAGGTTATATGTTTATTATCAGTAAATTAGATGATATATATAGGGTTCTAGAATATCATGGTGCAGAACATAAAACTATATTTTGTTATGAAAATGAAGATGAGTTAACTGTGGAAAATGTTAAAAAATGCAGTAGATTTCACCCTAGATGTGGAACAAATTTTTTATTTTTAATAATGTTTGTTAGTATAATTGTATTTTCTTTTACAGGATGGGGAAGTATTACTGAAAGATTGATATTAAGAATTATATTAATACCTGTAATTACAGGCATTACTTATGAATTAATAAAATGGCTAGGAAAGAATGATAATTCCATAGCAAAAGCAATTGCATGGCCAGGATTAAAATTACAAGGTTTAACTACAAAAGAACCAGATGATTTTCAAATAGAAGTAGCAATTGCATCACTTAAAGCAGCGGAAGGTATTAGAGATGATGAATAGTAAAAGTATAGGTGAGTTATTAAATGTAGGAACTGTTATTTTAAATGAATGTGGAATTAACACTTCAAGATTAGATGCAGAATTATTATTAGGAAAAGTATTGAATAAGGAAAAAATATATTTAATAACACATAGAGAAGAAAAAATAGATAAAACCAATGAAGAAAAATATATGGAACTTATTAATAAGAGAAAAGAAAAAATGCCTGTTAAGTATATATTAAATGAATGTGAATTTATGAATATAAATTTTTATGTAGAACCAGGTGTGCTTATTCCAAGAGCTGATACGGAAATATTAGTTGAAGAAGTATTAAAGCATATAGATGAAAATGATAGTAAAAAGATATGTGACTTATGTTGTGGATCAGGTGCAATAGGAATAGCATTAGCTAATTTAAGGAAAAATATTAATGTAGATTTAATTGATTATTATGAAACGCCAGAAAAAGTTACATTAATTAATATAGAAAAATCTAATATTTTAGATAGAGCAAGTTTTATAAAGAGCGATTTATTAAATAAAAGTATAAATGATGCAAAGAGATATGATATTATAGTATCTAATCCACCATATATAGAAGAATGTGAAATAAATGATTTAATGGAAGATGTTAAGAATTATGAACCACATACAGCTTTAAGTGGTGGGAAAGATGGATTAGATTTTTATAAAAGAATAATAAATGAGAGTATAAATGTTTTAAATAAAAATGGAATACTAGCATTTGAAATAGGTTATAATCAAGGTACTGATGTAAAAGAGTTGATGGAAGAAAAAAATTTTATTGAAGTAAAAATAGTAAAAGATTTAGCAGGATTAGATAGAGTAGTAATAGGAAAGTATTATAAATAAGAATTTGAATGTAAAAATATTATAAATTTATTTTTTATATAAGAGGGTATAATAAATATAATTAACTAAAGAATATACTCTATGTATACCTGATTATTGATTAAAAGTTTTAATATATGTTATAATACTAAGTGGTCTTAAACTTAAGAAAATAATTTTTAATTTAATAAGACCATGTTTAACAGAATTTTGAAGTGAATTTAAAATATATTATTAAAAATATTTTATATATGATATGTGTAAAAATGAATTACGGAGTGATTAAATGTTATTAGATAAATTAGCCTTTATAGAAAATAAGTATGATGAATTATCAGTTAAAATTAGTGATCCATCAATTATGCAAAATCAAAATGAATGGAGAAAGTTATGTAAAGAACAAGCTGACTTAGAAATCATTGTGAATGCATATAAAGAATACAAACAAGTGATTGAAGATTTACAAGTTAATAAAGAAATGCTAAGTGATGAAAGCGATAGAGAAATGAAAGAAATGCTAAATGAAGAAATAGCATCTTTATCTCAAAGAGAAGTAGAATTAGAAAAAGAAATTCAAATACTATTACTTCCTAAAGACCCAAATGATGATAAGAACGTTTTTGTTGAAATAAGAGGCGGAGCAGGTGGAGAAGAAGCTGCTTTATTTGCATACAATTTATTTAGAATGTATACAAGATATGCTGAAAGACAAAGGTGGTCTACAGAAATAATGAGTTTAAATGAAACTGATATTGGTGGATTTAAAGAAGTTGTCTTTATGATTAAAGGAAATGGAGCATACTCAAAGTTAAAGTATGAAAGTGGAGTACATAGAGTTCAAAGAGTTCCAGATACAGAATCTAGTGGAAGAATACATACTTCAACTGTAACAGTAGCAGTACTACCAGAAGTTGATGACGTTGAAATAGAAATAGCAGACAAAGATGTTAGAATAGATGTATTTAGAGCTTCTGGTCATGGTGGACAATGCGTTAATACTACAGATTCAGCTGTAAGAATAACACATTTACCTAGTGGTCTTGTTGTATCATGTCAAGATGAAAAATCTCAATTGAAAAATAAAGAAAAAGCTATGAAAGTTCTTAGATCAAGATTATTTGAGAAAGCAGAACAAGAAAGAGCAGATGGAATAGCTGCCGATAGAAAGAGCCAAGTAGGAACTGGTGATAGAAGTGAAAGAATAAGAACATACAACTATCCACAAGGAAGAATTACTGATCATAGAATTGGATTAACACTATATAAATTAGATTCATTCTTAGATGGAGATGTTCAAGAAATGATAAATGCATTAATAACTGCAGATCAAGCAGAAAAAATGCAAAAAATGGGAAATAGTGAAATGTAAGGCATTATTTTAAATGTCAGACATTATTTAAGAGCCTTGCATTTTAGAATGTGAGGCTTTTAAATAATAGGGGGTGAGGTTATAGATATTTACACTGCTATAAAGAAGGAAAAGTCATCTTTAAAAAGATTCATAATATTTATGTTAATATTAGCAATTACATTACCAGCAGTTTTATTAATAACTAATCTTTTAAATATATTTTATTTAATATATTTAACCTTAATTGAATTTTTAATAGTAATTTCTATACTTATTAAATTAAATGGATATAATGTAGAATACAAATGTAATAATAATCGTCTAATGTTCAAAATAGGAATATTAGCAACTACATCATTAATATTATGTGACAAAGTTGTTTTAGTACATACTAATAAGTCTGATTATGATATGGAAATAATTATTATTACAAGTGTATCATTTAAAAATAGTTTACTTAGACCTGTACCACCTAATTTTCTAAAAAGACATCCTAAATTAAAAAAGGAATATGAGAAGATACAGGAGAAAAATCCAAATAAAACTTACTATTTTCAAATAGTAAGAAAAGGCGGATTAAAAAAGTATTTATTATTAGACTGCATATATAGAAATTGTGTTAAGGCTATATATACTGAGCATAGTATACAAAATATAAAAATTGCACGAGGACAAACAATAGTTTAAAGAAAGAAGGCACATATTTTGAATACCAATATTATAAAAATCAATAATATTATTGATGATGAAGAAAAGATGAAAGAAGCAGCACAAATAATAAAAGATGGTGGCATAGTTGCCTTTCCAACAGAAACTGTATATGGATTAGGTTCTGATGCATTAAATGAAGACGCTGTTAAAAAAATTTTCATAGCTAAAGGAAGACCACAAGATAATCCTTTAATTGTTCATGTTGCATCAAAAAATATACAAAGTTTAGTTGAAGATATACCAGACATAGCTCAAAGATTAATAGATAAATATTGGCCAGGTCCATTAACATTGATTTTAAAAAAGAAGTCTATAATTCCTGATATGACTAGTGCAAATTTAGATACTATAGGAATAAGAATGCCTAATAATGAAATAGCATTAAAATTAATAGAGATGTCTAATACAGTTATTGCAGCACCATCTGCAAATATAAGTGGAAGACCTAGCCCGACAGATGTAGAAAGATGCATAGATGATTTGTCAGGCAGAGTAGACTGTATAGTTGGCGGAAAAAAAAGTGATATAGGATTAGAATCAACAATATTAGATTGTACAGTTAATCCACCAATAGTGTTAAGACCTGGTGGAATAACTTTAGAAATGTTAAAAGAGATAGATAATAGAATAGAAATAGATGGTGCTATAATGAAAAAAAGTACTGGCGATTTAAAACCAAAAGCACCAGGAATGAAATATAGACACTATGCACCTAAAGCTAAAGTTAAGATAATTTCAGGTGAAAGAAAAAAAACTATTGAAAAAATTAAAGAAATAGTAGATTATTATATAGATAATAATAAAAAGGTGTGTATACTTACAATACAAGAAAATGAAAAAGAATATAACAAGGGAATCAAAGTAGTACTAGGTAGTAAAGAAAATTTACTTATGGTTGCACAAAATTTATTTGAATCATTAAGAAAATGCGATGATTTAGGTGCAGATGTAATATTAGCAGAGGCTTATGAAGAAAAAGGTGTAGGAATAGCTATTATGAATAGACTAAATAAAGCCGCTGGATTTGATATTATAGAAGTATAATTTTACAAGAATATATAAATAAGATTTTGATTATTGCTTAAAATAAGAGGAAGATAAAGTTTAATAATCTACTTTTTCTTCTTTTTTTTATGAATAGATACATATAGTATGGAGGTTTTGATTATGAAATTAGCAATTGGATGCGATCACGGTGGATTTGAATTAAAACAAGAAATTATAAAATTTCTAGAAAGTGAAGGACATAAAGTTAAAGATTTTGGTACACATTCAACAGAATCTTGCGATTATCCAGATATATCATTACCAGTAGCAGAAGCTGTTGTAGCTAAGGAATTCGAACTTGGAATATTAGTTTGTGGTACAGGAATAGGTATAGGAATTGCAGCTAATAAGGTTCCAGGAATAAGAGCTGCATTATGTTCAGATACATTTAGTGCACATGCAACAAGACAACATAATAATGCAAATATATTAACAATGGGTCAAAGAGTTGTTGGAACTGGCCTTGCTTTAGATATAGTAAAAACTTTTATATCATCTGAGTTTGAAGGTGATAGACATCAAAAAAGAATAGATAAAATTAGTGCAATAGAAACTAAATACAGTAAATAATATTAATTTTAATATATTTAAACATTTAATTTTGGAGGGATAAATATGAGTAAAGTAATTGAAGTTAATCATCCATTAGTGCTACATAAGCTTTCGATGGTAAGAAGTAAGGACACAGGATCAAAGGATTTTAAGGAATTAGTAAAAGAAATCTCAATGTTATTAACTTATGAAGCAACAAGAGATATAAATATGGATGAAGTAGAAATTGAAACTCCTGTTTGTAAAACAAAATGTAGAGTTGTTTCTGGAAAGAAAATGGCTATAGTGCCTATCTTAAGAGCAGGTCTTGGAATGGTTGATGGTGTTCTTAGCTTAATACCAGCTGCTAAAATCGGTCATATAGGACTATATAGAGATGAAGAAACATTACAACCAGTAGAATATTTTTGTAAGCTTCCAAAAGATATAGAAGAAAGAGATGTTATAGTTGTAGATCCAATGCTTGCAACAGGTGGTTCAGCAGCAGATGCGTTAACTATGCTAAAGGAAAAAGGAGCTAAAAATTTAAAATTAATGTGTTTAATATCAGCTCCAGAAGGAATAAAATTAGTACAAGAAAAACATCCTGATGTAGATATATATGTTGCTTCTATAGACGAAAAATTAAATGAAAAAGGTTATATAGTTCCTGGTTTAGGCGATGCCGGAGACAGATTATACGGAACTAAATAATATAGTATAGTACTACAAAAGGAGTATCTTAAATAAAAATTTAAAGATACTCCTTTTAAATTTATCTGTTATAATTAACATAAATAATGTTATTTTTAGGAGAATTAAAATGGAAAGAACAATTAAAGAGAATTATTATTTAGATATTGCTGAAACCGTATTGGAAAGAGGGACTTGCCTTAGAAGAAATTATGGTTCAATAATAGTTAAAAATGATGAAATAATATCAACAGGATATACAGGTGCTCCAAGAGGCAGGAAGAACTGTATAGATATTAATAGCTGCATAAGAGAAAAATTACAAGTGCCTAGAGGAACACATTATGAACTTTGTAGAAGTGTACATAGTGAAGCTAATGCTATAATTAGTGCATCACGAAGAGATATGATTGGAGCAACATTATATCTGGTAGGAAGAGATGTTAAGACAAGAGAATATGTTGAAAATGCTAATTCATGCTCTATGTGTAAAAGGCTTATAATTAATGCTGGAATTTCTTATGTTGTTATAAGAAAAGATAAAGAAGATTATCTTAAAATAGATGTAGAGGATTGGATAAAAAATGATGATTCGTTAAACATAGATGAAAACTTTGGTTATTAAAAAGATTATAGATATTAATTAGAATATATACAAACATAATGCGAAAAATACTAACAAGGATTAATAGATCTTAATATGTGAAAAAATAAGTAGTACAGATCTATTATTAAAGACTGGAGGAATAAATATGAATAAAAAGAAAATTATAACTATATTTGGAACGAGACCTGAAGCAATAAAAATGGCCCCACTAGTTCAAGAATTAAATAAAAGAGAAGAAATAGAAGCAAAGGTATGTGTTACAGCTCAACATAGAGAAATGTTGGATCAAGTTTTAGAGTTATTTAATATAAAACCAGACTTTGATTTAAATATAATGAAAACAAGACAGACTTTAACTGGAATAACCAATAAAGTATTAGAGGGGTTAGAAGAAATATTTGAACAAGAAAAACCAGATATGATATTAGTACATGGAGATACTACAACAACTTTTGCAGGAGCATTGGCGGCATTCTATAAGCAAATAAAAGTTGGCCATGTAGAAGCTGGACTTAGAACATTTAACAAATATTTCCCATTTCCTGAAGAAATGAATAGAAGATTAACAGGCAATCTATCAGATTTACATTTTGCCCCAACACAAAGTTCTAAGGAAAATTTATTAAATGAAGGTGTTTCTGAAAACATTATTTATATAACAGGAAATACTGTTATAGATGCTATGGAACATACAGTAGAAGAAAATTACGAATTCGAAAATGAAGAATTAAAAAAAATAGACTTTAATAAAAAAGTTATAATGGTAACAGCCCATAGAAGAGAAAATTGGGGTGAAGGAATAAATAATATTTGTGATTCATTAAAGCAGATAGTATTAAATAATGAAGACGTTGAATTAGTATATTTAGTTCATTTGAATCCAATTGTTAAAGACGTAGTATTTGAAAAGTTAGGGAATTTAGATAGAGTACATTTATTACCACCATTAGATACTAAAGAAACTCATAATTTAATGAATAAATCATATTTAGTTATGACTGATTCAGGCGGATTACAAGAAGAAGCACCACATTTAGGAAAACCAGTATTAGTGCTAAGAGATGTTACAGAAAGACCAGAAGCAGTACAATATGGAACGGTTAAACTAGTTGGTACTGATGTAAAAAAAATAGTAGATGAAGCTAATAAATTATTAAATGATGTTGAGGCATATAGCAGTATGAGTAAATCAGTAAATCCATACGGAGATGGTATTGCTTCGATCAGAATAGCTGATGCTATATTGAAATATTTCGAATTAAGTGAAAAAGAAGTTGAGGAATTTAAAATATAAAATATAAACTTTGTTTAAAATTTAACAATAAACTCTTGATTAATAAAAAGAATAAATGTATAATTATGTTATGTTAATAATTTAACGATAAGAATATTAAACATATATAATTTTTAGGAGGAGTTACACATGAAAGAAGTAGTTATTGTAAGTGCAGTAAGAACAGCTCTTGGAAGCTTTGGTGGAGCATTAAAAACTGTTCCAGCAGTAGATTTAGGAGCAACTGTAATTAAAGAAGCATTAAACAGAGCAGGTGTTAAACCAGAAGCTGTTGAAGAAGTTATAATGGGTAATGTTATACAAGCTGGTTTAGGACAAAACCCAGCTAGACAATCAACTTTAAAAGCAGGTTTACCTAATGAAGTTCCTGCTATGACAATTAATAAAGTTTGTGGTTCTGGATTAAGAGCAGTTAGTTTAGCAGCTCAAATGATAAAAGCAGGAGATGCTGATGTTATAGTTGCTGGTGGTATGGAAAACATGTCAGCTGCACCATATGTATTACCAGGTGCTAGATGGGGCCAAAGAATGGGCGACGCTAAAATGGTTGATACTATGATTAAAGATGGATTATGGGATGCATTTAACAACTATCATATGGGTGTTACTGCTGAAAATATTGCAAAACAATGGGGATTAACTAGAGAAGAACAAGATGCGTTCTCAGCTGGATCTCAACAAAAAGCTCAAAAGGCAATTGAAAGTGGAAGATTTAAAGATGAAATAGTTCCAGTTATGATTCCACAAAGAAAGGGAGAACCAAAAGTATTTGATACTGACGAATTCCCAAGATTTGGAACAACTAAAGAATCTTTAGGTAAATTAAAACCAGCTTTCATTAAAGATGGAACAGTTACAGCAGGTAATGCTTCAGGAATAAATGACGGAGCAGCAGCTTTCGTTGTTATGAGTGCTGAAAAAGCAGCTGAATTAGGAGTTAAGCCATTAGCTAAAATACTTTCTTATGGATCAAAAGGATTAGATCCAGCTATAATGGGATACGGACCATTCCATGCAACTAAGAAAGCTTTAGAAGAAGCTAACTTAACTATAGCTGACTTAGATTTAGTAGAAGCTAACGAAGCTTTCGCAGCTCAAAGTTTAGCAGTTGCTAAAGATTTAGGATTTGATATGGAAAAAGTTAATGTTAACGGAGGAGCTATTGCATTAGGACATCCAGTTGGAGCATCTGGTGCTAGAATTCTTGTTACATTACTTCATGAAATGGAAAAAAGAGATGCTAAAAAAGGTTTAGCAACACTTTGTATAGGTGGAGGAATGGGAACTGCTCTTATAGTTGAAAGACTATAATTGATAGTTACTAATTACTCTTAGAAAAATTGCTATGATTATATAATCATAGCAATTTTTTTATACTTATAGAAATTAACAGTATATAGTATTGTATATTATAAAAAATAATTAGGAATTAAAATTAATAAAGTGAAGGATTAAAGAAAAAGTTCTTAATAAGTATTTAAAACATATTATATTAGGAATCATAAGTATTTTAATCATAATTTTCAAATTTTAATCAAAACTTAGTTTAGTTACTTTGTTTATTTAAATGAAATGTTTTTTTGAAGTTAAAATAAGTTTTTGTAAAATTAAGATAATTAAAGTTTAGAACATTGAAGGTTTTACAAAACTAATGTTAAAGTATTTAAATAATATTTTAACATTAGACTTTATAAAGGATAAATTAATTTATAATATGATTTTTAAAATGTACTTATAATAAATTATTATATTTTTTTATAATAAAAGGTAATAAAATTACATAATATAAGTATAATAATTATGAATGAATTCTTACAAAATTTTCAATTATAATTTATTTTAGTGTATATGTAATAAAAATATATGCAAGATGTAAAGAATAATATTGAATTAAACAATTATAAATACTACTTAATAAAGTGATTATAAGCTTGTTACTGGGTTTGATGGTGAATATTAAAAAAAAATATTGAATAAAACTAAATCTTTATATTCATTAGTACAAAAGCAAAAACGACAAAAATTTACAAGATAATAAAAAAATTCAATAAATAAGTTTAATAAAGTTTAATAAAACTTATTTATTGATGTAAAATAATCATTGAAAATGATATCATAAAAAAAAAGAAAATATTCAAAAAAATGAATATTCTGATAATTGCAAGAATTAATATTGATTAATTTATTTTTGCAGATAAACTGATTAAACAAGAAAATTACCTACATGTACCAAAGCAAATAGAAGATAAACACATTTTATGCTGATAAAAAGCAATTTATTGGTATAAACAGTATTTTATTAAAGTTTGATATGGTTATATAATATCCAATATTGAAGTCAAGAGGAGAGGATTATGAATAGAGAGCCGATTAAGCTTCTTAAAGATATGCTCAAATTAGATTTAAGGGGTGGACTTTTAGTATCTTTAATTATAAGTATCCTTTTTTCTTTTAAGGATGCAAGTATATATTTTATAGGTATTATAGTATCTTTAATTAGCTTTATGATAAATGTTTATATTATCATAAGTTTCTTAGGATATAATAATAGAAACAAATACATAACTATGAGTGTACCATTAAAAATAGGTATTGTAATTTTAACATCATTACCTTTTATAAAAAATGTAGAATACATTTCTTTTTATATGTGTGGCTTTATCTCACATTATGTATTTTTAACATTTAACTCTATAAAGAGGGAGAAAGGAAGTGTTTAAAGTGGAACCCAGTAAGGTTGTATTTTCCTTTAAAATTGGAAATTTCCCAGTAGATGTTATTCCAGAAGTAATAGTTCAATGGATAATAATTCTAGCTGTAGCAATAACAGCATATTTACTAACTAGGAATTTAAAACAAAAGCCGAATAAGAAACAAGCAGCATTAGAAAAGTTTTATGAAACAGTAACTTCGCTTGTTAGTAATACTATGGGAGAAAGTTATGCAGGGTTTGTGCCATATGTAGGTACATTGATAATTTACTTACTATTATTAAATTTTACAGGATTAGTTGGTATAAAACCGCCAACACAAAACTTAAGTGTAACTGTTGGTCTTGCAATTACAACATTTGTAGTTATTAATTTTACTGCAATTAAGAGAAATGGCTTAGGTGGATATTTAAAAGGTTTTGGACATCCATTTATAGGTATGTTACCTATAAATATTATGGAAAGAGTTATGTTACCTGTATCTTTAGCACTCAGACTTTTTGGTAACATGTTAGCAGCGACAATTTTAGTTGATTTAGTATACAAAGCATTGGGACATATCGGCATGGTAGCTCAAATTGGTTTACCAATAATAGTCCATGGATATTTTGATTTATTTGATGGTACAATCCAAATGTTAGTATTTACTATGTTAACTATAATTAATATTAAAACAACAGCAGAACATTAGAAAAATTTATTTATTTTTAAGGAGGAATTACGATGGATTTAGCAGTTATCGGAGCAGGTATTGCTGTATTAACAGGATTAGGGGCAGGTATTGGAATTGGTATAGCTACAGGAAGAGCTACAGAGGCAATTGCAAGACAACCAGAAGCAGCAAGTAAAATTCAAACTGCATTAATCATAGGAGCTGGACTTGCAGAAGCAACAGCTATTTATGGATTAATAATTGCATTTATGATATTAACAAAATAATATTTATGAGTTGATTATATTGACTCCGAAGGGAGGATATAGATAAGTATATGGAAACTAATTATTCAGTAATTTTTATGACAATAATTAACTTTTGTATTCTAGTTGCTATTTTAAAGCATTTTTTCTGGGACAAAATAAAAGGTATAATTAATGAAAGACAAGATTTTGTTGATGAACAATTATTAAAAGTTGATGAAGACTCAGAAAAAGCAAGAATGTATCTACTAGAAAATCAAAGAATATTGCAAACAGCTAAAGAAGAAGGTAAAAAAATTACCGAAAGTCAAAAAGAAAAAGCCAATAAAGTATATGATGAAATAGTTGAAGATGCTAATGAAGAGGCTAAATCTTTATTAGAAAGAGCTAAGACTGATATACAACGTGAAAAAGAAAAAGCTGAGTATGAGATTAAAAAACAAGCAGTAGATTTAGCTATAGAACTTTCAATTAAGGCTTTAGAAGAAAACATAGACGAAAGTAAACACAGAGAACTTATAAGCAATTTTATTACTAAGGTAGGTATGTAGCTATGTATGAATACTTAGATAGGCGATATGCATTAGCACTTTACCAAGTTGCTGAAAAAAAAGGAAAAGTGGATGAATACTTACAAGATTTAAGAGAAATTTGTGAACTAATTGAAAATAATCATGAATTTTATGAAGTAATAAAACATCCACAAATAAGTACAAAGAAAAAAAAGAAAACATTTATTAGTATTTTTAAAGACAAGATTGATGAAGAATTACTTTCTTTTCTTCTTATATTAATTGAAAAAGATAGAATACTCTATCTTAGAGAAAAATTAAATGAGATGGAAAAGATAGATCTTGAAAGAAAAAATACATTAAAAGGTATTATAAAGACAGCTATACCACTTTTATCAAATGAATTTGATAACTTAAGAGATATTTTTCAAAAAAAATACGATAAAAATATTTTATTTGAAACTGAAGTAGATCGTAATTTATTAGGTGGAGTTTATGTAAGAGTTGGTCATGATGTAATAGATGATACTGTCAAATCTAAGATAGAAGAAATGAAAGATTTAATGCTTAAACAGAAATAGAGGTGAATCCATGAATATTAAGCCAGAAGAAATAACTTCTATTATTAAAAAAGAAATAGAGAAGTATGAAAAGCAAATAAAAACAGTAGATTCTGGTACTATAATTCAAGTCGGAGATGGAGTTTCAAGAGTTTATGGATTAGATGACTGCATGGAAGGTGAATTACTAGAATTCCCAAATGATGTATATGGAATGGCTTTAAATCTAGAACAAGACAATGTTGGATGCGTTCTTTTAGGAAATGAAGAAGGTATAAAAGAAGGAGATATTGTTAAGGGTTCTGGAAAAATAGTTGAAGTTCCAGTAGGTGAAGCGTTAATAGGTAGAGTTGTTAATTCATTAGGTGAAGAACTTGATGGAAAAGGCCCAATAAACACAAATCAAACTAGACCTATAGAAGTTAAAGCACCTAGCATTATAGATAGAAGTTCTGTTAATGAACCATTACAAACAGGAATTAAAGCTATAGATTCAATGATTCCAATAGGTAAAGGACAAAGAGAACTTATAATAGGTGATAGACAAACAGGAAAGACAGCACTTGTTATAGATACTATATTAAATCAAAAAGGAAAAGATGTAATATGTATTTATGTAGCTATTGGACAAAAACAATCTACAGTTGCACATATAGTTAATACATTAACTGAAATGGGTGCTATGGATTACAGTATAATAGTAAGTTCAACAGCAGCAGATTCTGCTCCATTACAATATCTTGCACCATATGCAGGATGTAGTATTGGTGAGTACTTTATGAATCAAGGAAAAGATGTATTGATAGTTTATGATGATTTATCTAAGCACGCAGTAGCTTATAGAACAATGTCACTACTTCTTAGAAGACCGCCAGGCAGAGAAGCTTATCCAGGAGATGTTTTCTATATACATTCAAGATTGCTTGAAAGAGCAGCTAAATTATCTAAAGAGAATGGTGGAGGATCATTAACAGCTCTTCCTATAATAGAAACACTAGCTGGAGATATAACAGCATATATCCCAACAAATGTAATATCAATTACAGATGGTCAAATATTCTTAGAATCTGATTTATTCAATTCAGGACAAAGACCAGCTGTTAATGCCGGTATATCAGTATCAAGAGTTGGTGGTAATGCTCAAATTAAAGCAATGAAGCAAGTGACAGGTACTTTAAGACTAGAACTTGCCCAATATAGAGAATTAGCAGCATTCGCCCAATTTGGATCAGATTTAGATAAAGATTCAAAGAAGAGACTTGAAAAAGGTAAGAGACTTGTTGAAATATTAAAACAAGATCAATATAAGCCTTTAGAAGTTGAGAAGCAAGTTATTATATTATATACAGCAGTTAATGATTTCTTATCTGATATAAAAGTAGAAGATATAAAGAAATTCGAAAAAGAATTATTAGAATATGTAGATACTCATTATAGAGAATTAGGAAGACAAATTGCTGAAGAAAAAGTTTTAACAGATGAAATAAAAGCTAAATTAGAAGTAGCGATAGTTGAGTTTAAAAAGATATTTTTACAAGAAGCATAGCTTAGTTTTAAGCTATGCCCTTCTTTAGGAGGTAGAAAGTATGGGTTCAGCTGGACTTATAGAAATTAAACGAAGAATAAAGTCAGTAGAAAGTACAAGGAAAATAACTAATGCTATGGGACTTGTTGCCACTTCTAAGTTAAGAAAAACTAGAAAAGAATTATTTATAAATAAAAAGTTTTTTGAAGAAACTGAAAAAATTATAGAGAAGCTTGCATCAACTATTTCACAAGATGATGATAGTATTTATTTTAAATCTAATAAAAGTAAGTATAAATTATACATTTTAGTATCATCAGATACAGGCTTATGTGGTAGTTATAATAATACCGTAGTATCTTACTTAGATAGCTTAGTCAGAGATGAAAAAGAAAACATAAAAGTAATTACTGTTGGGAGCAAAGGATTAAGTTATGTAAAGAGAATAGGTCTTGATACAATAGCTGATTATGTTGATATACCAGATATACCAACAGTAAAGGAAGTTAAAATTGTTTTTGAAAGTGCTCTTAAAATGTATAAAGATGGAGAAGTTTCAGAAATTAACGTTGCATACTTAGATTTTGTTTCTCCAGTAAAACAAGAACCCAAAGCAGAAAAACTGTTACCAATAGAAAAAATTACTAGTGTGCCAGAAGAATTTATAACTGAACCAAATAGTGAGGAAGTTTTAAATAATGCATTAAACATTCACTTGAAAGGTAAGTTTAGAAATATTTTATTAAGTGCTAAATGTAGTGAACAAAGTTCAAGAATGACAGCTATGAACGGCGCTACTCAAAATGCAAATGACATATTAGATAATTTAAATCTAAAATATAACAGAATAAGACAACAAATTATTACCCAAGAAATATCAGAAATAGTTGGAGGAGCAGAAGCTCAAAAATAGTAAGGAGGTATTTTTATGCCTGGTAAGATTGGAAAAGTAGTTCAAGTAATTGGACCAGTAGTTGATATAAAGTTTGATTCAGATTCTCTTCCAAATTTATATAACGCGATTAGTATTGATATGGGAGAAAGAACTCTAATTGCTGAGGTTGAACAACATGTCGGTGATGATATAGTAAGAACAATTGCTATGGAAGCAACTGAAGGATTAAAAAGAGGGATGGATGCAGTTGATACAGAAAAAGCTATTTCTGTACCAGTAGGAGATCAAGTATTAGGAAGACTTTTTAATGTGTTAGGAAAGCCTATAGACAATGCAGGAGAAGTAGAAGCTGAAGAAATTTATCCAATTCATAGACCAGCACCAAGCTTTAAAGATCAAGCCGTTGAACCAGAAATGTTTGAAACAGGTATCAAGGTTATAGATTTACTTGCACCGTATCAAAGAGGTGGTAAAATAGGTCTTTTTGGTGGAGCAGGAGTTGGAAAAACAGTATTAATTCAAGAATTAATAAACAACATAGCTAAAGAACATGGTGGATTATCAGTGTTTACTGGAGTTGGAGAAAGATCTAGAGAAGGTAATGATCTTTATCATGAAATGAGAGAATCAGGCGTTATAGATAAAACAGCATTAGTATTTGGTCAAATGAATGAACCACCTGGTGCTAGAATGAGAGTTGCATTAACAGGGTTAACTATGGCTGAATATTTTAGAGATAAAGGTCAAGATGTATTACTATTTATAGATAATATATTTAGATTTACTCAAGCTGGATCAGAAGTTTCAGCATTACTTGGAAGAATACCATCAGCAGTTGGTTACCAACCAACCTTAGCAACTGAAATGGGTGCACTTCAAGAAAGAATTACATCAACTAAGAATGGTTCTATAACATCTGTTCAAGCAGTTTATGTTCCAGCTGATGATTTAACAGATCCAGCACCAGCAACAACATTCTCACATCTAGATGCAACAACTGTTTTATCAAGAAGTATAGTTGAATTAGGAATATATCCAGCTGTAGATCCATTAGAATCTTCATCAAGAATACTAGATCCTAGACTTGTTGGTGAGGAACATTATAATGTAGCTACAAAGGTTAAAAACATACTTGAAAGATACAAAGAATTACAAGACATTATAGCAATATTAGGTGTTGATGAATTATCTGATGAAGATAAAGCTGTAGTTTCTAGAGCAAGAAAAGTACAAAGATTTTTATCACAACCATTTACAGTAGGTGAACAATTTACAGGAATGCCTGGAAAATATGTTTCTGTAAAAGAGACAATAAAAGGATTTAAAGAAATTTTAGAAGGTAAATATGATGATTTACCAGAATCAGCATTCTTATTCATTGGTTCAGTTGAAGAAGCTGTACAAAAAGCTAAAAGTTTAGCATAGGGAGATGATTAGTATGGCTGATACCTTTTTATTAAAGATTGTTACCCCTGATAAGGACATATTTAATGGTAATATAAAAAGAATATTTTTAAAAAATAGTGTAGGAAGATTAGAGATATTAGCAAATCATGCTAATATGGTAACAAGTACTATATCATCGATTGTAGAATTTACAGATGCTGATGGTAAGGATAGGAAGTTATTTATTTCTAAGGGAATTGCAAGTATATTCAATAATGAAATGACAATTTTCAGTGAATCTGCTGAATTTTCTGATAATATTGATTTGAATAGAGCAGAAAAAGCAAAAGAAAGAGCAGAAAAAAGATTACTTGAAGGAAATAAATATGATAAGGAAAGAGCAGAATTAGCATTGCTAAGGTCTATTGAAAGAATAAACTTAAAAAAAATGAATTAAAAAGCTTGAGAGGATATCCTCTTGAGCTTTTTTTAAGTTTTTATTTGGCACAAATTAGCGAAATATTTATATATTGATATTATAAACTTAACTATATAATGGAATAAAAAATTAAATAGCTGTTCATAATTATAAAAATGAATAGGGGGTATAAATATGAAGTTTAAATATAGTTTATTTGTGCTTATATTATTTTTATTTTTTAATATGTCAGCTATTTCAGCTAAGGACATTAATAATGATTCTTTTTATAATTTAGAAAATAGTATGGTTAATGAAAGTTATTTTGAAGAAAACGGATTAAAGGTACAATTTAAAATTAAGAAGAATATTAATTCAGAACAAATATTTTTAAAAAAATATTTAATTAATGAATTGAAAGGGAAATATACTAAAGTTGATGATAGGAGTTTTAATATTTCTAATGGTGATGTTAAAGCTTGTGTTAATTTATGGGAAATAAATAATTACACATATGTTGAAATAATTTTAATAAATACAAATTCTGAATATAATACAAAACATTTAGAAGAATTAGTAGAGAACATAAAAAAAACCAATACGGAAGATGTGCAAATATTTTTATATTATAAAGGAAGAATAGATAGTGATAAATCATTAAATGATTTTACTAGATTAACATCTCTTATGAATTTTAATATGTTGAGTATTAGCAATGGTTATACAGGAACTGGGGTATCAAAATTAGGTGAAAAGATGAATTTTGCACTAGTTAGCTATAATGACAAATCTTATATAATTATTGGAACACCTATAATATTTACAACATACTAGTACAATTGAAATAAAAACATAATTTATTTTAATTGTTTAACAATTAATTATGGAGGATAATATGGAAAAAATAATAGTTAAAGGTGTAAAAAAACTAGAAGGTGAAGTTGATATAAGTTGTGCTAAAAATTCGGTTTTACCAATAATTGCAGCGACTATATTATGTCCAGAAGATATTACTATAAACAACACACCCATGTTGGAAGATGTAGAAGTTATTTGTCAATTATTATCTCAATTAAATTGTGATATTAGTTTTTCAAAAATAAATGATAAATTAAAAATTAATACTAAAAATTTAAATCCTGTTGATGCTGATACTGATCTTATTAGAAAAATGAGAGCATCATTTTTGATAATGGGTCCTATGTTATCAAGATTTGGATATTGTAAATTATCATTGCCTGGTGGATGTAATATTGGAAGTAGACCTATAGATTTACACTTAAAGGGATTCAAAGCTTTAGGAGCTGATATTAATATTGGTCATGGCTTTGTAGAAGTTAAAGCTAAAAAATTAATAGGAAATAGAATATATTTAGACTTTCCATCAGTAGGTGCAACTGAAAATATTTTAACAGCATCGATACTAGCAAATGGAACAACTATAATAGAAAATGCAGCAGAAGAACCTGAAATAGAAGATTTAGCAAGATTTTTAAATTCTATGGGAGCTAATATAGAGGGTGCAGGACAAGGAAAAATAACAATACATGGAGTGAAAAAATTAAAAGGGATAAATTATACTCCAATATACGATAGAATTGAAGCAGGAACATTTATGATAGCAGCAGGAATAACAAATAGTATTATAAAAATTAATGGAGTAAATGAAGATCATTTAAGGCCTGTTATAGAAAAATTAAAGGAATGTGGAATTAAATTTAATAAATTAAGTAACAATTCAATTATAGTAGATGGTACTGGAGAAAAAAGACCAGTTGATATAAAAACATTACCATATCCAGGTTTTCCAACTGATATGCAAGCTCAAATGATGAGCTTATTATGTTTAACTAAAGGAACAAGTATCATAACTGAAACTATATTTGAAAATAGATTTATGCATGTTACAGAATTATTAAGAATGGGAGCAAATATAAAAATTGATGGTAGAACTGCTATAATTGATGGTGCTCCTAAGCTAACTGGAGCTAAAGTAAAAGCAACAGATTTAAGAGCAGGAGCTGCTATGATCTTAGCAGGATTAGCTGCAGAAGGAGAAACTGAAATAGGGGATATATATCATATAGATAGAGGATATGTTAATGTAGAAAAAAAATTCAGGAATCTTGGTGCTGAAGTTTATAGAATAGATGTATGAATAAAGGGTGAGAATAAATTCTTACCCTTTAAAATTATATTTTTACATGTTTAATGGCTTAACATAATTGGGGATTTTGAGCATATATTTAGATGTAAGGTATGGGAGGAAAGAGTTATGAGGAATAACAAATTTAATAAAGACATAAAGTTAATAATACTAATAACATTAATAACACTTGTAATGTTAATATTATCCCCAATAGTTTTTTTAAAGTCTGATTTTAACATATTTAAACCCTTTGAAATTAATAACAGTATAGTAAAAGAAACGTATAAAATAGAGTTACCTAAAAATAAAAAGGTTAAACTATATAGAAAAGATAAAGACAAGCTTGATGAAATAGATATAGAAGAATATATTATTGGAGTAGTTGCCAGTGAAATGCCAGCTAATTTTGATGAAAACGCATTAAAAGCACAAGCTGTAGCTGCAAGAACTTATTATATAAACAAACTTAATAATCATTGTAAAGAAGCAAGTAAGAGTGAAGGTGAAATATGTGACACAACTCATTGTCAAGTATATATGGATAAGGATGAGAGAATGAAAAAGTGGAGAGAAAAAGACGGTAATAAAAATTGGGATAAGATAAAAAAAGCGGTTAAAGATACAGAGGGGCAAGTGCTTGTTTACGATGGAAAAGTATTAGAGTATCCACAATTTTTTGCAATTAGTTCAGGAAAAACAGAAAATGCCAAAGATGTATTTTCTAATGATATACCTTATTTAAAATCTACAGACAGTGCAGGAGAAGAAATTGCTCCTAAATACAAAAGTTTTATAGAAGTTAATTTAAATGATTTTATAGATAAAATAAATAAAAATTATTCTAATTTAAATTTATCAAAAGATAATATAGGCTCTATTATGAATATAATTTCGTATACAGAAGGTGGAAGTGTAAAAGAATTAAAGATAGGAGATCAAATTATAAAAGGAACTGAATTTAGAAACCTATTTAATTTAAATTCTACAAACTTTAGTTGGACAATAAAAGATAATATTATAAAAATAGATTGTACTGGATATGGACATGGAGTTGGGATGAGTCAGTGGGGAGCTAATGCTATGGCTAAAGACGGAAAAAAATATGACGAAATATTAACTCATTATTATAATGGAGTTGAAATAAAAAATATAACATATAAATAATTAAAATTTATATGCATTTGTTAATGAAAAATTAAATTATAGAAAAACAAGCCATATTATTTATTTTTAATAATATGGCTTGTTTTTTATTTTCCAATTTATATATAAAAAAACAATATTTATGTATTAATTTCTACAAAAGGGAAATAATGAAAAAAGGAGGTGTTAATATGGACAAAAATTTTAGACAAAGATTTAGAGACTTATTAAGAAAGGAGAGCTTTTATATTGCTTTATTTCTATGCCTTTGCGTTATGGCTGCTGTAGGAACTGTTTCTTATAAAAGAATAAGTAACCAACATGAAGTTGCAAAGGTTCAACAACCAGAAAAAGAGCTAACTTTAAATATTAATGATAAAAGCGTCACAAATGAAATTCCAAATGCGGAGAGAGTAGAGAATACTGCAAAAGAAGAATCTAAGGTAAATGAAAAAACTGCTTCTAAGGAAACAGCTAAAAGTGTTGCTTCAACAACAGTTAACTTATCAAATCCAATAGAAGGAAAATTAAGTAGAGGATATACTTATCCAGCACCAGTAAAAGTAGAAGATAATTTATACAGAACAATAAGAGGTGTAAATATAAATTCTAAAATTGGAACAGAAGTTAAGGCAGCAGCAGATGGAGTTGTTGATGTCGTAGAAAATGCAGGAGTTGAAGAAGGTACTGTAGTAGAAATTAAACATGCAAATGGATTAAAGACAAGGTATGGAAATCTTGATAAAAATGTTTCTGTAAAAGCTGGAGATAAAGTTACAGCCAATCAAGTAATCGCTAAGGTTGGGGATACAGCTAAATTATATGATAAAGAAACATTTGGTGAATATTTAAATTTACAAGTAATTAATCCAAATGGAGAACAAGTAAATCCAGAAAAATATCTTAAACTTAAATAAAAGTTTAAGTGAAAAATTCTTACCAAATGAATAACTCAATAATTATTATTGAGTTATTCTTGAAATATTATTTTAAGGAGGTTGTATATTTTGAAAGATTATATAGAAGAAAGAGTGTTAGAGGTTGCTAAGTACATTATAGATTCAAAGGCCACAATAAGAAAAACTGCAAAAGTTTTTGGGGTTAGTAAAAGTACTATCCATAAGGATATGACAGAAAGATTACCAAAAATAAATCCTATAATAGCAGAGGAAACTCATACAATATTAGAATTAAACAAAGCTGAACGTCATATTAGAGGTGGAAAAGCTACTAAAATGAAATATAAAGCTATTGAACGATAAACATAATAGGTTTATAATATAGAATTAGTAGAAAAATGTTATTAATGGTAAGAATATGCGATTTAGGAGTGAAGGATGAATGTGGTTTTGGAGAACTGGGACAGACCTTGGAATTGATTTAGGTACAGCTACTGTGCTAGTTTATGTAAAAGGCAAAGGTGTAATATTAAAAGAACCATCTGTAGTGGCCATAAATAAAAATAATAATAAGTTATTGGCTGTGGGTGAAGAAGCAAGAAGAATGATAGGTCGTACGCCTGGAAATATAGTTGCTGTTCGTCCGTTGAGAGATGGAGTTATTTCAAATTATGATGTAACAGAAAGAATGTTAAAAGAATTTATAAGAAAAGCGTGCGGAAAGAGAAATATTACAGCGCCTAAGGTTATGGTCTGTGTACCTTCTCAAGCTACAGAAGTTGAAAAAAGAGCTGTTATTGATGCCGCAAGAAATTCTGGAGCGAAAACAGTTCATTTAATTGAAGAGCCACTAGCGGCAGCAATTGGTGCAGGCATTGATATAACAAAGCCTAATGGAAATATGGTTATAGATATAGGTGGAGGAACTTGTGATATAGCTGTCATTTCATTAGGTGGAATAGTTGAGAGATCTTCAATTAAGATAGCAGGAGATAAATTTACCGAAGCAATTATAAAATACGTAAGAAATAAATATAAAATAATGATTGGAGAAAAAACTGCCGAAGATTTAAAAATAGGAATAGGTTCAGCATTTAAAGGATCTAGAAGTTTAACAGCTAAGATGAAAGGCAGAAATTTAGTAACTGGATTACCAGATGAATTAGAAATAAGTACAGAAGAAATTAGAGAAGCATTAGAGGAATCTGTTGAGTCCATAGTTGATGTGGTTAAGACTGTATTAGAAAGGACTCCACCTGAATTAGCAGCTGATATAATAGAAAAAGGCATATTAATGACTGGTGGTGGTGCATTACTATATGGACTTGATAAGCTTATAGAGTTTAGAACTGGTGTGGAAGTAACCATAGCAGAGAATGCTATTGAATGCGTTGCTGAAGGCACAGGAGCAGTTTTGGGACAATTAGATAAGCTAGATAATGAATTGAATTCTCAAGAAATAGTTCTTATTGAATAAAAAGAATAAAATCATCCCAAAACTTTTAAGTTTTGGGATGATTTTATTTTTTATTATATGCGTCGATTAAAGCTTTTGATATTAATTTAGCCATATCCATAACTAAAGAAAGTCTTATACTGTAAGAAGAGAATACTTCAGAGTTATTAACAGTATCAACTATACCAATTATTGAAGCTATACCAACTTCAGGTAACTCTTTACCAACACCTTTTCCGGGATGTATAGCATAATCTCTAGTGTGAATTTCTCCAATAGCATCTTTATTACCTAGGCATGCATCTACTCCTATTATTGGAGAATCAGGATGTTTTTCGTATATTTCTTCTAGTCGATCATCTATATTTAAAGCGTGTATAGGACTTGAAAGTGTACCATATACAGGTAATTCAAATGAGCTATCTTTTAAAATTGACCCTACTAAAGGACCTAAACAATCACCAATACATTTATCAGTACCGATACAGACTATTATTGTTTCATCATTAAGATAATCTTTAATTGATTCAGATATCTCAAAACAGGCATCTGCTGATTTGTAATTTACTTTATGCTTAGTCAAATGCAATACCCTCCCCTCTTAACATATATATATGATGGGATTTAATAAAAAATGTTGTTTAAAGTATAAAAAAAAATAAAGTGGAAAATATTAGAATGAGAGGTGAGCAATAATGAAGAGGACTTTAACTGTGATATTTATGTGTTTTGCATTGGCAATGAATATTTACTTAATATTCTATTGGCAGCCTAAAGATGTTAAAGTAATAAATACTAGCAATAATGATAGTGTAAGTGTATTATCATATTCAAAATCTATGTATAAAGTTAATAAAAACAATATAATGAACATATTATCTGAAGATGATAAAAAGGATTTAACAAGAATAATATGTAAATTATCAACAAGTGATATAGGGAAGGTAAAGGAAGCCTTTGATTTAGAAGACGAAAATGAGGGATTAGTAACTGCTTTTAAAGTTTTTAAAACAAGATTATCAACACAAGATTACAAAAAAATAAGGGATATTTTCTCTAAATTTATAGATATTGATTATTTAGACTCAAATTTAATAAAATAATATAAGTTGTATATTAAATATGAGAATTATTTAGTAAGGTTGAGTATTATTAACATAATTAAATTAAATGGGTATATATAGGACTTGAAATATAATTGAATTGAATATATACTAGTCATTGTTGATTGGCAACAACTCAACAGAACAAAAACAAATATTTTGGAGGAATTCCCGAGTGGCCAAAGGGGGCAGACTGTAAATCTGTTACGTTACGTTTCGATGGTTCGAATCCATCTTCCTCCACCAATTAATGGGCGCATAGCTCAGCTGGGAGAGCATCTGCCTTACAAGCAGAGGGTCACAGGTTCGAGCCCTGTTGTGCCCACCATTAATAAAAAATAAATAAGTGCTGGCATGGCTCAACGGTAGAGCAGCTGACTTGTAATCAGCAGGTTGTAGGTTCGATTCCTATTGCCAGCTCCATAAACTAGGAGGAATTCCCGAGTGGCCAAAGGGGGCAGACTGTAAATCTGTTACGTTACGTTTCGATGGTTCGAATCCATCTTCCTCCACCAATTAATGGGCGCATAGCTCAGCTGGGAGAGCATCTGCCTTACAAGCAGAGGGTCACAGGTTCGAGCCCTGTTGTGCCCACCATTAATAAAAAAGTAAATAGATGCTGGCATGGCTCAACGGTAGAGCAGCTGACTTGTAATCAGCAGGTTGTAGGTTCGATTCCTATTGCCAGCTCCATAACGCGGAGGAATTCCCGAGTGGCCAAAGGGGGCAGACTGTAAATCTGTTACGTTACGTTTCGATGGTTCGAATCCATCTTCCTCCACCAAAGAGAATAAACTATGTTTATTCTCTTTTTTTATGAAAATAATTTAATAGCTTATTATTTTTATAAGTTAGTCCCAAATTAGATGTTGACTAAGTAAAGATCATATGCTAGAATACGTATGAAAATTAAATTAAAGTTACTCTTATCGAGAGAGGTGGAGGGAAAGGGCCCTATGAAACCCGGCAACCTGTGTATACAAGGTGCCAATTCCTGTGGATATGTTATATCTACAAGATAAGAAAAGGATTATTGAATTAGTACTCTTCTTATCGAAGAGTTTTTTTATTCTTTAGGAATTTATATTATTAAAAAATTTGTGTATAACTTTTAAAATAATGTGTTTTAAAGGTATTATGAGTACCCCTAAAGAATAAAAAATAATCATATGCCGCACCATTATTCCTGCACTGCGTTTCGAAAGGGTGCATGGCTAAAAAAATCGACGGCTCCAAAGTCGCCTTAGCGATTTTGTTCTTCTTTAGAAAATTATCAAAATCAAATATGAGTTTAAGAATTTATTATAATAAAGAGCAGAGTGAAGGGAGAAAACAATGAGAAGATTATTTACATCAGAATCAGTTACAGAAGGGCATCCAGATAAAATGTGCGATCAAATTTCAGATGCTATTTTAGATGCTATTTTAACTAAGGATCCAAATGCTAGAGTTGCATGCGAAACATGTACTACTACAGGACTAGTTATGGTAATGGGAGAAATATCAACTAATTGTTATGTTGATATTCCTAAAGTTGTTAGAGAAACAGTTAGAGAAATTGGATATGATAGAGCTAAATATGGATTTGATTGTGATACTTGTTCAGTTATGACTACTATAGATGAACAATCAGCAGATATCGCAATGGGAGTTGATGAGGCTCTTGAATCTAAAAAGGGTCAAAAAGATGAGGTAGAAGCAGTAGGAGCTGGAGACCAAGGTATGATGTTCGGATTCGCTACTAATGAAACAGATGCATATATGCCACTACCAATCTATATGGCTCATAAATTATCTAGAAGACTTACAGAAGTAAGAAAAGATGGAACTTTAGATTATTTAAGACCAGATGGAAAAACACAAGTTACTGTTGAATATGAAAATAATAAGCCTAAGAGAATAGATACAATAGTTATATCTACTCAACATGGCGAAGAAGTATCATTGGAAAAAATAGAAAAAGATATAAAAGAATATGTAATAAATGCAGTAGTTCCAACTGAATTATTAGATTCAGAAACTAGATATTTTATAAATCCTACTGGAAGATTCGTTGTAGGAGGTCCTCAAGGGGATTCAGGATTAACAGGAAGAAAAATAATAGTTGATACATATGGTGGATATGGAAGACACGGTGGTGGAGCATTTTCAGGAAAAGATTCAACTAAGGTTGATAGATCAGCAGCTTATGCAGCAAGATGGGTAGCTAAAAACTTAGTTGCAGCAGGAATTGCAGATAAATTAGAAATACAATTAGCTTATGCTATTGGAGTTGCAAAACCAGTTTCTATTGAAATTGAAACTTTTGGAACAGGTAAAATGCCAGAAGATAAGATTGTTGAAATAGTAGAAAACGTATTTGATTTAAGACCAGGTGCTATAATAAGAGATTTAGATTTAAGAAAACCTATCTTTAAGCAAACTGCTGCTTATGGACATTTTGGAAGAACTGATCTTGATTTACCATGGGAAAGATTAAATAAGATTGAAGAAATAAAAAAATATATATAAAAAGCTAGTGGGCTTTATATAATTTATAAAAACTTATCTTACTTATTAAGTATATTAATAGTAAGGTGAGTTTTTTTATTTTTACTATGCATTAATAAAATTTGTATATATTCATAATTAACCTTAGAAAGAACTTAAATTAAGAGTTCTTAAAATACACTATGTTATTTTTTTAGATTATGTCGATACTATAGTTAATATATTTAAATTTTTATAAATGTATTATTCATAGTATAATATTATAAATATTATTTTTAATAAGAATTAGACTAATTGAACTTTATAACCTTGATAAATAGTAACTTTGTAATTTATGAAATTTTATATTTTAGAAAAATATTAACAAATTAAAGTTATAAAGTAGAAAGATTATATAATAAATTTATTTTAATGATTTGGAGAGATTATATGGAAGTCATAGATGGCTTTGTTGAAAACATCGTATTTAAAAGTGAGGAAACTGGCTATGTAGTTTGTAAAATAAGAACTGCTAAAAACTTAATAAGTGCAGTGGGGACTATTCCATTTATAAAAGAGGGGCAAAATGTAAGAATAAAGGGACATTGGACTGTACATAAACAGTTTGGACAGCAGTTTGAAATATCTGAATTTGAAGAGATATTACCAGATTCATTAGATGGAATAGAAAAATATTTGAGTGCAGGAATAATACATGGAATAGGTCCAGTTACAGCTAAAAAGATAATTGATAAGTTTGGTGAAAAAACTTTAGATATACTAGAAAATCATATAGAAGAATTAATGGAAATAGAAGGCATAGGAAAAAAGAAATTCATGATAATATATGAATCTTATATGGAACAGAATGGATTAAAGGAAGTTATATTACATTTTCATAAGTATGGATTAAGCAATAATCAATGTATGAAAATATATAAAAAATTTGGACCATCATCTAATCAAATAGTTTCAGAAAATCCTTATATATTATCTGAAGAGATAGTTGGAATTGGATTTAAAACAGCAGATAGAATTGCTATGAATCTTGGAATAAGTGATAATTCAGAGTTTAGAATTAAAAGTGGTATAAAGCATACTTTAAATCAATTTTGTTTATTAGGTAATACATATATGCCAAAAGAAAAATTAATAGAAGATTGCGAAAAACTTTTATCTATTGAAAGAATATTAATAGAGGAAAGTGTATACTCAATAGCTGTTTCAAAAAATATAATATTAGAAAAATTGGGAGAAGAAGAAGCTGTATATTTACTTCCTTATTATTATTGTGAGCTAGGGGTTACAAATAAAATAATTACTTTGGGTATGCAAACAATACAAACTATTAATTCTGACTTGGATTTTGAAATAAATGTATTAGAAAAGGAATATAATATAAAGTTTGCGGCATCTCAAAGGGAAGCTATACTTGGAGCTTTTAATAATGGAATTGAAATAATAACAGGTGGTCCTGGTACAGGAAAGACTACTATAATAAAATGTATAATTGATATATATGAAAAGAACGGTATGGATGTAATATTAGGTGCACCAACTGGAAGAGCTGCAAAAAGGATGACGGAATCAACAGGCCGTGAAGCTAAGACTATACACAGATTATTAGAAATAGGTGTAGCTGAAGATGACTCTGTTTTTGGAAAGAGTGAATCATCTCCATTAGATACTGATGTTATAATTATAGATGAAGCTTCTATGATAGATATAATGCTTATGCATAATTTGCTAAAAGCTGTTAATTTAGGTACTAGATTAATAATTGTTGGTGACGTTGATCAATTGCCATCAGTAGGAGCTGGAAATGTATTAAAAGATTTAATAGAGAGCCAGTATATTAAAGTTGTAAGACTTAATGAAATATTTAGACAAGGAACTGAAAGTTTAATAACAACGAATGCTCATAGAATAAATCAAGGTGAGGCACCAATATTAAATCAAAAAGATAAGGATTTTTTCTTTATTGGTGAAGAAAATTTAAATAAAACAGTTAATGTTATAATAGATTTAATAAATAGGAGACTTCCAAGCTTTAACAAACAATGGAATAGATTTAGAGATATGCAAGTATTAAGTCCTATGAGAAAAGGCATACTTGGAGTAAATAATTTAAATATAAATCTTCAAAAGGTATTTAATCCACCATCAAAAGAAAAGAAAGAGAAGAAGATAAAAGAAATTATTTTTAGAGAGGGTGACAAAATAATGCAAACTAAAAATAATTATTCTTTAAAATGGACTAGAATTAAGGGTGAGGGAGAATATGAAGGTGTTGGAGTATTTAATGGTGATTTAGGTTTTATACAAAGCATAGATGAAGAAAATAAAAGTTTTACTATAACATTTGATGACGAGAGAAAAGTTATATATGATTTTATGTATTTAGATGAATTAGATTTAGCATATGCTACTACAATACATAAAAGTCAAGGGAGTGAATTCAAAGTAGTAATAATTCCAGTATTCATGGGGAGCCCTTTTTTAATGAATAGGAATCTTTTATATACGGGTATAACTAGAGCAAAAGAGCTTGTGGTAGTTGTTGGAGTAAAAAGAGCTTTAATTTACATGGTTGGAAATACAAATATCATGGAGAGGTATTCAGGACTTAAATATAGAATTAAAGACATACTGACTAATGCGATAGAATAGCATAATATTATAATTTATAAAAGGAGATTTTTAAATGAGCAAATATAATCAGCTTGATTATGAAGAATTAAATTATGCAATAGATAAGATAGCTCATTGGTATAAAAAAAATATAAAATTTTTAAATATAGTTACTGTGCCTTTTAATACATCATATATATTTTCAGATATAATAAATGAAATTTCTATGCAAGGTGGAAAGGTACTGTATGTTTGGGGAAATAATAGGGAAAACAGAGAATTATTAACTTTATTAAGAGAAGTTAATTTGGAGATAACCTATTCATATATAGAATGCGGTGAGGGAATTTCTAATTTAACATTTGTAAATGAAAAAAATTTAGGGCTTATTAGAGGTAAATATGACTTGATTATATTTGATGATATAGGTTATTTCTCAAATATTGATAATTCAAATATAAGAAATAAGATGGATATTTGTTCTATTTTAAGCCATAAAATAATATTTTATGGAATAGAGAAAATAAGCTTAAATGGAGAGTTTATTGAAATATCACCATATAATTATGAAAAACCGTTTGTTGAACCTAGAATATTAACAACGAGAATAAATTTAAATACTGATATACCTTATAATTTATATGAATATCTTAAATGGTTTGTAAGCATGAGAAAAAAAGTTGCTATTTATACTCCTGATAAGGAAAAATTAAATTTAGTATATGATTATTTTGAAACACAGTTAATAATGAAAGGTGTAAAAGTTATAAGGGTATCTGAAGAAGATGAATTTAAAAGGTGTAGTAGAGTATTAAAATATAAAGATAAGGCGATATTTATAATAACAGATAAAGTTAAGGAGTTGAGTGAATATTGTCTTGTTAATGATGCTGTGATCTTATTTGCTGATGATCTTAGATATACTTATAAAAAATTCATGTATTTATGTGGCAAAATAGGACAAATCAATAAAGAACTTCCTGAGGTTTTATTAGTGTCTAATAGTATTTCAGAAGATATTGATAAAGCAAAAGAATTATCAAGAGAATTTAACAGAAAAATATGGGAGAAAACATCAAGAAAATAATAAAAATTATATATGAGAGTTTAGTTTCAGTAATATATCCAATTGAAAATTATTGTATATTATGTAAGAGAAATGACTATGTTGGAATATGTGATATCTGTAGGTCTAAAATTACATGTATTAAAAACAATGATAATGAGATAATAAGTTATGGGTATTATGGTGGAGTAATAAAAGAACTTATACTTAAATTTAAGTATAAGAATAATTTTACAGCAGGAGATATCTTAGCTGAATTTTTAGAAAAATATATTATCGATAATATGAATTATAAAGAATATATAATAACATATATACCTATGACTATTAAATCTCAAAAAAAGCGAGGTTTTAATCAGTGTGAATATATTGCAAAAAAAATCGCTAATTCATTAAATATAGAATGTAAAAAAATATTAATTAAAGTAAAAGATACAAAGGAACAAAAAATGTTAGATAAAAACGAAAGAAAAGAAAACATTAGTGGTTCATTTGATGTAATAAAGAAAATTGATTTAACTGATAAAAAAATAATACTTATTGATGATGTTACAACCACTGGGTTTACAATAAGAGAAGGACATAAAATATTAAAAAAATATGGAGCAAAAGAAATAAAACTATTGACCTTAGCGAAAAGTCATATATAATATTAATGTAAAGCTAGGTTTGTGGTTGAAAGTCGATGCTAGTCGCAGGCAAAACGATCCACTTAAGTTAGATAAAATGTCTAATGAGCATGGTGCGGTATAGAAGTGAGTCCTGCCATTCATGAAGAGTGAGAGGGTTAGTAGTGAGGAATTAACTTTTAGTAGCAAAAGCTCCAGCAGGCGAGTGTGGGGGCAAAAACCAGGTCAACTAGCTTTACTTTTTTTATACACTTATAAGTAATAATTTGTAATAAAAAGAATAAAATAGGAAGTTAAAATTTTCAGTAAATTCTGAACATTGCTCTTGTTAACTATATAAAAAAGTAGTAGAATATAGTTAACAAAAAAATAAATTTTGTCTAAAAGGTTTTATACAGAGAGGGGCTGGATTTTTTATGAAAGTAATAGTTATAGCAAAGAATATTGAGTTAACTAATGCATTAAGAGAAATGGTCGAAAAGAAAATTTCCAAGTTGGGAAAATATTTTAATTCTGATATAGAAGCCAAAGCTACTTTAAGCGTACAAAGAAATAGGCAAATAGTAGAAGTCATGATACCTTTTAATGGAGTCGTACTAAGAGGCGAAGAAGCTAATGAGGACATGTATAGAGCTATAGATTTAGTTGCAGAAAAGTTAGAAAGACAAATTAGAAAACAAAAAACTAAATTGTCTAGAAAAAAGAGTGGCTCATTAAAATTTGGAGAAATAGTAGATCTATCTCCAGTTGCAGTTGATGAAGAAGAAGCCAAGCTAGTTAAAAGAAAGAGATTTGGTGTTAAACCTATGGACATAGATGAGGCAATACTTCAAATGGAATTAGTGGGACATAACTTCTTTGTTTATCAAGATGTAGATAGTAATAAAATAAATGTAATTTATAAACGAAAAGATGGAGATTATGGATTATTAGATCCAGAATACAAATAAATATAAAAATTCAAAAATCCTCTAGCTATTTGCTGGAGGATTTTTATTTTAGGGCAATATAAATAATTATAATAATGTATATGAAATTTTCTTATTATTATAAAATGATTTTTAAATAAAGAAAGCTAGATAAAATCTAGGTTTAGGATGATTTTAATAAAAAACATATATATAATCCACATTATTCTTGTGATGGAAATTGATATTAAACAAAAAAATGTAAATTTTATTGAAAATAATTGATATAGAATGTTATAATGATAGAATGTACGATTTGCAAGAAAGTAAATTACTTTTATTGACAAAATATTGTAGTTTGAAAGGATGACATTATGGGATTATTAAGTGCCGTATTTGGAACATATAGTGAAAGAGAAGTAAAGAGAATTAGACCTATTGTCAGCAAAATAAATGAATTAGACGAAGTCATGCAAAAACTTTCAGATGATGAATTAAAGGCAAAGACTGTAGAGTTTAAAGAAAGACTTAATAATGGTGAAACTGTAGATGATATTTTACCAGAAGCATTTGCTGTAGTTAGAGAAGCATCTAAAAGAGTGTTAAATATGAAGCATTATGATGAACAACTTATTGGTGGAATTGTTTTACATCAAGGTAGAATAGCTGAAATGAAGACAGGAGAAGGTAAAACATTAGTTGCAACTTTACCAGCATATTTAAACGGATTAACAGGCAAAGGTGTTCATATAATAACAGTTAATGATTATCTTGCAAAAAGAGATGCTGAACAAATGGGAGAATTATATGGCTTTTTAGGATTGACAACAGGTGTTATTGTTCATGAATTAACTAATGAACAAAGAAGAGAAGCATATAACTCAGATATAACTTATGGAACAAATAATGAATTTGGTTTTGATTATTTAAGAGATAACATGGTTATATATAAGGAAGAAAGAGTTCAAAGAAAACTGAATTTTACTATAGTAGATGAAGTTGACTCAATATTAATTGATGAAGCTAGAACTCCACTTATAATTTCTGGTCAAGGAGAAAAGTCTACAGAATTTTACAAAGTAGCAGATTATTTTGTAAAAACATTAGTAAAAGAAAAAGATTATACAATAGATGAAAAAGCTAATGCAGTAATGCTAACTGATGAAGGTTTCCATAAAGCAGAACAAACTTTTAAAGTAGAAAATTATGCAGATGCTGAAAATGTAGAATTACAACATTATGTTACTCAAGCGTTAAAAGCTAACTATGCAATGAGAAGAGATAAAGATTACATGGTTAAAGATGGAGAAGTAATAATTGTTGACGAATTTACAGGAAGACTTATGGAAGGAAGACGATATTCAGATGGTCTTCATCAAGCAATAGAAGCTAAGGAAAATGTTAAAATTGCAAGAGAATCTAAGACATTAGCAACTATTACATTCCAAAATTACTTCAGAATGTATGAAAAATTATCAGGAATGACAGGTACAGCATTAACAGAAGAAAATGAATTTAGAGAAATTTATGGATTAGATGTTATTGTTGTTCCAACTCATAAGCCAGTTGTTAGAATAGATAATCCTGATTTAGTATTTAAGAGTGAAAAAGGAAAGATCATGGCTGTTGTAGATGAGATAGCAAAAGCACATGAAGTAGGGCAACCAGTATTAGTTGGTACTGTAAGTATTGAAAAATCAGAATTGATTTCAAGTATGCTTAAGAAAAAAGGAGTTCCACATCAAGTTTTAAATGCGAAATTCCATGAACAAGAAGCAGAAATAATAACACATGCTGGTGAAAAAGGTATGGTTACTATAGCCACTAATATGGCTGGTAGAGGTACTGATATTAAACTTGGAGAAGGTGTTCTTGAAATTGGTGGACTTAAGATAATAGGTACTGAAAGACATGAATCAAGAAGAATAGATAACCAATTAAGAGGACGTTCTGGTAGACAAGGAGACAGTGGAGAATCAACATTCTTTATTTCATTAGAAGATGATTTAATGAGAATTTTTGGATCAGAAAAGATTCAAGGTGTTGTTGAAAAACTTGGTCTTGAAGAAGATGAAGCAATTGAAAGTAAACTTGTTTCTAAGTCTATAGAAAATGCTCAAAAGAAGGTTGAAGGTAATAACTTTGATATAAGAAAAACATTATTAGGATATGATGATGTTATGAATAAACAAAGAGAAGTTATCTACAAACAAAGAGCAGAAGTTCTTGAAGGTGAAGATGTAAAAGAAGAAATATTACATATGCTAAGAGATGTAATATCAGATGCAGTTGATACTCATATCAAAGAAGATGCTGAAGATTATAGAGAAAGTTTCTTATATCTAATATCTTATTTAAATGATATATGCATACCAACAAATGAAGTTAATTTACCTGCACTTACAGAGATGTCAAAAGAAGAAATCATAGATCATTTATATGATGTTGCAGTTAAAAGTTACGAAGATAAAGAAGCTGAATTCACATCAGAAAGATTAAGAGAAATAGAAAGAGTTGTTCTTTTAAGATCTGTTGATACAAAATGGATGGATCACATTAACAATATGGATAACTTAAAACAAGGTATTGGGCTTAGAGCATTCAAACAAGTAGATCCTGTTCAAGCGTATCAAATGGAAGGTAGCGCTATGTTTGAAGAAATGATAGATTCTATTAAGAAGGAAACTGTAAAGATGTTACTCCATGTCAAAGTGGAAAGAGCACCTGAAAGAGTTAGAGTTGCGCAAGAAACAAATGCCGTACACGGAGATAAGCCATCAGCTCCAGTAGGACCAGTTAGAAATCTTAATAAATTTGGAAGAAATGACGTATGTCCATGCGGAAGTGGAAAGAAATTTAAAAATTGTTGTGGTAGAGAAGCTTAAAAATAAATATTAAAATATTTATAAATAGAGTATAATAGATTCCGTAGAAGTTTCATAGTAAAATAATATTATGAAATTTGCTACGGAGTTTTTTAAATAACAATATTATTTTTATCAACTGTAAACACATAAAACCTGTGGATAACTCAATGTAATTGTTTATAAGTAATATGGTATTATTAAAAATAAAAAATGAAGAGGTGAATATATTGATTATTGAATTAGAAAAAGAATTATTAAAACTTTCTAATATAAAAAAATCTATATTTGAAATGAGTGAATCTCTTTGACAAAGAATATTTGGAAAAACAATTAAGTGAATTGGAATTTCAAATGCAAGAAGATGGATTTTGGAATGATACTAAAAGAGCAGAAGAGATAACTAAAGAGAGTAAAAGAATAAAAGACAAGATTCAAAGAGTGGAAAGCGTTCGATCTAAGCTTGACGATATTGAAGTTTTAAAAGAAATAATGGATGATGACGACGAAGAATCCGCATATGAAATAATTAATAATATAAAAGAAATTGAAGAAGAAATTGATAATTATAACATGGAAATTCTATTGTCAGGTGAATATGACAAGAATAATGCGATACTTACACTACATGTAGGTGTTGGAGGTACAGATGCAAATGATTGGACAGAAATGCTTCTTAGAATGTATACAAGATGGTGTGAAAAGAAGAATTATAAAGTTGAAATGATCGACTTACTTGAAGGTGATGAGGCTGGGATAAAGAGCGTTACTCTAAAAGTTATAGGAGAATATGCTTATGGATATCTTAAAGCTGAAAAAGGAATTCATAGACTAGTTAGAATATCACCTTTTAATGCTAATGGTAAAAGACAAACATCATTTGCTTCAATGGAAGTATTACCAGAGCTTACAAAAGAACAAGATATCGATATTAGGTCAGAAGATATTAAAATTGATACTTATAGAGCATCAGGAGCTGGAGGACAGCATATAAATAAAACTGATTCAGCAGTTAGAATAACACATCTTCCTACAGGAGTAGTAGTACAATGTCAAAATGAAAGAAGTCAGTTTTCTAATAAAGATACAGCAATGGGAATGCTTAAAGCAAAGTTGATAGAATTAAAAGAAAGGGCTCATAAAGAAAAAATTGAAGATTTAACTGGAGAATTAAAAGATATGGGGTGGGGAAGCCAAATACGTTCATATGTATTTCACCCATATAATTTAGTTAAAGATCATAGAACAAATGTAGAAGTTTCTAATGTTACTGCAGTTATGGATGGAGATTTAGATTTATTTGTAAATTCATACTTAAAGAGCTTAAAATAAAAAAAGTTGAGAGTTAATGAAAAATTTTTAACTCTCAACTTTTTTGATTTATTCACTTAAAAAATTTAGCATAGTTGATTTATAGAAAAATATATACTAAGTAGACAAATAAAATTTACAGTGTACGAATTTTATTTTTATTAACATATTGTTTTAATTTTTTTTTCATAGTAGGTAAGAAGAATATAAATAAGAATAAAGCAAATAAAAATAAAATAAAATTATTATTATAAAATACTAATCTAAAATCATCATAAGCATAATTAGAAATTTCATCTTTAACAAGAGAATAAACATCATCAATTGCTTCAGCGTCAATATACTCAACTTTATCATTTGGAGTATGGATTTTAGATACATCAGAATGACATAATGTAACAGCATCCATTCCCATATTAGTGAAACTTGCATGATCACTACAATCCTCAAATTCGATCTTATAATTGATATTTTTATTTGAACAGATTGTTTCTAATGAATTTAATAAATTTATATTGGCATCTTTATTACTTTTGCATACTAATCCACTCATTATAGAAATAGGAGTATTAGCAGCACCTATCATATCAAAATTAATAATTTTACTGTTCTTTATAAGATTTTCATGATTTTGAGCAAAATTTGAAGATCCAAGTAATCCAAATTCTTCTCCAGTTAATGCTACAAAAATAATATCTCTTTTTGGTTTTATAAAACTTGATAAATTCTTAGATAACTCCATTAAAAAAGCTGTACCAGAAGCATTATCTAATGCACCGCCATAACAATTATTTAAATAATCTTGTCCTACATGATCGAAATGAGCAGTAATAACAAGTGGTGGTAAGTCTTTAGATGTTCCTTTTATTACTCCAATTACATTAGATGTTTCTTTTTCATGTTTAGAATAAGGTAGGGTAATTTTTATTAAATTATTATTTCTTAAAGAGTCTAATATATTGTTATACAATTCGGTAGTTATAGCAATTGAAAATTGGTAGTCAGATTTATCATTAAAAGAACTTCTAAAAGAAAAATTGTTACATGAGGGTGTATAAAATAAATATATTTTTCCATTATGCTTTATAGTTAGAGACGTAGGGAAAATGTTAAGAATATCTTTTTTATTAAAAGTAACTGAGCTTTCATTAAAATTAAGTAAGTCCTCTTTATAATCAACACCATATTTGTAATCATACAAGACTTTATCCTCATTTAATATTTTAAATGAGGGATTATTTCCGTTCTTAAATGGTGTATTAATATAAAAACTTTCTTTATAATTTTCAGTTAATGGAACTAAATCAATATTTTTAAACCAATCTTCTATGAAATCAGCAGCTTTTTCATTTCCAATTGAACCTGTCAATCTACCTTCATATTCATCAGATGAAATTATTTTAATATTATTTTTAACGTTTGAAGAGTTAAAGTGATAATATGTAGTTTGAAGAAATATTGAAAAGACTAGAACTATAAATATTAATAATAAATTACTGTAATAAATAATCTTTTTCATTGTTAACCTCTCTTAAATTATTTCTCATAGTAGAGTTTATTAATAATTAATTAACAATATGAGCTATATTTTTATATAAATACAAATGTAAAATAAAAAAATATTTAATGTAAATAGTTACATAAAAAGAAATAATTGAAAAATAAAATTAAATAAGTTAAAATATGGTGTACATAATTTATAATTGGAGGCATTATTTATGGAGAATATTTCAAAAAATCAAGTCCCACAAGAAGTGAAAAAGTGGAATTGGGGAGCATTTATGCTAAATATATTTTGGGGAATAGGTAATAATAGTTATCTTCCTCTTTTATGTTTAATTCCCCTATTTAACATAATATGGATATTTGTATGTGGAGCAAAAGGAAATGAATGGGCATGGAAAAAAGGAACTTATTCAAGTGCTGAAGAATTTTTATTAGTTCAAAAAACTTGGAATAAAGCAGGACTAGCATACTTTGTATTTACGTTTATAATCATATTATTATACATATTTGTTTTTAGTGCACTAATAGCTGGATTATCATCTACAATGTATTAAAAATAATATAAAAAAATATAAGCTATTCATATTTTATATGAATAGCTTATGTTTTTTTAGTTACACTTTTTTATAAAACATGTCAATAATGCAATAAATAGATGTAAAAGCTAAGCAACTATAAATATACATATTTAATCCAGATTCCAATATAGAAATTATTCCACCAATAATTAAATTTAATATTATGACTATATTAATAAACTTAAAAAGTTTGGAATTAGTAGTTAAGATTACATTTATAGCTGAAAATATAGTTAATATAAGAGTTAAAAAATAAAATATGTTTCTTAATTCTTCGGAGTAATCTATAACTTTTAATTTATTTAAAGATAGTACTAATATAAAAAATAATAATAAAAATGAAGTAATTTTATTAACAACTTTAATCATTTACAGCACCTCTTATTACAAATATTTCCAATTATAATTATACAGTTAGCTTTACATAAGAGCAATAAAAATATGGATTATATTACATTAAATGTAATATAATTAGTCTGATTATTTAGACATTATGTTAATTTATGAAATTAATATAGTGTTTAATTTTGATATTTGGTTAAAATATACATATAATATTGATATTAATGTAAATAAGTTTATAATATTAGTAGTCACTTAGATATTTTATAAAGCCTATTTGTTTAAAGGTATGTTAATACTTTAATATAAACAGTTAATTATAAAATAGAGTGGATAATTTAATATAGTCATTAGGAGGAAATCATGAAATCTATAGAAGAAAGATTAGCAGCAGAATTGAATTTAGGATTAGCTCAAATTAACAATGTAGTAAATCTTTTAGATGATGGAAATACAGTTCCGTTTATATCAAGATATAGAAAAGAAGCAACAGGAGGTCTTTCTGATGAAGTGTTAAGAAAGTTATCAGAAAGACTTACTTATTTAAGAAATCTAGATGAAAGAAAAGATGATATTAAAAGATTGATTAATGAGCAAGGAAAATTAAATCCTGAAATAGAAAATGCATTAGAAAAAGCAACAACATTAACAGAAGTTGAAGATATATATAGACCATATAAACCTAAAAAGAAAACTAAAGCCACAATAGCTGTAGCCAAAGGTTTAAAACCACTAGCAGAATTAATACAAAGCGGAGCTTTTAGAGGTAATTTAAATGAAGAAGCATCTAAATACATTAATGAAGAAAAAGGTGTATTAAAGGAAGAGGAAGCTGTTCAAGGAGCATTAGATATAATTGCAGAAAATATATCTGATGAAGCTAAATTTAGAAAACATATAAGAGAATTAATTATAAAAGAAGGTTTTATAGAATCAAAAGGTGATTCAAAAGATACTACACCTTATGAAATGTATTATGATTATAAGGAAGAAGTTAAAAAGATACCTCCACATAGAATATTAGCTATTAATAGAGGTGAAAAAGAAAAAGTATTAAGTGTAAAGATTACAGTTAATGAAGATAAAATAATAAGATATTTAGAAAATAATGTTTTAACTAGAAATGAAGTTTTAGATGAAAAATTAAAGCTTTGTATAAGGGATTCTTTAAAAAGATTAATATATCCATCAATAGAAAGAGAAATAAGAAATGAATTAACTAATATTGGTGAAGAGGGTGCTATAAATATATTTAAAGAAAATTTAAAAGCGTTATTATTACAAGCACCTATAAAAGGTAAAGTTGTAATGGGATTTGATCCAGGGTTTAGGACTGGATGTAAAATTGCAATATTAGATGAAACAGGTAAGTTTTTAGAAAATACTGCCGTATATCCAACACTACCTAAGAAAGATATTGCTGGAACTAAAAAAGTATTGAAAGAATTAATTTATAAACATGGTGTTGATGTTATATCTCTTGGAAATGGTACAGCTTCAAGGGAATCAGAAGAAGTAATAGCTGAAATGATAAAAGAAATAAGAGATGAGAAGGGTAAAGAAGTATCATATGTGATTGTATCTGAAGCAGGGGCATCAGTTTATTCAGCATCAGAGCTTGCAACTAAGGAATACCCTAATTTAGATGTTACTGTAAGGGGCGCTATATCAATAGGTAGAAGACTTCAAGATCCACTTGCAGAACTAGTAAAGATTGATCCAAAGGCTATAGGTGTAGGTCAATATCAACATGATGTTACTCCTAAAAAATTAGAACAATCATTAGCTGGTGTGGTTGAAGATTCTGTTAATACTGTTGGTGTGGATTTAAATATAGCAACACCATCTTTATTAACATATATATCAGGAATAAATTCTACTATTGCACAAAATATTGTAGCTTATAGAGAAGAACTAGGACAATTTAAATCAAGAAAAGAATTACTAAAAGTAAAGAGACTAGGTCAGAAAGCATATGAGCAATGTGCAGGATTTTTAAGAGTTTCTGAAAGCAAAGAATATCTGGATAATACTTCTGTTCATCCAGAGTCATATAATGTTGCAAAGAAGTTAATTGAAATATTAGGATACAATAAGGATGATTTAAAAAATAATAATTTAGATGATATAGATAAGAGAGCAGAAGTAAATGGAATAAATAAATTAAGTAATGATTTGGATATTGGAGAACTTACATTAAAAGATATAATAAAGGAATTAAAGAAGCCTGGTAGAGATCCGAGAGACGAAATGCCAACACCTATATTAAAAACTGGAATAATAGAACTTAAAGATTTAAAGCCAGGAATGATTTTAAATGGAACAGTAAGAAATGTATCTGACTTTGGAGCTTTTGTAGATATCGGAGTTCATCAAGATGGGTTAGTTCATAAAAGTCAAATGGCAAATAGGTTTGTAAAACATCCATTAGATATAGTAAAGGTTGGAGATATAGTAAAGGTCAGTATATTAGAAGTAGATCAAAAAAGGAAGAGAATTTCTTTAAGCATGAAAGATGTAGATGTAGAAGCATAATTTATATAAAATGTGTTTGAAGTTCTTAAGAATAAAAGAAGTATTTTTATTCTTAAGAATTTTCATCTATATTATAATAATATAGATGAATACAATCCATTAGCTTATGATACACAAGATATTTAAAAGGAGGTGAAACTTTAGTGATGAGTAGGTAACTCTATACCTGCTATTACTAAAGATGAATAATGATTAAATGGGGAATTATAGGACTTGGAAATATAGCTATACGATTTGCAAATAGTCTATCTCATACAAATGAAGGAAAACTATATGCTATTGCTTCAAAAACACAAGAAAAACGTGATTATTTTTGTGATAAATATAATTGCAACAAAGTGTATAGGGATTACAATGAATTATTAAGAGATGATGAAATAGATGCTGTCTATATTGCATTGCCTCATGGGTTACATAAATATTGGTCAATTGAAGCACTAAGACATAAAAAAGCTGTTTTATGTGAAAAACCAGTAGGTTTAAATTCAGAAGAAATGAAGGAAATAAAAAAAGAAGCTTTACAAAATAATACTTTTTTCATGGAAGCAATGAAAACAAGATTTATTCCGCTAATTCATGATATTAAAGAGATATTAAAAAGCAATAAACTCGGAAAGATTATAACTGTTGAAGCTAACTTTTGTAGTCATGTAACAGATATTAAAAAAGGATCTTATTTATTGGATAAAAAACAAGGTGGAGCTTTATTAGATGTTGGAATTTATCCATTATCATTCGTAATGGATATGATTGCTTCACCAGTTGAACAAATTAAATCACATATGGAATTTAATGAAGCAGGAGTGGATTCTTATTTCAAAGCAAAATTAACTTTTGAAAATGGAGTAATAGGAACAATTGAAGGTGCTATTGATAGGAAAAAAGAAAGAAGTGCTATTATCAAGGGTGAAAAAGGATATATAGAAATTCCAATTTACAATAGACCAGAGAAGGCAATTATATATATAAATAATAGCAAACCTTATATAATTGAAAAAAAATTAGAATTTGATGATATGTATGGAGAAATTAAAGAAGTTCATGATTGCTTGCAAGCACAAAAGTTAGAAAGTAAATATTTATCTTTAAATGAGTCGATTCGTGTTATGGAAGTATTAGATGAAATTAAAAATGTGATTTATAACTAGGTTTGTATCTTACATAAGAGGAGATAAAAGTAAAATATGGATAAGGGAAAAATTTATACTAACAGAAAAAATATAGTTATATTAGCAATTATATGCTGCATTTTATGGGGAAGCGCATATCCAGCCATAAAGGTTGGTTACGAATTATTTAATATAGGAACTAATGATATATGTTCAAAGTTAATATTTGCAGGGTATAGATTTGCTATTGCAGGTGTTTTAGTATTATTGCTAGAAGTAATTAATAAAAAAAATATATTTAATTATTCATTAAAAGAATTTGGAGAGATTACGTTATTAGGTTCTACTCAAACAGCGCTACAATACTTATTTTTTTACATTGGATTATCTTATACAACAGGCGTAAGAGGATCTATAATAAATGGAACGGGTACATTTGCAAGTATTATATTAGCTCATATAATATACAAAAATGATAAATTAAATTTTAATAAGGTTATAGGATGTATTATAGGATTTATTGGTGTAGTTGTTGTTAATTTAAATGGTAAAGCGATTTCGGGACAAGCTTTTTCTATGAGAGGAGAAGGGTCTTTAATTATAGCAGCTATAATTTTTGCAGCTTCAGCAATATATGGCAAAAAAATAACTCAAGATAAAGATGCATCAATAGTTACTGGATATCAATTACTTATAGGTGGAATTATATTAAGTATATTAGGATTTTTATTTGGTGGATCTTTAAAAGGGTTTACATTAAATTCAATATTACTTTTAATATATATGGCATTATTATCATCAATAGCATTTGCTATTTGGACACAACTATTGAAATTTAATAAGGTTGGAGTAATATCAGTTTTTAATTTTTTAGTACCTATATTTGGAACATTACTATCAGCTATATTTCTTAAGGAAAATATATTCGATATTAAAATTTTAATATCATTGATACTAGTTTGTTCTGGAATCTTTTTAGTTTATAACGAAAAAGCCATAAATTTAAATTTAAAATTAACAAAAAAGAAAATTAATAGGTAAGAATAAAATAGGTAAAAATAAAATAGAATATTAATATTTAGCCATTAAAGTGTAATGAAAGTACTTTGATGGCTATTTTATGTTATAAAATAATTGAAAATACAAATAATAAATAATATGAGTATGTATTAAAAAATATATTGTAAAAATTATTTTAAGAATATATAATGAAGATATAGTAAAAAATAATTTAATACTTATCTTCAGGGCAGGGTGTGAATCCCTACTGGCGGTAAAGCCCGCGAGCTAAATTTATAGCAGATTCGGTGTAACTCCGAAGCCAACAGTATAGTCTGGATGAAAGAAGGTAACCTATTAGGAATTAAGATAGTTTTATTCTTAATGATTTAATATATGCCCTGATGTATTTATGCATCAGTTTTTTTGTTTTTTAGGTAGTTATGAAATTTAAGTTAGCATAAAATTTATATAAAAATGCGTTTTAAGAAAACATAAAATCTAAAGAATAAAAATATTAAATTTAAGAATAGCTTAATTTGTAATTTAATCTTACAAAGGGTAGTAAAAAGTTATCTTAAAGCCTAATAAGCTACACCAGGGAGATAATCTTTTGGGAGGCGTAAAAATGAACAAGAACACAAACAAAACAATTAAAATTTCATTATTATCAGCATTAGCGCTTATACTTATGTATTTTGAATTCCCTGTAATACCAATATTTCCATGGCTTAAAATTGACTTAAGTGATGTACCAGCATTACTAGGAGCATTTGGATTTGGGCCTTTAGCAGGTGTGGTAATAGAATTAATTAAAAACATATTAATACTTTTAATTAAAGGAAGTCAAAGTGGATTTGTTGGAGAACTTGCTAATTTTTTAGTTGGGGTATCTTTAGTACTACCAGCAGGAATTATTTATAAAAGAAACAAATCTAAGAAATCAGCTATTTTAGGTATGGCTTTAGGTGGAATTTGTATTGAAATTGTAGGAATTATATTAAATGTGTATTTACTTTTACCGGCATATGGTATGCATATGAACAGTGCAGAATTATTAAAGTATGTTACAGTAGGTTTAATACCATTCAATGGTATTAAGGCGATAATAGTTTCTATATTAACATATATTTTATATAAAAAGGTGTCTGTATCTATATTTAAGGCAGAACCTAACTTTGGAAGTCCAGAAAAAAGTTCAAAGACTATAACTGAATAATAAAATATAAAAATAATTCGTAAGCTAATTTAGCCTACGAATTATTTTTTTCATCTATACGCCACATAATTATTGCATCTTCTTTATTATCTTGATAATAATTTTTTCTAATTCCATTTTCAACAAAGCCATACTTTTTATATAATTCTTGAGCTGGAATATTACTAGCTCTTACCTCTAAAGTATAAGAAATGCAACCTGCTCTTTTATTAATTTCAATTAATGAATCTAATAAAGCAGAAGCAACATTTTTTCTTCTAAAATCAGGACACACAGCTATATTGGTAATGTGTGCTTCATCTATTATTAGCCAAGCACCTACAAAACCTATAATTTTATCATCATATTTGGCAACTATATAATTAGCAAGTGGATTTGCTAATTCTTGAATATATGATTCTTTACTCCAAGATGTAGGGAAACTTAATAAGCTAATTTCTAAAACTGCATCAATATCAGTTTCAGTCATTAAACTAGTTGTTAGTTTCACTTTTTAACTTCATCCTTTTTTCATATTCCCTCTCAGCTTGAGGTTTTTTTAAATAAAATGGAGCAGAGTTAGAATCATCATATTCACCATTTTTTAGTTTTAGTAGTCCTAATTCACCCAATGAAGAAGCTCTAACTAAATTAAGATGATTTGGTGGAAAGAAACAATTATTACAATTTTCTAATATGTATTCCTTGGTATTATTAAGTCCATCACCAATGAACATAACATTTTCTCCTTTTTCATTAAGCATGTCAACTAGCTCATTTATATCAAGAGCAGAGTAATCCATTATTTGTTCTAATTTTCCATTACAAGATTTGTATAAAGCAGTATAGACATTGTTTCTTAATGCATCCATTACAGGGCAGATTATACCGTTAAATGGAGCAATGCTATATGCAAGTGCATCAAGGCTAGAAATACTTACATAAGGTTTATTTCCTCCAAAGCTTAATCCTTTAATTGTAGCCATTCCAATTCTTAAACCTGTAAAAGAACCAGGTCCTTTAGATACTACAAATCCATCTATAGAATCAATATCCAAATTACAATTATCTAATAAATTTTCTACTAAAGTCATTAATATAGTAGAATGCTCTTTTTTATTATTTAAAGTTATTTCTCCTAGTAAATTACCATCTTCAAGTAAAGCAGCAGTTGCAACTTTTGAAGATGAATCTATACTTAGTATAATCATATTTTTAACTCCTTTATATAATCATATTTTTCCCCATAAGGTGTTAATGTTATCTTCCTATAATTATCACCTTTTTCTAAATCTTTTTCTATATTTATATGAAGAAATTCATCAGGAATAATATCTTCAATATAATTTGCCCATTCTATTATAGAAACACTATCAGAAAAAATATAATCATCAAATCCTATAGCATAGATTTCATCTGGATCATTTACTCTATATACATCAAAATGATTTAATTTTAATCTTCCATCATCATATTCATTTACAATTGTAAATGTAGGGCTTGTAATATCATCTTTTATATCTAAACCAAGGGCAATGCCTTTAGTTATATGAGTTTTTCCAGTACCTAAATCTCCTGTTAGACAAATTATATCTCCTGAATTAAGTAATTTTCCTATTTCTATTCCTAAAGTAGTAGTTTCTTTTATGCTATAAACATTAAATTCCATAAAAAGAACTCCTTTCACTAGCATTTAAACTTAATTTGCTTTTATATAAAAAATTATTGCCATCTTTTTATTTTATCTAATTTCAATTATAAAATCAAAGCTTATATATTGTACTTATAAAAATCAAGGTATGAAAATATTGTATTTTGAATTATAATGTTAAGGGAATTTAATGAATATAAGTAAAAAAATATACAAAAATACACATATAAAATTAAATATAAATAAATTTTATTATAAAAATATATACATTTAATATATTTAGTTGATATAATGTTACTAGAGTTTTATTTGGAAATAATTTATATATATTTTCGGAGGAGATCAATTTGAAAAAGATTACCTTTATTATGATTATAATAACTCTTACATTTTCTGTAGGTATGGGGGTATTTGCGAATCCTTTATTAGCTAATACTGAAAATGACCAGAAGGAAGATAGAGAGAAATATTTAAATATAATGACTGTTAATAAACCACAATATAAAATGGTGAAAAAGATTGTTCAAAATAAACATAATGTTCAATACATGATGACAGAGGAAACAGATATTAATGGATTTAAGTATAATAAAGAGATTATAGAAAATGTATCTAATATGGATCTTTTTATTTATTCTGGCACTAGTTTTGAACCTTGGGCAAATAGTTTCATAAATGAACTTAAAAAAGGTAGTATGGGAATAATTAATTTATCAAGAGGTATGAGACTTCTAAATTATGATGGAAATGAAGCATCAAAAGAAAATCCTTATTACTTTGAAGGAATAGACTCATATAAGATAGCTTTATATAATGTAAAAGCTGCTGTTCAAGATAGAGACCCTAAAAATAGAGATTATTATGAAGAAAACTATAATAATGCTATAAAAGAATTAAACAATCAAATAGAACCCTATAATGAAAAAATAAAAGGATTGAAAGATTATACTTTCTTAGCTTTAAATGATAACTTTGATTATTTAACTAAAGACTTAGGATTACATGTAGTCAAATTAAATAATTATGAGATATCAGAGTTTATTAAAGTTAATAATTTAGATGAAAATAAACTTATTATATTAAAAGATGGTACAGAAGAAACTAATATGGATTTATCTAAATATAAAGTGGTAAATCTTTGGAAATATTATGGAAATATGTCTTTTGATGAGCTAATATTATACAACATAAAAGTATTAACAGATTTATTGTAGAAAATAGTTGATTTTTTAATAATCATGTTATATAATAAATAATGTTGTGAAGGGGTATGGCTCAACGGTAGAGTAGTGGTCTCCAAAACCATTGGTTCTGGGTTCAAATCCTAGTGCCCCTGCCAGAAAAGGTCGTAGCACGTTGTGTTGCGGCTTTTATTTTTTTATTTAAAAATAAATGCTGTAAAGCTAGTGATAGATCCATTTTATAATATGGATAATATTAACATGTATTAGCTAATACTTATTTGTGAGGGGCAATAAGGAGCAAAGTTGTACGAGATAGATTTAAAATGTGCTGGAAATTTTAAATTCTTAAAAGATTTTATAGAATTTCTTTTAAGAAATATAAGGGTGAATAATTATAAATATATATTAAAGTTTATAAAAGCTATATAAATTCTTAGTAATATCAAGGATAAAGATATTACTAAGAATTTTTTATTATAAGAATTATAAATGGAATCAATAATTTGTTATAGAAATATAAGATTATAATAAAATGATTTTATATATAATAAAGAGTGTCAAAATGAAAGAATATTTAAAAGACCAACTATAACCTAAGTTAAAAAAGTTGATATATTAGCGTTCTAACTTATTTGCTGTAAAATTATACAATAATTAGAAATGTCAATTATTGAAGTTACTATTAAATATTTCTCTACATTATCTGTAAAATATTACATGTAGTCCTTTATTACTAAAATCTATATAAGAATTCAAATAATATGATAAAATAAGACATAAATATATGCATATGAATATGAATAAGGGTGAGGGAGTAGTAAAAATTGATAAAAGATAATTTAAATTTAAACAAGGTTATAGATTTAGAAAAATGGGTCAATTTACAAGAATCTCTTGCAGTAGTTACAAAGGTAGCAATAATAATTGTTGACTATAAGGGTAATCCAATTACTAAGCATAGTGGATGTCATAGATTTTGTAAAGCAGTAAGAGCTAATCCAGAGCTTGTGAAGTATTGTCAAAAGTGCGATTCAAGAGGTGGACTTGAGGCAGTTCGTTTAAATGAACCATACATATATTTATGTCATTATAATATAGTAGATATAGCTATTCCAATAATAATTGATGGTAAATATATTGGAGCAGTTATGGCAGGGCAAGTAAAATTGTCAGATACTAATGCTTCAGATATACTAGAGCAAATAGTAGGTACATCTAATAACTTCATAGTTAAAAAAGCTTTAGAAGATTTTAAAAATTATTATGATGAATTGCCTATTTTATCTTATGAAGAAGTAAAGGAAATTGCAAATATGTTATTTTCTTTGTGTAACTATCTAATAGAAGAGGCACTAGATAAAAACTTGATTTCAGAAATGTATCGAAACACCATAAAAAATCAATCTGAAATAGATTCAAATATCTTAACAGGTTACACAATAAAAAATATTGAGCATGCCAAAAAGGAAATATCTAATGCTATAATAAATGCCTACACTGGAGAAAAGCCTTCTAGTAATGGTGAAATGATTACAGTAAGCAACACTCTAAAACCAGGAATAGAGTATCTTTATAAACATAAGAGTGAAAACGTTACGGCAGAGAAAATGTCTAAGATTTGTCATATTAGTTCAAGCTATTTTAGTAGGCTTTTTATAAAGGAAACTGGAGAAAAATTTTCAACCTACGTATCCAAGTTAAAGATTGAATGGGCAAAGAGTATATTAGAAGAAACAGATATGAATATTAATGAAATTAGTGAAGAACTTGGATTTAGTGAATCGGGGTACTTTATAAAAATATTTAAACGATATGAAGGGATAACACCATTTCTTTATAGGAAATATTGTAAGAAAAGATAAGTATTAAAAAGTTGTTTAAGGATGTCATATCATTTTTAAACAACTTTTTTTATCTACTTAAGAATACTTGTTGAATATTAGGAAAATAATAAAATTACAACAAAACGATTTCACAACAAAAAATTACGGTTTGAAATTGCAATTTTTTGTCGTTTTAATCTAATGTATTTCTTTGTAATCGATATTATAATAAAGACAAATTAAAGATAAAACGATTTTTTTACATAAGGAGGAAGATTATTATGAGAAAAGCATTTATTTGTCCAACTAAATATGTACAGGGTGAGGATGAATTATTAAATTTAGGTTATTTTGTTAAAAGTTTTGGAAAATCAGCTCTATTAATAGCACATAAAGATGATGTTGCACGTGTTAAAGATAAATTAGATAAAACTTGTGAAAAATTTGGAATTACTTTTGTTGAGAGTGGATTCACAGGAGAATGTTCTAGAGAAGAAGTAGAAAGATTACAAAAAATTGCTGAAGAAAATAAATGTGATTGTACAGTAGGTCTTGGTGGTGGTAAAGCAATTGATACTGCTAAGTGTGTTGCAGAAGGAGAAGCAGTAATTATAGTTCCAACTATAGCTGCTACAGATGCACCAACAAGCCATTCAGCTGTACTTTATACACCAGAAGGAGCATTTGATGATTATGCTTACTTTAAGCAAAGCCCAAGCGTAGTTTTAATAGATACTACAGTAATTGCAAAAGCACCAACTCGTTTTTTAGTTTCAGGAATGGGAGATGCATTATCAACATACTTCGAAGCAAGAGCAACTTCAAATTCATATTCCAACGTAAATGCAGGGCTACCTTGTGGATATAGAGAAGGATTATGCGGTGAAGCTAAGGGAACTAATACAGCATTAGCACTTGCAAAGTTATGTTATGAAACTCTTATTAATGATGGAGCAAAGGCAAAAGTAGCCTCAGACTGTAACTTAGTTACACAATCATTAGAAAATGTTATAGAAGCAAATATCCTTTTATCAGGTATTGGTTTTGAAAGTGGTGGATTAGCTGGAGCTCATGCAATTCACGATGGATTAACTATATTAGAAGGAACTCACAAATATTTCCATGGTGAAAAAGTTGCATTTGGTACCATCGCACAACTAGTATTAGAGAATGCACCTAAAGAAGAATTAAATCAAGTATTAGATTTCTGTTTAGAAGTTGGATTGCCAGTTTGTTTATCAGATATTGGTGTAAACACTATTACAGAAGATGAACTTATGGAAGTTGCTAAAAAGTCATGTATTGAAGAAGAATCAGTTCATTCTATGCCATTCCCAATAACTGTTGAAGCAGTAGCAGCAGCAATTATTGCAGCAGATAAGATAGGGAAAGATTACAAGGTAAATAGAGGAGTAAACTAATGAAAAAAATAATAAATAGACCAGAAAATGTAGTAATGGAGATGTGCAATGGTATAGCCATGGCACATCCAGAATTAGAGTTCGTAAGAAAATATAAAGTTATGAAAAAGAAAAATATCAATCCTAATAAAGTCAGCTTAATAAGTGGTGGTGGAAGCGGACACGAACCAGCTCATGCAGGATTTATAGGAAAAGGTATGTTAGATGCAGCAGTATGTGGAGATGTATTTGCATCACCATCTCAAATTCAAGTTTATAAAGCTATAAAAGCAACTGCTAGTAAAAAAGGAACATTATTAATTATAAAAAATTATAGTGGAGATATGATGAACTTTAAAAATGCGGCTTATCTAGCAAATGAAGATGGAATTAAAGTTGATTATGTTAAGGTAGATGATGATATTGCCGTTAAAGACAGTTTATATACTGTAGGACGTCGTGGTGTTGCTGGAACTGTATTAGTACACAAGATGGCAGGTGCTGCAGCAGAGTTAGGATTGTCATTAGAAGAAGTTAAAGAAATAGCTGAAAAGGCCAATTCAAATGTTAGAAGTTTAGGATTTGCATTTTCATCATGTACTGTACCAGCTAAGGGAACTCCAACTTTTCAAATAGCAGAGGATGAAATGGAATTTGGAGTTGGAATTCATGGTGAACCTGGGATTAAAAGAGAAAAAATAGCTACAGCTGATGAATTAGCTGAAAGAATTGTAGATTCTATTTTAAATGATATGAAAATTGATGGTACAAATCATGAAGAGGTTGCACTTTTGATAAATGGATTTGGAGGAACTCCACTACAAGAACTATACTTATTCAATAACTCTGTTACTGCAGAGTTAGCAAAGAGAAATATTAAGATATGTAGAACTTTTGTAGGGAATTATATGACAAGTATAGATATGGAAGGTGCTTCTGTATCAATAATGAAGTTGGATGCACAACTTAAGGAATTATTATCAGAAGAAAGTGATACTCCAGCATTTAAGGTTTTAGGACCAGTAGAAGAGGTTGAATATATAGGATTAGAAGTTTTTGATGACATAGAAAAGGAAGTATCATTTGATGTAGAAACTTGTGAAAGCTTTTCACATATTAATAATGAAAAAGTAAGCTTAGATAATATGATTTACATTGTTGATAAGATGAGCCAAGTTATTATTGAAAATGAAGTACCATTCTGTGAATTAGACTCTCATGCTGGAGATGGTGACTTTGGTATGAGTATAGCTAAAGGATTTAAGCAATTAAAGAGAGAATGGAAAGAGATTCTTTTAGAAGAACATATGAGCATTGGTGAATTCTTAAATGCATGTTCATTAGTAATAATGGAATACTGCGGGGGAGCGTCAGGCCCAATATGGGGATCGGCTTTTAGAACAGCAGGAAAGCAAGTAGGGACGAAGACTAAATTAACAGTTTCAGAATTTGCAGAAATGATGCAAGCAGCAGTTAGAGGAATTCAAGCTACAGGAGAACGTTCTTTTGGCAGAGGAGCTGTAGTTGGAGATAAGACTTTAATAGATGCATTAGTGCCATGTGCTGATGCTTGGACAGATTGTGCAAAAGCAAATAATAATTTTAAAGAAGCTTTTGAAAAAGGAGCTAAAGCAGCTGTTGATGGTGCTAAGAAAACTGAAGAAATCGTAGCACGTATGGGAAGAGCAGGAACAGTTGGAGATAGAAGCTTAGGACATCCAGATGCAGGAGCATATGGATTAGGTGTAATATTCACAGAAGTTTCAAAGGCAATAAAGTAATAATTGCAGATATTTTTGTACATCTGCAATATTAAGATTTGCCTATAATATTGAAACCCTTGACAAACTTGTCAAGGGTTTTCTATTTATGAAAAAACACAATGAAAATTTGAAATAGAAGATAATCTAATTAAAACTAAAAAGATATATCTCTAAATACTTTTATATTTCTTCAAATTTAACTGCACGTTCTAATTTTCCTAATGAAATTGGATTACTACTATCTTTACAATTATCCCAAAGACTTGCTTTTATAACTTGAGTATTGTCATAAGTTTTAAAGAAATATTCACAAGGATTTGTATTTATAAAAGCAGTATATTTTGTATAATCATAAGCATTTCTATTTGTTATTACTATTCCCTTAGGAATAGTAACACTTTCCATGATGTGAAAGCATGCATTTATTGCATCTGAACTATTTTTGGGGTTTTTAATATGTGTTTTTTGATATGCTGTTCTTACAAATCGTTCTGGTGATGTATAGCCTCCTGGCAACTGCATGGTTCCGCCTGCTTGCCCAAATGGTTTTAAATGAATTCTTCCAAAATAGGAATCATTAATTTGTGTTTGTGATACATTCATATAATTTATTAAATTAGTCATATATATATAAAATTCTATTTTTCTAAAACTAAAGTTAAAAACGTAAGATATCTAAGTATATAAGTTTACAAGGCATTAATATTATATTATTGAATAATTCCTAAAAGAAAAAGTATATAAATAAAAACATAAAAAAGAAATAATCTTATAAAGAGATTTTTGTGATAAATCTTACATAAAAATAATTATAAGCAATTTAGGAGATTTAATAAAATGAAATTAAGATTATGTCCTGGATATTATTCTGCGGATTCAGCCAATTTTTTAGTTGAATATAGAGGCGATTTAAAAAATGAAATAGATAATGTATCATACGTTTGTGGAGATATATTAACAAATACTATAGGAGTCATATCATTACCTTATGAATATTTAGATCAAGTATTGATAGATGTTCCATCAATTAAGTTTATTGATTTTAGAAGTATGTTTGTATTGCAAGATGTTTCTCCAAATTCAATTGATCAAATATTAGCAATAAAAAAAAATCCATATTTAAATTTAACGGGAAAAGGTGTACTTGTAGGAATTGTAGATACAGGAATAGATTATTTAAATAAAGAATTTATTAGAGAGGATGGAACATCAAGAGTAGCTGCAATATGGGATCAAACAATACAAGATATTAAAGCTGAATCAGTTTATCTAGGAAATATTTATTCTAATGAAGAAATAAATAAGGCAATAAAGGCTTATAAAGGTAATGAGGATCCATATGCTATTGTACCTTCAAAAGATGAGATTGGACATGGAACTGAAATGGCAGGAATTATTGGAGCAAGAGGATATAATGGGGATTTTCAAGGAGTTGCTAATGATTGCGAATTTGTAATTGTGAAACTTTTAGAATCTTTAAACTTTCAAAAAATCCTACAGTCAAACAATGTAAAATATACTCCTATATATAATTCATCTGAGATTGTGGCAGGAATAGAGTATTTAAAGAACTTTTCAGTAAAAATGAATAAACCTATGGTTATTTATTTAGGTGTTGGTACTACTGAAGGGAGTCATGATGGAAATAATTTAATTTCAAGATATTTAACTTCTATAGCAAGTGTAAGGGGGATAGCTTTAGTTGCAGGAGTTGGTAATGAAGGAGCAGCAGAAGGTCATGCATCAGGTGTTATTAAAAATATTGGGGAAATAGATACTATGGAATTAAACATACCTAGGGAAATAAAAAATTTCTCGTTTCTAATATGGGTCAAGAGGCCGAATAAAATGTCACTAAATGTTATTTCACCTACTGGAGAAGAAAGTAGCTTTATTCAAGCTAAAAGAAATAAAAGAGAAGAAATTAATTTTATTTTTTCAAATGCTAAATTAAAAATCAATTATTATATGCCGGAAGATTTTTCAGGTCACGAAGTTATTCAAGTGATTTTCAAAGATATAAACCCTGGAATTTGGAAATTTGTTTTAAGAGGAGATTATATAAGTGATGGTGAGTATAATGTTTGGCTTCAACCAGTAATAACATTACCTGAAAATATAAAGTTTTTAGAATCTAATCCATTTAGTACATTAACAATTCCATCAACTGCAAGAAAAGTAGTTACAGTTGCATATCATGGATTAGTTAATGAGTCTTTAATTGCAACTTCAGGAAAAGGATTTAATACTAATGGTTTGATTAATCCTGATATTTCCACAGTGGGTATAAATATTTTAACTACAAAAGCATTAGGGGAAACTACTCTTGTATCAGGGAGTTCAGCTGCTACAGCTGTAATTGCCGGAGGATGTGCATTACTTTTGCAATGGGGAATTATTGATGGAAATGATACTACTATGTATTCTACTAAAATTAGAAGTTATTTAATATATGGAGCTTATAGAAAACCAGAACTTACATATCCTAACAGAGAAAGTGGATATGGAAGTTTTAACCTACTAGGAACATTTAACGTTATAAGTAGAAAATACAGAGAGAATATGAAAGCTATAAATAATGATTTTATTGAGTATAAAATTAATAAATTATTTATAAGAATTCCAAGGGAGATGATTTCAAATGTTAAGATATAAATCAAATATACCTAGAAATATATTTCATAACTCTGAATATAAACATTATATTGTTCAATATCAAGGGAAAATGAATGACGAAGCATTACAAAAAGAGGGCTATTATATATCTATAATTAATGATAAGTATGCTATAATCTCTACTAAAAAAGATAAGAAAATAAATATAGATGATGTTCTATTTTCTGAGATTGTATATATAAAGGGTACAGAGACTTATACACTTGAAGAGATTAGTCCGATAGAAGCTTCACAAGTAAGAAGTTTACAAATAAATTTACCATTACAGTTAACTGGAAAAAATGTTTTTGTAGGAATTATAGATACAGGAATTGATTATTTAAGTGATGAATTTATGACTTTAGATGGCGAAACTAGAATAGAATGCATATGGGATCAAACAATAATAACAGATAAAGAAGACGAAATAAGAGTAGTCCCATATGGAGCATTTTATACAAAAGAAAAAATAAATAAAGCGATAAAATCTTATAATGAAGGAAAATCTCCTTATGATATTGTATCAAGTATAGATGAAATTGGACATGGAACAAGTATGGCTGGATTAATAGGTGCTACTGGTAAAAATCCAGAACTTAAAGGAGTTGCACCAGATTGTAAATTTGCAGTTGTAAAATTAATAGAGGATTATTCCAATAAGGCTACATTTGATGCAAAAATACCAGTATACAATATTACTTCAATATTTTCTGCATTAGAATTTTTATATGAATATGCACTGAAAAAATCTGAGCCTATGGTTATATATCTTCCACTTGGAAGTAATTCTGGAAATCATAGAGGAAATGGAATTTTAGCAGAGTATATAGAGTCAATTTCTAATAGTAGAGGTATAGTTGTAGTAACAGGAGCAGGAAATGAGAGAGCTAGAGGTGGTCATGCATCTGGATCTATATTAAACGCAGGTGAATCAAGAAGTATAGAGTTAAATGTATCTCCAGATCAAAAGTATTTATGGGCAGAAATTTGGGTGGCTCCACCCAATATAATGACAGTTGATATAGTTTCACCATCAGGAGAAAATACAGGAGTAATTCCAGCAATAATAAATCTTAGTGAAGATTATAATTTTATTTTTGAAAAAACATCAGTAAAAATTACGTTCTACATTCCAGAAGTAAATACAGGAGATGAATTAATAAGGATAGATTTTTTTAATTTGCAACCAGGAATATGGAAAATAAAATTAATAGCTAATATGGTATTGGATGGAGCATATGACATATGGATACCACAGTATGGATTATCTATAGGAGATACATCTTTAAGTCCTTCTGATCCTTTTGGTACATTTACAAACCCAGGTGGAGCAATTTCAGTAATTACAGTAGCAGCTTATAATCAAAATAATAATAATATAGTAAATTATTCAGGAATGTCATTTTTAGATGATTATATTGATAGAGTTGATATTGCAGCAGGTGGTGTAAATGCATTAACTGTAGCTCCTAATAACAAAACTAAAATAGTAAATGGTACAAGCGTTGCAGCAGCAGTTGTAGCTGGAACATGTGCAATATTATTTGAATGGGGGATAATAGAAGGAAATGATCCATATATGTATTCTCAAACAATGAAGACTTATTTGACTAGAGGTACTAGAAAAAGACCAGGTGATACATATCCTAATCCACAATGGGGATTTGGAATATTAGATGTACTTGGAATTTTTTCTAATATGACTTGATTAAATATGACTTAGAATAACATATAGTGTTTATACTATCCTTAAGTTAATATAAAGAATTGATATTTAATTTATAAATATAAGAATAATAAAAACTCCATGTAAAAGTCTTAAACTTATACACGGAGTTTTTTATTTTACGGGAAATTATAAAATTTTCAAAGCTTGAAAAGCTGATAAAATCTAGGATAAAGTAAATAATGGTTGAGGATTGAGATGGAAAGTGGAGAGTTAAGGAGAAAATTCATTGATGGAATGTTAAATAAGAAAATTTCAAAACAAACAGTTATTAAAAATTAGAATTTACAAGTATATATTAAAAAAATAATAATATGTATTTTAATAACTAACTACAAAAAACATATAGAAAAATTTGCGCTAATATAATTGATATTATCTTTATTGATAAGAGTTAAAAATGTATAAGGCGGAAATTTTAGTGAAAAAAAGTAATAGGAGCAATGCTTTGGGGAATTTTAAGTTGAACAACTGCACCAGCACTTATTATAGTTGGATTATTTATGATGCAAAATATAACTATAATTGATTTCTATAATTACACTGAAGCAATACCAGTTTTTTTAATAATAGTATTAATGTCACTAACTTATAGTATAGTAACAGGGTTAATGTTTGGTGTTATAAGTTATGTATTATTTAATTTCTTCTGTGGAAAAAAAGAAATTAAGTTTAATTTTACTATTAAGTTATTTTTGAAATATTGTTGACATAAATGTGATATTCATGTTAAAATTAAAATCGACTTAGGGGTATGGCTCAACGGTAGAGTAGTGGTCTCCAAAACCATTGGTTCTGGGTTCAAATCCTAGTGCCCCTGCCATAAAAAAAGCTAGAATTAATATTCTAGCTTTTTTTATATTTAAAATTAAATATAAAAAAGTATTGATATTAAGTAAATTTACAAATATCAATACCTTTTAAAAAGTAAATAATTAAATAAATAAATTTTAATATATATAATGAGTAAAGTTGTACCTTAATTTAACTTTGAGGATTATCAAATAAAATTTAAAATAAGGGTAATTATTAAAATTTAATATATTAGGTTAAAATGAGAATATATTTATTTTATTATTAATAAGTTTAATTAATTTATACAACTCTACTCATGAATATATCAATAAATTGTGAATGAGTTATATTAAGCATTAATTAAATCTTCTTCTAATTCATTCATAAGTTCTTTAACAGACATCATTTTATCAATTCTACTTGCATTTTCACCACAAAATATAAGTCCATCATTAATATTTCCATTAACAGCATTCATAAGTGCTTTACTTATACAATAAGGAGTTACTTTAGGATCGCAAGGGGTTAAACAATTATAACATCTAGTTATCCTTTCTCTTCCTAGCAAAGTCTTTTTTATAAAATCATTTTTTATAGCTCTACCAGGCATTCCAACAGGACTTTTAACTATATCAATATCTTCTTTTGAACAATTAATATATGCATCTTTAAATTCTTGTGAAGCATCACATTCATAAGTAGCAACAAATCGTGTAGCCATTTGAACACCATCTGCACCTAGTTTAAGATATTTAGCAATATCATAACCGTCATAAACACCACCTGCTACTACTACAGGGATTTCTTTATTATATTTTGCACTATATTTTTTTGTTTCTTCAATTATTTGAACAACAGTATCATCAAAATTTATATTTTCATTTCTTAGTTCTTCTTCTTTAAATCCTAAATGTCCACCGGCTTTAGGGCCTTCTATAATAACTAAGTCTGGAGCTATGTTATCATGTCTATCCCATAATTTTAAAATTACTTTTGCAGATTTTAATGATGAAACTATAGGTGCAAGTTTTACTTTTGAATCTTTTGCTATTTTAGGTAGCATAGTAGGTAAACCAGCACCAGATATTATTAAATCAATACCAGCATTAATAGCTGTTTTTACATATTCAGCATAGTTGCTACTTGCAACCATTATATTAACTCCAATTATTCCATTAGGAGCATTGTTTTTTGCAGTAATTATATGTTCTTTTAATGCATTTAAATTTGAACCTAAAGCATCTTTATTAAAATTAGAATCTTTATATCCTAATTGAGCAGAAGAAATAATTCCTATGCCTCCAGCATTAGCAACTGCCGATGCAAGCTTTGATGCTGATACACCTATTCCCATTCCACCTTGTATTATTGGAAGGCGTGCTATTAAATTACCTATTTTAAGTGAATTAAATTTCATATTCATTTTTCCTTTCAAACAAATTTGATTGTTAAATATTTTGATTATCAAAGTATTTATTATATTATAATTTAAAAGTTATATCTTAACAACCCTTAAATATTATATTAATTAATATTAGGGTATTTTTATAATGAATTAAGTGCTATAAATACTTTATATTACCAAGAATATATCTATCTATACTGGGTAATATAATAGTGTAGCCAGGAGGAGTTAAATAAAATTTAAATCTTCTTGATTATATAAATATACCAATAGCCGAGGAGGGATTGTTATGTCAAACAGCGTATTAGTTCCAGAAGCAAAACAAGGATTAGCTAGATTCAAGAACGAAGTAGCTAATGAACTAGGAGTACCATTTAGTAACTATAATGGTGATTTAAGTTCAAGACAATGTGGTTCCGTAGGTGGCGAAATGGTTAAAAGAATGGTAGAGCAATACGAAAACTCAATTCAATAAAAATTGAAGAGGGAATAAATATAACTTTAATTAGTTATATTGTATTGTGAAACTAGGAAGGTACATTACTTAAAAGGTAATGTACCTTTTCTTTTTTGTATATAAAATTTTATTAGAGGACAAGCTGATGATATTTAATAAAATTTATTTGAGAAATTAAATATAAGAGTTTCCTAATAATAAAAACACTTATTAACATTAACTTTAAGTTAAATATAGCATAATTACTTTTATTATAAAAAATAGTTTAGAATGAAATAGATATAAATTTTATAAAAAATATCAGAACATTATTAAGAGTAAAGATATCTAATAAGTAGGTAAATAAATAAAGTCTTTTATATAGAAAGGAGGAAAATATAAAGTGTATAATAGCTATTTTAATAATTTTTTTAGTTATGAGAAAATATTCAATTTTATAAATTTAAATATAAAAAAAGATATATTAGATGAAAAGTTAAATGTTATTAAGCAACAAATAAAGAAAATATGTGAAATTAATATATCTAAAAGTAAAAATGAAGAAGAGAATGTTGAAAACAATGTAGTTAATTATAATAAATTAAAAAAATATAGTACTGAATATAAAGCTTCCAAGGGAGATAAACAAGCTTTTGTACAATTAATTACAGAAAATAAATTATCATTATATAGAGTATCAAAAGGAATACTAAAAAATGAAGAACAAGTTGAAGATGCTATTCAAAATACAATATTAAAAGCTTATGAAAATATAGAAAAATTAAAAAAACACGAGTATTTTAAGACATGGATTATTAGGATTTTGATAAATGAATGTAAAATAATAATTAAAAAAGAAAAAAGAGTTATTTATTTAGAGGAAAACAATATAAAAAGTGATTATGAAGATAAATATAAGGATATGGATTTGGAAAGAGCTTTAAATGTTATTGATAAGGATTTACGTGAACTAATAGTATTATATTATTTTGATGACACTCCTCAAAAAGAAATTGCTAAAATTTTAAATATTAATGAAGTTACAGTTAGGACAAGACTTTTAAGAGGAAGAAAAAAACTTTACGAATTATTAAAGTTAGAATAATTAGAGAGGAGGATTAGTAAAAGTGGACAATGAAGATTTTGATAAGATATTAAAAGATAAAATGAAAAGTAAGTATAATAAAGTTCCAGGTAAAATAGATCTAGTGATTAACGAGACATTAAACTCTATTAAACCTAAAAAACAAAAAAAATATAGGAAAGTTATTAGTATAGCTATTATTTGTTTTTGTGTATTATTTACAAGCATAGGTATTGGAATAACTACAACTGCTAATGCATTAGGTCTTCCAGTTAAAGATTTTATAGCTGAAATAATGGGATTATCACATCAATATTCTGATTATGCATCTGATGTAAATATAACTAAAGAAAGTAATGGAGTGAATTTTACAATAACAAGTGTGCTTTATGATGGATATAAACTTAAAATAGCATATAAAGTAGAAGGTACAGTTGTGGATTCTTTAGAAAAACTTGCTAAATTATCATCTTTTTTAAATACTAAAGTTTCAGTAAATGGAAAAGAAGTAAACCTAACTTCAGGATATTCAAAACCTATAAATAGTAATACTATTGGTGGAATTAATATTTTGGATATAAATGATAGTATATATGATAATTCATTTATGGGATTAACACAATTAGATATTTTAGACACGTTTAGCTTCAATATTAGTATTGGAGATGAAGTTGATGGTGAAAAATATAAATGGGATTTTAACATTCCTATATCTAGTGAAAAAATTAAGAGCAAAATAGAAGAATATTCATTAAATACTATTGTAGGAGATTATAAAATAAAAAAGGTAATAGTAACACCTATAACAACTTATATAAGTGGGACATTTAAAAATTCTAAAGATAAAATATCAATTATGAATTATATAGTCTTAGATGATAAAGGAAGAGAAGTTAAAATTGATAATTGCAATGAAATTACAGGATTTGGTGGAGCAAAATTTAGATGTGAGATTTTAAATAATGATTCAGAATTAAAATCATTAACATTTATTCCTTATAAAAATAAGCAACACTATTCTCCAGAAGAAATGCCATCTAACGATGAGGAAGCAAAAGAATTTAAAAAGTCATATGCAGAAAAATTACAAAAGAAAATAAGTTTAACACTAAGTGAAGATGGATTTAATTTTATTGGTGACTCTGAATTGAATATAACTAAAGTGGTAAGAGAAGAAAATAAAACAAAAATATATTATGAAACTAAGTATCCAACAATGGTAAATTTACGATTAGATATTTTAGAAGATGATTTGAAAATGGCAATTAATGATGTAGAAAATATTGAAAGTATTGAGCCTGGAATTGGAGTTGTAATATTAAATGGAATATTAGAAAATAAAACTTATAATTTTATATATGATAGTCCAGACAAATCATTAGAAGTTTATGAAGATAAAGCAATTACTATAAAGTTAGAATGAAAATTCGTATGTTTTAAGTTAAAATAATTAATTTATGTAAGTTTTTTATTAAAATTGTGAACTTCGTTAGTACTCAAATATGAGCATTGTTTTAAAATACAGTAAAAAAGTTCTTTCGTAATAGAGAAGATTATTACGAAAGAACTTTTTTATGTAAAATTTTCAAATTATATGAAAATAGTAGATATTTGAATTAATAGTATAAAATTGAAGAGTTAAACGTTCTAAAGAGAGTATTGATTTTGGACTGTTATTAAATTTCATGATAAAATGAGAACTAAAGTTCGATGAAAAGGTGATATTATGAAAAAAATAAAAATTTTGCATACATCAGATTTACATTTTGATACTCCGTTTAGTGGAATGAAAAATAATCAATCTATTAAATGTAGAGAAGAACTTAAAGAAGTTTTTGAAAAAATAATAAAAATTACATTAGAAAATAATATAGATATTTTATTAATTGCAGGAGATATGTTTGATAATTTATCAGTAAATAAAAGTACATTATGTTTTTTGAAATCATGTTTTGAAAAAATAGATAAAGTGAAAATATTTATAAGTCCAGGTAATCATGATCCATATAACGAAAAATCGTTTTATAGTATAATCGAGTGGCCTAAAAATGTATATATATTTAAAGGTAATATGGAAAAGGTGGTTTTAGAAGATTTAAAAACCATTGTATGGGGAGCTGCTTTTACTAACAATTATATTTATGAATCGTTAGTAAAAGATGTAAATAGAATTGATGAATACAACAATATAATGGTTATTCATGGAGAGATATCATCAAAAGAAAAGAATGAATATAATCCTATAACTGAAGAAGAAATTGCTAAAAGTGATATGGATTATATAGCATTAGGACATAGACATAAGTATATTGGTGTGAATAAAGTGTTGAATACTTGTTATGCATATAGTGGATGTCCACAAGGAAGAGGATTTGATGAACTAGGTGACAAAGGAATTATAGTATTAGAAATTTCCAACAGATATTGTGATTACAAGTTTATAAAAACATCAATTAGGAATTATTATGAAAAAGAAATAAATATAGAAGGTTGTTTTGGATATAATCAAGTTAAAAGTAAAATTTTTAGTTGTATAGATAAAGAAAATATTAAAGATAATTCTTATAAAGTAATATTAATAGGCGAAATTAATGAGGAATTTAATTTAAGAGAAGAAATCATAGAAGAAATGATAAAAAAAGATGATTATGATATAAGAGTAATAGATAAAACAGAAGTGAAAATAGATATGGATGAATTGTTAAAAGGGTATTCAATAAAGAGCTTATTTGCAAGGAAAATATATGAAGAACTAGAAAAAGCAGAAACAGAAGAAGAAAAAGAAATAATAAAATTGGCTTTAAAGAAAGGACTTCAAAGTTTATCGGGTGAAGAGGTGAGAGACTATAATTATTAAGCAGGTTAATATAGAAAATTTTGCAGGGATAAAGGGAAGAACTATAAGCTTTGCTAAGAAATTCAACCTAATATATGGTGAAAATGAAAAAGGTAAAAGTACAATAGAAAATTTTATAAAGATATGGCTTTATGGTTTTGAAAAAAATCGTGGTAAAGATAATGATAGGAAAAAGTTCACTCCTTTAATTGGAGGAAAAATAAGTGGAGAATTAATAGTTGAACATGAAGGATTAACATATGTTATAAGAAGAAGCTTTGGATTAACTAAAAAAGAAGATACGTGTGAAATACTTGATGAAGTAACTGGGGATAAAATAGATATACCATATAATAATGAACCAGGAAAATATTTTTTAGATATAAATGTATCAACATTTTCTAAAACTTTATTTATAAACCAATTAGGAGTTATGGTAAATAAGGATAAAGAAGAAGAGATAATGGAGAAAATAACTAATACTTATAATTCAGGAGAAGAAAATGTTTCTTTTAAAAAAGCAATAGGAGTATTAGAAAAAGGAAAAAAGCAAATTAAAACAACTAGAAAATCAGGAGAATTAGATTTGCTTATACAAAAGAAAAACATACTAAAAGAAGAACTGTGGAATGCATACACTCTTTCACAAGAAAACATAGAAAACGAAGAAAAATTATTAAATAATAAAAATGAAAAAGAAGAAATAATAAAACAATTAGATAGCTTAGAATTATATAAAAAGTATATAAAAAAGAGTAATTTACAAAAGGATTATTTAGAAATTGCTCAATATTTAAAGAAGAGTGAAGAACTTAAGAAAAAAGAAGAAGCAATAAATGAATATCTAAATAAAAATTATACTAATATAAATAGTGAGTTTTTAGAAGAATTGAATAAAGAATACAACAGATATTTAAATCTAAATGATATAAAGCAAGAAAAGAAAAGAGAATTAAATATTTTACAAAATAAATTAAATGAAAAAAACAATGATTTTAAAGAATATAAAGTATTAGATTCTATTTGTGAAGAAGATATAAAAGATAAATTATATGTGTTAAAAATAGAACAAGAAAATTTAAAGGAAAAATTATATAAAGCTGAATCTATAGAAAGTGCCATAGAAACTTTTAAAAATGATCTAAAGATTAGATCTAACAAAGTGAGTAATTTGGAATATATAGCTAAATATAGAGATGAAATAGAGGCAAATATTAATTTATATAAAGATAAATTAAAAGAACTAAAATATAAATTAGAATCATATTCATCAAACAATGAGAGCAGTTCTATACAAAATATTAAGAAAAAGATGATTTTTATTTATGTATTGTTTGCTGTATTTTTAGTGGTTTTATTTATAAGTATTTTTAAGGAAGATTTTATAATAGATATTTTAACAGTACCTTTATTAGTTGTTTTAACTAAATTTTATTTAAAGTATTCATTAATACTGAAAGAAGCCTCTATTAAAGAAAAAAATAAAATTAGTATACAAAAGCTAAAAAATGAAGTAGAGAAATATGAAGAAAAATTAAATTTATATATGAAGGAAATTAATTGTAAGGATTATGAGAATTTAATAAAACAACTATCACAATATGATTCATATAAAATATATAAAGAGAATATTTATATATCTATAAACTCTAAAGTTAAAGAACTTAATGATTTTAATATAGAGGAATTAAAGAATAAATATAATAAAAATAAGAAGGTATTAGGATCATTATTTAAATTATTAGAATGTAATTCTATAGAAGAAACAATAAATAAAGTAAATATATACAGTAAATTTAAAAAAGAGTTATTACCAATGGAATATAAAATTAATTCGTTAGCGTTAGAATTAAAGGAAATAGACTTTCAACTAAAGGATAAGGAAGAATATTTAAGAAAAAAGACAAAGGGAATGGAATTTGAAAATGTTGATATATTAGATTTTCATATAAAAATTAAAGAGTATAAGGATAAAGTTAATAAAATGAGGGAAGTAAAAAGTAATCTTAATAGTGTAGAAGAAACATATAAGGTACTTTTAAAAGATAGGGACATAGAGCAAATAAAAAAAGAAATTAAAAATATACTACCTGATGATTTAAGTTATTCTTATGAATCAGAAGAAGAGATAGAAAAAGAAATAAAAAAAAGTTCTAGTAAATTATTAAAAACAGAAAAGCAAATAAAAGATTTAGAACATCTTATAGAAAAACGATATTTAGGTAAACGATCAATAGCTGAGATAGAAGAAGAGTTATATGACGTTCAAGAGAAAATTTTAAAATGTGAAAAAGAATTTAAGGCTTTAGAAGTAGCTTCTTTAAAGTTACAAGAATCATTTAAAGAATTAAGAAGTAACATAGGTCCTAAGTTGAACGATGAAGTGTTAAAAAATTTTAATTACTTAACACTAAAAAATTATAAAGATGTTAAAATATCTGAGGACTATAAATTAAAAGTAAGAGATAATAGTTTATTGTTTGATTCTGAAATATTAAGTAATGGAGCTAAGGATCAGTTGTATTTATCGCTAAGATTATCATTTATAAATATGCTGTTTAAAAATAAGAAAATACCTATATTTTTAGATGATGCATTTATACAATATGATGATAATAGAAGAGAAAGAGCATTAAAATTATTAATAAAAGAAGATTTTAATCAAGTAATATTTTTTACATGCCAAACAATAGAAAAAAATATTTTAGATAATATTTCAGATAATTATAATTTGATCCAATTAAGTTAATAATCATATTATAATTTGACAATTATAAGAAAATAAATTAAAATTATATTTGCAAATGCAAATCATATGCAAATAGGAGGACTTAATGAAAAAAAGATTTTTTTTAGCACTATCATGCATTCTAATGAGTTTAGTTATTATTGGATGCTCTAATTCAAATTCAACGAATGAATCTAATAAAGTAAATAATGATAGTAAAAAGCTACAGGTTATGGTTTCAATTTATCCATTAAAAGAATTTACTGAAAAAATAGGCGGAGATAAAATTGAGGTTACTTGTTTAGTTCCTGAAAATATGGAACCACATGATTATGAACCGAAAACTAAAGATTTTGAAAAGCTTATGAATAGTGATATTTTTATTTATAATGGATTAGGAATGGAACATTGGATTGATTCAGTTAACAATGTAGTTTCTGATGATAAAGTATTAAAAGTAAATTCAAGCGATGGCATTGACGTTAGAAAAGAGGGCGAATTAGTAGATCCTCACTCATGGTTAAGTTTAATACAAGTACAAAAACAATGTGAAAATATAAAAGATGCACTTATAAGTTTGGATGAAGTAAATAAAGATACATATGAAGAAAATTACAATAAATTTAAAAAAGAGTTACAAGGTTTATATGATGAATATTCAGCTAAGTTTAATGATTTAAGTCAAAAAGATTTTATAACAGGTCATGCTGCTTTTGGTTATTTATGTAGAGATTTTGAGTTAACTCAAAAATCTGTTGAAAATTTATATGGAGAGGGTGAACCTACTCCTAAAGAATTAGAAAATCTAGTTAATTTCTGTAAAGAAAATAATATAAAAGTTATTTTTTCTGAATCTTTAGCAAGTCCTAAGGTTTCTGAGACATTAGCATCAGAAGTTGGTGCAGAGGTAGTTCCAATATATACACTAGAATCAAATGAAGATGATATGAGTTATTTAGATGCAATGAAAAGTAATTTAGATAAGATATATAAATCTTTGAGTAAATAGGAAAAAAAGTGAACCTGTGGGTAAATGTCCATTTAGTTAACAAAATGACATTCTCCTGTGGATTCGCTTTTTTATTTTATAAATTATGTATCATTTATAAAATAAATAAAAATAAATAAATTAGATATGAAGTTTGATAAAATTTAATATATGAGTCTTAAATGCGAAGTTGCTATAATTAAAATTAAAAAATTATACATTAAAAGATAAGATATTAGTTAATATATACATATTTTGTAATAAATCTAAAAAAATCATATTATATATGTTAAAATTACTATATTACTACTATGGGTTAAGAAGGAGATAATATGAGCAAATCAAATGAATTTTATAAAAGTACTTTAAAAGAGAATGTGGCGCAAAGACAATTATTAATAAAAAAAATAAATATTATAAGTGTTATTAGATTAGTAATAGTTCTTTTTATGTTAGTAATTGATTATTTATTATATAAGTCAAATAATTATATAGCAATAATATTTATAACTATAGTTTTGTTAACTATGTTTATAATTACAGCCTTATATCATTCAAATAAGTTGAGAGATAAAAACATCACAGATATATTAATAGATATAAATCAAAGAGGTATTGATAGAATAAATGGAGAGTTTAAGAAATTTGAAGATAACGGTGAAGAATATTTAAATTATAAACATAAATTTATAAACGATTTAAATATATTTGGATCTAATTCTCTTTTTCAACTTACAAATACAACAGTAACATCTGGAGGGAAAAATAGATTATCAGAAATATTAAGAATTAAACAAAATATAAATAAAAATGAGATACTAATGAGACAGGAAGCTATAAAAGAGTTATCTTCAAAAATTCAATGGAGACAAAAATTTATAGTAAAAGGTCTAATGAATAGATCATCAAAATTTAACTTGGATGATTTGATTAGTTGGGGTAAAGAAGAAAGTAAAGTAAGCAAAATAAATATAATTATTAGTTGTATTTTTATAGTGACTAATTTTGTATCAATATTTTTAGCATTAAGTTCTATAGTACCTTGGTCATTTGTTCTATTAGTATTTATGATTGATTTTGTCGTACTTAAAATGTTAACAAAATCAATAAATAAAGACATAGTATTATTTAATAATATAAAACAAGATATTATTGGATATAGTGAAATTTTAGAACTTATAGAAGATGAAAATTTTAATTCAGAATATTTAAAGGAACTAAAAAACAAAACATCCCATAAAGAAGTTAGTTGTAAGAGAGAAATGAAAAAACTAGCTAATTTAGCAGAATGGATAGGGGATAGTTCTTATAATGCATATTATTTAGTAATAAATATATTATTTTTTTCTGATGTATTTATAATGAATAATTTAGAAAAATGGAGAAAAACTAATGGATTAATGTTAATGGAATGGCTTAATGTAATGAATGAATTTGATGCATTAAATAGTATTTCTAATATAGCATTTGATCATGAGGAATGGGTATATCCTAATATATTAGAGACTAGTGAAGTATATGGAGAAGACATAGGTCATCCACTAATAGGAGATAAAGCAGTAAAAAATAGTTTTTCTTTAAATGGAATTCAAAAGGTTGCATTAATTACAGGTTCAAATATGTCTGGTAAAAGTACATTTTTAAGAAGCATAGGTTGTAATTTGGTATTAAGTTATATAGGGGCACCTGTATGCGCAAAAATGTTTAACTGTGGAATAATGAGTTTATATACATGCATTACAACACGAGATAGTTTAGAAGAAAGTATTTCTTCATTTTATGCAGAAATTTTAAGAATAAAGATACTTATAGAAGCTTGTAAAAGAGGAGAAAAAGTATTTTTCCTTTTAGATGAAATATTTAAGGGAACTAATTCAAGAGATAGGCATACTGGAGCTACTGTGTTAATAAATCAATTAATGAAATATGGTGCTATAGGACTTGTTTCAACTCATGATTTAGAATTATGTGATTTGGAAAAAGAAGATAATAAAATAATAAATTATAATTTTAGAGAATTCTATGAGGATGATAAAATAAAATTTGATTATATACTTAGAAGAGGAAAGAGTGAGACTCAAAATGCTATTAATTTAATGAAATTAGCAGGAATAGATTTCAAGTAGTATATAATAAAGCATTTTTATGTTTTAAAGAGAATTGATATTTTAGTATAGAGCATATTTTTTTATACTAAAATATTAATTGAAGTTTAATTAGAAGTATTGTATTAAGAGAGGATTTGGGTATGGGGTATGTAATAATTGATTTAGAATTTAATAATCTAAAAAATATAACTAAATATGAAGAAGATTTTTTTGATAAACATAAAGAATTAGAAAATATAAATTTAGAAAATGAAATTATAGAGATTGGTGTTATAAAAGTTGATAAGTATATGAAGCAAGTGGCTGAAATGAGAGAGTATATAAAACCATCTATCTTTCCTGTAATGAATCCAGTAGTAACTAATATAACAAAGATAACCATGGATACTTTAGAAAAAGAAGGTATAACTTTTAAACAAGGTATGGATAAGCTAAAAGGTATGATTGAAGAAGGGGATGTCATATGTTCATGGGCTAAGGATGATGTTGCAGAAATTATAATAAATTCTAATTATCATAATTATACTGATTTAAGTTGGATAAAGGAGTATTTAGATTTACAAGAATATTCAACTAAGATTTTAGGACACAAGAAGGCAATGGGATTAAAGAGTGCATTAGATGAATTGAAGATTAAAGTTGATAATACAAAACTTCATGACGCATTAAATGATGCTGAATACACTTTACTTGTATTTAAGCACATATATAATTCTAGAATAGTTAAAAATTATATAATTAATGATATATATAGTATGCCTGCAATACATGTAAAAGATTTAGAAAATATAAATATAAATGAAGAAAAGTTAGATATAAGGTGTCCTAAGTGTAATAAAAAAATAGATTTAAAAGAAAATTTCAAGTTATTAAATTGGAGATTTGTATCAATTGGTATTTGTCCAAAATGTAATAGTAAGATATTGAGTGAGCTAATAGTTAAAAGAACACTTCAAGGTAAAAATGCCTATAATGAAGTAAACACTATACTTAAAGAAGAAGCTTATCTAAATTATTATTATAAATTGGAAAAATTAAATTCATAGTAATAAAGGTCTTCATTAAAGATTTTTTTATGAAAATATGTTAAAATATAAGTATACAAGAATAAATAATATTAGTACAAGAGAGGATTTTGTTATGAATATAGCATTTTTTCTTACTCCAAAGAATGAAGTTGTATATGAAAGTGAAGATGCAACAATGAGACAAGTTATGGAGAAGATGGAGCGATACGGATATACAGCTATTCCACTTATTGATAAAGATGGAAAGTATGTTGGAACATTAACAGAAGGAGATTTATTATGGAAATTAAAAAATACTCCTGACCTAAATTTTAAGAATACTGAATGTGTAAATGTAAGTGATATAAGCCGAAGAATATCTCATAAATCTGTTTCCATTAATGCTGATATAGAGAATTTAATATCATTAGCTATAAGTCAGAATTTTGTTTCAGTAGTTGATGATAATGGAATATTTATAGGAATAATAAAGAGAAGTGATATAATAAATTATTGTTTTAATGAAATAAAGAAAAACAATGAAATGAAGAAGAAAAAAGAAATAGTATAAATGATAAAGCTGTATTGGAATTAATTCAATACAGCTTCTTATTGCTTATTAACTGTGTTTTAACATGTATTGATTATGCATACGCAAAGTGAACTGAGTAGTTAAACTTAGGAATACTAAAATGAGTATAGTCCCATTTTAGCTTGCTCTCAATGTAAAATTAAGACAAGCAGTAAATAGGACTATACTCATTAAGAATTCTCAAAGTCTAATTACAATGTCACTTTGCCTATTGCATATATCAATGCAAGTATATAAAACATAGTCTAATAAAATTACATTTTTAATAATCAGAGTTTTGATAAGTTTCAACTATAAAATCAAATTCATCTACATCAGTAATCTCTCCATAAGAATCTCCTCTTATTTCAGGATAGTAGTATAATACTAATTTATCATTAGATGAAGATATATTTTCTAGTATTATATATTGTTTATCATTAATGCAATTTTCAAGTGTAGCTAAAACTTTATATTTAGATGAACTACCAGTATCATTATTTGTTAAATCAATAATAAAATTATCATGTTTTCTAACATTAATTTTTTCTTTATCACATGATTTAATATAAGATCCAAATCTACAACTTGTGCATGATTTAAACTTACAATCAAAAGTACAGTTTAAACAAGCACATTTACTACAATTCTCTAATTCTTTAAATGATTGTCTATTTTCAGTTTTAAAGTTATTCACTTTATCTAAAGCACTATTGGATTTAAATAATCTAAATAAGCCACCTTTTTTATAATCTAATTCAGTAGAATCTAAAAGTTTAATATAATCTTTTAATACAGAAGATTTAACATAATACTTTTTGTTTTTTAATTTTTCTTCAGAGATAAAAGGGGCATTTTCACTTATTGAATAAGCTATATTAGTATAAATTTCCCCCCAATAATTCTTTTCATCGTTAATAAAATCTAAATCTTTACTCATATAAATTCACCTAGTTATTGTCTTTATATTTTTCTAATTCAAGGTCTAAATCAACTTCATTTAATTTTTCAAATTGGCTATCAAAATCATCTAAATTTTTTAGTTCACTTAAACCTTGTGCACGAGATTCAGTTCTTTGAATTTTTCTTTCTATATTATCAATTTGTATTGAGTTATTTTTAGTTTGTACATTAGCTAATACTTCGTTTATTTTTTCTGAAGCTTGAGCATTAGAGTATCTAGCAGCAGCTTCATCTCTATAGTTTCTAGTCTTAGTTATTTCTTCTTCTAATTCTTTTAAGCTTTTCTTTAATGCATCAGCTTGAACTTTAGAATTATCATAGCTTAATTTTAAAGAATCATATTTTTTATCAATTTCCATTTTTCTAGATAAAGCTTTTTTAGCTAACTCCTCATCACCTTTAGATAAAGCAAGTTTTACCTTTGATTCAAAATCTTCAGATTGTTTCTTTGCATTATTCATGTTCTTTTCTATCTCATGAACATTTCCTAAAATTTGTGCAGAATTTAATTTAGCTTTGCTAAGTTGTTCTTCCATTTCTCTTAATTTTTGATCTAATAATTCTATTGGATTTTCCATTTCATCTAGAGTGTTATTTACCTTTGCCTTAAACATATTTGATATTCTTGAAAAAACTCCCATAAAAATGCCTCCTAAATATTTTTATTATTATCTATTATTATCTTTTTCTTCTTAAATAAAGTTTTATTAACATTAAAATTACAAAGAATATTAATGCTAATACCAAAGCATTAATTATTAAGCTTGAAGGTGATCCAAAATACATAGGTCTAAAAAATCTAGAGCCTCCATACCAACCAAGTCCCCCTGAATTTGATGATGGTATATATGTTTTTGATTCACTTTTCTGCGTACTACTATTTGTGCTTGATGAATTTGAATCATTTGGATTATCAGTAGAAGAATAGGATCCACTGCTAAATCCTTTTGAAGCACCACTGCTAGCCTTGTTAGAATCAGTAGTTGTTTTATCTATGTTTGAAGAATCTGTATTACTATTATTTTTTGTGTCAGAAAAACTTCCTGATTTAAATCCTTCAGCACTCTTATCGGTGGTATTTTTTTTACTAGAGCTACTAGTACTGTTACTTTCACTAGATGATTTACTTGAAGAGCTATTAAAACTTCCTGATTTAAATCCACTAGAGTTTCCGGAACTTTTACTGCTAGATTTTGAACTACTAGAACTCTTACTGCTTGATTTAGATCCACTGGAACTTTTACCACCAGATTTGGCTAATAAGTTAGTACTTGTTGACTTCAATATGCTAGTATCTATATTACTATCTGCGTAAGCAATTAAATTATTATTAGTATTATGGTTTACATTAGATATAAGTTCTAATGGCAAACTGGAAATGCTAAATAAAAAAACTAATAATATAGTAAATATATGTTTTTTCTTAATCTTAAAAATAGTGAGCACCCCCTAAAAGATCATAGCTTTATTATAGATAAAATACCTAGACTACACAATATGGAAAAACAACTAAAAATGTTAAAGAGAGAAAGATAAAGTTAAGTAACTCTTAATAGCTCTATTTATCTAATATTTAATGATAAATAAAAACTTATTAAGAGTTATAATATAACTCTTGAAATTTAATATAAAAATCAAAGATTATGTTGAAAACGTATTGATATAAGAATGAGTAAAACTTGATTTTCATTTTATGATTTTCACTTAACAATTATAAAATGAAAATCATAATGCCACTTCAATTATTAAATATATGAAAACATAATTAAAATACAGATAAATTAAAATGTATGAATTCTTGTATAAATTAGATTAATAGATTAAAATTATATTAATTAAGCTTTAGTTTATTAGATATTTTAAATGATGGGCTATACATTAAATATTAATAAGTGTTAAAAGGATAGCTAAATAATATTAAGGAAGTGATTAAATGTCAGATAATACTATGAAAAGTTTTTTAGAAGAATATGATGTGAAAAGAATAAATAAAGGTCAAATACTAAAAGGAAAAGTTTTAGAAGTTAATGAAAAGGAAGCAGTAGTAAATATAAATTATGCATTTGATGGATTAATAGCTAAAGAAGAAGTATCAATAGATGATAAAAATCCTATGGATGTGCTTAGCGTTGATGATGAAATAGATGTATACGTTATATCTCCAAATGATGGTGAGGGATATGTTAAGCTATCACTTATTAAGGCGTTAGTTATTAAAGAAAAAGAACAATTACAAAAAGCATTTAAGGAAGAAAAAAATATTAAAGTATATGTAAAAGATGAAATTAAAGGTGGACTTATTTCTTATTATGGGAATATAAGAGTATTTATCCCAGCTTCATTAGCATCAAGGAATATGATAGATTTAAGTGCATTAAAAAATACAGAATTAGAAGTTAGAATAATAGAATTAGACTTTAGAAATAACAAAGTAGTTGCATCAAGAAAAGCAATTGAAAATGAAGAATATGAAAAGAATAGAAAAGTTATATGGAATTCTTTAAAAGAAGGAGAAAAAAGAACAGGAGTAGTTAAAAAGTTAGTTAAGTATGGTGCTTTTGTTGATATTGGTGGAGTAGAGGGATTAGTTCATATATCGGATTTATCTTGGAATAGGGTAAATAGACCAGAAGAAGTAGTAAGGGAAAATGACAAAGTTGAAGTGTATATAGGTTCTATTGATGTAGAAAAACAAAAATTATCTTTAGTATTAAAAGATATAAATAAAGAACCTTGGACTTTACATACAAATGAAATTAAGTCAGGAATGATATTTGAAGGTAAAGTTGTAAAATTTGCTTCATTTGGAGCATTTGTTGAAATATTTGAAGGAATAGAAGGATTAGTTCATATTTCAGAAATAACTGATGAAAATATTGCTAAACCATCTGACGTATTGGAATTAAATCAAAAAGTAAAGGTTAAAGTATTAGACTTTAACAAGGATACTAAGAGATTATCTTTAAGTATAAAAGATGCAGTAGAAACTAGTAAAGAATATTTACAATATGTAGATGAAGAAGATGGAGTATCATTAGGGGAATTATTTAAAAATTTTAAATTTGAATAATTTTATTACGTATGATACATGCAAATTTATATATTGTATACATCAATAGTTAAAAAATTAGTAAGGCTATGTTTTAAATGTGTATTCATATATGTAATAGGCAAAGTAGTATTCCTAAGTTCAATTACTCAGTCTACTTTACTTATACATATATTAATACATATATTTAAATAAGCTGTTTCAAATACAAGGGATATTGTATGTTGAAACAGCTTATTTTAGTTTTAAAGTATTTTAAATTTAAAAATAAATATTATAATTTCTCTATTTTTAACATATTTGTTCCGCCAGTTTGAGTTGTTGGCATTCCAGCAGCAACTACAATATCATCACCAGGTAAAGCAAAATTTAATTCAAACACTGATCTTCTAGCTTCCACTAAGATTTCATCAGTAGTATTATACATTTCGCAAAGCATTGGTAATACACCAAAAGTTAAAGCTAAACTTCTTCTTACTTGTTCGTAAGGAGTTATTGCTATAACAGGAGATTTTGGTCTATATCTTGAAATCATAGTAGCTGTAGCACCACTTTTAGTAGCAGCTACTATTGCAGCTGCATTTAATAAATTTGAAGTTCTACAAGCTGTATAACTTATTGCACCAGAATAATCAGTAAGAGAGGGTTCTCTTAACCTTGCTGTTAAGTGAGCATAATCTAAATGAGCTTCTGCTTCTTGCGCAATCTCAGACATTGTTGTAGCTGCCTCAATTGGGAAATTTCCAGAGGCACTTTCACCACTTAACATTATAGCATCAGTTCCATCAAATATAGCATTGCAAATATCACTTGCCTCTGCTCTAGTTGGTAAAGAGTTTCTAATCATTGAATCAAGCATTTGAGTTGCTGTTACAACGAATTTTCCTGCATCATTACATTTTCTAATTATCATTTTTTGAATTATAGGAACTTTTTGAATAGGAATTTCAACTCCCATATCTCCTCTAGCAACCATTACAGCGTCAGTTTGTTCTATTATAGAATCTATGTTATCTACGCCTTCTTGATTTTCAATTTTAGCTATTACTTTAATATGTTTACCATTATTTTCAGAAAGTATCTTCTTTACATCAGCTACATCGCTAGCTTTTCTTATGAAAGATGCTGCTATAAAGTCTACACCCATTTCACAACCAAACTTTATATCAGCTATATCTTTTTCTGTTACTGAAGGTAGTCTTATTATTACGTTGGGAACGTTAACACCTTTGTGATTTTTAATCATTCCACCAACTGTTACAGCACATCTAATAGATTTGCCTTCAACAGCTATAACTTTAAATCTTAAAAGACCATCATCAACAAGAATTTCTCCACCCACTTGTATGTCTTTATAAAGCTCTTCATAAGTAATAGAACATCTTTCTTCATCACCAAGAAGTTCATCTCCGCATACGAAACAGAATTCTTGACCAGTTTTTAATTCTACCCCATCATTTACAAAGTTATGTGTTCTTATCTTAGGTCCTTTTATGTCTAAGACTATCGCAGTAGGAGTTCCCATATCTTCTCTTACTTTTTTTATTAATTCTATCTTCTCTCTGTGTGATTCATAAGTACCATGAGAAAAATTTAATCTTGCCGCATTCATACCAATTCCTATAAATTTCCTTATGATCTCCTCATTATCACTTGCAGGTCCAATAGTAAAAATCATTTTAGTTTTTTGCATATAAACACCTCTCCTATAAATTTTAATGCCTTTTTATATTTATGTAATATTAAAGCCTAATAATAAAATTAACTAAATTCTATAATATTAATTTAGTTTTATGATAAAATTAAATTAATATAATTTATTTTATTTTAATAATAAGTTTAATTAGTACATATGTTAATTTTATCACATATTTAGGAAGGAAAGAATAATTATGAGAAAATTTAAACAAATTAATTGTGAAAAAGTTTTTTATTACTTCAATGAAATATCTAGAATACCTAGAGGTTCAGGGAATGAGAAGGGAATAAGCGATTACTTGCTTAATTTCGGAAAGAATCTAGGATTAGAAGCAATCCAAGATGATGCTTTAAATATAATTATAAAAAAGCCAGCATCACCAGGATACGAGAAATCTCCAACAGTAATAATCCAAGGTCATATGGATATGGTCTGTGAAAAAAATAACGAAAAAGTACATGATTTTACTAAAGATCCTATAGAATTAGTGACTAAAGATGATTTTATTTATGCGAATGGTACAACACTTGGAGCTGATGATGGTATTGCAGTAGCATATGCAATGGCAATATTAGAAGATAATACAATAGAACATCCAGCAATAGAAGTTCTACTTACAAGTGATGAAGAAGCAGGTATGAGTGGAGCAATGGCTTTAAAGTCAGGATGTTTAGATGGAAAAATAGTAATAAATTTAGATTCTGAAGATGAAGGTAAGTTATTAGTAAGTTGTGCAGGTGGTATAAGAACAAAATCTATTTTAAATGTACAATGGGAAAATACCCCAAAAAATAAAAAAGCTTTTAAACTTATTATAAAAGGTTTAAGTGGAGGGCATTCAGGATCTGACATACATTTAGGAAGAGGAAATTCTAATAAACTTATAGGAAGAGTATTAAAAAATATACTTAACCAAATGGAGTTGAATTTAGTATCATTAAATGGTGGATCTAAAAATAATGCTATACCAAGAGAAGCAACTGCAGAATTATTGATAGATGCTGATATGGAAAAAGAATTTTTAAATATAATATCTACTTTAAGAGAAGAGTTTAAAAATGAATTTAGAGTTAAGGATGCTAATATTCAATTAGAAATAGAAGAATTAAAAGAAAATATAGAAAAAGTATTTTCAAAAGAAAGCACAGATAATGTAATAAATCTTTTATACTTATATCCTAATGGAATAAATACAGTAAGTTCTGATATTGAAGGTTTAACTGAAAGCTCAACTAATATAGGAGTTCTTACAACAAAAGAAAATCATGTAGAATATGATAGTGCTGTTAGAAGTTCAGTATTTTCTTTAAGAGAAGAAATAGTTGAAAGAATAAGATGCTTAACTGAAATTTTAGGAGGTACTGTTTCTAATACAGCAGGATATCCAGAATGGCAATATAAAGAAGAATCTAAGATAAGAGAAATTTGTAAAGATGTTTACAAACAAATGTATAATGAAGAAGCAGAAGTTGTGGCAATTCATGCTGGTGTAGAATGTGGATTATTTAAGGAAAAATTAGGAGACTTAGATATGATAAGTTTCGGACCTGATATATTTGATGCACATACTCCAAATGAACATATGAGTATTTCTTCTGTAGAGAGAGTTTGGAGTTATTTATTAGAAGTATTAAAGGAAATAAAATAATAATATATTGAAAATGTGATTTAGCATTATATATTAAAGGTGTGTAATAAGATTGTAAAATTTTATTCCACGCCTTATTTTTATTATTTTTGAACATTAATTTAATGCATTGTTTAAAAATAAATCATCATTTCAAATACCATAACAAATATTTAAATTTAATAAAGGATAAATATATCTTCATAAAGAATTATTACTTAATAACAGAATTACTATATTATAACAAATTGAAAGAGGGGATATATGTATTGATAGATGTTGAATTTTATTATAAAGACTTTAAAATAACCAGTGTAAAAAAAAGTGATATAAATATATTAAATGAATGGATAATATTAAATGACAAATTTAGTGTGGACTTATTTTCATTAGATAAACAACTATTCTTTAGAAGATTTTTAGAATATTATTTAACAGAAGAAGAACTATTCTTAAAAATAGAAAAAGATGATGAGATTTATGGAGTGTTTAAAGGACGACTGGAATTACAGGAAAAATCAGAACTATTTATATGGTTATATTTGATAGATTCGAAATTTAGAAATAAGGGCCTAGGAAAAAGTATGTTAATGGAAATTTTGCAATATTTTAAGAATGAATATTATATAGACTCTTTTAAAGTAGGTGTAAATTTAAAAAATGAAAAAGCTATTAAATTTTGGAATAACGTTGGATTCAATAAATTAAGAATCACAAAAAACTTTTTTGAAGATAATAAATATGAAACATCAGATTTACTCATCTTAAATAAGATATCATGATTAAAAATAAATTTATAAATTAAAATACCTAACATAATTCATATAAATGTAAAGTTAATAATAAATATATTATTACAAATGTAATTAATACATTTTACATAACTTAATTTTAGGAGGTATTTTATGAAATATACTAGATATGAATATAAAAAACGTGGGAAGATGAAAACTATATTTATAATACTAATAATAGCTTTATTATCAATTTTAATGGGAATGTATTTTAGTAAATTCATATTTAAGGGGAATTTAGATATTAGCTCATTCAATCAACAAGAAATTGTTGTTTCAGATCAAGAGTTTATAGCACTACAATTTGGATATTATTCTAATAAAGATAATGCAGAGGCAGCAATGAGAACAATACCTTCTAAATATAATTCTTATATTGTTGAAGAAGAAGGTCATTATAGAGTTGTTATAGGATTATATTCTAAAGAAGATGGTGAAAAACAGTTGGAAAATTTAATATCTCAAGGAATAAATGCTGTGAAAATTAATTTTAGTATATCTAAAGAAAATCTAGAACAAAATAAAGTTGCTGAACTTATAAATGCATTTTTAAAGATAAATAGCACATTAGAAGATGAAAGTGTAAAAAGTGTGAAAACATCTGATTATAAAGCCTGGTGTTTAAATATTACAAATAAAGATAACTTGAATGAAAATAATAGCTTAAAAGAAATTGGCGATTATATAAATAATTTGCCAGATGAGGTAGATAAAAACAATGTAAATGAATATTTAAAATACTTTTATGAAAGATTAAAAAATATGTAATATAATAATTATTACAATAAAATTAAATTTTTATAAAAGTGTTACAAGTTGCTTTAACGTACTTGTTTAAGAACTAGTTAAATGATAAACTATATTGGTGTAGTAAGTGACTTTAATAAGTAGTCACAATTACTACACCTTATATATTTTAATTATTAAAAATATATAAGTATGTCTATAATTAGTATAAATTAAGAGACATTTATTTGATGATAGTTATTAAAGGGATGTGGTTATATGAAAGTAATATTGGCATCTGCATCACAAAGGAGACAAGAATTACTAATTAGATTATGTGATAATTTTGATATAATAGTTAGTGATTTTGATGAAGAAAAAGTGGTCTTTGAAAACTCAATTGATGAGTATGTTCAAAATATAGCATTAGGAAAAGCAATGGACATTAAAGAGAAAATAAAAGAAGATGCTATAATAATATCAGCAGATACTATAGTTACATTAGATGATAAGATACTTGGGAAACCTAAAGATGAAGAAGATGCATTCAACATGATTAAATTACTTCAAGGAAGAAGTCATAAGGTTTATTCAGGGGTAGTGGTTATTAATACTAAAAAGGATTTAATAATAAAAAATAGTGTTGCTACAGAAGTTGTTTTTTCAAAAATGAATGACGATGAGATTAGAAAATACATAAAAACTAAGGAGCCTTTAGATAAGGCAGGAGCCTATGGAATACAGGGCATAGGCGGAATTTTTGTTGAAGAAATTAGAGGTTGTTATTACAATGTTGTAGGACTTCCTTTAAATAAATTAAAAACTATGCTTGAAGAAGCTATATAGTATTAAGGGATGGGGTATCCAAAATATTAAGAGGAGAGTATTTATGGAAAATAGTCTTAAAATTAAGGATATACCTAAAAAAGAAAGACCTAAAGAGAAGTTATTATCGTATGGAGCGGATACTTTAAATAATTCTGAATTATTAGCAATAATACTTAGAACTGGTACTAAAGGTGAAAATGTGCTTCAACTTAGCAATAGGTTATTATCAAAATTTCAAGGGTTAGATGGAATCTTAGAAGCCAGTTTAGATGATATAACATCGATAAAAGGAATAAAAGAAGGCAAAGCTTCTCAAATATTAGCTTTAGCTGAACTTTTCAAAAGATTTAGAACATTTAAATCAGCGGATAGAGATATAAAAATTATGTCTCCTAATGATTTAGCAATGCTAATCAATGGAGAAATGAGTTTATTAAAGCAAGAAATATTAAAAGTAATATTTCTAAATACTAAAAATATTGTTATTGGTACAAAAGATGTATTTAAAGGTAGTCTTAATACATCTATCGTCCATCCAAGAGAAATCTTTAAGGAAGCAGTAAATAAAAGTAGTGCTAAAATAATAATATCTCATAATCATCCATCAGGAGATCCCACGCCGAGTAAAGAGGATATAAATATAACTCTTAGAATAAAAGAGTGTGGTGAAATTATGGGTATTCAATTGCTTGATCATATAATAATTGGGAAAAATGGTTTTATAAGCTTAAAAGAAAAAGGATTTATATAATTGAAAGGGGAAAATACAATGGCATTTTTCGGATCTGGAAAAGATATGGGAATAGATTTAGGAACAGCAAACACTTTAGTATTTGCAAAAGGAAAAGGAATAGTTTTAAGAGAACCTTCTGTTGTAGCAATGAACAATATAACTAGAAAACCACTAGCAGTAGGTTCAGAAGCTAAACTTATGATAGGAAGAACACCAGGAAACATAGTTGCAATAAGACCTTTAAGAGATGGAGTAATTGCAGACTTTGATGTAGCTCAAACAATGTTAAAGAAATTAATAGAAAAAGTTTCTACTAAAAATGCATTTAAGAGCCCAAGAATAATAGTTTGTTACCCATCAGGAATTACAGAAGTAGAAAAAAGAGCAATCGAAGAAGCTACTAAATTAGCTGGTGCAAGAGACGTTATATTAATGGAAGAACCAATGGCAGCAGCTATCGGCGCAGGATTACCAGTTAGTGAACCAACAGGTAGTATGATAGTAGATATTGGTGGAGGAACGACTGAAGTTGCTATTATATCATTAGGTGGTATAGTAACAAGTAGATCATTAAGAGTTGCTGGAGATGAATTGGATCAAGCAATAATTTCTTATATTAAGAAAGAATTTAATTTAATGATTGGTGAAAGAACAGCAGAACAAGTTAAAATGGAAATAGGTTCAGCTCACGTAACTAAAAAGCTTAATAATTCAGTAAATGTTGAAGCAGCAAGTGAAGCTGATGAAGAAAATGATAAAGTAAATGAAGTAGTTGAATTTAATGATAATGATAGAACTATGGAAATAAAAGGTAGAGATATGATAAGTGGTTTACCTAAGGTAATAGAAATTACAGAATCTCAAATAAGAGAAGCTTTAAGAGAGCCAGTATGCGCTATTATTGAAGCAATTAAAACAACATTAGAAAAAACACCACCAGAATTAGCAGCAGATATTATGGATAAAGGAATCATGTTAGCTGGTGGAGGAGCTTTATTAAAAGGCTTGGATATTTTAATAAATGAAGAAACAAATATGCCTGTACATATAGCAGAGGCACCTCTTGATTGTGTAGTTTTAGGCGCTGGTAAAGCTCTAGAAGATTTTGATAAGATAAGCAAAGATCAAAGAGGTTAGTAAATGAAATTTCTTAAAAACAAACTGGCAGTAACTATTATAGTGCTGTCAGTTACATTTTTAGGACTTATAGTTTATACAGTCAAGAGAGAGAATAAAACTGTTATTGAAAATGGTGCTAGTAATGCGTTGAAACCAGCTCAAACGCTTATTTATAAAGCTACAAGCAGAGTGAAAGAAACTTTAGATTTCTTTTTAAATTTTTCAGAAGTTAAAGATCAAAGTAAAAAGCTAACAGTAGAAAATGAAGAACTTAAAAGTAAACTTATACAATATTCAAATTTAGAAGAAGAGAATGAAAGATTAAGATCAATTGTAAATTTTGCAGAGCAAAATAACAATTATAATTACATAGGATGCGACATAATTGGATATAGCGGTGGAAATTTTTTAGATGGATATATAGTTAATAAGGGTGAAAATGAAGGTATAAAAAAAGGTATGGTTGTTATGGCTGCACAAGGTCTTGTAGGTCAAGTAACATCAGTAGGAAGTAACTGGAGTATAGTTCAATCATTAATCAATGAAAACATAGCTGTAAGCGTTATGGTTGAAAGTACTAGAGAATCAACTGGATACTTAAAAGGATATAAGGATAATAAAAATAGAAATTTAGCTAAGGTATATAATTTACCAATTGATTCAGAAATAAAAGAAGGTGATGTAATAATTACATCAGGTGTTGGAATGATTTATCCTAAAGAAATTAAAATAGGGGAAGTTACTCATGTTGAAGAAGATAAAATAAAAGTTATGAAGAGTGCTGTTGTAAAACCTTATGTAGATTTTAATAAGCTAGAAGAATTATTTATTGTATCTCCTAAAGACACAAGAGAAATAAAATATTAGGGGTTTTATTATGGAAAAATTAATAGTTATTTTAATATCTATAGGATTAGCTATATTGGATAATTCTTTAATTCCATTCTTTTCTGTTCAAGGGGTGTATCCAAGTATATTATTTACATTTGCTATTGCATATTCACTTGTATATGGAAGAGAAAAAGCAGTTCTTATAGGATCGATAAGTGGAATATTACAGGATTTATTTTTCTTTAATGTTTTTGGAATAAATTCTATATTAAATTTATTATTATGTCTTTTGGCAAGTATAATTGGAGAAAATATATTTAAAACTAAAAAGGTGATTCCTGTAATTTCTATGTTCTTAATTACTATTTTAAAGTATATGGGAATATTTATAATATGTTATTTTTTAAGAGTAGATATGCATATTTTAAGAAGTATGGGAATGGCACTATACAATGCTATAGTTATGTTTTTTGTATATGAACTAATTATGAAAATTCCAGATGAGGAATATAAAAAAAGACCATGGAGGTTTAAATGATAGTAAATAAGCCAGCAAAGAAAAAGAAAATTTCAAGATATACTATTTTGAGCGTAATTATGTTTGTTATCTTTGGTGCTATTACTATGAAGCTTATATATCTTCAAGTGTTAAATTATGATAATTATAAAGAACGAGCTAATGCTAATTCAACAAGATTTGTATCAGAAAAAGCGCCAAGAGGAAAGATATATGATCAAAGTGGTAATTTATTGGCTACTAATATACAAACATATACTATTACATATACTAAAACTACAGATACAGATAAGGTGTTTTATTCAACAATGAAAGAACTTTTTAAAGTATTAGAAGAAAACGGAGAAAAATTTCAAGATACTTTAAATTTAAAACTAAATGATAATAATGAAATTTATTTCGAGTATAAAACATCAGATGCAGAATCAAGAAAATATGAAGAAATTAGGTTTAAAAGAGATCGAGGTTTAAATGACGAACTTCATAAAACTCTTTTTAAGGATGTAGAAGAACTTAATGACGATCAAAATCAAAAAATAAACGAAGAATTAGTTAAGATAAGTCCAGAAGATACTTTCTATTATTTAGTTAAGGCTTATAATTTAATTCAATGTGTTGATCCAAATCCTAGCAAGGAACAAAGTGCAGCATATAGCAAAATGAGCGGAAAAGAAATAACAGATATATTATTACAAAACGGATATTCGCTAAACGATATTAGAAACTTTATTGTAATAAAAGATTCTATAAAAATGCAAAGTTTTAAAGGATATAAAGCTGTAACGATAGCAAGTAATATAAAAAAAGATACTGCTTTTATAGTTTATCAAAAGCTTAATTCATTACCAGGAATAGATGTTAATTTAGAGCCTGTAAGATATTATCCTAATCAAGAATTAGCATCCTCAGCTTTAGGTTATGTGTCATCTATTGATAGTTCACAAAGTGATAAGTATGAATTAAGAGGATACGATGTATCATCAGATTTAATAGGTAAATCAGGTATAGAGTCAGCATTTGAGGAACAATTAAAGGGTGTTAAAGGTGGAACAACAGTAAAGGTAAATTCTCAAGGTAGAGTTACAGAGGAACTGTTTAAGCTTCAATCATATCCAGGAAATGATGTTCATCTTACAATAGATAGTGAAATTCAATATGCAGCAGAGCATGCTTTTGCAGATGGTATAAAGAATATAAGAGAGAATGATTATGATAGTGATGGATCAAGATATTCTAATGCAACAAGAGGTGCATTAATTGCAGTAGATGTTAATAGTGGCAAGATTTTATCTTTAGTTAGTTACCCTAACTACAATCCTAATGTATTTACAATACCAGGAACGGTAAGCGAAGAAGAAAGTAAAGACTACTTCTCACCAGATTATGAGGCTTTTGCTAATCAATTAATACAAAATAAGGGATTAAGTAAAAGTGTTGATCAATTATTTCCTAAGGATCAAAATGGTTATAGAGAAGATGTTTATGATTTATATCCTAAGCCATTTTATAATTATGCAACAATGGGAAAAATCCCGCCAGGATCAACATTTAAAGTATTAACATCAATTGCTGGTCTTGAAGAAGGTGTAGTTACTCCAAGTGAAACAATAGTAGATATGGGGGTATTTAAAGAGCATCCTGAAACATTTGGACCGGCGTTTGGTCCAACATGTTTAATTTATGAAAATTCAGGAGCTACTCATGGTCCTACAGATGTTTCAAAGGCAATACAAGTATCATGTAACTATTATTTCTATGAAGTTGCTTATAGAATGTATATGTTAAATGGTAAAGGGATTGAAGGATTAAATTCTATAGCAAAATATGCATGGGAATTTGGATTAGGAATTCCACCTGATTCTAAAGAAAAAGCTACAACAGGAATAGAGATAGAAGAAAATTTTGGTCAAACATATAATTTTGAATCATTTAAAAATCAATCAGTATACTACGCTAAATACGAATTGGTAGATTATTTGGAAAAAGGAGATTATAAGGGAGCAGAAAGAAATTTTGTTCCGTTTGATATAGGATTTTCAGAAGATGATACTGAAAAAATAAAAGAAGCTAAAAAGTCTATAAAAGATAAGGTTGAGGAAAGATTAAAAAAAGTTGAACCAGGAAAGGGCATTGAAGAAACAGAAGATGAGTTTTCTAAGAGTATAAAACCTTATGTAAAAATAATAGTAGACAATTCAGATAAATATAAACAAAGCGTAGCTAAATGGGAAAGTGAAGGTAAAAAATTTAATGCAGATGAACAAGTTGCTGCAGTTACTAGAATAATTACTAGATTTGCTGTTAATGACAAACCAGCAGAAATAACATCACCAGCTCAAATAGTATATGCTGCAATAGGTCAAGGTATTAACTTATATACACCTATGCAATTAGCATCATATGTTTCAACTGTAGCAAATGGTGGAACTAGATATAAACTTCATTTAGTAGATAAAATTACTGATAATGATGGAAATATAGTTCAAGAATTTGGTTCAGAAGTTTTAAATAAAGTAGAAATGAACCAAAGTACAATAGATGCTATAAGAAGTGGTATGTCAAGTGTTAATGAAGCGGAAGGTGGTACTGCTGCCAGCACATTTTCAAGTTTCCCTATACCAACAGCTGGTAAAACAGGTACTGCTGATTTTCGAGAAAATCAAAAAGATATAGGTAGATCACCTTATGCAACATATATAAGTTTTGCACCAGCAGATGATCCTAAAATAGCAGTAGTTGCAGTTGTATTTGATGGAGGACATGGTGGAGAGATAGCTCCGGCAGTTAAGGCTGTTTATGAAGCATATTTTAAAGATCAATTGATGGGAACTAATTATGCTTCACAATCAGAATCATTTAAAAAATATGTATTAGAAAATCCTTTCAATACAACTAAAACAGCAGGTAATGAAACAACAAGTACTCAAAACTAATAGATAGAAAAATAATAAAAAGTTATCTTAAACAAATTTAAGTTTAAGATAACTTTTTTATTTACGAATAGAAAATTATAAGAAGTTTTTTAAACTTTCAAAAGATTACTTTTTAACAAGCAGTTTTAACCGTCAAAGCCAAATTAATATGTACAAAAATAATATAATAATGTTATAATTTAAACTAGGTTGTAATATCAAAAATGAGTATTAATTTTATATTTAATAGATACATAATTTATCCTAATATATCATTGCTAATATTATTTAATGTGATAATATTTTAGTTAATGCTATGTTTAAGAAGTGATGAACTAGATAGTTGAATCTTATTGCTTTACATAAATAATAATCACTTGATTGGAGGTAGCAATGCATAAGGATGGTGTTTTAATAAAGGGAAACAGGGAAGGTATAAATGCAACAATTGATATGGAGAAATTCGCAAGCTTTGAAGACATGTTAAATATGTTAATAAAAAAGTTATCAAAAGGTAAGCATTTTTACAAGGGTACAACCTTAATTCTTAATGTGAATTTAAGTTTGATAAAAAAAAATGATATTAAAAAACTTAAGGAATCCCTTTTAAATGAAATAGAATTAAATGAAATTATTTTTGAACAATTAGAGCAAGAAAGTAATATACAAACGAAAATATTTAATGGGGTATACGAAGGAAAAACTAAATTTATAAGACGTACTGTAAGAAGTGGTCAATGCTTGAATTACCCAGGTAATATTGTAATTATAGGAGATGTTAATAGCGGAGCAGAAGTTCATGCAGCTGGTAATATAATCGTTTTAGGATCACTAAAAGGAAGTGTAAATGCTGGAAATACAGGGAATAAAAAATCTATTATTGCTGCTTTTTTATTAGAACCAGAAATATTAAAAATAGCAGATGTAATAACTATTTCACCAGATGGATTAGATAAACCCAGGTATCCAGAAATAGCAAAAGTGAAAGATGGAACCATTATAGTTGAACCATATTTAGCAAATAAATATATATAATATCGGAGGAGAATGTAAATGGGAGAATCTATTGTAGTAACTTCAGGTAAGGGTGGAGTTGGAAAGACAACTACAACAGCAAATATAGGTACTGCATTAGCTGCACTTGGTAAAAGAGTTGTAGTTATTGATGGAGATACAGGACTTAGAAATTTAGATGTATTATTAGGTCTAGAAAATAGAATAGTATATACATTAGTTGATGTACTAGAGGGAAGATGTAGGTTAAAACAAGCACTTATAAAAGATAAAAGATTTCAAAATATGTGTTTACTTCCAACTGCCCAAACTAAAGATAAAGACGATATAAGCCCACAAGAAATGCTTAGAATAGTAAATGAATTAAAAGAAGAGTTTGATTATGTTATTATAGACTCACCAGCGGGAATAGAACAAGGATTTGAAAACGCTGTTATTGGTGCAGATAGTGCTGTTATTGTTGTAAATCCAGAAATAACATCAGTTAGAGATGCAGATAGAGTTATTGGAAAGTTAGATGCTAAAGGTCTAGAAGATCATAAGTTAATAATAAATAGACTTAATTATGAAATGACTAAAAATGGAGATATGCTTGACATAAGTGATATTATAGAAACTTTATCAGTTGAGCTTTTAGGAGTTGTTCCTGATGATAAAAATATAACTGTTTCTACTAATAAAGGAGAACCTATAGTATTAGAAAATGAGTCATATTCAGGACAAGCTTTTAGAAACATCGCTAAAAGGATTACAGGAGAAAAAGTTGATATAATGAATTTACAACAAGAATCAACTGGTTTCTTTACATCATTAAAAAGATTATTTAAACGTAAGTAAGGAGGGGCTTAAATGGGATTTTTTAAGGGGTTGAGCAGTAGACCAACACCTAAGCAAGTTGCAAAGGATAGATTGAAGCTTATACTTATACACGATAGAGGTGAAATTCCTACAGATACTTTAGAAAAAATAAGAAAAGAAATACTTGGTGTAATATCTAAATATATAGAAATTCAAGTAGATGATGTTGAAATATCTGTAAATAAGAGTGAAGATATGGAAGGTGAAAATACTTCTGCATTAATTGCAAGTATTCCTATTAAAAGTATAAGAAGATAATGTTTATAATAAAATATTAAAAATTTATTATAATTTGTTGAATTAATAGCTTTTTATAGAGAAAAATAAGATAATGTATATGTAATGTTATGTTATTATAAATCTCTATATATTTGAGGTGAGGAATTGCTTAAAAATTTCAAAATTGACTTAAGATTAATAAAAGAAATTGATAAAACTGTATTAATTTCTACAGTGCTTTTAGTATTATACGGAATTTTAAACGTGTATATGTGTACTAAAGGTAATTATGGCTTTTATTTTGCAAAACAACAATTTTTTTGGTTTGTTTTATCTATAATTGCACTTTATTTTTTTGTTGCAATAGATTATACGATAATATTTAATTATGTTCCAATTTTTTATTGGGGTTCAGTAATATTACTTTTAGCTGCTAAGATACCAGGAATTGGTGTGGTAGTAAATGGTGCTAGAGGATGGATTAGAGTTGGAGGATTCCAATTACAACCAGCTGAACTTGCAAAACTGGGAATCATACTTATGTTGGCTAAAAAATTAGATGAGATGGATGGAGAAATAAATGACATTAAAAATTTCTTTATTCTTGTTATTTATGCATTAATACCAGTTGTATTTATCGTAACTCAACCTGATATGGGAATGACTATGGTTTGTTTTTTTATAGTCCTTGGTATATTTTATATAGCAGGACTTGATATGAAAATAATAGGTGGAGGATTGTTAAGCCTAGTACTACTAATAGTTATAGTCTGGAATTCTGGTCTTATTCAATCATATCAAAAACAAAGATTTACAGCGTTTTTAAATCCTGAAGCAGCAGATGCTACATCTGGATATCACTTAACACAGTCATTAATAGGAATAGGTTCAGGCGGAATACTTGGAAGTAAACCATCATTAAAAATTGATGGAACAACAGGATATGCAGCTCAAAATGTACCGGAAGTTCAAACTGATTTTATATTTGCAGCAATAGCTGAACAATGGGGACTTATTGGAGCTATAGCATTGTTAACATTGTATGGGTTTTTAATATATAAAATGATTTCAATTGCAAGAACATCAAAGGACATTTTTGGATCTATTATATGTGTTGGAATAATCTCATATTTCTTGTTTGCAATATTTCAAAACATAGGTATGACAATTGGATTATTACCTATAACAGGAATAACATTACCATTAATAAGTTATGGTGGAAGTTCACTTTTAACAACGATTATGTCTATAGCTTTAGTATTGAATATAGGTATGAGAAGAAAGAAAATACATTTTTAGATAAAATAAAAATGTATTTTAAATGGTTTAGAATAGGGAGTGGGATATATGAGAATAGCACTAATAGCACATGATAAGAAAAAACAAGAGATAATAGAGTTTGCAAAAAGAAATAAAGAAACTCTTGAAAAATATGAATTATTAGCAACTGGCACAACAGGGAAAATGATATCAGAAGAAACTGGACTTAATATAAAAAGATATTTATCAGGACCATATGGTGGAGATCAACAAATAGGAGGACGTATAGCTGAAGGAACAATAGGATTAGTTGTATTCTTCAGAGATCCTCTTACAGCTCAACCACATGAACCAGATGTATCAGCATTGCTTAGGGTGTGCGATGTACATAATATTCCGGTTGTTACCAATTCTGGTACAGCAGATTTAATAATTAAACAGTTTTAATAAAAGTTATTAAATTTATTATAAGGTTATATAAAAGCAGATGATAGAATATATCATCTGCTTTTTTGATGTGCCCAGCATGGAGATGCACCAATCGGTGAAAGTACGTAATTGGGACTGTGATAGTACAACGGTAATGGTGTATTCCATAAGGTGGAATCTGAAGGAAGTTTGAGGCAAAAGAAAAAACATGTACTTAAATAAAATAATAGTATTTTTTTATTTAGTAGTGAAATATTTCATAATATACGTTTTTTGTAAATATAATTTAATAAGGCATTATATTATACCTAGTATTAATGAAATAACTAGAATTAATAATCTTTAATTCTAGTTATTTCTCTAATATAAAATTTAATTATCAATGGGGGAGGAAATATGAGTAACTATAGAAGTCAATATGAAAGATACTATAAAAATATGTTGAATCAAAAAAAAGGTATTAATTCAGGACAATCAATGAATCTGTATAATAGTAAACAAGCATATACTAATGATTATAGAAATTCAAAGAAGAAACTTGGAATTATTAATAAAATAATATTTCAATGTGTAGCTTCTGTAATATTATTTGTAATAATATTTTCTTTAAAAATTATTCCCATACAAAAAACTAAAGAAGTATATATGATCTCAAAACAATACTTAACTCAAGATTTTAGCAAAGATATTAATTATTCTTATGTTATTAGTGTTATTAACAAAGTAAAGAGCACTGATATAAAAGGTAAAGCTGTGGATTGTATAAATTTACTCAAAGAAAAAACAAATAAAGTTGAAAAGACAAGTATTAAATCAAAAATAAAAGATAATTATTGTTTACCAGTGCTAGCTTCGTATATGAAATTACAAGGTGATATTCAAGGCGTTTTGCTTGAAGGTAAAGAAGGTGAACAAGTTATTTGTAGTATGGATGGAACTGTAGTTAAATCTACTACTAATGATGAAGGTCAAAATATATTAATAAATCATGGTGATGGAATTCAAACATACTATGGAATGATTAAAAATTCTGATATTAAAGAAGGGGATGAAATAAAAAAAGGAGAGTATTTAGGAGATTGTAATAAAATATCTAATACTGAAAAAACAGGAGTTGTATTTAAATTTATTTATATGGGGAAGGAACAAGATCCAACTGAATATTTGGATTTTTCTAATTTGAAAAATGTATAATGCAATATCAATGACATAGGAGTTGAACATGAAAAAATGGTATAGTATTTTTATCATAGAAATTTTAATAATATTTGCTATCGTAGATTTTAAGAGTACGCTATTTATAAGTTTTTTTTGGATTATAGCACATGAATTTATTCATATACTTGTTGCTAAAAAGTTTGGTTGTAGATTTTATAATATAAAGTTGAATTTGTCAGGAACACATGCTGAATTAGGTGATATTGATGAATTGTCTGAAAAGAAAAAGCTTATTTTATATTTATCTGGTCCTGCATTTAATATTTTTATGGTTGTATTTTTATTGTTTATTCAGGAATATATAGATTCTAATTTTATAAAAAGCAGTATAGATATTAACTTAAGTCTTGGAATATTTAATCTTTTGCCAGCATACCCACTAGACGGATCAAGAGTATATGAAATATTGCTATCAAAGAAATTTTTATATAAAGAAGCAAAAAAAATAACAGGAATTTTTAGTTTTATCATTTCTATTGCGTTTTTTATATTATTTACTATAATGATATTTTTACATAAAATAAATATAAGTCTATTTTTAGCTGCTATACTGATGACATATGCCACAATTATAGAGAAAGAGAAGACAATGTATATAATTATGGGTGATATGATTAAAAAATCAAGAAAGTTAGAAAAATATGATTATATAGAAAATAAGAGCATCTCGGTATATTATAAGAAAGGCTTAGTCAATATACTAACATTAGTAGATAAAAATAAATTTAATACATTTTATGTTATTGATGATGATATGAAATTACTTAAAATAATTCATGAAGATGAACTGTTAAGTGCTTTAAAGAAATATGGCAATATAACTTTAGAAGAGTATGTGAAAAAAAATATTAAAAATTCATATGAAAATAATAAAATGTAATTTAGTATTGTGTGAAGTATTTGCAATAATAACGCTGTTTCAAATATATTATAATTGTGTTAGAATAGGGTTATCAAAAAATAAGAAGTATACTTGTTATACTTCTTATTTTAATGTAGAAGATTATAAAAATTTAAGTATATATAAATAGTACAAATGAAATAGAAAGAATAATCATATTTTATGATTCTTAAGGAGGAAATTTTTTATAATGAACAAAATTTCAGATGATATTTTATTTAAGGTTGAAAAGCCCTGTAGATATACTGGGGGAGAATTAAATCAAGTTATTAAGGATATAAAAGAAGTTGACATAAGATTTGCATTTTGTTTTCCAGATGTTTATGAGGTTGGAATGTCTCATTTAGGAAGTAGAATACTTTATCATACAATAAATAAAAGAAATGATACATATTGCGAAAGAACATTTGCACCATGGCCAGATATGGAAGAACAATTAAGAAAAAATAATATTCCATTATTTACGTTAGAAACTCAAGATTCATTAGGCGAATTTGATATATTAGGATTCACATTACAATATGAAATGAGTTATACAAATATATTAAATATGCTTGATATGTCAGGAATAACTATTAGAGCATCAGAAAGAGGCGAAGATGAGCCAATTGTTATGGCTGGTGGACCTTGTGCATATAATCCAGAACCTTTATATGACATAGTGGATTTCTTTGAAATTGGTGAAGGCGAAGAAATGATGGATGACGTTTTAGAAGTATATAAAAAGTATAAGGGGAAGGGTAAGAAGAAAGAATTCTTAAGAGAAATATCAAAAATTCAAGGTATTTATGTGCCTTCATTATATGATGTTACTTATAAGGAAGATGGAACAATAAAAGAATTTAAACCTAAATATGATGATGTTTCTAAGGTTGTTACAAAGAGAATTATAAATAATTATACAGATGTTGATTTTCCAGAGAACATCATAGTTCCTTATACAGAAGTAGTACACGATAGAGTGGTACTAGAAACATTTAGAGGATGTACTAATGGATGTAGATTCTGCCAAGCAGGAATGATTTATAGACCAGTTAGAGAAAAGAAAAGAGAAGACTTAGTAAAACAAGCTAGAGAATTGGTTAAAAATACAGGATATCAAGAAATTTCATTATCATCATTAAGTACATGTGATTATTCTGAAATAGAAAAATTAATAAAAGATTTAATGGAAGAACATGAACCAAATAAGGTTGGAATAGCGTTGCCGTCAATAAGAGTAGATGCTTTTTCAGTTGATTTAATAAAGGAAATTCAAAAAGTTAGAAAAACAGGTTTAACTTTTGCTCCAGAAGCTGGATCTCAAAGAATGAGAGATATAATAAATAAAGGGTTAACAGAAGAAAGAATATTAGAGGCAGCAAAGAGTGCATTTGAATCAGGTTGGAGTAAATTAAAGCTTTACTTTATGATTGGATTACCATATGAGAATATAGAGGATTGTGCTGCTATTGGAGAATTAGCTGAAAAAATAGTCGCAAAATATTATGAAATTCCTAAAGGTGTTAGAAATAAGGGACTTAGAGTTACCGTTAGTACTTCAATATTAGTACCAAAGCCATTTACGCCATTCCAATGGAGTGCTATGGAAAGAATGGAAATTGTAAATAAGAAAATAAATGCTGTAAAAGATTCAATAAAAACTAGAGCGATAAATTATAATTATCATGAGCAAAAAACATCATTTATGGAATCATTATTTGCTAGAGGTGACAGAAGATTATGTGATGTTTTAATAAAAGCTTTTGAAAAAGGTGCTAAATTTGATGGATGGTCAGAATATTTTAAATATGATTCATGGATGGAATCACTAGAAGAATGTAATGTAGATGGAGAATTCTATGTATATAGAGAAAGAGAATATTCAGAAATATTACCTTGGGATTTCATTAATATCGGAGTGAATAGAAAATATTTAGAAATAGAAAATGAAAAAGCTAAAAGAGAAGAGTTAACACAAAACTGTAGAAAAGGATGTACAGGATGTGGTGTTAATGTGAACTTTAAGGAAGGGGAATGTTTCGAAGGTGCGATACTTAATTAAATATACTAAAGAAGCAAATGTAAAATTTATTTCTCATTTAGATTTAATGAGAACTATACAAAAGAATATTAGAAGAGCTGAGCTTCCTATGGAGTATTCAAAAGGATTTAATCCACATATGACTATGTCTATAGCTCAACCACTGGCTGTTGGTGTGTATTCTGATGGAGAATACATGGATCTAGTATTTGCTGAGGAAATGAATGAAAAAGAAATTATAGATAGATTAAATTCAGTATCTTCAAGCGGAATAAAATTCAAAGAGGCAACTAAAATTCCGTATGTAGAGGGTGAAAAGAAAGTTCCTCAAGGGATGGCATTAATTGATGCTGCTAGATATACAGCAAAAGTTCCTTATGAAAATATAGAAAATCTTGAAAATGAAGTTAATGAACTTTTAAATAAGAGTGATTGGAAAACAATAAAGAAAAGTAAAAAAGGTGAAAAAGAAGTAGATATAAAAACAATGATTAGAGAATTTAAATTTTGGATAAAAGATGATTATCTAATTATAAATATGGTTATTAATTCAGGTAGTAGAGAGCATTTAGCACCTGAATTGGTAGTTAAATATATACAAGAAAGAACTTCTAATGTTAAAACAGAATCTTTTGTAGATATAAAAAGAGAAGAAATGTATTTCTTAAAAGGTGAAAGATTATTGCCATTATATAAAGCATTAGAATTTAATAAATAGTAATTTAATAAATAGTAATTTAAAAATACGTATATGTTTTAAAATAGTGTTGATATTTTATAATAAAGCTAATTCATTTAGGATGTGAGTGTATTGAAAGAGATTTTTATTGAAAGAAAAGAATCTTTATTAAGAATTGGTATAAGAGAAAATGACAAGTTAGTAGAGAGCATAGTAGAAGAAAATAAGAATGAACCAATAATAGGAGAAATATATAAAGCAAGAGTAAAAAAAATACTTCCTGCTATTAATTCAATTTTTGTAGACTTAGGATTAAACAAAGAAGGATATTTATATTATAGTGAAGAGTTAAAAAATAATGGAATAAAAAAAGGTGAAGACATACTGGTTGAAGTTGTAAAAGAACCAATAAATGATAAAGGGGCTAAGCTTACCACAAAAGTTAGCATCCCAGGTAAATATGCAGTCTTAAATTGTTATGATAAAGGAATCCATTTTTCTAAGAGAATAGTTGATGAAGAAAAGAAAAAAGAGATTTTAGAAAATTTACAAGAGTTAAATGATGTGGGAATAACAATTAGAACAGAAGCAATAAATACTGAGGTTAAAACTTTAAAAAATGAAATTGATAGACTATATAATGAATTTCTTAATATTAATAAAAGTTTAAAGTACTCTACCCAAGTTAAGAAAGTTTATGGCGAAGATTTGAGCTTATTTAGAATTTTAAGAAATACAATTGGACAGAATCCTGTGAAAATATATGTAGATAATAAAAAAGATTTTGAAAAGATTGAAGATTTTAGTAAGGATGAAAACAATGTAGTATTAGAATTATATTCTGGACTAAGAAATATTTTTGATTTTTATGGACTTGAAAAAGAGCTTTTAAAATTAAGACATAATAAAGTTAATCTTCCATGTGGTGGTTATATAATTATAGACAAAACAGAAGCAATGTATGTTATTGATGTTAATAGTGGAAAAAACATAAAAGGAAGAAGTTTTGATAAAACTATTTTAGAAACTAATTTAGAAGCAGCAAAAGAAATTGGGAATCAAGTAAAAGTTAGAAACCTAAGTGGAATAATCGTTATAGATTTTATAGATATGAGAGATAAATCTCAAAAAAATATTGTCATGAAAGAATTGGAAGAAAGTCTTTCGTCGGACAAAGGCAATACCAAGATATTTAAATTTACAGAATTAGACTTAGTTCAAATATCAAGAAGAAGACAAGGAAAAAGTATTTATGAGTATATGGAAGAAAATTGCATGACTTGTAATGGACATGGAAGGATTTTAAAATTATCTTATATTCAAGACCTTATAAAAAATGAAATTTTAAGAATAAAAGAAGATAATACAATAAGTTCTTTTTATATTGAAATTGACAATGTTTATAAAGAAAGAATAAAAGGTGATTTATTTAATTTTCTAAAAGAAATAGATTGTCTTGATAAAGAGATATATTTGAATTATATTGAAAATATGGAAGGGTTTAAGATAGAACCTTTAATTTTTCAAAGTCAAAAAGTTAATTTAGAGAAATACAAAATAACACAATTTGACACTATATAAGATGAAAAATATATTATAATGAACAAAAAAATAAAAAATATAATAAATTTACACTATAAAATAGCAAATTTTAATTTACAAAAAATTAATAATGTGATAAAATGGCTTTTGTAGACCGCACACGTAAGGTTTTAATGAACAAAGTTAAATCTTTGTACCAAAAGTGGCGAGACCGTTAAATGAGGAGGTGTTTTAATGTACGCAGTATTAGCAACAGGAGGAAAACAATACAGAGTTCAAGAAGGAGACGTAATATACGTTGAAAAACTTGACGCTGAAGTGGATTCAACAGTTGAATTAACAGAAGTTTTAGCAGTGGCTAACGATGAAGGTATCAAAGTTGGTGCGCCAGTAGTTGAAGGTGCTAAAGTTACAGCTAAGGTTTTAGCTCAAGGAAAGCAAAAGAAGGTTATAGTTTTCAAATATAAGGCTAAAAAAGACTATAGAAGAAAAAATGGTCATAGACAACCTTATACTAAGTTAGTAATCGAAAAGATAGAAGCTTAATATCATGATTAAAGTAGGAATTAATTATAAAGACAATAGTATTATTGGATTTGTAATAAATAATCATGCCTTATGTGGAGATAGAGACTTTAGAAACGATGTTTCTTTAGTTGGCGAGACATTTGATATGATATGTAATTCTGTTTCAGTCTTGTCACAAAGCGTTATTATAGGTTTGGACGAAGTGTTAAAACTTAATTCTACTTATGAAATAAGTGATGGATATTTAAAGTTAGATCTTAATGATTTTGACGAAAAAGAGATAGAACAAGCACAGGTTTTACTACAAACTTTTGAAAAAAGCTTAGAAAGTGTAATTTTAAGTTTAGATGAAATGTTTGGAAGTAAGAAACGTAAAGAATATATAACTTTATTGAAAGAGGAGGTGTAGCCTTATGTTAATTATGAACCTTCAATTATTCGCTCATAAAAAAGGAGTGGGTAGTTCTAAGAATGGTAGAGACTCTGAATCTAAGAGATTAGGAGTTAAATCTACAGATGGAGAATTTGTTCTTGCTGGAAATATCATAGTAAGACAAAGAGGAACTAAGATTCACCCAGGAAACAACGTTGGTAGAGGTAAAGATGATACTTTATTCGCAAAAATCGACGGAGTTGTTAAATTCGAAAGAGTGGGTAAAGATAAGAAAAAAGCTAGTGTTTACCCAGTAAACGTTGAAGCAATAGCTGAATAATTATTTTTTGAAATAAAGCACCCAACAGGGTGCTTTTTAAGTTATATCGAATTATTAATAAATAATACATATATATAGTTTTTAATCTCAAAGGTTTTTATAATATTTAAAGATTGAAAATAAATTTATTCATAAGGGTTTATTCGTTATCTTAACTTATAATATTGTATGATTACGGATTATAATTTATAAAAAAAGGTTATGTTTTAAGTAATTGTTTATAATATAATATTGACATTACTTTGAAAAATAACATTAAAATAAATTAATAGTTTTATTGAGTTGAAAAATATTAATAGAACTTTGGTAATTAAACATCATTTTAGATTATTTATGATTAAATTATTATATAATTAGTTAAATTAATTATAAGAGATTTTTAATGTGTTATAATAAAGTGTGATTTTTGAAGACATAATAATTAGTAAAATAAGAATTTAATCATAATTGAGTTTAAAGATATTCTATTTAGAGAAAGAATTTAATTAAGAAGGGTGATAGCATGTTTATAGATAAAGCCAAAGTATTCATAAAATCAGGAAAAGGCGGAGATGGAGCCATTTCATTTAGAAGAGAAAAGTATGTACCACTTGGAGGTCCAAATGGTGGAGATGGTGGAGATGGTGGAGACATAATACTTCAAGTTGACACTGGAATAACTACCCTATTAGATTTCAAATACAAGAAGAAATTCATTGCAGAAGATGGTGAAAATGGTGGAGCATCTAAATGTTATGGTAGAGCTGGTCAAGATCTTATTATAAAAGTTCCAATGGGAACAATAATAAGAGAAGAAGAAAGTAATAAAGTAATAGTAGACTTATCTAAAAAGGGTCAAGAGTTTGTACTAGTAAGAGGCGGAAGAGGCGGTAAGGGTAATACTAAATTTGCTACTGCAACTAGGCAAGCACCTCATTATGCTGAACCAGGAATGCCAGGTGAAGAATTATCAATAGTTTTAGAATTAAAATTATTAGCTGATGTTGGATTATTAGGATTCCCAAATGTAGGTAAATCAACTTTATTATCAATGACAACTAAAGCTACTCCAAAGATAGCAAATTATCATTTTACTACTTTGAAGCCTAATTTAGGTGTTGTAGCAATAGATGGTATAGAACCATTTGTTATGGCAGATATCCCTGGTATAATAGAAGGCGCTGCAGAAGGCGTAGGATTAGGAATACAATTCTTAAAGCACATAGAGAGAACAAGATTATTAGTTCATATAGTTGATATTTCTGGAATAGAAGGAAGAGAACCTTTTGAAGATTTTGTTAAGATAAATGAGGAACTAAAAAAATATTCAGTTAAATTATGGGATAGACCACAAATCGTAGTAGCAAATAAATCAGATTTACTTTATGATGATGAAGTTTTTGAAGAATTTGAAAGAAAAGTTAAAGAACTTGGATTTGCTAAAGTTTATAAGATGTCTGCAGCTACAAGAGATGGTGTTGATGAAGTAATAAAAGAAGCAGCAAGAATGCTTAAGGAAATTCCTGTTAAAGAATTAGAGATATCAGAAGATGAAATGTATATACCAGAAGAAAAGAGATTTACATATGTTATAGATATCGAGAAAGATGATGAATATAATACTTATGTTATTTCTGGAACTTTTGTAGATAGATTATTAAGTGCTGTAAATATACATGATGCAGATTCATTAAGATATTTCCATAAAGTATTAAAAAATAAAGGTATAATGAATGAATTAAGAGAAATGGGTATAGAAGACGGAGATGTTGTTAGATTAAATGATTTCGAATTTGAATACTTATTATAATAAAATTTTGGAGGAAAATGAATGTTAACTGGAAAACAAAGAGCTTACCTAAGAGGATTAGGTAGTAATATGGCTCCAATATTTCAAGTAGGTAAAAATGGAATAGAAGAAAACTTTTTAACTCAAGTTGCTCAAGCTTTAGAAAAAAGAGAACTTATTAAAATAAAAGTTTTAGAAAATAGTGGTTTAGACACTAGAGAAACTTCAGATTTAATATGTAAGGCTTTAAGATGTGAAGGCGTTCAAGCAATAGGAAATAAGATGGTACTATATAAGAAATCTAAAAATAAACCTAAAATAGAAATACCAACTAAATAATTAGATAAAAAATAAAACCCTTTATTATAAGGGTTTTATTTTTTTACTTTTAGGCTATGTTTTAAAACAGTGTTGATATTGTAGTATAAAGCTCATGGACAGAGGAATTTACTTTAAGATTAGATAACTTTTTTAGTTTAGGTTTCTTGTAAATTTATAATATAGATTATGTTCATGATATAATAATATAGAAGAATTTACAAAATTAATTAATTTATTATATTATGAGTGTAATATATTTTTCTAATTGAAAAATAATAAAATATAAAGCTTGATGTATTGTAAATAAGTTCTGGGAGGAAATATTCAATGAAACGATATGGTATAATAGGAGGGACATTTGATCCTATTCATTATGGACATTTATATATAGCTTATGAAGCTAAAAAACAATTAAATTTAGATAATGTGATTTTTATGCCAGCAGGTAATCCACCTCATAAGGAAGGTAAAAAGGTAACGGATTCATTATTAAGATATAAAATGGTAAAGAAAGCAATAGAAGATTTTTCTGGTTTTTCTATTTCTGATTATGAGATAGATAAAAAAGGATTCAGCTATACATATGAAACGTTAGAGCATTTTAAGAACAATGATGTAGAATTATTTTTTATCACTGGAGCAGATTGCTTAATGGATATAGAAACATGGGAAAGAGCTGATACAATATTATCTTTATGTAATCTGGTTGTGTTTTCTAGAGGTGGTTTTAGTAATAAAAATTTAATTAAACAAAAAGAATATATAGAAAAAAAATATAGTGTGAATATAATTGTATTACCACTAAAAAGATTAGAAATATCTTCAACAGATATAAGAAAAAGAATTAACAACAAAGAAAGAGTAGACTTCTTTGTTCCTCGATCTATCATAAAATTAATAGAAGAAAACAGCTTATACAAGGAGGAATAATATTTTGATAAGTATAGAAGAAATGAAATTATATCTTAAAGATAATTTAAAAAAAAATAGATATAATCATACATTAGGAGTTGTTGAAACTGCAAAAAAATTAGCTGAAATTAATGGGATTTCAATAGAAAAAGCTGAGATAGCAGCGTTTGCTCATGATGTGGCTAAAAATTTATCTTTGGAAAAGATGCAATCAATAATAGATAAAAATAATCTTGAATTAACAAATACAGAAAAAGAAAACTCTAATTTGTGGCATAGCATAATTGCACCAATAGAAGCTAGAAATAAGTTGGAAATTGACAATGAAGAAATATTAGATGCAATAAGATGGCATACTACAGGAAAAGAGAATATGTCTATTTTAACTAAAATAATATATATTGCTGATATGATAGAACCAGGCAGAGATTTTCCGGGAGTAGAAAAAATAAGACAAACTACTTTTGAAAATTTAGATGCTGGGGTTTTACTAGGGTTAACTGAAAGTATGAAGGATTTATTAAATAGAAATTTAATTATTGATTTAAATACTATAAAAGCAAGAAATTACTTTTTATTAAAAGATATTATTTTTTGATATAGGTATAAATAAATTAGATTAAGTAATTCAGGTTAATAACTTGCTAGTAGGGGTGAGAAGAAAGAGATGGGGAAAAAAAGAATAAAAAGGTCCAAAAGATCAAACAAATCAAACAAAAACAAGACTGAAAATATTAAGATGAAGAATTTACTAGAAGAAGGCATATTATTGATATTAGCGTTGGTAATAACATTCACTATAGTTGTTATAGGATCTGGTTTTTTATTTTTAGGAAAAATAAATAAGAACGATATGATAGAACCTAACAAGGTTTCAATGAGTAAGCCTGTTAACATTTTGTTATTAGGAACAGATATAGGAGATCCTAGTCAGCCTAATAATAAAGCAATAAAACGAACAGATACAATTATGGTTTTGAATTATAATCCTGACAATAAAAATTTACAAGTTGTTTCAATTCCAAGAGATACATTGATAGATGTTAATGGTAGAAATTTAAAAATAAATTCAGCTTATGCAATAGGTGGAGAAAAAAGAGTAAAATCAGAGGTAGAAAAATTGCTTAATATAAGTGTAAACTATATTGCTAAAATTGATTATAATGCATTTAGAGAATTTATTGATGCTATCGGAGGCATCAAAATGCAGATAGAAAGAAATATGATATATGATGATGAAGGACAAAATCTTCATATTAATTTCAAAAAGGGTGAAGTAGTTAAGCTAGATGGTAAAAAAGCAGAAGAATTTTTTAGGTGGAGAAAAAATAATGATGGTTCAGGATTTGCAAATGGAGATTTAGACAGAATAGAAAATCAACAAAAATTCATGTCAAAAGTTATAGAAAAATGTACAAGTCCTATGATTATTTTTAAAATTCCAAATATAATAAAAGCTTTAGGAGATAACATAGACACTAATATGCCTCCATTTAAAGTTATATCATATGGTTTAAAGTTTGCTAGAATTAATTCAGAAAAAATTGATATGAAAATAGCTCAAGGTACGCCAAAAGATATAAATGGAGAATCTTTTCTTGTATTTGATAAAAACTTAAACAAAGATATAATCACATCCTTGTCATCAACAGGAAAAGGAACAGAAGATGTTTCTAAGTCAGACATTACAATAAAAGTATTCAATGGAACTAAAATAACCGGATTAGCAGCAACATTAAGGGATGAGCTAACAAAGGTTGGATATACAAGGGTTGATGTTGGAAATATTCCAGAAAGAAATGAAAGTTCAATTTTAACTAATAATGAAAATATAGCAGGTAAAGTTAAATCTAGTATTGGGATAAGTAAAATTGAAAAAAAACCAGATAAACCAGAATACAAAGATTATGATGTAGTTATAATATTAGGTAAAGATTTTAAAAAATTTGAATAAAAATCAAAGGGAGACTTTTAATAGATGAGCATTTTACAAGATAAAGTTAGTAATATTGATGGTAAAATAAAGATAAGAGAGTATTTAAAAGAAAAGTTGGATTTATCAACTAGATTAATAAGAAGTGCATCAAAAGATCAAAGGATATATGTTAATAATTCTGCAGTTAGAATGAATTATATGATTAAAAATGGTGATATTATAAAGATTGATTTAAATAGAAATGAAAGTCAAAATATAAATCCAGAGAAAATAGATTTAGACATAGTATATGAAGATGAAGATGTTTTAGTTATTAACAAACAACCCTTTATCATAGTTCATCCAACTAAAAATTTTCAAAGTGGCACATTAGCAAATGGAATATTATACTATTTTCAAGAAACAAATCAAAACTGTATAGTAAGATTAGTTTCTAGATTAGATATGAATACATCAGGACTTATTATAATTGCTAAAAATCAATTTTCTCATAGTAGATTATCAAAAGATATGAAAGAAAAATTACAAAAAAGATATTTAGCAATTGTTCATGGTAACTTAGAAGAAAAAGAAGGAACAATAGACTTGCCTATTTATAAACCAGAAGGTATAGAATATGGAAGTATGAGAGTTGTTGATGAGAGAGGACAAAGAAGTATAACGCATTATAAAGTAATAGAAAGCTTTGAGGGTGGAGATCTGGTTGAATGTCTTCTAGAAACAGGTAGAACACATCAAATAAGAGTTCATTTAAGTCATTTAGGTCATCCTATATATGGGGATGAATTATATGGAGTTGGAGCGGAAGAAAACTTAATAAAGCGTCAAGCACTACATGCTTATGGATTGAATTTTGCTTCACCAAGGTCTTTAAAAGAACTTTCATTAAGAGCTGAATTGCCAGATGATATGAAAGAATTATTAGAAAAAATAAAATAGAAGAAGATAGGATTTAATCCTGTCTTCTTCTTCTTTTTTTCAATTGATCATCTTGAATTTTTGGTATAGAAGTTGTAATTTCTAATAGTCTTTTTTTTCGATTCTTTTTCTTATTATATTCTATTGCTAATGTTAATATAATAAGCAATGTAACTCCAGAAATAATAGCCCCTATAATCAAATTCCTTTTATTCTTCTCTATAAAAGAATAAATATCTTCTTTTATAGAATAATTTCTAGAAATACCTGCACATAAATCTAATTTACATAATTCTTTATCGTTTAAATATACAGTACCTTTTAATATAACATCGCCTTCATTAAAAGATAATCTATTTAGATTTTTATTTTCAAATTTAATATAAGTATTAAGTTTGTCTTTATCTTCATTTGGAACAACGCAATTTACATCTTTTGAAGCAATAAGAGGAACTGTTAGACCATTATGTAACTTAATAGAATCTATTTCCTGTCCTTTTTTATAGATATTAGAAAAATAAAAATTATTAAATCCATAATTAAAAACAGTTCTCATATCTTCAAAATTTTTATCTTTATCTAAAGCATTAAGATACGATGCTACTAAAATATGCCCATTGTTTTCTGCAGCTACTGTATATGTATGATTTGATTTAGTTGTATAGCCATTTTTACCTGTAAGGGTATATTGATAATAATACATTGAATTCTTATTTATCATATGATTTTTATTATTAATCCATATTGTTCTAGATGAATCATTTTTTATTGGTATTTCATATGTCATAACTTTAGATAATTCTAAGAATTTATCATTTTTAATAGCTTCATTCATAATTAGGGCTAAATCATGAGCAGTAGTTAAATGCTCTGGATCAGGTAATCCACTTGGATTTTTAAAATGGGTATTAACGGCTCCAATTTCAGTAGCTTTTTTATTCATAAGCACTGCAAACTTATCAATAGAAGAAGAAACATGGCAAGCTAAAGCGTTAGCTGCATCATTCCCAGATTCTAATAGAAGCCCAAGTAATAAATCTTTTACAGTAACAATATCACCTTTTAAAAGACCTATAGTTGTACCATCAATCTTTGTAAAATCTTCAGTAACTACAACTTCTTCATTTAAATCACAATTTTCTAAAGTTAATATAGCAGTCATTACCTTAGTCGTTGAGGCCGGCTCCAAAACTTTATCGGGATTTTTACTAAATAATATTTCTCCAGTTGATGCATCCATTAAAACAGAACCTTCTGCATTTATCTCAGGAGGGGATGACACTGCCATTACATTAATGGATGAAACAAGAAATATAAATAGGAAAAAAATAAGTGTTTTTAAATGTGATTTCATAACATTCTCCATAATATTAAAATTTTTTATTACAACAGTTTTATTTTACCAAAGAAAAATATATTATGCTATAAAAATATGAATTTTGATAATAAAATTGCATTATTATGTATATAATTTAAATAAATGGATGAAAAACTGTTGAAAAATTTAAAAATAAACTTATTATTATACTAAAATGTAAATATTAGTTTAAGAAATAAAGGAGGTTTCAATTTGATTAATAAAGCTAATAAAAAAATTGGAATAATAGCAATTTTAGTTATAATTCTAGTAGTATGTTTATCTACATATATTAAAAGCGGAAAAGACAAATTAGTAAAAAATGATAATACTTCAATTTTTGTTGAAGAAGAAAACCCAAATATTAATGAAGATGAAAAAATAGAAAAATTAAAAGATAAAAATATAGTAGTTGAAATAAAAGGAGAAGTAAAAAAACCTGATGTATATCAATTAAATGATGAGAGTATAGTTAAAGATGTTATTGAAATAGCGGGTGGATTAACAGAAGAAGCAGATATATCCAATATAAATAGAGCTCAAAAACTTAAAAATCATGAATTAATATATATACATAATAAAAGTGAAGTAAAAGATAATGTAAGTTATGCACAAAATACTGTTACTACATCTAATAATAGTGGAAAAATAAATATAAATTGTGCACAACTTGAAGAATTAAAAAATCTTAATGGAATAGGTGAAGCAAAAGCTAAAAGAATTATAGAATATAGAGAAAACATAGGTGCATTTAATTCAATAGAGGATATTAAAAACATTGATGGAATAGGTGAAAAAAGTTTTGAAAAATTAAAAGACCAGATAGATGTTTAGAACGGAAATATATTATATATTTAAAAATAATTGTTACATTTTTTGTGATTGACACATATTTGAAATATAATAATGATACAATAATTTATTGTATTGTGGTATTCTAATAAGTAGTATTAATCTAAAAATATAATATAAATTTATATAAATATAATGAAAAATAAAAACTAGGGGGATTTTTAATGTCCAAAAAAATTTGCACTATAATAATGACTTTAATGATTACAACATCATTAATTGGATGCATTAGTATAGATAGTAATAAAGCAGAAGATAAGAATAATGCTAGTACTGCAACAGAAGTAAAGAATTCAGACGAAAATTTACAAGGATCATGGGCAGAAGATTATAGTTTAGAAAAAACAAAAGGATATTTTAAAGACTATTTATCTAAGATGGAAAAAGTTACAGAAGAACTTGGAATGAAGTATTCTAAAGAAGATGTAGTAAAAGAAAATGATGGAAGCACCATAAGTGTTAATTCAATATACTTTGACAATGAAAAACCAGATCCAAACAAAATAGAAAGTATGTATTTTGGAATGAAGATATTTGGAGAAGATTTATCATCAGGAGAAATTGAATTAAAGTTAAGCTTAAACTTTGATAGTGCAGAAGTAATAAAATCAGGAAACTTTGATTTAGGAAATACATCATTTAGTAAATACATAGCTGCATTTACAGGACAAAGTAGCAGAGATTATTCAGAAATAAATAAAAAAATAATAGATGGATTAAAAAGTGAAAAAGCTGAAGGCATTATAGAGAATTCAATAGATGGATTAAAGGAAGAAATAAGATTTAATAAAAATTATATAGTATATAAATTAAGTACTAAAACGTATGATTTTAAAAATCCAAATCCAACTTTAGAAAATAATAATTAATATAATTAATAAGGGGGAAAATACCTTGAGTAAAGAAGAAAATAATATTAATGAAAAAGAAGACACTATATTGAATGACACAAAAGCGAAAGAAGAAACTAACAATGAAACAAAAGAATTGTTAATGGGAGAGACGAATGAAAATAATAGTAATGAAGAAGAAAAACCATCATTGCTAAAAAAAATATTTGCGAGTGTTATAGATCAGTTGGTTACAATTTCTATTTCAGGAATAGCATTAATTATATTTGATTTTATTATAGGATTTATGGGATATAAGGTATCTATGCCAATAGGAATTTTAATTATATTCTATTTTATAGTAAATGCATTATATATGCCATTAATGGAGAAAACTAAATTAAGAAAAAGCATAGGAAGAAAAGTTATTAATATAAAGTAATTATAGGAGAACATATATGAAAAGAGGAAGCGAAGTAAAGGTTAAAATCGAAAAAACACAATTTCCATCGACAGGGATAGGATATTTAGAAGATAAGCCAGTATACGTGAAAAACACATATACAGGTCAAGTAGTAACTGGTAGAGTTAAAAAGAATAGAAAAGAATACGCTGAATTAAAATTAACAGGTGTAGAGGAAAGAGCAGATTATGAAATAGATGCAATATGTCCTCATTTTGGATCTTGTGGAGGATGTTCATCTCAAACATTATCTTATGAAAAGCAGTTACAAGTTTTAGAAGATGAAATAAAAGATTTATTCAAAGAAGCTGATGTAACTACTGGAGAGTTTTTAGGGGTACTTGGAAGCTCAGAACAATGGGAATATAGAAATAAGATGGAATTCACATTTGGCGATGAAGAAAAAGGTGGAGATCTTTCAATTGGAATGCATATGAGAGGTAAATCTTTTGGAATAATGACAGTTGATCATTGTAAGATAGTTGATGAAGATTATAGAAGAATAATAAGATTAACTGCAGATTATTTTGGAAAACAAGACTTACCATATTATAGAGTTATGAAAAGAGAAGGATATTTAAGACATCTTGTGATAAGAAAAGCTCAAAATACAGGTGAAATATTAGTAAATCTTGTTACAACAACTCAAATAGATTTTGATTTAAGTGAATATGTTGAATTATTAAAATCTCAAGATTATAAGGGTACATTAGTATCAATACTTCACACTGAAAATAACTCATTTTCAGATGCAGTAATACCAGAAAAGGTAAATGTACTATATGGAAGAGATTATATACAAGAAAAATTATTAGGACTTGATTTTAAAATTTCACCATTCTCATTCTTTCAAACTAATACAAAAGGTGCAGAAAGTCTTTATTCATTAGTTAGAGATTTTATGGGAAGTTCAGAAAATAAAGTTGTATTTGATCTTTATTGTGGAACAGGAACAATAGGTCAAATAGTTGCTCCTAATGCTAAAAAAGTTGTAGGAATAGAACTTATAGAAGAAGCAGTTGAAGCAGCAAAAGAAAATGCTAAATTAAATGGATTAAATAACTGCGAATTTTTGGCAGGAGATGTAGCAGAAATAATAAAAACAGTAAAAGATAAACCAGATATAATTATATTAGATCCGCCAAGAAGTGGTGTCCATCCTAAAGCTTTAGATTACGTAATAAAATTTAATGCACCAGAAATAGTATATGTGTCATGTAATCCAAAGACTTTAGTAACAGACCTTAAAGTATTAATTGAAAGAGGTTATAAAATAATCCAAACACAAGTGAAAGATATGTTCCCGAACACGCCTCACGCAGAAGTAATTGTTAAATTGACTAAATAATTACAATAATTTATGAGGGTTAAAAATAATAAGAAACAGCAATTAAATGCTTAGTGAAACGGAGCGTATCTAAATCTGAACTTAGCGAGAAAACAAGCATTTTGTAGCTTATAGAAAAATAATCTCATTTATAATAAATATTATTAAAATAGGCTATTTGCCAACATCAATTAAGATGTTGGCATTTTTGATATTATTTCGAGAAAAATTAAAATAGTATTAGTATTTTAACTGATTTTATAGAGATTAAACTTATGAGAGATTGTTTAAGCTTTTTATATTTTTAAATTTATAGCTTTATTATATAATGTTATTAATTTAATACGCAATTTTGTTTGAATTTTATTTAACATACTAAATGTAAAAGGGGAGTTTTTATTGGAAAAAAAAATAAAAAGGCTATTTATTTTTTCATTAATAATTATAGGAATTCTAGTAGTAGCAGCATTTATATTTGCATCTATGAAAGCAAACAGTATAAATGTAAAACAAAGTGAAAAATTATTACAGGAATATTTTGAATTATTAAATGAGAAAAAGTATGATTTAATGTATGATAAGTTATCTGATGAAAGTAAAAATGAAATATCTAAAGAGAGCTTCATAGAAAGAAATAAAAATATTTATGAAGGAATAGGAGCTAAAAATATCACGATAGATAGTATAAAAGTGAAAGTAGATGGTAGTGATATCTTAGCAACATTTCAATGTAATATGAACACTATTGCAGGAAATCTAAATTTTAATAATACAATGGAGATATACAGAATTCGTGATGAGATTAAAGTAAATTGGTCTTCAAATTTAATTTTTCCTGAACTTAATAACGACTATAAAGTTAAAGTTCAAATAACAGATTCCAGACGAGGTGATATTCTAGATAGAAACAATATTAAACTTGCTACTGATGATGATGTAGCTGAAATAGGAATTGTTATTGAAGAACTTGGAGAAAACCAAAAAGAATCAATAAATGAGATATCAAAGGAATTAGAAGTACCTAGTGAGTACATAGAGAAACAATTAAGTCAGTCATATGTTAAACCAAATATGTTTGTACCAATTAAAGTTGTTTCATATAATAATGAGATGGTGAATAAAGTATTAAAGTTTCCAGGAATAGCTATAAAAGATAAGCCTTCAAGAGTTTATCCTTTAGAAGAAAAGGCAGCACATTTAATTGGATATATCCAAAATGTTACAGCAGAAGATTTAGAAAAAAATAGTGATAAAAGTTATTCGGCTTCATCGGTAATAGGTAAGTCTGGGCTAGAAGCAATATATGAGGACAGATTAAGAGGCATTGATGGAATAAAAATAAATATAGTTGATAAAAATTCAAATGAGATTAAAGTAATTTATAATAGAGAAGTTAAGCATGGAGAAGACATAAAACTAACTATAGATAGTGCACTTCAACAAACTGCATATGATGCTTTAGAAGATAACAATGGAGCTACAGTAAGTATAAATCCTAATACTGGTGAGGTTTTAGCTCTTGTAAGCACACCAGCATATAATCCAAATGATTTTGTTCTTGGGCTGTCAACTGAGAAATGGAATGATCTAAATACTAATGAAAGTAGGCCATTATACAATAGATTTCAAAGTAATATAACACCGGGATCAGCATTTAAACCTATTACAGCAGCTATAGGAATAGAAGAAAATGTCCTTGATCCTAATGAGGATAAAGGAATAGTAGGACTAAAATGGCAAAAGGATGATTCATGGGGTGGATATAAGGTAACAAGGGTTCATGCTTATTCATTACCTGCTAATTTAGAGAATGCATTAATATTTTCTGATAATATATATTTTGCAAGAGTTGCATTAGATATAGGTGCAGAAAATTTTGAAAAAAAGCTAAAGGAATTTGGAATAGGTGAAAAAATTCCATTTGAATATGGTGTTTCAGTTTCTCAATTTTCATCGGAAGATGGAATTAACAATGAAATATTACTTGCTGACAGTGGATATGGACAAGGTAATATTTTAATGAATCCATTACAACTTTCGATGATGTATACAATGTTCACTAATGAGGGAAATATTTTAAAACCGTATCTAGAATACAAAGAAAACTCTGAAAAAAGTGTTTGGAAGAATAATGTTATATCAAGGCAAACTGCAGAAATTATATTAAATGATTTACATAGTGTTGTAAGCAAACCAAATGGAACTGCACATGCACTGTTTGAGCAAGGAATTAATATTGCGGCTAAAACAGGCACTGCTGAGATAAAGTTAGCCCAGGATGATGAAAGTGGTACAGAGATAGGATGGGTAGTGGCAACCACAACAAATAAAGAGAATAATATTTTAGTGACTACATTTGTAGAAGATGTAAAAGACAAGGGAGGAAGTGGTTATGTAATTCCAATAGTAAAAAAAATAATACAAGAAATGAAATGAATAGGAAAATTTTTGTTAAATCAACATTTATAGTAAAAGGATAAATTTTATGTTATACTAATAATAATCATACTACATATAAAAAATGTAGTATGATTTTTTTAGCTCTTAGATAAGAATTTACTAAATTTGTAGAGAAAAAGCTGGTAGCCGATTGACTACCGGCTTCTATTGGTACCGATTCTTACTTAGTAAAATACTTATTACTATATTAAGTTAAAAATTAAAATTAAAAGTAGGATAAAAGAATAAGGTAAACATATGAAACAATTTAAAAAACAATATGTAGTTATTTTGTTAGTAATAATAGGAATAAACATAATAGGAGTAGTATATTTTTTAAATAAATATGAACAAAACAAAAAAGCAGGTGAGTTAAATGAGTTGATGAAAACTTTTGTTGTAGATGATAATAATAATGAAAAAGAAATTTCTGATATGAAGGATTTTATAAGTAAAAATCCTAATTTAGATAGAAGAAACATAGCTAAATTTAATCTTAATTTAACTAAATTATATATATTAGATTTATTTGATTGGGGGAATTTAGATGATGCTATAGATAGTTTTGTAAAAACACAAATAGAATCAGGACTATCAAAACAGTGGGATATTGCAGCTTGGTCTTATGCTGATATTTCACAGATATATATTGATTTTTATACATATGATATAGCAGAAGAGTGTTTAGAGAGAGCATTAAATTATGCAAGCAGATGTGAAATGGAAGAGTTTTTTTATGAATATTGTTATACTACATTAGCTATGATATATGCAAGAACTAATCGTTCAGATTTAGCGATGGATTATTATAATAAAGCATTAGAATATGATAGTGAAGATAGAGTAGAATATGAATCTATGGAACAAAGGCGAAAAATAGTTTTATCTAGAATCTTATTAAATGAAAAAAAATATGATGAATGTAAGAAAAACTTAAATGAAATAAGAGAATACATACACAGTTATGAAACATATCCTTCAAGAATATTATGGGTATCAGGGATACTATTTCCTTATTTAGAGATACAAGCAAAAGTAGGTCTTTTAACTCAAGATTATGATGGACTTATTCATTATATGGATGAGATGTTTACATATGCATTAATATATAATCAAAATAGTATATTGTTAAATTTTCTTACCGATATTGCTACAATGATTGATAAAGAAAATATAGTAGATTTACCTGTGGAAGTAGAAAAGGCAATTTCTAATTATACATTAAAATTAATTAGATTATATCCAGAAGAATATCAATTAAGGAATATTCAAACTGGTGCTCATATGTATAATTCAAATGAAACTAATATTACACTTTTGATTCAAAAATACAAAGTAAATGATTTGTATAAAATAATTATTACAGTATCATGTATTGTTGTAATAGTAATAATAATATTAGTACTAATGGTTAGATATAATGAAAGATCTAGTGTAATAGATGAAGTATCTAAATCATATAATCGTAGATATTTTAATAAGATATATAAAAAAATTCAAAGAGAAAATGTACCTTTTGGAATCTTAATGTATGATATTGATTATTTTAAACAAATAAATGATTGCAATGGTCATGAAGTTGGAGATAAAGTAATAACTGAAATTTCAGAAATTATTATGGAGCTATTAGACAGTAATTCAACACTTTTTAGATATGGTGGTGATGAATTTTGTATTATTAGCAAAAAGAGGAATCTAGATGAGATGATTTCACTTGCTGAATTAATTCATATTGTAACAGATCATATGAAATGTGCAGATGGTAAAGTTGAGATTACATTAAGTATTGGTGGCGCGACAACAGAAAATTCAAAAGACATTATGTCTCTTGTTGATGATAATTTATATGAAGCAAAAAGAAGAGGAAGAAATTGTGCAGTTGTTAAAAATAAAAAAATAAATTGAATGATGGAATAGCAGCATTAGAAAAAATATTGGCGTGTCATTTTATCAGGAGTATTAATAAAGTTAGCCCAAAGTAATAAGAAACAGTATTTAAAAAATTTAAATATGTTTGTATTAAAGCAAATAAATAGTAATATTATTTTTATAAAAATACAATATACTTATTTTGATTAAAATGTAATTTGTTTTAAAAAAATACATATGTATAGTGATAGGTATGAATAAATAAGATAGGGGGAATAAAAAATGAAAGTTATGAGATTAAAAAAACTTTTAGCTGGATTAGTTGTAACTACAATGTCATTATCCTTTTTAGGAATACCAGCACATGCAAAAACAATTACTAATAAAGATCAAAAAAAAGTGGTAGGGCAAAGCAGCAAGAAAGATTTAAAAAGGAAAATAATAGGGTATTTTCCAGAATGGGCTTATAAAAGTGAAGTTCAGGGATATTTTAATGTAACTGACTTACAATGGGATTCACTAACCCATATTCAATACTCATTTGGATTAGTAGATCCATCTACAAATAAAATAAAATTAGGTGATAAATATTCAGCATTAGAAGAAGATTTTGCTAATTATGATTTATCTTATAAAGGAAAAAAAATAGATCTTGATCCTACACTGCCATATAAAGGTCACTTTAATGTATTACAAACTATGAAAAAAGATTATCCTAATGTTAAATTATTAATGTCTGTAGGAGGATGGGCAGGATCACGTGGTTTCTATACTATGTTAGATACAGATGAAGGAATAGATACTTTTGCAGATTCATGTGTTGATTTTATAAGAAAATATAATTTTGATGGGATAGATATTGATTTTGAATATCCATCATCTACAAGTGAATCAGGAAATCCAGCAGATTTTGATCTATCAGAACCTAGAAGATCGAACTTAAATGAAAGATATAATATATTAATGAAAACATTAAGAGAGAAGATAGATGAAGCATCTGAAAAATATAATAAAGATTATATTTTATCAGCAGCAGTTACTGCATCTCCTTGGGTTCTTGGAGGAATTAATGATAACACATATGCTAAATATTTAGATTTTCTAAGTGTAATGTCTTATGATTATCATGGTGGATGGAATGAATATGTTGAAAATTTAGCAGGTATTTATCCTGATCAAGAGGATAGAGAAACAGCATCACAAATAATGCCTACACTTTGCATGGATTGGGCATACAGATTTTATAGAGGTGTGTTACCATCAGAAAAAATAATAATGGGTATTCCATATTATACAAGGGGATGGGAAAATGTTCAAGGTGGACAAGATGGACTTCATGGTTCAAGCAGGACACCAGCATCAGGAAAGTATAATATTTGGGGTGATGATTTAGATAATGATGGAGAATTAGAACCAGCAGGTGCCAATCCATTATGGCATGTATTAAATCTTATGGAACAAGATCCTAATTTAAAAGTATATTGGGATGATGTTGAAAAGGTACCACATGTTTGGCAAAGTAAAGAAAGTGTTTTCTTATCTTTTGAAAATGAAAAATCTATTGATGAAAGAGTTAAGTATATAAAAAATAAAAATCTTGGTGGAGCCTTAATTTGGGTAATGAATGGTGATTATGGATTAAATCCTAATTATGTGGAAGGATCTAATAAAATAAATGAAGGTAAATATACATTTGGAGATACATTAACTAAACTATTAAGCAGTGGGTTGAAAAATATTGGAAGTTGTAAAGAGACAGATGATGATAGCACTAGTTCATTAGAACCTGTAAATGTTGAGGTAAGTTTAGATGGGAAATATGATCATCCTAATTATACTTATGATATAAAAATAAAAAATTGTACTGATAAAAAAATAGATGGTGGATGGGATGTATCATTTGATTTACCTAAATCAGCATTATATAAATCCTCATGGGGAGGAACATATTCTTTAAAGGATAATGGAGATTTTAAAACGGTTATAATAAAATCAGGTGATTGGCAAAGCATTGAACCAGGAGCAACTGTTACAATTCAAGGAATGATTGGGTTATGTTTCTCAGGAGTTAGAAATATAACATTTAATGGTATGAATCCAATAGGTCCTAGCATGGATAAAGTTAAAGAAGTAGAAATTGACGAATTAAGGAATGTAATTGAAGAAGTGCCAAAAGAAATAATAGAAGAATTACCAAAGAAAATAATAGAAGAATTACCAAAAGAAATAATATCAGATGAATCAACAATAAAAGAAGAATTAAAAGAAATGGAAGAAGATAAGTCAAAAGAAAAATTAATAGATAGTACAGAAGAATTGCCAAAAGATACAACAATGGATAAAGGAGTAATAGAAGATAATTTAAAAGATGAACTTATAGATAATTCTGAAAAAGAAATAAAGAACAATTTAAAAGAAACAATAGAAAATAATTGAGTTTAAAATTATTATTTTGTGAATATTTTACTGATAATAGCTCAAAATGAAAAAACGTTACTGAATAACAGAATATAAATAATAAATATAACAAGAAATAGCTAGTGGATTTAAGAAATTATATTTCAAATTCATTAGCTATTTTTATTATATATAAAATTATAATTAACAAAGTAAGACTGAAGCTGTTCTTATATTAATATAGGAAAATAATTAATACTATATTCAAGGATAAAAAACAGATTGATATGCTTAGAGTTACTATGGAACTATATGGTATAATAGTAAGGTATTTAAAATTAAAAACAATAAGAAAAATAACAAATTAAAAACAAATATTACGAGATATAGGTGGGGTATAAAATGAAAATAAATTTAGCTGATATAAAAGAAATAATAAATAAATATTCGGTATTATTATCGAATTTGTTAACAATAGATGTTGAAATAGTTGATGATAAATTAATAAGAGTTGCTGCAACAGGAATATACGAAAAAAGAATTGGAGAAAATATAAGAGATCAAGGCTATGTATATAAGAAATCTTTAGATACGGGAAAAACACTAGTTATAGAAAATCCAGGAAAAGATACATTATGTGATGAGTGTAAGAAAAAAGGAATTTGTAGTGAATTTATGGAAATATGTGTACCTATTAAATACGAAGAAACTACATTTGGAGTAATAGGTTTAGTATGCTCTAATGAAGATCAAAAAGAGAGATTAAAAAGTAATTTACATATTATGATTACATTTTTAGAACAAATAGCTGAGTTTATTTCAATTAAAGTAATAGAACAAAATCAAATATTCGAAAATGAAAATAGTATTAAATTTTTCAAAGAAATAGTAAATTCTGTAGATGATGGAATTATAACTGTAGATATAAAAGATGAAATTATAACAGCTAATAATAATGCATTAAAGTTATTAAAAGTCAAACCTAATATTATAGGTAAGAAGATTACTGTAGGGGAAACAGATGAGTATACTCCTAAAGGCGGTATTTATAATTTCAATATTGAAAATGAGAAATTCAAAATTATAGGGAAGGTAGTAAAAAACTGTATTAATAATAAAGATTGCAATAAAATAATTATCTTTAAAGAGTTAATTACTATCGAAGAAGAATTAAAAAATAATAGTATTAATTGTGATTCAATAATTGGACAAGCAGACAATATAGCAGAACTTAAAAAGAAAATAAAAAAAGTTTCATATACTGATGCTACAATTTTAATTACAGGAGAAAGTGGTACAGGAAAAGAGTTAGTAGCTAGGGCAATACATTCTGAAGGTAATAGAAAAAACATGCCATTTATAGCTATAAATTGTGGAGCTATTCCAGAAAATTTGTTAGAAAGTGAACTTTTTGGATATATTAAAGGTGCATTTTCTGGAGCAAGTTCTGGTGGAAGAATAGGAAAGTTTGAACTTGCTAATAATGGAGTGATTTTTTTAGATGAAATAGGTGATATGCCATTATATCTTCAAGTGAAAATTTTAAGAGTATTACAAGAAAAAACAATTGTAAAAATAGGTTCAAATAAGTTGATAAATTTAAATATAAGAGTAATAGCAGCTACAAATAAAAATTTAAAAAAATTAGTTGATGAAGGTAAATTTAGAGCAGATTTGTATTATAGATTAAATATAATTCCTATGGAAGTACCAAGCTTAAGGGATAGGGGAGACGATGTTTTATTAATAACTAAAATGTTAATAGAAAAATACAATGCAAGATGCAATAAATATATACATACTATACATAAAGAATTAATAAAAATATTTAAGGATTATAGTTGGCCAGGCAATATAAGAGAATTAGAAAATATAGTAGAATTTATGATTAGCTTATCAGGAGAAAATGGAGTGCTTGAAAAATCTATGTTGCCAACATCTTTTGTACAAAGTTATAATGAAGAACTTAAAAATAGAAGAGATGAAATATGTATGGATGATGACATAATGACATTAAGGGAAATTGAAAAGATATATATTAAAAAAGCTTTAGAAAAGTACGGAAATTCGACTAAAAGTAAAATGAAAGTGGCAAAAAAATTAGGTATAGGAATAGCTACTCTTTATAGAAAATTAGAAGAATAAAATATAATTTATCATTATGATAAATTATATTTTATTATGTTAACTTAAGTTAAGTGCAAGAAGCTGAAATTCAGGCGTGTTACAGAATTTAACAGATACAATATATAGGTATATTGTATCTGTTATTTTTTTGTATTTCTTATTATTTTGATAAAAACAATTATCAAAATGATAATTATAAGATTTAGAAATAAAATAAGTGTTTAAAATAATGTTGTTAAGGTAGTTATATGGGGAATTTTTTATAAAAAATCAAAGAAATGCTTTTTAGTTTTGGCAAGGTAATTGCTAAAGTAATAGGTAGTGGTGATATGAGAGTAAAACCATCATAAAACCAAAGATATAAAATAATATTTTCATAAAAAGGCGGGGGAATAACTATGGATTTTAAAAACATTAAAGTAAAAGCAAATGCTTATGAAGCAGATATGACAAAATTTTTAAGGGATTTAATTGCTATCCCAGGAGAAAGTGCTAATGAAGAATTAGTGATAAAAAGAATAGCACAAGAAATGGAAAAGCTTGGATTCAATAAAGTTGAAATTGATAATATGGGAAATGTTTTAGGATATATGGGAACCGGTGAAACTTTAATTGCCTATGATGCTCATATAGATACAGTTGGAATAGGTGAAATAAGTAACTGGACATTTGATCCTTATAAAGGATATGAGACTGAAGAAGAAATAGGTGGACGTGGAGCATCAGACCAATTAGGAGGAATAGTATCTGCAACTTATGGTGCTAAGATAATGAAGGATTTAGATCTTTTATCTGATAAGTATACTGTATTAGTAACTGGTACAGTTCAAGAGGAAGATTGCGATGGATTATGTTGGCAATACATTCATAATGAAGATAAGATAAAGCCAGAATTTGTTGTAATAACTGAGCCAACTAATGGAAATATCTATAGAGGCCAACGTGGTCGTATGGAAATAAGAGTTGAGGTTAAGGGTGTATCTTGTCATGGTTCTGCTCCAGAACGTGGAGATAATGCAATTTATAAAATGGCAGACATTTTACAAGAAGTTAGAGTATTAAATGATAATTTACATTATGATGAATTCTTAGGTAAAGGGACTGTAACCGTTTCAGAGGTATTCTATAATTCACCATCTCGTTGTGCAGTAGCGGATATGTGTGCAATTTCTTTAGATCGTAGATTAACTGATGGTGAAACTTTTGAATCAGCATTAGAAGAAGTTAGAAATCTTCCATTTGCTAAAAAATATAATGCAAAAGTAACTATGTATAAATATGAAAGACCAAGTTGGACAAATCTTGTATACCCAACAGATTGTTATTTCCCAACTTGGGTAATACCAGAAGATGCACCAGCAACTAAATCAATGGTTGAAGCTTATGAAGGAATGTATGGAAAACCATTAGTTGATAAATGGACATTCTCAACTAACGGAGTATCAATAATGGGCAGATATGGAATACCATGTATAGGATTTGGACCAGGAAAAGAAGAAGAAGCACATGCTCCAAATGAAAAGACTTGGAAGGCTGACTTAGTAAAATGTGCTGCTGTATATGCTGCTGTACCAACAATTTATTGTAAAAATAAATAAAGATAAGAAAATAAATAGAAAAAAACAAATAAAATAGAAATATTGGAGGATTTACAATGAGTATAATGGATAAATATATTGATAAATTAAATAAATTAAATTTTGAGGATATGCATGAAAATGACTTTATGCTAACTTGGGACAAGTCTAATGATGAGCTTGAAGCTGTTTTTACAGTAGCAGAAGCTTTAAGAAATTTAAGAGAAAATAACATATCTCCAAAAATATTTGATAGTGGACTTGGAATTTCATTATTTAGAGATAATTCAACAAGAACAAGATTTAGTTTTGCATCTGCATGTAATCTTTTAGGTCTTGAAGTACAGGATTTAGATGAAGGAAAATCACAAGTAGCTCATGGAGAAACAGTAAAAGAAACTGCTAATATGATTTCATTTATGGCTGATGTTATTGGTATCCGTGATGATATGTTTATAGGAAAAGGTCATACTTACATGCAAAATGTTTCAGAATATGTTAAAGAAGGTAATGAAAATGGAACATTAGAACAAAGACCAACACTTGTTAATTTACAATGTGATATAGACCATCCAACACAAGCAATGGCAGATACACTTCATTTAATAAATGAACTTGGTGGTGTTGAAAACTTGAAAGGTAAAAAAGTTGCTATGACTTGGGCTTATTCACCATCATATGGTAAGCCACTTTCAGTTCCACAAGGTATTATTGGATTATTAACTAGATTTGGAATGGATGTAGTATTAGCTCATCCAGAAGGTTATGAAGTTATGAGTGAAGTTGAAGAAGTTGCAAAGAAAAATGCAAAAGAATCAGGTGGATCATTTACAAAGACAAATTCTATGGAAGAAGCATTTAAAGATGCTGATATAGTATATCCAAAGAGTTGGGCTCCTTATGTTGCAATGGAAAAGAGAACAGATTTATATGCAAAAGGAGATCAAGTTGGTATTGATGAACTAGAAAAAGAATTACTAAAACAAAATGCAGATCATATTGATTGGCAATGTACTGAGGAGTTAATGAAGCTTACTAAAGAGGGTAAGGCTATCTATATGCATTGTTTACCAGCAGATATTACAGGAGTAAGCTGTGAAGTTGGTGAAGTTGATGCTAGTGTATTTGATAGATATAGAAAATCTTTATATAAAGAAGCAAGTTTTAAGCCATATATTATAGCTGCTATGATTTTCCTAAGTAAAGTTAAAAATCCTCAAGAGACTTTAGCTAAATTAGTTGAAAAAGATAAACCACGTCATTTTGAATAATAATTAATTATTTATTTAAAATGATATAGACTCTTCTGGAAAAATCCATAAGAGTCTATATTTCACTGTAAATGAAAGTATATAATTTTTAAAGCTTGAAAAGCTTATAAAATATAGAGTTTAGTAAAACATTAGTTGAGAATGGAAAATGAAGAATTAGGGGAGAATTGTTATTTTAGAATTTTAAAACATATATTTTTAGAAAGTCTATAATAATTTCAACTAAAAATTTTAATTCCAATCTCTGAACTTTTAATTAAAAAAGTATGGCACAGCCACTTTTCTTTAAAACATAGATGTTGAGGTGAGAAATATGAAAAAGAAGATTGTAATTGCATTAGGCGGAAATGCATTAGGTAATACTTTAAAAGAACAGATGACTGCTATAAAAACTACGGCCAAAGCAATCGTTGACTTAATTGAAGATGGAAATGAAGTTGTTATTTCTCATGGAAATGGTCCACAAGTTGGAATGATAAATATAGCTATGAGTGAACTTCATAAATTGGATTCTAAATACTCCATTTGCCCTATGTCAGTTTGTGTTGCTATGAGTCAAGGATATATAGGATATGACTTGCAAAATCAAATTAAAGAAGAATTATTAAATAGAAATATAAATAAGAATGTATCAACTATTATTACACAAGTTGAAGTGGATTCAAAAGATGAGGCTTTTAAAAATCCAACTAAGCCAATAGGAAGTTTCATGACAAAGGAAGAAGCTGATATTGCTATCAAAAATGGAGATAATGTGATCGAAGATTCTGGTAGAGGTTATAGAAGAATAGTAGCATCACCAAAACCAGTTAGTATTGTGGAAATAGGAACAATAAAAAGTTTAATTAGAGATGGCCAAGTTGTAATTGCTTGTGGTGGAGGTGGAATTCCTGTTATAAAAGAAGGAAATCACTTAAAAGGTGTAGGAGCTGTAATTGATAAAGATTTTGCAAGCTGTACACTTGCTAAGGAACTTGATGCAGACTGTTTAATTATTTTAACTGCTGTTGAAAAGGTTGCTATAAATTTTGGCAAAGAAAATGAACAATGGTTAGCTGATGTTAATGTAACTGATATGAAAAAATATTTGGAAGAAGGTCATTTTGCACCAGGTTCAATGAAACCAAAGGTAGAAGCAGGAATAGAATTTGCTTCATCAAAAGAAGGTAGATATTCATTGATTACTCTTCTTGAAAAAGCAAAGGACGGTATAACTGGAAAGACTGGTACTAGAATAAAGTATTAGTAGGCTTTAAATATAAACATTAACTGGAGGGGTAAATAATGGAGAATATAGAGTGGAAAAAAAATCAACTACCTAAAACTAATAATGAAAATTTACTGGATTTCTTAAACAAGGATGAGATAACTAAAGCAAGAGATTTTCATAAAAGTTTTCCTCAATATAAGGAGACACCATTAGTTAGCTTAGAAAATTTAAGTAAGGATATAGGATTAGGTGGGATCTATATAAAAGATGAATCATATAGATTTGGATTAAATGCATTTAAAGTTCTAGGTGGTTCTTTAGCTATGGCAAAATACATGGCACAAAAATTAAATAAAGATATATCTGAATTACCATATGAAAAGTTAATTTCACCAGAGTTAAGAGAAGAACTTGGAGAAATTACATTTGTAACAGCTACAGATGGAAATCATGGAAGAGGAGTCGCTTGGACTGCAAATAAACTAAAACAAAAATCAGTAGTTTATATGCCAAAAGGATCATCAAAAACAAGATTAGAAAATATAAGAAAAGAAGGAGCAGAGGCTTCTATAACTGACATGAATTATGATGATGCAGTAAGACTTGCAGCAAAATATGCAAGCGAAAATAATGGTATAGTTATACAGGATACTGCATGGGAAGGATACGAAGAAATTCCAGCCTGGATAATGCAAGGCTATGGAACTATGGGACTTGAAGCATTAAATCAATTAGCTGAATATGGAGTTGAAAGGCCAACTCATATATTTATACAAGCTGGTGTAGGTTCTTTAGCAGGTGCAATTCAAGGATTTTTTGCTTCCGTGTTTAAAGAAAATTGTCCAAAAACAGTAATAGTAGAATCAAATTTGGCAGATTGTTTATATAAATCAGCAAAAGCTAATGACGGAAATTTAATAGCTGTAGGCGGAGATATGCAAACAATAATGGCTGGATTAGCTTGTGGAGAAGCAAATACAATTGGTTGGAAAGTTTTAAAAGAATACTCTGATACATTTGTTTCATCTCCAGATTATGTTGCAGCAAATGGTATGAGAATACTTGGAAATCCATTAAGAGGAGATAAAAAGGTTATTTCTGGGGAATCAGGTGCTGTTACTTCAGGATTACTTTATGAAATAATGAAAAATGATAAATATAAAGATTTAAAAGAATCATTAGAATTAGATGAAAATTCAAAAGTTCTATTATTTAGTACAGAGGGAGATACAGATCCAGATAAGTATAAAGAGATAGTTTGGAGAGGTCAATATAACAAATAAAAAATTAAGTTAAAGAGGGTGGCACAATGCTATTAGTTGGGAATGGAAGGGTAATAACTCAAGATAATAAAGAACCCTATTTAGAAGATGGTTGTATTGCAATAAAAGACAATATGATACTAGAAGTTGGTAATACAGATGAGCTTAAAGAAAAATATAAAGATTATGAGTTTATAGATGCAGAGGAAAAAGTTATAATGCCAGGATTAATAAATACTCATCATCATATATATAGCGCATTTGCAAGGGGACTAACATTAAATAATCCGCCATCAAAAAGTCTTATTGATATTCTTGAAAATGTTTGGTGGAAAATAGATAAAAAATTAACTTTAGAAGATGTTAAATATAGTGCTTATACAACTTTAATTGAGTGTGTTAAAAATGGAGTTACAACAGTATTTGATCATCATGCTAGTCCTATGTCAGCAAGTAGAAGTTTGTTTACTATAGCAGATGCAGCTACTCATTTAGGAATTAGAGGAGTTTATGCTTATGAAGTTTCCGATAGAGATGGAGATGAAATCCTAAATGAAGGCATAGAAGAAAATGTTAACTTTATTAAGGCATCAAATGAAAGAGAAGATGATATGGTAAAGGGCATGTTTGGAATGCATGCATCATTTACTCTTAGTGATGAGAGCTTAAAAAAATGCGTGAATAGTATGAAAGGCCTTGATGCAGGATATCATATTCATGCAGCAGAAGGAATTGATGATTTAAATCATTGCTTAAAGAACAACAACAAGAGAGTAATAGAAAGATTAAATGATTTTGGAATATTAGGAGAAAAAACAATATGTGCTCATTGTATTCACATAAATAAAAGGGAAATTGACATTTTAAAAGAAACTAATACTAATGTAGTTAATAATCCAGAATCTAATATGGGAAATGCTGTTGGATGTGCGCCAGTAATGGAAATGATGAAAAATGAAGTTATATTAGGACTCGGAACAGATGGATATACATCAGATATGTTTGAATCAATGAAAGTTGAGAATATAATTCATAAACATAATTTATGTAATTCTAATGTGGGATTTGTAGAGACTAATAAAATGCTATTTGAAAATAATAGAAACATAGCAGGCAAGTATTTTACAAAACCACTTGGAATATTAAAAGAAGGTGCATATGCTGATTTAATAATTGTTGATTATAATCCTTTAACACCTATGAATGAAAATAATTTAAATGGTCATATAATGTTTGGTATGAATGGAAGAGGTGTAGATACAACAATAATTGATGGAAAAGTTATAATGAAAAATAGACAAATTATTACAGTAAATGAGGACGAGATATTTAAGGAATCAAGAAAAATTTCAGGAGAGTTTTGGAAAAATCTTAATTAAAAGGAGATTTTCAATGAAAGAAAAACTTGTATTCAAACAATGGTTAGTAAAAGTTCCGTTAGATATATTAGGGTTATTTTTGTGTGCAAGTGGAATTGTATTAGCAATAAAGAGTAATCTTGGTCCAAGTCCTTGGGATGTTTTACAGGTAGGTTTGTCAATTCAACTACCAATTTCAATAGGACAAGCATCTCAACTTGTTTCTATAGTAATGTTATTATTTACATGGTACAAGGGAATAATACCTGGAATTGGAACATTAGCAGAGGCATTCTTTATAGGATTTTTCATTGACTTAATTTATAAATATATTCCTATTTATACACCTGAAGAAACTTTATTTAGAATAATAATGCTAGTAGCTGGAATATCAATGTTAGCTTTTGGTATTGTTACATCTTTGAAAGCAGGATTGGGAGTAGGTTCAAGAGATCAGTTAATGGAATATTTAATAGGGAAAACAGGAAGACCAGTTGAGAAAGTAAGACCTATTATGGAATTAATAGCTTTAGTAATAGGAGCACTTTTAAAAGGACCTATTGGAATAGGATCTATTTTTGTAGCCACATCTATTGGATATTTAATACGTTTTTCAGCTAAAATATTAAATTATAATTTTGATGCATATAATCACTATACATTATTAGACATGTGGAATAATAGTAATTTTAGTAAGGAAAAAAGCATTGCCAATAAGCATATATAATTAAAATATTAATATTAAACATAGTAAATTTAAAGTATTAATAAATCCATTAAGAGTTAGGAGAATTAAGTGTGAATAAAACACTATTTATTAAAAACATTAAATCATTAATAAGTTGTGATGAAAATGATAGTGTGTATGAAGACATAAATATTTTTGTTGAAAATGGAGTTATTAAATATATAGGAAAAGATTTATATGAAGCAAATGAAACTATAGATGCAACAAATATGTTAGTTTATCCAGGACTTATAAATACTCACCATCATTTATATCAAACATTTACTAGAAATTTACCTCAGGTACAAAAACTTGAATTATTTCCTTGGTTAATATATCTATATGAAATTTGGAAGGGAATAGATAGTGAAATTATTAGATATAGTTCTTTAGTTGGAATGGGAGAACTGATGAAAAATGGATGTACTACTTGTTTTGATCATCATTATGTATTTCCAAAATCTGAGGAAGAAAAATTGATAGATACTCAATTTAGTGTAGCCAAAGAATTGGGAATAAGAATGCATGCATCAAGAGGAAGTATGTCGTTAAGTAAGAAAGATGGTGGATTACCGCCGGATTCAGTGGTTCAGAATATTGATAAAATATTGTATGATTCTGAAAGATTAGTTAAAAAATTTCACAATCCTAATAAATTTTCAATGAGTCAAGTTTCACTTGCTCCTTGTTCTCCATTTAGTGTAACTAGTGAATTAATGAAGGAAACAGCAAATTTAGCGAGACGGTTAGGAGTACGATTGCATACTCATTTAGCAGAAACAATTGATGAAGAAAGATTTATATCCGAGAAATTTGGAATGAGACCTCTTGAATATATGAAGAGTTTAGGTTGGGTTGGAGAAGATGTTTGGTATGCTCATGGTATACATTTTAATGATGATGAACTAAAAATTTTAGCAAAAACCAAAACAGGAGTGGCACATTGCCCAATCTCAAATATGAAATTATCATCAGGAATAGCAAAAATACCACAAATGATTAAATTAGGTATTCCAGTTGGATTAGCTGTTGATGGTAGTGCTAGCAATGATGGTTCTAATTTATTAGAAGAAATAAGAGTTTGTTATTTATTACATCGATTAAATTCAAGTAAGGATGCTCCAACAGGATATGAAATACTTAAACTTGCAACAAGAGGAAGTGCAAAGGTACTTGGAAGAAATGATATTGGAGAACTTAGTGTAGGTAAAGCAGCAGATTTATTTATGATTAATTCTAAAAGACTGGAATTTGTAGGAACTCAATTTGATCCTAAATCAATACTTGGAACAGTTGGGATTAAAGGAAATGTAGATTATACAATAGTCTCAGGAGAAGTAGTAGTAAAAGAGGGTAAACTTGTTAATATTGATGAAGAAAAGATAACTTATGAGGCTAATAAATCAGTTGAAAGACTTATAAGTAAAGCATAAAATGATTAAAGAATTAGTTAATAGGGGGAGCAGTATTATGGCAGATTTAAAAGTTAATATACTCGGAATGGAGTTTGATAATCCAATATTCACAGCAGCGGGACCCGGTGCAAAAGATGGAGAATTATGTGTTTTAGCAGTAAAAGGGGGGGCTGGTGGATTAGTTACAAAAACAATATCTGAAAAGCCAGCAGATGTACCAAGACCTTGTATGGCAAAAACAAACGCAGGTTTTTTAAATACAGAACTTTGGTCAGAGCTTCCAAAAGAGCAATGGATAGAAAAGGAATATAAAAGAGCAAAAGAAGCAGGCGTTCCTATGATAGTAAGTATGGGATATACTGCAGATCAAATAAAAAAAGTTGCACCTTTAGTAAAACCATATGCAGATGCTGTTGAGCTATCAACTCATTATGTTGGAACTGATATTGCTCCAATAGTTGATGCAATGAAAGCGGCAAAAGCAGCACTTGACTGTCCTGTATTTATGAAAATGAGTCCTCATACAGATATTCAAAAAATAGCTAAAGCATTAGAAGATGCAGGTGCAGATGGACTTGTAATGATAAATTCAGTAGGACCTTGTATGGCAATTGATGTGGAAACTGGATATCCAATTATGGGAAGTCAAACAGGATATGGATGGTTATCGGGTTCATCAGTAAAACCAGTAGCTATTAGAAATATTTATGATGCTTCTAAGGTAATAAAGATACCAATAATAGGAGTTGGAGGAGTTACTTGTGGAAGAGATGCTGCGGAAATGTTAATGGCAGGAGCACAATCTGTACAAGTATGCACAGAGGCTATTTTAAAAGGACCAAGTATTTATGGAAAAATTGCAAAAGAATTAAATGATTTCTTAGATAGCCATGGATATAAAGATGTAAATGAAATAATAGGACTTGCTCATAAAAAATGTGAGGAAAGAAATTTTAGAACAGAGTCAATAGCACCTACTGTAAAACAAGATGTTTGTATAAAATGTGGGATTTGTAAAACAAGTTGTGTATATGATGCAATAGAAGTTTCAAATGAGCTAATCATTGATAGTAAGAAATGTTTTGGATGTGGATTATGCGTAACTAGATGTCCCAAAAATGCATTATCAATGCAATATAAGTAAGAAAAATTAAGTATATTCAAGTATTATCATTAAAAATAAAATAAATAAATTTCAAGAATTTACAATGTAAAATTGAATGTGGAGTTATTATGTTAAGAAAGCTTTTTATAAGTAAAATTAAATATTTAGAGTATAATCTCCACAAGAATACATTTTATAAAAATAAAGAATAAAGTAAAAAGGGAGAATTTACTATGAAAAAAATAATTAATACACAAAATGCACCAGAAGCAATTGGACCATATTCACAAGGAGTAATTATAGATAAGTTAGTATATACATCTGGACAATTACCTATAAATCCAAAGACAAAGGTATTAGAAACAGAAATAAAAAAGGCAACTAAGCAAAGTATAGAAAATTGTAAAGCTATTTTAGAAGAAGCAGGAACAAATCTTGAGAATGTAATTAAAACTACAGTTTTTGTAAAAGATCTAAATGATTTTTCAGCTGTAAATGAAGTATATGCAAAATTTTTTACACAAAATTTCCCCGCAAGAAGTTGTGTGCAAATTGCTAAATTACCTATGGACGCTCCAGTAGAAATAGAGGTAATTGCTACATTATAATTAATATGATGAGGTAGAATATCTACCTCATCATATTAATTATAAGAGAAATTTTTGAAATTTAATGAAGGAATTTAACTATGTATAAAAATATATTGATTACAGGAAAAATACAATGTGGAAAAAGCACATTAATTAACAAAATACTTAATGAATTGACTATACCCTATTCAGGATATAGAACAGTACCTTATTATGAAAAAGAAGAAAAAGCTGGTTATTATATAGAGTCGGTTAATTTGAAAAGTGAATTAAAAGAAAAAATTTCAGTAAATACATCAAATATATCATCACTCAAATGTAATGTTTTTGTTAAGGGTTTTGATATTATAGGTGTAGAAATTTTAAAAAATAGTATAGAAGATAAAGTTTCTAAAATAATTTTACTAGATGAGATTGGGATTTTAGAAAAATGTTCTCCAAAGTTTATAGAAGAAATTAATAATTGCTTAAATAACGAGAAGTTAGTAATTGGAGTTTTGAAAAAGAAGAATGATGAGTTCTTAAATGGAATAAGCGAAAGAAAAGATACTTTCATAATAGATATAGAAGAAAAGACAGATGAGGAAAGACAAATTATTAAAAAACAAGTTATTGAATATATAGAAAATGCATTTATAGGGTAAAAAGAATATAGTAAGTTTATTAAAAGATTAAAAGTGAATTTAAATAGCATATAAAATTATCTTTTATAATATTTCCTAATATAAATATTGTTAGGCGCATGAAAGATGATAAGTTAAAGAACTTATCATCTTTCATGCGCTTTAATTATTAAAAATTCTAAACTTAATATACCCTTTTATATTTATTAATATGTATACCAATTTATAAAATAAAGTTATCAAAATGATAAAAAAATTCTCTTTTTGATAATTTTAATACATAACATATAGAATAATATGTAATTTAATAATTTTAAATTACCAAAATGATAAAAAAGATATATATTAAGAATTAAAATTTATGATGCGTATGTAAACAATTACTTATTTCTATGAAATTTTCTATTATATAAGAAAAAATACGTTTAAATTAGTTGATAAATAATAGAAAATTAGTACTAAAATGCAAAAAAAATTAAAAGAAAATTTTGGCATGAAATATGCTACTTACTAGTAATAAAATGGGTAATATTTAAAATTGGAATTATAGGGAGTGATAAGATTGTTTAAATTCATTCTTAATGGACAGGAAAAAAGCGTTGATGAAAATAAAAAGCTTTTAAAATATTTAAGAGATGATTGTAATATAACATCTGTAAAAAATGGATGTTCAGAAGGTGCATGCGGAACCTGTATGGTTATAGTTGATGGAAAGGCTATTAAAGCTTGTGTTCTTACTACTGAAAAGGTGAATGGTAAGACAATAACAACAATAGAGGGATTTACAGATAGAGAAAGGGAAGTATTTGCTTATGCATTTACTGAGGCTGGTGCAGTTCAATGTGGATTCTGTATACCAGGTATGGTTATTAGTGCTAAGGCTTTATTTAATAGAACTTTAGAGCCAACAATGGAAGACGTTAAGAAGGCTTTAATTGGTAATATATGCAGATGTACAGGGTATGTAAAAATAGAAAAAGCTATTATGATGGCAGCAGAGATATTTAGGAAAAATAAAGAGGTACCTAAAGTTTCCTGTAAAGGTTTAATAGGCGAGCCAATGGCAAGGGTTGATGCAAGGGATAAGACTTTAGGTTTAGGTGAATATACTGATGATATAAGAATTGAGGGAATGGTTTATGGAGCTGCATTAAGAAGTAAATATCCTAGAGCTTTAGTAAAGAGCATGGATATAACGGAAGCAGAAAATTTGAAGGGTGTAATTAAGATTGTGACTGCAGAGGATATTCCAGGACAAAGGTATTTAGGACATTTAAAGAAGGATACTCCAGCGTTAATAAAAGTAGGAGAAGAAACAAGGTATCTTGGAGATGCAGTGGCTTTAGTTGCAGCAGAAACAGAAGAGATAGCAAAAGAAGCACTAAAATATATAAAAGTTGATTTTGAGGAATTAAAACCATTATCATCTCCAATAGAAGCTTTAAAAGATGATGCTCCAAAGATACATGAAGGTGGAAATATTTTAGTACATGAACATTTAGTAAGAGGAAATGCTGATGAAGCTATAAAAAGTTCTAAATATGTTGTTACAAATAAGTATAGTGTTCCATTTACCGAACATGCTTTTTTAGAACCAGAGGCAGCTGTTGCAGTTCCTGATGGAGAAGATGGATTAATAGTTTATACAGGAACTCAAAGTATATACGATGACTTGAGGGAGATAGGATCTTTATTAAATTTAGGTGAAGATAAGTTAAGAATTATTTCAGAATACGTAGGGGGAGGATTTGGTGGTAAGGAAGATATGAGCTGCCAACATCATACTGCATTGCTTGCATATCTTATTAAAAAGCCAGTAAAGATGTGTCTTACAAGACAAGAGAGTATCATGGTTGATACTAAAAGACATGCCATGGAAATGGAATTTACAACAGCTTGTGATGAAAATGGAAAATTAACTGCTATGAAAGCAGAAATAATAGCAGATACAGGTGCATATGCATCTCTTGGAGGACCAGTTCTTCAAAGAGCATGTACTCATGCAGCAGGTCCATATAACTATCAAAATATGGTTGTTGATGGAATTGCTGTTTATACAAATAATACTCCAGGTGGGGCATTTAGAGGATTTGGAGTAACTCAATCAGCATTTGCAACTGAATGTAATTTAAATCAATTAGCGGAGATGGTAGGTATAGATCCTTTTGAAATTAGAATGTTAAATGCAATAAGACCAGGTGAAGTTCTAGCAAATGGTCAAATTGCTGATGAGGGTACTGCATTAGTTGAAACATTAGAAGCTGTTAAAGATAGTTACTATAGTAACAAATATGCAGGAATAGCATGTACATTCAAAAATGCAGGTGTAGGAGTAGGGATACCTGATACAGGAAGATGTAAGGTTAAAGTTATAGATGGAAAAGTTCATATCAGAACATCTGCAGCTTGCATTGGACAAGGAGTAGGAACAGTAGTTGTTCAAGTTGTAGGTGAAATTTTAGGAATACCTGCTTCACAAATAGTTTATGAAACCCCAGACACAAGAATAACTCCAAATTCAGGAACAACAACAGCATCAAGACAAACTGTATTTACAGGAGAAGCAACAAGAATTGCATCATTAAAATTAAAAGAAGCATTGAAAGGCAAATCATTGCAAGAGTTAGAGGGAACAGAATTTTTAGGAGAGTATATAGGAATTACAGATAAAATGGGTAGTCCTAAAGAAAATCCAGTAAGTCATGTTGCTTATGGATTTGCAACTCAAGTTGTTATTATTGATGAAAAAGGAAAACTCGTAAAAGTAGTTGCGGCTCATGATGTAGGAAAAGCAATAAATCCTAAGAATGTAGAAGGTCAAATTGAAGGTGGCGTTGTCATGGGATTAGGTTATGGACTAACAGAGGATTATATAATAGAAAATTCAGTTCCTAAAGTTAAATTTGGAACATTAGGACTTTTAAGAGCAACTCAAGTACCTGAAATTGTACCTATTATAATAGAGAAAAATACACAAGAGCTATCTTTTGGTGCCAAAGGGGTTGGTGAAATAACCTGTATACCAACAGCACCTGCAGTTCAAGGTGCTTATTATAAATTAGATGGAATATTTAGAAGAGAATTACCCTTGAAAAATACATTTTATAAGAAAATAAAAAAATAATATAAATGTATCATTAAACTAATATAGGGGTGGATAAATATGAATAGATTTCAAAGTAATAATGGTGAAATAGTTAACTTGACATCTATTGGAATAGCAGAAATAGGAAAATATAAAACAGTTTATACTAATGATACAAGGCCAATAAATATAGAGGATAGGGATTGGTCAGCCTGGAATATAATGACACTCTGGATAGGTATTATGGTTTCAATACCAGTTTATATGCTAGCTAGCGGACTTATTGCTTCTGGAATGAATTGGTGGCAAGCTCTTATAACAATAGTATTAGGACATACTATTGTTATAGTACCAGCAACATTATTAGGACATGCAGGTACTAAGTATGGTATAAGCTATCCATTACTTTCTAAATTAGTTTTTGGACCTAATGGTAATGTATTTCCAACTATGGTTAGGGCATTACTAGGATGTTTTTGGTTCGGAATACAATGTTGGATAGGTGGAACTGCAATAAATTCTCTAATTGGAGCCATTATATCATCATGGAACAATTGGGCCCCACATTTATTTATATGTTACTTCATTTTTTTAATATTGAATCTTTATATAGGTGCTACAGGTTCAAAAGCAGTAAAATTTATGGAAGATTATTCAGCACCTATTTTAGTATTAATGGGTATTGCAGTTATAGTATGGGCATATAAGATATCTGGAGGATTCAATCTATTACTAACCCATAACGTAGCACAAGGAAATGGAGGTAGTTTTTTAAAGTCATTTTTTCCAGCATTAACAGCTATGATTGCATTTGATGGAACTATAGCTTTAAATATTTCAGATTTTACTAGACATGCAAAATCACAAAAAGCACAAATAACAGGTCAATTTATTGGAGCGCCAATAATGACAGCTTTTATAGTTTTTGTTGGTATATGTGGAACTGTTGCATCTGCTATTGCATTTGGTGAACCAATTTGGAACCCGGCAGATTTAGTTTCAAAGTTTAACAATCCTGTTATTGTAGTAATGTTTTCTATTTTTATTATGTTAGCTACATTAACAACAAATGTAGCTGCAAATTTAGTAGCACCAGGGATAATATTTTCTAATTTATTTTCTAAAAAGATAACTTATAAAAAAGCAATAATGATTATAGGTGTAATAGCTGTTCTGGTTCAACCATGGAGAATATTAAATGATCCTAATAATTATATATTTGAAGTAAATGGTATATTGGCAACATTTTTAGGACCCATGGCTGGAATTTATTTAGCATCATACTGGTTGGAGCATAAAGCTAAGATAGAATTAGTAGATTTATATAGAACAGATGGAGGAGAATATTATTATAATAAAGGTTGGAATTACAAAGCTATAATAATTTTATTTACAATTACTGTTTTCTTATTGCTAGGAAGAGTTATTAGACCACTTAAAATTTTTTATGATAATTCATATGTTTTAGGTATGATAATAAGCATTGTAATTTACACTGTATATTTAGTGAAAGCAAAGAAATATAATTGATATAGAGAGAAAAAATTAAGTGAGGTGATAATATGTCTTTATTAATAAAAAATGGAACTATAGCAACTGCTAGTGATATTTATGATGGAGATATTTATATAGAAGATGGTATTATAAAGGAAATTGGTATTAACATTATAAAAAAAGCAGATGAAATAATTGATGCTAAAGGTAAATATGTTATTCCAGGTGGAGTAGATGTTCATACTCATTTAAATTTAGATGTAGGAATTGCTGTTGCAAATGATGATTTTTATACAGGGACAGTAGCGGCTGCATTTGGAGGAACAACAACTATTGTAGATCATATGGGATTTGGTCCTAAAGGATGTAATTTGAAACATCAAATCGATGTTTATCATGGGTATGCAAAAGGGAATGCAGTAATAGATTATAGTTTTCATGGTGTTATTCAACATGTAAATGATAATATTATTAATGAGATGGAAAAAATAGTCGAGGAAGAAGGAGTACCTAGCTTTAAACTTTATTTAACATATGATTATATGATTGATGATGAAGGTGTACTTAGAGTCTTAAAAAGACTAAAAGATTTACAAGGAGTTGCAACTATTCATTGTGAAAATCATGGAAGTATAAAACTTTTAAGAGAAAAGTATGTTAGTAATGGACTTAAGAGTGTTAAGTATCATCCTTTAAGTAGACCTGTTGAGAGTGAAGCAGAAGCAATTAATAGAATGATAAATATGGCATCAATAGTAGAAGATGCACCTTTATATATAGTTCATTTATCATCAGGATTAGGATTAGATTATATAAAAATGGCAAAAGAAAGAGGAGAAAAAGTATATGCAGAAACATGTCCTCAATACTTAATATTAGATGAAAGTAAATATAATCTTCCAAACAATGAAGCATTAAAATATACAATTAGTCCTCCATTAAGATCTAAAAGTGATATAGAAAAGTTATGGAAAGGAATTAATGAGGGGGATATACAAACAATAGCAACAGATCATTGCCCGTTTTCTCTTAGTAAAGATAAACAAATGGGAAAAGATGATTTTACTAAGTGTCCTAATGGGGCTCCTGGAATAGAAGAAAGAATTTCACTTATATTTTCAGAAGGAGTTATGAAAGGTAGAATCAATTTAAATAAATTTGTAGAGTTATGTTGTACAAATCCAGCTAAAATGTTTGGATTGTATCCTAAAAAAGGAACTATACAAGTAGGTTCAGATGGAGATATAGTAATAATTGATCCAGAAAGGGAAGTTACATTAACAAACTCTAATTTACATTCTAATGTAGATTATTCTGCATATGAAGGGATAAAGGTAAAAGGCTATCCAGTAATAACTATTTCACGTGGTCAAATAATAGTTAAAGATAATAAATTTATAGGGCAAAAAGGATATGGAAAATTTATCAAAAGATCAAAGGTAGATTTAGATAATATCTAAAACTATGATTAAGTATCATTAACTTAGAAGAAATAATTCAATAGATAGTATAAAATCACTGATAACTAGAATAAAAGGTTGTCTCAAAATATATTTGAGGCAACCTCTTATTCTAAATAGGCATTTATTTTTTTATGGCTTTATTTAATTAATTAATTTATTTAAGAGGTATTAATAGCTTGTTTTATTTTGATTATTTATCCACATTTTAAATGCAGTCATGCAATTTGATTTATCGATTTGTTCTAAATCTAAAACTTTTTTATTAGTGCAATCACCTTTTAAGAAGTTTAATATATGCTCATCTCTAAATCCTATATCAGCAGCATCTTTAACAGTGCAACCATAATAAACTTTTGATATGTTAGCCCATATTATTGCTGACATACACATTGGGCATGGTTCAGATGTTGTATATAATTCACATCCGGTTAAATCAAATGTAGATAATTTGCTACAGGCTTGTCTTATTGCATTCACTTCTCCATGAGCTGTGGGATCGTTGGTACTAATAACTGTATTATTGGCGAGAGCTATTATCTCTCCATCTTTTACAATTGCAGCACCAAAAGGTCCACCGTCTAAATTCAACATGCCTTCTTTACACTTTTCCACACATAAATCCATTATATCTTTTTTTTGCATTTGAACATCCTCCATAATATGATTGAGTTCTATTAAAACTCTCTTTAGATATAAACTAGAATTAATTAACATTAATAGCAATTTTTGTGCCATAAAATAGCTTTTAATATTTTAAAATTAACTTTTAATTTAACACTCCATTATTTAAAACTTGTGTATTTATGGTGCTTAAAAATGAAATACGAAGTTTCTAATTTTTTAATAAAAATAAGTTTATAAAATAGTTATTATCAAAATGATAAATAAATTTATCATTTTGATAATGCTGACAAAGAGTTTATAGCTAATAATAGGTAATCTAATAATTTTAAATTACCAAAATGATAAAGAAATATATGATAAAAATTAAAAAATTAAATAATAGTGTAAACAATTACTTATATTTATTAAAAATTTTTTATTATATCAAAAGAAATATATTTAAATTAATTAATAAATAATAGAAATTTAGTACAAAAGCACGAAAAAACTTATAAATCTGATTTTGGCATGAGATATGCTACATAATAGTATTAAAAAGAGTATTACAAAAAATATTATGATATCGAAATATAAAAATAAACAAGTACACTTTATTTGAAGTTATGTTAAAATATAGCAGAGAAATATGAGTCTATGCTATATAAATTTTATGGAGGTGTAATATGACAAATAATATAGTAGGAAATAGTGTAATTAGATTTGATGCTGTGGCTAAAGTTACTGGTAAAGCAAAATATGTAGATGACTTTTTTGTAAACGATATGCTTGTAGGAAAAGTTTTAAGAAGTCCTCATGCTCATGCCATAATTAAGGATATAGATACTAGTAAGGCAAAGAAATTAGAAGGGGTAGAAGCAGTTATTACACATGAAGATTTACCTAAAATTAAATTTGCTACTGCTGGACATCCATGGTCTTTAGATCCAAGCCATAGGGATATAGATGATAGATTAATTCTTACCAATAAAGCTAGATTTGTTGGAGATGCCATTGCAGCTGTTATAGCTGTAGATGAAATAGTAGCAGCAAAAGCTTTAGAGCTTATAGAGGTTGATTATGAAGTTCTTGAACCAATAGTAGATAGTGAAGATGCTTTAAAAGAAAATGCGCCAATAATTCATGAAGAAAGACCTAACAATATTTTAAGTTCATTTGGATCAGAAATTGGAAATGTAGAAGAAGATTTAAAAAAGGCATATAGAATATTTGAAGGAAATTTTGAAACAAGTATAGTTCAACATTGTCATATGGAGAATCATAGTACTTATGCTTATGTGGATGGTGAAGATCGTATAGTAATAGTTTCTTCAACTCAAATTCCTCATATTGTAAGAAGAATTGTTGGACAAGCATTAGGAATTCAATGGGGTAAGATAAAAGTTATTAAACCTTATATTGGCGGAGGGTTTGGAAATAAGCAAGATGTTGTTATTGAACCATTAACAGCAGCTATGTCTCTTGCAGTAGATGGAAGACCAGTGAGATATACATTAGATAGAGAAGAATGCTTTATTGATACAAGGACAAGACATTCTATGAAAATTAAATTTAAAACAGCGGTATCAAAAGAGGGAAAATTAATATCATTAGATATAAAAAACCTTATAAATAATGGTGCTTATGCATCTCATGGTCATTCTGTTGCTTTAAGTGCAGGCGGAAAATTTAGAGGCGTATATGATTTTAATTCAATAAAATACAGCCCTACAACAGTGTATACAAATTTACCAGCAGCAGGTGCAATGAGGGGATATGGAGCACCTCAAATGTGCTATGCACTAGAAAGTCATATAGAAGATATTTGTAGAGAACTTAATATGGATTCTATAGAATTTAGAACTAAGAATTTTATAAGCGAAGGTTATGTTGAACCGCTTAGTAAAAATGTGGTTCGTGCATTTGCATTACCAGAATGTATTGAAAAAGGAAAAGAGTTAATTAAATGGGATGAAAAAAAGAAAGAATATAAGAATCAAAGTGGAGATAAAAGAAAAGGAGTAGGCATGGCTTGCTTCAGTTATTTCACAGGAACTCATCCAGTGGCATTAGAACCGGCTGGAGCAAGAATAGTAATGAACCAAGATGGATCAGTTCAATTACAAATAGGAGCAACTGAAATAGGACAAGGCAGTGATACAGTTTTTGGACAAATGGTAGCAGAAATTCTTGGATTAAGAATAGATATGGTACATGTAATTTCAAATCAAGATACAGATATCACTCCTTTTGATACTGGATCTTATGCATCTAGGCAAACATTTGTAAGTGGAGCTGCAGTCAAAAAATGTGCATTAGAAGTTAAAGATAAAGTATTAGCATTTGCAAGTAGTAAATGTGGTTTGGAAGCTAGTGAATTAGATATTGAAGATTGTAAAATTGTAGAAAAAAGATTAGGTAGAGTGATATGTCCACTTGAAGAAATTGCTATGGAATCATATTATGATAGGATTAAATGTTGTCCTATAACTAGTGACACATCAGTTAATGTTAGAGTTAATTCAATAGCATATGGAGCTACATTTGCAGCGGTAGAAGTTGATATTAAAACAGGGAAAATAGAAGTTTTAGAAATATATAATATTCATGATTCTGGTATGATTATGAATCCTATGTTAGCTGAGGGACAAGTACATGGTGGAGTAAGTATGGGACTTGGATATGCATTATCAGAACAAATGTTATTCGATAAGAAAACTGGTAAGCCATTAAATAATAATCTTTTAGATTATAAGTTACAAACTATAATGGATACTCCTACTATTGGTTCAGCTTTTGTAGAAAAATATGAACCAGCAGGTGGATTTGGGCAAAAATCTATTGGTGAGAATACAACAGTGTCACCAGCACCAGCAATTCGTAATGCTGTTTTAGATGCGACTGGGGTTGCGTTTAATAAAATACCTATGAATCCACAATCTGTTTTTGAAAAATTTAAGGAAGTTGGATTAGTGTAATTTAAGGAGGACTTAAAATGTTTGATATTAATGAAATATTAGAACCAGAAACTTTAGAAGAAGCATTGGAATTATTAGATAAAAATAAAGAACTTAAAATAATAGCAGGTGGTACAGATGTTTTAATAAAATTGCACCACAATAAAATGAAAGATGCAGAATTATTAAGTCTTAGAAAAATAAATGGACTTGATGAAATTAATATGCTAGAGGACGAATCGATAGAAGTTGGTGCAATGGCATCTTTTTCAAAAATATTTAGAGATGAGATTGTACAAAAGCATATAAAAATATTAGCAGAAGGGGCAGTTTCTATGGGGGGACCACAAGTTAGAAATATGGCTACCATTGGTGGAAACGTTTGTAATGGTGCTGTTTCAGCAGACAGTGCACCAGCATTATTTTCACTGAATGCTAAATTAAAATTAAAAAGTAAAAATAGCGAAAGAATTATTCCTATACAGGAGTTTTATATAGGACCAGGAAGAGTAGATATAAAAAATAATGAGATATTAACTAATTTAATAATAAAAAAAGAGGATTATGAAAATTTAACAGGTCATTATATAAAATTTAGTAATAGAAAAGCAATGGATATAGCAATGGTTAGTGTAGCAGTTGTATCTTCAATTGAAAATGAAAAGTTTAAAGATTTAAGGATTGCATTAGGAGTATCAGCACCAACTCCAATAAGATGTAATGAGGCAGAAAATTATGCTAAAGGAATTGAGGCAACAGAAGAAAATATTGAAAAGATTGCTGAACTTGCAGTCAGAGCATCAAAATCAAGAAATTCATGGCGTGCATCTAAGGATTTTAGAGAGCATTTAATTAAAGAGTTAACTAAAAGAGGAATAAAAAAGACTATAGAAATAGAGGGAGAAAAATAAAATGAGTAATGCAAAAATGAAAAAAATATCAATGACAGTAAATGATAAATCTTACGAATTAGAAGTTGATATAAGAGAATCTTTACTTGACGTTTTAAGAAATAAAATACATTGTACAGGTGTAAAGTGTGGGTGTCATGTTGGTGAGTGTGGGGCTTGTACTGTATTAATAGATGGAGTGCCTACTGATTCTTGTATATATATGGCAGTTTGGGCAAATGGAAAGAGTATCGTAACAATTGAGGGTGTTAAGAAAGACGGTAAATTATCAAAAGTTCAACAAGCTTTTATTGATGAAGGTGCTGTTCAATGTGGATTTTGTACACCAGGACTAGTATTAACATCTACAGCTCTTGTTAATAGTGGAAAAAAATATACTGATGATGAGATAAAAAGAGAAATTTCAGGGCATTTATGCCGTTGTACAGGGTATCAAAAGATATTTAATGCCACTAAAAAATCTTTACAAAAATAATTAATATGAAGATTTTTAATATAGTTAATTCTAAATTTAAGATTATGAATGACTTAAATTTAGAAAATAAAAAATATAGATTGAAAATTAAATATACCAGAGACAACTAGAGATAAAAAGAAGTAAAGACAATATAAAAGCTTTTGGTGAAAGATGAATTTGTTATTTGGAATATTGATACTAAGGAAGATTACTACAGTTTGCTTATAGTACTCATAGATGAGCGTATATTCTAAAAAATATATTACTTAAAATATATAAATAAATTTATAGGAGGTATTTTTTTATGTCATCAGAAAATAACACCAAAACAGTTGATAAAGTAAATGAAATGTTACCCATTGGCCAATTAGCGACTTTTGGCTTACAACATGTTCTTGCTATGTATGCAGGAGCTGTTGCAGTTCCATTAATAATTGGAGCTGCTGTAGGCTTAAGTCCAGAACAGTTATCTCTTTTAGTAGCTGCTGATCTTTTTACGTGCGGTATAGCAACATTGCTTCAAGCTATAGGTATTGGTAATTTTGCAGGTATTAAGTTACCAGTAATATTAGGTTGTACATTTGCAGCAGTAGGTCCTTTAATTATTATTGGTAAAAGTCTTGGTATGGATTATGCTTATGGATCAATAATAGTTGGAGCTATAGTTGTAATATTAATAGCTCCTTTATATGGAAAGTTATTAAAATTTTTTCCTACTGTAGTAACTGGTTCAGTTGTAACAATTATTGGATTATCGTTGATTAATGTTGGAGTTACTAGTTGTGGTGGTGGTGCTAATGCAGCTGACTTTGGTAGTGTACGTAATATACTTCTTTCTATCTTTGTAATGTTAGTTATTCTTATATCTAATAAATATTTAAAAGGTTTCTTTCAATCTATTGCTGTATTAAATGGTATCATTCTTGGGACAATTGTAGGTTCATTTATGGGAATGGTAGATTTCTCAATTGTTTCAGAAGCTAAATGGATAAGCTTTGTTAAACCATTTACTTTTGGTATTCCTAAATTTGATACTGGTGCAATATTTATGATGACGCTAGTTATGATAACAGTTATGGTTGAATCAACAGGTACATTTTTAGGAGTTTCTAAGCTATGTGGTAAGAAATTGACTGAGAAAGATATTGTAAAGGGTTTAAGAGCAGAAGGACTTGCAACTATATTAGGAGGGATATTTAATTCATTCCCTTATACAACATTCAATCAAAATCTTGGTTTACTTTCATTAAGTAAAGTATTTAGCAGATTTGTAGTAGTTGCTTCAGGTATCATACTTATGGCATTAGGACTTATACCTAAATTTGCAGCTTTAGCAACTATAATTCCTCAACCTGTGATTGGTGGTGCTACTACAATAATGTTTGGCACTGTTGCTGTTGCTGGTATTAAAATGTTACTTGATATAGATTTAGAAAAAAATTCTAATGTTTTGATAGTAGCGACTTCTTTAGCAGTTGGATTAGGAATAACTGCTGTACCAACTTTATTATCTCAAACACCTCAATTTGTACAATCAATCTTTGGAAGTGGAATAGTTTCAGGTTCAATAGTTGCAATAATTTTAAATGCATGGTTAAACCATGGTGAGGCTGAAAGTAATTTTAGTGATAATTGTGATGATGATAATCATATTAAATTAAAGGATAGACAGGAGTGTGAAATAAAAAGTTAACTATAATAAATTTACATTTATATTATAGTAAATATAGAAAATTAATAAATATCAAATTACAAAAATTAAAAGTTTATATTAAACTTGTAAGTTTGTTTGGAACAAGTTTAATATAAACTAAATTACATATAAAAATAAGATATATTTTAAACATAAATGGAAAAAATATACTGGGAAATAAGGGGTATATATGCAATAATGTAATAAAATATAAAGTAGGGAAGGGGTACCATATGAGAAAATTAAAAAGAGTTTCATCAGTTATATTAACATTTATATTAATAACAACTTTTTTTATTGGGTGTGGAAAAAGTAAAGAAGTAACAAGTAAAGTGGATCAAGCTATTACCGTTGAAGATCAGTTAGGAAGAAAAGTAGAAATAAAAGGCGAAGTAAATAAAATAATATCAAGTTATCCTATTACAACATCACTTTTGGTAGCTCTAGGTCTTAAGGATAAGGTTGCAGGCGTTGAAATGAAGCCAAAAGATAGAGAACTTTATAGAAGAGTTGCATCAGAATTTTTAGATAAACCACAAGTTGGTTCTGCTAAAAGCATAAGTGTAGAAGAGTGTGCAAAAATAAAACCAGATTTAGTTATAATGCCAACTAGAACTAAGGAAATGATTCCAAAGTTTGAAGAACTTAATATTCCAGTTATAGCTGTAGAACCAGAATCATTAGATTCATTTTTAGATTGTGTAAAGCTTTTAGGAAAATCTACTAATACAGAAGACAGAGCAAATGAAATAGTAAAATATTACGAAGATAATTTAGAAAAAGTAAAGAAACTAAATGAGAATAATGCCAATAAACCTAAGGTTTATTTATCAGGAAGTGCAAATATTTTAAGAACATGTACATCAAAAATGTATCAAAATTATATGATAGAAGCTTCTGGTGGAAATAATGTAACTTCATCTCTTGAAGATGGTTATTGGGTAGATATATCAGCTGAACAATTGTTAGCTTATAACCCAGATATTATTTATATAGTTCAATATGCAAAATATAGTGTAGAAGATGTTCTTAACGATGAAAGATTAAAAGACCTTAATGCAGTGAAAAATAAAAAAGTCTTTGTTATTCCATCAGTAATAGAACCTTGGGATTATCCTACTCCATCATCAATTCTAGGTATTCTTTGGATGACAAATAATATTAATCCAGATAAATATTCAACAGAAGAATTTGAAAAGACAGCAAAAGATTTTTATAAAAAATTCTTTAATCTAGAAGTAGATAATAAGGATATTGGAATATGAATTTAAAATATTCCAAAGTGATAAGCAGTATTGTTTTATTGTTGTTAATAATTATCTCTCTATTAGTAGGGAGATATCATATTAAACCAATAGATATAATAAATACTATGTTACATGGACAATCTGATTCATTAGAATTTAATTTAATATGGAATATAAGATTTTCAAGGGTAGTATTAGTTTCAATAAGTGGAGCTGCATTATCACTATCAGGAATTGTTTATCAAAGTATTTTTCAAAATCCTATAGTATCTGCTGATGTACTTGGTGTAAGCTCAGGAGCTTCACTAGGTGCAGCAATTGCCATAGTATTTTTACCTTTCTCGCCAATAATAATTCAAGTAATGGCATTTGCTTTTGGAATAGGGGCAGTGATTTTTTCATTGCTCTTATCTAGGCAAATGAGAAGTAATAGAATATTAGCTCTTATTATAGCGGGAATTGTAACTGGTGCAATATCATCATCATTTTTAATGATAATAAAGTATTTAGCAGATCCATATAAGGAATTACCATCAATAGACTTTTGGTTAATGGGTGGATTTTATAATAGCACATGGAACAATGTAGTTTATGTATTTATATTAACAACTATATCAGCAGTAATATTATTTTTATTAAGATGGAAATTAAAAGTTCTTACTATGGGAGACGACCAAGCAAAACTATTAGGAGTAAATGTTAAGGTTATTAGAATAATTGCTATATTTTCAGCAACTCTTTTGGTATCAACTGTAGTTTCAGTAGCAGGTATTATAAGTTGGATAGGTTTACTAGCACCCCATATAGTAAAGTTTTATGCTAAAGATGATATATCAGAGGTTATGGGATTAACTATGGTAGTTGGAGCAATAATCCTTATAATAGCAGATACTATTGCAAGGAGTTTAACTTCAGTAGAAATTCCAGTTAGTATATTAACTTCTTTAGTTGGTGCACCATTTTTAGTTTATATTCTTAATCGAAAGGAAAATACTATTAGATGAAAAACGATTTAGAAATAAATAATTTAACTGTTAAATATTCAAATAAAACAGTACTAAAAGATATTAATTTAGAACTTAATAAAGGTGAAGTTACAATACTCTTGGGGTTAAATGGAGCTGGAAAAACTACCTTATTAAAGTCTATGATTGGACTTATGAAAAGAACTACTGGTGAAGTAATTTATAATAATAAGGATATATTAAAACTTTCTAATAAAGAGAGGGGAAAATTAATATCTTACATTCCTCAAAATTTGCATACAAGCCAGAATTACAGTGTACAAGATGTAATTCTTATGGGGATTACACCATACCTTGGAATGTTTGATATGCCAAGTAAAGAGCATCATGAATTAGTTAAGGATATTTTAAAAAAATTAAATATAGAATATTTAAAAGATAAGTATATAAGTGAAATAAGTGGTGGAGAACGAAGGCTTGTTTATTTAGCTAGAATATTTATTCAAAATTCAAAGATTATTTTTTTGGATGAACCAAATACTTTTTTAGATTATGTAAAACAGCATGAATTTTTTAAATTTATCAGTGATTTGATAAGGAAAAATAATCTAATTAATTTAATTACAGTACATGACATTAATTTAGCACTAAGATATGCGGATAAGATAGTTATATTAAGTTATAATGAAATAGTTGATGTTATAGATTGTAAAGTCGATGGGTATGAGAAAAAATTTGTGATTTTAATGGAAAAAATCTATAATAAAAAACTTGAAATTGCGTATACAAAATTTGGCCCAGTTATAGTTTGTTAGTATAGAGTATAGCAAGTTAACATAATAAAGTTTAATATTTTAAAACTGCATAAAGGGGATACGATAACATAATATGAAAATTTTTAAATGTGAGAATATGAAAATAGATAATGTAACATCACTAATACAAGCATTAAATATAGATATTAATAAAAAAATGATAATTTCATTTGTCGGTGGTGGCGGTAAGACAAGTTCAATATATGAATTAGGATCTGAGTTAAGTAAATTAGGTAAGAAGGTTATTATAACGACTACAACTCATATGCAGATACCTGAAAAAAATTTTGTTTTAACAGATAAAGAGAACGATATTTTAAACTTATTAAATACTGAAAATATGATTACTGTAGGACAAAAATGTATTAAGAAGTCTGACCATGATAAATATAAAAATCTAATCAGCAAAGAAAATAAAGGCAGAGAAAAAATACAAGGCTTTTCAATCGAATCTACTAAAAACTTAATAAAATATTGTGATTTTTTATTGATAGAAGCAGATGGTGCAAAAAGATTGCCATTAAAAATGCCAGCAAATCATGAGCCGGTAATACTAGAAGAAAGTAATTTAGTTATAGGGGTATGCGGTATTGATGCATTAGGTCAAAGTATTAAAGAAATATGTCATAGAAAAGAATTAGTTACAGAATTTTTAAATGTAGATGAAGAACATAAAATCAGTGAAGAAGATATAGCCAAGATTTTATCAAGCGAAAAAGGTCAAAGGAAAAATGTTAAATGTGATTATAAAGTGATTGTAAATAAAGTAGATGATGAAGAAAAACTAAATATAGCCAAGAATATTTTTGATGAATTCTTAAAGTTAGGAATTAATGAATTAATATTCACAACTTTTAAAAATTATATTTAAAAAATTGTGGATAACGTAAATTATAATTTTTTATTATGTTTTAATGAAATGTTGATATATATGTATAAAAAAGATGTCATGAGTAATTAAACCATTTATAAAAATTTAGAGTAGATTAAAAAAGGAGTATGGAACTATGATAGTAATAAAGGGTGCTGGAGACTTAGCAACTGGAGTTGCTACTAGGTTAAAAAGGTGTGGATTTGATATAGTTATGACGGAAATTTCACAGCCAACTACAGTAAGAAGAACAGTAGCCTTTTCACAGGTTGTTTATGATAAAAAAGTAGAGGTTGAAGGAATAACAGCAGTGCTTGCTTCAAATAAAGAAGACATAAATAAGATTGTTGAAGAAGGAAGAGTAGCAGTTTTAGTTGATGAAAAAGCAAAGATAATAAATGAAATTAAGCCTGAAATAATAATTGATGCTATTATAGCTAAGAAAAACTTAGGTACAAAGATTGATGATGCAAATATTGTAATCGCTTTAGGTCCAGGATTTACAGCAGGGATTGATTGTCATTGTGTTATTGAAACGAAAAGAGGTCATTATTTAGGAAAAGCAATATATAAAGGAAGTGCTATACCTAATACAGGAGTTCCAGGTGAAGTAGGTGGCTTTAGTAAGGAAAGAATAATAAGGGCTACAACCGATGGAAAAATATTACCTGTATCTAACATAGGAGATTATGTGAAAAAGGGAGATATAGTAGCATATGTTAATGAGACTCCGGTTTTCGCAAAATTGGATGGTATAGTACGTGGAATGCTTCAGAAAGATGTCAGTGTTTTTAAAGGAATGAAAAGTGGAGACATTGATCCAAGGTGTGAAAAAAATCATTGTTTTACAATTTCAGATAAAGCTAGATCAATAGGCGGAGGAGTTTTAGAAGCAATTCTGCATTTGAGTAATTTTAAGTTTTAGTAGAATGTTGATATTTGCATATATGAAGCAGACTGAGCAATTGAACTTAGGAATACTAAAAAGCAAATTTAGAAGAGTATGGTTAGGAGGATTATTATGAGTAAAATAATTGATGCAAAGGGTAAGAACTGTCCAATACCTGTAATAATGGCAAAGAAGGAAATTGATAATGGAAATGTTAATTTTGTAGTTGAAGTTGATAATAAAATAGCTAATGAGAATTTAAAGAAATTAGGAAATAGTATGAGCTTTGAAATAAAATCTCAAGAAGTTAATGGAATATTTAAAGTACATTTTTTAAAAGGGGAAAGGGATAATAATCAATCAGAAATCTGTGAAGAATGTAATGAAATAATAGAGGAAATTAAAAAAGATAAATTAGGTACATGGTCAATATTTATTGGAAAGGAAATCATAGGTTCTGGAAGTGAAGAGCTTGGGAAGTCTCTTATAAAGATGTACTTTTATACAATGGCAGAATCTGATGATTTACCAAAATCAATTTTATTTATGAATGAGGGAGTAAAAGTACCAACATTAAATGAACAAGTTGTAGAGCATCTAAAAGGTTTAGAAAAAAAAGGTGTTGAAATATTAGTTTGTGGTACATGCCTTAATTTCTATGGACTAGAAGAAGAATTGAAAGTTGGAAAAGTAAGTAACATGTATGAAATATCTAATTATATGAAAGCAGCATCAAAAGTTATTACTTTATAGGATTGGGACAGTTTTTAGAATTGTGTTGATATATACATAAGTAGAGTAGATTGAGCACTTAAATGTATTAACATTACATTAAAACATGACCCGAAATTAAAAAATACCTTGAAGTAATAAGTTAAGGGGGAGAGATGATATGTCAAAGGATATAAAACTTACGAGTTTAACTAAAAATTCAGGGTGTGCAGCTAAGATAGGACCAGGAGTTCTTCATAGTGTATTAAGTAGTTTACCTAAGTTTGAAGATGAAAATTTAATTGTAGGATTTGATACAAGTGATGATGCTTGTGTATACAAAATTAATGATGATACAGTAGTAATAAAAACAGTAGATTTTTTTCCACCAATGGTAGATGATCCATATACCTTTGGACAAGTTGCAGCTGCTAATGCACTTAGTGACGTTTATGCTATGGGTGGAAATCCTTCAATAGCAATGAATTTAATTTGTTTTCCTTCTTGTTTAGATATATCAATTATGCGTGAGATACTTGCAGGAGGTTACGACAAAGTAAAAGAAGCTGGAGCAGTAATTGCAGGTGGACATACTATAGCTGATCCTACACCTAAATATGGACTTTGTGTAAGCGGATTTGCACGTCCAGAAGAAATACTTTCAAATAGCAATGCTAAAACTGGAGATGTAATTATACTTACTAAACCTTTAGGAATTGGGATCATGAATACTGCAGCAAAAGCAGAATTAATAGATGAAAATAAAATTAAAGAAGTTACATCAATAATGTCTACATTAAATAAGTATGCTAAGGAATGTACTTTAGGATTAGAGATTCATTCATGTACTGATGTTACTGGATTTGGACTTATTGGGCATAGTTATGAAATGGCAAGTGGAAGTAAAAAGACAATAGAGATTTTTAGTGAATCTATCCCAATTATAGATGGAGCATTAGATTATGCAAAGATGGGGATTATACCTGAAGGTATGTACAATAATCTTGATTATTTAAAAGATAAGTTTGCAGTAGGAGCTAATATATCACAAGAATTACAAGATGTGTTAATAGATCCACAAACATCAGGAGGGCTGTTACTTTCACTTCCAGAAAAACAAGCAAAGGAATTTTTATCAAGAATAGAAAATTTCACGCCATATGCTAGGATAATAGGTCAAGTACTCGATAAGGGTGACAAGCCTATAGTTATTAAATAATTTACCTATGTTTGTAGTGTATTGTTATATGTATAAACAAAGATAGAGTGAGTAATTTAACTTGGAAATCTTAAAATGCCTATAATCTAATTTTAACTTGTACCCAATATAAAATTTATACAAAAAGTAAATGTGACAGTATGATTTTTAATATTTAAGTATGATTTTTGTTAATTAACTATATAAATATAATTTTAAAAATATCAAAATATAAAAAACATTATAAATAGATGGAGGGTATTATGGAATTACAAAAAAAATTGCCAGAAATATTTGAAGAGTTTGCAGAAGGAAGAAGAAATGCATTTATTAAGGCTAAAGAACTTAAAGATAAAAATATACCTTTAATTGGAGCATTTTGTACTTACTTTCCACAAGAATTAGGATTAGCTATGGGAGCAGCTACAGTTTCAGTATGTTCAACATCTGATGAAACTATTGCAGCAGCAGAGCAAGATCTTCCACGTAATTTATGTCCTTTAATAAAATCTAGTTATGGTTTTGCGAAGACTGATAAATGTCCGTTCTTTTTCTTTTCAGATCTAATTGTTGGAGAAACAACTTGCGATGGAAAAAAGAAAATGTATGAATATCTTTCAGAATTTAAGCCAGTACATGTTATGGAACTTCCAAATTCTCAACGTGAAGATGGATTAGAATTATGGAAAAATGAAATTATTAGATTAAAGTCATATTTAGAAGAAATGTTTAATGTAGAAATAACAGAAGATGATATAAAAAAAGCTATAAAAATAAAAAATAATGAACGTAAAGCATTAAAGAAATTTTATGAATTAGGAAAAAGAGAGCCAGTTTCTATGTTAGGGCAAGATATGTTTAAAGTTATAAATGGAACAACATTTAGCTTTGATAAAGAAAAAATTCCAGATCAAATTAACGAGGTAATTGAAAAGATTAATTGTGAATATGAATCTGAAAAAAAATATGAATCTAAGCCTCGTATATTAATAACTGGATGTCCTATTGGAGGAGCAACTGAAAAGGTTATTAAAGCAATTGAAGATAATGGAGCTTATGTAGTGGCTTTTGAAAATTGCAGTGTTGCAAAAGCAGTTGATGAATTAGTAGATGAAGAAAATCCAGATGTTTATGATGCTCTTGCACGTAAATATTTATCTATTGGATGTTCTTGTATGACTCCTAATCCAAATAGAATTAAACTTCTTAATAAAATGATTGATGAATATAAAGTAGATGCCGTAGTTGACGTGATATTAACAGCTTGCCACACATATAATGTTGAGACTTTATCAGTTAAAAGATTTGTAAATGATGAAAAAAATAAGCCTTATATGAGTGTTGAAACTGATTTTTCTCTTAATGATATTGGTCAATTAAATACTAGAATGGCTGCATTTATAGAGATGCTTTAAGTTTTAACAATATACAAATGTTAAGAAGATATGAGGAAATAAATTATGAGTAAATATACTTTAGGAATTGATTCAGGATCAACAACTACTAAAGGTGTATTGTTTGATGGTAAAACAATTGTTAGAACAATGATTGTAAAAACTGCAGCAAAACCGAGGGAAAGTATTTCTAAAATCTATAATGAACTGTACTCTAATAACGTAAAGTACACAATAACTACAGGTTATGGTAGAGATTTATTAAAAGAAGCTGATAGAACTATTACAGAAATAACTTGTCATGCAAAAGGAGCAGCATTTCTAAATCCTAATATTAAAGGTGTTATAGATATAGGAGGACAGGATTCTAAGGCTATTTTATTAGATGAATCATTAAATGTTGTAGATTTTCTAATGAATGATAAATGTGCTGCTGGAACTGGTAGATTTGTTGAAGTTATGATGAGAATTTTAGAGGAAGATATAACTAATATTGATGAATTTGTAAAAGATAAAAAGCCTATAAATATCACTAGTATGTGTACTGTTTTTGCAGAAAGTGAAATTATTAGTCTTCTTGCAAAAGATGTTCATAGAGGTGATATTGCTCTTGGAATTATTCATTCAATTTGTAGACGAACAGCTAATTTTGCTCAAAAATTGAATTTAAAAGATGAAGTATTTTTTAGTGGTGGACTAGCGTCATCAGAAGTATTTAGAGCAACACTTGAAAGCTATCTTAAACAAAAAGTATCAATTAATGAATTAAGCCAGTTTGCAGGGGCAATTGGTGCAGCAACTATTGGATATAAAAAAATCAAATAAAAAATAATGAGGAGAATGTACACAAAAATATTTATTAAGATGTGTAGTTAAAAATTAATATGATGAAAATAAATTTAATATTATTAGCATCAGGGGATAGTACTAGATTTAGAAGCAATAAGTTATTAACTATTGTTAATAATAAACCAATGTATATGAATGTAATAGATGAGGTTTTAAAAATAAATTTTCATAAAATAGTTTTAGTTACTCAATATGAAGAGATTAAATTAGCTTTGTTAAATAAAAATATTGAAGTTGTTATGAATAAGAATAGTGAACTTGGAATATCTCATTCTATTGAGCTTGCAATGAAAAAGGATGTTGAAGCAGATGCATATATGTTTATGGTTTGTGACCAACCATTTATAAAATCACAAACTATAGAAAATTTGATATTTAGATTCATGAAAAGTAAAAAGGGAATGGCATGTGTTGAGTTTAATGGAAATTTAGGTAATCCAACTATATTTTCAAAAAAATATATTGATGAATTGCTTAATTTAAAGGGTGATGTTGGAGGAAAAGCAGTTATGAAAAAACACCTTGATGATTTAGAGAAAGTTTCCATTATTGATGAGATAGAAATTAAGGATATAGATACTAGAGAAGAATTAATTAATATATCCTACAATAATATATATATGAGGTAAAAGAATGATGAAGAAAAAATTTTATAAAGATCTTTTTGAAAAATTAAATTTAAACAAAGAAGTATTTATAGTGACTGTTATACAGGGATCATATGACAGTAAAAATATAGCAGGACAAAAGCTGTTTAAAAGTAAGAAATTTATGGCTATAGAAAATGATAATCTTAAAAATTTCTGGGATGAAATTTTAAGTAAAATAGATTTTGATAAAGGCACATATGTTTTAGAACTTGATAATGATATAAAATTATTTATAGAGTATATTATAGGAAAGCCTAATTTAATTGTTTGTGGTGGAGGACATGTTGCCTTACCTTTATGTGAAATGGCAAATTTATTAGAGTTTAATGTTACTGTAATCGATAATAGGAAGGAATTTGCGAATAAAGAAAGATTTCCTATGGCAAGTAATGTTATATGTAAAGATTTCAATGAAGCATTTGAAGAAATCGAATTTAATAAAAATAGTTATTTTGCTATAGTTACAAGAGGTCACAAATATGATAGAGAGTGTTTAGAAATAATACTTAAAAATGACTTTTATTATGTTGGAATGATTGGAAGTAAAGGAAAAGTACAATTTGTAATAAGTAGTTTATTAGAAAAAGGATACAAAAAAGAAGACATTGATAAAGTGCATACTCCAATAGGTCTTAGTATAGGAGCAAAAACACCAGCAGAAGTAGCGGTAAGCATTTTATCAGAAATAATACAAATAAAAAATGAAAAAATAATAAGTACTATACCCGATGATATTTCTAATACTATATCAAATACAAATGAACCAATGGTTTTAACTACAATAATTGAGAAGCATGGATCAGGTCCTAGAGATCCTGGCACAAAAATGCTTATAAAGAAAAATGGTGAATTTATTGGTACTGTTGGTGGTGGAAGTGTTGAATATTCAGTTTATAAAAGAGCATTAAAGTTATTTGAAGAAAAAGAATCCATTTTAGAAGAATATAATTTATCAAATTCTGCTTCTGCAAAACTGGGTATGGCTTGTGGAGGACATATAAAAGTATTTTTTGAGTTTATAAATTGTGATTATAATAAAACTAAATAATTAAATATAAAAATAAAACTTTAGCTAAGAATAAAAAAATTCAAAGTTAGAGTTTTATTTTATTAAAAAATAAATTATTACTTGTAAGTTATGTAATAGAAAGTATTATTATATTTCATGATAAAGAGATGATGGTATTGCTTGACAATGATATTACTAAATAATTATAATTTTCATAGTTATGATGTGAAATATGAAAAGGAGGATATATTAATGGAAAATAAATAAATTTAACAGATAGGAATGAAAAAATGAAAATTAAATTAAAAGAAAAATCGCATAATCATTCAGAAGGAATATATTCAATTGATTTTTATGCATACCAATCTCAAATAGGTCATTGGAATTCTATGTTCAAGGTATTATTTGCATTTATTACATTATTATTTTGCATTATTGCAGATAATTTTTATGTATCTTTAACTATTGTATTTACTATGGCTTTTATTACTATATACAAAGGTGGAATTCATTTTCGGGAATATTTGCATCTACTTACTATACCACTGGTTTTTATGATTCTTGGTAGTATTGCAATTGCTATAGGAATATCAACACGACCATTAGGACAATATAATTTGAATTTTCGCTGGTTTTATTTATATTCATCAAATGAAAACATAATAAAAACATTGAAAATTATGATGAAGGCATTTGGAGCAATAAGTGCTATGTATATGATGACTTTATCTACATCAGCTAGTGAAATAATTTCTGTTTTACGTAAACTTCATATACCAAAACTTATAATTGAATTAATGAATATGGTATATAGATTTATATTTATTTTACTAGATGTACAATGCAAAATGAAAAATTCAGCACAATCTAGGTTAGGATATGTTGATTTTAAAACATCTTGTTATTCTTTTGGTAGTACAGCAGGAAATCTTTTGATTGTTTCTTTAAAAAAGGCAAATGCTTATTATGATTCAATGGAGTCTAGATGTTATAATGGTGAGATGAATTTTTTAGAAGAAGATAAAAATATAGAAATAAATCAAATAGTATTAGCAATAATTTATATGTTATGTTTAATAATCTTATGGTTAATAACTATATAGGAGATGAAAGTATGAATAAAAGTTCAAATAATTCAATTTTACAGGTGAGAAATTTAAATTATAAATATAACAATGAAAAAATTGCATTATCAAATATAAATATTGATATTCACGAAGGTGAAAAAGTAGCTATTTTGGGATCAAATGGAGCAGGTAAATCTACGTTTTTTTTAAATATTAATGGAGTTTTAACACCTAAAAATGGTGAGATTATTTATAGAGGAAAAAAAATATCTAAAAAAGAACTTAATGAATTAAGAAAAAATATAGGTATTGTATTTCAAGATGCAGATAATCAGATAATAGCTTCAACTGTTTTAGCAGAAGTTTCTTTTGGACCTATGAATTTAAAATTACCTAAGGAGAAAGTTAAAATAAGGGTTGAAGAAGCACTTTCATATATGAATTTAACAGATTTTAAGAATCGTCCTCCACATTATTTGAGTGGTGGTGAGAAAAAGAGAGTTAGTATTGCAGATATTATTGCAATGCAATCAGAAGTTATAATTTTTGATGAACCTACAGCATCATTAGATCCTTTAAATGCAATTATGCTTGAAGAAGTTTTAAAAAAATTATCAGAAGAGAAAAAAACACTTTTAATATCTACACATGATGTAGACTTTGCTTATCGTTGGGCAGAACGTGTTATTGTTTTTGCTAATGGAGAAATTATAGCAGATGGAACACCATTACAAATATTTAAGGATGATAAAATAATAAAATGTGCAAATTTAAAGCGTCCTACTATGCTAGATGTATATGAAATTTTAGTAGATAAAGGCTTAATTAAAAATAATTCCATTTATCCTAAGAATATAGTTGAATTTACTAACATGTTATAATGCTATATTAAGATTATGTGAATTATTGGATATTGAACCAAGTTAAGTTGACAATGTGAATACTTTTACTATAGAATTAAAATTGTTTATAAAAGTAATATGAAAATATTACCATATTATTATAAAAAGGTGCCTGTGATTTTCTCCACAGGATAATAGGGAAAAGAGTGAAATTCTCTTACGGTCCCGCCGCTGTATTGGAAGATCTATATTTTATTATGTCACTGGGAAACTGGGAAGACAAAATATAGAGATAATTCTTAAGTCAGAAGACCTGCCTTTTTTATCGGATATATATAGTTACGAGAGATGACTATATATGGACAAGTCTCTTTTAATGTTATTTAAAGAGATTATTTATGATGCTAGTTTGATGAGTGGGAATCATTAAATGTGGTATCTTTTTTTATTTGAAAGGAGAAATAAAATGAAAGAACAAAAAACCATTAAGAAAATCGCTATTATATTTGCTTTACTATTTGGAATAACTCCAGCAGTAAATGCGATGCATATTATGGAGGGGTATTTACCAGTTAAGTATTGTGTATCATGGGGAATTATAAGTTTACCATTTTTAATAGCAGGATTTTTTTCTATTAAAAAAACTTTAAGAGAAGATAGGAAATCATTAGTGATTTTAGCTATGTCAGGTGCATTTATATTTGTAATATCATCTTTAAAGATTCCATCAGTTACAGGAAGTTGCTCTCATATGACTGGAACAGGTCTTGGTGCCATTTTGTTTGGACCATTTGCTGTTGGGATTTTAGGAATTATAGTATTAATATTTCAAGCAATTTTATTAGCACATGGTGGAATTACTACACTTGGAGCAAATACATTTTCTATGTCAATTGCAGGACCAATATTATCTTATATAATATATATTCTATGTAAAAAGTTAAAGGTTAATAAAAAACTAGGTATCTTCTTAGCAGCATCTTTAGGAGATTTATTTACTTATAGTATTACTAGTTTACAGCTAGCTATTGCTTATCCATCACCAGATGGTGGAATTGGTGCTTCTGCAATAAAATTCTTAGGGGTTTTTGCACCAACTCAAATACCACTTGCAATTGTTGAAGGTATATTAACAGTTATTGTTATTATAGGATTAGAAACATATGCAAAATCTGAATTAACATCAATTGGATTTATGAAGGAGGGAAAATAATAATGAGTAAAAACAAAAAAACAGTAATAATATTATTAATTATTGCATTAATTATTACTATAGTTCCTCTATTTGCATTAAAAGGTGCCGAATTTGGTGGATCTGATGATGCTGGAAGTGAAATGATAGAAGAAATACATGGAGAATATGAACCTTGGTTTACACCTGTTATGGAGACATGGATTGATGGAGAATTACCAGGTGAGATAGAGAGTCTTCTGTTTTGCGTTCAAACAGGTATAGGTGTTGGAGTTTTTGCATTTTTCATGGGAAGATTTGTAGAGAGAAAGAAATGGCAAACAGGTAGTAATAAAGAATGTTAATATGTGATTAAATTCAATAAAATATTAAAATAATCATTCAATAAATTTAATAGAGCATTAGTTAATAGTAGATAATTTTTTATTAGAATTATCTACTATTTTTTTGTGGCTTATAGAATACAGGTGTTAGTAAATAAGAAGATTTCAATTAAAGAGGTGTTTTATAAAAGTATACTGTTTTTTATAGTAAAGGTTATTTACGAAATATATTATATTTACATAAATGTTATAATAAAGATAAAAGAGGAGTGATAATAATGGAGACAAATTATATGTCTATTTTATTTACAATTATAAATATTTTATTAATAGTATCGATAGGAATAGGAATCTTTAAATGTGTTAAATGGCTAAGGAATTTTGTAAATAAAGTTGAAAATTTAGATAAAAAATAGATGATGTTTTAAAGAAATTATAAAAAATATTATGTTGAGTTATTATGAAAAATACCTTAACATTTAATAAAACTACTTATTAGGGGGAAGTATTTATGGAGAATATGAGTATTATGAGTGGTGCTATAGCATTTGGTATAATTCCAAAGTTGATTTTATGGGTAATGGAAGTTTATGCATTATTTTTAGGAATTAAAGCACTTAAGATTTATATTGATAAGAATTCTTAGAAATAATTCAACATATAACAAAAGAGTTAGCAAAAATTTGTCTAACTCTTTTTAAATTAAGGTATTTTATAATAACTAAAATACCTATTCTAAATGTCGTTTCATGAATAAAGGAATACTTTCTGCAAAGAAGTCATTAAAAACTTTAATAAAATCTGTTTGTTTTTGAGGAAGAAGTCCTAGAGAATATTGTATTGCCATTCCATCTAACGCTGCAACAAAGATAGAAGCTAAACTTTTCTTTAATTTTTCATTTTCTACTCCAAAAGTATATATATACATATTAGCAACTTTATCAATTATGATATTATAATTTTCTTTATACTTCTCTTTTAATTCTCCATTTTTTGAAATCAAATAGCTAATAAGTAATAAATGTAATTTTTGTTCATCTTTCTTTGATAAACGTATAGTCACTTCATTTTTTATTTCTGATAAAAGTACATCTTTATTCTTTAAATTTGTCCCATCTTTTTCTGATATTCTATAAATAAAATGTATGGAGTGATTTATCACATCGTATAATAAATCATCTTTACTTTTATAATGATAATATATTGCACCAGTAGTAAGTCCCGCTGTAGCTGCAATTTCACGCATGGTAACTTCTTCAAAACTTTTATTAGTGAATACTTTAATTGCAGCATCTATAATTCTTAATTTTCTTTTATTGTTAATAATTTCTTCCATATTGCCTCCATAAATTTATTTAGAATACATAGATATGATTAATACTAATAATTATACCATAAATTTTGGAAATTAAAGAGGCACAAATGAAGTAGTTTTATTTCACATAATAAATGAATGTGTAAAATAAAATTACTTAAATTATAAATGTAAATTACATATATTGTATTTAATGTTAAATAATGTTGACAAAAATTAATTGTGCTTTATAATAAAATTAAATAGAAAAAATAACAAGTGTTATTTTTTGCACTGTTAAAAGGGGGAATAGTTATGTTTTTATTTCAATCAATTCCTTGGTATTCTTGGTTAATGTTTTTTATTGTATTAGGTGGTTTAATGTTATTTAACGAAATTGGTAGATACAATAAATACACAGGAATTGCATTATTTATAGTATTACCCATTCTATTAACTATTTTTGTGTGGCCTAATACTTCTGGTGCTAAATCAGGTCAGTCAACTGCTAATTGGTTTCAGTGGGTAAAGACATATTCAGCTCTTGCTGGTTGTATTATTTTTATGGGATTACGTTTCTCAAAAAAGATTCAGGCAAAAAAGTGGTATTATGTACTTCCACCAGCTATTCTAGCTATTAATATTACTGAAGCAGTTATTCGTGAATTTCAAGTTTATGGTATGAATGAAACTATAAATGGTATGACCTATATTGGTGGCCCTTGGAATATTATGAATGGTATTGCAGGAATTCTTAATATCTTAACAATTTGTGGTTGGTTTGGAATTATAGTAAGTACTGATAAACAAAAAGATATGATTTGGCCGGACATGCTTTGGTTCTGGATTATTGCTTACGATTTATGGAACTTTGGTTACTTATATAATTGCGTAACAGATCGTGCCTTCTATGGTGGCTTAGCGCTATTGTTATCTTGTACAATACCAGCATTTTCTATAAAGAAAGGTGCATGGTTACAACATCGTGCTCAGACTCTTGCTTTATGGATGATGGTAGTAATGATTTTTCCAGGATTTTTTACAGGAGGAAAATATGCAGTTGCATCTACTCATAATCCTAGAGCATATATGGTAGTTAGTATTATTGCACTGGCTGCAAATATTTTAGTAGCAGCATATCAAGTTTATACAATTGTAAAGAATAAGAAGAATCCTCTTAAAGATGAAATTTACACAGAACTTAAATCGTACAATACGATTAAAAAATCTAACATGTAAAAATAAATTATTAAAAAGAGTATTCATAGAGGATTAAAAATTTCTATGAATACTCCATTAATTTAAGGAGGAAATGTTATGCATTATGATGTAATTGTAATTGGTGGGGGGAATGGAGGTTTGTCAGTTGGAGCTACTCTTGCTAAAAAAGGAAAGAAAATTTGCCTATTAGAGAAGCATAATATTCCTGGAGGATGTGGTACAAGTTTTAGACGTGGAAGATTTGAATTTGAAGTTGCTTTGCATCAGCTCAGTTCTGTGGGAACAGAAGAATCTCCAGGACCAACTAGAAAGATTTTTGAAGAATTAGGAATAATGGATCAACTTGATTTATCTACTTTAAATAGTTTGTATAGAATTGTTTTGCCTGGTAAAGTAGATGTAACAATGCCAACAGATGTAAATGAAGCAATTGTTTATTTATCAAAAAAATTTCCTGAATATACAGAACAAATAAAGCAATTCTATAATTTAGTTTTTTCATTATTTAAAGAAGCTAATGAGATACAAAATGTTTCTATAGATAAAATATCAAAAGAAAAGTTTCCAATATATTTTAAGTATGCATTAAAAACTGCCCAAGAAGTATTAGATGAATTTTTTGAGGATAGGAACTTACAATTATGTCTTAATGCATATTGGTCATTTATGGGTACACCTCCATCTATTTTTCCATTTATTATATTAGCGGGTAATATATCTGTTTATATGAAATTCAAACCTAAGTATTTAAAGGGAGGATCTCAAGTTATTTCTCAAGCTCTTGCAGAAGTTATTAGAAATAATAACGGTGAAGTTAAATTTAATTGTGGAGCAAAAAAAATTATTGTAGAAAATGGTAAGGCAGTAGGTGCTATTACAGAAGATGATGAAAAATTAACAGCAGATGTAATAGTATCTAATATTAGTCCAACAACAACTTATTTCGATCTTTTGGAATCTAAAAATGTACCTAAAGAAGCGGTACAATATTTAAGTAACTTTAAGCCTAGTATATCTGCATTAACATGTTTTATTGGTTTAGATTGTGCTCCAGAAGATATAGGAATAAAAGAAGCTATGAATATATTTTATAAATCAGCAGATGTTAATAAAGATTTTTTAAAAGCAAATATTATAGAGGTTGAAGATGATCCAATAGTATTTACTTGTTATACAATTGATGATCCAACAGTATCGCCTAAAGGCACATCTATTATTACAGCAGGTTGCATAAAATATGGGAAACCATGGTTAGAGTTATCTCCTGAAAAATATTATGAAACGAAATATCAATGTGCAAATGCAATAGTAGATCGTATTGAAGTAAATTATCCAGGCTTTAGAGATCATATTGAGGAAATTTCAGTTGCAACACCTTTAACACATATGAGATATTTGAATACTCCAGAAGGATGTGTTTATGGATATGAACAAGATTTAAAATCTACAGGTTTTTTCTATCCAAATAAATCAATGATTAAAAACTTAGAGTTCACAGGTGGATTCGTAGGACTTTGTGGATTCAGTCCAAACTATATTCAAGGATATAAAAAGGCAAATGAGATTCTTGCTAACTATTGGAATGGAGGAATTTAATTATGAAGGAATTTATTTCAGAAATTGAAAATATTAATAAAATAATTGGGGAAATTGAAATTCTTAAAAAGAATGGTAAGGATTACAGCATAGATCGTGGAAGAACTAAAAAGTTAATTGATAGATTACATCCTAAAACATTAGATCTTATATTGTCAGAGATTATTGATAGAACTGAGGACTCTAAAACTTTTCATTTTGTATCTAAGAATGGATATCTTCCCATTTTTGAAGCAGGTCAATATATTAATGTATTTGTTGAAATTCAGGGAGTTCGTACAAGTAGACCATATAGTATTTCTTCTTCTCCAAAACAAAGAGCTTATTATGAAATCACTGTTGCAAGAATTAAGAATGGATTTGTATCAGATTATTTTTTAGATAAAGCTAAAGTTGGAGATAACTTTCAATCTAGTTCACCATCAGGAGAATTTCATTATAATCCAGTATTTCATGGAAAAAATTTAGTTTTTTTAGCTGGAGGAAGTGGAATAACTCCTTTTATGAGTATGATTAAAGATGTATTAAATTCAGGATTAGATAGAAATATTAACTTAATTTATGGTATCAAAAATGAAGAATCAGCAATATTTTTAGAGGAACTTAAAGAATTTAATTCTCGTCATAATAATTTTAATTTAACACTTGTTGCTTCTGAGCCACAAGACAATTATACAGGGGAAAGTGGATTTATTACTGGAAATTTAATAAAAAGAAAAGTAACTAATATAAATCCATCAAGTTTTTATATCTGTGGTCCTCAAGTTATGTATGATTTTTGCAGAAAAGAACTTAAACGTTTAGGGGTTAAAAATTCAAAAATTCATCAAGAAATGTTTGGAGCTAGGCAAGATATTCAAAATGAACCTGGTTGGCCAGAGAATTTAACTGGAAAAGAAGAATTTAATATTTCTCTATCTGATGGAAGAAGTTTAAAGGGATTTTCAGGAGAATCATTATTAACTTCACTTGAAAGAGCTGGAGTGAGAGTAAATGTATGCTGTCGTTCGGGAGAATGTAGTTTATGTAGAGTAAAGTTAGTATCAGGAACTATTTTTCAACCAAGAGGTGTATTACAACGTTATGTAGATGAAAAGTATGGATATATTCATTCTTGTAAATCATATCCAATTAGTGATGTGAAAATTGTTTTATAAAAATGAGAGTAGTTTTTTAATAGAATACTTATATATTCATGGGTAAATTAGTAGAAATTTATTGAAGTTAGTAATGCTAAATTTTAATACTTAATTGGTAATGAAAATTTAATGATTTTTAGGGGGAATAAAAGATGCCAGAGAAAGAGTTACACATTTATATTGATAAACTGTTAGATTTATCTGGAATAAATATTGATATGAAAACAAATCCTAAATTAATATTAGAAGTGTTAAAAGAAGATATGCTATTATCAGAGTTTGAACCTGTAAAAGTTATATTGAAAGAAAGTTTAGAAGAACCTGTATTTCTTAAACCAATGTTTGAAAAAACTATTAAAAGTATTGTTACAAAGCAACCGGCAATTTACGAATTTTTAACAGAAGCAATTGAATTAAATCTCTTTACTAAAGCAAAAGAAGAAAAGAGCAAGAATGAAATTTTAAGATCGATACATCATGCATATATTTTAAATGAAATAACTAAAGAGATAGTAAAAAATATTGATTTTGTATTTGAAATTCAAGAATACTTATTAAAACAACGTTCAAAATATGGTATAGGAACAAACTTTGTTGATGCACTTGATTCATTAAAGAAATTATATAATGGTAGTATGTTTGAACCAACAAAAATTGTTGGCATGGATATGGTTTATAGAAGCCGTGCATTAGTACGTAGACGCGGAATAATCAATGAATATGATGTACAAGCTCAAATTGATGGGCTTAAGTTAAATATTCTTGAGGCGGCTGTAACAGATAAAAATTCAGGTTATATAGATAATGCAATTGTTGGGGCAGTACTTTCTGCAATTCCACCAGATACAGTTTCACTTACAGATGATGAAAATAAGGTTATGCTTTTTCATCTATCAAGGAAATGGGTTAGTCTTTATGAAACTTGGAATTTAGCTTTTGTAATAGGAAATCTTGCATATTTACCAGTGCTTATTCCTAAATTACTAATACCGTCTGTTATAGATGCAGAGCATAATGAATATTTAATTACTAGATCTGCTGCATTATGGCTTTCAACTTTATTTCACCAATTTGCTGTATTAAATAAAAGAGAAAATATACCTCTTAAAAATAGCAAGGAGCTAGCAATGCTTTGGGGGAAAGTTAATTTAAAGTATGCAGAAGAACTTGCAAAAGAGGAAGCTGGAAAGGAATTAAGTGATTTTAATGATGTATTAAAAATAACATTAGGTGATATTATGGAAAAAATGAAACACTCTATAACTTCTGTTCCATTATCAAAAGACGAAGCAGAAAGACTTACTCGAATATATAATTAAAATAAAAATACTAAAATTTTAGCCTAAGGTAGAGAAGCGTAAATAAAAGGATTTCTACTTTAGGCTTCTTTTATTATAGCCTTCTTTTATTAAAGGATAATTTTATATTTCTTTCTTAAGTAGTAGTTCATAAATAAATTAAGTATAATAATATCATGTAATGTTATTTAAAAAATAGTTATACAAGTATTGGAGAAGATATATGGAAAACTACATGACTTTTATTGATAATGCATGGAAAAAATTTATTGCCACAGGAGAAGTCGATCCTAAAGTTAGAAGTGATATTGGTGATTCGTGGATAAGGTGTAGGAAGTATGGAGTTGACCCTAACAATGGAAGAGGAAGCATTAAGCATCACAACATAGATGAATTAATAAAAAATAATATCGAACTTATTTCAGTAGCTAGACCTATCATGGAAAGTGTTTATAGTATGGTTTCAGGATCAGGCTTTGCTTTATTTTTATCAGATAAAGATGGATATTTATTAGAGATAATAGGCGATCAGGATATAATGGAGAGAGTTAATGAACTAAACTTTTTAAAAGGTGAATTATGGACAGAAAATATAGTAGGAACAAATGCTATAGGAACAGCGTTATATCTGAATAAACCAGTTCAAACTATAGGAGCAGAGCATTATGGAGTAAATCAACATTCATGGACTTGCTCAGCATCACCTATTCATGATGAAGATGGAAATTTAATAGGATGTATAAATATGTCTGGGAATTATTATAATGCTCATTCTCATACTATGGGGATAGTAACAGCTGCAGCTCAGTCAATTCAAAAGCAAATGGCATTAACTATTTCATATAAATTATTAAATGTGACATTTGATTCTATATCAGAAGGTATGATAGTTATTAATGAAGATATGAAAGTGAAAAGGGTAAATGGAAGAGCATTAGAAATATTAAATATATCATCAGAAGAAGCTATAAAAATGGATATTAATAATGTTTTAAGGGGAGTTCATTTTCATAAATTGTTGAATGAAAACAACAGATCATTAAATAATATAGAATGGGATTTTAATATAAATAGTAGCATAGTGAAGTGTGTTATAAATGTAGTTCCATTAAATATAAGTGGTAAGAACAATGGTATGGTAATAACTTTTACAGAAGTTAAAAGAGTTCATAAATTAGTAAATAAGTTTGTAGGATATAAAGCTCAATATAAATTTGATGATATTATGACAACAAATAATGATATGAAGAAGATGATGGCTTTTGCAAAAAAAGCTGCTATAAGTGATTGTAATATATTAATTCAAGGAGAAAGTGGAACTGGTAAAGAATTAATAGCACAATCAATACATAATTATAGTGAACGACATAAAGGACCTTTTGTTGCTGTAAACTGTGCATCGATTCCGAGAGAATTAGTGGAAAGTGAATTATTTGGATATGAAAAAGGTGCTTTTACAGGTGCTTTAAAAGAAGGGCACCCAGGAAAATTTGAACTTGCAGATGGAGGAACAATATTTTTAGATGAAATAGGAGAACTTCCTTTAGATACTCAAAGCAAGCTCCTTAGAGTTTTGGATAATGGGAAAGTTATAAGAGTGGGAGGAACTTATGAAAAACAATTAGATGTTAGAGTTATTGGTGCTACTAACAGGGTGTTAAAAAAAGAAATAAGTAAACAAAATTTTAGAGAAGATTTATATTATAGACTAAGTGTAATGGAGATAAAGACTATTCCTTTAAGAGATAGAATAGATGATATAGATGTACTTATAAAATACTTCATAGAAAAGTTAAATTTAAAAAATAGAGATAAAATTATAAGAATAAATGATTATTACGTAGATGAATTAAAAAAGTATAATTGGCCAGGAAACATAAGAGAGCTTAGAAATGTAGTAGAAAGAGATTATTATTTAAGTGATAATGAAATTACTAATATAAATAATATGTACTATATCGAGGAAAGTAATAAAACCGTAAAGGAAATTTTTAATATTAAAGAAGATATAAAGATAATACCATTAGAATATTTGGAGAAAAATGCTATATATGATGCAATAAAAAAATGTAATGGAAATATTCAGTTAGCATCTAAGTTATTGAAAATAGGTAGAGCAACATTGTATAGAAAAATTAAAAAGTATGGAATTGATGTATCAAAATGAGACTAAAAAATAGTGAGTGTATCAAAATGAGAAAATAAATGTATCATTTTGATGCACTTGTTTTTATGTTAGAACATACTTAAAAATAAATTTAATATTTTTAAGTACTGTAATGTATGTAAACAAGCAAGTTTATTTTAAATAATTTTATTGTTTAATAGTTATATTAAAATTTTGGCACAGATATTGCTTTATAAATATGTATGTGAATTAATTAACAATATATGTTATATATTTAGGGAGGAATTTTAATATGAAAGCAGCATTATGGTATGCAAAGAAAGACGTTAGAGTAGAAGAAATTGAAGAACCAAAAGTTACAAGCAATGGTGTGAAAATAAAAGTAAAATGGTGTGGAATCTGTGGATCAGACTTACATGAATATTTGGGAGGCCCTATATTTATTCCAGTAGGTGAGCCTCATCCATTAAGTGGAACAACTGCACCGGTAGTTTTAGGTCATGAATTTTCAGGTGATATTGTAGAAGTTGGCGAAAATGTAACAAAGTTTAAAGTTGGAGATAGAGTAATTGTTGAACCTATAGTTGCATGTGGAAAATGTCCAGCATGTTTAGAAGGAAAATATAATTTATGTTCATCTCTAGGATTCCATGGACTTTGTGGAAGCGGTGGAGGACTTGCAGAATATACAGTTTTCCCAGAAGAATTTATACATAAGATACCAGATGAAATGTCTTATGAACAAGCAGCTTTAGTTGAACCAATGGCAGTAGCATTACATTCAATTAGAGTAGGAAACTTTAAAATTGGAGATACAGCATTAGTATTAGGTTCTGGTCCTATAGGATTAGCAACTATAGAATGCTTAAAAGCAGCAGGTGCAAAATTAGTAGTAGTATTACAAAGAAAATCTATAAGACAAGAATATGCTAAAAGAGCAGGAGCTGATGTTGTTCTAGATCCTAATGAAGTGGATATAGCAGAAGAAGTTAAAAAGCTTACAAATGGACTAGGAGTAGATGTAGCATTTGAAACTACAGGAGCTCAAATAGGATTTGATACAGGTATTAATAGCTTAAAATTCGAAGGAACTATGGTTATAACAAGCATATGGGAAAATGGCGTTACATTTAATCCTAATGCTTTAGTATTTACAGAAAAGAAGATAGTTGGAACATTAGCATATAGACATGAATTCCCAGCAACTATGGCTCAAATGAATGATGGTAGAATAAAAGCAGAAGGATATGTAACTAAGAGAATACACTTAGATGACATAGTAGAAGAAGGATTTGGAGCATTAACAGGTCCAGAAAAGAAGAAACACGTTAAGATATTAGTAACACCAGATAAAGGTCTTTTATAAAAGAATCAGGGGGAACATAAATGTACAAGATAGTTAGTAAAAGAGAGCTTACAAATAATATATTTTTAATGGATATAGAAGCTCCAAGAGTAGCAAAATCAGCACAACCAGGTCAATTTATTATTATTAAGAATGATGAAAAAGGTGAAAGAGTACCTTTAACTATTGCAGGTTATAATAGAGAAGAAGGAACTGTAAGTATAGTATTTCAAACAGTTGGTAAAAGCACACAAGAGCTAGCTCAATATGAAGTTGGTTCTTATGTAGCAGATTTTGTTGGACCATTAGGACAGCCAAGTGAATTTATTCATGAAGAATTAGAAAGCTTAAAAAAGAAAAAGCTAATATTCATTGCTGGGGGAGTAGGTGCTGCACCTGTTTACCCTCAAGTTAAATGGATGCATGATAATGGAATAGATGTAGATGTTATAGTTGGATCTAGAACAAAAGATTTATTAATATTAGAAGAAGAAATGAAAGCAGTAGCTGGAACTCTTTATGTAGCAACAGATGATGGAAGTTATGGATTTAATGGAAGAGTTACTGACTGTTTACAAGGCCTAGTTAACGAAGGAAATAAGTATGATCATGCAGTTGTTATAGGACCTATGATAATGATGAAATTTATGGCAGATTTAACTAAGAAATTAGATATACCAACTACAGTAAGCTTAAATCCGATAATGGTAGATGGAACAGGAATGTGCGGAGCTTGTAGAGTAACTGTTGGTGGTGAAATTAAATTTGCTTGTGTTGATGGACCAGAATTTGATGGTCACTTAATAAATTACGATGAATCAATGAGAAGACAAGCTATGTATAAAACAGAAGAAGGTAAAGCTAAACTAGCATTAGAAGAAGGTAATACTCATAGTCATGGTGGCTGTGGTTGCAGAGGTGATAAGTAATAATGGATATGAAAGAGAGAATGGTAAGAGTACCTGTAAGAGAACAAAATCCAAAAGTTAGAGCAACAAATTTTGAAGAAGTTTGTTTAGGATACAATGAAGAAGAAGCGATTAAAGAAGCCTCAAGATGTTTAAATTGTAAAAATCCTAAATGTGTAGAAGGCTGTCCAGTATCTATTAATATTCCAGGATTTATTTCACATGTTAAAGAAGGTAACTTTGAAGAAGCAGCAAAAGAAGTTTCAAAGTATAGTGCACTACCAGCAGTATGCGGTAGAGTATGTCCTCAAGAAAGCCAATGTGAAGGAAAATGCGTTTTAGGAATAAAAGGTGATTCAGTATCAATTGGTAAGCTTGAAAGATTTACAGCTGATTGGGCAAGTACCAATGATGTAGATTTAAGTGAAACAGCATCTAAAAATGGAATAAAGGTAGCTGTTATAGGAAGTGGTCCATCAGGACTAACTTGTGCAGGAGACTTAGCTAAAAAAGGATATGAAGTTACTATATTTGAAGCACTTCATAAAGCTGGTGGAGTTTTAGAATACGGTATACCAGAATTCAGACTTCCAAAAGAAAAAGTAGTTAAAAATGAAGTTGATAATATAAGAAAACTTGGCGTTAAGATTGAAACTAATGTTATTGTAGGTAGAACAATAACAATTGATGAACTTTTTGAAGAAGAAGGTTTCAAAGCAGTATTTATAGGTTCAGGAGCAGGTCTTCCTAAATTCATGGGAATAGAAGGAGAAAATGCAAATGGAGTATGTTCTGCAAATGAGTTCTTAACAAGAGTAAACTTAATGAAAGCAGCAGTTGATGGATATGATACACCTGTTAGAGCTGGTAAAAAAGTTGCTATAGTTGGTGGTGGAAATGTTGCTATGGATGCAGCAAGAACTGCATTAAGACTTGGAGCAGAAAGTCATATAGTATACAGAAGAGGTGAATCAGAACTTCCAGCAAGAGTTGAAGAAGTACATCATGCTAAAGAAGAAGGTGTAATCTTTGATGTTTTAACTAATCCAAAAGAAATATTGGTAGATGAAAATGGATGGGTTAAAGGAATGAAATGCATTAAGATGGAACTTGGAGAGCCAGATGAATCTGGAAGAAGAAGTCCAGTTGAAATTGCAGAATCAGAATTTATTATCGATGTAGATACTGTAATAATGTCACTTGGAACATCACCAAATCCATTAATATCTTCAACAACTCAAGGATTAGAAATAAATAAGAGAAGATGTATAATTGCCGAAGATGAAACTGGATTAACATCAAAAGAAGGTGTTTATGCTGGTGGAGATGCAGTAACTGGTGCTGCAACAGTAATTCTTGCTATGGGAGCAGGAAAAAAAGCAGCTCAAGCAATTGATGAATACTTAACTAAATAATTTAGATATATTGAACGAACGCACGCATTCAAAAAGGACATTACTAATAAATTTTTAGTAATGGCCTTTTTTACATTTAAATAACTTTAAACATAAATTAACAATTTATTTGTATTTAATATTATATATTTTAAATTATTATTTACAAAAAAATGCTTTGAAAATTAACAAATACATAAATAAAGAGAGAAAAAACTAGTAAATAAAAGAAAACTATTAATATAATTAAAAACATAGTTTTTTTGTAAATAACAATATTAAAGTTTAATAAAAATATAGTCGAAAATTAGATATGGTGTTAAAATTATGAAGATATAACAGTAAGGAGATAAAAATATGTTAAAAACAATAAAAAGTAAGTTGATTTTTTTAGTAATTATTTTTGTAATTACAATTGTATTTATGGGAATATATTCAACTAAAACTTTAAATAATGTAAATCAAAAATCAACAATTATTTCAAAGGAGTTTATTCCAGCAATAGTATATTCAGAAGAATTGAATACAATGACATCAGATTTTAGATTGCTTGAGTATAGCCATATAGTTGCAACAACTCCAGAAATTATGGAAGAAAAAGAAAAAGCTATGGAAGAAAAAGAGAAAGAAATACAGAAAAAATTAGACATGTATTCAAAAACTATATATAGAGAAGAAGATAAAGAATTATTTGATACTGTTAAAGAAGAATGGAACAAATACTTAGGATTACATAATCAAGTTATTGATTTAAGTAAAGAATTAAAAACACAAGAAGCAATGAATATAATGAGTGAAGATTTAAGAGAAGTTTTTAATAAAGCATCATCTTATTTAATAAAATTAGCAGATCTTAATAAAAAAATGACTGAAAATGCTAGTTTAGAAGGGGATAAAGAATATAATACGTCTATTAAAATAAACATAATAATAATAGCAGTATTAAGTGTATTAAGTATAATATTTGGAGTTATTATTATTAATGCTATAAGAAAACCACTGAATATGTTAAAAGTAGAGCTAGATTCATTAGCAGAAAGAGGCGGAGATTTAACTAAAGAGATAGAAATAAATTCAGAAGATGAAATAAAAGATCTTTCAGTGAGTTTGAACAAATTCATACAAAATTTAAGGAATATTATAAAACAAGTTAATGAAAGTTCTAATAGCATAGATGATGTTACAGAAATTATAAAGAATAATGTTACAAAGTTAAATTCAGATATAGAGGAAGTATCAGCAACTACAGAGGAACTTGCTGCAAATATGGAAGAAACAGCAGCTTCATCTGAAGAAATGTTAGCAACATCGCAGGAAATTGAAGAAGTGGTTAAATCTATTTCTCAAAAATCTCAAGAGGGAGCTATTAAAGCAGGAGAGATAAGTAATAGAGCAGAAGATACTAAAATAAATGTACAAGCTTCAGAGAAGAAGTCAATTGAATTATTTAAAAGTACAAAATTAGAATTAGAAGAAGCAATACAAGCATCAAAAGTTGTTGAACAAATAAATGTACTTTCAGAATCAATAATGCAAATAACTTCACAAACTAATCTTCTTGCTTTAAATGCAGCTATAGAAGCAGCAAGAGCAGGAGAAGCAGGAAAAGGATTTTCAGTTGTTGCTGAAGAGATAAGAAAGCTTGCAGAACAATCAAAAGATACAGTAATAGAAATTCAAAATATAACAGGAAAAGTAACCAGTGCAGTTAGAAATCTTTCTAGTAGTTCAGATAAATTATTAAGATTTATGTCTATAGATGTTTACAATGACTATAAGGAGATGTTAGATGTAGCATGTAAATACAGCGAAGATGCTGAGTTTGTTGACAGTCTTGTAACTGATTTTAGTTCAAGCTCAGAGGAACTTTTAGCATCTTTACAAGAAGTGATTAAAACAATAGACGGAGTTTCACAAGCTGCAAATGAAGGGGCTGGGGGTACTACAGATATTGCAAGTAGTATTTTACAAGTTAATGATAAATCTAATAGTGTTTTAGAAAATGCATTAAAATCACAAGAAAATGCTAAAAGGTTAAAAGAAGAAATTTCTAAGTTTAAAATTTAGAATATGTTTAATTTAAGGTTTTGTTTTAGTAGTATCTTAATATATGAACATTTAAAACATAAAATAATTAAAAAGATAATATAAATTGATGATAGAGGTAGATGTTATATATTTAGAATAATGTCTGCCTTTGTTGTATATAAAAACAAGTAAATTATGTTATACTTATATTGTTAAAATTTTAATTGTAGGGTGGAGGAATTTGATGCTTATAAAAAGTATAAAGAAGTATACCAAGTTGATTTTATTATTAGTTTTTGTTAGCTCTTTAGGATTAGTTGGTTGTGGAAATTTTAAAGATAATGATACTAAACAAAATGTTGAGTCAAACTCTACAACAGAAGATACTGACAGTAATTCACCAGAGGAAATTGAAAATTTACCATTAGCAACTATAAATGTTAAGGATTATGGGGTTATTGAAGCTGTGTTGTATCCAGAAACTGCTCCTAATACGGTAAATAATTTTATAGATTTAGCTAATAAAGGTTTTTATAATAACCTTAAATTTCATAGAATAATTAAAGACTTTATGATTCAAGGTGGGGATCCAAATGGTGATGGAACTGGAGGCCCAGGTTATTCAATAGAAGGAGAATTTGCATCAAACGGTATTCCAAATGGATTAAAACATACCAAAGGTGTACTGTCTATGGCAAGATCACAGAATCCTAATAGTGCGGGTAGTCAGTTTTTTATAATGACTGGAGACGCACCACATCTTGATGGAGAATATGCTGCTTTTGGTAAGGTAGTATCAGGTTTTGATGTGTTAGATAAAATAGGAAGTGTAAAAACTAAATCACAAGATATTCCTAAAGATGATGTGATTATTGAGTCAATTACTGTAGATGGTAAAGGCGTAGAGTACAATGAGCCAAATAAAAAATAGAAAATTATTATTAATATATCATCATTGCTTCTAAGTTTTGATGATATATTTTTTGCGTTATAAAAAAGGGGGAATTTTAATATTGTTTACTAAAGATATAAATATTAATATGTGTAAAAATAAACATGTTAATACTTCAGAATCTGTACATTTAGGAATACTTTTAGCTATTGTGGGAGGATTCCTTGATGCCTATACATTTGTATGTAGAGGAGGAGTTTTTGCAAATGCAGAAACTGGTAATATAGTTTTAGTAGGAGTAGAGGTAACTAAAGGAAATTTTAAAGGAGCTGTTATGGCATTTTTACCTATCTTAGCATTCATAATTGGTGTTATTGTTGCAGAAAGAATAAACGAATTTGAATCTTGTATTGTAGTCGTAGACAGTCATCGTGCTATTTTGATAATGGAAATGTTAGTACTTTTTATTATAGGGTTTTTACCAACTACAATTCCTAATATATTTGTAACTACCACCATATCATTTGTTTCATCTGTACAGATATCATCATTTAGAAAATTAGTTGATTCTCCATATAGTACAACCATGTGTACTGGAAATTTGAGAAGTGCTTCACAAGCGGCATATATGGCATTTAGAAAAAAAGATAAGACCTACACTATAAAATCAATTCGTTATTGTATAATTATAATTTCTTTTCTAGTGGGCGCATGTTTAGGTGGAGTATCAACTCTAAAAATTGGAGTTAGATCAGTTTGGATTTCTGTAATTGTATTATTTTGTGCTATCTTATTATTTACTATAGATGAAATAAGATTTAAAGAGCAATGTTAAAAACTTGTCCACATTAAATTCATAGTTATACTTTATTTTTTGAATTTCAAAACTAGGATTTTTAAGTTGAAAAATTTAATTCTATAATAGAAATGTAATTAAATTGAATTAAATTACTTTTAATAGAATTAAATTGAATTTAATTACAGCTACCAATAAATTGGAAGAAAACTTATGTAAATTGAGAAAAGATAGATTATTTCAATGTAATAACATATTACAAAAATTACAGCATTTTACTATTAACTTATATAATTGGTACAATCGATTAAGATTATTAGATTATTTGGAGGGATAGTACAATGTTATATTCAGATATAAATCTCCAGCGTGAGGTTTATAGAGATGATGTTTTTGATATTGCAAAATGGTTAAAGGATGAAGAGGTATCTAAATATTTAAATGAAAAAAATGGAATAACAAATAGTTTGGATAGTTTAGCAAACAATTCAACATTACCTGTAATGACTCAATATTTTAATAATAATGGTCCATTTTATATGATAGAGCATAAAAATAAATCAATTGGTTATTTAAAGATTGTTACTAAAGATAATAATAACAGTGCAGAAATAGTTGTTGCTATTGGTGATAAGAAAAAATGGGGCAAAGGAATAGGAACAATAGCTGTAAAAAAAGCTTTAAGTGAGGCATTCTTAAAATACAGAGTTAATAAAGTAGTGGCTAAAATTCATAAAGAAAATTATAGATCAAGTAAGGTATTTAAAAAAGTAGGATTTATTGAAAATGAATTATTAGAAAAGGAAACAAAATACTTAATAACATTTAATGAGTATATTAGCCAATTTAGTAGTTAAACTCAGAAAAGAATCTATTATATAAATTTAATGTGATATTTTATGGAAGTGTTAATATATTAATAAGTAAAGTGTATGGAGTAATATTTTTATATTTATGTCCTGAAATATAGTTGGAAGTAAATATTTTTTTTTGTGCTAGGAGATACTATTTAATATTAAATAGATAACTAAGGAGGAATTAATATGAATTTTCCTAATTCATTTCCAGCACAACATCAAACCAAGCATCCAGGATTTGAATATGAAATGAGTCCAGTACCAGTTTATGATGATCCTAATTATAATAAGAGTGGTGATTTGTTAAGTAATAAGGTAGCACTAATTACTGGTGGTGATAGTGGAATCGGAAGAGCGGTATCAATAGCGTATGCTAAACAAGGAGCAGATATAGTAATTGTTTATTATAATGAAAATAGAGATGCAGAAGAAACAAAAAAACTTATAGAGAACATAGGACGAAAGTGTACTATTATAAATGGTGATATTGGAAAATCAGAATTTTGTAATGAAGCAATTAAAAAAACTATAAGTGAATATGGAAAGTTAGATATTTTAGTAAATAATGCAGCTGTTCAATATGAATGTCAAGATATAAAGAATTTATCTGATGAACAATTTGATAAGACTTTTAATGTTAATGCATATGGAACTTTTTATATGACTAGAGAGGCATTAAAATATTTAAAACAAGGAAGTTGTATAATAAACACTGCTTCTGTTGTAGCATTTAAGGGGAATGAAACATTAATTGATTATTCTATGACAAAGGGAGCTATAATTGCACTTACAAGATCATTAGCACTTTCTCTTGCAAAGAATAAAAGTGGAATAAGAGTAAATGCAGTTGCTCCAGGGCCAGTTTGGACTCCACTTATACCATCTAGTTTTGATTCAACTAAAGTAACTACATTTGGAGCAAATACTCCTATGGGAAGGGCAGGTCAACCAGTTGAATGCGCTGGAGCATATGTATTTTTAGCATCTGAATGTGCATCATACATTACTGGTCAAACAATACATATTAACGGTGGAGAAATAGTTAATTCATAATACAAATAATATTGTTTTTAAAATTAATTAAAATAAGGCTTAAATTTTGCATATAGTATAATTTAAGCCTTATTTTTAGTTGAGTATGAATTGTTTTTTATTATGAAGAATTAAAATAGTATAATAAAGTTAAAATATGAAAATACAATTTATAATAAGGAGAGTAAGCTAGTGAGTAAATCATACTCTAACATAATTAATAACAAAACAGCTAATATATATTATGAAGTACATGGTAAAGGGGAAGCATTAGTGCTTTTGCATGGAAATGGGGAGGATTTAGAATATTTTAAAAATCAAATAGAGTATTTTTCAAATAAATATATGGTTATTGCAATAGATACTCGAGGACATGGTAAATCTACAAAAGGAAATATACCATTTGACTTTTGGTTATTTTCAGATGATGTAATTTCAATTTTAGATAAAGTTAATATTAAAAAAGCTCATATTTTAGGCTTTAGTGATGGTGGTAATACTGCATTACATTTAGGTTTAAAATATCCTGATAGAATCAGATCACTTATTTTAAATGGAGCAAATTTTAATCCTAATGGAGTGAAATTTTTAGTTCAAGCCCCAGTTATATTGGGATATTATTTATCGATAATTTTCTCACCATGTTCAAATAAAGCAAAAAACAATAGAGATATTTTAAATTTGATGGTAAATAACCCTAAATTATTCAAAGAACAACTTGAAAAAATTAAAATACCTACATTAGTAATAGCAGGAGATAATGATATGATTAAAGAAAATCATACTAAACTGATTTCAAAACTAATAGAAAATTCTGAAGTAAATATTATTTCAAATTCAAGTCATTTTGTTGCAGCAGAAAACCCTAAAGAATTTAATAAAATTGTAGAGGATTTTTTAAATAAACATAAAATAGAAGATTAACCAATTTATAAATTAAAAGATGATTTCTTAAATATATAGAAATCATTTTTTTTAGTTTATATAAAACTAAATTATTTAGTAAAAAATATCAAAAAATAAAGAAAAAATAGAATAAAATTCAAAAAATAGTATAATTTAAGTAATTATGGGTTGACATAAAATTAAAAGTGGATTATCATAGTATATGTTGGTAATATTTTACAATAAATATATTACATGAATACATAAAAATCTATAATTATGATATTAAAAAATACCATTGATTTAAATAATTGGAATGGAGAAGTATAAATGAATATAAAAATAAGAGCTATAGAAACAGAATATCCAGAAAATATAGTAGATAATGAATTTTACATAAAGCATTTTAAGGAACAGGGAAAAGACATAAATAGACTTTTAGAGGCTTTCGGAAGAAAAGAAAGAAGAATAGTAAATAATGATAGTGATACTACATTGAGCATGGGAATTCAGGCTTCATTAAAAGTATTAGAGAGCGCAAATCTTAAAGGTGACGATATAGATTTAATTATATTTTCAAGTCAATTTCCAGAATACATATGTCCAACTCAAGCATTGATAGTACATAATGCTATAAAAGGTAAAAACGATACTATAGTTATGGACTTAAATGTAAATTGTCTTGGTATGTTAGTAACTCTTGATACAGCATCAAGACAATTACTTCAAAATAAGAAACTTAAAAGAGCATTAATAATAGGATCAGATTATGCCTCAATTCACATGAAACATAGTGATGAATTATGTTACCCGATGTTTGCAGATGCAGCATGTGCAATGATTTTAGAAAAAACAAATGAAGAGTGTGGATTTATTGATTCTGATTATTTTACTGATAGTAGAAAATATAGTGCAGTAATGTATCCACAATGTGGTTCATCTTCATATTATAAAGATACTACATCTTATGATGATATGAAATTTGGCTGGTCAGAATGTGACGATGATGTGATTGATATAGCAGTAAATTCTATTAATAAATTATTAAAAGATAATAATTTAAATATATCTGATATAAGTGCTTTTTGTCTTTCACAGTTTGCACTTCCTATAATAAATGGATGCATAGATAGACTAAGATTAGATTCAAAAAAAGTTATTTTTGTAGGAGATAAGTTTGGATATACAGGGACAAGCTCACCTCTTATGGCTTTTAACGATGGAGTAAAGAGTGGAAAAATTAAAAGAGGAGATTATGTAGTATTTTGGTCTATTGCAGCAACTAGAACTGCTTGTTCTGTTTTATATAAATATTAAGAATAATATTTATATAGCAATATGAAAAGTGAGGATAGTAATTAAATTTAGGAATAAAAAATAAGCAAAAAATAGATTTTATTAATAATATAGTATATTTATATGAGTATATGGGGGAGAGCATAATGGATAAAATTAAAAATTTAATTGAAGACTTTAGTAAAAGACAAGAAATAGAAAGTATAGCTCTTGGAGGATCAAGAGCTACTAAATTAAATGATAATAATTCAGATTATGATCTATATGTTTATTTAAACTCTGATTTATCTAAAGAAGTTAGAAAAAATATTTTAGATAAATACTGTAATTATATAGAGTTAAATAATACTTACTGGGAAGCCGAAGATGATTGTTATTTAAATGATGGAACAATTATTGAAATTATTTATCGAAGTATGAGTGAATTTGAAAATGAATTAAAATCAGTAGTTTTGGATTGCAATGCACACAATGGATATACTACTTGTATGTGGTCAAATATTAATGAATGTGTAGTTTTATATGATAAAAATAATAAATTAAAGGATTTAAAAGACAAATATAATATTAAATATCCTAAAGAATTAAGGAAAAATATTATAGAAAAAAATCTAAAATTATTAGATGGATATATTCCATCATTTTCTATGCAAATAGAAAAAGCAATAATTAGAGGAGACATAGTTAGTATAAATCATAGAATTACAGAATTTTTGGCTAGTTATTTTGATATAATTTTTGCAGTTAATGAACTACAACATCCAGGAGAAAAAAGATTGATTTCAATATGTTTAAGTTCGTGTAAATACTTACCTAAAGATTTTGAAGAAAATTTAGATAAACTTCTATCAGGAAATAGAAATAAAGAAAATGTTATGTCAGTTGTAAATAAAATTGTAGATAATATAAAAGAATTAGTTTTAAATACTAAATAATTATTGTAGATTTAAAATAGAGTGAAATAAAAAAATATATCCTTAGGATAAATTCCTAGGGATATATTTTTTATTTGTTAGCAGGTTCCCATTTGCAACGAACTGGTGAAATGATTAATTCTTCTTTTTTTAATTCTTTAAAGGTTTTATCAATATCTTTACGATCTAATCCTGAAAGTTTTTCTACTTCGCCAGCACTTAGTGGTTTATTTGCTTCACTCATAATATTTAATATTTGTTGTTTGATATCCATTTTAAGTTACCTCCGATTATTTAAATAATTATTATTTGTTAATTTATTATATTATAACATAATATTTATTCATATAAATAAGTGAATCAAATATTTTATAAAATAATATCAATTAATTCCATATTTACCGTTGGTTGAATCCATAAAAAGAGGTATTTTAGGTTGGACAAATGTAAATAGAGTAAATAAAAATATAGTAATAAAGAACAGAGCAGAATATAAATAATTATTACTTAAATCATAATTAGCATAAGCCTTAAAGCTAATATATTGACCAATAGATACACCTAAAATTAAAGAAAATATATCTAAGGCTAAAGAGTGAATTCCTAAAGCACCAGTATAGGTATAGTAAAAGACAACTATTGTAATTGAAGCAATTATCATTGAAATTGTACATGTATGAAACCATTTTTTCCAATCCAATATTATATTATTGAAAATAATATTAGATATAGAATACCAAATTATTGTAGGATATATAGCAAGTTTTAAGTGTTCCCAAATGCTTTCATTAACAGGTGTGAATATACCAACTAACAATGAATTATTACTTAATTTATATGTGTAATGAAATAATGTTGCAAGAAGTACTATAAATGGAATTGACAATAGGAAATATAATTTATAATAAAAATACAATTGAAACATTATGATCTCCTTCCAAGTATAAGTTGTTTTATCGTTACTATAATATATAGTAATAATGTACTTAATTATGAGTTGTGTTAGAAATTATTTTAAGTGAAGGAATATATCTTATGATAAAAATAATGAGATAAAATTTTGATTATAGATGTTTAGGAAAATACTTAAAAATGTTAGTGGATTTTAAGTTTGATATGTATTAAAATATCTATTAAATAAATATGTAATTTGTTCTTAAAATTCATAAAAATACAATTATTATTGGGGGAATTAAAATGTTAAAAGTTACAAATACAGATAAAGCACCTAAAGCAATAGGTCCATATTCTCAAGCTATAAGTTTTGGAGATCTATTATTTGCATCAGGACAAATTCCATTAGATCCATTAAGTGGAGAAATTGTTGGAGAAGATATTGAAGAGCAAGCCACTCAAGTTATAAAAAATATTGGTGCTATATTAGAATCTAATGATATTAATTTTTCTAATGTTATAAAAACAACCTGTTTTCTTGCTAATATGAATGATTTTTCTAAGTTTAATGAAGTTTACGCAAAATATTTTATTAGCAATCCTGCACGTTCTTGCGTTGCAGTAAAAGAATTACCTAAAAGTGTTTTATGTGAAGTGGAAGTAATAGCAGCTAAATAATAATGTAAGTAAAACTATAAAATTAGTAAAAACATAATGAGTATTTAAAATAAAAATACTATAGAGTATTAATGAAATTAATAAGAAAATTGATATGATGATAAAATTGAACATATATAATGGTTATAATTCATATTGAGAAATATTTAAGTTTTACTAAAATCAAAATGAGCCTTAATATTTTAAGGCTCATTTTGGCGTCCCATTATCTTCTATGGTTAGAATTATTATTATTCATGTTTTTATTCATGTTTTTATTCATATTATTCATGTTATTCATGTTGTTCATACCGTTAAACGGATTAACGCCATTATTTTGATTTCCCATAAGCATATTCATAAGGGGATTATTATTCATATTAGGATTATTCATCATGTTAGCACCATTCATCATGTTCGGATTCATTCCGCCCATAAGCATGTTTAAAAGGGGATTACCACCCATTCCTTGATTTTGGTTGTTATTTCCACCACCAAACATATTCATCATAGGATTACCATTCATCATCTGGTTATTTCCCATCATTTGATTTCCGCCCATCATAGGATTATTTCCCATCATTTGATTGCCACCCATAGCATTCATCATACCAGATAGGGGACTATTAGGAAATAATGCACTAAATATCATACTTAATAATGGATTCATACTATATTCACCTCAAATATTTATTGCTGTTACTGTATAGTATTATGATTAAAGCTAAAATGTACTTAATTTATATAAGATATAGTAATTAAAAATATTTCATATAAAAAAATCGAGTGAATTAAAATATAATATTAGGATAAAATAACATCATAATATTATAGGAGGTGTGATTTTATGAATAATAATAAAGAGATGTTAGATGGTGTATCAACTAATAGTACTAAAGAAGTGACTACACCTAGTAGTAATTCACAATCAATATCAGCTGTAATAAAAAATTCAGGAGAAATAACAGGATATGAACTTTCAAATGGTCAAAGAATATCTAAAGAAGAAGGCGTTAAAATGGCCAAAGATGGAAATATAGCTGGAGTATCAGTTAGTGTTTCTAAAAAGGGAGAAGAATATCTTAGAAGTTTACCAGATCAAAATGAATCAAATAACTTGAGCTCACTACCAACAATTAGTGACTAAAGAATAGAGATATAAATAAATTTAATAGTAAACAAAAATAGTTGAGATTAAAATCTCAACTATTTTTGTTTAATGTAATTATTCTAAATTTAATTTATTTTTTATGATGTAATTAGTTATTAAGAAATAACATATAAAGAATATAGCATTAATAGCTATAGCAGAAATAAAAACTCCGTGAAATTGATTGATTGAAGATATATTCCATGAAATCATAGAATTAGAAACTTTATCTGACAAAGTAATTGCTAAAGTAGAAAGTATTGTATTCATGATAAGATTTAAAACTATAAATGCTCCGAATGAAGACAATATTTTTCTCTTATTAAATAAGTGACCTATTGATATAGAAGCATATATCATAATAATTCCCATGGCCATTTGAATTAATACAGCGATTATAAATTCTAAACCAACCATATAACCACTTATACCCCAATATTGATAAATAGATGAAAAAGCAGTACATAAATCCTTAAAGAAATTTGGGTTAAGTGCATTGGAATTAAATGCTAAAATAAATACTGAAAGTATTGCAACAATGCCACTAACTATAGTCCACATAACAGCAATTAAAAGTTTACTAAATATATTTTGCCAAGGGGCTACAGGTAATGTATTCATTAAATAACCTTCATCGCCAAGAATGTTTTTATAAAATCTTTGTACAATTATAAAAAATGTTACTATAAATACTGCAGCCATAGTACATCCATAAGCAAATACACTAAGGAAAGCTGGAATTCCTCCTAAAGTATCTGTATTAATAACAGAAAAATCATTATTCATAAAAATTTTATTAATTAGTGCAAATATTAAAAGTGCAGCATAAAGTGGAAGTAATGTTCTTCCAGTTGCTTTTGTCTCATATTTCATTAATTTTCCTAACATTTAAATACCTCCCTAAATAAAGCATCAACACTTTTTCCATGTTCTTCTCTAATTTCGTCAACACTTTTTGTCAAGTATATTTCACCATAAGATATAAATACAACATCATCTAATACTTGTTCAATATCTGATATTAAATGTGTAGATATAATTACAGTTGCATTTTCACTATAATTATTAATAATAGTGTTTAATATATAATCTCTAGCCGCAGGGTCAACTCCGGCTATTGGTTCATCTAAAAAGTAAAGTTCAGCATCTCTACTCATTACTAAAATAAGTTGAACTTTTTCTTTTGTACCCTTAGACATAGTTTTTAATTTATCATTAGGATTAATATTCAAGTTTTTTAACATATCATAAGCTTTATCAGAATTAAAATCTTTATAAAAATCCTTAAATAAATTTATAATATCAGATACTTTCATCCAATCATTTAGGTAAGTTCTTTCTGGTAAATAGGAAACTATTTTTTTTGTTTCAACACCAGGTTTATTTCCATTAATTAATATTTCACCACTGTTAGGTGTTAAGAGTGAATTAGCAAGTTTTATTAATGTACTTTTACCACTACCATTTGGTCCTAAAAGTCCAACAATTCTACCACGATTAATTGTTAAATCAATACCTTTTAATGCTTGTTTTCCACCATAATTTTTAACTAAATTTTTGCATTCCAATATAGGTGTATTATTCATTATTTCATCTCCTTCATAAATTTATCCATAATATTAATTATTTCATTTTGGGCATAGCCTATATTCTTCATATTATTAAGAAAGCTCTCAATTTCTTTTTTAGCCAGATCATTTCTAATTTTATTAATCAAGTCTATATCCTCCGTAATAAATCTACCACTTGTTCTTTGTGTAAATACTAAGTTTTTTCGTTCAAGCTCAGTAAGAGCTTTTTGCATTGTATTAGGATTAACAGAAGCTTCACTAGCAAGTTCTCTTACAGATGGTAATTTATCACCAGTTATATATATACCTGAAATGATTCGCAATTGTAGTTGATCTATTAATTGTAGATATATTGGTCTATCATCTTTGAATTCCCAACCCATATTTTCAACTCCTTGTACTATTGTATTAATAACGTAATACAATAGTACAACTATATACTAATTTTGTCAATACTATATTTGGAAAAAATACAATTAAATTTAAAGATAATAAATTCATTAGTAGACAATGTACAATCAAGTGTTGAGAGTACAACAGCGATTACTGAACAATATGTAGCTAATACAGAAGAAGTAACAACACTACAAGAAGAACAGGAAGAACAAATTAATAGCATACAAGAAAGTGTTGAAAACATATATAATGAAGCAACAGAACTAATGAATTTATTTGCAAATGATTAAATAAGAAGATAGTGATATATTTAAAACAGAGTGAATAATAAAAATAAGGAGCAATTAATGTTTGATTAAGTGCTCCTTATTTATTTACATAGATATTATTCTAATATTTCTCCAGAAGTAGAAATAGTTACAATTTGCCAAGGTATTGCTTTTCCACTTTCCATAAGTGCTTTTTTTGTAGCATTAACTATTCCAGCACAGCAAGGTACTTCCATACGAACAATAGTAATACTATTTATTTCATTATAGTTTAATATTTCTATTAGTTTTTCAGAATAATCAACATTATCTAATTTCGGACAACCTATCAAAGTAATTCTATTTTTCATAAACTTGTTGTGAAAGTTGCCATAAGCATATGCAGTACAATCTGCTGCAATTAAAAGATTAGAATCATTTAAATATTCTGCTTTAGGTGAAACGAGTTTTATTTGAACTGGCCATTGATTTAATTGAGAAGATACAATAGTTGTTTCTTCATTAGTTAAATCATTATGTTTTATAACTTTGGCATTAGAACCAGGACAACCTTTAGGTATGTTTACATTATTATTTAAATTAAAAGTTTTAGGTATAGATGTTTTTTTATTTTCCATATTTAATTTGACTGCTTCTTCATCGTAGTCTAGAGCTTCTCTTTCTTCAAAAGAAATAGCATTTGTAGGACAAGATGGTAAACAATCACCTAATCCATCACAATAATCATCACGTAATAATTGCGCTTTACCATTAATTAATCCAATAGCATCTTCATGGCAAGCATCAACACAAAGTCCACAACCAGTACATTTATTTTTATCAATTTTAATAATTTTTCTTATCATAAAATAACCCTCCATAACAAACAATATTGATTTAAATACAACCTAATAATATTTATTATAGTATAGAGAAAGTTTTAAATCTGTTTCAAATGTAACAGATTTAAAGTGGATTTTAGAAAAATAAAACGTTAACTCAGATAATATTGACATTGATATAATTATCTGTATAAAATATTAATGATATTAAGAAGATTTATGATATTTATTTTTAGAATTAATGTGTATAAAATTTTAATGATGAATAGTTAATTATTAAAAAGGAGGGACAATATGAAAAAGATAGCTATATACATAATACTTCCTATTATTATAATGCTAATAACAGTTACTTCTTTAAATATTTTTTTAAATAAAGAATTAAATGATATGTTAAATTCTAAGGATTTAACCAGCATAAATAAGGAATATGGGAGCATATATAAGGATAAAGGATTAGCATATAATGAGTATATCACTCAAGAAAATGAATTAGTATTACAAGGATCATCAGAATTAGGTTCTCCAGTTTCACAATTACCTACAACATTTTTCCCGGTTAAGGGATTAGATCAAATTGTTACAAATGGAAGATCGTATTCTCAACATTTACATCAATCATCTATATTGGGAAGTCAACAAGTTGATATGGAAGGTAAAAAAGTTGCACTAGTACTTTCACTACAATGGTTTATGGGAAAAGATGGAATAGATTCAGGCAGTTTTCAGGCCAATTTTTCACCAGTACAATTTTATAATTTTTTAAGTAATGAAAAAATAAGTGAAGGTAATAAAAAACAATATGCAACTAGAATATGTAGTTTATTATCTGGAAGTACTCAATTTGCACCAGAAAGATTATATTCAAAAATGTATACTAGTGATAATTTTTTATATAACATGGCTGATATATTATGTAAGCCTTATTTTATTGCAAGAAAAGAAGTGGTTGAACTTAAAGATAAAGGACTATTATATAAAAAGTTAAAAAAATTACCAGAAAAAAGTGAAATTCAAAGTGAAATAGTTAATTGGGATGAGGAATATAAAAGAGCAGAGGAAGAAGCAAGTCCACAAGTAACTAACAATGAATTTATGGTATATGATAGTTATTATAACAATAACTTAAAAAGCAATGTAGAATCACAAAAAGACTCAAATAAGAATGTTGATTTAATGAAATCAAAAGAATTTGAGGATTATGAGTTATATTTAGATACTTGTACTGAATTAGGAATAGAGCCATACATAATATTAATGCCAACAAATGGATTATGGTATGACCATACTGGACTTAGCAAAGAAAAAAGAGATGAATTTTATGATAAAGTTCAAGAGATGGCAGAAGAAAAAGGCTTTGATGTCTTAAACTTAAAAGATGAAGAATATACACCTTACTTTATGTGTGATGTAATGCATTTAGGATGGAAAGGATGGCTTAAAGTAGATGAAGAACTATATAAACGCTTTAAAGAATAATGAAGAATTAAAATTTGTTTTAATAAGTTCAATAGTAGTGATTTTTGCTATATTAATATTAGCATTTGAACCATTTAATGAAATTCCATTTATATACAATCAGTTTTAAAGAAAGGTGTAGTTAAAATGAAGATATTAGAAGGAATAAAGAAGTTTTCAAAAAGTGATAGAGTTGCATTAACTTGTGATGGAATGTCTATGACATATAAACAATTAGATAATATATCAGAAAGTATAGCAACCTTTATATTAAAGAAATTAGGTAATGATAGAACCCCTATTATTATTTACGGAAATAAAGAAAATTTAATGATGGCATCTATGATATCAGCATTAAAATGTGGAAGAGCATACATACCTATAGATATAAGTTATCCTAAAGAAAGAGTGGATGCAATTATTAAAGAGGTAAATCCACAAGTTCTTATAGATTTTAGTGAAGGTAATGTTTTCGATAATATATTAGTTTTAAAAGAAAAAGAAATTAGAGAAATAGTTAATGAATATAATGGTTTAGAAGTAAGTGCAGAAAAATGGGTAAAAGAAGATGAAAATGCATACATTTTATTCACTTCTGGTAGTACAGGAAAACCAAAGGGAGTGCAAATAAGCAGTAACAATTTAGATAATTTTGTTGAGTGGATGGCAGATTATTTAAAACTAGATGAAAGTGAAGAAGTATTTATGAATCAAGCTGCTTATTCATTTGATTTATCTGTAACTTCAATTTATCCAGGATTATGCTATGGAAAAACTCTACATGGATTTTCAAAAAATACACTTTCAAATTTAAAACAAATGTTTGAAGATATAAAACATTCAGGAATTAATACATGGGTATCTACACCATCATTTGCTGGAATGTGTGTAACTGAGGACAACTTTAATTCAAATATGTTAACTAATTTAAAAGCTATGGTATTTGTAGGAGAAATACTTCCTAAGCCATTATGTGAAGAACTTTTGAAGAGATTTCCAAATACGAGAATAATAAATGGATATGGTCCAACAGAGGCAACAGTAGCGGTAAGTATAAATGATATGAATAGAGAAGTATTATTACAAGAAGGAAGTTTACCTATTGGATATCCTATGAAGAAATCAGTAGTTAAGATTGTTGATGAAGAAGGAAATGTTTTAAAAGATGAAGAAAAAGGAGAAATTATAATAGTAGGTCCTAGTGTAAGCAAAGGATACTTTAATAATGAAGAAATGACTAAAAAATCATTTTATTATGATGAGTATAACGGAGAAAGATGCAGAGCTTATAGAACTGGAGATTTAGGATACTATGTTAATGGAAACTTATATTACTGTGGTAGAAAAGATTTCCAAATAAAACTAAATGGTTATAGAATAGAGATAGAAGATATAGAAAATAACTTAGTAAGGGTAAGTAATGTAAAGAATGCAGCTGTTGTTCCAGTAAATAAGGATGGAAAGATAGCATATTTAACTGCTTTCATTGAATTAAAAGAGGACAATGGATTAAGTGGATTAAAAAATGGAATAATGATAAAAAAAGAGCTAAGTGAATTAATACCTTCATATATGGTTCCTAGAAATATAAAAATAGTAAAAGAATTTCCTACTAATATAAACGGAAAAATTGATAGGAAGAAATTAGCGGAGGAATTATAATGAAGTTAACGCAATATGGAGATTACTTTTATTTATATTTATTATTACTAACATTTATTCCAGCAATAATACTAGGGCTAAATGGAATAAAACCTAAGTATTATGGAATAATTGTATCAGCAGTTATGATTTTATTAATCATGACTAAAAGTATAGGATTGTATCTATTTTTAATGTTTTTAATTGGTGAAACTTTTGTAATATATATGTATTTATTTATAAGAAAGAAAACAGATAATAAGTGCATATACTGGTTAGCATTATTTTTGTCAATGCTTCCTGTTGTTATTAGTAAATTAGCAGGGGTTACTAGATATTCATCTGTTATTGGATTTATTGGTTTATCATATTTGAATTTTAAAGCTATTCAAATGATAATTGAAATTTATGATGGAAGAATTACAGAAATAAAGTTCACTACATTTATATATTTCATAATGTTTTTTCCAACTTTAAGTTCAGGGCCTATTGATAGATGGAAAAGATTTGAGGAAAATTTAAATGGTAAGATTGAAAAAGAAGAATATATAAATGAATATTTAATACCAGGGTTTAGAAAAATAATTTTAGCTATAGGATATAAATTTATCTTGGCATATTTAATAGATACGTATTGGCTATTAAAGATACCTACAGATATAACTTTATTAAATAGTTGGAATTATATGTATGCATATACATTATATCTATTCTTTGACTTTGCAGGATATAGTTTATTTGCAGTTGGAACTAGCTATATATTTGGAATTAAAACACCAGATAACTTTAACAAACCTTTTGTAAGTAAAGATATGAAGGAATTTTGGACTAGATGGCATATATCTTTATCAAGATGGTTTGGTGATTATATTTTTTCAAGATTTGTATTAAATTCAATGAGAAAGAAAAGATTCAAAAATAGAATTATAGCATCACATGTGGCACAAATAATAACAATGTTTGTAATGGGATTGTGGCATGGACTAACTATATATTACATAATTTATGGATTGTATCAAGGTTCAGCATTAGTTTTAACGGATATATATCAAAGAAAATCATCTTATTATAAAAAGCATAAAAAAGAAAAATGGTTTCAAATGATACAAAGAGTAGTAACATTCCATATTGTATGTTTTGGTATGTTAATATTTTCAGGATATTTATTTAAATAAAGTATTGCTATAATAAATTTTGAATGAATTCAAGATTATCATTTGCTATACTATATGTGAAAAGGATGTGTGTTAATTATGAAAGATAAAGTATTAGAAATGTTTATTGAAGTTACTGGAAATGATGAAATTGCAGAAGATTTAGATTTAGATCTATTTGAAGCGGGATTATTAGATTCTTTAGCAATAATTGAAATGTTACTTCAAATAGAAGAAAAGCTAGGAATAAAATTACAACCTACAGATTTAGAAAGAGAAGATATGTCAACTGTAAATAAGTTAACTGAGTTCTTAGAAAGTAGATAAGGAATTTAAAAAGTTCTCTTTATAATTTTAAATTATAAAAAGAACTTTTTTTGTTTTTTTATATAGAATCTATTTTATGTAATTATTGTAGTAATATGATATTTGACATTATATTTTTTATAATATATAATTTAGGAACAAAGAAAAATTGAATAATGAAGTTTCAAACTTCGTTACTAACATGGGGGCGTTTTGGCTTCGACGGGGGTAAGAGGAGTTTGATAAGCGAGTCGAGGCAGCATGTCACCTCGTTAATCAAGTATGCAAAAAGATAAACGCAGAAGACAATTTTGCATTAGCAGCCTAATTTAGCGCTGTTCATCAGCCCGGGGTGCCCACGCTTCGGATCACTGGTGTCATTAAAGTGGGAAACGAAGTTTAGCAAAGCTTTGAGCTAGAGGGGTATTTATGAAGCTAGCAAGTATGTTGCCTGTCTGTAGGCGTTCATATGAGCGAATTTTAATATATAGACTACACTCGTAGAAAGTCAGATGCATCTACTTTCGGACAGGGGTTCGATTTGTAACAAAGTCGCATTAGGGAGTGATCCTTAAGTGAAAACTTGGCTTTATCGGTGAAACCGTAGCAAATAATGTTGCCGGCAATACCGAGAGGTATGTAAGGAAACTTAACAGCCTCGTATCGACTTATAGGTTCCTAAGGATATTATTTATTAATGTTACGGAATACTAGGATAGAAGATTAAAACTATACTATGCTTCTATAATACGCCAAGAGTCTTGTAGAGATTGTCCACAAGATTAAGATATAGTCAGCACCATTAGAGATAATGGACGCCGGTGACCCCTCGCCTCCACCATGAAAAGACCCACGACAGAAATGTCGTGGGTCTTTTCATGTATATATACTAAAGTTCACTACATTATAAATAAAAGAAAATATAACTACTGAAATAGAGGTTTAATTTCTATCAAGCGTACTTCATGAGGTTCTAATTCGGCAGTTATTGTTAAAGCGTTATTTTCTGTAGACAGTATTTTTTTCTGGATTTTTGGAAGGGATACAGATTTTAAATACTCAATATCATCATTGCTTTCTAGGGGCAGGCCACCTAATTCAAGCCATTTGTCAAAAGAACTTCCATATTGCTTATTTACAATAGTTTCTGTTAAATGGTAACTAGCTTCAGAAAGGTTTGTAAGTGGAAGAATTACTTTTAATATATTTGGTTTTGGAAACGGCTTATATCTATGATTAAAAGTCATATCAAATACTTCACCTGATGCATAAAGTTTTGAATAATGTTGATAATTATATAACATTATTTCAATTGAATTCCCATCTGTAGTTATAAAGAATCCATCTCCTTTTTCAAGTAATCTATCACTAAGTTTACTAAGCATTTGAAAAACATAATAATGGGATTTTTTTATTCCATTATAAGTGAAAATTCCTTGTCCACCATGATACAATTGATTTTTCATCTTTACTTCTTCAGTAAAATCTGAAAGTTGCCAATAACCAAAACTTTCAAGGGTATCATAATTTTCTAATATGTTTTTAGCAATATAAGTTGCTTTATATACAGTATCATTCAATAGCTCATTGTAGGAGATTGAAGAATTCCAACCACTTAAATATAACTTGTCGGCGATCCAATTATTTTCCATGAATCTTTTTTTTATACATTGAATATTTTCATTTAAGGCATTTTCAGATTCCATATATACAAGATATCTTCGCATTTCACCATGAGCTTTTCTTGAAAGAGTGGTGGCATCTTCCCCAGATAAATTCATTGGATAAAAATGCATATTTATAAAATCAGGCAAACAATCATTTAATTTACAAAAATCCATAAATGCATCTAACCAGTCATTTGAGCCTGCTAGCGTATCAGCAAAAACTGGAGAACTTCCAAAATTAATATAAGGATTAATCATCTTTATAGTTTCATATGTTTCTTTATAAAAATTAAAAAAGTTAGTTCTGTTTTCAAAGCCAAACATTTTTTTAAGATCTGGTTCATTCCAAAGGAAAAATGGCCAAGATTCCACTTCTTTTTTACCATAGCGAGAAATAAAATGTTTAATTAGCTGCTGAATAATATAAGTCCACTTTTCCATGCTTTTTGGAAGACTAATAATTGAACCAATAAAAAACATTGTACGAGTAGGGTCCATTGCAAGCTCTTTTGGCATAAAAGAAAGTTCCATAAAAGGTTTTAAATTAATTGAAAGAAGAAAATCTATTACTAAATCAATATAAGTAAAACAAAGCTCTGGTGAGCCTTCTTCATTTTCAGAATAAAACATCATTTCATCATCAAGTAACCCATGAAAGCGAATATATTTAAATCCGATATCTTGTTGCACCTGACGAAGCATATGTTGACTTTCAGAAATCAATACATGCTTTGCCTTTCCAATACAAGTAAGAGTTTTAAATGTATGTTTTAACTGCACTCCTTTTATTGAAGTATCAATTGGATCAATTTCATAAATTGTAGTATCAGGCTTATTTTCTTCTGTGATAATAATGTCGTGTTTAAGATAATCTACCAGACGATTAAAGGAAGTATTATGACGCAATGCAAAATAATTTATACTTTCTGTCATGCTCTTCTGACCATCAGAAGAATATGTATCTATTTTTTTACGATATTTACTTGGAAGATAGTCATATTTATTTTTAAAAGCAGAAACAAAGGAACGTGTATTTGAAAATCCATTTTTTTCAGCAATATATTCAATTTTTAAATTAGCATTAGCTAAATCTGCATGGGAAAGCCTAACTTCCGTTAAATAATCGCTAAAACTAAGACCTATTAATTCTTTGAAGATTTTTGAAATATATGGCATAGACAGATAGAATGTATCTGCTAGATTATTTAATGATATTTTTTCTGTATAATTTTCGCTTATGTAATTTAGTATATTTTTTATTCTTTCTGAGTTTTTATTTATATCGGTAGAATTAGTAGTGCCTTCTACCTTAAAATTAGTAGTTAATATGTACAGTAATTCATAAACATATGATTTATTTAAAAGTTCAATATTATCTTCAGGATTAACATTGGATTTTACAATTAAAGCAAGAAGCCGTTTTAAGGGAATAAATTTAGTTTCATCTGCTTCTAAGGATGAATTGCAGTCAAATCGCTTTTGAGAAAAATGAGAAATTTCAGGATCAAGCGCAGAAATATCAATTTTTAATGATAATACTTCGCATTGGTCACCAGATAAGGCATGTACATCAAACATATTTATAAGAATAAGATCATCTTCATGCAAATTGTACTGCATATTACGACATTGAACTTGGACGCTGCCAGCTAATACATATATTAGCTCTATACTCTGATGCCAATACCTTTCTAAGTTTTCAATTGCAAGTACAGAAATATGCATAGAAGATGAAGTTTTAAAATTTACAAGTTCTTTATTTGTATTCATAAGGTACCTCCATATTAAGAAGATAGTACTAAAATTTTATGGTGTGACAAAATTATTGCACTAACACAAATGATTGTAGCATATGAAAAAGAAAAATAAAAATGAAAACTGCAAAGTTTTAATATTTTAACTGTAAAAATTTATTCAAAATGATAAGAGAATTATTTTATGAGTAAAAATAAATAGAAAGTTACAGTTAACAAAATATAAGAATATATTTTTTAGAGAAGTTACAACTGTTAGAATAATAACGAAAGAAAAATAGTAGATAAAATTTTATACTATCATACATAATTGGAGGATATTAATATGAAAATTTTAGGTATTTCAGGTGGAAGAAAAGACAGTAATAATGATGCTATGTGTAAAGAAGCGTTAATAGCAGCAAAGGAAATGGGTGCGGAAGTAGAATTTATTCATCTATCAGATTTAGATATAAAATATTGCACTGGTTGTACAGCATGTGTTAGTTCACTTATGACAGGAAAAGGGAATATGTGTGTATTAAAAGATGATTTTGATTGGTTATTAGATAAGATGCTAGATGCAGATGGAATAATTTTTGCAAATCCAATTTTTTGTAAAGGTGCTCCAAGTATTTTCCTTACAATTAGAGATCGTTTTGGACCAAGAATGGATAGAGGGAATAATGTTGTAGCTACTAAAATTGCACAAGAAACAGGTGGTAAAATTCCAGATCCAAGAATCTTAAAAGATAAAGTAATTTCTTATATAGGTATTGGTGGTTCAGATTGGGTTACAGCTTTTCAATGTGATTCAGGAATTCAAGCATTAACTCCTATGTGGAAAGTTATAGATAATGAAGTTTTCCCATGGTCTACTGCAATAATTGTAGAGGATGATAAAATTGCAAGAATTCATGAGATAGGGGTAAATCTTGCAAAAGCTGCAAAAGATATTGAAAATGCTTCTTATAAGGGAGAAGAAGGAGTTTGTCCTCACTGTCATAGTAGAAACTTTTTTTTAGATAGAGAATCTACACATGCAGTTTGCTGTTTATGCGGTATCGAAGGTGATGTTAAAATTGTAGAAGGTAAAGTAAGATTTGAATTTCCAGAAGAACAATTAGAACATGCTCATGATACTTTATCTGGAAAATTCATTCATGCAGATGATATCAAAAATAATGTTGCTACAACTATAAATTTAAAGAAATCAGATGAATATAAGCAACGTTTAGAAAAATATAAGAACTTTATTACAGCATCTAAGCCACAAAGATAGAAAATCAAATCCATATAAAATCTACGACAATTAAAATATTGATTGTCGTAGATTATTTTGTGCCATACAAGGTCTAAGGTACAATCAAACAAATAAAACGATTAATGGGGGGAAAATAAATTGAAAACTACAAATAAAATAAATGCAACAGCAATTATATCAATATTAGTATTTAGTGCGTGTATTGCAACATTTAATGAAACTATATTAAATGTTGCATTATCAGGAATAATGAAAGAGATGAATGCTACAGCAGGAACTGTTCAATGGTTAATTACAGCTTATATGATAGTAACATCAGTTATGGTGCCAGTTACAGCATTTCTTATTCTAACTTTTAAGACTAAACAATTGTTTTTATCTGCATTAGGATTATTATTGGTAGGAACAATATGTGCAGCATGTTCAGGATCTTTTTCTATGTTACTAATATCAAGAATGATACAAGCATCTGGAACAGGTATGATGATACCAATTATGATGAATACAGTATTACAGATTGCGCCAAGAGAAAAGTTAGGCTCAATAATGGCGATATGTGTATGTGCAATTACACTTGGACCTGCCTTTGGACCAACTGTAGCAGGAATTATGTTGCAATATTTCAGCTGGCATGCATTATTTATAATGTTAATCCCTATCATAGTAATAGCTATGCTTTTAGGAAAACTATTCTTAGTTAATGTATCTGAGATTACAAAACCTAAAATAGATTATTTATCAATTATTTTATCAACGATAGGACTTGGAACTATAATATATGGAATAAGTAGCATTAGTGGAAATGAGATTAAAGTTACTTTATTAAGTTTTGTAATCGGAATAATTTGCATGATAATATTTGTAAAACGTCAAAATAAATTAGAAGAACCTATGTTAGACTTATCTTCATTTAAATATCCTAAGTTTGTAATAGGGGCATTATTAGTAATGATAGCAATGATGATCACTTTTACTATGAATGTAATGTTACCAATGTTTATGGAAGGAGCTCTTGGAACTACAAGCTTTATAGCAGCACTTGCATTATTGCCCGCTGTAGTTTGTAATGGAGTTGCTGCATCAATAGGTGGAAAGATTTATGATAAATGTGGCATAAAAGTGTTAGTACCAGTTGGAGTAGGATTAATAACTATATTTACATTTATTTTAGCTCGTTCTAATTGTCAAACATCATTGATAATGATTATAATAGCATATATGTGTGCATCTGTAGGAGTTGGATTAACAATGTCACCATCTCAAACACATTCATTAAATCAATTACCAAAAGAATATTATCCTCATGGAGTAGCGATAATTAATACACTTCAACAAGTTGCAGCTGCAATAGGCTCATCACTTTTTATGGGAATAATGTCAGCAGTTCAACTTAAAACTTTAGCATTAGGAAATGTAACGAATGAAGTTGCAGTATCTACAGGATTTTCAAGTGCAACTATGGTAGCGGTTGGTATTGGTATAATTGGTTTGATTTTAGCATTTACTTTTGGGCTTGAAAAGGTTAAGGAAAAGAGTAAGAAATCAATAATTTTAAAGTAAGTTATTATAATACTTATAATAAAGTATATATTATTAAAGATAATTACTTTAATGTATTAAAAAGTAGAAGATGAAAAGTTTATAATTTATGGTGGATTTTAGAGGTCACGCTTCGCCTCCACCATGAAACCCACGACAGAAATGTCGTGGGTTATTTTAATGTCATAAATTCTTGGTAAAACTCAAACTTAGATTCTAGAAGTTCAGGAGTATATATTCCATTTCTGGGAGTTAGAATTTTATATTTATCTAATATCAGTTTAGCTCGATTCCTTTTGGATTCTATAATCAAATAAGGATGTATTTGTTTTAAAAGATCTATAGCATTATCATGTTTTAAAATGTAGCTATAACAATCACTATGTTTTTCTATGTTGTAATTTTTCTTTTTCTTAATAATACCATTACCAACAACTATTTTAATCCAAGTTAGCAATTCAAGTGTTGTAGATGCAATGGATATACAAGGCGATGGATGCTCATTAGAATGAAACTTTTGTAGCATTATGCTACCTTCTCCATCTATTATTCCAGCAATATAAGCTTTTTCAGTTTCTGTCATATATAATCACTCCTAATAAGTATATGGTATGCAAATTATAAAATTATAATACGAAGATAAAGGAATGTGGAGTTGAACTAGTAAGTGTTACAGAAGAAACCATAAAAAGATATATAGATTTTGTTTATATTACTAAGTATTATTAGGTTATATTTGTAGTATTTTAGATTAAATGGATAGTTTTGTATAGATTGAATTTTTTAGAAATGCTATAATACGAGGGAATTTCACATTGTTATACTTCTAAATAACTAGCGAAAGAAGTATTTTTATGGAGTAGTGGAGATGTTATAATTACATAATTAATATTTAGAAAATATATAAAAAAAGGGGAGGAACATTATGGCATTAGGAAAGATGTTTGAAAAAACTATAAAACTAGTAGGAACAGTATCTAAGGTTGGTGTTCAATTAGGAGCCGATATAGTAGGCACAGTAGCAGAAAAAATTGATGATGACCCTGAGATAAAAAGAAGAATTTCAGAGTATGGATCAAAAAAAGGACAATATATAAAAGCTATGACCTCAGAAGTAGCAAGTAAATCTTCAGATATAGTTGATAGAGCCGTTGAAACTAGTATGAATGTACTAAAGGATGGAAGTGTAAGAATAAAAGATAGTGTCAGTCAAGTTGTGGAAGGTGTAGATTCAAGTATTAAAGGGATGAGGAATTATAATCAGAAGCAGTCAACACATTCAAATATTAGTAATACCTTACCAATTGAAACCTATAGTATAAGTGAAATCAAAGAATTTAGTAATTACGATTTTCTTATAATAAGCAAATTCATTAGTGTTAGTAATAAAGTAATATTTGATATCATTGTTAAGGGTAATGGTATAAATATAGGAAGCTATATTTTAATAAATAATACTAGTGGTACTTTTGCAACAAGGATAATTAGTATTGATTCGGCTGTTAATGAATATGATATTTTAAAAGATGGAACAATTAATATCATAAAAAAGGGAGTGCCACGTTGTAGAGAGCTATATAAGACAGGTACAAGAAACGAAATACTCAGTATAGTTGTACAAGGTACACCTGCTAATTACAGATTTATAGGACGAAATGAACTAGCTAAAGGAACTATATCAACAGAAGAAAAATATAGTGACGTTAAAACTAGTGAAAAAACCACATATAAAAATAATAATAATGAACAAAGAACTACATCAACAAAATGTGATTCAGCTACACCAATAGGTGATAAAGGAATTATTAAAAGTGGTATGTTAATAAGTCTAAAAACACTATCAGGATTGTCTTTAGGACATGATGCAATGGAAGTTGTTGTACCTATAGCTAGAAAATACTTTGATTCAAAGTATAATCAATCGGTAGAGGGATTCTTTGCTGATATATTTGGGAATATAAATAATAATATCATGGCTTCAATTAATATTTTCAAGAATAAATACAATTATTATCCTAAAGATACTGAACTTATTAATCTTGCTCTAAAAGAATTATATAGACAGGATTGTGTGATATTTGAAGAGATTCAAAATGGTTATTTTCCCGTAGAAGTTTATCACCTTGTATGGTTGGTAATATTAGATGTATTTGAAAAAACAAAAGATGGTGATCAAACTATGTATTTATTTTATGATGCTACTTCAATATACATAAGAGCAAAGAACAGTGCTTCTAATAAAATACAACCACTTAATATTCAATTATAAATTGTAATATCATTTTAAGGAACATACTTCTACGTTAAGGTATGTTCCTTATTTTTTTATATAATATAGTTAGATAAAAAATACTTGTGAATATGTAGAATTTATTAAGGTGCAGCTTATAAAGTTTGATAATATTAAATGATATAAATAGGTAGATGTATATCTGCATTTATAGATATATCTACAGATAGCTATCTATTTATCTATAGATGTTTATAGTTTTATATTGGTATATTGTTAGTTTCAAGCTATGTTCTAAGAAAGGGGTGGGGCATTAAACTATAGAATTGAATTTAATATGTATAGCCTGATACTGGGGGAATTTATATGTGTTTTTAGGCATAGGGGCTTGAATGTAATGAATAGATTGTAATGAGCTCTTAAATGTATCAAACTATAAATATATGTATATAGATAAGCAAGAGAAATGTTTTACAATTTTGGTGAAAATTTTATATTAAGAGAGGCTTATGCTTTCGGGAAATATAGATAGATTAATATATATATATTGCAATTATGATTTTTATATTGGATATGCATATCCATATGAACTTTAGATAGAAGGTGTGCACTTTTTATCAGAAATAGATTGCTATAAAAATTAAGCATATTGCAACAGTTTTTTGGAAGAGAGTCAATATGTTTTCGTATACAAGGCATGTAGAGGCTGTAATCCTGTTGCAAAAGCCTTAAATGTTGAAATTCAAATGGTTTGAAACGTTGGAGCTATGAGCTTGATTTAGATGTGGGAGGATGACTTTCGCATCTTTTCTTTTGTGCGTATGATTCTCATGGATATTTATTTTATTTAATGAGGGTGAGCCATGGTCATGAAAAAGGTTTTAAACATTTAAAATCAGCATTTGCCCAATAAATGTCCATAAGAAATAATAACCTTTATTCATTTATCGCATATTCTATATTAGATAACTTTAGTTAGGTAATTTATAGTTTTTACATCTAAATTAACCTGTTCTTTATAAGTAAATAGCACTGTTAAGTTGAATTTTTAAAATTCTCAATGTGGAGGAGTGAACAATATGAATTTATTATCAAAGGCTAATTTTAAGGATGATTATGAAAATAGTAATAAGAGCAGTGACTTATGCGGACAAATACTAAAATGCGGAGAGGTTGGTCAGGCATTATTATTTCAAGGTCAGAGTATAGAAACTTCTGTACCTGCCGCTACTATCACCATAGATACTTCTAAATTTTGTGACCAGTGTATAAGATTTGAATTTACATCTAATATAATTGGAACACTTTTTCAAGGAACTTTAAACTTTCAATTATATAGATCCTGTAATAATCAACTACCAATTGCTATTGGTCCGCGATTTTCTTTTACACAACCGATAGCAGCTCTTTTTGCCAATATGTTCACATTTTTTGTATGTGATTGTGATCCATGTCCAAATGAATGCTGCACCTATAGTATTGTTGTTTCACCTGGTGGATCTACTCCTATTATCGGTAATGTTGGCATTTTCGCAGCAAGGCTAGCCACAATTATTGTAGATAATTCGAAACATGATGATGACTGTTCCCCATGTAATAAACTTTGCCATAAAGAAAACAGCCCTATCTTAAAATGCGGAACACCAGGCGGTGCAATATCAATAACTCCAAAGACCTTAGCAGGTACTACTTTTACCGTTAGTACTCTTACTTTAAATACTTCCTGCTTATGTGATCCATGTGTAAAGCTTGAATTTGCAAGTAATTTAGCTTATTCAAGCCCTAGAACTATTGATAGCACAGTTGTAAGCTTCCAGCTATTTAAACTTTGCGACAATCAACGTAACCCAATACCAGTTGGGCCACAGTTGTTTTTTTCGGTTCCGTTTACAACTATAGGACCGATTGGAACACCTGGATTTTCTGGCACTTCAACATTTTCTTTCTTTATTTGTGACTGTGACACTTGCCACCATGAATGCTGCACCTATTCATTAGTAGCAACTACAGCTACATCTGATGCTTCTGTTACTATTACCAACGCAAGACTTTCCGCAATAGCTGCAGATAATAACTATAGATGCTGTTAATACAAAATTTAAAAACTTTGCTACTATAACTATAAAAGGTTCTAATAATTATCTGAGCCTTTTATTTTGGTGCGCCCATGGGCACATGCTAATCGATGAAAGTCCGTAATGGGGCTGATAGTGCCAACCATTAGCCATTTGGCATCGCCTAAAATTTTATTTAGGATAACAAACCTGGTAAAATAACCTGAATTAGTAGTAGTAAGCTTTTTTCCACCTTCCTCTTTGAGAGCCTCAATCTTATTTTGATAAGTGATAAATTTCTTATGATACATTTCTTCTCTTTCTTTAAGTAGCTTCTTTGCCATATCTTCACCCAATATATATAGGCAATATGTCTTTAGTAACATTTCATCTTTAGTAATAGGATCTGCAGTATTCTCTTCAAGCCATTTCTTTGTAGCTTCGAGTCCTTTTTTGTAGGGGTATAAACTTTTTTATCAGGTTTACCAGATTGATTAATTAATATAAATTCTACATAACCATCTTCTTCTAATTTGGCAAGTAAAGGGTATATGTGACTATGTCTAGTATACCAAAATAAATTCATTTTTATTGTTAATTCATAACCAGACGTGGACTCATTTTCCCAAAATACCAAAGGACCGTAAGATAACATGTTCATTTAAATTCAGTTATATCTGTTAAACATTTTTAATTTAGTTTTTCTTGACATAAAAAATACCTTTTTATAGAAACAGTTTTTATATGTTTACGAGTATTTTATAAAAAGCTTTTTAGAGATTATACTTCTGATATTTGGATAAGGTTGGAATAAAATTATTAGATAAGAATAATAATAATCTAAGAATTGAATTTCTAAGATAAGAAGATTAGTTTCAAAACAAGTAGTCCATGTTAGATTATAAAACTTTGGAGGTGTATAGAGAAATGACAAAGATTAAGACAATACAAGAAGCAGTAGAAAATATTAAAGATGGAATGAAAATTATGACAGCAGGTTTTTTAGGAATAGGTGCTCCGTTAAAGATGATAGATGCATTAGCAGAGACAAATGTTAAATATCTTACACTTATTCAAGCTGTATCAGCTCATCCAGGACAAACTCATGATGTTGGTAAGCTTGTAGCAAATAAACAAATAAAAAAGTTTATAGGTTCACATATTGGAACTTGTCCTGAAATACAAGAACAATACAATGCAGGTACATTAGAAGTGGAATTTATACCTATGGGAACTATAGTAGAATGTATAAGAGCTGGGGGGGCTGGACTTGGTGCAGTTATAACTCCAACTGGTCTTGGAACTGAAATTGAAAAGGGAAGAGATAAACTTACTATAGATGGCAAAGAATATTTAGTATTTCCAGCAATAAAGGCAGATGTTGCAATAATCAAGGGATATAAAGCTGATAAACTTGGTAACATCGTATATAGAGGAACAACTAAAGGAACAAATACAAGTATGGCACTTGCAGCTGATTTAGTTATAGCTGAAGTAGATGAAATTGTAGAAGTGGGTGAAATTTCACCTGATAGTGTTGGAACACCAGGAATATTGGTAGATATAATAGTTCAAGGCGACTCTTTTGAAGAGAGAACAAAATATTTTGAAGATTTATGGACAAGAACTAATAAAATGAAATAGGGGTGAGAAATGATGAATGGTAAAGAAATAATTGCAAGAAGAATCGCAAAAGAGTTTAAAGAAGGAATGGTTGCTAATTTAGGATTTGGTATACCTAATATGGCTGCAAACTATTTGCCAGAAGGAATGGAAATAATACTACAATGTGAAAATGGTGCATTGAAGTTTGGTGCAACTCCAAGCATAGGTGAAGCTGATCCTGACTTAGCCAATTCTGGTGGAGCTCCAATTACTTTATTGCCAGGAGCATCAACATTTGAAATGGATCTATCTTTTGCAATAATAAGAGGTGGACATGTTGATATAACTGCATTAGGCGCTTTAGAGGTCGATGAAGAAGGAAATATTGCAAATTGGAAGATACCAGGGGTTTTTGCACCAGGTATGGGTGGCGCAATGGATCTTTTAGTAGGAGCAAAATATGTAATAGCTGCTTTAAGTCATAATGATAAAAAAGGGAATCCAAAGGTGCTAAAGAAATGCACATTACCTTTATCAGCTAAAAAATGCGTTAATCTTATAATTACTGACAAAGCGGTTATGAAGGTTACAGATAAAGGATTAGTATTAATGGAAGTGGCACCAGGTGTAACTGTTGATGAAGTAGTAAAGATTACTGATGCTGATTTATTAATAGCTGATGATGTTAAGGAAATGGAAATATAATATGCTTACAAAAATTTTAATGTTCAAGAGCAACTTTATGAAATAGTTCGAGGACACTAATAGTCATACCTCGCCTCAGCATATAAGAAAAAAACTGTACATTTATTTGTACAGTTTTTTATTTTATAGACATAAACTTATTATAACATTCTTCTTTAAGTGTTAATAATTCATTAGAATATCTACCATTTATAGATGCAATAGCTTTAAATTTTTCTTTATCCAATTTAATTTATTTCAATAATAGTAATTTTATTACAATAGATCATATATTGTCTGCAGGAAAAACTATATCCAGCTTATTTCTTATTGAATCCATAGTACTAATAGTATCAAGTGTATTATCTAAAGTATTAAGAGATGAATAAGTAGCTTTGACATCACTAGAATTAATTAATTTAATAAATTCCTCAATTTCATAATACATATCATTATCATATTGATTTTCACTTAAATTTTCGATAGTTCCGTCATTATACACTAATTTTACATTTTGGAATGTATTTATTTTGTCAATTATAATACTTCCTTTTTCACCTTGTATTTCTGATGGTATATTAGAGTTTGCTATTTTAGAGTAAAGTATTACTGCATCCATATCACCATAATCAAGTATTGCACTTCCTTGCCCATCAACACCATTACTTAAAAAAAATGTATTACATTTTATATTTTGTGGTTTTCCAAATAAATTTATCATGGGTGATAAACAATATATCCCTATATCCATAAGAGATCCATTAGATAATTCTTTTTTAAAAGCATTCAGTATAATGCCTTCTTTAAATTTATCATATCTAGATGAATATTGGCAGTAACTTGCGAAATATCTCCTAATTTCACCAATTTTATGAAGGTTATTTTTAACATTTATAAAGTTTGGAAGACAAGTAAGTCTCATAGCTTCCATTATTACTACATTATTTTTTTTAGCTGTATTTATAATATTTAAAGCTTGAACATAATTTGATGCAAATGCCTTCTCACATAAAACATGCTTTTTATTTTCAAGAAAAAGTATAGCATGATCGTGGTGAAGTGCATTTGGTGAAGCTATATACACAGCATCTAATTCTTTGTCTTTTGACATTTCATTTAATGAAGTTGATGCTTTATAAAAATTATACTTATTTTTAAATTTTTTAGCTGTATCCTCATTTCTTGAATAAAATGTGTGAAAGTTTAAATTCTTAAAATTAGAGGCAGCATCTAAAAAATTCTCAGCTATTGCGCCACTACCTATTACACCTAAATTAATAATTTTTTTCATTGTTATACCTCCTAAAACTAATAAAAATAAATTTTTCAAGTTTAGCACTAGTCATATCTTTTGTTTTCTAATAATGTACACAAATTTTTAAAACTAATATTATTTTATTTAGTTTGTTTTATTGTATTTACTATTTTATATTAACACCATAAAGATAAATTTAAAAGTTACACTAGAAAGTTTTAAAAAGGATATAATATCAACTAGAGTTTTTTATTAAAAATTTAAATTACTTTTAAATATTTAATAATTTATAGTAAGTATTAAAGCGTAAATATTTATCATTATATGTGATGTTGATGATATAATTAGCTTTAGATAAAATATTAAAATGTAAGGAAGATAAACATGAAAAAGAGTGTAAAAATGATATATCCATCATATATAGAGAAGTTTCAGTGCATTGGAGGAAAATGTGAAGATAACTGTTGCATTGGATGGGATATAGATATTGATAAAGAAACATTTAAAAAATATCATAAAGTTAAAGATGAAACCATGAAGAAGATGTTCCAAAAAAATGTTCATAACAATAAATATTGTACTAATGAAGATTTAGATTATGGAAGAATTAAATTAAACAAAGTAAAAAGATGTCCGTTTTTAGATGATGAGAATTATTGTTTGATTCAAGGAAAATTTGGTGAAGATTATCTTTCTAGTGTTTGTACTCAATTTCCTAGAGTGCTAAATAAAGTAGACGATCATTATGAAATATGCCTTGATTCAGCATGTCCAGAAGCATCAAGAATTATTCTTGGGAGTAAAGAAAAAATAGAATTCAAGGAAAGTGAGAGGAATTTAGGTAAGTATACTATGTCTGGTGTACTTAATACTAGATCATCAGAATTCAAAGATACACCTATAAAGTATTTTAAAGAAATACGAGATTTTTCAATAAAAATAGTACAAAATAGAAATTTAAATATAAGTTCTAGATTATATGTTCTTGGTGATTTTTTAAATGAGATAGAAGATCTAGAGAGTGGTAAAATAAAGGAATTTATAAATAAATATGATATAGAAACTGAATCTAAGTATTATAAAAGAGAGCGTATGAATTATGCACTTCAAGTTTCATTTTTTAAAAATGTAGTTGATTCTTTAGATATAGTAAATGAAACTGATAGTGATAAATTTAAAAACTACACTAAAGAACTTTTAAAGGGATATAATATTAAAGATAATGATGGTGTAATTGAAAATGCAGAGGAATATATAAATGCATTTGAAAAATATACAGATATGTATATAGAAAACAACAGTTACATATTTGAAAATTATATGGTGAACTTTATATATAATAATTTATTCCCTTTTTCAGAAAGTGATTTTATGTTTGAAGGGTATATTATGCTTTTATTTAGATATTCATTAATGAGGTTTTATCTAGTTGGAAAATACATACATAATGGAAAAGATTCTGTAGAAGATATGATAGAGTTTATCCAAGTATTTATAAAAGCAGTAGAGCACGATAAGAATTATAGAAGTGAGATTTTAGAGTATATCAAAGAAAATAACTTTGATAATATGGAATTTGCAAAAATGATTTTGTAATTTAAAATAAGTAGACTATAGAATGAGCTGTTGCATAATTAACTGATTAGTTGATTTGAGTAACAGCTCATTTTATATTTATTTTAAAATTATATATTAAATAGTATAATATATACAATTATGATTAATTTTAGACAAAAGAAAGCAGGTAAGAAAATGAAAAATATATTAAAAAAAATATTTGGTGGTAAATCAGAAGGGACTTCAGAAGATGGAACAAGTGTATATAGATATAATGAATCATTAAGTGATATGGATAATGTAGCGTTTACACCATATGTAGAAGAAATTAAAAAACATTTTGATAAAGTTTTTCCAGGAAGGCAATCGTCTACTTTTCATGAGTTGATTTCTGATACTATACATATTGATATAACAATTATGGAAGCAACTGAAGAACAGCCTTTTAAGATATTATTTACAACTGGAATGAGTAGCATGCCTATGACCCTTCCAGATGAAATACAGGAAGATCAAAGAGAATTATATTACAGGTCAGAGCTAATGATGTTTTTACCAGCAGATTGGGAGTTGACAGAGCAAAGCATAAAAAATGAGAACAATTACTGGCCTATTAGATTAATGAAACAAATGGCACGCTTTCCTCATGAATATAATACATGGCTTGCATATGGACATACTGTACCAAATTATGAAACATATGATTCATATTCAGAAAATACAGGACTAAATGGTGTTATATTTAATATGTTTAAAGAAGAAATCAGTGTAATAAATACAAACGATAGTAATAGAATTAATATATATTATGTGCTTCCTTTGTATAAGGAAGAAATTGAATATAAACTGCAAAATGGTATGGATGCACTTATGGATAAACTCGATTCCACTGATTGGATAATTCTAAATTCACAAAGAGAAAATACATGTAAATAAAAATATATAAGCAACAAATTTATAACCTATCATCGGATAGCATTTAAAGACAGGATAAATAAATATAAAACCTTTAATATAGAAATAGTAAGGAGTGAGTTTATGGATTGGCTTGATTCAATGAATAAGGCAGTTGAATATATAGAAGATAATATCACTGAAAAGCTTGATATTGAAAAGGTAGCTAAAATTGCATTATCATCCCCGTTTCACTTTCAGCGTATGTACCATGTGATAACAGGTGTAACAATAGCTGAATATGTACGGAGAAGAAGACTTACACTGGCAGCACAAGACATTATATCTGGTGAAAAAATTATTAATGTAGCTTATAAGTATGGATATGAAACACCAGAAGCATTCACAAAAGCTTTTAGAAGAATGTATGGAATGAGTCCATCAGCTGCACGTGAGCCAGAGGCAAATCTTAAGGCATATCCAAAACTATCCTTTCACATTTCAATAAAAGGAGATAAAGATATGAATTATAAAATCGTTGAGAAAGAGAGTTTTAGAGTAGTTGGTAAACAAACAAGAATAACTATGGTTGACGGAGAAAATTTTGAACAAGTACCTGAATTTTGGAACAATTGTATGAAAGATGGTTCATACAATTGGATTTGCTCAAAAGTAGGCAAGCTAGGGGTTCTAGGGATATGTAAAGATTTTGGCAAAGATGAATTTAATTATATGATAGGGGTTGAGGAAATCAAAGACTCTATTCCAAAAGGATATGTTTCAGCAACAATACCTGCTGCTACTTGGGCTATATTTGAATCATCTGGAGCGTTACCTGATGCTATACAAGATCTTACCAGAAGGATATTTACTGAATGGTTGCCATCTACGGGATATGAGCATGCTTGTGCACCAGAGCTAGAGATTTATCCTGAAGGTGATATATATTCTTCAGATTATAAATGTGAAATATGGATTCCAATTAAAAAGTAAATTAAAAGAGTCACACTTAATTTATACTAAAAAATCCACGACGGAAATATCGTGGATTTTAATACTTAAAATATTTGTAGGTTAATAAAAAAATTTTATTTTAGCAATGGCAGCATGGATACTCGTATATTGTTTCTTCCCACCATCCGAAAGCAACTATTGCACTATCAAATTCAAGTGGCAGAAATCCTCCAAGATAAACTATAAGAGATTGTCCAGGTGAAATAATTATCTGTCCACCATCAATTACTAAAGTTGAATATGAAGAAACTATTCGACTAAATATATTTACACCATCTTGAGGTGGTTTGGTAACTGTAGTTAAATATTTAATTTTTCCTTCAGGAATTGGTTTTGGAATAATACCTAAGTTAGTACAGCTAACTGAATCACTAACCATACCTTTCTTTAGGGTAGTTCTAAGGTGAAATTCAGCTGATAAATTAAGAGTTGAAATATTTGTTACAGTTATAGCATTCACATAAATATTTACTTTTGAACCAATAGGATTTACTAATGCAGCTAAAGCATGCTGATCTTCACCAATTAATTTTGGTGTCTGACCAATGAAGTACTCTCCCTTTTCTGATTGGTATAATGGATAAGGTACTGATACTTCCTTGTTAATTTTTTTATCAAAATAGTACATTTTAATCACCTACATAGAAAAAATTTTACTGGAATTTAATAGTTCCTATTTATATTATATTTACAATACATAAGACATGTGATGAATTAAATATAAAAAGTACTTCAATTAATGAAAAAGTTAAGGTTATACCTAAAACAACGGATTTTAGTAATAATAGTCAGGTATTTAATATAATCATAGATTATTCAAATGAATTTAATAAAAAACAAGTTCTTTCAGTTTTTTTTCATCTATAATTTTTACTTCTTTATATCCTAAAGATACTAATCCATCCTTTTGAAATCTATTTAATATTTTGGTTACAGTAACTCTACAACATCCAATTAATTGAGCAATCTCTTCATGCGAATAATCAATAGTGTAGGAATTATCACATTTATTTTTCTTAAAATACACACCTAAACGTACTAATAATTCAGCAGTTTTTTTATCGGCTTCTAAAAAAGCCATGCTAGTAACTTGAATTGATAAATTCTGAATGGATAGTGACATAAGATGGAACATTTGAATCATTAATTCAGGATATTTTGTTAGATAAGGATAAAGATCACTTAGGCTTACAGCGATTAATTCCACATCTGTAGCAGCACTACCAGAGGTCATTCTAGAACCGTAGGCAAAATAAGATGATTCACCAAAAAGATTTCCTTTCCTTAAAATTTCAATAGTAAGTTCTGTACCTTGAGGAGATATTAAAAAAACTCGAACTCTTCCTGATTTAATTAAATAGAAATTTTCAGCTATATCGTCTTGGAAATATATTATTTCATTTTTACGATATTTTTTTAGTGTACCGGCATCTTCAAATACCTTATAAAATTCAGATGTTATATTTACAGTTGAACTGGGAAAAAATTTTAGTTTATTATTCATAAAACCACCATCTATAAAAAATATTTATTAAATAGATTGTAGCCTATACTACAATCTATTTTCAAGTATCTAGTTAAAATATTGTAAGGAAAAACGAATATAGGATGGGGATAACGTAATGGATAAAAAAGAAAAACTATGGACAAGTCATTTTATATTGGCATTATTTATTACAATAGGGGTAAACCTAGCTTGTAATTTATTATTATCAACAATATCAATTTATACAAAACAAATTACTAATGTTGATACCTATGCAGGCATGATGACAGGGGCATTTACATTAGCAGCATTATTTATTAGATTGCTTGCAGGAAAACTTTTAGACAAGGTTGGAAGAAGGAAAATATTAATATTAGGTGTAGCTATAACTGCACTGTCAACAATATCATATTTAGCTATAAATAATATACAAATGATTATATTATTAAGAATATTTCAGGGATTTGGATTCGGGATATCTTCTACTGCAGTAGCAACAATTGTTACAGATGTTACACCAAAATCAAGAATGCTTGAAGGAATAGGATATTCTGGAGTAGGAATAACTATAACTACAGCAATAGGACCATCAATTGCATTAGCTTTAGTTGGTAAGAGCTATGAAAATTTTAGATTATTATTTATTACAACAACAGTTGTAGCTATTATAACAATTTTGATATCTTTAAAATTATCATATAGTGAAAATACTACAAAAACTCAGTTAAATGAAGAGAATAATAAAGATAATACTGAAGAAAAAGTAAATGAAAGAAATATGCTTGTACCTGCAATCATATTATTTTTAGCAGCAGTTGCAGAAAGTACTATTTTAGCATTTACAGCTTTATATGGAATAGAGTTAGGCTTTAGTAATATTGGATTATTTTTCACAATAAATGCTTTAGGTATATTAGCATCAAGATTGTTTATAAATCAAATAGTAAGTAAATTCGGAACAAATGCAGTATTATCATATGGATTAATAATTTTTTCAGCATCTATATTTGGAATGTCAATAGTTAAAACAATGCCTCAATTAATAATATTTGGATTTTTATGTGGAATTATGATGGGATCATTATTACCAATAATTAATCTTATGATATTAGATTCAGTAAGTGAAAATAAAAAAGGAATGGCTAATGCTATTTATTATGCACTATTAGATGGTGGCTATGGAGTTGGTTCAATAATTTGGGGTGAAGTAGTTATGAATTATGGATATAGAAGTATTTATGCATATGCAGGAGTTACGCTAATAATAGGGGTTGTTATATTTACAATTTACTTAATGAAAAGTAGAAAATTGGTATTAAATAAGATATAATAACTGAAAGTTCAGTAGTAATATAAATAATGCTTTTTAGACCTTGGTAATTAAAAAGAATTACCAAGGTCTTTTTATATAAATTAATATATTTTAGTTATATAGTTTTTATTAAAAATACTCTTGACAACATTATTTAAGTAGAATATTATAATAATATAATGAAATTGATAATTGTTCTCAATAAAGGGACGAAGAGGAGGATTTATGAAAATAATTTATTGGAGTGGTACAGGTAATACAGAGGCTATGGCAAATTTAATAGCAAAAGGAATTGAAGAATCAGAAGTTAAAATTGAACTGATAAATATTTCTAATGCTAATGTAGATAGTTTAAAGGATGAAAACATAGTAGTTTTAGGATGTCCTTCTATGGGCGATGAAGAACTTGAAGGAGGAGAATTTTTACCATTATTAGAGAATGTTCAAGATGATTTAAAAAATAAAAAAGTTATATTGTTTGGATCTTATGGATGGGGTGATGGACAGTGGATGAGAAGCTGGGAAGAAGAAATGACAGCTTCAGGAGTTAATGTGGCTTTAGAACCACTAATTGTAAATTATGCACCGGAAGGTGAAAGTGAAGAACAATGTATTCAATACGGAAGAGAAATAGCTAAATTAAGTAATTAATTAATGGAGGAGTAATGATGGGAGAAAAAATTAGTACTTTTTATAACTTATTAAATGGTATGGAGGGAAAAGAATATATTGAAACTTTTATATCTTATAATGTTGCATTAATAAGTGCTAGATTGAAACCATCAATTACACTGAATTTAAGTAAATATGATAATAAGGATATATTTTACTTATGGAATATGTATGGAAAAGATTATTTGAGAAAATTAAACTTAGGTTATATTTCATTGAGAGATAGCGATAAGTCTTTAATAGTATTAATTTATGATAAAGAGCTATTAGAAAAATATATCAATAAGAAGGATAATTTAAAATTTCTTAATTGTGTAGGATATGATAGAGAGCTATCAGTAGAAGATGCGTTGAATACATTAAAAGATAGATATGAAGTATATAATTGTCCTCATGAATTAGGAATATTTTTAGGATATCCTTTAGAAGATGTTAAAGATTTTATGGAGTGTTCAGAGAAAAAATGTTTAACTTGTGGATATTGGAAAGTATATAATAGTGAAAATAAGGCAAAAACTATTTTCACACTATTTGATAGAGTTAAGGATTTTACTGTGACCAATATAATAGAGGGAAACAGAGCAAATAGTTTATCCCTTACATTAAAAGATAATTTTCAAAAAAACCATAAAATAATATTTGATTAAATAATAATAAAATAGTGAATTAATATTAGTTGAGAAGTTAAAGTGAAGAGTTAAGGAAAAAATTCCTTAACTCTTCACTTTAACTTTTGCACTCTCAACTAAAAAACGTGACATAAAGCCACGTTTTTTTATGTAAAGATAATATTCAATATAGTTATTTAGTATTAGGGTAGAGGAATTTAAAATTTAAGTTCTGGATATAATATTTTATATATTTTAACTCTTTTTTCTATTTTTTCTCCATAGTATTGTTTAGCATATGCAACCATTTGTTCTTCATCTTTTTCGTCATTATTACGTAAAACCCATTTTCCCATCATATCATCTAAATTTGAATCACCACCATTATGAGAAATATACCATGTACCAATTTGTATATTTACATCATCTGATGCAATGTCTTTAGGATCTGTAATATTTAACCCAATTTCTTTAGACATTTTAATACCTTCAGTATCTTTTATATTCATTAAACCAACTCTATGTCCTTCTTTATAAGGAGTTGATTTAAAATCAGTTTCAAAATGTATTACAGCAGCTATCACTTCTGGTTTTACATTGTATTCTTTAGAGTATTTTTGTATATTATCTTTATTATTTAATGGATACAATACAGATCTTGCACAAACTCCAGTTCCAATTAATAATGCTCCAATTATGCCTAATGTTATAAATATCTTTTTCAAAATTAACGCCTCCAATTGTATTGATTTTATTGAATATTTATTTGTTATTTGTAAGGTATGAGTTAATTTTAAATCAAATAGCTATATTTTAGTATTCATTTATGTGACTGTAATATTTCAATTTTGTAAGGTTTGTTTTATGGAATATGTAAGTTAATTGTAAATTGAAAATCTTGTATTCATATATATAATGTTCCTATTTTGATATAATAATTATAACATATTTTGTAAAAAAGAAAGGATCTTAATGTTATTATATATAATGAAAAATCAAAAAGTTTAAAATAGGAGGAGATTTGATATTGTTAAAAAATATGGAGATATGGAGTTACTAGATTGTGCATATATAGATAAAAATAATATGTGTTATTTAATATATCCTAGTGAAACTTGTGGATCTAGAGGCTTATTAAATCTTAAGATCCTTATAGTCAATAAGGAAGCTAATGAGGATGAAGTCTATGAAATCTTTTAATGTACAGGTTTTTAAATTAGTATTAGTTTAGAGTAAAAATTAGACGAGGGAGCTAGGAATACTTATTATTATTTATAAATTTTCAATATAATTGTGGTACAATATACTAATTATTTAATTTATAGCAAATAATTATAATTTGTATATTTTTACACATAATATTTTTATAATAAATTTAAGATGGAGGATTTTATGAGCGATAAAGATAAGTTTTTATGCGATTTAAAAGATGAAGAGACTATAGAAATAAATTTAATGGTTATGAGGATAATTTTTAAAGATCCTAATAAGACAGTATGTATACTTGCAGATAAGACAGGAGAAAGCAAATCAAATATAGCTAGTAAAAAACAAGATATTAAGGAAGGTATGGTGCTAAAAGTACATGGAACAAAGGGCGTAAATTTAGATATTAGAAAATATGAATTTATTTCAGAGTACAATTTAGAAGATTATCTACCAACAGTAAAGAGACCAATTGAAGATATAATGAATGAAATTGAAGAATATACAAATAAGTACATAATATCTAAAGAAGGAAAAGCACTAAACGATTATTTTTTTAAAGATGAAAAGTTTTTAAATAAGTTTAAACGAGGAATTGGTGGAGTTTCTATGCATCATAATTATATAGGTGGACTTGCAGAACATACATTAAATGTCATGTATTTAACTGCTGTGCTTTGCGAAAGATATGATTGTAGAAGACCTGAAATAGCAGTACTTTCTGCTAAACTTCATGATGTTGGAAAGATATATGAACTTTACTATGATGGTCCTTTTAAATATACACTACAAGGTGAAATGGAGGGACATATTGTAATTGGGGTTCAAATGATAGATCAAGCTATTCGTGAAACTTCCTTTTCTTATAGTGACGATTTTGTAAATAGAATAAAAGGATGCGTTACTCAACATCATGGTAAGCTTGAATATGGATCTCCTAGAGATATGAAGATGGAAGAATCTTTTATAGTAAATTATGCTGATACTATAGATGCTACAATGAATAAAATTAGTCAATTAAAAGATAAGACTAAAAGTGGCACATGGTCAGAATATGATAGAAGAATTGATACTAAGCTTTATTTATAGATATATAATGGAGTTTATGAAATAATAACTGAAACTTTAGATGAGATACTAAAAGAATAACAATTATTATATAGCAATAATAATTCATTGGCAGTATAATAAAATAAATAAGATATGTTTTAAATATATTCTGATATATGCAATAAGTAAAGAGTCAAATATTCTTTCTAGTTTTACTTAAGGATATATCAATAAATATTAAAACATAACTAATAAATAAACTGCTAGTTAAATATGGAGGATATAATATGTTAAATATAGGATGCCATTTATCTTCATCAAAGGGATTTAAAAATATGGGCGAAAATGCTTTGAAAATTGGAGCAAATACTTTTCAGTTCTTTACTCGTAATCCAAGAGGAAGCAAGGCAAAAGATATAGATGAAAATGATGTTAAAGAATTTTTAGAATTAGCAAAGGAAAATAATTTTTGTAAGATATTAGCTCATGCACCATATACATTAAATGCATGTTCAGCTGATGAAAGAAATAGAGAATTTGCAATAGAAATAATGGCTGATGACTTAAAAAGAATGGAGTATCTACCTAATAATTTATATAATTTTCATCCAGGCAGTCATGTTAAGCAAGGAACAGAAGTTGGTATAGAGTATATTTCAAGTGCTTTAAATTCTATTTTAAAAAAGGATCAAACAACTAAAGTTCTTTTAGAAACTATGTCAGGAAAGGGAACTGAAGTAGGCAGAAATTTTGAAGAAATAGCTGAAATTATAAAACGTGTTGAATTAAAAGAACATGTAGGAGTGTGCTTAGATACATGTCATATTCATGATGCAGGATATGATATAGTAAATGAGTTAGATAAGGTTTTAGAGGAATTTGATAGTATAATAGGATTAGATAAATTATATGCGATTCATTTAAATGACAGCAAAAATCCATTTGAAAGTCATAAGGATAGACATGAAACTATAGGAAATGGGTATATAGGATTAGAAGCTGTAACAAATATTATTAATCATCCTAAGTTGTGTCATTTACCATTTTTCCTTGAGACACCTAATGAGCTTGAGGGATATAAGAATGAAATAGAACTATTAAAAAGTGCATATAAGAAATAATTTTAAAGGGATTCTGATTAGAATCTCTTTTTATTTTTAGGAATTTATATTCTTAAAGAATATGAAGACAACTTATAGAATGTTGTATTTTTAAGAGATTATGAGAATCACTAAAAAATAACCAATAAAGCTTGATATAGTGATGTTTAAAAGTATACTAAAAGTTTTCTAGGAAATAATACTTTTATCAGATGATTATTAAATATATGTATAATTTTACTGAGTTTGCTATTAAGTTGAATTTCATCTGAAACAAATATTTTGATTAAAGAATATATTGGAGGGTCTAAACATGGATTTACAATTTGTTAAGGGTGATTCTTTATTTGCTAAAATAAATAAAGTTATTAAGCAATATAATTATTTAACAGAAGATATAGAAACAGATGTAATTATTGTTGGAGGGGGAGTTACAGGAAGTATTTTAGGATATTATTTTAGTAAAAATAATATAAATTCGGTGATTTTAGAAAAAAATATAATTGGGTATGGAAGCACAGGAATTACGACAGCGTTATTACAATATGAATTAGATGGAACAGTTAGAGAGTTGGAACAATATACTACTACTGAAAATGTAATACAATCCTATAAATTAGGAATAAAAGCATTGAATGAAATTGAAGAATTTATAAAACAATACGATAATAACTGTAATTATAAAAAAAGGGATACTTTATTTTATACAGCTAAATCTAGTGATATAGCACAGATAAAAGAAGAATATAAAATAAGAAAAGAAAATGGATTCGATGTTGAGTTTATCGAAGAGAAAAATAATCCATTTTCGTTTGATTTAAAAGCCGGATTATATTCTAAAAATGGCGGGGCAGAAATAGATCCCTATAAGTTTACACATCAACTGATAGATGTATCTACTAAAAAAGGGTTAAGAGTATATGAAAATACAGAGGCTGTAAAAGTACTCTATAATGATGATGGAGTAGAAGTAGTAACGAAGTATGATTTTAAAGTTAGAGGTAAGATAGTAATAGTTGCTACAGGTTATCACACAGACCTATTTACAAGTAGAAATTTTGGTGTAACTACAACAGCATTTAATATAGCAACAAAACCTTTAGATAATTTTAATGGATATTATAATAAAGTTTTAATTAGAGATAATAAGGAACCATATAATTATCTAAGAACAACTAGTGATAATAGAATTATAATTGGTGGAGAAGATATAAATTTTATTCCTGATATTTATAATAAAAAGCAAGTTAGTGAAAAGTACTCTATATTAGAACAAAGATTAAAATCAATGTTTCCTAATATAGAGAATATTGATATAGAATATAAATATTGTGGAGCTTTTACTTCAACTCAAGATAATTTAGGGTTTATAGGAAAAGATCCTAAGAATAAAAAATTATGGTTCAATCTTGGATATGGTGCTAATGGAATACTTTTTGCGATACTAGGTGGAATCATGTTAAATAAGCTTTATTTAGGTGAAATTGATGAAAATTTAAAGCTTTTTAGAGTTGATAGATTTGACAATTAACATAAGAGTTATTGTTATTTAAGAATAAGCTATATAATGAAATTGAATTCATTATATAGCTTATTATAATTTAATAATAATTATATTTTAACTTAAGACAGAAGTAATATATATTGTTGATGATTTTTATAATTATATATTATAGTTGGGAATAATGTGTAAAAGGGTTCTATCTAGAAACCTTATTTTATGTAATGTAATTATTTAAAAAAATTTCTTTTTAAATAATTATTGCCACAAAACTTTACAAATGGAAAAAAATGTATAATAATAAATATAAAATTATAATTTTTAAATAAGTTGTAGCTTTATTTAATAAAGATAAACATTACGATAAAAAATATTGTTTAATTTAATATAAAAGTTTTAGGGGGATTATTTTTATGGAGAAAGAAATTAATAATTATAATAAGTTTATAAGTAAATGCTTAGCCACTTTTTTGAGTATGATTTTAGCATTAAGTATAATCTTTATTAATACTACAAATGCTTATGCAAAAACTTTAAGTTCTACATCAAGTGATGAATATGTATTAAAATTAATAAAAAGAGGTGGAACTATTGAAGAAATTAAAGGAAAAGATATAAATTTAAAAGTCAATTCTATAGATTCCATATCAATTTCTTATGATGAACAATTGTTGAGGCAATGTATAGATAACTTATCTTGTTTAAATCCAACTAATGTAACTGAACCCAAAAGTTCAAAGCTAGAATATAGAAATTATTCTTATATAATTACATCAGAAGTTATAGGAAGTAAATTAAATAAAGAAAAATTATATACTAATGTAGTTATGGCTATAAAGAACCAAGATATTGAATTGAATTTAGAAACATTGGATTGTTATGAACATCCACAATATACATCTAATTCACCCGAGGTAATTTATGCAGCAAATACTATTAACAAGTATTTATCAGCTAATATAACTTATAGTTATGGTGGAATGGTACAAGTTGTAGATAAATATAAAGTAATAGATTGGATTTCAATAGAGCCTAATTTATCAATAATATTAGATGAATCTAAAGTTAGAAACTTTGTAGAAGGATTAGCCAGTTCTTATAGAAGTTCATTAGGAACTTCTATAAAAGTTAATGGTGGATATTCAGGAAATAATCATGGATGGGCGATCAATGTTGATGAAGAAACTAGAACATTAATAAGCCTTATAAAAAATGGACAAACATTAACAACTTACCCATCATATTATCAAACATCAGCAGCAAGTTATTTTAATAATGTATCAGATACTTTTGTTGAGATAGATATGACTAATCAACATTTATGGTTTTATAAAAATGGATATCTTGTTGTGCAAAGTGATATTGTTACAGGAAATATGAGTGCGGGATATGCAACACCAAGTGGTACTTATAAATTATATTACAAACAAAAAGATACTGTATTAAGAGGTCCAGGATATGCATCACCAGTAAATTTTTGGATGCCTTTCAATGGTGGAATAGGACTTCATGATGCTAATTGGAGATCAGAGTTTGGTGGAGAAATTTATAAAAATGGTGGTTCTCATGGATGCATAAACTTGCCATATAGTACAGCTAAATCTATTTATGATAATATAACACCCAAAACTACAATTATTTGTTATTATTAAATATAGTATAGAAAGTCTAATGTAGAATAAAACTACATTAGGCTTTTTTGTGTATCCTATATTTTAAATATATAGATTGATATATGTACAAGTAAAATGGATGAAGCAGTCAGAATTAGGAATACTAAAAAGAGTATGAGATCATTTAATTAGCACATATGTTAATATTTTAATAAGATAATAAATTTTTTTATAAAAATAATTGACATTGAAAACGATATGGCATATCATATTGGTATAGACCAATTGGTATATACCAATATGATATGCCAAGATGGGGGAGATAAAATTGAAAATAGTAGACAAAAATTTAAACATACCATTACATACTCAATTATCTTTGATAATTAGAGATATGATAAAAAGTGGTGAATTAAAGGAAGGTAACTATTTAATGCCAGAAAGAGAAATTTGCAAGATTCAAAACGTTAGTAGAATGACGGTTAATAAAGCAATACTAAATCTTGTATCTGAAGGTTTATTAGATAGAAAACAGGGAAAAGGAACATTTGTTGCTTATGAAAAGAAAAAACATAAATTCCAAAAGTTACTGGGATTTACTGAAGTAATGAATGAAAAGGGATTTACAGTAAAAAGCAAATTATTAAAATTTGAATTAGATTTTCAAAATAAAAGTATAAGAAAAAAACTAAATGTGGAAGATAAAGATACTCTCATATATAGGATTGAAAGAATAAGATATATAGATGATGATCCATTTGCATTAGAAATTGTATATACATCAAAAGACATGTGTGAAGACTTAAATGAGGAATTAGTAAAAGAAAATTCTTTATATACATTGTATAGAGAAAGATATAATCATAAAACCAAAAGAGCAGAACAAGTAATAAGTCCAATAATGATAAATGAGTTTACTGCAGATTTATTAAATCAAGAAAATGATACGTTAGCACTTAAAATAGATAGATTAGTATATACAGATAAAGAAGAAATAATGGAATATACGAGTTCAATATTTATGACAGGCAAGCATGAATATGAAATAGTATTACATGAAAACTAAAAAAATTGATAGGAAGGGTTGAATATGAAAGCAATAATAAATGGAATAATTGTAACTAAGAATGGGATTTTAGGAAATAAGGTTCTTTTGTTTGATAAAAAAATAATTAGTATATGTGATGAAATACCAGAAAATTGTGAGATTATTGATGCAAAGCAAAAAATAGTAACACCTGGTCTTATAGATATACATGTACATGGTAGCTGTAATTTTGACACTATGGATAATTCAATAGAAGCAATAGAAGCTATAAGTAGTGGGATTTGTAAAAATGGTGTCACTTCATTTTTACCAACAACAATGACAATGACTAAAGAAAATATTTATAGTTCTTTAAATATAATAAAAAAATGTATGAAAAAAGACTTTAATGGTGCAAAAGTTATTGGGGCTCATATGGAAGGGCCATTTATAAATCCAATTTATAAAGGTGCACAAGATTCTAAACATATATTAAAACCAAATTTTCAATTTATAAAAGACTACACTGATGTTATAAAACTAATTTCATATTCACCTGAACTAGATGATGATTATGAATTTACAAAAGAAGTTAAAGAAAATACTAAGATTACATTATCAATTTGTCATAGTAATGCTTCATATAGGAAATGTATGGAAGCAATAAGTTTAGGAGTTACTAATATAACTCATTTATTTAATGCTATGAGTCCATTAAATCATAGGGAACCAGGGGTAGTTGGTGCAGCTCTTATGAGTAATGCTTATTGCGAAATAATAGCAGATAAGATACATGTAGATAAAAGCTTATTTCAATTTATATTAAATAATAAAGGTAATGAAAAAGTAATTCTTATAACTGATTGCATGAGAGCTGGATGTATGAAAGATGGTAAATATGAGCTAGGTGGACAAGACGTTTATGTTAAGGATGGTGCTGCAAGGCTGATTAATGGAACTTTAGCAGGAAGCATTCTAACTTTAAATAAAGCAGTTTATAATTTTTTTGAAAATACTAACTTAGAACTTAATGAAGTTATAAATATGGCTTCATTAAATCCAGCAAAGTCTATAGGAATAGATGATAAAAAAGGAAGCTTAGATATTGGCAAAGATGCAGATATATGTATTTTTGATGATGAGATGAATTGTTATTTTTTAGTATCAGAAGGAAGAGTTATTTTTAATTCTTTATAAAATAATATTATGTAAAAATTTTAAGAATCACAATAATATAAATATTAAAAAGTGAATTCTGAAAAATAGAAAATAGTTATAAAAATTAAATTAGAGGTGGGTTAAAATTATGAAAATATTAGTTTGTGAAAATTATGATAAGTTAAGTGAAAAAGCAGCTCAAATAATAATGAGCCAAATAACTTTAAAGTCTAATTCAATATTAGGTCTTGCAACAGGAAGTACACCAATAGGTATGTATAAGAAATTAGTTGAAATGTATGAAAATAAAATGATAGATTTCTCAGATGTAAAAACATTTAATTTAGATGAATATCAAAATTTACCTATAAGTAATAACCAAAGTTATCATTATTTTATGGATGATAATTTATTCAACTATATAAATGTAAAAAGGGAAAATATCCATATACCTAATGGAATGGCCAATGATATTGAAAATGAATGTGTAAAATATGATAATTTGATAAAAGAAGCTGGCGGAATAGATATACAAGTATTGGGTATAGGAAATAATGCTCATATAGGATTCAATGAACCAACAGTAAATTTTGAAAAGAAAACTTATGTAGTTGAATTAGAGGAGTCTACTAAAATTGCAAATGCAAGATTTTTTAACAGTTTAGACGAAGTACCTAGCAAAGCCATTACAATGGGAATAGGTTCAATATTTGAAAGCAAAAAAATTATGCTTTTAGCAACTGGAAAAAATAAAGCAAAGGCTATCTATGATACTATTTATGGAAAAGTGACACCAGAAGTTCCAGCTTCAATACTTCAATTTCATGATGATTTAATAGTTATTTTAGATAAAGAAGCTGCTAGTTTACTAAACCCTAAAGACTATAAAGTAGTATAAAAATTAATTTTTTATAGATTAACAATTTAAGGGGGAGGAATAATTTATGATTAAATTTTTACAACGGATAGGGAAATCACTAATGCTTCCAATAGCATGTTTGCCAATTGGTGGACTAATGCTTAGAATTGGTCAGCCAGATGTTATTGAAGCATTAGGATTTATACCATTTCTAGCGCAAATATTACCTTTTTTTAAAGCTGCAGGAAGTGCATTATTCGATAATTTACCGTTATTATTTGCAGTGGGTGTTGCTGTAGGGTTATCTGATGACCAAAATGGTTCAGCTGGATTGGCTGGTGTTATTACTTATTTAACTTTAACAAATGTAACTAAACAATATTGGATTATGAATTATGAAGCAGAATTTGCTAAAACACTTAATATATCATTTTTAGGGGGGATACTTGCAGGAGTTATAGGTGGGTTATCCTATAATAGATTTAGAACTGTAAAGTTACCAGAATTTTTGGCATTCTTTGGTGGGAGAAGGCTTGTTCCAATCATGTCAGGATTAATTGCATTTGTAGTAGCAATACCGCTTGGAATGATTTGGCCATCAATTCAAAATGCATTAGGCACTGCGTCAGCTGGCGTAGCAGCATTAGGTGCAGTTGGTGTAGCACTATTTGGATTCTTTAATCGTTTGTTAATACCTATGGGACTTCATCATGTTTTAAATTCGTTTTTCTGGTTCCAATTAGGAGAATTTAATGGTAAAGCAGGGGACTTAAATAGATTCTTCCAAGGAGATCCTACTGCAGGACATTTTATGGCAGGATTTTTCCCGGTAATGATGTTTGGTATGCCAGCAGTAGGACTTGCAATTTATTTTGCAGCTAAAAAAGAAAAAAGAAAAGCAGTATCAGGAATGTTGATATCATTAGCTCTTACAGCGTTCTTAACAGGTGTTACTGAACCATTAGAATTCTTATTTATATTCTTATCACCAGTTTTATTAGTAGCGCATGCTTTATTAACCGCTTTATCTTGTTTCGTAGTAGATTCTATGGGAATATTACATGGGTTTACATTCTCAGCAGGATTCATTGATTACGGATTAAACTTTAATTTAGCAACTAAGCCATCATTAATAATACCAATAGGACTTGGAATAGGGCTTCTTTACTTCTTAATATTTTTTGTATTAATAAAGAAATTAAATTTACCAACACCAGGTAGAGAAGAAGATGATGATGAATTTACAGAAAACATAACTTTAAATATGTCTGATGAAAACGTTTATGGAAAGTATATAGAATATTTAGGTGGAAAAGAAAATATATTAAAAGTTGATAATTGTGCAACTCGTTTAAGATTAGAAGTAGGAGATTCAAGTTTAATTGATGAGAAAAAGTTAAAATCTATTGGTGCGAGAGGTGTAGTTAGATTAGATAAAAATAGTGCTCAAGTTATAATAGGAACCAATGTAGAATTTGTTGCCGATGGAATTAAAACCTTAATGAGAGTCTAATTAAAAATATAATTTAGATTTTAAAACATAATTAAAAATATATAATAAGGAGTCGTAAAATACGCGACTTCTTTAAATTACTTGAGGTGATATATAATGTTAGAAATAATAGGAATGACATTAGAAGATGCAAAAATTATAGAATATTGTGGAGCTGATAGAATAGAGCTTGTAAGTGCTTTAACAGAAGGTGGACTTACGCCGAGTTTTGGGATGATAGAAAGTGTAATAAAAAATGTGAAAATACCTGTAAATGTAATGATACGAAATCATGCAAAAGGATTCCTCTATAGTGATGATGAAATAGATATAATGATAAGAGATATTGATATAGTAAGAAATTTAGGTGCTAATGGTGTTGTTCTTGGAATGTTAGATGAAAATAAAAATATATCAGAATTACAGCTTAAAAGGATAATTGAAAGTTGTAAGGAGATAGATGTAACATTTCATAAAGCTATAGATGAAACTAATACAATAGAGAGTGTAAAAACACTTAGTAAATATAAAGAGATAAAAAATATATTAACTTCTGGTGGAACTGGAGATATTGTAAAAAATATATCTGTAATAAAAGAGATGATAAGAAATTCAAGACATATTAATATACTTTTAGGTGGTGGATTGAATTTTAATAATATAGAAATGCTTAAGGAAAATACGGAGTTTACAGATTTTCATTTTGGGACTGCTGTGAGAATTGATAATGAACCATTTGGAGAAATTAGTGAAGAAAAATTAAAATATTTAGTAAAACTATTAAAAAAATAATTTTAAATTATATATAATTTAAAAGAACTAGAACAACCAATTAAGGAAATGTTCTAGTTCTTTTTATATATTAAGGTTTTTAAATGGGCTTATTAAATAGTAGTTTAAGCTACATAGGTTCTAGGTGTTAAATCTTTATCCATAATAATTCTCTTTATCTTAAAGTACTTATTATATAATATCTCGTTATTATTTTATGCTACTTGATGGGTATTTATAAAATATTTTAATAATATATTTATTGTCGACTTTAATGAAAAATAAAGTTGACAATATAAAATTGTACAACTATAATTATTCACATATTTATAAAAAATAGGAGAATTATAGTTATGAGAAAATCAAAAATTAGGGATATGAGTTATTGTGCATTATTTACTACATTAATTATAATAGGAGCATTTATTCAAATTCCTGTACCCTTTATGGACTATTTTACATTACAATTTCTTTTTGTTATTTTATCTGGAATGATTTTAGGACCAAAGTTAGGAGCAACTTCTGTGGGTACCTATGTAATGTTAGGATTATTGGGAGTACCAGTATTTGCAGCAGGAGGTGGGATTCAATATATTTTTAGACCAAGTTTTGGATATTTAATAGGATTTATTGTAGCATCATTTCTAGTTGGATACGTAGTTGACAAGATAAAAGCAAAGAATTTTAAGCAATATTTAATTTCAGCTTTATCAGGTTTCTTTGCAACATATTTTATTGGAATACTATATAAATTTATAATTTTAAATTTATATTTAAAAACTCCAACATCAATAAGCATTATTGTATTATCGTGCCTTCCATTAGATATGCCAGGTGACATTGTATTATGTATAGTAGGAGCGATATTAGCAAGTAAGATAAATCCAATTTTAAGGAGTAAGTATATTGAATATAGTAGATAAATTTAAAGAAAAAATTTTAAGTGGAGAATTAATTTCTAAAAAAGAAGTTATGATACTTTCAAAAGAAAACATAGATGAATTAGCAAGTGCAGCAAACGATATAAGAATGAGTTTATGTGGAAAAGAATTCAACTTATGCACAATTATAAATGGAAAAAGCGGAAGGTGTGGAGAAAATTGTAAATACTGTGCACAATCTGTGTATTTTAAAACTGATATTGAAGAATACAACCTTTTGGATAGTGAATCAATAATAACAAGTGCAATTTCTAATTATAATAGTGGAGTACATAGATTTTCTGTTGTAACTTCTGGAAAAAAGCTAACTAATAAAGAAGTACATACAGTTTGCAAAACTTATAGTGAATTACAAGACAAATGTGCTATTAAGCTTTGTGCATCTCACGGATTATTAAATTATGAAGAATTAGTAAAACTAAAAGAATCAGGAGTAATTCGATACCACAATAATTTAGAAACATCTAGAAACTTTTTTTCTAACATTTGTACTACACATACCTTTGATGAAAAAACAAATACTATTAAAAATGCATTAAAGGCAGGACTTCAAGTTTGTAGTGGTGGAATCATAGGACTTGGAGAAACTATGGAAGATAGAATAGATATGGCTTTTACTTTAAGAGAACTTAATGTAGATAGCATACCAATTAATATTTTAAACCCCATAAAGGGAACAGCATTAGAAAATCAAGAAAAATTATCTTATGATGAGATAACAAAAACATTTGCGTTATTTAGATTTATTCTTCCCAAAAAGCAAATTCGTCTTGCAGGAGGAAGAGCGTTGCTTAATGATAAAGGTGAAAGACTTATGAAGTCTGGAGTAAATGCAGCTATTTCAGGAGATATGTTAACAACAAGTGGGATAAAAACTTTTGATGACATAAAAATGATAAAAGAGTTAGGATTTGAGGTGTAAATATGGCAAAGGGAGTTTTTATAACAGCAACTAATACAGATGTAGGAAAGACATATATAACTGCTTTAATTGTAAAAAAATTAAGAGAAGCAAATATTAATTGTGGTTATTATAAAGCAGCGCTTAGTGGTGCAGAAATTATAAATAATGATATTGTAGCTGGGGATGCAAAGTATGTTTATAATGTAGCAAATATTAAAGGAAATCCAAATGAATGTGTAAGTTACATTTTTAAACAAGCTGTATCACCTCATTTAGCAGCTAAACTTAATAACGTGCATATTAGTATGGACAAAATAGTTGCTGATTTTAATTATAGATGTAATGAGCATGATTATATTACAGTAGAAGGTAGTGGGGGGATCATATGTCCAATTTATTATGATAAAGAAAAAATAATGTTAACGGATATTATAAAAAAATTAAAAATTCCAATTATACTAGTATCACCGTCAGGATTAGGCAGTATAAATGGGACTATTTTGACTTTGGAATATATAAAAAAACATAATCTTGTTGTAAATTCAATTATATTAAACAATTATGATAAGAGTAATATTATTCATATAGATAATAAAAGAATTTTAGAAGAAATGACTAATTTACTTGTGTATACATGTGAACAATATTCAGAAGATATAGATATTCCATTGAAAGAATTAAAAAAGTTTTATGATTTTATATAAAAGCAAATATTAAATAAAAAAATAAATTTAGCACAATAATATTAATTTATAATTGTTTTAAATTTTAATTGATATATGAAATAATCAAAATATATACAATAAGAAGATGAAGTTATTTCAAGCTTTGATGTTGTATATATTAATTCAATTAAGCACTTAGAAATCTATTTAGTATTAACCTCAACTGAAATTTCTGTTAAGTAATTTTCAAATCCGATAACAGAAGCTTCATCTAAAATGCATTCTTCATAAGCATAATCACCAATATTAAGGTTAAATGAATCTAAAAATGATATTATTTTTTTATATGTAGAATCAATAGTTTCATAATTTCCTTTATGATAAGCTATAGCATAAATACCGTTAGGTTTAATAAAAATAGAACTACAATTTAATTTTGGATCTATTTTTGTGTAAAGATAAGAATAATTTTCTTTTACACCCTGAAGAATATTTTTTTTATTTATCATTGCACCAAGGGAGTAACTTGTATTTAGTTTATTTGAAGTGCAGTATTTCATATGTTCTGATACTGATCTTAGGTATTCGTTATAACTAACATTTTCTATAGATTTACTAAGAATCAAATGTTCTTCTTCTTTAAATTCTAAAGATATCTTCAATGGATCAATTTTATATGATTTTTCTGTCACATCTATTTTAGTTTGCATAAGTTCTTTTATTCTATTTAAGTTTTCAATTTCATTATCTATTTCTAACATTTTATTTTTAAATAAATTAATTAATGAATCAGGAGTTCTATTATCAAGATAAGATCTTATATCTTTTAATGGCATATTAATTCCTTTTAGAATCATAATAACATTAAAGATTTCAAATTGATGGTGTGAATAATATCTGTACCCATTTTTATCCTTTATCTCAGGCGAAAAAATTCCTATTGCATCATAGTGAAAAAGTGTTTGTTTTTTTACATTACATAGTTTAGCAAATTCTCCAGTATTAAAATATTTTTTTAATTTTTCGCTCATTTTTTTAATCCTCCTATTGACTATATGGTTACTATATACCTTATGATTATATAATAATATTTCTATAAAGATTTTTCAATAATGTAAATTTTATGTGGTAAAATTAAGAAATGTCCAAAACAATACAGTAGTTGTAAAATTAATATTAATAACTCTAAGTAAAAATATCATATATTAAAATTAATCATATTTTAATATAGTGCTCATATTTTAGCATAAATAAATTAAAATAAAGCTAACTAATAATATAAATTTTTTATTAAATATAGAAAAATTAGTACAAACTAATTAGGAATAATTTAATATGGAATAATAGTTTTAATATTTTTTAAACAATATAATCAATAAAAAATAGATAGGAGAAAATTACAGAATGAAATTAATTTTAAGATACTTAAAAAATTATAAATTTCTAATAGCTTTAAATGTGATATCTGTGTTTGGATTTGCTTTAGTTGAATTAGGAATTCCAACTATTATGGCTAAAATTATTGATAATGGAATAGCTAATAGTGATGTACAGTACATAAAAAATATGGGCTTGGTTATTGTTTTAATTTCTATTTTAGGAGTAATAGGAACAATAATGGTTGGATATTGCTCAGCAAAAATCTCCACAAGTATAACTAGAGATATAAGAAATGATATATTTAAAAAATCTCAAGAATTTTCACATAGTGAATACAATAAATTTGGAGTTTCTTCAATGATTACAAGAACTACAAATGATGCTTATCAAGTTATGCAATTTACAAATACGTTGCTTAGAATGGCATTACTTACTCCAGTTATGTTTGTAGTAAGTTTAATTATGATAGTAAGAACTAATGTGAAATTATCAACCGTATTATTAATTGCAGTACCATTTATAATAGTAGGAGTTATTATAATTGCAAAATTATCTCATCCTATATCAGAAAAACAACAAAATAGATTAGATAAGCTAAATAGAATATCTAGAGAGAATTTAACTGGCATAAGAGTTATTAGAGCTTTTGGAAATGATGATCATGAAAAACAAAGGTTTTATGAAACTAATAATGAATATGCCAATATATCTAAAAATTTATTTAAATTAATGGCAGTATCACAACCCGCATTTTTCTTATTGCTAGACGTAGCTATAATAGCTATTTTTTGGTTATCAAGTAATATGATAAATGTAGGTACTCTTCAAGTTGGACAGCTAGTAGCATTTATAGAATACTTGTTTCATGCTATGTTTTCAATGATGTTATTTTCAATGATATTTATTATGTATCCAAAGGCACAAGTATCTGCAAATAGAATTGAAGAAATATTAAAAGAAGAGCCTATAATAGAAAATCCTAAAAATGGTATTAAAAGTACGGAAATTAGAGGCTTAGTAGAATTTAATAATGTAACATTTACTTATCCAGGTGGAGAAGAAGCTGTACTAAAAGATATATCTTTTATTGCTAAAAAGGGTGAAACAGTAGCATTCATAGGAAGTACAGGTAGTGGAAAATCTACTTTAATTAATTTGATTCCAAGATTTTATGATGTTACTGAAGGTAATATAAAGATAGATAATGTTGATGTTAGAGAGTATGATTTAAATTCTCTTCGTAAAAAGATAGGTTTTATACCACAAAAAACTTTATTATTTACAGGTAGTATATCTAATAATATTAAGTTTGGTAAAAAAAATGCAAGCACTGGAGAAGTAGAATATTCAGCTAAAGTATCACAAGCTTATGATTTTATTTCACATAAACCTAAGATGTTTGATGAAATGATAACTGAAGGTGGAGCCAATGTATCAGGGGGGCAAAAACAAAGATTGTCTATAGCAAGAGCTATAGTTAGAAAACCGGAAATATATATATTTGATGATAGTTTTTCAGCACTTGATTTTAAAACCGATTCATTACTTAGAGCGAAATTAAAAGAAGAAACAAAAGAATCAGTGGTTCTAATAGTAGCACAAAGAGTAAGTTCAATAATGGATGCAGACAAAATTATAGTTTTAAATGAAGGGAAGATTGTTGGAATAGGTAAACATAAAGAACTATTAAATAGTTGTAATATATATAATGAAATTGCCTCATCTCAGCTTACAAAGGAGGAATTAGCATAATGAAAAAATTAAAATATACAGTAAATAAGATATCTCCTTTTGTAAAACAATACAAAAAAGGATTTATAGGAGCAATTTTATTAATAATAATAGCAGCGGTATTTACGGCTATTTCACCTGTTGTAGAAGGGCTTATAATAACACAACTTACAAGGGATTCAATTAATATAGTTAAAGGAATTGATGGAGCAGCAGTAAATTTAAATTATATTATAAAGGTTCTTATATTATTAGGAACAGTCTATATATTTAGCGCTGTTTCAACTTATGGAGCTAGCTTTTTATTAACAAATTCTATACAAAATGCAATGAGAGATTTGAGAAATGCAGTTCAAAATAAAATAAGAAAATTACCAATAAGTTATTTTGATAAAAATAGTCAAGGGGATGTATTAAGTAGAATTACTAATGATATAGATACAATATCTAATGCGCTTCAACAAAGTTTTAGCCAAGTAATTAATGCTGTATTATCATTAACATTAGCAGTAATAATGATGTTTACAATTAATGTTAAATTGGCATTGATTGCAATATTAATTATTCCTACAAGTTATTTGATATCAAAAATAGTAGTATCAAAATCTCAAAAGTTATTTTATCATCAACAAAATGCATTAGGTAAATTAAATGGTAATGTTCAGGAGATGTATACTGGATTTAATGAAATAAAGTTATATGGAAAACAAGAAGATGTTATTAAAGAATTTTCAGATATAAATGAAGAACTGTATAAAACAGGATTTAAGGCACAATTCATATCAAGTACTATGTCTCCATTTATTTCATTAATAACTTATCTTGGAATTGCTGTCATAGGCGTTTTAGGAGCATTTTATTCTGTAGCTGGAATATTAACAGTAGGTAATTTACAAGCATTTATACGTTATATATGGCAAATAAATCAACCCCTTTCACAAGTAACACAATTATCTTCTGCAATTCAATCAGCATTTGCAGCTATAGATCGTGTGTTTGAAATATTAGATGAAGAAGAACAAATTTCTGATAAAGAAGATTTTAAAAAGTTAAGTGATCCTAAAGGAAATGTTTCTTTTGAACATGTTAAATTTGGATACTCTGAAGATAAACCTTTAATAACTGATTTAAATGCAGAAATTAAGAGTGGCCAAATGGTTGCAATAGTAGGTCCAACAGGGGCAGGAAAAACTACATTAATTAATTTGTTAATGAGATTTTATGAAATTCAAGGTGGATCTATAAAAATAGATGGTGTAGATAGTCGAGATATGAAACGTGAGGATTTAAGATCTATTTTTGGAATGGTTCTTCAGGATACTTGGTTATTTAATGGAAGTATTTATGAAAACATAGAATATGGTAGATTTGGCGCTACTAAAGAAGAGATTAAAGATGCTGCTAAGATAGCAAATGTACATCATTTTATTAAAACTTTACCAGATGGTTATGATATGTTTATTAATGAGGAAGGATCTAATATATCTCAGGGAGAAAAACAGTTATTAACTATAGCTAGAGCGATAATATCTGATCCAGCAATCTTAATATTAGATGAAGCAACTAGTTCAGTAGATACAAGAATTGAGTTAATGCTTCAAAAAGCAATGAAAAATGTAATGAAGGGTAGAACAAGTTTTGTTATTGCACACAGACTTTCAACAATTCGTAATGCAGATTTAATTTTAGTAATAAATGATGGAAACATTGTTGAACAAGGAAACCATGAAGAATTAATGAAAAAAGGTGGATTTTATGAGAAGTTATATAATAGCCAATTTTCTAATAAAGATGTAATTTAATATATAACAGATAAAGAATATAATATAATAATTATTTAAATAAAAAAAGAGTTTAAAGGGGAAAGTGGAAGTTGTAATTAATAAACTAATTTTTATTTTAAAATATAACTTTAATTAGAATATTCCCACTTTCTTATAAATTATCAAGTAGTTGTATTGTTTCTATATACAGCTATTTGATACTATTTTATTTTTAATACTTTATCTAGATTTTGAAAAATTGAATAATCATAATCTTGATGAAGGGAGACTTCAAGAACATCATAAAGTTTCTCTAATTGTTTTATAATTTGCTCTAATGCGAAATCATTCTTTACAAGTAAGAACATTTTGCTTGTACTACCGTCATCAATTTGAGTACAAAGTATCCCTTCTAAATTAAAAGCTCTTCTAGCAAACAATCCTGTTATATGACTCATTACTCCAGGATGATTTCTTACAAGCAATTCAACGAGATAAAAATCAGTATTAATCATATAAATTTTCACCACCAATCATTTTTGTATTTGCACCACCAGGATAAACCATAGGTAGTATATTTTCAGTTTCGTTAATTAGTATATTTATTAAATAAGGACCAGGTTTTGATAATATATCTTCTAATTTATCAAATGAATGATTTTCTTTTGAGAAAGTACAACTATTTATTCCGAAACCATTCGCAATTAATTTAAAATCGGGATTTGATATAAATTTTGATGCAATGAAGTGTTTGTTATAAAATAATTCTTGTTGTTGGCGAACCAATCCTAAATGATGATTATTTAATATTATTATTTTTATATTTAAATCTAGATCTTTAAGTGTTGAAAGTTCTTGGATATTCATTAAAATTGAACCATCACCAGAAAAGCAAATAATTTGTTTTTCTTTATTTGCTAAGGCAGCACCAATTGCAGCAGGAAGTCCAAATCCCATTGTCCCTAAGCCACCAGAAGTCAAAAAAGTTCTAGGATACTTAAAAGGATATCTTTGAGCTGTCCACATTTGATGTTCACCTACATCAGTAACAATTATCGTATCATCAGAAACAGTATTACCAACGAAAGAAATTATGTTAGTTGGATGTAGAGGATTATCAAATTGAGGAAGTGGATAATCTTTTTTAAAGCATTTAACTCGTTCTATCCAGGCTGTTCTTTCTTTATTATTAACAAGAGGTAAAATATCCTCTAAGAAATACTTAATATTTTCATTCATAGATAGGCTGCTAATTTTAACTTTGTTAATTTCAGCAGGATCAATATCTATATGGATTATTGTAGCTTTAGGACAAAATGTATTTATATTTCCAGTGGCTCTATCATCAAATCTAACACCAAATGCTAATATTAAATCTGCTTCGTTAAGTAGATAATTTGTATAAGGGGCTCCATGCATTCCAAGCATTCCTAAATTTAAAACATCATTATATGAAAATGCACCTAATCCCATTAAGCTTAAAGCAACTGGAATATTACTTTTTTCAGCTAATGCATATAGATTATTAGAGGCATTAGCACTAATGATGCCTCCTCCAGCATAAATAATAGGCTTTTTTGCTGTATTAATTAATTCAGCAATACATTCAAGTTTATAACTTTTAGGAGATTTTTTTTTATGATTGTCTTTTTTTGTTTGTTTAAAAATATTTTCATCTACTTCTATTATTTCGGTTTGAATATTTTTTGGAATATCTATTAGTACAGGGCCAGGACGGCCTTCCATTGATATTTTAAAAGCTTCTGGGATAATAGTAAAAAGATCTTTGGAATTTCTAACTAAAAAATTATGCTTAGTAATAGGGATAGTTAGTCCATATGCATCAACTTCTTGAAAAGCATCTGTACCAATAGCGGAAAGAGGCACTTGTCCAGTTATTGCAATTAGAGGAATAGAATCTAATTTAGCATCAGCAATAGCAGTAAGTAAATTTGTAGCCCCCGGACCAGATGTTGCAAAGCATACTCCGGGTTTACCTGTACTTCTTGAGATACCTTGAGCTATAAAAGCAGCACCTTGTTCATGTCTAGCTAAGATATGAGTTATATTACTTTTATATAAAGCATCATATATTGGAAGGTTAAACCCACCAGGAATTCCAGCAATATATTTTACACCTTGATTTTCCAATAATTTAATAACTATTTCTGCACAATTGTATTTCATATAAATCACTCCTCTTTCAAAAATTAGCCTATAGATATATAAAAAAATCTTCATCCAAATAAAATAGGACGAAGAGAAGCTTACCTAGATACTATTTTAAATTTGCATTACTTATATAATATATTCTATATAGTATTGTCATTATAACAGTAGATACTATGTTAAAACTTAAAGTTGATTATATAGGCATTATAAAAATTATAATTTCTTTTAATTTATGCAATATTTACTTGTTTGTGAAACTGAATTATTAATTTTATAATGTTTTATACAATTATATGATTAAGTGTTATATTTTATCAAGTAAATTTTAAAGATTATCAATAAAATTATTGAAAAAATTATAAAAAACAGGAGTATATATTAAAAAAATAAGCTAACAATTGATATGCATACGTTTAAATGATTAAAAAATAAATTAATGGAAATTTTATGTTGATACTGAATAGGTTTTGTGATAAAATAATAATTTTATAAAAGTAATTAAATGTGGTATACTATAATAGTAAAACCAAAGGAGGTTATTTTTTTGTTTAATATAGGAGATAAAATTGTATATCCTAGCCAAGGGGTAGGTATAATAGAATTAATAGGTGAAATGTTATTTAAAGGGGAAGTTCAAAATTATTATAAAATACATATATTTAATAATAATATGACATTAACACTACCAGTTAATAGAGTAGAAGATTTAAACATAAGATTAGTAAGTGATTCAGAAACTTTAGATAGTGTTCTAGAAAATGTAAAAGATTTTACAACTAACATAGAGGAATTAAATAAATCTGATTTTAAACAAAGAGCAGCTATTAATAATCAAAAAATAAAATCAGGAACGTTAACTGATTATTTAGAAGTTATTTATAATCTTACTAAAGTAAAAGAACAACACTCTTTAAATTCAAGTGAAAAGGACACTTTACGCAAAACTGTTAAAACATTAGTTGAAGAGATAAGTCAATCTAAAAACTTATCAAATGATGATGCTAGCAGTCTATTAAATTTAGCAATTAATTTTTAATAATAAGATTTATAAGATAAAAAAGGCTTGCTATTTATCAAAAAAGTGTTATTATAAGAATATCGGTAAAAGATATAAGTAAATTATAGAAATATCGATAAAGATAAAAAGGTTTTTAATATAGATGTATAAATTTCTCCTTTTAGAGAATGATATTAATCAATATATTAATCTTTTAATTAACAAGGAGGAATTTTAAAATGGAAGATAAGACTTTAGTATGTAGAGATTGTGGTAAGGAATTTGTTTTCACAGTAGGAGAACAAGAATTCTACAAAGAAAAAGGATTCACTAACGAACCTACAAGATGTATCGATTGTAGAAGAGCTAGAAAACAACAAAACAACAGAAGATAGTTTTGTTTAATATAGAAGTGCTTTTAGTAAAGTAATTTACTAAAAGCACTTCTTTTTTTGTTTCTCTAAAATTATCCAAAATAACTTTAGAGAAACATATTTAACTTTATCCAAGCTCTATCAGAGTTTAGTTTGTAGTTGCCTATTGTTGTATTACGTGCCATAGTCCCAGTGGAATAGATAATACCAAGTACCATTATCATTACCAATCTGTAGCAATAGAGCCACTAGAATTTAAGTAGTACCAAGTATCTTTGTCATTCAACCAACCAGTTAGCATAGAACCCCTTGAATTTTAAATAGTATTATTCATTATCTTGAGTTATTATATCGTAGAAAGTGAAAAATAATGGCTTTTATTTATACATAACAATGAAATATGCAAATGTATAAAATTGTAATATTTAGGGGATTAATAATAATTCAAAACAGATGTTTTATTTCATGAATAATTTAAAGAATTATAAACAAATTATAAGTAATACTAAATTTATTTATATAGGAGATAAAACTTATGAGTATTTACAAGGAAAATAATAAGTATAAGTTATTTACAGAATGTATATTAAAGACTAATAAGAGAACTATAAATATACAGGATTACTATTTATGATTGATAAAATAATAAATAAATACCACATTAATGTTTATTCAATGTTAAAGCATGGTACTGTAGCTGTAATAACAATGTTTGGTGTTGGATTTTTATTTGGAATAAAAAATATAATGCTAGCTTTTCCAATAGCATTAACATCAACAGTCTTAAGTAGACAGAACTTACAAGTTAAAACTACAAGTAAGATTTTAAAGTTAATTTTTGTTGATTTAGTTATTGTATTGTTAGCATTTGTTTCATCACAAAATAGTTATTTAGGAATTATAATAAATTTTATATCTATATTTTCAATAATGTATAATATAATATCCCCTTATGATATGGCGTTTTATAAACCATTTATTATGTTATATATATTTACTCAATATGCACGTGTATCTTTAGAAGAGTTACCTTTTAGAATATTAGCAGTTATTTTTGGGGTATTAGTTATAGAATGTAGCAATATAATAACAAAAGTTAATGAGAAATCTAAATTGGGAAATAGTATAACGTCATCTTTATTATTAATAAAAAACCAGCTTAATAATATTATTGATGGTAAATTTGAAGAAGATATAGTAAAAAAGTGTTCTAAGATTATGAGAGAATTAGTATATAAAGTTTATATTACAAGACATAAAAAATATCTGACAACGAATTTAGGAAGAATACAATTTAATATATACATAAATATGGAATATTTCAATCTTTATTTAAGAAATGTATATTCTGAATATAATAATAATGATATTAAAAAGAATGAAGTTGAAGATATAATAAATGTAATAGATAATATATTATATTATTCTAATTATAATATAACTGTAGAAGAATTAGAAAATAAAATAAATTTATTTAAAGATATGTATAATAATAAATCCAGGACTTTAACTGAGATATGTAATATTATGAATTCTTTAAAAATTAGTATAAAAGAATTAAAGGAATTGGGAAATAAAGAAATAAATAAGATTTATAGTGAGTGGGAAAAAGAAAATATAGAAAACTTTAAAGAATCATTTCATAAAGGTATGAGATTTAATTTTGCAATGAGAATGGCAATAACTTTAACAATAGTTTTATTTATTGGTGAAATTTTAGGATACTATAAAGTAATATGGGCTATTATAACAATAATGTCTGTAATTCAACCATATTATGAATATACTTTAAATAAAACTAAAGAAAGAATAATTGGAAATGTTATGGGGATATTATTTACAGGAATATTTATAAATTTAATAAATATAAAATGGGTAACTATATCGATTCTAATATTATCATTGTATTTATTATATGGATTTAAAGAATATTATAAAATATCATTATTTGCATCAATTGCATCTATATGCATAGCATCATTAACAGAGAATATAAATGTCCTTCTTATTTATAGAGTAATTTATGTAATAATAGGAGTAGCAATAGTTATTATAGTAAATAAAAAAATATTTCCATACAAATTAAAAGAAGGAATGGATGAACTTATAATTAAAATTGATAAATTAAATACTATGCTAATAAATTATAGTATAGCTATTTTAAATGGAACAGAAAATCCTAATAAGGTTAGAAATATAATAATACATTCTACTTTGCTATGTGAAAAATTAGAAATTAGAAATACAAATTTTAATGATAATAACATAAATAGAATTGCAAATCTTAATAATGAATTTGTTATTCAAGTGGGCTATAGAGTTCTTAGATAAGTTATTGCATTATATTTATAGATATAATATTAATAGTTGATTTAATATTTGTGAAAATTATGTAATAAGAGATGTTAAATTTAATATATTAATAATTAAATAAAAAAATTGTTTAGAATTTTTAGAAAAATATTTTAAATAAACAAATAAAATAATATAATGATAAAAAAACAAGCGAAATATTGACAATTAAAATAGAAGGGTATATTCTAAATATAGATTTAATAAAATAAATTCTAAGAAGAGAAAGAGTAAGTAATATTTTTGTTCTACAGAAAGTTAGTGTATGATGAAAGCTAATGTGCAATATATAACTGAAGATCATCTCAGAGAATTGAAACTGAAATTTTAATAAAAATTGAGTAAGTTTCAACGGAGTTTCACCGTTAAAAGAAAAGCGTATTATTTAGTACGTGTTCGAGCGCTATAAAATGATTTTAATATTTTCATATATCATTTTATAGAATTAGGGTGGTATCGCGATTTAACCTCGTCCCTTTATTAGGGATGGGGTATTTTTATATGCAAAAAGGAGGAATTTATATGGATATTGAAGGTGACATTAAGCATTGAGTTAATAATAAAAAATTAGGATTTAGGGGGATTTTAAAATGAAAAATTTATCAAAGAAAAATTTAATACTTGTAAGTTTTATGCTTTTTTCAATGTTTTTTGGAGCAGGAAATCTAATATTTCCACCATTTTTGGGACAATCAGCAGGAACTCAAACGTGGATAGCTTTGCTAGGATTTTTTATAACTGCAGTTGGATTTCCCATATTAGGAGTAATTGCAGTTGCCAAATGTGGTGGACTTAAAAATTTGGCAAGTAGAGTTAATCCAAGCTTTGCAATCATATTTACAATATTAATATATTTATCAATAGGACCATGTCTTGGAATACCTAGAGCGGGAAGTTTACCTTTTGAAATGGCAGTGGCACCATTTTTACCAAAGGAATTTTCAATTACATTATCAAGATTAATTTATACCTTTGCATTTTTTTCAATTGCTTATTGGTTATGTTTATCACCAGGAAAATTAGTTGATCGTATAGGAAAGTTCTTAACACCAACATTACTAGGGCTTATTTCAATTGTATTCATAGGAAGCTTATTTAAACCATTAGGCGGATATGGAGTAGCAAGTGGTGAATATTTATCATCGCCTTTGGCAAAAGGATTTTTAGAAGGGTATATGACAATGGATACAATTGCCGCATTAAATTTTGGAATAGTAATTGCATTTGCAATAAAATCTAAGGGGATTGATGATGAAAAAGGAGTAATTTCAACATCAATAAAGGCAGGTATAATTTCAGGATTAATGTTAATAGTTATTTATTCAATGTTAGCACATTTAGGTGCAGCTTCAGGTGGAATGTTTGGAGCAACTGAAACTGGTGCAGAAACACTTACTATTGTAATGACATATTTATTTGGGAAACCAGGGGTTATTCTATTAGCTGTAATTTTCACAGTAGCATGTTTAACAACTTGTGTTGGTCTTATAACATCTTGTAGTGAATATTTTACAACATTAAATTCAAAAGTTAATTATAAAACATGGGTTGGAATACTTACACTTTCAAGCATGATACTTGCTAATATGGGATTAAGTAAAATTCTTGCAGTATCAGTACCTGTGTTAAATGCAATTTATCCAATATCTATAATGCTTATATTACTAGGTATATTAAATAATTTTTTTGGAGGAAGTTCAATAGTTTATACTTTAACACTTTTGTTTACAGGAATAGTAAGTATTGTTGACGCAGTTAGTCAAGCTGGAATAACAGTAGATATCTTAGTAAATATATTTTCTAAATTGCCACTTTATTCTCAAGGATTAGGCTGGATTTTACCAGCAATTTGTGGAATGGGATTAGGATTAGTATGTAAATTATTGAAAAGTAAATTCAGAAAAAGGGATTTAGTAGTACAGGATATTTAAAGTAAATATCGTATATATGTTGTTAAAATATATTATGTTATTTACTATATATAGATTAGATATTGACACTTAAATAATTATTAGATACTAATTATAAATAAAAAATTTAATTATAATTATAATATTAATGATATAATATAAATTAAAATTTAGAAAAACATACATTTAGTATAATGTGTGTTTTTCTTTTTAGAAAGGTGTAATTTACATGAAAGATTTAATAAATAAGTTAACTAAAAATAATTTATTTCAAGGACTTAATGAAGAGGAAATAAATTATGTTATATCTGATAAAAATTATTTTATTAAGTCATATAAAAAAGGAGAAATTATTGCTTCAGAAGATGATGAGTGTAGTAGTTTGGGTATTATATTAGATGGTATGGTAGAAATTCAAAAGATATATTTAAGTGGAAAATATATAGTTTTAAAAAGATTATCTAATAACCAAGTATTTGGAGAAGCACTTATTTTTTCAAAGAAAAACACTTACCCATCTACAATAGTTGCATTTGAAGATTGTAGTGTTTTATATATGAAACGAAGGACTATTATAAATTTATGTTTAGAAAATGAAAAATTACTAGAAAATTTTATGTCTATATTAAGTAACAAAGTTTTAATGCTTAATTCCAAAATAAAAAATATATCATTTAAAAGTATTAAGCATAAAGTTATAAATTTTATACTTGAATTATCTAAAAAACAAAATAATAGATATATAACATTAAAGGAAAGTAAAAAAGAAATTGCTTCTAATCTAGGAATACCTAGACCGTCATTATCACGAGAACTTATGAATTTAAGAGATCTGGAGTATATAGAATTTGATAAAAATACAATTAAAATATTAGATTTAGAAAAATTAGAAGAAGAATTATTTAATTAAATATATTTAAGTTAATGCATATTTTAGTAAGTATGAATACCTATACAACAGAGAAGATGCATTTTTAAATTTATAATTATAAATATGTTTTTAGAAGTTTAATGAAGAATAGTTATTGTTACAACGTAAAGAAAATGAGTTATTCAAAGAATTATAATCTTTTAAATAACTCATTTCCTTTATGTATTTTAAAGAATTATAGATTTTTAAATAATTAAGCGATAATAACTTGTATTTCCATATCTTCAAGGCGTGTACGCCATTCATCAGGAATACCGTGATCTGTAATTACAATATCGAATTCTTGAAGGTCTGAAAAGTAAGATGATTTTACAGAATCAAATTTATCAGAGTCAACTAATAATATTTTTTCAACAGATGAACTTATAATAGCTCTTTTAGTTGCTACCTCGTAGTTGTTAGAACATGTAACACCCAAAGTTTCATGCACTCCAGCAGCAGATACAAAAACCTTATTAGCTCTCATATTTTCAATAAGAGAAATTCCTTCAGTACTTTCAAACATTTGAGTGTTTTCGTGAAAATATCCACCAGAAAATATTAATTCAATATTTTTTCTGTTTTTTAAGGAACTTAGTATGTTAATACTATAAAACAATGCTGTTAGTTTTATATCATCACTAATGCTTTGAGCTAATTTTTCTGTAGTTGTACCAGCATCTATTATGATAATATCATCATTTTGTATTAATTTCGCAGCAGCTTTACCTATTTTAATTTTTTCATTTTCTCTTTTTATAACTTCATCTGTAATATCATAATTATTATTTAATTTTTCGATACTATTTAAAGGATTATATATTGTAGCCCCATATACATTACTAACTATATTATTTGATTTCAAAAGATTTAAATCTCGTCTAATTGTCATCTCAGAAACCCCTAAGGTAGATGCTAAATCTTTAACTGAAGCACCATTTTTTTCTTTTAAAATTTCTATAATTCTATTAGCACGTTGTAGTTTTTTATTCATTATTAATCACCTTATTCTATTTTTTAGTGAACAATTTCATATTTTAATACTGCTTAAAAACAGTTTATATAATTTAAAGCTTATTGTTTATATTCTAACATTATTTAAAAAATAATACAAAAAAATAAATAAATTTCATTGAAATTACTTATAATAATTATATAAGTAATTATTATAAGTTAAAAATGTTCTAACTTTAACATTTAATGTTGACAATATAACATTTAAGGAATAAAATAAAGCCATAGAATAAAAGTTTATATTAAAAGAAACAAAGAAATGAGGATGTAATTTATGAATAATGCAGAAATTTTAAAACATGTTGACCATACTTTATTAAAGCCAGTAGCAACTTGGGATGATATAAAAAAAATATGTGATGAATCAATAGAATATAATACAGCATCAATATGTATTCCAGCTTGTTATATATCTCGTATACATGCAACATATGGGGACAAGGTTAATATATGTACAGTAGTAGGTTTCCCTTTAGGATATTCTTCAACAGAAGGTAAAATAGCAGAAACAAAGCAAGCTTTAGCTGATGGAGCAAATGAAATTGATATGGTAATTAACATTTCAGATGTTAAAAACAAAGCATACGATAAAGTTACAGAAGAAATAAGAGCTTTAAAAGAAGTTGTTGGAAATAAGATATTAAAAGTTATAATTGAAACTTGTTACCTAACAGAAGAAGAAAAAATAGCTATGTGTAAAGCTGTAACAGAAGCAGGTGCTGATTATATAAAGACATCTACTGGTTTTGGAACAGGTGGAGCAACTCTTGAAGATATAAAATTATTCAAAAAACACATAGGACCAAATGTTAAGATTAAAGCTGCTGGTGGAGTAAGTACAGTAGAAGATCTTAATATGTTTATAAATGAAGGCTGCGATAGACTTGGAACAAGTAGAGCAGTAGGTCTTTTAAAAGGTGAAGAAACACAAGGATATTAATTTTTGGCTATGTTTTAGCGGAGTGTTGATATATGCATAAGCAAAGTGGGCGGAATGTAAAAAAGGAAATTCGACTTCTGATAGTCGCTGAGTAAGTTCGAGGAGCGAAATATAAAATTTCGACGCTCACTTAACAACACTTATTAAGGGTTCTAAAAGTCCACTTACAATGCCACTGAACCTATTACATATATCAACACATATTTAAAACAAAACTTAATTTTTAAATGTGTGTTGATATATAATTTTACTTGAGAAAACGGTTACTATAATGAAGCGGAAAAAGAACAAAGAAGAATTATAAAATATAAGATTGACGATTGATAATAGAAAATAAAGCAAAAAATAGCCAAGTGGTTATAGTAAATATAATTATCTAATTAGGCAAATTTTTGTAATTATCTATTATGAATTGTCAACTGAAATAAAGGGAGGATGCAAATATGCGTTTTGTAGATATTATCAATAAGAAAAGAGAAAAAAAAGAACTGACTAATGAAGAAATTCAATTTTGGATAGATGGTGTAGTAGATGGATCTATCCCAGATTACCAAACAAGTTCTTTATTAATGGCTATAGTATTAAATGGAATGAATGAAAGAGAAACATCTTATTTAGCAAAATCTATGATGCATAGTGGAGACGTAATAGATTTAACTTCTATAGAGGGAATAAAAGCAGATAAACATTCAACAGGTGGTGTTGGCGATAAAACATCTATGGCACTTGGACCAATGGTGGCTGCTTGCGGACTTAAAGTAGCTAAGATGTCAGGAAGAGGTCTTGGACATACAGGGGGAACATTAGATAAGTTAGAATCTATTGAAGGATTTAACTGTTTCTTAACAGAAGAAGATTTTATAAATCAAGTAGAAGATATTGGTGTAGCTATAATAGGACAAACAGGAGATTTAGTTCCTGCAGATAAAAAACTATATGCATTAAGAGATGTTACTGGAACTGTAAATGCAATTCCTTTAATAGCTTCTTCTATAATGTCTAAAAAATTAGCATCTGGATCTGATACTATACTTTTAGATGTAAAGTATGGAGAAGGGGCATTTATGCATACTATTGAGGATGCTACAAACTTAGCACAAGCTATGATTTCAATAGGTAATAGTCTTGGAAGAAATACTATGGCTATGATTACAGATATGAATCAACCTTTAGGTAATACAATAGGTAATTCATTAGAAATAATAGAAGCTATTGAAACTCTAAAAGGAACTGGTCCAAAAGATTTTACTGAACTTTGTATGCAAGCAGGAGAAATCATGTTAATGCAAGGAAAGCTTGCTAAAGATAAAGATGAAGCAAGAGCAATGCTAAAAGAGGGCATTGAATCAGGAAGAGCATTTGAAAAATTTAAAGATATGGTCAAATCTCAAGGTGGTAATGTAAAAATGATAGAAGATACAACATTACTTCCAAAATCCAAATTCATTACAGAAATAAAATGTGAAAAGAATGGATACGTTGAAACACTTCATTCTGAACAATTAGGAATTCTAGCTATGCATTTAGGTGCTGGTAGAGCTACTAAAGAAGATGAAATTAATCATGGTGTTGGTCTTATACTTAATTGTAAAAAAGGTGATAAGGTAAGTGTAGGAGATACAATCTGTTATGTACATCATGATAATCAATTAAAGAAAGAATGGATAAAAGAATTACATGAAGCATTTTTAATAAGTGATAATCATGTAGAAGCTTCTCCACTTATTGAAAAAATATTAAAATAATACGTTAAGTTTTAAATTTGACTTAATACTATAATAGAAAAAATTATTTTAATATATTTCAAATATCGACCACTCCTATATATATAAATAAAGGTAAGAGATTTTAATTATTTTTAATAATTAAAATCTCTTATTTGTTTGATCAGTTTTATAAAATAGAAATATAAAGTAGAATTTAATGATGAAATACAGAATAGTATTTGCTAGTTAAATTTTGTGAGTTTTATTTAAATATAAAAATAATTGTAACAATTGTTACGGAGCATTTTCATAATTCAAGATAAAATCTAATCATACCAAATAAAAAAATATGTCTAAGTTGAAAATTAGATATAAGCAGTAAGTGAAATAAATTTTTAATTGCTGCAATTAATTCTATTTATATGATGTATTAAAATTAAAAAATATAGAGAAATAAAGGAGAGTTTATTATGGAAAATAAAATGTTCTGTTTTCAATGTCAAGAAGCAGCGGGATGTACAGGCTGTACTATAAAGGGAGTGTGTGGAAAAACACCTGAACTTGCAAAACTTCAAGATTTATTAATATATACAACTAAAGGATTAGCAGAAGTATCAATTAGAGCTAGAGAGGAAAAAATAAAAGTATCAAGCAATATAAATCATATGGTAACAATGAATCTTTTTACAACTATAACAAATGCCAATTTTGATAATGAAATTTTTTATTTAAGAGTAAAAGAAACTATTGATTTAAAAGAAGAACTATTATCTAAGCTAGGCAATAAGGCTAATTTAAGTGAAGCAGCATTATTTGTATGCGAAACAAAAGCAGAAATGGAAGCAAAGGCACCTAAAATAGGGGTATTAGCTACTGAAAATGAAGATATAAGAAGTTTAAGAGAACTTATAATTTATGGATTAAAAGGTTTATCAGCATATATGAAGCATGCTAATGCTTTAGGATATGATGATGAAAATATTTCAGAATTTATGCAAAGAGCTTTAACAGCAGTTAATGATGATAATGTGAGTTTAGATGAGTATATAGCTTTAACTTTAGAAACAGGTAAAGTAGGCGTTGATGGAATGGCTCTTTTAGATAAAGCTAATACAGAAAGCTATGGGAATCCTGAAATAACTAAAGTTAATATTGGAGTAGGAAAAAATCCGGGAATATTAGTTTCAGGACATGACTTAAAAGATTTAGAACAATTATTAATACAAACAGAAGGTACTGGAGTAGATGTATATACTCATTCTGAAATGTTACCAGCTCATTATTATCCACATTTAAAGAAATATGATCATTTAGTAGGTAACTATGGAAATGCATGGTGGAAACAAAGAGAAGAATTTACAAGCTTTAATGGACCAATTCTTATGACTACAAATTGTATAGTACCTCCAACTGACAAGGATGTATATAAAGATAAGATGTATACAACTGGTGCAGCAGGGTTTGATGGATGTGTTCATATTAAAGTAGATGAAAATGGAAAGAAAGATTTTTCAGCTATTATAGAACAAGCAAAGAAATGTGAAGCACCAACTGAAATAGAAAATGGAGAAATTGTTGGAGGTTTTGCACATGCCCAAGTATTAGCATTAGCTGATAAAATTGTTGAAGCAGTTAAAACAGGAGCTATAAAGAAATTCTTTGTTATGGCAGGGTGTGATGGAAGGCATAAATCAAGAGAATATTATACAGATTTTGCAAAGGCTCTTCCAAAAGATACTGTAATCTTAACAGCAGGATGTGCAAAATATAAATACAATAAATTAGAGCTTGGTGATATTGGAGGAATTCCTAGAGTATTAGATGCAGGTCAATGTAATGACTCATACTCATTAGCTGTAATTGCTTTGAAATTAAAAGAAGTGTTTGAATTAGAAGACATAAATGAATTACCAATAGCTTTTAATATAGCATGGTATGAACAAAAGGCAGTAATAGTATTATTATCATTATTACATTTAGGAATTAAAAATATTCACTTAGGGCCAACATTACCAGCATTCTTATCAGAAAATGTAGCAAAGGTATTAGTAGATAACTTTGGAATTTGTGGAATTACAAATGTTGATGATGATTTAAAAATATTTTTAGACTAATATAATTTGTTAAGGGTAGTTATATAGATATAATTCTATAATAACTACTCTTTTATTTTAAATTTTTGTTTCCAAATAAAGTAAAATATGGTAAAATAAATATAAAGATGAGTTAAATTTATATTTAAGGGAGTGTAGTTATGATAAAACCTAGTTTTGGTAGAAAAAACAATGTAGAATTAGAAACTAATAAAATGTTTGTTGAAGAAATTAAGAAAGAAATGAATGATAAATGTGAATTAAAAGAAATTAAGTATAAAAACAATGATTTATCAATATTAAATAAAAATACTGTAAAATATATTATAAATAATTTTCCGGATATATCTATAAAAATAAAAGAAAGTTTGTTAAATTTAATAAATACTTTAGAAAATACAATAGATTATATAGAAGATGAATCAAGTAAAATAGTTAAGGAAGATAGAAATTTTATTTTAAGTGAATCTTATAGAAAAATATCAATGGAAATATATGATATGGTTAAAGATATAGATAATTATTCAAATTGGATATCAGAAGAAAAATTAGCAAATGAAAATCATATGTCTCAAGAAAATAAAATGATAATTATGAAAGAAGTAGCATGTAGCAAAATTGATGACTTAAAAGACAATGATATTGAATGTGAAATAAAAGGTGGTGGGATAGAAATATATAAAGATTTTTCTTTAAAGAATCCTAAAGCATTTAAAGTTAATGATAATATTGTAGAAGTAGAAAATTGGGATGACTTACTTGTAAAAACAGCAGAAATATTAAATAAAAAATATAAAGAAAATAAAAAATTAAAACCTATACAAAATGATATTAAAATTGCGAATAAAAAATCTAATGAAAATATTTTGAGAAACACTGTTATAGATATGTTAAACGAATACAGAATAAATCTAGAAGAGTTTAAAGTTATAGTTTACTAAAGGGATTATCTAAGAATTTTGTAAAATTTATTTAATGATTTAAAATGATTTTTTTTGAATGTTTTTGACAAAGTTGATTTGATAATGTAAAATAAAAATACTTTTTAAATTTAAAGAATTTTTTTATTTATGGTATTAATGAGAACGTTTGAGAATTATATGTAGCAATAAATATAATAAATATTAAAGAAAAGGATGAAAAACATGAACCAAAAAAAATTATTAATGAGATTGATTTTGTTTTTTTTAGGAATGGCAATAATACAACTTGGCGTAGGATTATCACTAGTAACCAATATAGGATCGGATTCATTTACTGTATTTACTCAAGGATTATCAATATTACTTAAAATTACTCCTGGAATAGCAAATATGTGTATACTTTTTGTATTAACTATAATAATTTTATTAATTAATAGAAAAAAGATAAACATTGGAACATTTATTTGCCTTATTGGAGTAGGTCCAGTTATAGATTTATCTATAAGCATATTTTCAAGATTTAATATACAAGACTACAATATGCTTATAAAAGCGCTTATTATAGTTTTAGTAAACTTTATCATTGCAGTAGGTTTTTCAATACTTTCAGCAACAGATTTAGGTGTTGCACCTAATGATATAGTACCTTTTATAATTCAAGATAAAACAAAATTCCAATACAGATGGATTAGAATGAGTTTAGATGCAATATACTTAATAGTAGGGTATCTATTAGGCGGAAAAGTGTGGCTTGGAACTATCATATCAATGTTAACAATAGGACCATTTATTCAATTATGCCTTCCGTATGGTAAGACTTTTGTGGAAATTTTACTTGGAAACAAAAATGATATCGTTAATAATGATATCGTTAATAATGAGAATATAAAAGAAATGGAAATTCAATAATTAAAATTTTATTTTAGTTTGTTTATAGAAAAAGGTGGATTTATTTATATAAATCCACCTTTTTCTTTTCAGTTATTTTATATAAAATTCTATAAGTAACTAAATTTTATATATTTGCTTAAAATATCTATAACAAAAAAACAAAAAACTTGTTTAAATGCTAAAAATTACGATTTTTATTGTAAAAATTGTAAATTAATAGTATAATATAATAAAATATGAAATATAAGAGATGGAAAAGAAATGATTAGAAGTTTTATAGGAAATTTTGTACAAGATATTTGCAATCATAATGGATACAGTGAAGAACAATGTGAGCAAATTCAATATACAACAACAGTATTATTTTTTGAATTTATAAAGTTGATTTCAATAATAATTATATTTTCATTAATTGGATACTGTAAAGAAAGTATTATAATAATAGGAATAATGAGTATAACAAAACCTTTTATTGGAGGCTATCATGAGGATACTCAAATAAAATGTTTTATATCAACAATGCTTATAACTACTAGTGTTATATTATTGAGTTTAAATTGTAAACTCAATTTTATAAGTAACTGTATTTTAATATTGATTAGTTTATTTTCAATATATAATACAGCACCAGTGTTAAATGATAAAATGCCAATTACGCGCCTTCAACTTATAAAAAGAAATAGAATATTAGGAATTATTATTTCATCAATTGTTGCAGTAAGTTCAATATTACTATATAAATATAGTGAGCTTTATGAACTTATAACATGGATAATTTTATTTCAATCTATACTTATGTTTAACAAAAGAGAAAAAGATTAAATAAATATTAAAAATGATATTATAATTTTTTTGAGAGGGTGATAATAATGAAAATAAAAGAATTAATAGGAAAAGTATTAATGGGATTAACAAAACATATGTTAATAGCTAATCCAGCTTCAACTGCGACAGTTGGGGTAGAAGATATGCCTGAATCAATGAAAAAAATGAGATAAAAGCTCTAAGAAGTAGGGGGAGCGTAATTTGGTTATAAACTTAGTAGACACATTAAATTCTATTTTGCAAGCTATTTTTTTTGTTTATGTAATAGATTATTGTATTGAAGATAATTATAAAAAAAATATTGTAGAAAAAGTTGGAGCAACTATAAGTATATTTTTAATAATGTATATTTTTAATTACTTGTTTGGAAATTTGTCAATTTGTATTTTTATAGTACATGCATTAGAAATAATCATTATTAATTGTATATTATACAGAAAAAAGTTTTATGAGTCACTAATTATGTATACAATAATTTATTTTTTTATAACACTTACTGTGAATATATTTGGAAATTTATTTTTTGGATTTTTAAAAAGATTATCTGTATTTAGATATGAAGAAATTTTAATGGTTTGTGTAATATATATTCCTAATTTTATAATGGGATTCTTTATTTTAAAGTATAAAGCAAAAATAAAAAATATATATAATCAGATAGTATCAATCAAGCCTACAATTACAACTTTAATTTTAATAAACTTTTCTATGGATTTTATATTGGCTTTTTATTTAATTTTTTATAAAAATGAATCTGAATTGTTAAGAAACTTATTAAGCATAAGTTTATTGTTATTTTTGGGTATAATAATTACTTACTTTATTAATATAGAGATTAAGTCACATAAAATATTAGATTTAAATAAGAATTTATATGAAAGAAAGCTTGAACTTACAATAGTTCAAGATAATTATGCAAAAGAAATTACATATATGTATGATCTGTATTGCATGAAAAGAATTGATAAAATTGGAGAAAAACTAAAAGGTATAATTAATAAAAATAATGTAGAAGCTGATTTTAAATTAAATGAAAATAATAATTTAATTAATAATATAGTTAAAAAGATAAAGTCTGAGGATATTAATATAATAATAGAAGATGAAGGTAGCATTAATAATGCAAAGATAACAGAAATAGAACTGTATAGAATAATTTCCAATATAGTAAATAATGCAGTGAAGGCTATGAATGGATCAGGAATTTTAATAATAAAAACTTATGATATAAAAGATTATATAATAATTATTATAGAGAATAATGGTCCTAAAATTGAAGAAGAGAATATTTGTAAAATATTTGAGGCAGGATTTACTACAAAAAATAATATTGAAAAAAATCATGGATATGGCTTAAGTATTGTAAAAGAGTTAATAGAGAAGTGTGGTGGAAATATAAATTTAACAAGTAATGATGTTTCTACAAAATTTAAAATAAAGCTACCTTTAAATGATTAATTATTAAATAATACATATTAAAAATAAAGTGTTGATATTATATCAACACTTTATTATTAGGTAAAATACTTTTTAAATTACTACATATGAAGGGGATAAGTAATGATTATAATGTTAGGAAGTGCAATAGAACTTTTTTTAGAAGCTTTAGTTATATTAAATGTTATAAATTCTTGTGTGAAAAAAGATTGCAAAAAAAGTAAAAAAGAATTAACAATAGCAATAGTATTATTATTAATATTATCTATAATAATTAATAATCTGTATATAAATGATAATATGGATATTGTTTGCAATGGAATTTTATATATTATTATTATAGGAATTTTATATAAAAAGGATTTTAAAACAGCACAAATTATATGTAATAGTATTTATACGTTAATAGTAATATTATCAATAATAATCATAGGTATATTTTATCCATATATAGAATTATTAAATTTAGAAAAAGTATATTTACTAAAAACAATGTATTTTATAGTATTTATGTTAAATTACCTTTGTATGTATATATTATTTAAATATAAGAAATATATAATCAGATTTTATAGATGTATGGTTAAAGATAAAATATTTATATCTTTAACAATAGGTATAAATTTGTTTGTTTATTATAGAATAATAGTGCAAAATAAAATTATGGATTTTGATAATCCGTTATTAAAGAATATTATGATTATAAATTTATTTATATTTTTTATTATAACATCTATATATTTTAGTAGTATAAAAAAAGAAAGTGAACAAATAAATAAACTGAATATGGAATTAGAAAAGAAAAATAATGATTTAAGAAAAATTAAACATGATCAAGGAGCAGAAATTTCTTATCTATATGGATTGTATCTTATGAGCAAAGAAGAGAAACTTGGTGAAGCATTAGAAAATATAATAGACAACAATAATAAAGTTAAATCATCTATAGAAATAAATGGAAATGAAAATAGGTTTATTTCAAAAATATTAAAACCAATTATAGAAGAAGAAACATGTATTATTATAGAGGACAATGCAAATAGAACTTTGTTAGAGATTTCTGAGTCAGAGTTATATATAGTGTTAAGTAATATAATAAATTGTATAGATGGAAATAGAGGCTTTATAAGAATACAAACTTATAATATTTTAGATAAATTGATAATTAACATAGAGTGCAATGTAAAAGAATTATATAAAAAAAGAAAGTTTAGATTATTAAATAATGATATTAAAATAGATACTAAAAAATTAGATTTAGCTGAAGAATTATTAGAAAATCATAAAGGAACACTTTACGTAAGTAATATGTTTTATTCAAGTGAATTTGAAATAACGTTACCATTGGTTTAATGAAAATATTAATTGTATAAAAATATAATAGGTACTTATTTGTTATAATATATTACTTAAGAAAAGATATAATATTTTTGTTAAGTAATATAAAATAATATTGACAAATTTAAATTATGGAATTATAATTTGAAACATAAATTAAAAATTAATATTTGTTATATCTTATCAAGAGTGGTGGAGGGACTGGCCCGATGAAACCCGGCAACCAAATGATTAATTATCATTTATGGTGCTAAATCCTGCAACTTATGGAGTTGGTAGATGAGAGGGTAAATTTATTTAGTATATTAAGCGCTAGAGATTTATTCTCTGGCGCTTTATTTATTATCTATAAAATTATAACAAAGAAAATTTATGCATAATTTAATTTATAATTTAGTTTGCAAACAATCATCAATAAGCAAAAAGCAAAAAACATTTTAATTTAGCAATAAAATGTGCAAAGGGGGAAATCTAATGATTGAAGTTAGGAATTTAGAAAAAAAATTTGGGGAAATAAAAGTATTAAGCAATATTTCAATAAGCATAGAAGAAGGAGAGATTTATGGAATAATTGGACATAGTGGAGCAGGAAAATCTACATTACTTAGATGCATAAATGGTCTTGAATCATACAATAAAGGTTCTTTAAAAATAATGGGAAATAATGTTTCTGATTTAAAAGGCAAAGATTTAAGAAGTTTTAGAAAAAATTTGGGGATGATTTTTCAAAATTTTAATCTTATGCAAAGAAAAAATGTTTTTGATAATGTAGCTTTTCCATTAGAAACATGGGGGTATAATAAAAATTACATTCAAACTAAAGTTATGGAACTTCTTAAATTGGTGGGATTGGAAGAAAAAACAAAGGATAAGCCATCTAAACTAAGTGGAGGCCAAAAACAAAGAGTAGCTATTGCAAGAGCATTAGCACTAGAGCCTAAAATATTATTATGTGATGAAGCAACTTCAGCATTAGACCCTAAGACTACTAAAGATATACTATCGTTACTTTTAAAAATAAATCAGGAACTTGGTATAACAATAGTTATTGTTACTCATCAAATGGAAGTGGTAAAAGGAATCTGCGAAAGAGTTGCATTGCTTGAAGGTGGAAATGTAAAATCTCAAGGTAAATGTGAGGAATTATTTTTAAAGCCTAAATCATCTTTAAAGAAGTTTCTTGGAGAAGAAGATGAAAATATATTACTAACAACTGGAGTGAATATAAAAATGTTTTTCTCTAATGACTCTTCAGAGAATGCTGTTATAACAAAGATGGCAAGAGAACTTAATATAAATTTTTCTATAGTATCTGGAAAATTAGAAAAATTTAGAGATGTGATTCTAGGAGGACTCGTTATAAATATAAATGAGTGTGACAAAGATAAAGTAATTGAATACTTAGAGAATAAGAAAATTTTGCTGGAGGTGATCAAATAATGCAAGAAATTATAATAATAGCTTTAAAACAAACATTAATAATGGTCTTAACCTCTACAATATTTTCAGTTATATTAGGTTTTGTTCCAGCAATACTTCTTACTATTACTTCAGATGATGGCTTAAAACCAAATAAATTTATGTATTCCATTTTAGACTTTATAGTAAATACATTGAGAAGTTTTCCATTTGTCATATTAATGGTAATAATTATGCCATTAACCAAGTTATTAGTTGGTAAATCTACTGGTACACTAGCTGCTATAGTACCACTTACAATTGCAGCAGCACCTTTGGTTTCAAGAATTATAGAATCTGCATTAAGAGAGGTTGACAAAGGAGTAATAGAAGCAGCAAAGTCTTTCGGGGCTTCAAATTTTCAAATAATATTTAAAGTCATGTTAAAAGAAGCAATACCATCAATTGTATCTGGAATAACATTAGCTTTAATAAGTATTGTAGGTTATTCTGCTATGGCAGGAACACTTGGGGCAGGTGGACTTGGAGATGTAGCAATAAGATATGGATATCAAAGATTTGAAACAGATTTTATGATAGTAACTTGTATAATATTAATCGTATTTGTACAATTTCTACAATTTTTAGGGAATTGTTTTTATGGAAAATTATCAAAGTAAATTTTAGATTAGTTATAAAATAAGCAATAATTTAAGGGGGAAAAATATATGAAAAAGAAATCTATATTATCAACAATATTAGCGGGAGTACTTATATTTAGTTTAGCAGGATGCGGAAGTATAAATAATGGGGTAGAGAGTTACAATAAAGATGATAAAACAATAAAAATAGGTGTTACCCCTATACCACATAAAGAAATAGCAGAAATAGCAAAGTCTATACTTGAAAAAGAAGGATATAAGCTTGAAATAATTGAGTTTACTGATTATGTTCAGCCTAATATAGCATTAGCAGAAGGGGATTTAGATGCTAATTATTTTCAGCATATTCCGTATTTAAATGAACAAAATGAATCAAAAGGATTAAATTTAGTTTATACAGCAGCAATTCATTTAGAACCAATGGGGTTATATTCAAATAAGATAAAGAGTTTAGATGAATTAGCTGATGGAGCTACAATAGCAATACCTAATGATCCATCAAATGAAGCAAGAGCATTAAAATTATTAGCTTCAAAAGGAATTATAAAAGTATCAGATGGTGAATTAATTACACCAAAGGATATAACAGAAAATAATAAAAATTTAAAATTTAATGAATTAGAAGCAGCAAGTATACCAAGGGTACTGGATGATTCTGAAGCAGCTGTAATAAATGGAAACTATGCAATACCAGCAGGATTTGATCCATTATCAGATCCAATAATAAATGAAGATAAGAATTCTGAAGCAGCGAAACCTTATGCAAATATAACTGTTGTTAAAAAAGGTGATGAAGAAAAAGAAAAAATTAAAGCATTAACGACAGCCTTCACTTCACCAGAAGTAAAGGAATTTATAGAAAAAGAATATAATGGTGCAGTTATACCGGTATTTTAATTATTAGGATATGTTTTAAAAAAGATGGAAAGTTAATGTATTTAATATTTTATTTACATTAACTTTTTTATTTTATAAATAGTATTTAATATAATAAGATTAATAAGTATATTAAGTGAAAAATATAATTTATATAAATTATTAGTATTATACAGATAAATAAGATATTATTTAATTTATTACCTAAATATAGTATAATTTTAGTAATGGATGAAAATAAAATTGTATATGTAAGTTTAAAAGAATATTCTTAAAAGGAGAATATATTATGAAGATATCTAATATTAAAGTAAAATTACTAGGTGAAGATTTACTTAGCATTATAAATGAATTTGTAAAAATTGATGGATTGTATATAAATAAAATTAATATATCTAATGGAATCATAATAGAAGGAAATTTTAAAAAGGGAATTAATGTAGAATTTTCTTTGAAAGTTGAAATACTTGAATTAATAGATGAAAAAATTATATGTAGATTATCTAATTTTAAGGTAATGAATTTAGGTCTTTTTAGAATGATAAGAAGTTTTATTTTAAAAAAGGTAATTAAGGATTTTAATGAAAAAGGTATAACGGCAGAAAAAGATAAAATATCAATAGATATAAGAAAAATATTATATGATATTCCATTCGTTGACTTTACGTTGAAAGAAGTGTTTGTAAAGGATAAAGAACTTTGGGTTGATTTAGAAGAAATTAATATTTCTTTAAATGGAAACTTAATTAAAGAAAAAGTTATAGAAAAAGTTGAAGAAAATGATATAGAAAGCTGCAATGAACTAATTATTGTTAATAAGGTAAGAGATAATTATTCATTAGGAAGAGAATTATTATCAAATAAGTTACCTGAAAAAACTAAAAAGTTTAAAGAATATATATTCCTTTTACCAGATATAATATCTTTAATATATAGATTATTAAAAGATAGAAGAGTTCCAATAAAAACTAAATTAATATTATCATCGGCTATTGCATATATAACATTACCAATGGATATAATACCCAATAATATACCATTTATAGGAGCAATAGATGAAATTGGAGTAGCATTTTTTGCATTAAATAACATTATAAATGATGTTCCTATGAATGTGATTATAGAAAATTGGGAAGGTAAAAATGAAATAATTACAGTCTTAAAAAGTGGTTTGGAATATTTGATAAACTTTACAGGTGCTAAAAATGTTGAGAAATTATGTTTAGTAATAACTGAATTAACAACATTATAAGATTAAGAGTTTAATTAGTGGAAGGAATAGAACAGTGGGAAAAAAAGTTTATGCGATAAAAGAAGGTTTTGACTTTAAAAATAATAAAAAAATAGAAGATAAAATAGTTGATACTTGGGCGGAATGTTTAAGATATGTTAAAGGCGTAAAAAATGCTAAATATAAAAGTTTTACAGATATATCAGAAGCAAAACAATTTTTAAACAATAAAAATAATTTAATAAGCAAGTTAGATGGAAAGTACCCTGAGGATTGCTTACATATATATGTTGATGGCAGTTATAACATTGGTACATCACAATATTCTTATGGTGTAGTTGTAGTTAAAGATAATGTTGTTGAGTATATTGATAGTGGAATTGGAGAAAGTAATCCTACTAATAACATAAGACAAATAGCAGGCGAATTAAAAGGTGCTATAAAAGGGGTAGAATATGCTTTAAGTTGTGGAGAGAAAAAAGTAGTTATTTTTCATGATTATGCAGGTATTTGTTATCATGCAACAGGTGCATGGGAAAGAAAAGAAGCATCATCTAAAGAATATTATAAAAGAATGCAGGAATTAATGAATAGTGGTATAGAAGTTATATTTGTAAAAGTAGACAGCCACACAGGGGATTTCTTCAATGAACTTGCTGACGAAAAATGTAAAGAAGCTTTAGATATAAAGTCAGATAAGGTTGTTGAAAAGTGGATTAAAAATAATGTGGTAAAAGTTATAAACAAAGAGTTAAAGTTAAGCATAGAAGCATTAATATCAAACTATTTTGATAATGTAGTAATTATTAATGATAAGAATAGCATTGATAATTATAAAAGTGAAATTATTAATAGAAATGAAGTTAATGTTATAGAAGATAAGTTTGAGAATATGATTGATGAATATAAAATTGATAAAGTTAAAGGTAAAAAATTAATTTCTAAATTGTTAAGTAAACAAAAAGAGGAAATGATTTTATATTTGTTAGAAAATAAATGTAAATTTATAAAATAAGTCAATAATTTCTTAGAATAAATTTAAAAAAAATACACAACCTATTTATAGAATAATTAATATAATAAAAATATAAGAGGTGTTTATTATGGGTAAATTTACTAAAGGGATTGTCGCAGGAGCATTAATTAGTACAGCAGTAGGAATGGTAGTTATGCCAAACTTAGATCGAAGAACTCAAAGAAAAATGAAAAAAGCTGGAATGAAAATGAGAGATATGGCTGAAGATACATATGAAAATATGATGGGTTGTTGTATGAAATAAAAATATATTTATTAAAGGGGCTGTTACAAAACTAATTTGAAAGTTAGTTTTGTAACGGCTCATTTTTTTGCTTTTTTGTTCTCAGTAAGAAATTTTATAAGAAAATTTTAAAGTAGATGTTTATATTATTAAAAGTTATATAAAAAAATATATTAAATATAATGTAATTACATCAATATTGCATAAAAATGTAAAAGATACATAAAAAATAGAAAAATAATAATAATTTGGTGTAGTTTATTGTGATTTTATGGTATAATTATTAATATAATAATTCTTGGTATAGAAAAGAGTTGAAAAATGTGGAAATCCTGTCATTAGGTGAAAAAATAAAGACGCGACGAAAAGAACTAAATATGACATTAAAAGATTTAGCAAAGAATAGAATAACTCCTGGTCAAATAAGTTTGATTGAATCAGGAAGATCAAATCCATCAATGGACTTGCTTGAATATTTAGCAGCAACATTAAATATAAGTATTGAACATCTTATGGAGTCAGAAGAAAGTCAAGCTGAAAAAATAAGTATTTATTATGAACAAGTTGCAGAATCATATATACTATTAGAAAATTATGATATTGCACAAAAATACATAGAAAATGCTTTGTATTATTCAGAAAAATATAATTTAGAATATAGAAAAGCAAGATTGTTATTTATAACAGCACAAATATATATTTATAAAAAAGATTTTCAAATGGCACAGAAGTTTTTCTTATCTTCTAATGTTATATTTATTAAAAATAATAATTATGAAGAAATAATAAAAACGTTTTTAAACTTAGCTAAAATAACAATAAATTTAAGAGCATATCATTCTGCTAGTAGTTATTTAAGACAAGCAGAAAAAGTATATTTAGATAATAATATAGAAGATGATTTTTTATTAGGAGAAATATACTATAATATGGCACGGACTTATTTTAATATAGAAGATTTAGATAAAGCATTAGAATATTCAAATGTTGCCAAGAAAAAATTAGAAAGAACTTATAGTGATAGGGGTTATGCAAAAACATTACTTGTTTTAGCTGAAGAATTTAATAAACGAGGAGATTTATCAAAAGCTACTAAATACTCTAAAAAAGCATTAGAAGTGTATAGAAAATTAGAACATAAAAAGAGTGTAGTAGAAATAGAGCATAACTTAGGTAAATTGTTTTATGAATTAGATGATTTAGAAGAATCATTTAAGCATTATAAAATATCTCAAAAAGTAATTAATCAAAATGAATTTGAAAATGAAGTAGATGTTTTAATAGACATATGTAAGTCACATATAAAACTTAAGAATATAAAAGAATGTAGAAAAATAGTAGAACAAATTGATAAAGTTATAAACGAAAGCGATTTTAATAGATTAATAGAATGTAAATTAATACAATATATAATTTTTAACATATCAGAAGAATATGAAGATGCCCAAAAAATGATCATGGAAGCATATGCTAAAGCTAAGGAAAGCAAAAATTTATTAAAAGCAGGCGAAATAGCCATGAAAATAGGTAAGCATTTTATGGATAAAAAAGATGAAAATAGAGCAAGCAATTATTTAAATGAAGGAATTAAATTTTTTGAAGAGTTAGGATTAATAAAATAAAATTAATTCATAGTATATAATGAATCAATAAATATAAATGGGTGATGTAAGTGGAAATATTATCTACAGGGGAAAAAATAAAAAGGGCTAGAATTTTTAAAGGCATTACATTAAAAGACTTATGTGGAACTAAAATTTCAATTTCTAAAATGAGCTGTATAGAAAATGGAAAAGTTAAGGCTGATAAAGAATTATTAGAATATATATCAGAAAAAATAGGAATTGAATTGAATTATTTAATACAAGATGTATACGATCAAATATCAAATAATTTAGAATTAGTAAAAAAGACATTGTCTTCAGATCCAGAATGCGAAAATAAGCTGAAATACAATTTAGAATATTCTTTGAAATATAAATATAATGATTTAGCATTTGAATTAATACATATACTATTTACTTATTATGTTGAACAAAGTAAAGTTGAAAATATTCAATTAATAGTTTCTCAATATTATGATTTATATCAAAAAAATAATAATATTGAAAATACATTAATATATTTTAAGGATATGGCTAGATACTTATATGAAAATAAAGAGTATTTGGAATCAATAGCTTACTACAATAAATTAAGAGAAATTCTAAATCAAGAAAATAAAGAAATAGATGGAGAAGAGTACTGTTTAATTTTATATAATGAGGCTATTTGTTATCAAAGATTAAATAAATATGAAGAAGCATATGAACTTTTATCAAAAGTAATTAAACAGATTGATAAAATAAATAGTGACTCAAATAAAGGAAAGATATATCATGCATATGCAACTTTATGTATTAAGTTAAATAAAGAGTATGCTGAAGACTTTAAAAATAAAGCTTTTGAATATCAAAGGCATAATCCTATAACTTTAGCATTATCTAGGGGGGATTATGGTAAATATTATTTTCAAATAAATAATAGGGAAAAAGCCATACAAGAAATAGAAGAGGGGATAAAGACATTCCCAGATCATAATAAAGAAAAATATGTAGAGTTTTTAAATTCTTGTACTAAGATTTTAATAAAGAATTCAGAATTTGAAATTGCATCTAAAATGGCAGATGAATCTTTAAATATCGCAATTTCTACTGATAATATATCTTTATTAAAGAAATCATATTATTTAAAGGGTACAATACTTCAAAAATTAGGAGATTATGTACAAGCTGAAAAATATATGAACATAGCATTAGATGCTTTGTTTAAATCTGGTACGAAAGAAGAACGTAAGGAAAGATATATAGATATGGGAAATATGTATTATAAACTAGGTTCTATATCTGATTCATTAAAATATTTTAATTTAGCTTTTTGTGTAGATAAGAGAATATAAAAATTAAGGGGTATCTTTTACTGCTATTAAATATCAAGTTAATTTTAATACTTATGAACATTAAATTAAAAAAAGTATGTATTTATAACATGTTTATGTTAACTAGCATAAACATGTTATTTTTACATACATAATAATTTTGATAATGTGAATTAAAAGTTAAATATCTTCATAGATATAGATTAAGAAAGATAATTTTAAAGGAGCGGTTTGATGAAATTAATTTCTGTTTACCCTTCATCTATATCTGTGATCAGCAAAAGATTTAATGAAGAAAATTTTTATGAAAATAAGTATTTACCAGTAGGAAATGTGGTAGGAACTGACAGTAACGTTTTTAGGACACTAATGATGTTTGATATAAAAGATAAGGTATTAAACACCTATAAGATAAAATCTGCAACATTAAATTTATGTGTAGAAAAAAATATTTATAGTTTTAGAAAAGTTTCTGGGAATAAAGTGTTCCTAAATAATAATACTGAAGAATATAATCCTTTAGGGGTTAATTGGAATAATGCACCTAGTTATGAGTACACAGGCAATTTCTTAATTATTGAAGGAAATAAAGATAAGAATTTTATAAGTGTAGACGTTTCCAATATAGTTAACAAATGGTTTAATTATTGTGATAAGAATTTTGGATTAACAATAACAGGCATGGAAGATGTAGAGAATTGTATAAGTATATTTTCTTATTCTAGAAATAGAAATAAGCCTTATTTATCATTGGAAGTTGAGGCGTAGAAAAATAATGTCATTAAAAAAGTTCTATTAAAAACTCAGTTTAATAGAACTTTTTTATTTTTAAAACATACTTTGACTTTCTTTGACCTTTGTATTATTATATATTTAAAGAACAAAATATATAGTGAAAATAATAGAGGAGGCAATAATAATGAATATAGAAAAAATGACATTAAGAGTACAACAAGCTTTAAGTGATGCTAATGTTATAGCAGTTAAATACAATCATCAACAAATAGATGTAATTCATGTTTTTTCTGCTCTAGTAAATCAAGAAGATGGATTAGTACCTAATATTTTTACTAAGATGGAAATTCAAGTAAAGTCTTTAAAAGATGATTTAGATAGAGTAATTGATTCAATGCCTAAAGTATTAGGTGAAGGTGCATCAAATGCAGGTGTTTATATAACACGAAAAGTAGATGAAGTTTTAATTAAAGCAGAGGAAATATCTAAGCAATTTGAGGATTCTTATATAAGTGTTGAGCATTTAATGTTAGCTATAATGGATGTTGAAAAAAATGGAGAAGTGGCTAAATTATTAAATAAATATAATATTACTAGGGATAAATTTTTGAAAATTTTATCAGAAGTTAGAGGAAGTCAAAGAGTTGATACGCAAGATCCAGAGGGAACTTATGATGCGCTGGATAAATATGGAACTAATTTAGTAGAGTTAGCTAAAAAGCATAAATTGGATCCTGTTATAGGCAGAGATGAGGAAATAAGAAGAACTATAAGAATTCTGTCAAGAAGAACCAAAAACAACCCTGTTCTTATAGGTGAACCTGGTGTTGGTAAAACAGCAATAGTTGAAGGTTTAGCTGAAAGAATAGTTAGAGGTGACGTACCCGAGGGGTTAAAAGAAAAGATTATATTTTCTTTAGATATGGGATCATTAATAGCAGGGGCTAAATATAGAGGTGAATTTGAAGAAAGATTAAAAGCTGTTTTAAAGGAAGTTCAAAATAGTGAAGGTAGAATAATTTTATTTATAGATGAAATCCATACTATTGTTGGTGCAGGTAAAACTGATGGGGCTATGGATGCAGGTAACTTAATTAAGCCATTACTTGCAAGAGGAGAACTTCATTGTATAGGTGCAACAACATTTGATGAATATAGACAATATATTGAAAAAGATAAGGCTTTAGAAAGAAGATTTCAACCTGTAATAATAGAAGAACCTACTGTTGAAGATACAATTTCAATATTAAGAGGATTAAAAGAAAGATTTGAGATACATCATGGTATAAGAATACATGATTCAGCAATCGTATCAGCTGCAAAATTATCAGATAGATATATTCAAGACAGATATTTACCAGACAAAGCTATCGATTTGATTGATGAAGCAGGTGCTATGATAAGATCAGAGATAGATTCTCTTCCAACAGAGTTAGATATAATAAGAAGAAAAATATTTAAACTTGAAATTGAAAAGGAAGCTTTATCAAAAGAAAAAGACGAAGGGTCTAAAAATAGATTAGTAGATTTAGAAAAAGAATTAGCTGGACTAAAAGAAGAAAATGATGAAATGACAGCTAAATATGAAAAAGAAAAAGCGCATATAGTTGTTTTAAAAAATATTAAGGAAGAATTAGATGAAGCTAGAGGAGAATTAGAAGTTGCTCAAAGAAATTATGAATATAACAAAGTAGCTGAAATTCAATACAGTAAGATTCCAGCATTAGAAGAAAAACTTAAAAATGTGGAATTAGAAGTTAAAGAAAATTATGAAGGTGCTCTTTTAAAAGAAGAAGTTACAGAAGAGGAAGTTTCACAAATTTTATCTAAATGGACTGGAATACCTGTAAGTAATATACTTGAAGGTGAAAGAGAAAAACTTTTAAGATTAGAAGAAGAGATGAGCAAAAGAGTAATAGGTCAAGATGAAGCTATTGAGTCTGTTACAAATGCAATTCTTAGAGCTAGAGCAGGGCTTAAAGATATTAATAGACCAATAGGATCATTTATTTTCTTAGGACCAACAGGAGTAGGTAAAACAGAACTTGCTAAAACTTTGGCTAGAAATTTATTTGATTCAGAAGAAAATATTATTCGTATTGATATGTCAGAATATATGGAAAAACATTCAGTATCAAGATTAGTTGGAGCACCTCCAGGATATGTAGGTTATGATGAAGGCGGACAATTAACAGAAGCAGTTAGAAGAAATCCATATAGTGTAGTACTTTTTGATGAAATAGAAAAAGCACATGATGATGTTTTTAATATATTTCTTCAAATTTTAGATGACGGTAGATTAACTGATAATAAAGGAAAAACAGTAGATTTTAAAAATACTATAATTATAATGACTTCTAATATAGGTAGTAATTATTTATTAGAGAATAAAAGTGAAGATTATATTGAATCAAGCATAAAAGAAGATGTAATGAATCAATTAAAATTAAGATTTAAACCAGAATTTTTAAATAGAGTTGATGATATAATAATGTTTAAACCATTATCAGAAAATGGAATAAAGAAAATAATAGATATATTCTTAGATGAGGTTAAAAATAGATTAAAAGATAAGAATATAGAATTAGAAGTTACTGATTCAGCTAAATCAATTATGGTTAAAGAAGGCTATGATCCAATATATGGAGCAAGACCTCTTAAGAGATATATTCAAAATACTTTAGAAAATAATCTTGCAAGAATGATAATTAAAGGAGATTTGATTTATGGATCTAAAGCAATAGTTGATAGAGATAATGAAGGAATAATATTAAAACCTGTAAATAATTAAATCTTATTTATTAAAGGGACTATTTAAAATAGTCTCTTTGTTTAATATAAAAGTTTTTTTAGTTAAATTACCTATCCAATTTTTCTTATGCAAATATCAACACTCTGATAAAACAAAACCTTATAATAAAATGTAAAAGGAGATAGAATACTCCTTTATACTTAATAAATTGTTTTATATACGATTTATTTTAAATGAGAATTTGTTTTATCTGAAAAATCTCAGTTTTTCATAATTCTATGTTTAAAATGAAAGTCATATATTAATTTATTAATATTAGAGTATATCTATCTCCTCTTTTGGTACACAGTCAGAATACTATTTTATGCCAGATTCGTATTGTTGTACCATTCTCTTAACCATTTCTCCACCAACGCTTCCACATTGCTTAGAAGAAAGGTTACCATTGTAATCAGTAAATGGAACACCCATTTCATTTGCTACTTCATTTTTGAATTTTGCTAACCCGTTTTTTGCTTCTGGTACTAATGAATTTGCCATAATATATTCCTCCTTAATCTAATTATAAATAATTTTTATTTGCTAAGCTTTTCTGCTTTGCAGTATTATTTTGTGCCATATGATAAAATATACTCTATGTAATGAGAGGAATATTAGTAAAAATTAATTATAAAATCCAATAAAATACATTTTAAAATAAAATGCAATAATAATGTTAAATTTATTCAATTATATCTCTAAAACTAGGTACTCCAAATAATGATTTAGCAGATCTAACTCCTCTTAAAATAGCTTTTTCCATTACTCTTGCAGCCAACATCCCAACGGTAGTAACATCAGAGTTAACTTTATTAGTTGCCATTGTAAATATTGTATCTCCATCAAACATAGTATGAGCTGGATACATGGTTCTAGCGTAACCATTATGAGCCATAGAGGCAACTTTATTTGCTTCTGCTTTAGTGAAATTTGCATTAGTGGCAATTATGCCAATAGTAGTATTCCCTTTAAATGGATTGATAGGATTTTTTAAATTAGATAAGATTAAATTTTCTGTATTTAAAAAATTATTATTTTTACGATCATAAGCTCCAGAAATTATATTTAAATTTTGAGGATCTACTACATCACCTAAGCAGTTTACAGCTACTATTGCACCAACCTCTAAATCTCCAACTTTAACAGCATAAGTACCAAGCCCACCTTTCATTGAAAAATCTGGTCCTAAAAATTTTCCAACAGTGGCACCAAATCCAGCACCTATATTACCGTTTATATCATCATAGTATTCTTCGGAATTTAAACATGCTTTAATTCCCATAAATTTATCAGGTCTTACTTTAGGATTGCCAAAAGCTAGATCAAACAATACTGCTTGACATACTATTGGAACTTTAGCAACAGTTACATCAAATCCAATATTTTTATTTTCTAAATAGTCCATTACACCACTAGAAGCATCTAAACCAAAAGCACTACCACCAGATAAAACTACAGCATGAATTTTATCCACCATTTCCATAGGATTTAATAAATCTGTTTCTCTTGTACCAGGTGAACCACCACGAACATCAACACCACCAGTTGCTCCATTTTTACAGATGACAACGGAACAACCAGTTCCACCTTCTTTATTTTCAGCATGTCCTAGCTTTATACCATCTATATCACAAAATTTAATTTCTTTCATAAAAAATATCTCCTCTAGATTTTAATTAACTGTACAGCTTTAATTATAAATATATCAATACTCTGATAAACAGAGCCTAATTTTTAATATTTTTTATAATAAATAAAAACAATGATAGTAAAAATATATATTTATTTTACATCATTGTTTTTTATTTTAATTAATTATTTCTATTTATTTTTAATATTGTCATTACTACTGGAACTGAAATTAGAGCACTTACAATAGCCTCTATAGAGCCATTAAGTGTAATAACACTACCAATTCCTATACCTGCAGCTTGTCTACTAATTCCTAACACATGAGCATACTTTTCTAAATAAATGATATATGTTAAGCCCATAACACCAATTGTATTAGTTAGTGTTCCAAGTATAGCAGCAGCACCAATACTAATGCTTTTATTTTTTAACTTATTTTTTAAGAATGTATATACATAGTATGATACTATACCGATTAAAACTCTAGGTAATATTGCAATTATAGGGTTCCAAAATATAAATGATGTTGGCATTGGCGCTGTGAAAGCTTGATACATTGAAAATAACCCAAATACTCCACCAACTAAAGCACCAACAACAGGCCCTTCGATAATTGCACCTATAATAACAGGTATATGCATAATAGTAGCTTTGACAGGTGGTATTGGTATAAATCCTAATCCTGTTAAGCCTAAGAAAATAGAAATAGCAGATAACATACCTACCATAGCCATTTTTCTAGTTGAAAATTTTGTTTTTACATTAACTCTTTCCATAAAATGCCTCCGTTCTTATTCCCATTTTTAATTAAGGATATAATTCAGAAAAATTTAGTTACTATTTTTTCTGTTCAGTTTCTATATTAAGAATACCGACAATGTAATTTTATCATGTTTCCAAAAATATTCAACAAGAAATTGTTAAAAATTTATCTAAGTTTAAACTTTTACATAAAAATTAAAAGGTTAATAAGTAAATAATAATTAAAATTAGTATATTTTTACCCGGATAATGTAAAAATTATGTTAAGTATAGTAATTTTTATTGTTAATTAAATAATAAATAATGTTAAAAATTATTTGTTATTTATAATGGTATTTGAAAAATTCTAGAGAAATAATTATTTTTAAATTTATATAAATGATGTTATAATTACTATGAAAAAATGAGGTGTATATTATGAATAGTATAGCAGGTAAAGGTTGTCCGACTATTATACCGGATGAAGAAAAAAAATCATTAAAAGATATTGAAAGAAGTATAGTAAAAACATATAGAAAACATGTTTGGTCTAAGTTTGTAAAAGCAATTAAAAATTATGAACTTATTCAAGAAGGAGATAAAATTGGAGTAGCCATATCAGGAGGAAAGGACAGTCTTCTTATGGCAAAATTATTTCAAGAACTTCAAAAGCATGGTCAAATGAATTTTGAAGTAGAGTTTATAGCTATGGATCCAGGATATCATCCACATATAAGACAATTGTTGTTAGATAATTGTGAATATTTAAATATTCCAATAACTATTTATGAATCAGGAATTTTTGATGTAGTTGATAAAATGGCAAAGGATTACCCATGTTATTTATGTGCTAGAATGAGAAGGGGTTCTCTATATAATAAGGCTCAAGAGCTTGGATGTAATAAGTTAGCTTTAGGACATCATTATAATGATGTTATAGAAACAACGTTATTAAATATATTATATGGTGGTAATTTTAAAACAATGCTACCAAAGCTTAAATCAGCAAATTTTGAAAATTTAGAATTAATAAGACCAATGTATTATATTGAAGAAGAATACATAAAGAAATTTATTAAAAGTACTGGAATTGCTCCATTAAATTGTGCATGCATGGTAGCAGCAGAAAGAACAGGAAATAAGAGATATGAGATAAAGGATTTAATTGCACAATTAAAACAAAATTTTGATGGTGTAGATAAGTCTATATTCAAATCTGCCGAAAATGTTAGTATGGATTCAATACTAGGATGGCAAAAAGGAGATAAAAAGTATTCATTTTTAGATGTATATGACGAAGAGTAAATAGAGGTTGTCTTAATTTTGACAACCTTTCTTTAATATAAAATTATCAAAAATAATTGAAAGTAGTTATTTTTAATAATAGAATAAAAAGTATACTATAAATAAAAGTGAAATACTTATTAAAGGAATGATGAAGATGAATAGAGAAGATGTAATAAATATGGATGCTAATTTGTTGGTTAGCATTATGAATATGAAATTAAGAGATAATTATGATTCATTACAATCACTTTGTTATGATTTAGATTTAAAAGAAGAGGACATAGTACATAGATGTAAAAGCATCGGATATGAATATAATAAATTACATAATCAATTTAAAGCATTTTAGTTAAAAATTAGGTATAATAAAATAAAAAGAGTAGGAGGAAAGAATAATGAACTTAAAAAAATACGGAAAAATTATGGGTGTTCTTGCAGCTACTACAGCTTTAGTATTATCTTTAGTAAATGATAAAAAAGACAACAGGGTAGATGATGACAAGTAATTAAAATAATTATTTGATGAGGGAATGTTAATTATGAATATAGAAAAATTAAATTTTAATTACAAGGATTTATTTAATCACTTAGATATTAATGGAATAACTATGTTCTGGAATCCATTAAAGGATGAATTGACATTTGACTATAAAATAGTTGATTTTTTAGAGGATTATGAAATAGACAATAAGAAAATTAATCAATTTTTAAATTATATATATCTAGAAGATTTAAATAAGGTAAAAGATATATTTAAAGAAGACTTAAAAAAAATTTATGATTCTAAAAAGCATCTAGTAACTCATTATAGAATAAAAAATAATAATAATATTTTATATTTTATTTTTGTGGGTAAGGCAGTTAAGAAATATGATGGCTATACTTTAATGGGAATACATTATTGTTTTGAAAATTTGGATTCTAATTATTGGATTTCTGAGATAGATGTTTTATATAAAGAATTATCTGAAGAGTATTTCATTAATCAAAAAATAACATCACTAATTGAATGTGATAGAACAACAGAACTTCCTAATTGTTATTATTTTAAACGAACTGTAATGGGATTTTTAAAAGAATGCAAAGAAGAGCAAGTTCAATGTGCTATGTTAATGCTTAACTTAGATAATTTTAAATATGTAAACGAATCTTTTGGACATGAATTTGGAGATGTAGCATTAAGAGTAGCTGCTAATAAAATATTATCTTTAGTATCAGAACGTGATTTAGTATGTAGATATAGTGGGGATACTTTTTTAATATTTATTCCAGACATCATTGATTTAAATGAAGTAAGTATTTTATGTAGAAAAATAGTTAAGTCTTTTCATGAATCTATAATAATAGATGAGAAAGAAGTATATGTTAGTGTGAGTATAGGAGCATCTTTATACCCATATAATGGGGTGGATTTTGAAACATTATTAAAAAATTCAGATGCTGCTATGTATGTAGCAAAAGGAAATGGAAAAAATGAATATAATTTCTTTACTGATAAAATATCAATTGAATTAAACAGAGTATATTCATTACAAAAAGGATTAAGATATGCATTAGATAATAAAGAAATATTTATAGTATTTCAACCTAAGGTTACTTTAGATGATTTTTTAGTACGAAGTTTTGAGGCTTTGGTAAGATGGCATAGTAATGATATGGGAGTTGTTAATCCAGATGAATTCATACCAATAGCAGAAAATACTAAAATGATTATTCCAATTGGAAGTTTTGTATTAGAAGAAGTTTTTAAAAAGGTAAGAATATTGATAAATGAAGGTTACTTAAATTTTAAGATGGCAGTAAATTTATCAGAAATGCAGCTAAGAGAAGATAGTATTGTATCAGATTTAAAAAAATTTATATATAAGTATAGAGTTAATCCTAATTATATTCAAGTGGAAATTACTGAAAGTATGTTAATGAAATCATTTGATAAAAATATAAAAATTCTTAATGAAATTAAAGATTTAGGAATAAGTATAGCATTAGATGATTTTGGTACAGGATACTCATCTCTTAATTATTTAACTAAACTTCCTATAGATGCATTAAAAATAGATAGAACTTTTGTGGTTGATTTAGAAAAAAATTCAAAAAATAAGTGCATAATAGAAAATATTATTAATTTATCACATCAATTAGGAATAGAAGTAATAGCAGAAGGCGTGGAGTCAAAACAACAAGTAGATTATTTGAAAGGAATTTCTTGTGATGTGGTACAAGGATATTATTATAGTAAGCCAGAAAAATTTGAAAAAATTAAAAATATGATATGCAAAGAAATTTCTAAATAAAATTGACAAATGTGTAAAAAAGAGATAATATAGATATTAATAATATAAATCCTAAGAAGAGGGATAGTAATCAGGTGCTAAGTTTAAGAGAGCTGAAGATGGTGTGATTTCAGTACTAATGCTAATGATGAATGGGCCTTTGAGGAGCAATATGAAATCTTTTAGAGAGTAGTTGAGCCGTAAGTCGCACGTTATAGCGAATGAGATATGTTAGTATCAAAAAGAGAGGCATTTTTATTTATGCAATTTAGGTGGCAACGCGGATAATATCCGTCCTATATATTTATATATAGGGCGGTTTTTTTGTTTATAAATAAATTTTTATTTTGAACAATTTATTCATATTGTTACCTATTGGGGAACGTGTTATAGATACTAGCTACTTAAAAATTAAATTATATGGGGTGTGGTAATTATGTTGTGAAAGGAATTGTATTTAAAGACTTTGAATATTAATTTATATAAAAAATGGGGGAATTAAAATGAATACAAAAAGAATGATTACGAATGCAATTTTAATAGCAATAGGAGTAATCTTACATCAACTTACACCAGCATTAGGGTTACCAATGCAACCAGATTTTGCCTTAGCTATGTTATTTATAATAATTGTTTATAATAAAGATTATAAAACTACAATAATTTGTGGACTTATAGTAGGAATATTTACAGCATTAACTAGCAAAACGCCTGGAGGTCAATTACCTAATATTGCTGATAAATTTATTACATGTAATATTATGTATTTAATGCTAATGCCGTTAAGAGAAAAGGTTGGCAAGAATATACAAATAATAATACTATTATCTGTTGGAACTTTAGTGAGCGGAACAATATTTTTAACTGTATTAATGTTGACAGCAGGTTTACCAGGAGGAGCTTCATTTGGGATACTATTTTTGGCAGTAGTACTACCTACAACAGCTTTAAATGCATTCGCTGGATATGTAATGTATAAAATAGTTGCAAGAACTGTATCAACAACTAAAGCATATGCTTAAATTATAATAAATAAAAAACATCTATATTATTGAGTTTTTAATAATATAGATGTTTTTTTATTTTTGATCTAATTAAAATAAAAAATTGTTATTTAATAATGTGATATTCTTCAGGGGTATCTTCTGTAATAGCTTTGAATTCATAGCCATTATTTTTATAATATTTAATAACTTCAGGCAAAGCTTTAACTGAATTTTTACTAATATATCCACAATGCATTAATAAAACAACTCTATCTTTATCACTTTTAGCATTTTTTATAAATGTGCTAGGTGCTGCTGAATGATTAGCACCATCACCACTATCTACATTCCAATCGTATATCTTTAAGTTATTTTCATGAAGTAAATCAACCATAGATTTACATATTTTATAACTATTATTGTTACATCCAAATGGAAATCTTAGAATAGTAGGTTTTATTCCAATAATAGAATTTATTAATTCTTGAGTTTCTAACATTTCTTTTAAAAAATGCTCGTTAGAAGAGTATAAATGATTTTTTTTGTGAGTCATACTATGTAGACCGAGAGAATGTCCTTCATTATAAATTCTTTTTACTAAATCTTCTTGCCCTTTAATTTGGTCTCCTATTAAAAAAAATGTTGCATGTATTTTTTCTTCTTTTAAAATATCTAGAACATCTTTTGTAACTTTACTGGCTGGTCCATCATCAAAAGTTAAGTAAATAACTTTATTAATTTTTGATTCATCTTCTGCATAAACTACGTTGTTATTTAAATTAGTTGTTAAAATAAATACTAATAATAAAATAAATAATTTGTTAAACTTGTTAAATTTCATAAAATCACCTTCAATACATATTCACAATAATATTATTTACCTAATATATTAAAAATATTTATGTAATATTAAATATATGTTTTTTGGTTGAATTGTATTTAGGTAAATGATAAAATTACAGGTATATGGAATAAATGTATAAAATTGGTGATACATATTTAATCCTACTTGTTAGATAAGGCTATTTATAGAAAGGAAAGGTTTTCATTTTATAAATAGTCTTTTAAGATAAATGTAAATAATTTTTATTTCTTACTATTCACACATTAAATGAAAAATAAAATTATAAAATTAAATATATAATTTTATATGTAAAAACAGTAAAGAGGTGAACTTACTTGAAGACTTTAAATAGCAAATATTCCATTAATGGATCTATAGATGTTAATGAAAATTTTTATATATATAAGGTTATCAATATGCTTAATAATAAAATATATAGTTTATATATTTTTCAAGATAATGTTGAATATGAAAATTGTAGAGAATATTTATTAAGTAAGTTTAAGACAATAAAAAATTTGAATTTTGTAAATCTAGTTAATATATTAGATATAGAAGTAATAAAAAATATAGATGGAATAAATTTAGATAAACTAAACTATGGTTATGTAACAGAATATATAGATACTCAAATAGATACTCAAATTTATTTAAATAAATGTTCATTTAATAAAAAACTAGATATTTTTATGCAATTATGTGCAGCAGTCAATACATTAAATATTAAAGGATATATATTTGATGAATTAAGCATTAAAGATATAATTATAGTTCTAAATGAGGATAATAAAGTAAAAATAAAAATAAAAAATTTACTACAATATGAAATAAGTAAATTTAGAGAAAACAATCTATTAGGTGTGAAGTCACTACCTTATCCTTATAACATTGAAAAATTAGAAGATCAATCAAGTCAAAAGGATAATATAAAAGACATATTATATTTGTTTAAACATCTATTTAATGATGTTGAATTAAAAAAGTATTTTAAAGAAAACAATTCTATAGATAAAATATTATCATTCAATAAATCTCCTAAAATAACTGATTTTATTAAATATATAAATAAAAAATTAAATAAAAACTATAGCACATTTATATTTGAAGCATTAAATAAAGTTGAAACAGATTTAGATATAATTGGTATGGAAGATGAGATAAACAAAGTAGAATTAGGATTTAAGTATATAACTGAAAATAAAATTAAGTATAAAATAATATGTTTTAAAGGAGAAGAAGGAAACGGTAAGACCACAATTTTAAGGGAAATTAAAAGAAAGATATCTAGTAAATATATTGGAAATAAGAGAGAAAGTTCATACTTAATTATAGACAATATATGTTCTACTAATAATTTTATTTATTCTATTAGAAATATATATAATAATTTAGAAAAATATTTAAAGGATAAATATGGAGTGTATTTAGAAAAGTTTATGGAAATGATTTCTCAAGAAAAAGTAATTAATGACGAAAATACTCTTAAAATCATTAATAGAGTTTGTACTTTTTTACATGAATATACTTTAAATAATATGCTAATTATTATAATCGACGATATAGAAGAAACTAGCGAAGTATTTAAATTGTTCTTTAAATATATGTGTTTATTAAGAAAGAAACTAGAAAATATAATGATTGTAATGTCTATTAATGAAGAAAATATTGATTCTAAAATGATAGAGTATATGAAATCTATTAAATCAGTACCAAATTATGAAGAGGTTACATTAAATTACTTTAATAGTTATAATACTAGTAAGATGGTAAAAAATATGTTGAATTACAATAGGAGTATAGGAAAACTTTGTATGAAGATATATTCTGAAACATTAGGAAAGCCACAATTTATTAGCAAAACTATAGAAGAGCTATATAAAGATGGAATTATATATTTATCTAGAGATGATGGAAGATGGAGAAGTAAAATTGATGTAAACAATATTGTTATTCCTAAAAGTGTAGAAAAAATATTAGAAAATAAAATATTAAATTTAAATAATGAAGAACTTGAAATATTGGAAAGGTTATCAATATTTCAAATGCCCTTATCGGAAACTTTGATATTATCATATGTACTTTTAGATAATAAAAGAAAAAATATATATTATAAATTAAAGAAAGATAGGCTTTTAACTGATAAAATAAGCGATTCTGGTGTTAGAGTAGATTTTTATAATGATTTAGTAAAAAAAATAATTTATTCTAAAATGCCTAAAGAAAAAAGTTTAACAATGCATAATGATTCTTGTTATTTTTTAGAAAAAATATTAAAGAATACTCAAGAATATTTGGATGAGTATTTAAACCAACTAGAAAAATCTGATCAAAAGGAAAAATTAATAAAATATAGTTTAAAATGTGGAAAAAAGTTTGATGATTATGGAGATACTTTTAAATCTATATATTATTATAAAAAGGCATTAAACTGTGCTGAATGTAATGAAAAAACAAGAATTTCAATAAGTATTGGAAAGTTAAATGAAAAAGTGGGAAAAGATAAAGAGGCATATAATTATTTCAATAAAGCAAATATATATGCTATGAATAATAATCAAAAAGAGTTGCAAACATATGTGCTTCTTAGAATGATAATAATAACTTCAAAAGAATATAAGCCCATAGATTTAACGTACCCATTAAAAGTAGTAAGAAATCTTTTGAATAACATAGATTATCCTAAAGGTGAAGCATATTATTATTATGCACTTGCATTAGTATCTAAAATAGAAAGAAAAAAAGCTTTATCAGTGAAATATATAGAAAAAGTTTTTGAGATTTGTAAAAATAACAATATTACACTAGGGGTATATGCTTGTGCAAAATTATTACTCAGCAGTATATTCATTTCAGAAGGAAAGTATAGTGAAGCTAAAAAGTTATTGAATGAATCTATGAATGTATTTGAAATAGAAAATAATTATGCAGGATTATTAACTACTAAAATAAATTGTGAAGTTATTAATAAGGAAATTGGAAAAAATATAGATGATATTTTAAAAAATCTTATAAATATTAGAAAACTAAGTACTAAATATAAGGTTTATAAAAAAGAAGTTTCAAGTTTAATACACATAGCTAAAATGAATATAGAAATATTTAAATACAATAAAGCTAATGAAAGTTTGTTAATAGCATTAGAAATTGCCAGAGAAAATGGATTGGATATATATATTCTTAGAATTTGTACTCTGCTATGTTGGGTATATTGTAGACTAGGAAAAATAAAATTAGCATCTAATTACTATGAGTTAATTTCTGAGTTAAAAAAAGGAATACAAGTATCAGAATTAGACATGCTTACTATTAAATCTACAGAAGCCTTGTACAATTCTATAATATATAATTTTAAACATGCATTTAAAGAATTAAGTGTAATTAATGAAATAATGAATGATTACAAGGGAACAGAGTTTAGTAAAATAAAGAGTCAATACTACCAATTATGTATTATTAATTGTGAAAATGAAAAAGATGTAAAAAGAACTTTTCAATTATTAAAAGATGAATTGATAGATTTAAAAAATCCTGTTACTAAAGATCGAATGTTAATAGGCAGTGTGGCAAGTATATTATTTTTAGGATATAAAGAATTAGCAAAAGAATTATTTTTTAATATAAAAGAATGTCCAAAAGAATATGATAATCAATTAGGATATATTTTTTTGGAATTATATTTTTCAAAAGATAATGATTATAATACTTTAATTAAGGATTCTTTAAAAATAATCAAGTTTAGTAGAAATGAAGAAGTAAAAGCAATGGTGTATTATTCTATAGCTGAAAAATATAAAAGCAAAGAATATAATGAATTGGCTATAAATTATTATTATGAATCTATAAATATATTTATAAATATAATAAATTCATTACCTGAAAAAGATAAGATGCAATATATTAATAATAGTATGTTTTTAGTTATTTATAATAAATTTAGAAAAATATTAGTAGAAAACATAGGGATAAAATTAAATTTAAAAAAATTAGATTATATAGGTGCTGATTTTAAAATAAATGAATTATTAGATGAATTAAAAATTAGTAAATTATTATTAAATAAAGAATTTTTTGAGATTATGCAAGAACATTATAGTAATTGCTATTGTAATTTTCAAAGTGATATATATGAAATATTAAGTGAGTTCTCAAACAATATAGTGAAAAATTTAGAAAATTTACTAAAATATATCGCAAGAATAACGTTATCAGATAAGGCATTACTTACAGTTGAAAATAATTTTGGAGAAAATGAAGTTATATGTGAATATAGAATAGAAGATAAAAAAGAAATTTTAAAATATTTTTCGTTAAAAGTAGATCCTAACAAAGAAATAGTGATTATATCTAATGATTGTAATAATAAAGATAAAATGAATTGTGAAATGCTTAGAGATGGAATCCAAGCATGTATGTATATAAAGTTCAGAAATAGAAGAAAATTTATTACTAATAATGAATGCATTAATGGAAATCTTATATTGATATCAAACAATGCTATAAACAATATAAATTATAATTCTGAAATTAAGATTAAAAAATTGATGCCTTTTGTAATGTTTTTATTAAATCAATATAAGTTAATGATAAGCTCTACTCTGGATAAACTTACAGGTGTGTATAATAGGAAATACCTTGAAAAAGCCTTTTGTGATTTAATAGATGATTCTTATTCAAAAGGACGATTATTTTCACTAATTATTTTTGATATAGATGATTTTAAAGGGGTAAATGATAGATATGGTCATCAAACAGGAGATGAAGTTTTAATAAAATTAACACAAGAGGTTAAAAATTGCTTATCTAAAGAAGATGTATTTGTGAGATATGGAGGAGAAGAATTTATTATACTTTTACCTGATAAAAATGAAGATGAAGCATATCTATTTTCAGAAAAAATAAGAAATAAAGTTGATTGTGCTAAAATTTTAGGTGAAAAAAGAAAGGTAACTATTAGTTTAGGGATATCAGTTTATTTAAAACATTCTTCAAATTCAGAAGATTTAATAAAGATGGCTGATCAAGCACTATATACATCTAAAGCTCAAGGAAAGAATAAAACAACCATATGGAATGATAATATAGATGTATTAAGTAATAATATAAATATATCTAAAGGGATATTACCATTTAAATATAATAAAGATAATAATTTAGTTCCATTAATAAAGGATATACTTGAATTACTAACAAATAAAAGTAGTAAAGAAGATAAAATGTATAAATTTCTTTCAAAAATAATTCAAATAACTGATTCTGAATTTGCTACGGCATTCGTTATAAAAAATAATAAGATAACAAATAGTTATAAAGAAAAAATTAAAGAAAGTAGAATTGATGATAGAGAAAAATTTAATATGAATTTAATAGAACAAGCTATTAATAATGCTAAAGGATATTATTTAATTGATTGGGATAATTCATATGTAGACAAATCTTTTAATATACATGATTGGAAATCATTATGTATAACACCAATAATATACAATGGTCAAGTAATAGGAATTATATATGTTTCTATTTCGGTAAATAAAAGAGAATATACACAAGAGGATTTATCTTTGATAAATTATTTAGGTCAACTTATGATACCGTTATTTTGTTAATATAAGAATAATTATTATAATTTAAAAAATTTATTTATCTAAAGTCATTAGCACATAAAATATTTTTCAATCATATTCTAATATTGTATAGAGATAAGAAAGGAAAGTTTTCATGGCTAATGATATGGGTAGTGATAATAATATGCATATAAATTTATCAACTTCCGGTGAAAAAATAAAATATTATGATTATGATGATGATACTTGTATATTTGAAATTTTAGGTGATGAATCTAACTTTGATAATATAGATATGGAATGTGATTCCATAGAAAAAAATTTTAACTCAAATGAAAATAACAATATTGAAAATGAAGTCAATAATTTAAGTTCTTCTTGTGAAAATTATATAAAAGATATTAAAGAGCATCATACATTAAACGAATCAGAATCAAATGAATTTAACTATTACAGTACTTCATGTGAAAAGGTGAGAGGTGAGATATCAGTTTTATCTGTGATAAATTGTGGTCGCAATAATAAGTTATTAGAAGGTGCTAAAATAAATCTATATAAACTTAATGGGATATGTCCAGTGTTTATTGAATCATGTTTAACTAATAAGCAAGGCAAAGCAATATTTAATAATTTGCCTGAAGGATGTTATAGAGTAATAGCAATTGTTAATAAGAATTATTTTGAAAAACCTAAGTATGTTAACTGGAATGAAGTAAATATAAATAGAGAAAATACTAATGCTAAAATTTTGGTTGTTAACAATCTAAAAAATAATTGTAGAAATAATTGTAGATATAGATAATTTCTATATTTCAAAAGATTGATAAGCGTTTTACCTTATCAATCTTTTTGCTATTTATATAATAATATTTTATAATCATATAAGTAAACAAAATCTAAATATCTTATATGCTATACGAAATATTTTAAGTAGGTGATTATATGGAAAAATACATATTAAAAATAAAGAAAATTAATGAAAAAGCAGTAGTACCTAATTATGCACATGAAGGAGATGCTGGGTTAGATTTATATTCAGTAGAAGAATTATTGTTAGAAGCAGGTGAAAGAGCTTTAATCCATACAGGAATACAAATAGAGCTTCCTAAAAATACAGAAGCTCAAATTAGACCAAGAAGTGGTTTAGCATTAAAACATGGAATTACTACTTTAAATTCACCAGGAACAATAGATGAAGGGTATAGAGGTGAGATTGGTGTTATTCTAATCAATCATAGTAGGGAATGCTTTAAAATAGAAGAAGGTATGAAAATAGCTCAAATGGTTATAAAGCCTATAATTAATGTTCAAATAGAAGAAGCCAATGAACTAAGTGATTCTGAAAGAAAAGCAAATGGATTTGGATCTTCAGGATTAAAATAAATAATGTCTTCTATAAATAATTATTTTTAGGTCTATTAGAATAAAAAACCTTCTTTGAAATAATTCATAGAATAAATTGTTTCAAAGGAGGTTTGATTTTTATTAACCTTACGGAAAAGTATTCATAGAGTCAAATTATTACAAAATTAAACTATTAAAATGTAATTTTAATTTTTGTTTAATAGATTTAAAAGTTAAGTTCAATGACATCTATGAATATATATTAAAAATATGGTCTTTTAGTTTGATTCATTTAATTCTTCCCATTGTGAATAAAGTTCTTCAATTAAGCTTTCTTTAGCTTTAATTTCTTTATTAACTCTTTCACTTTCAGATGGATTAGAATAAATTTCTTCTTTACACAAATCTTCTTGAAGCATTAATAATTCTTCTTCATTTTTATTTATAGTATCTTCAAGATATTTTATTTTATTTTGAAGGGCCTTGACCTCTTTATCTAAAGCCTTTTTTTTCTTTTTTTCTGTATTTAATTGAGTCTTTGTTTTTGATGAATCCTGTTCATCATAATTTTCAAATCTCAAAGGATTTTTTTTCTTTTCTGTATAATAGCTATAATTGCCTAAATAATTTACAACTCCATTTTCAGTTAATTCTAAGATTCTATTTATAACTTTATTTAAAAAATATCTATCATGAGATATTACTAGTAAAGAACCGTCATAACTTAGAATAGCATCTTCTAGAGCTTCTCTAGATGGGATGTCTAAGTGATTAGTAGGTTCATCTAATAATAATAAATTAGCTTTTGATAAAATAAGTTTTAATAAATTAATTCTACACTTTTCTCCACCACTTAGTTTATCAATTTTTTTAAAAACATCATCTCCAGTAAATAAAAAAGAAGCAAGAACATTTCTAATTTGTGTGGTAGTTAGTTCAGGAAAATCATCCCAAACTTCATCTATTATTGTTTTATCAAGATTAAGATTTGATTGTTCTTGATCGTAATATCCAACATTAACATTTGTACCTAGAACTTTAATGCCACCATCACTTTTAACTTTATCCATTATTATATTAAATAAAGTTGTTTTACCTCTACCATTTTCACCGATTAAAGCAATTTTTTCTCCACGTTTTAGATCAACTGAAAGATTAGAAAATAATTTTTTCTCACCATAAGATTTAGATAAATTTTCAATATGTAATACGTCAAATCCACTTTTTACAGATGTCTCAAATTTTATTTTAGAAGCAGATTTTTCAACATCAGGAGCATGCAATAGGTCAATTCTATCAAGGGCTTTTTCTCTGCTTTCAGCAGCTTTAATACTTTTTTCCCTATTAAATGATCTGAATTTTTCTATAATAGCTTCCTGTCTTTTAATTTCAGCTTGTTGAATGTTATAAGCTTTTAATTTACTTTCATAATCTTTTTCTTTTAATTCTAAATATTTAGTATATGATGCATTATAGCAATTAATATGACCATTTATAACTTGAAAGGTTATATTAGTAACAGAATCTAAGAAATATCTATCATGTGAGATTATAAGAACTGTTCCTTTATAGCTTTTTAAGTATTCTTCAAGCCATTCAATTGCATCCAAATCTAAATGATTAGTAGGTTCATCTAGTAGTAATATATCAGGTTTTAAAAGCAATAGCTTACATAAAGCTACTCTAGTCTTCTGTCCACCACTAAGTGTTGAAATAACTTTATTAAAATCATTTTCATTAAATCCTAAACCCTTAACTATACGAGATATTTCACCCTTATATGTATATCCACCTCTGTTTTCATATAAATCTTGAGCAGTAGTATAGTCTTTTATTATCTTTTCATGATAAGCAGCATTTTTCTCATCATAAGGTTCACCCATTTTTATTTGTAAATTAGAAATTTTATTTTCCAGTTGTATAAGCTCATTAAATACTGTCAACATTTCATCATAAAGAGTAAATTCAGAATTTAAGTTTAAATGTTGAGATAAATAGCCTATAGATTTATTTTTATCTATATAAATATCACCTGTATCTTGAAGGATTTCTTTAGAAAGTATTTTGAATAGAGTAGATTTACCTTCTCCATTTGATCCAATTATACCAACCTTATCTCCATCATTAACAGAAAAAGTTACTTCCTTTAAAATATCATCTATTCCATAACTTTTACTTATATCTTTACAACTTAAGACAATCATTATTTATCCTCCAATGTTTTATTGTTATAATTAAATGTATATTATATAATTATACTATTTTATAATAGGTATATCAATTTAAGGAATAATCTTTGGAGGAATTATAAATGAACTTATATGACGAAAAGATTGATAAGGTTAGTGTAAAGAAACAATTAAAGGAAAAACAGTTATTTGATTCAGCATATGAACTGTTTTTAACACAAGGAATTGAGAAGACTTCTATAAGTGATATTGTAAATAAAGCTGGAATAGCAAAAGGTACATTTTATTTATATTTTAATGATAAACATGATCTTTTAAATAAACTTATATTAAAAAAGAGCAACAAATTATTAAAAGAGGCTATGAATGAAACCACTAATGAAGAAATAGAGGATTTTTCAGAAAGAGTTTTATTTTTTATAAATTACATAATAGAAAATTTAAAACACAATAAGTTACTTCTTAAAATTATAAATAAAAATATTTCTTGGGGACTTTATAGGAAAAATATATTAAAACCAGAGGAATATTATAATGTAAATAAGGTAGTAGATAATTTTATAAAAAATCTAGTTAACTCTGGTATGTCAAAAGAAGAAGCTGAAATGACTTTGTTTATGATAATAGAATTAGTTGGGAGTGTATGTTTTACAACTATAATATTTAAAGAACCTACGGATATAGATACTATTAAGCCTATTTTATTTAAAAAGATTTTAGCTATGATAAAGGTTTAAAATTAAAATGCCTATCTTAATGCATGTATTAAGATAGGCATTACTTATAGGATTACTTTTGTCTGTAAGCATCTTTAGTTAGCATATAGCCTATTCTAGGAGTGTCATTAGAGAGGCCAACGATATAAATTGTTATGAACATATTTTTATCTAATTCAATATTGCTTATAAATTTGCTGAAATTATTTTTATCTGATACAACAAAATTATATATTCCAGGAGATACAGGATAGTAATCTGTTGTCTCTAAGTAAGGAATTTCATCAAATAAAAGTGGTCCATCTGGTAATGACAAAGACATATTAGATGAGTTTGGTGAAAGATTAATAAATCTTACATATGATAATAGTGGATTAGCTTCTAGTTCACTATCATCTAGTTTAAATAGTGCTATTTGATTATCCTCATAGTTTATATTTATAGTTGAATAAGAAAGTGGTAATATTTCTATTGTTTCAGATAGTAGAGGATTATCATTAGTATAAGCTTTAAATAATTTAATATCGTATTTACCAGGTGAAACAGTTATATAATCTGAAACTTGTGCAAATGCAAGATTGGAATATAGTAATTTATCATTAGCATAGATATCTACACTTATAGATTCAGGAATAGCATGCAGAAATCTAATGTTTGATTTTATATCTGGAAATGAATTTCTAAATAAAAACATAAAATTTCACCTACCTTTCCTTATAGTATTGTAATGATAATTTTATTATCCTTTTAATGATTACTCTAGCTATTGGATAAGGAATTCCATAAACTGAAAGAGTATTTAATAGATTGGGATTCTTTTCTTCAATTTTTAAATAAATTCTATTAACATCATTATCAGAATTAATTCTTTCTAAATCTTCACTTTCATTTAAATCTAAATCAAATCCTCTAAGCACTTTATCAGGAGTTAATTCATTTGAAGTATCTTTTTTCATAACATCACTTTTTTTATTACAATTTTTATCTAGTTGATTAATATAGCAATATAGTTGTGATTGCATAGTTTCATCTGGAAATAAATTAGAAGAATTAATATCACTTCTAAAATCAAAATTATTATTAGGCTCACCATCAAAGAGAGAATTATTAACTTTAAAAAAGGGTGTTAATGATGATTGATTACAGCGAAAATTAAAATTGTTTTTTAGTGGGACAAAATTATAATCAAAATCATTATTACATTCAATATTCATATATTTTTTATCTGGTTTCATTTTTATACGATACCTCCATATATTTTCTTAATAACTATATGAGTATAAAGGACTATTTGTTACACTTTATAATATGAATTCATAGACATAGATATTACCTATTTAACTATATTTCATCATGACACAATAAAAGCCATATATGAATAGGATATATTGGAGGAGATGTATATGAGGATAAAAAATGAGGAGAACATTAGGGATTTATTTCTTGGAATAGATGAAAAAGTTTATGATTATAAAGGTAATGGAATAAATTCAATAAATTTTGATAATGCAGCAACTACACCTACTTTTAAATCTAATTTTTCATATATGAAAAAGCTAAGTAAAACTTATGCATCCATAGGTAGAGGTGCAGGGCAAAAAGCAGAAATAACTACCGAATTATATTATGAATCAAAAAAATTTTTAATGGATTTTTTTCATATAAAGAATAGTGATAAATATGTTGTAATTTATGTTAACAATACAACGGAAGCTTTAAATAAACTTGCTAAAACCTTATTAAAAGAAGATGATGAGATTGTTCTTATATCAAGAATGGAACATCATTCAAACGATTTACCTTGGAGAAATAGGGGGAAAGTTGATTATATAGAAGTTAATAAAGAGGGAAGATTAAAACTTGAAGAGTTAGAAGAAAAGCTAAAAAAGAATCTTGGAAAAATAAAATATGTATCCTTAACTGGTGCATCTAATGTAACTGGATATATAAACAATATTCATGAAATAGCAAAAATAGTTCATCAATACGGTGCTAAGTTAATAGTAGATGCAGCTCAACTTGTAGCTCATAAAAAAATTAGTATTAGCGGAAATTCAAAAGAAGAGGATATAGACTTTTTAGTATTTTCTTCTCATAAAATATATTCTCCATTTGGAATAGGTGTAATAATAGGATTAAAAGAAGATTTCATAAATTCTCTTCCAGATTATTCAGGTGGAGGAACAGTGGAGTTGGTTTTAGATAACGAAGTAACTTATCTTAAGCCACCAGAAAAAAATGAAGCAGGAACTCCAAATTTTTTAGGAGTAATGTCTTTAATAAATTCATTAAAGGAATTAAGGGATATAGGGTATCAATTTATTGAAGAACATGAAAAAGTTCTTTTAAAGAGAATGTTGCAAGGTCTTGAAAGCATTCCACAGGTAATTAATTACGGTGATACTTTTAATATTTATGATAGGCTTGGAATAGCTGTTTTTAATATAAATGAATTTTATGACAGAGAAGTAGCTGAAATATTAGCTAAGAGACGTGGAATAGCAGTAAGGCATGGATGGTTTTGTGCACATCCTTATTGTAGAAGGCTTATGGGAATAAGTGAGGAAGATGCAAGTTCTTTTTTAAATGATGAAACAAAAAGAATGCCAGGAATGATTAGAGTAAGTTTTGCAGTATACAATACAGAAAAGGAAATAGATTTCTTTTTAAATACAGTAGAAGATATTGCAAGAGGAAAGTTAACTTTATAAAGAATGAATGTTTAGAGATAGTCTAAAATTTCATTCTTTAGATAATATGAAATCTTGGTGATATTAGATTTTTATAGTAAAAGAGTTATTAGTTTTAGTTTAATAACTCTTTTACTCAGTTAAACATAATTAGACGTTAAAAACTTTATATTGTGGTAAATTGTTTTCTAATTTTAAATTAGGAATATTTTTTACTAATGGTAAAAAGTATTCACAAGCCTCTTCTTTTAAGAAGTTTCCATCTTCATTAATCCATTCAGAAGGGAAGTACCTAACATTATTAGCTACTTTATCAGCATCTACTAAGAAGTAAGATGATTTATAGTCTTTAGAATCATTACGTTTTATAGCAACCATTTTACCACTTTCATTATTTAATGCACTTTGTAAAGCTACATAACCAACATCATAAGCTTCATTTAAATCAGAATCAGATGCAAAGTGCATGGCACAACGCTGTAAAATTCCTAGTTCTAAAGCTTTTACTCTTTTAGTTATACCGGCATCGAGAAGTAAATTTCTTAGATACTGGCTAACACCACCTAATTGAGCATGTCCAAAATTATCATTAGAAACACATTGAAACTCAGATATAAATTTACCAGTTTCATCTTTAATGCCTTCAGATACAACAATATATACTTTGTTTTGTTCTTTAAACTTTTGTCTAACATCATTGATAAATTGATATTTATCAAAAGCCGTTTCGGGCAAGTAAATAAAATCAGCAACAGGTTTGTCATCTATTTTAGCTATGCAAGCTGAGGCTGCTAGCCAACCTGTATCTCGGCCCATTGTTTCCAATATAAAGATACCATTGTTAATATATACAGAAGAGTCAAGATAAGTTTCTAATACTGATGTTGTAATGAATTTTGCAGCACTACCAAAACCAGGGGTATGATCAGTAAACATTAAATCATTATCAATTGTTTTAGGAATACCAATAAAGTTTATATCAATATTATTTTTTTTAGAATAAGCAGAAAGTTTAGCAATTGTATCCATAGAATCATTTCCACCTATATAAAAAAATGAAGTTATATCATATTCTTTTAATATTTCTACTAGTTTTTCATATTCATCACAAGAATTATTGGGATTTTGTAATTTATATCTACAAGATCCTAACCCAGAAGATGGTGTGTATCTAAAAGTTTGTAACTCATCATCATTAATTAGGGTAAGATCAATTATATTCTTATTCAAAATTCCTTCAATACCATTTAAACCACCATAGACTTTATTAAAAACTTTAAGTGACTTATTAGCATGTATTAATCCTACTACACTAGAATTAATAACAGAAGTTGGACCACCAGATTGTGCAATAATACAATTAGACATAAAAACGCTCCTTTTTAAAACAAAATAGTATAAATGTGATACACTATTTACTTATTAATAATACTCTATTTAATAATATACAACAAAAAGTACATTAAATAAATAGTTTTTTTGCTAAATATTAAATTAATTAATTATTTTTGCATATATGTTGATTATAATAATAATAATTATTATAATAGATACTAATTTTATAAATATAAGGAATGTGATGATTATGAGTTTAAGTGAAGTTATATTAATAGGAATTATATTAGCAATGGATGCGTTTGGTGTGACACTAAGTATAGGATTAAATTCAATACTTACTTACAAAAATAAAATGAAGTTTATATTATCTTTTGCTTTTTTTCAGTTTTTGTTTACTTATATTGGAGGAGCAGCAGGATATCTGTTTGATGTTTATATTGTAAGCATATCTTCCTTAGCAGGAGGTATAATACTTTTGATTATAGGTATACTCATGATATTGGATGGATTAAAGAGTGAAAAGAATGATATGTTAGAAAGAAATAGTACTTGTGTGATACTTGGAATATCTGTAAGCATAGATGCTTTAGTTGTTGGGTTTACTACTCTTCATAATTTAAATAGTGCATTACTTCTTGCATTGGATTCTTTGATGATAGGACTTATAACTTTGGTAATATGTTTAAGTGGATTATTTTTATGTAAATACATAAGAAAAATTAATTTTATAAGTAAGTATGCTGATTTTTTAGCAGGAATCATATTAATATTATTTGGATTAAAAATGGTATTCTTTTAATGTAGTTCTTTAATGATCATGTGTTATAATAAACTTAAGAATGTTTATTAGGGGATAGACTAATGGATTTGAAAGAATTTTTAAAAAATAAAAATATAAAAGTAACAAAAGGAAGAGTTGAGATATTAGAGATATTAAGAATTTCTAATAATAGTTTGAGTGCGGAGAAGATATATCAAATTTGTAGATGTGATAATATAAATATTAATTTAAGTACTATTTATAGAACCTTAGAATTATTTGAAGAAAAAGATATAATTGATAAAATCGTTCTTGAAGATGGTGTATTTTCTTATAAATTAAAGAAGAAGACTCATATGCATTTTTTAAAATGTGATATTTGTCATAAAGAAGTGGAGATTCCATGTCCTATGATTCAAATACAAGAACTTGTAGAAAATAAGACTGGTTTCACATTGACAGAACATAACCTTATCCTTAAGGGTGTATGTCAAGAATGCAAAAAAAATAAGTAAAGTACAGATAGGGTTTTTAACTTTGTAAAAATTTTATAAATATGAGAAAATCATAATATTTTATTTGTAAATAGCTTATTGTATTAATATTGAGACTTTTAATTTTGAGATAAGACTGAAGAAATGTGTTTGCTTGAATTATATCAATAAAGTAAAAAAGCAAAATGTGCTAAATAAATTTTTATTTAGCACATTTTGTTATGTATTTTTTACAAATACTTATATTTGAGTATAAGTATCATAGTGAAATAAAAATCTGTATATTAAATTCAGTCTATAATATAAATAGTTTATTTTTTAACTATTTATTAACGATTGTTATTAGATGTAAATATTAAAGTTAACACTAGCATTATTACTGAAGTTAAAGCAATTGTTCCTCCAGGAGCGCTATTAAGGTAATATGATAAAACTAAACCTAATATAACATCTATTAATCCAAAAATTATAGAAAAAATTAGCGTTTTATTAAACCCTTTTTTTAATTGCATAGCAGTTGCTACAGGAACTACCATTATTGATGAAACAACTAAAATTCCCATTATTTGAATAGAAAGAGATATAGTTGCACCAACTAATAATGTAAATATGTAATTTATAAGTTTAACATTTATTCCAACAGTTTTAGCACCACTTTCATCAAATGTTACATATATTAATTTAGTATAGATTATAAGTAAAAGTATTATACAAACCGTACCAATCAATGCAATTAGTAAAATATCTGATTTTGTTACAGTTAATATACTACCAAATAAAAAAGAATCTACTTTAGCAACGGCTTTACCGCTACTTACTAATATAATTGCAATACCTAAACTTAAGGTCAATACAATAGACATGACTAATTCAGAATATTTTTTATAATAATCTCTTAGAAATTCTATTATTATTGCACAAAGTGATGTAAATAAAAAAGCAGTAATTATTGGAGTTGTTCCTATTACGAGGCCAATAGCTACTCCAGCAAAGGATGAGTGTGATAATGTATCTCCAATCATAGAATTTCTTCTAAGAACAATAAATAGACCAATAAATGGACAAAGTATTGCTACTATAATTCCAGCCATAAAGGCATTTTGCATAAAACTTAATTCAAACATATATAATTACCTTTCTAAAATTAATAAAATAGTTACATTGCGCAAGACTTATGATGTTCACATTCAAGATAATTAATAAATTCTTTTTTAGTATATAAAGTAAGAATACCACTATTAACTTTTAAAATATGAGTAGAATACTTAAGTGCAACATCTGTATTATGTTCAACAGATATAATTGTTTTATTTAAATTTTCATTTAAACTTTTTAATAAAGGATAGATTTCATTCTGACTTTTTTCATCAACTCCAGTTGATGGTTCATCTAATATTATTAAATCAGGATTCCCTATAAGGGCTTTTGCAATAAATATTCTTTGTTGTTGCCCTCCAGATAAATTTCCAATTAATGAATTTTTGAAATTTTTCATATTAACTTTATTTAATACGTTATCTATTTCAGTAGTCTTTTTAATTCCCATGGTTTTTGCATGCATTGATAATAGTTCTTTTACTGTTATAGGAAATTGAGAGTTAAAATTATCTAATCGTTGAGGAACATATGAAATTTTATTGAAATCTAAAGTTATTGAGCCTGATGTTGGTTTTAATAATCCAAGTACCAATTTTATAAATGTACTTTTACAACTACCATTTTCACCTAGTATTGATAAGTAAACACCAGCAGGTATATCAAGTGTAATATTGTCTAATAAAAGTTCAGATTTGTTTGTATATGAAAATGATAAATCTTTTATTTTTATCAAAAAATAATCAACTCCTTAAAAATAATATATTTAGGCGTTATATTATATAACGCCTAAATATATTATATACTTAGTTGCAAATTGTTTGCAACTATTACTAATTATATACTTCATCTAGTACCCAAAAATTACTTTTATCTTTTTTAAAGTTTCCTTTTAAAATTGTTTGTTTATGAGGCTCTTTTTTTGATAATCCTGAAGCCTCTACAAGAGCATTTTCACCATCAGAATAAATTAGTGACATTTGTTGAACTCTAAGAAGTTTATTTTTTTTATCAAAACCGTTAGTAAAATAATGTTCAACAGAGTAAGCTAAATCAGCACATCTTTTTTGAATATATATTTCTTTTGTAATAATAAAAGAAGAAACAACTAAAGTAACTAAAATAAAAAATGTGCATATATAACGTTTTATAAGAGTTCTTCTTTTCCTTTTCTTTATCTTTTGTTTCTTATATTGATTTAAATTAATAGTATTATTTTTTTTTACATTTCTACTGTAAAATTCCTGACGCTCCATAAACACCTCCTATAATGTCCATGTAATATTTTTAATAAGAATTCTAATAATACAAATTAAAGGTTACATAATATAAAATCTTGTAAGAAAATATTACCATATATTTACAATTAATTAAATGGTTTTTATACATAAAATGGAAAAATATAATAAATAAAAGTAATTCTATTGATTATTAAGATAAAATATACTTATAATGTATTTAGGCATAATCAAAAAATAACAAGTCCATTTGTCAGCTTATTTTTCATCATGCTGAGTCATCAAATTGACCTAATAGACACGCTATGAGATCAATTCATTTTCTTGCCTGATGAAGAATATCCATTGCGATTTTGGAGTTATTATTTATTTTCATGTGCTTTATTATAAATGAACAAATATTTAAAAGGATGGTGCTGAATTATGGAATTTTCAAGTTTAGTTTTAATAGAGAAAGATAGTGAAACAGGATTTATAAAGAAAGAGTTAGGAAGTTTTGAAGTAAATGAAGGTGGATTATTTGTTAAAAAGTTTTATGTATTAGATGGAATTGTACATATGTATTTTGATACTAATAAAAATGTAGAAGAATGGGAATATTCAGCTATATATGATTTATTTAATACAGAAAGATTCACTGAAAAAGGATATGAAATAGAAGAAGACTTAGATGAATATGATCCAACATATGTTATAAAATTTAAATATGAAGATGATTTTGATTTTATTAAAGAAAAAATACACGAATGTACAACATTAATACAAGAAGAAATGAATAATGTATGGGAAAATATCAAAGATAAGAAGGAAGAATATATTTAAAATCTTAAAGTATTTACTATTGTAATTTAAATAGGAGGTAAATTAATGGAAGAATTAAAAAAGAGAGAAGAAATTGAATCCAAATTCAAATGGAAAGTAGAAAAAATATATAAAAATATTGATGAGTGGGAAAAAGAATTTAATGATTTGAAAAATGAAGCACATAGCTTAAAAGATTTTTCGGGTAAATTAAATTGTGGAGAAAGCATATTAGAATATTTAAAATTAAGTGAAGAAATATCAAGAAAGGCAGAAAAGTTATATATATATGCTCATTTAAAGTCTGATGAAGATACTTCAAATTCAACATATCAAAGTTTAATGAGCAAAATTGATATATATATGGCTGAGTTTGCAAGTTATACAGCTTATTTTGTTCCAGAAATACTGAGTTTAGAAGATGGTTTTATAGAAAAAGAAATAGAAAGATTAAATGAATTAAAACCATATAAATTTTTATTTGAAGACATATTAAAAGAAAAACCTCATGTATTGTCAAAAGAAATGGAAGAACTTTTAGCTCAAGCCTCTGATTGTTTAGATGCACCATCGGCTATCCATAATATTTTAACTAATGCAGATATGACATTTGGAAAAATAAAAAATGAAGATGGAAAAGATGTAGAATTAACAGAGGGAAATTATTCTTCTTTTATAAGAAGTAAAAATAGGGAGCTTAGAAAAAGAGCATTTGAACAGTTATTTGGTGAATATGAGAAACTTCAAAATACATTAGCTACTTCCTTAACTTGCTCAATTAAAAACTTTAATTTTAGCAGTAAAATAAGAAAATATAATTGTGCTTTAGAAGCTTCACTTAAACCTAATAATATACCTTTAGAGGTATACAAAAATGCTGTGACAGTTATAAATGATAATTTAGATTCTCTTCATAGATATGTAAAGGTAAAAAAGAAACTTTTAGGTTTAGATGAAATTCATATGTATGATTTATATGTTCCAGTTATTGAAACTCCAAAAGAAAAGATAGAGTTTAATGATGGTGTAGATATAGTATTAGATGCACTAAAACCATTAGGTGATGAATATTTAAGTATATTTAAGAGTGGTATAGAAGATGGTTGGATAGATATATATGAAAATAAAGGTAAAAAGGGTGGAGCATATTCATGGGGTGGATATGATACAATGCCTTATGTATTATTAAATTATAATAATGAACTTGGAGATGTATCTACATTAGCTCATGAAATGGGTCACTCAATTCATTCATATTATTCAAGAAAAGAGCAACCATATTATTATGCAGGATATACTTTATTTTGTGCAGAAGTTGCATCTACTACAAATGAATCAATACTTATTCATTATTTAATAGATAAAGAAAAAGATAAAAATAAAAAGCTTTATTTAATAAATCAAGAATTGGAACAAATAAGAACTACTGTATTTAGACAGTTAATGTTTGCAGAATTTGAACTATATACACATGAGAGCTTAGAAGATGGAATTCCTTTAACAGCTGAAGATTACAATACTAAATGGCATGAATTAAATGTAAAATATTTTGGACCTGAAATGATTGTAGATAAAGAAATAGATATTGAATGGTCAAGAATTCCTCATTTTTATTCAGATTTTTATGTATATCAATATGCTACAGGTTATGCAGCAGCTTCAGCATTCTCTAAATCTATTTTAGATAAAAAAGAAAATGCAGTTGAAAAGTATAAGGGATTCTTAAAATCTGGAGGAAGTGATTATCCAATAGATATATTAAAAAATGCAGGTGTTGATATGACAACTGATGAACCATTAGAAGCAACAATTAAAAGATTCAATGAATTATTAGATATGATTGATTTTTAAAGAATAAGGATATGTTTAAGTGATGTGTTCATATATTTAAAACATAAGAAATGAAAATATATTATATAATGCTGTCTTAATTTTTAAGACAGCATTTGTATTACTTATGTAATACAAAATTATAGAAATATATGTTTTGAAAGATGGCTATTTTAATATGTGTTGATATATACAATAGGTAAAGTCTAACTACTCTGTTTAATTTACTTATGTATATATCAATACTTTTATAAAAGATAGTCTGAAAAATATAAATAGATTATAAAAAGGGATGGACTTAAGAATGAAATATTTAGAACAAAAATTATTTAATTTCTTAATAAAAAATGATAATTTTTATATTAAAGAATACTATAGTAAGTTTTATGATAAATTAAATTATATTGCTATAAAAGAGTTAGGATATGGTAGCTATTGTGTACTAGTTACAAGTGAAGAACATGAAGATATAAACGTACAGGAAGCCATAGAATATTTAAAAACATTAGGAAAAAATTTTGCTTTAAATATAGTGGTATTTTCAAATGGAGAATATTTAGGAAGTAAACAGGAAAATATAAATAAATTAGTTATAAATAAAAAAAATAATAATATAGTTTTATGTGATACCTCATGTGAACCTTTGAAAAATATAATTATTAATATAAATAAAAGCTCTGAATTTAAGTTAAATAAATTTTCAAGAAATAAGAACATCACTTTAATTTTAATTGCAATTAATGTAGTTATATTCTTATTAACAGCCTTTATATCTGGAAACATATTAAGTATAAATATAAATGTATTAATAAATTTTGGAGCAAAGTACAATCCTTTAATATATCAAGGTGAAATTTGGAGACTAATAACTTGTGCATTTTTACATGGGGGAATAACACATTTGTTATTTAATATGTATGCATTATATATATTAGGTCCACAGGTAGAAAAGATTTTTGGAATCAAAAAATATTTAAGTATATATTTTATATCAGCAATAACATCAAGCTTATTAGGAGTAGTATTGAATGAAAATTCAGTATCAGTAGGAGCATCTGGAGCTATCTTTGGCTTACTTGGAGCAATACTAGCGTTTAGCATAAAAGAAAGACACAAAGTAGAAAAAGAATATATATTAAATTTAATAGGAATAATAATTCTAAATTTAATTATAGGATTCAACATTAGTAATATTGATAATTTAGGCCACATAGGAGGTTTCATAGGTGGTTTGATAATGGGACGTATTTTAATGATTAAGAAAGTATAGAAGTTCTGAAAAGTCTAATGAAATCTTAGAACTGAAGGAAACAATATGGTACTAAAACAAGAATTTTTTATTTTAAAGCAAAAATACATTACTAAAAATGTTTTGTATTTTAAATAACATCGTCTAAATATAATAATGTATAGAACTCTTTGAGTTAAGAATATAGTTTAAAAAGATATAATGAGGAGGAGTAAATTTGAAAAGAAAATTAACATATGATGAAATAATAACAATAGTGGTAATTACAATATTAGTAATTCACTTAATATTTAATATATTATTTCAGTCAGGCAGTGCGGTTTTTAGAGTTTTATTAGTTATAGTAACTATTTTTATTGCGAAACTTGTTTTTTCAGTTACTTTTATTAAACATTGTAAAATGATTTATTTATTAACAGTAACTTTTATAATTATGGCCATGTATGTAGGAAATATACTTAATATATATACATATATAAATCATTATGATAAGATACTACATTTTATATCTGGAATAATAATAAGTATTTTAGCATTTTATATATATATAAACTATACACATAAAGTTAGTGAAAAATTAAATCCAATATTTGCATTGATTTTTATAATAAGTTTTTCAATCGCTATGGCTGGAATATGGGAGATGTGGGAGTTTTCTACAGATAGATTACTTGGATTTAATTCTCAAAATAATAGTTTGATTGATACCATGTTAGATATAATTATGGGAACATTAGGATGTTTGGTAATATTACCTATGGAATATAGTTATATTAAAGGTAAAAATATACGATTTTTTAGAAAATTAATTAATGAAATTATACAATAATCCTGAAATTTAAATTGATAAATTGATAATAAATAGAGAAATAATATAGTAAACTATGAATTTTTATATAATTTTAATAATATTATAGCAAAATAAACTAGCAAGGTGTATTATATAAACAAAATCATTTAAGTCAAAATAATTGATTTGTAAAATTTAAGGAGATGAATTTAATGGAAGCAAAAGCAAGAGCATATATTGATGGGGTATTGAAGAGGGTTAAAGAGGTTAATAATGAACAAACAGAATTTATAGATGCAGTTACTGAAGTACTAAATTCTTTGGTACCAGTATTTGCAAAGCATGAAGAATTTATAGAGGCTGCTTTGCTTGAGAGGGTAGTGGAACCAGACAGACAAATTATTTTCAGAGTACCTTGGGTAAATGATAGTGGGAATGTTAAAGTAAATAGAGGATTTAGAGTACAATTTAATAATGCAATAGGACCATATAAGGGTGGATTAAGATTTCATCCATCAGTAAATTTAAGTATAATAAAATTTTTAGGTTTTGAACAAATATTTAAAAATTCTTTAACTGGATTACCAATTGGTGGGGGAAAAGGTGGTTCAGATTTTGATCCAAAAGGAAAATCAAATAATGAGATAATGAGATTCTGTCAAAGTTTTATGGCTGAATTATACAAGCATATTGGACCTAATATAGATGTTCCAGCAGGAGATATTGGTGTAGGTGGAAGAGAGATTGGATATCTTTATGGTTATTATAAAAAATTGAGAAATGCTAGTGAACAAGGGGTTTTAACTGGAAAAGGCTTAACTTTTGGAGGTAGCTTAGCGAGAACAGAAGCTACTGGATATGGTTTAGTATATTTTACAGATGAAATGTTAAAAGATAATAATATGACATTTGAAGGCAAAAAAGTAGTTATTTCTGGTTCAGGAAATGTTGCTATTTATGCTACTCAAAAGGCAAAAGAGTTAGGTGCAACAGTTGTAGCACTAAGTGATTCTAATGGATATATATATGATGAAAATGGAATAGATTTAAAAGCCATAAAAGAAATTAAAGAAGTAAAGAGAGGTAGAATAAAGGATTATTTAAATTATGTATCAACTGCCAAGTATGAAGACGGATGCAAGGATATTTGGAAAATTAAATGTGATATAGCACTGCCTTGTGCAACTCAAGGAGAGATCGATTTAGAAAGTGCAAAAATATTAGTAGCTAATGGAGTTCAAGCAGTAGCTGAAGGTGCTAATATGCCATCAACTTTAGATGCAATAGATGTATTCCAAAATAATAATGTGTTATTTGGACCAGCAAAAGCAGCTAATGCTGGAGGGGTTGCTTGTTCAGCTCTTGAAATGTCACAAAATAGTTTAAGATTATCATGGACATTTGATGAAGTAGATGAAAAGCTTAAAGATATAATGAAAAATATATATAACAACTCTAAAAATGCAGCAGAACAATATGGACATCCAGGAAATATTGTAATGGGAGCTAACATAGCTGGGTTTATGAAGATAGCAGATGCTATGATAAGTCAAGGGATTATATAATTTTCTTTTTCTTTAAAGTAGTTATTAATTTATAAGAGTTAACTTTAATTTTTTTAAAATTAAAGTTAACTCTTTAAATTTATATATATAAGTATAGAATATTTAAGGCATAGGAATAACAATGAAATTTAAGTTTAAAATGAATTTATTTAAGTTATGAATTGTAAACGTGAAATTATTTTTTTGTTTTAATAGTATATATTACAAGAGTTTTTTATTTTTAAAAAATAGAATTAAGATAAAAAAGGATTTTTTAGTTACAAAAATTACATTAATAAATATCTTTATATATGGAAAATATAAAGATATAGAATTAAAGAGGAAATTATAATATTTATTGATTTACCAAAAAGAAATAAGCATTATTGAATAAATGTTAAAGAAACTAAGAAAACTCATGGTAAATGGTTACAAAAAACTTAAATAAAACAATCTTAATTTTATCTTAAGAAAAACATACTTGATTTTTTATTTGTATTGAAATATATTAAATAAAGGTGTAATTAAAATGTGTAGATAAAATAATAAGTGAAGAATTAGCTTCATTTAACATTAGGAGTGAATGTAATGGGAAAATACATTTTTACCATAACAGCGATATTTCAAATATTTGTATTTATATTAACTTTATATTATATGGTGTTAGGTTTTTTTGGTCTTATTAGGAAAAAGGAAAAGAAAAATTATACTCCAAATAAGAGATTTGCGTTATTAATTGCAGCACATAATGAAGAAGTAGTTATTGGTAAATTGATCGAAAGTATGTTAAATCTTAATTATCCCAAAGATATGTATGATGTTTTTGTTATAGCAGATAATTGTACTGACAATACTGCTAAAATATCAAAAAAATACGGTGTTAATGTCTGTGAAAGATTTAATAAAGATAAACGAGGTAAAGGATATGCCTTGGAATGGATGTTTGATAAATTATTTAAAATGAAAAAACAGTATGATGCAGTAGCTATATTTGATGCTGATAATCTAGTTCATAAGGAGTTTTTGCAAGAAATTAATTCTAAAATGAATGATGGATATAAAGTGGTACAAGGCTATATTGATAGTAAGAATCCAGAAGATTCATGGATAGCAGCTTCATATTCAATAGCTTTTTGGACTCAAAATAGGATGTTCCAATTAGCTAGAGCAAATGTAGGATTTTCTAATCAAATAGGTGGAACAGGTTTTGCAATAGAAACTGAAACTTTAAAAGAATTAGGTTGGGGAGCAACTTGTTTAACTGAGGATTTAGAATTTACATGTAAGCTTGTTTTAAATGGAGAAAAAGTAGGTTGGGCTCATGATGCTATAATTTATGATGAAAAACCATTGAAATTATCTCAATCATGGACTCAAAGAAAAAGATGGATGCAAGGATTTACAGATGTAGCATCAAGATATTTTTGGAAACTAACTAAAAAGTCAATTAAAGAAAGAAAATGGTACATATTTGATTGTGCATTATATGTATTACAACCTTTTATTACTTTAATGTTAGCAGTTTCAGCTATACTAACAATAATACAATTAGATACACAAGGTCAAGGTATATTTGTGTTGAGTCAAGCATCTGATAGTATATCGTGGGGAATAGGAATTAAAGTGTTTGCTTTAGTACAATTTATAATAACTCCACTTGTATTAGCGGTTGAAAATAAAGTATCTAAAGGTTTCTTTGCAATGACTGCATTGTATTCAAGTAATGTATTTTTTATTCCTTATCTTTTAGGAATAGTAAAAAATTATGGATTAGAGCCAATGCAAAATTATGGAGTTACATTAGGGATTACTTTAGGATTTAATGTAATATTTTTATTAGCAGTATTTCTATTGTTAGGAAAAAATAGTTTGGTATTATTTTTCAGATTCTTATTATATGGATTATATACTATAACTTGGATTCCTATTACTATTCAAGGAATATGGAACAAGAATAATAAAGAGTGGAATCATACTAAACACATTAGAAATATTGAAATATGTGATGTTTAAATTTGTTATATAAAATTTGATTTAAAGAGTGCTTAAGGGATGTAATGGAACTTAAAATTTTTATTACATAACTGAATAAAGCACTCTTCTTTCGCGTATGGGATATAATGAATCTAAATTAAAATTTTATTTTTTGACATGAGATGTAAAATAAAGTATATTTTTATAGTATAATAGTACATAAGTTCGTATGTTTATACTGAAATTTAATAAACAATAAATAATAGAAGTAGTAAATAGAGAAAATATAATATAAAATAGTGTGAGTTAAAATATATAGTTTTTAATAATTTATTTTAAAGTTATCATTGATACTTTAGTATAAAAGCTTACATAGACAGAAAGAGTTATTTTACTAACATTAAAATATCAGGACTTATTTGAAATAAAGTTAATAGTCTGAGGAGGGCCTTATGGAATTAAAAAATAATAATTATGATGTTACTGACCTAACATCTCTAGAAAAGCTAGAACCAGTAAGAATTAGACCAGGGATGTATATAGGGTCTACAGGAACTAAGGGATTACATCATTGTATATGGGAAATATTAGATAATGCTATAGATGAAATTACAAATGGATATGGAGATAAAGTAACTATTGTCTTAAATGCAGATAAGAGTGCTACAATTTATGATAATGGTAGAGGTATACCAACAGGAATACATCCTATAAAGAAAAAATCAGGTGTAGAGATGGTATTTACAGAACTTCATACTGGAGGTAAGTTTGATAATAAAAATTATAAAACCTCTGGTGGACTTCATGGTGTTGGAGCCGCAGTAGTGAATGCCTTATCAAAATGGGTTGAAGTAGAGGTGTATCAAAATAGTAATATTTATAGACAAAGATTTGAATATGCTTTTGATAAGGAATTAAAGAGATCTATGCCAGGTACACCTGTGAGTAAGTTACAGGTAATTGGAAAGACTGATAAAACAGGAACGAAAGTCACTTTTAAACCTGATTCGGAAATATTTTCGTCTATAGATTTTAAATTTGATGTTATAGATAGTAGATTGCAAGAATTAGCATTCCAAAATAAAGGAATAAGATTGGAACTTATAGATAGAAGAAAAGATGAGGAGATTCAAAAGGAATATTACTCAGAAAATGGTCTTTTAGATTTTATTAATTACTTAAATGAAAGTAAAACAGTTATTCATGAGATTCCTATTATTTTTGAGGGAGAAAGAACGGTAAATAATCTTCAAGTACAAGGTGAGATATGTATACAGTTTACAGATTCATCAACAGAGTATATAGCTAGTTACGTAAATAACATACCAACTACTGAAGCAGGAACTCATGAAACAGGATTTAAGACAGGAATGACGAGAGCTTTTAAAGAAGGTGCTAAGAGGCTTAACTTAATAAAAGAAAAAGATAAGGAATTTGAAGGTAATGATTTAAGAGAAGGTATGACTGCAATACTTAGAATTAAAATTACAAATCCGATTTTTGAAGGACAAACAAAAACTAAACTAGGAAATAATGAAGCGTATACTATGATGAATGACTTAGTGTATACCAAATTATTAGAATGGATAGAAGATAATAAGGAGTTAGCAACAACTTTAATTAGCAATGCATTAGAGTCTGCAAAGAGAAGAGAAAAAATTAAAAAGATAAATGATGCTGAAAAGAAAAAAGTTGGAGTTGGAACAGCGCCTTTAGCAGGTAAAATCGCAGTGTGTACATTAAAAGATAAAAGTGTTAATGAATTTATAGTTGTTGAAGGAGACTCAGCAGGAGGTTCTGCAAAACAAGCAAGAGATAGAAGATTTCAAACTATAATGCCATCTAAAGGTAAGATAATGAACACTGAAAAACAAAAGCTTGAGAATGTTTTAGCCTCAGAAGAGCTAAGAATATTTAATGCAGCAATTGGAACAGGTACATTAGAAAATTATAAACAAGATGATATGAAATATGATAAAGTTATAATAATGAGTGATGCTGATGTAGACGGATATCACATAAGAACATTATGGATGACTTATATTTATAGATATATGAGATCATTAATTGCAAATGGACATCTATATTTAGCACAACCACCTTTATACAAAGTATACAAGGTTAATAAAGGTTCTGAGACTGTAAAGTATGCATATAGTGACGAAGAGCTAGAAAAGGCTAAAAAGGAAATAGGAAAGGGTGCATTGATTCAAAGATATAAAGGACTTGGAGAAATGAATCCAGAACAATTATGGGAAACTACTTTAAACCCAGAAACAAGAACTCTTATACAAGTTACAATAGATGATGCAGCAAAAGCGGAAAAAATGATATCTCTACTTATGGGCGATGTAGTAGAGCCAAGAAAAAATTATATGTATAAATACGGAGAATTCAATTAAGTTAAGAATGGAGAAATATTATGGCAAAAAAAGTTCAAAGTATACCAAGAGATAATAATATAATTAAAGTACCATTAGAGGAAGCTATGCCTGAAAATTATTTGCCTTATGCTATTGAAGTGGCTAAAGAGAGAGCACTTCCAGATGTAAGAGATGGATTAAAGCCAGTGCATAGAAGAATACTTTATGGAGCATATCTTCTAAAGGCTTTTCCAGATAGACCTTATTATAAATCGGCAAGAATAGTAGGAGATATATTAGGTAAATTTCATCCACATGGAGATTCATCAGTATATGATGCTATGACTATTTTGGCACAGAATTTTTCAACAAGGGCCCCACTAATAGATGGTCATGGAAACTGGGGATCAATTGATGGAGATAGTGCTGCAGCCATGCGTTATACAGAAGCTAGACTTGCACCTATTTCCATGGAAATGTTGAGAGATATAGATAAAGATACTGTTGACATGGTTCCAAACTATTCAGATAGTGAATTTGAACCTAAGGTATTACCAAGTAGATATCCTAATCTTTTAGTTAATGGATCTTTCGGAATTGCAGTAGGGCTTGCAACTAATATTCCTCCACATAACTTAAAAGAAGTAACAAATGGAGTATTAGCATATATAGATAATAATGAAATAGATATTAAAGAATTAATGGAATATATTAAAGGACCAGATCTACCAACAGGTGGAATATTAATAGGAAAAAATTCACTTAGATCAGCCTATGAAAGTGGTGTTGGTAAGGTCGCTTATAGAGCGAAAACTAATATTGAAAAGTTAGATAGTGGTAGAATTGGAATAGCAATTACAGAATTTCCTTATAGGAGGAATAAAGCAAAATTACTTCAAACTATTTCTGAGATGACAGGAGATAGAAAACACTCAAAGGCATTAGAACTTATATCTGACATTAGAGATGAGTCTGATAGAAATGGTATACGAGCAGTAATAGAATTAAAGAAATCTGCTGATGAGGATAGTGCAAATAAGATATTAAAATATTTATTTAAAAAGACAGAACTTCAATGTAATATAAGTTTTAATATGGTTGCTTTAGCTGATGGGAAGCCTGAAACCATGAGTCTAAAAGACATGATAAGGCATTATGTAAATCATCAAAAAGAAATAGTAACAAGAAGGAGCGAAAAAGAGCTTGAGGTAGCAAAAAAGAGATTCCATATAGTGGAAGGATTTATTAAAGCTATAGATGTATTAGATGAAGTTATTGCAACTATAAGAAGCTCGAAATCTAAAAAAGATGCATCAAATAATTTAATTGAAAAATTTGCTTTTACAGCAGAACAAGCTCAAGCTATATTAGAATTAATGTTATATAGATTAACAGGTCTTGAAATAAAAGTTTTTGAAAAAGAATACAAAGAACTTGAAAAAATAATAAAAAGACTTGAAAAAATATTATCAAATGAAAAAGAATTATTAAAAGTTATAAAATTTGAATTAAAAGAAATAAGTGATAAATATGGGGATGAAAGAAAAACGCATATTATAGAAGATGATACTAAGAGTAAAATAGATGTTGAAGAACTTATAATAGTTGAAGAGGTTATGATAACTTTATCTAAAGAGGGATTCATAAAGAGAATACCTGTTAAAAATTATATTAGATCTAATTCTAATCCAGAGGATATAGAATATAGGGAAGGTGATAAGTTAGAATATTTAATAAGTTCAAATACTAGAGATAGTCTTCTTATATTTACGAACAAAGGTTTTATGTATCAAGTTAAGGGAATAAATATTCCAGAATTAAAATGGAAAGAAAAAGGTGAAAGACTTGATACTATAATAAAATCTCTAAATTTAGAGGATGAAAAAATAGTTGAAGTTATATCAGTAGATAGCTTTAATCCAAATAAAATTTTTAGATTTATAACTAAAAGTGGTGGAATAAAAGAAAGTTCACTAGATAAATTTGAAACATCTTATGGAAAGCTTCAAGCATTAAAATTAAGAGATCAAGATGCATTACTGAATGTTAAATTAAGAGATAGAGAAGAAAATAATGATTATTTAAATATAAAAACTAAATTAGAGTTAGAGTTTACAATAGAAGTACCAGAACTTGAAAATGTGCCAAGAAATATTCTACCTATTCAATTATTTAATTTATCTATAGATGATGAAATTGTTGAAGTGAATGAAAGCAAAGAAGAAGAGTATTTTGAATTTAACATAGGGATTAATGATAAAAATATACTTAAATATTATAAAACATCAAAAGTAGATATAAATAGAACAAAGATAAATTCATCAAAAACATTATTATTATTTAGTAATAAGGGTTATATTTATAAAATACCTGGGTTCTTATTAAAAAACATAATGAATGGAGATATTAAATTAGAAGTATTTACTGGAGATTTAGAAAAGAAAGAAAAGATAATAAGAATAAGTTCAATTTCTTCTTACGATGATAATTTAGCACTTTATTCTTTTAGTAAAAAGGGATTAGTAAAGAAAACTTTATTAAATGAGTTTTCAGTAGATACTCAAAAGCAATTTTTCTATAAACTTAAGACAGAAGATGATGAGGTTATATCTGTAGATATAAATAATATAACATTAGGAAATCTAGTGATAATAACTAAGAAGGGGATGGCAATAAGGTTCCCAGTTGAGAATGTTAATTCTATGGGAAAAGTTGCATCTGGAGTTACTGGTATTAGTTTAAGAGAAGAAGATGAGGTTATATTTGGAGCATATGTTTCTAAATACTTAGAGGTTAATGGAAATACAGTTATAATATCACCTAGATCGCAAGAAATTTCACTTACTTCAAAGGCAAATGATAAAGTAAATATAACGGTTGAAGATATAAAGCTTCAAAATCGTGCTGGAAGAGGAACTAATGTTATGTTAATGATTGATGATGAATTGAAAGATGTTATGATTGTATAATAGTAGGAGGAGAATTTTATGAAAAAGACATGTGTATTATTAGCAGAGGGTTTTGAAGAAGTTGAGGCATTAACTATATCTAATATTATAAGAAGAGCAGGCATGATTTGTGATTTAGTTTCAATAGATGAAGAATGTGTAAGTTCTTCTCATGGAGTTACAATAAAAGCAGATAAGATTTTTAAGTCTGATATGGAATATGATTTAGTAGCACTCCCAGGTGGCATGCCTGGGGCAAAGAATTTAAGAGATGATGAAAGAGTTATAGAGTTTATTAAGAAGCATAATAAACAAGGTAAAATAATAGGTGCTATCTGTGCAGCGCCTATAGTACTTGGAAAAGCAGGATTAACAAATGAAAGAAATATAACTTCATATCCTGGATTTGAAGATGAACTTATAAATTGTAACTACAAAGAAAATAATGTTGTTGTTGATGGTAATATAATAACTAGTAGGGGGCCAGCAACAGCTATAGAGTTTGCTTATAAATTAATAGAAAAATTAGGATATGATAAGGTAGAAGAGTTAGCTAAGTCTATGTTATATAAATAATATATTAATATTTTAATATATTATAGCTTTAAATACAAACAATCCACGATTTTATCCACTTTTTAACATGAAGTTTAAGTGAAATTGTGGATTGTTTGTTATTATTTTCAAAAAAAGAGGGGATAAAATGAAAGAAAGATGGTTTGTAAAAAATATTAAAGCTGATTATAAGAATATATCTAAAAAATATGGTATTAGTGAATTAATAACTCGATTAATGATAAATAGAAATATTGTGGAAGATAATATGATAAAGAATTATATACATCCCATTTATAGTAATTTTCATGATCCATATGAAATGAAAGATATAGAGAAGGCTACTGAAATATTAAAAGAAAAAATATATTCTAAAGAGAAAATCAGGATAATTGGTGATTACGATGTTGATGGAGTAATTAGTGTTTATCTATTATATACAGCGCTTAAAAAATGCGGTGCAAATGTTAATTATGAAATACCCGACAGGATAAAAGATGGATATGGTATAAATAAAAAAATAATACTTGAAGCTAAGAATGATGAAATAGATACTTTATTAACATGTGATAATGGGATTTCTGCAATAGAACAGATAAAATATGCTAAAGAATTAGGTATGACTGTAATAGTAACAGATCATCATGATATTCCTTTTGCTGAAGATGAAAAAGGAGATAGAACTTTTATATCATCAGAAGCAGATTCAATAATTAATCCTAAACAAATTGAGTGTGGATACAAATTTGATAAAATATGTGGTGCCGGTGTGGCATTTAAACTAATTGAAGTTTTATATGAAAAAATGAAAATTTCAAAGGAAGAACTTTATAAGCTAATAGAGTTTGTTGCAATAGCAACTGTGTGTGATGTTGTGGATTTAATTGATGAAAACAGGATATTTGTTAAAAATGGATTAAAGATGATAAATAATACTACAAATTTAGGATTAAAATATTTAATGAAAGAAACTAAAATGGATGGTAAGGAAATTTCAACTTATCATTTGGGTTTTGTTATAGGACCATGTATAAATGCATCTGGAAGATTAGATTCAGCTAAAAAGGGGTTAAGGCTATTATTATCTCAAAATGAAGAAGAAGCTTTAAATTTAGCAAAAGAGTTAGTTGAACTAAATGATGAAAGAAAAAGTATGACTAGTCATGGTGTGGAAAAAGCTATAGAAATTATAGAAGATAGTACTATGAAAGATGATAAGGTATTTGTTATATATATTCCTGAAGTTCATGAAAGCTTAGCAGGAATAATAGCAGGGAGAATAAGAGAAAAATATAATGTTCCTACAATAATTCTTACAAAAGCTGAAGATGGTGTCAAAGGTTCGGGAAGATCAATAGAAGAATATAATATGTTTGAAGAATTGTTAACGTGTAAGGAATTATTAAATAAGTTCGGAGGACATCCAATGGCGGCTGGTTTGTCTTTAGATGAAAATAATATAGATTTACTTAGAAAAAAACTTAATAGAAACACGAAATTAACAGATGAGGAGCTTGTGCCTAAAGTAATAATAGATGTACCTTTAAGCTTAGAAAATATTAATTATGATATGATAAATGATTTAGAAATTTTAGAACCTTTTGGAAAGGGAAATTCAAAACCTTTGTTTGGAGCAAAAAATGTTAATGCAGTAAAAGCTATGGTACTTGGACAAAATAAAAATGTATTAAAAATAAAATTGAAAACTGTTATTGGAAGAACAATAGATTCAATTTATTTTGGAGATATTCAAGAATTTGAACAATATATAACTAAGAAATATAATTATGAAGAACTGCAAAAATTATATGATGGGGAATTTAACTCGGTAAATTTAGATCTAATCTTTTATCCAAGTATAAATGAATACAATGGGAATATAAACATTCAAATAGTTATACAAAATTATAGATAAATTTTTATAATAAAATATAAGTTAGTAATTTTAAGATTAGAAATATTAAAATTATAGATGTTTTGCGATTAAAAAAAGGATAATTAGAAACCTATGTTTCTAATTATCCCTTTTTATAATAAAACTAATCACCTATTACTTGACAAACATTTTCTATAAGTGACTCTGTATAAGTGTCATATAAAAAATCTATATAGCTACCATTATCAGAATATTCACTTGTTTGGAAAATTTGATATTGAATATTATTAACCTTATTGTTAATAGAATCCAATTTGCTTAGGATTTCCTTTAATTTACTTTTATCATCCATAATTAGCACTTCCTTTACCAAATTTTATTCTACCAAATTCTATTCTTAACAGCTTCCTTCTTAAGTTCTTGTCTAAAGTCAGGGTGAGCTATAGCAATTAAGCTATCAACTCTTTCTTTAATACTTTTTCCACGAAGGTTAGCAACTCCATATTCAGTAACAATATATTGAACATCATTTCTAGAATATGTAATAGCTGCACCCATATAATGACTAGGCACAATACTAGAAATAGTACCATTCTTAGCAGTTGAGTATAAAGCAATTATAGATTTTCCACCAGGACTCATTTGTGCACCAATTCCTGTGTCAGTTTGTCCACCAGTTCCACTGTATTGTTTAAAGCCTAAGCTTTCAGAAGCACATTGACCAGTTAAATCTACAGAAAGAGATGTGTTTATAGATGTCATCTTATTATTTTTAGCTAAAGTATATGGATTATTTACATAAGAGCATCTCTTCATTTCAATACAAGGATTATCATCTAAAAAGTCATATAACCTTTGAGAACCGAATGCGAAAGCGCCTATGATTTTATTTTTATGAAGAGTTTTTTTACTATTGTTAACAACTCCAGCTTCAAATAAATCAACTACACCTTCAGTAATCATTTCAGTGTGTATTCCTAAGTCTTTTTTTGTCATTAATGATTTAGCAACAGCATTTGGAATTCCACCAATTCCAAGCTGAATAGTAGCACCGTCATCTACTAAATCTGCTATATATTGGCCAATTATAAAATCCTTTTCAGAAGGTTCCTTAGGAGATAATTCTGGTACTTTTTCATTACTTTCATACACATAATCTACTTGGCTTATATGAACTGAAGTATCTCCAAATATTCTAGGTAAATTTTTATTTACTTCAAATATAACTACATCGGCTTTTTCCAATGAATCTCTTTCATATACAGTAGAAAGTGATAATGAGAAGAAACCATGCTTGTCCATTGGAGTGACAGCACCAATAAATATATTAGGTGTTTTATAATCAAGTCTGTTGATACCAGCGTATCTAAGATGAGTTGGTATATATGAAACTAAACCTGTTGAATGAGCTTTTCTAGCTGGTCCAGCAAAAAATGTAGATTCATTTATAAAGTGTCCAGCCATACTTGGATCTGTATGATATTTATAATCTAAAGCACTAAGCATACTAACTACAGTTACATTTTCTACTCTGTCTCTTATTTCATGAAGCCTTGACATAAATAATGTTGCTTCACAAGGTCCTAATGAAGTAACTATTTCATCATTTGATTTTACAAGTGATAAGGCTTTTTCTACAGTTATAATTTTGTTTTTTAATTGTTCTGAATAATTCATAAACATATCCTCCTAGTTAATGTATGTTATTTTATTAACAAATAAATTTATAAAAAAACGTTTGCTTTTGCAATGTAAAAGTTGTCAATATCTAATATAATATTCTTTATTATATTGTTGAATGTTATAAATAATAAATTAAAGAATAACTAATATTCTAGTAAATATATGATATTGATTAATATGTGTTATTTATATGCTTATATTGTTATGAATAACACATATTTAGTGTTGATAGTATAAAAATATAAATTTATAAATAACAATTAAAGTTTTTATTTAACTTTATAGGTATAATATACTACATTGTTAAATAAAACACAATACTATTTTCAGAAAATTTTCAGAATTCATTCAATATTTAGATATGTTTGTGAATTTTTTATTTACTAAGATAAATGCAATTTTTATAAACATACATAATAAAAGGTGTATTGAAATATTAAATTATTTCAATACACCTATTTTTATAGGAGTGCTAAATAGTTAGATGTTGTTTTCATATTGTTGTACCATTCTCTTAACCATTTCTCCACCAACGCTTCCGCATTGTTTTGAACTTAGGTCTCCGTTATATTCTTTAAAAGGTACTCCCATTTCATTAGCAACTTCATTTTTGAATTGTGCTAATTTACCTTTTGCTTCTGGTACTACATTGTTATTGCTTCCAGTATTATTATTCATTTTCTTCACCTCCTCTATATTGATAGCTTGCGTAAAAAAATAGAATTTTATATTATAAAAATTAAGGTAAACAAGGATTTAATTAGAAAATATAAAATGGAACATATACATAAAAAATAGAAAATCAAATATTTTATTTAAAATAATTAATTAAAAATATTTTTGATAAATTATATATAGAGATGTATTTTTATGGTGACTAATAGAAATTAATAGTTATAATGTATAAGTAGAATTATTATAATTAAAAAGTATCATACAGAATAATGTGATTTTTAAAATATCATGTAATATAAGATTAATAAAGAAGCTTAGTTGAGAATTAATAGTGACTGATAGAAAGTTAAGGAAAAAATATAATTGGAAATTCTCATTATATATTAAAAAAATTTATCTTTTAACTTTAAATTCTTAACTTCAATAAACAAATTGTGGCGTAGCTATTTTGTATTCTTAGTAATATTTGAAAGGATGAGTTTTGTTGTGTATAAATATAAAGTAATAATGACTGGTGGGGGTACTGCTGGTCATGTAACACCTAATTTAGCTTTAGTACCATCACTTAAAGAAAATGGATTCGAGGTTAAATATATTGGAAGTAAAGATGGTATAGAAAAAGAGATAATTAAAAATAATAATATTCCATATTTTCAGATATCATCAGGAAAGTTGAGAAGATACTTTGATTTTAAAAATTTTTCTGATCCCTTTAAAGTTTTAAAGGGAATTAAAGATGCAAATAAAATATTAAAAAAGGAAAAGCCGGATGTAATATTTTCAAAAGGTGGCTTTGTAGCTGTTCCAGTTGTTATAGCTGCACATTTAAGAAAAATTCCAGTTGTAGCACATGAATCTGATATGACTCCTGGTCTTGCTAATAAATTAAGTGCACCTTTTTGTAATAAACTATGTGTCACTTTTAGGGAAAGTCTTAAATTTATAAAAGATAATAAAGGCGTACTAACGGGAAGTCCAATAAGAAATGAAATCTTACATGGAAGCAGAGAAGAAGGTTTAAAGATTTGCGGATTCAAACAAGAAAAAGAAGTAATTTTAATAATGGGAGGAAGTTTAGGATCTAAAATAATAAATGATCAAATAAGAGGTAAGCTAAATCTATTATTAAGAGATTTTAATATTATTCATATTTGTGGAAAAGGCAATTTAGATAATAATTTAGTAAATAAAGCTGGTTATAAACAATTTGAATATGTATCAGAAGAATTACCACATTTAATGAATACAGCTGATTATATAATATCTAGAGCAGGGGCAAATTCAATATTTGAATTTTTAGCATTAAGAAAACCTATGCTTTTAATACCACTTTCTAAAAAAGCTAGTAGAGGGGATCAAATATTAAATGCAAATTCATTTAAAAATGAAGGATATGCATTAGTGTTAAATGAAGAAGAGCTTATAAATGATACATTATACAATAAGATTTTAGAATTGAAATCTAATAAGAAAATTATAATTAATGCAATGAATAATATGAATGGAAAAAATAGTATTGATTTAATTGTAGAAGTTATACTAAAAAGTATTAAAAGATAAATTTCCAAATAGTATCAATAGAAAAATATTTTAATGAATAATATTGTATGATTAATCAATTTTAGATAATCAAAACTTGCAAAAAAATTTCTGTGCTATATAATAAAGTGTGTGAGTTAATTTATATTACAATTATAATATACAATAGTTAATCACTATTTATTGTGTGTTGGAAGGAATGGTGCTATTTATGAAAAAAGTGTCAATCATTTACTGGAGTTGTGGTGGTAGCGTAGAAATACTTGCTAATATGATTGCGGATAGCGCTGAGGAATCTGGAGCAAAGGTAACTTTAAAACATGTTGCTGATGCTACTATTAATGATGTTTTAGAAGCAGATTCTGTAGCATTTGGAAGTCCTGCAATGGACCAAAATAATATAGAAGAACAGGAAATGCAACCATTTATTGATAGTTTAAAGGGTTTATCTATTGATAATAAAAAATGTATTTTGTTTGGGAGTCATGGGTGGACAGATGATATGTTCATGAAATTATGGGCTAATACAATGAAATCATATGGGTTTAACTGTATTGGGGAATTAGTTGTAAAAGAATCTCCAACAAAAGAAAATTTCAAAAATGCACAATTATTAGGTAAAAAACTTGCTAAATAATATTGTTTATGAAGTAAGTCATCAAGACTTACTTTTATAATATAACACATTGTTAAATTTTTAATTTATATTTTAATATTAAAAATTTAATGCTTTTTAAATAATAGAAAGAAGGGTCACGCGATGAGAAAAATGAAAACTATGGATGGTAATACTGCAGCAGCTCACGTATCTTATGCATTCACAGAAGTAACTGCAATATACCCAATCACACCATCATCTCCAATGGCAGAACATGTAGATGAATGGGTTGCACAAGGAAGAAAGAATATATTTGGACAAACTGTTAAAGTAATGGAAATGCAATCAGAAGCAGGTGCTGCTGGAGCAGTCCACGGTTCTTTACAAGCTGGAGCATTAACAACTACTTATACAGCTTCACAAGGTTTATTATTAATGATACCAAATATGTACAAGATATCAGGTGAAATGTTACCAGGAGTATTCCACGTTTCAGCTAGAGCTTTAGCTACATCTTCATTAAACATATTTGGAGACCACCAAGATGTTATGGCAGCAAGACAAACTGGATTTGCAATGCTTGCTGAAGGATCAGTTCAAGAAGTTATGGATTTATCAGCAGTAGCACATTTAACTGCTATTAAATCTAGAATTCCATTCTTAAACTTCTTTGATGGTTTTAGAACTTCTCACGAAATTCAAAAAATCGAAGTATTAGAATATGATGAGTTAGCTAAATTAGTTGACATGGATTCTGTTAAAGCTTTCAGAGCAAGAGCTTTAAACCCAGATCATCCTGTAACTAGAGGTACAGCTCAAAATGCTGATATTTACTTCCAAGAAAGAGAATCAGTAAATAAATTCTACAATGAATTACCAGATATGGTTGAAAGCTACATGGCTGAAATCACTAAAATAACTGGTAGAGAATATCACTGCTTTGACTACTATGGTGCTAAAGATGCAGACAGAATAGTTATAGCAATGGGTTCAGTAACAGACGTAGCTGAAGAAACTGTAGATTACTTAAATGCACATGGACAAAAAGTTGGTCTTCTTAAAGTAAGACTTTACAGACCATTCTCAGTTGAAAAATTAATAGCTGCTATTCCAAGCACTGTTAAGAAAATCGCTGTTTTAGATAAGACTAAAGAACCAGGTGCTGATGGAGAACCATTATACTTAGACGTTAGAAATGCATTCTACGGAAAAGAAAATGCTCCTGTTATAATTGGCGGAAGATTTGGTTTAGGATCAAAAGATCCAAATCCAGCTCATATTGCTGCTGTTTATGATAACTTAGCAAAAGCTGAACCAAAGAATGGATTTACTATAGGAATCGTTGATGACATTACAAATACTTCATTAGAAGTAACTGAAGATATAGATGCTACTCCAGAAGGAACTACAGCTTGTAAGTTCTGGGGATTAGGATCAGATGGTACTGTTGGAGCAAACAAGAGTGCTATAAAGATTATTGGAGACCATACAGACATGTATGCTCAAGGATACTTCTTCTATGATTCAAAGAAATCAGGCGGAATTACAGTATCTCACTTAAGATTTGGTAAGAAGGCAATTAAGTCTCCATACTTAATCAACAAAGCAGATTTCGTATCTTGTTCTAATCAATCATACGTTCATAAATATAACGTATTAGAAGGATTAAAACCAGGAGCAACTTTCTTATTAAATACTATTTGGACTCCAGAAGAATTAGAAGAAAAGTTACCTGCTTCATATAAAAGATTTATGGCAAACAACAACATTAAGTTCTACACTTTAAATGCTGTTGCAATAGCTCAAGAAATAGGTCTTGGCGGAAGAATCAACATGATAATGCAATCAGCTTTCTTCAAGTTAGCTAACATTATCCCAGTTGAAGATGCTGTTAAATACTTAAAAGACTCAGTTGTAACTTCTTATGGTAAGAAGGGTGAAAAAGTTGTTAATATGAACAACGCAGCAATCGATAAGGGTGTTGAATCTATCGTTGAAATCAAACTTCCAGAAGCTTGGAAGACTGTTAAAGACGAAGAAGTAGCTCCACTTAAGAATGCTTCAGAATTCGTTAAAAATATAGTTGTTCCAATGAACAGACAAGAAGGAGATTCTCTTCCAGTTTCTGCTTTCGTTGGAATGGAAGATGGTACATTTGAAGCTGGTACTGCAGCATTCGAAAAGAGAGGAATTGCAGTTAACGTTCCTGAATGGGATGCTGAAAAGTGTATTCAATGTAACCAATGTTCATTAGTATGTCCACATGCTTCTATAAGACCAATATTATTAAATGAAGCAGAAAAGAATGCTGCACCTGCTGATGCAACAATAGTTGATGCTAAAGCTCTTAAGAGTGAAGAAAAATTATTCTACACTATGGGTGTTGCACCATTAGATTGTTCAGGCTGTGGAAACTGTGCTCAAATTTGTCCTGCTCCAGGAAAAGCATTAGTTATGAAACCACAAGAAAGCCAACATAATCAAATTCAAGTTTGGGATTACTTAGTGGATGAAGTATCAGCTAAAAAGAACCCAATGAACAAGAATACAGTAAAGGGTAGCCAATTTGAGCAACCATTACTTGAATTCTCAGGAGCTTGTGCTGGTTGTGGAGAAACTCCATACGCTAAGCTTATAACTCAATTATTCGGAGATAGAATGATGATTGCTAATGCAACTGGATGTTCATCAATCTGGGGTGGATCTGCACCTTCAACTCCATACACTAAGAACAAAGAAGGACATGGTCCAGCTTGGGCTAACTCATTATTTGAAGATAATGCTGAATATGGATTAGGTATGTTCTTAGGAGTTAGAGCTATAAGAGAAAGAATCCAAGAAAGAGCAGAAGCTGCTATAGCTGCCAATGATCCAGCTAAGGCTGAATTACAAGATTGGTTAGATAACATGAACGAAGGTGCTGGAACTAGAGATAGAGCTACTAAATTAGTTGCTGCTTTAGAAAAATCTGGTACAGAAGCTGCTAAAGAAATTTTAGCTGAAAAAGACTACTTCGTTAAGAGATCTCAATGGATCTTCGGAGGAGACGGATGGGCTTATGACATCGGATACGGTGGAGTTGACCACGTACTTGCTTCAGGAGAAGACGTAAATGTATTTGTATTTGATACAGAAGTTTACTCAAATACAGGTGGACAATCTTCTAAATCTACACCAACAGCTGCAATAGCTAAATTTGCTGCTGCAGGTAAGAGAACTAAGAAGAAAGACCTTGGAATGATGGCTATGACTTACGGTTACGTATATGTAGCTCAAATCAATATGGGAGCTGATAGAAATCAAGTTCTTAAAGCTATTGCAGAAGCAGAAGCTTACAAGGGACCATCATTAATCATAGCTTACGCTCCATGTATAAACCATGGAATTAAGCTTGGTATGAGTAACAGCCAATTAGAAGCTAAGAGAGCAACTGAATGTGGATACTGGGCAATGTACAGATTCAACCCAGAATTAAAGGGAACTAAGAACCCATTCACATTAGATTCTAAAGCTCCAACTGCTGACTTTAAAGAATTCTTAATGGGTGAAGTAAGATACGCTTCACTTGCTAAAGCATTCCCAGAAGCTGCAGAAGCATTATTTGAAAAGACTTACACTGATGCTATGGAAAGATTAGAAGGATACAAGAAATTAGCTGAATAATAATATATTCATTAAATAGAGGATGGCCAGAAATGGTCATCCTTTTTAGTTTTTAAAAATATAAATTTGTATATAGTTTAATTTAAAAATAAAGAGAAAGCATTTAAATAATAAGAAATGATATACTTTTTATGTGTAATTTTACATATATTAAAAATAAAAGTATGAAAATTAGAGAAATATAGTGCGAAAGTGGTATAAATACAGTTATTTTTGATTAAATATATATAATGATTAAAAAAGTTTCATTTGGGGTTTTAATTTTAGTCATTTAAGGGTAGAATTAGTATGGAAGAAAGCAACAGTTGTTAGCAAGGAGGATAATTAAATTATGGATAAAGATTTAGAAAAATGTGGATGTGGAGAACACGATACTTGTGGATGCGGTGGACACGATCATGATCATGAAGGTTGTGGATGTGGATGTGGAGACCATGATCATGAAGGTTGTGGATGTGGAGAAGAAGAATCTTTCGTTGTAGATTTAGAAGATGATAACGGAAATGTAGTTTCATGTCCCATCGTTGATGCATTTGAAGTTGAAGGAAAAGAATATGTATTAGCTGAAAATGCTGAAGATGGTTCAATGTATCTTTTTAGAGTTGATGGAGAAGAACTTGTAGTTCCTGACGAAGAAGAATTCGACAGAGTATCAGCTTATTATCAAGAATCAGTAGAATCAGAAGAGTAAGTCGCATTTAAAAAATAATACATCAGTATACGTGTATATTTTGCATAATACTGCATAGGTAAATTCAATTAATTGATTATACTATGAATTGAACTTATCTTCTTGTTTGATACAAGATAATCCACGTATTTTCGATCTATTATTTTCTTATATGTGCCTATAATATTTTTATAGACTTTAGTAATTTTACTAAAGTCTATTTTATATTTAGGAAATTAATACTAGTAAAAAGATATGTATAGCTTAAATTATGATTTTGTTTAAAAGGTGAAAAATGTATCTTAAAGAATAAAAAATAATCATAAGTGACACTATTGTTTCTGTACTGTATTTGGATAGGATGTGTGGTTAAAAATCTACGGATCCAAAATTGCCTTGGCGATTTTTTAATTTACAGCTTAAAGTATTAATGTTATATTTTATTGTATATAATATTAAAATTTTATCATATTGATACTAATGCATAATATGTAATAAATGGGGGAAAGAAAAATGGAACTATCTAAAAAAGCAGAAAATATTAGTCCATCAATTACTTTGGAAATTACAGCAAAAGCAAAGGCATTAAAAAATGAGGGAGTAGATGTTGTTAGTTTTGGAGCAGGGGAGCCTGATTTCAATACACCACAAAATATTATCAATGCTGCAATAAAAGCCATGGAGGAAGGTAAGACAAAATATACTCCAGCAGGCGGAATATTAGAATTAAAAGAAGTTATTTGTAAAAAATTTAAAAAAGATAACAACTTAGAATATAAAGCAAGTCAAATAACAATATCTACAGGTGCGAAACAATGTTTAGCTAATGTATTTATGGCAATTTTAAATCCAGGTGATGAAGTACTTATTCCTGTACCTTATTGGGTAAGTTATCCTGAACTTGTTAAATTAGCAGATGGAGTGCCGGTTTTTGTAGAGACTATAAAAGAAAATAATTATAAATATACAATAGAAGATTTAGAAAAATGTGTTACTAATAAAACAAAAGGAATATTGTTAAATAGTCCCAATAATCCAACAGGAACTATTTATCATGAAGAAGAGCTTAAAGAAATAGCAGATTTTGCTAAGAGGCACAATATGTTTATAGTTTCAGATGAAATATATGAAAAATTAATATATGACAACGAAGAACATATTAGTATAGCAAGTTTAAATGAAGATGCATATAAAAGAACAATAGTTATAAATGGAGTATCAAAGACATATGCTATGACAGGGTGGAGACTTGGATATGTTGCTGCTGATGAAAAAATAACTAAACTCATGACTAGCATTCAAAGTCATATGACATCAAATGTTAACTCTATAACTCAATATGCTTCAATAGAAGCTCTTACTGGTTCTGAAGAAGAAGTAGTAAAGATGGTGAAGGAATTTGAGAATAGAAGAAACTTTATGTTAGATAAATTAAGTAAAATAGATGAGCTTTCAGTGTTAAGACCTAATGGCGCATTTTATATAATGGTTAATATAGAAAAATATTTAAATACTACTTTTAAAGGGCACAATATAATTAATTCAGTTGAATTTTCAAAGGTACTTTTAAACGAAGAAAAAGTAGCTGTTATACCAGGTAGTGGTTTTGGATTAGAAAATTATATACGACTATCATATGCAACATCAATGGATATAATAGAAAAGGGGATAGATAGATTATCTATATTCTTAAGTAAAATAAAGTAGATAGATTTTAATATAGTAATATTAAAAAACCTCTTGTTAAAAAACATGGGGTTTTTTTGAAGAAAATTATTATATAAAGTTTTTCTAGGCTAAAGTGCTGATAAAATCTAAGAGTAGAAACAGATCGAATTAAAAGGCTAAAACTATCAACTTTTACCTATTTATTTTAATTAATAAGGTATGTTCTTATGGTAATTATAATTAAGGGAAGGAATTTGGATATGAAGAAAATTGCAATTTTTGATATAGATTATACAATTACAAAAAAAGAAACACTTATGGAGTTTTTTAAATATTATATAAAGAAAGATATAAAGTCAATTAGATTTTTACCAAGAGCAATATATTGTGGGATGATGTATCTATTAAAATTTTATGATGAAAAAATGGTAAAAGAAAAGTTTTTAAAGTTTATAGATGGAATAAGCGAAGATGAATTAAAAAAAATTGTTGAAAGTTTTTATACAGAAAAACTAAGCAATCTTTTATATAGTGATGCTATGGATATGATAAAGAAACTTAAATCTGAAGGGTATGATATATATTTGATATCAGCATCACCTGAATTTTATATAAATAAATTTTATAGTATTAAAGAAGTAGATAGAGTGATAGGTACTAAATTTAAATTTAGTGATGGCAAGTTCTTGAGGCAAATGGATGGAATCAATTGCAAGGGTGAAGAGAAAGTAAGACGATTAAAAGAGGTGCTTAAAGAAGAAAAAATAGATGTGGATTTTGAAGAATCATATATGTTTTCAGATTCATTATCAGATAAACCACTTTTAGATTTAGTTGGAAAGCCATATCTAATTAATTACAAGAAAAATCATGATATAGAAATATTAAAGTGGAAATAATTCTAAGTATAAAAAAGGGGTATGTAGTATGGAAGGAATTAATAAATTTTTCATTGAAAACTCTAATATAAAGGAAATAAATCAATTGGAAAATATTAAAGTGCCAGGTAAAGTTATATATGAAGTTCTAAGAATAATTCATGGAAAACCATTATTTTTAGAAAATCATTTATTGAGAATGGAGAATTCATTTAAACTTATAAATATTGATAAGTGTTTAGATAACTTTAAAATAAGAAACGATATAGAAAATTTAGTTAGAGAAAATGAGAAATTAGAGGGAAATATAAAACTTACTTATAATGTAAATGAAAAAGTTATGAGAATATTTTTTATTAATCATTCATATCCAAATGAAGAAATGTATAAAAATGGTGTAAAAACTATTTTATATTTTGGAGAAAGAGAAAATCCAAATGCAAAAATAGTTAATTTAAATTTTAGAGAAAAAGTAAATATTAAAATAAAAGAAAATAATGCTTATGAAGCTATATTAGTTGACAGAAATGGGTATATAACTGAGGGCAGCAAATCAAACATATTTATGGTAAAGGAGAATGTTTTATTAACCTCACCAATTAAAACTGTATTGCCTGGAGTTACTAGAGGCGAAATAATAAATATAGCTATTAAAAATGGTATAAGGGTTGAAGAGGTTAGTTATAAATACTCAGATATAGAAAAACTAGATGGTATGTTCATATCGGGAACATCTCCAAAAATATTGCCAATAAATCAAGTAGATTCGATAAAAATGAATAGCAATGAAATTATTAACAAACTTATAAAATGCTATAATAATAAGATTATAGATTACATTAAAAGTAAATAATTCCAGTGTATTATATAAAATTACATTCCTATATGATATACTAAAAAAAACAATTATTTTTTATAGGGGTTGAATTTTATGAGTTTAATATTTTCAGCTACAACATTAGAAGGGTGCCTTGAAAAAGCATCAAATGAATTAAAAGCACCAAAAGAGTGCTTAGAATATACTATTATTGCTCAAAAAAATACTTTTTTTAAGAAAAAAGTAAAAATAGAAATTTCTAGAGTGAATGAAACGAATGATGTAACAGAAGATGAAAAATTGAGTAATATAGAAAATGAAGCTCATAAAGGGATAAAAGTAGAAAATGGGGAAATAATAATCGAAAATTTAGATTATAAATCTAATGAAACTGCAATGATACATCCATGCAATGGAATTAAACTTTTAATAAATGGAGAAGAATGTACATCAAAAGCAGCAGTTACTGCGTTAGATAATATAGAAGTTGAATATGTTATAAAAGAATGTAGTAGAAAAATAGATATAACTACTTCGGAAGATAAAATGGAAGCATATATAACGATAAACTATTTTCCTGAATATTCCTTTAAATTAGTCGATAAGTTATGTTGTAGAGATCTTAAATTAGAAACAAAAAAGAAAAAAGGTGAATATCCGCCTAAATATACTTACAATGAATTATTAACAATTTTAAAAGAAAATAATATTGTTTATGGATTGCTAAACGATAAAATAAGTGAAATAAGTGAAAGTGATTCTGTTAGTAATGAATTAATTGCTCAAGGAGATAAAGTCGTAGAAGATATACCTGATGTAGTTAATGTATTCTTTGAAAGTGATAAAAAGAAGGTTTTAAAAGATGAAAATGCAAAGATAGATTATAGAAATATGTATTCAATATCTAACATCAATGCTGGAGAGGTTCTAGCAGAAAAAGTAGATGGAGTGCAGGGTAAAGATGGAAAAAATATCTTTGGAAAAGAGATTAAGAGAAAAACAACAAAAAAAATAAATATAAAAATTGGTTCTGGATGTAAGTTAGAAGAGAATAAAGTTATTTCAACAATTGAAGGAAGACCATCATGTAAATCTGGAATTTATAGTGTTAATAAAATATATGAATTAAAAGATGTAGATATAAAAACTGGTAATGTAGATTTTATTGGTGATGTTGAAATAAGTGGAAGTATAAAAAGTGGAACACAAGTAAAAGCAGGGAATTCAGTAACCGTAAGAAAAAATGTAGAAGAAGCTACTATTATAGCAAGTGGACAAGTTAATATATCTGCTAATGTATTAAATTCTAAGATAAGTACTGGTGCAAACGATATTGATAAAAAAAAGCATTTAGAAATATTAAAACAGTACGATAGTATAATAGAGTCTTTAATTAGTTATACACAACAAATAAAAAATAAGAATGTTTTAGACAATAATCAATCAGATGGAGAAATTATTAAGGTATTAATAGAAAGTAAATTTAAAAATATTCCTAGACTCTCAATGCTTATAGTAAGCTTTGAGAAGAATAATAGCTCAACTGATAATGACCTGATAAATTTCATTAGAAAAAAAATTATGGGATTAGGTCCTATAAAAATAAAAAAATATTCTGAACTTTATGAGTTGAAAAATATGATAACAGACGAAATAGAAATATTAGAAGAAGAAATAGTTATTCCAGTAGATGTATATATGGATTATGCTCAAGACTCTACAATAGAAGCATCTGGCAGCGTGATTATAACAGGAAAAGGACAATATGTATCTAAAATAACAGCTTTAAATAATATTGAGTTTACACAAGCTGGAGCTGTATGCAGAGGTGGAGTATTACATGCTAAAGGTGAAATAAAGTTAAAGACTGTTGGAAGTATAGCAGGGGTACTTACTAGATTGGAAGTATCTAAAAAAGGATGTATAACAGCAGATATAGCATACCAAAATACAGTTTTTTGCTTTGACGAAAAACAATTTACATTAGATGTAGCATCAAAAAATGTAAAAGCGTATTTGGGGAAAGATGGAATGATAGTAGTAGATAAATTTCTATTGTAGGAGGTCAAGTTATAATGTCAATGAATGAAATGAAGATATTAATATTTGGTTTGAATAATGAATATTATGCTTCTGATATAAAAGATATAGAAAGAATTTTAGGGTATGAAGAACCAACAACTTTACCTGATTCCCCTAATTTTGTAAAAGGGGTTATTAATTATCAAGAAAGTATATTACCTATAATAAGCTTATCAACAAAGTTTAATATAGGAAATGATGAGCAATCAGAAGAGAAAAAAATAATAGTTGTAAAAAAGGGCAATAAAAAGTTTGGAATAATTGTGGAAAATGTTTATGAAGTAAAAGATATTGATAACAAATTAATAGAAGTCTCTCCTGAAATAACAACTACATTATCAAGAAGTTATATTAATGGTTTGATAAGATTAGAGAAGAAAATAGTAATACTTTTAGATGTAGATAAAATTTTATCTATAGAGGAAGAACAACGTATGTTTTAGGGGGTAAAATGGAGAATACAGAAGTTAAAGTTGGAATAGCAGATTTAAATCTAGTATCTTCACCAAATAAAATAATGACAATAGGCTTAGGGTCATGTATAGGGATAGCATTGTATGATAGAAGAAGTAAGCTTGCAGGATTATCTCATATAATGCTTCCTGATAGTACACAATTTAAAAACGTAACAAATCCAATGAAATTTGCTGATTTAGCAATTCCATTGTTGATAAAAAAGATGGAAGCCAAAGGTTGTCAAAAAAGAAATTTAATAGCTAAAATAGCTGGTGGAGCTTCTATGTTTAGTTTTTCGGACAAAAGTATGGTTGGTGACATAGGAAAAAGAAACATACAGGCTGTAAAGAAATCATTAAGTGAAGAAAGAATTCAAATAATTGCCGAAGATGTAGGTGGAAACAAAGGAAGAACCATGATTTTAGACGCTTTAGATGGCAAAGTTACACTAAAAATAGTAGGTATAGGAATTGTGGAATTATAAAGAGGTGAATACATTGAGTAAAATAAAAGTTATAGTTGTTGATGACTCTGCTTTCATGAGAAAAATGATATCAGAAATAATAGAAGAAGATAATGAAATAGAAGTAGTAGCTAAATTAAGAAACGGAAAAGAACTTATTGAAAAGGTTGATAAGTTTAATCCAGATATTATAACGTTGGATTTAGAAATGCCAGAAATGGATGGATTAGAAACATTAAAAGAGTTACATAAAAAGAACAAGAATTATTCTATAATGATGTTAAGTAGTTTAACAACAAAAGGTTCAGAAAAAACAATGGAATGTTTAGAAAATGGAGCGATTGATTTTATTACTAAACCATCAGGAAGTATATCTTTAGATATAAGAAAAGTTCAAGAAAACCTTATTGAAAAAATTAAAAGTATATCTAAAAGAGGTATAAGAACTAGAGTAAGCAATAAATCAATAGATGTTTCTAAAACTACAATAAAAAGCAATAATATATATAACGATACAAAAGTAAAAGAATTGAAAAAATCTGAGAATATAAATATGATTAAAATAAAAAATAAAAAAATTGATGCCATTGTTATTGGTGCATCCACTGGTGGTCCTAAAGCACTTCAACAATTATTAACTAAATTTGAAGCAAATATTGGAGTACCAATATTTGTTGTGCAACATATGCCACAAGGATTTACAAAAGCCTTTTCTGAAAGATTAAATAAGATTTGTAATCTTAAAGTTTTAGAGGGTGAAGAAGGCTTAAAAATAGAGAAAAATGTAATATATATTGCCAAAGGTGGTTATCATATGACTGTTGGTACAGATGGCAGAATTCATCTTAATGAGGAAGATCCAATATGGGGAGTTAGACCAGCCGTAGATAAACTTTTTGATTCGGCTATAAAAGCATACAGAGGGAACTTAATATCTGTAGTTTTAACAGGTATGGGTAGAGATGGAGCTAGAGGGACAAGCAATGTAAAAGACTATGGTGGAGTTACAATATCAGAAGATGAATCAACGTGTACTATTTATGGTATGCCTAAAGCTGCATTTGAAACAGGTAAAGTAGATTTAGTCTTACCACTTAATAATATATGTGATGAAGTAACTAAAATTGTAAAAAAACGTTAGGAGGAAAGTATGGATTTTAATGGTTTTCATAAATGGGTTCATAAAGAATTAGGTATAAATTTATCAGCATATAAACCAGATCAACTCAATAGAAGAATTGATAGTTTGATGAGTAGAGTTGGAATTAAATCTTTAGATGAATATACTAAAGTTATAAAAAGTGATCCAGTTCAAAGGCAAAAATTTTTAGATTTTATAACAATAAACGTTACAGAATTTTTTAGAAATCCAGAATTATTTGATGATTTAGAAAAGAGAATAATGAAAGATTTATTACCTAATAATCCTAATTTAAAAATTTGGAGTGCTGCATGTTCAATTGGTTGTGAACCATACACTATATCAATGATGCTAGATAAAATAGCTCCGAGAGGAAGGCATAATGTAATTGCCACAGATATAGATAATACTATTTTATCAAAAGCTAAAATAGGTGAATATACTAATAATGAAATAAAAAATATTAAAAATTACGATTTAAGTAAATATTTTGAGAATAAGGGCGATAAATACTATATAAGTAATAAAATTAAATCAATGGTTACTTTTAAAAAGCATGATTTAATTTTAGATAGATATGATACTAACTTTGATTTAATAATCTGCAGAAATGTTGTTATTTATTTTAATAATGACACTAAAGAGGATATTTATAGAAGATTTAGTAACTCATTAAAAAAAGGTGGACTTTTATTTGTTGGTGCTACTGAAAGCATTTATAATTATAAAGAATATGGTTTTGAAAAAGCATCTACCTTTATTTATAAAAAGATATAAGGAGGGATAACATGGATACATCTCAATATATGACTATGTTTTTAGAAGAATCTTTAGATAATCTTCAAACTTTGAATGAATCACTTTTAGATTTAGAACAAAATCCAGAAGATAATGATAAGGTCAATGAAATATTTAGAGTAGCACATACAATTAAAGGCATGGCTGCCACTATGGGGTTTAATGATGTTGCAGAGTTAACTCATAAAATGGAAGATGTATTAGCTAAATTTAGAGATGGAGAGTTAAAAGTAACTCAAGAAGTTGTAACTGTTCTATTTGATTGCTTAGATACATTGGAAAGAATGATAGATAATATTCAAAGTTCTTCAGAAGAAAGTATAGATATAGAAGATATTATAAAATCACTAGAAAATATAGCAATTGAAAAAGAAGCTGAAAATGTAGAAGATTCAATAGAAATTCAAAATAAAGATCTTGATGATACAGAATCTTCATTTGAATTAAACCAATATGATTTATCAGTAATTAAACAAGCAAAAGAAAAAGAATTTAATGTAGTGGAAGTAAAGATTAAGATAAGTAAAAATACATTACTTAAATCAGCAAGAGCTTTTCTAATTGTAAAAGATCTTGAGGATCATGGTGAAATTTTAAAATCAAAACCCTCAACTGAGGAAATAGAAAATGAAGAATTTGATTTAGATTTAAGCTTTATCTTAGTAACACATAATACACTTGAAGAAATAACTAATGTAGTACATGGAATATCAGAAGTTGAAAAAGTTGAAGTTTCTATGGTGGAAATTGATAATGAAGTTTTAGCTAAAGAAATAGAAGAAGCTGAACTTGAAAAAACTGAAACCGTGACTAAAGAAGTTAAAGAAAATAAATCAGCACTTAAAACTGAAAGCAGAGCAAAAAAAACTAATTCGGTTAAAAAAGATTCTAAAAAGGCTCATCAATCAGTAAGAGTTGATTTAGTAAGAATTGATAACTTAATGAATATGGTTTCAGAACTTGTTATTTATAGGACAAGACTTGAACAAATAGTAATGGATCATAAATCACCAGAATTAAATGAAACATTAGAACAGGTTGGAAGAACAACTTCTGATCTTCAGGATTTAGTTATGAAAATTAGAATGCTTCCATTAGATACTGTATTTAATAGATTCCCAAGAATGATAAGAGATGTCTCAATAGAATTAAACAAAGAGATAAACTTTATTATAGAGGGTGCTGAAACTGAATTAGATAGAACTGTTATAGATGAAATTGGTGAACCGTTAATACATTTATTAAGAAATGCTGCGGATCATGGTGTTGAATCTAGAGAAGATAGAATTGCAGCAGGGAAAAATCCAGTGGGTACAGTTAAATTAGTTGCTTATCAAGAAGGAACTAAAGCACTTATAAAAGTAGTAGATGATGGTGCTGGAATAAATGTTGAAAGAGTAAAAGCTAAAGCAGAAGAAAAGGGAATAAATACTGAAGGATTATCAGATAATGATATTAAGAATTTAATATTTGCTCAAGGTTTCAGTACTAATGAAGTTGTTACAGATATATCTGGAAGAGGAGTTGGAATGGATGTTGTTAAAACAAAAATTTCATCTTTAGGTGGTACAGTTGATGTATTTAGTAAAGAGGGTGAAGGCTCAACTTTTGTAATAAAACTTCCGTTAACATTACAAATAATACAAGCTTTACTTGTTAAAATAGGAGAAGAAACTCTTGCTATATCTTTAGGATTTATAGATAGAGTAATAGATTATAAAGAAGAGAATATAAAGACAAGCAATGGAAGAGAAGTTATAATTTATAGGGAAAATGTAATTCCATTGGTAAGACTTAATGAAACATTAGATATTGAGGCTGGCGAAACTGAAAAGAAATTTGTTATAATAGTAAATGTTGGTGATAAAACCATAGGTTTACTAGTTGATTCATTACTTGGTCAACAAGAAATAGTAATTAAGCCTCTTGGTGAAACATTAAAGAGTCTAGATCAGTATATTGGAGCAACTATATTAGGTAATGGATTAGTTACTTTAATATTAGATGTGGGAGCATTATTATAGTATAATTTTATAGGAGGTATGAGATGGAATATACCAACTTCAATAGTATGCAATTAGATGCGCTAAAAGAAGTATCTAATATTGGTGCTGGAAATGCTGCAACTGCTCTTTCGGTAATGATATCTGAAAAAATAGATATGACAGTACCATCAGTAAATATTGTAAAACTTGAAGATATTATTGAGTTAAATAGTGAAGAAGAAGTTGCAGGGATTGTTATTAGAGTACTTGGAGATATTTCAGGGAATATTCTTTTAATTTTTAATGCAAATAGGGCTAAAGCAATGATTGAAAGATTGGCAGGTTGTGAGGAAGCAATTACTAGTGAACTGGGAAAATCAGTTTTATGTGAAATAACTAACATAATTACAGGATCATATATGAATGCAATAGCTCAGTTTACTAATCTTAAGATAATTCCATCAGTTCCAGCTGTTGCATATGATATGATCAGTGCAATTTTAACAACAACATTCATAGAGTCTTGTCAATATGAAGAAAACATACTTGACATAGAGACAGTTTTCTTAGATGATACTCAAGAGGAGATTGGAGCACATTTTTATTATGTTCCAATGCCGGGATCGTTAGAGAAAATATTACAATCAATTGGAGTAAATTAATTTTGGAGGGAGATTTAAATGGCTAAAGTTTTAATAGTAGATGATGCAGCGTTTATGAGAATGATGATAAAGGATATATTAGAAAAGAATGATTTCGAAATTGTTGGAGAAGCAAGTAACGGTGCAGTTGCAGTAGAAATGTATAAGAAAGAGAAACCAGATGTTGTAACAATGGATATAACAATGCCTGATGTTGATGGTATAGAAGCAGTTAAGCAAATAAAGGCATTTGATCCAAATGCAAAAATAATAATGTGTTCTGCTATGGGACAACAATCTATGGTTATGGACGCAATAAGAGCAGGAGCAAAAGATTTTATAGTAAAACCATTCCAAGCTGATAGAGTATTAGAAGCAATAAAAAAAGTACTTGGTTAAAATACAAGTATGGGGGTGTATTAAATGCAGATAGTAGTATTTAAATTAGGAAATGAGTATTTTGCTGTTGAAACAGAACGTGTTCAAAGTATAAATGATATGATGGGTATAACTAGAGTGCCAAAAGCACCTAGTTATATCAAAGGATTAATAAACTTAAGAGGAAGCATAAAATCACTTGTTGATATAAATCTGTTATTAAATGTTGACTCAAGTGCTGAGCAAAACAACATAATAATATTAACTGTTAAGGAAGAAGAAATTGGAATATCAGTTGATGAAGTTGACGAAGTGTTAGATATAGAAGAAAAAGATATACAAAGATTAGATGACAATAATAATCCAGACTACGTAAAAGGAATTGTAGATTATAATAACAAACTTCTAACAATAATAAACATTGATAAGTTGTTAAATTAGTAATGAAATGAGGGATAAAAAATGGCAGATGTTTTATCACAAAGTGAAATAGATGCCTTGTTATCTGCTTTATCTACAGGTGAATTAGAACCAGAAACTGCCCCTAAGGATGATGAAAAACATAAAATAAAGTTATATGATTTTAAAAGTCCACAAAAATTTTCTAAAGATCATATAAGAACTTTAGAATTAATTCATGATAATTTTGCAAGAATAACTTCAAATTATTTAACAGGACAAATAAGGAAGAATGTTAAAGTCAAAATAGAAACTGTAGAACAGATAACCTATGAGGAATTTATACATTCCGTACAAAATCCTACTATCATCACTATATTTAAAATGCCCCCTTTGACAGGATCAATTATATTTGAAACAAATCCTCAATTTTCATTTCAAATAATAGATATTTTACTTGGGGGAAGTGGGGATAGGAAAATAGGAAATAAAGAATTTTCTGACATAGATAAGAATATAATAAGACAAGTTACTACTGGCATGATCAGTAACCTAAAATTAGCATGGGAAGATATTTTAAATGTAAGTCCTGAGGTAGAAGGAATAGAAACAAATCCAGCAATAAATCAAACATTAGCGCCTAATGAACCGGTGGCACTTATTACATTTTCTGTAGAATTTGGAGAACATAGTACCTTTATGAATATGTGTATTCCATACTTAAGTATTGAAAAAGTATTAGATAAATTAGTGGTACAATATTGGTTCCAAAACGATGATGAAGCATTAATTGCAGAATCAAGAGTAAAAATGGAAGAAGGAATTCAAAAAGTTGATATTGAGGTATTTGCAGAACTTGGAAATACAAATATTATAGTTGATGATTTCTTAAAATTAACTAAAGGCGATATTATTAAGCTTGATAATAAGAGCTCTTCACCTATAAAAGTATACGTAGGAGATGAGGAATGTTACTATGCTAAACCTGGTGTAACAGGGAAGAATATGGGTGTTGCCATTTTAGATATAATAGATAAGGAAGTGAAAGAGTATGAGTAATAGTTTTCTATCGCAAGAAGAAATAAATGCGCTTCTAGCAGGAGAACTTAGTAATGAAGAAACGCAAGAAGTTCCCCAAGATAATGGGAATACAGAAGAGTTGACTGATATTGAAAAAGACCTGTTAGGGGAAATAGGAAATATATCCATGGGATCAGCTTCTACAGCTCTTTATCAAATTATTAATCAGAACGTAAATATAACAACACCTGTAGTTTCTTTAACAACATTGAAAGATATGAAGGCGTCTTTTGAAACTCCTAATATAATCTTAGATGTTGAATACACAGAAGGAATCATAGGAAGAAATATATTGGTTATGAGGACAGATGATGCTGCTGTAATAGCTAATTTGATGATGGGTGGAGATGGTCAAGTACCAGAAAATCCTGAATTGTCAGAAATAGAAGTCAGTGCTGTTCAAGAAGCAATGAACCAAATGATAGGTTCAGCAGCAACTTCTATGGCAACAATGTTTTCACGTAGAGTTGATATATCACCGCCAACATCAAAGTTGTGGAAAGAAAAAGATGAACCTATTACAGAAACTTTATCGGAAGATGAAGAAATAGTAAGAGTTTCATTTAGATTAATAATAGGTGATCTTGTTGATAGTAATATAATGCAAATATTACCATTAAATACAGCTAAAAAGATTGTTTCTATAATGATGGGAGAAGAAGATGCTAGTACTGAAGCTATTGAGTCTGCAAAAGTTGTAGAAGAAAAGCCGAGAGTTCAGGCAACTAATCAAAAAGTAAATGTTCATGAGCAGGTACAAACAACAATTAAAGCAAAACCTATAGTAGAAGCACCTAAAGTACAAGAACCAATAGAAGTGCATGAAGCGGCTTTTGAAACATTAGTTCCAGGAGACACTTCACAAGTACCTAAGAATATAGATTTAATATTAGATGTTCCATTAGATATATCAGTTGTTTTAGGTAGAACTAAAAAGAGCATAAAAGATATATTAAATTTAAGTACTGGATCGTTAATTGAATTAGATAAATTAGCAGAAGAACCAGTTGAAATATTAGTTAATGGAAAGAAAATAGCTTACGGTGAAGTTGTCGTTGTTGATGAAAACTTTGGTGTGAGAATAACAAGTATAGTAAGCAATGCTGAAAGAATAAAATCTCTTAGATAATTAAGAAATTTTAAATAGATGGAGATATAATTAATAGTATATAATTTAGTATTAAAAGTTATATAAATTAATTATATCTCTATTTTTGAATGAAATATTGTCCAATTATTTATTGGATACATTATACTATTTAAGGGCAATACAATTAGTAGTAAAATACAAAATTAATATATTAGATATAATTATCTTATTATTAATATTTGTAGAGACGATTTCACATTTATAAATATGATAAATACTTATATTATTAAGGTATTAATTTATTAAAAATGCCTAAACTTAATATATAAAAGTACGATAATAAAAGAAGAATAATGAGTAAGATAAGATTGTGGAGGTAAATAAACATGAGTATTAATAGAATTAATGTACATTCTGCAGTAAATATATATAATTCTAATAAAAACATTAATAAGGTGGAAAAAGCTAATAAAGTTGGAATAAGAGATAGAATAGAAATTTCATCACTTGGAAAATCTATAAAAGATTATTCTTTAGAGGGTAATATAGATAATACTAAAAAAGTAGCAGAAATTAAAGAAAAGATACAAAACGGAACTTATAAGGTAGATTCTAAATTAACTGCAAATAGTATATTAGAAGCTATAAAGGAGAATAAAAAGTAAGCAATGATAAATAAATTAACACAAATAATAGAAAATGAAGAGATTGCGTTAAGAGAATTGTTAGGTTTATTCGAAATACAATACAAGATGATAATGGAAAAAGATGTTTTTGGCTTAGAAGGATTAGTTGACAAACTGAATGAATGTAATAAAAAAATAGCTGGTGAAGAAGTACGTAGAAGGCAACTAATCGGGAAACAAAGTATAAAGGATATTTTAAATACAACTAATGATGAAAAGTTAAATGTATCATATGATAAAATCCAAAAAACATTGAAAGATTTGACATTTCAAAAAGAAACTAATGAAATGTTATTGAAACAACAAATAATGTTTAATAATCAAATGTTAAACATTATGAATCCTAATAGGGAAATGAAGACTTATAACTCTTATGGTAATTTGAGAAGATAATACTCAAAAGAGTGTAAGTCTTTTTAATTATAGCTTATATTTTAGCAAGATGTTCATATATGCATAAGCAAAGTGGGACTGAGTAATTAAAATTAGGAATACTAAAATGAATATAGTCCCATTACAGTGCCACTTTACATATTGAATATATAAACATACATTTAAAATATATCCAATTACAAAAAACATGGATGGGGATTAAAAAAGACAAGGATGTAGGAAATTTGAAAGGTAGGAATATAAATGGCAGGACTATTTGATACATTTACTGTAGCAAAAAGAGGTTTAAATGTACAACAAGGGGCAATAAATACAACATCTCATAATATTGCAAATGCAAATACAGTTGGATTTTCAAGACAAAGAGCAGTTGCAACAACTACAAGACCTTTTGGAGGAATGTCTAGATTTGATACATGCTCGGTTGGACAAGTTGGTACTGGAGCAGAAATTTCATCAATAGAAAGAATAAGAGATTCTTTTATTGATTTTCAAGTAAGACATGAAAACGGAAAACTTGGAAATTACGACGTTCAAGATAAATTTTTATATAGAGTAGAGAATATATTTGGAGAACCTTCAGATTCAGGAATACAACAACTATTAGGAGAATTCTTTGATTCATTCCAAGAATTATCTAAAAAGCCACATGATTCATCAACAAAAACAATAGCACTTCAAAAGGCTGCTGCTTTGGCTGATGCATTAAATAATACTTATACTCAGTTAGATAAACAACTATCAGATGCTCAAGAATTATTACAAGTTAATGTTAAGGATGTAAATAATTATTTAGATCAAATAAATGAATTGAATAAGCAAATAGCAAGTGTGTGTGCAGTTGGGCAAACTCCAAATGATTTGATGGATGCAAGAGATAATCTTTTAGATCAGTTAAGCTCTAAGTTTGGAATAACAATAGATAGAAAAGACAAAGAGTCAATTGATTTAAAATTAGAAGGTTATCAAAATGATAAGAATCCTGTTAACAATTTAGTTAATTCAAGTCCGACTGATGATAACTATACTAGATTTTCTTATGTTAAGAACGCAGAAGTAGAAAAGGATGCTGCTGGAAAGTATACAGTTAAATTACAGTATCATCCACTAGGAAATTTAAATGCTAAAGAAGAAACTATTACAATTGAATGTGCGGATGAGGATGAAGCAAAAAAAATTGCAGAGTCATTAACACAAAATAGAGTATTAATGGGTGATAAAGATGGAATTGTTGGAAAACCAGTTCCACCAGCTACTACTGTTACAATGAGTAGTGATGATATAAATAAAAAAATACTTCAAACACATAAATTAGATGTTGATGTTAATACTGTAGATAATAAACATATAAAAGGTGATATAGCAGGTAATCAAGGAGTACAAGATACTATAAAGGGATATATGGCTGATTTAGATAGAATTGCTGTAGGCTTAGCTTATGCTGTTAATGCAATTCAAACAGGAAGTCAAACTCCTACTGATAAGTATGAACTTGTATTCACTAATGGCGCAGATGTAACAGGGTTAACTGGAGTAGCTAAGAATGAAAAATTAGAAGAAAAAATAAGTGCAAAAAATATAACTGTTAATAAAGATGTATTAAAAGATGTGTCATTATTAAATACTTCAAGTAAAGATGAAGCTGGAGAAGGTAATGGAGACAGGGCATTAGCAATTGCTAATCTTAGAAATGTAAAGATGAATTTAACTAATTCTAAAGATATAAAAAATAGAAATGATTTCTTTGCTAATACAAAAGTTAACTTTGATGATGGAATAAATATGATAAGTAGCGCAGAAGGATCAACTATTAATGCTTATTATAAAGAAATAATAAATACATTAGGAGTAAATGCAGAAACTGCTAGTAGAAATGTAACTAGTCAAGCTAAAATATTACAAGATTTAGAAATGCAAAGATTATCAGTGTCTGGAGTTTCTTTAGATGAAGAAATGACTAATTTAATACAATTTCAACATGCGTATAGTGCAAATGCTAAAGTAATTTCAACAGTAGATGAGTTACTTGATGTTGTTATAAATGGATTAAAGAGATAGTATATTACAATTTGATTTAGAGTAATGTTGTTAAATGCATAAGTAAAGTAGTGTTAAGTAATTGAACTTAGAAAGACTAATCTTTATCTATTGAATATATTAAAATTATCTTAAAATAAAGCGAATGAAAAGTTATATTTATGTTAATAAATAGGAGGTAAAATTATGAGAATAACCACAAGTATGTTGTCTTCAAATTATAAAAGTAACATGACAACTAATTTAAATCATATACAAAAAATTCAAAATCAATTATCTTCAGGTAAGGAGATAAGCAGACCATCAGACAATCCATATAAAGTTTCAAGAACAATGCAAATGTATACGGAAATTGGAGCTAATAAACAATACAATGAAAACATTAAAGATATCTCAAATTGGTTAGATACAACTGACACTTCATTAAATCAAATGGAAAATGTATTTGCAAGAGTAAGGGAACTTTTAGTTTCTGCAGGTAATGGTGCATATGGTCCTGATGAAAAAAAAGCAATACAAGATGAAATTAAAGAAAGAGTTAATGAAATGGGTCAAATATTAAATACTAACTTTGATGGAGTATATATATTTGGGGGAACTAAAAGTACATCTAAGCCTGTGATAATAAATTCTAATGGAGAATTATGCTATGCCGATAAAGATGGAAATGCTGTAAGTAAAACAGCGACAGGAGTAAAGATAGATTTGACAAATCCAATTACTAATGGTGGTACAAAGAGTATAAAAAGTATGGAGAAGGATGGCAATAATGTAAAAATGACAATTACAGACACTAATACTAAACCGCCTTCTGAAACACCAATAGCAATTGATTTAAGTGCTATAGGATCTGGAACTCCACCTGAAACTGCAGAATCTTTATTTAAAACGGCACTAAATGGTCAAGGTTTCACTGATGGCAATATAGGAAGACTTGCAGGTATGGTTCCATCTTTTGATTCACTTAATCAAATTGGATCTGATATGAATGTTGAAGTTTCTCAAGGTGTTTTAATTAATTATAATAAAAATGCAGTAGATTTATTAGAAGGTAATGGAACTAATATAATGAGTACATTAAATAAAATTATAACTAATCTTGACGAAGGTGGAGATAAATCTGTAATCACTGGTGAATGCCTTGGAGAAGTTGAAGACATAATTAAAAACTTACTTCAACATAGAGCGGAAGTTGGAGCCATGCAAAATAGAATGGAATCTGCCCAAGATAAAAACGAATCGGAAAATTTAGATATGACAGATATTTTATCAAAAACTGAAGATATAGATTTTACAGAAAAAATGATACAGTATTCAATTATGCAAACAGTGTATATGGCAGCGCTTCAAACTAGTGCAAAAATACTTCCAGCAACAATATTAGACTATTTATAAAATAGGAGGAATAAACTATGATATTTGTTTCAAAAGTACACGGAAATATAGAATATGAAGAAAAGGATAAAATTACTTTTAAAAAAGGAATTTTAGGATTTGAAAATTTGAAAGAATATATTTTAGTGGATTTAAAAAAATGCGAACCTTTTAAATTACTTCAATCTTTAGAAGATGAAGATGTAGGCCTTATTGTAGTTTCACCTTTTGAATTTTTCAAAAATTATGAAACTAAGTTAAATACTGAAGAAATTAAGAGATTAGAAATAAGAAATGAAGAACAGGTTACTCTAGTAACTACTGTAACACTAAATTCTGATCCTAAAAAGATTACTACAAATTTAAAAGCACCACTAATTATAAATATTTCTAATAATTTAGGGGAACAAATAATATTAGATAACTCAGATTATAAAATAAAACATCTTTTAATAGAGGAGTGATAATATGTTGATTATTACAAGAAAAAAAGATGAATCGTTAATGATTGGTGACGATATTGAAATTACAGTTTTAAAGCTAGAAGATGGAAGTGTTAAACTTGGAATAAATGCACCTAGGGAAACAACTATATTAAGAAAAGAATTGTATAATGCTGTTAAAGAAGAGAATAGAGAAGCCATGAATATAGATATAAATTTATTAAAAGGATTAAAGAGATAATTTTAAAAAGTGTGTTGATTATGCATAGTTAAAGTAGACTGAGTAATTGAATTTAGGAATACTAAGAAAAGGAGTATATTTTCATTTAAGAGTTCTCAAAATCCAATACAATGCTATTTTACATCAATACATATTCAAAATAAATTTTTGGAAAATAAAATAGAGATTAAGGGGGAATGGATAAATGAATATCAATAATTTAGGACAAGTTAATATGATTAACAATGATGTAGAAAATGTTACATCTGAAATTAAATCTATAAATAATGATGTACAGATAAAACAAGTAGAAAAAGCTGATTCTTCAAATAATGAATATAGCAAAGATGAATTAGATAAAGCATTAAAAAAACTAAATAAATTTTTAGAAGATGATAAGGCCCATGCGGAATATTCTGTACATGAGGATTTGGGATCGATAATGATAAAAATAATAGACGACAATACTAAAGAAGTGATTTTAGAAGTTCCCCCAAAAAAAATATTAGATATGATTGCAAGTATGTGTAAACAGTTTGGATTATTAGATAAGAAGGCTTGATTTTTTTGAGGAGGGATTTAAGTGGAGTTTAGACTTAATAAAGTTGATACTGACCTTAGAGATAAATTGAAAGAAGAAATTAAGACCGATAAAATTCATGGAAATAATCATATAAGTATAAAGAAAGATTTAAAAGAAGACGAAAATAAAGATAAGAATAGTGGTGAAACTGAAGAAAAAAATAAAAAGTCTTCAAAGAAATACATTATGATTGATGGAGTAAAATGTAATACAAAAAACTTATATGTAAATGTTGAAAAAGTAGAAAAGCTAAATGAAACAAACTCTAAAGGTAGATTTTTAGATATAGAAAAGTAGGAGGAAATAGAATGTATTCGAATGGATATACTGCATATAAAACAAATAGTGTTAATTATGCATCAAAAGATCAATTATTATTAATGTTAGTTGATGGAGCAGTTAAATTTTCTAAAATAGCTAGACAAGCTATAATTGATAAAAATGTAAAAAAGTCACATGAAAATATAGTAAAAACTGAAGATATTTTTACTGAACTTAGAGCATCACTTGACATAAGTGCTGGAGAATGGTCACAAAATATGTTTGAAGTTTATGGATTTATAAATGAAAAACTTTTTGAAGCAAATATAAAAAAGAGTGTAGAAATTATGGATGAAATAATACCTCTTATTGAAGAAGTAAGAGATATATGGCACGAAGCAGAAAAAAGAGCAAAAAGGGCATAATAAAAAAGGAGTGAAGTAAAATGAGAATTACAGGACTTGCAACAGGACTGGATATGGATGAAATAATCAAAAATTCCATGAAACCTTATAGAATAAAAGTGGATCAAATGACTCAAAAGAAAGATGTTACTGAAATAAAACAAAAATTATATAGAGATATATTAACAGATACAAGAAGTTTATATAATAAATATCTTGATGTTGCTAAAAGTGATAGTTTATTATTAAGCGGTAGCTATAAGTCAGTTAGCTTTACATCAACTGATGAAGATACTGTAACTGTAACTTCAGGTAGTGGAGCAAAACCAGGCAATTATACTGTTACTGGAACTAAGGCTACAGCAGCAAAAACAGTAATAACTAATAATATAGAAGATGGAAAAAGTTTGGTTGTCAATGGAAAAACAATTACTTTAAAAGGTGCAAATGAGAAAGAAATAGCAAAAAATTTAAATGAAGAGTTAAAAGAAATGAATATATCTGTTAGATATAGTCAAGTAGCAGGTGATGATAAAGAGAATAAAGCTGGATTAATTTTAGAATCAACTGTTTTAGGTGAAGATGCTACGTTTACTATAGGGGGGACAGTTACATCTTTAGGAGTATCAACTTCAGGGAAAGATGCAACGGCAGCAACAGTAACAGGATTTTCAATAACAGATATAAGAAATAATGCTAAAGTATCGGTTAATGGAAAAGAGATAGATTTGGAAATTGTAGCAGAAAATACAGATGAAGATGTAATAAAACTTTTAAATTATAAATTAAAAGCAGAAAATATATCTGCATCAGTGGATGAAAGCGGTAATGTAATATTTAACAGCACCAAGCCGGGAAGCACAAGTTTAGATCCGAAAATTGAAATAGGTGGAAAAACAGGAGTATTTACTAGTGGTGATGATGCAACAGCAGGAAGTTTAATAATTAATAAAAACTTAGGAAAACAAACGTTGGTTATTGGTGAAAAGGCTATAAAATTAGACTTGAAATCAGGGACAAATGAAGAACAACAAAAATATTTAAATGAATTGTTTGAAAAAAATGGAGTGAAAGTAAAGACAGAAGTAACTGATAGTGGGATAACTTTAACATCAACATCAACTGGAATTGGCAGTAACTTTGAAGTAAAGAGTACATCAGGTGGAGAAACAGTAGAATCCGGTAAGGATGCTAGCATAATAATTAAAGATACAAAGAATAATACTGAATATAAACATACAGGTAATACAAATACTGTAACATTGGATGATATAACTTTTACGTTTATAGGTGAAATACCAACAGAAGGTGTGAAAATAACAGGAAAATCAGATGTAAAAGAAATAAAAGATAAACTTGTAGGTTTTATAAATGATTATAATACCCTTATAGAAAATTTAAATACAGCTACAAAAACTAAACATGATAGAAGTTACTCACCACTTACAGCAGAACAAAAGAAAGAAATGTCAGAATCTGAAATTAAACTTTGGAATGAAAGAGTTGAAAAGGGACAATTATATAAGGATTTAGATGTTACACGAATAACTAACTCTATGAAAGAAGCTATGAGAACTGTAATGGATGGCAGCGGGTTAAATCTTGAAAAAATAGGTATAAAACCTGTTGGAGATTATGCGGGTACTAAGAATGGAACCTTTATAATAGATGAAGAAAAGCTTACTAAGGCATTAGAAGAAAATACTGAAGATGTTATGAAGTTATTTGTAGGTAAACCTGAAAAATCAGAAGGATTGACTGAATCACAAAAAAGTTCTCAAACAGGTGTATTACAAAAGTTAAGCGGTATTTTAGATATGGAAGTAATGAAAAGTAGTAGTTCTGCTCTTTTAAAGAAAGCAGGGCTTGAAGGAACAGGTAGTTTCGCTACTAATACACTTACCAAGAGTATATCTGATTATGAAAAGAAAATTAAAGAGATGGAAAAAGATTTTTCTAGAAGAGAACAAGCTTTATATTCTAAATATGCTACTCTTGAAACAATGATGAATAAGCTTAATTCACAACAATCTAGTTTAATGTCACAATTAGGAATGAGTTAATTTATGGATATCTTTAATGAATATAAAAAAGTGAATTTAGAAATAATAAAGTCTATAAAAGAAGACAAAGAAGATATTTATTTATTTGAAAAAAGAGATGATGCCATTAAAAATATTTTAGCTTTAGATTTAGAGAAAAGTGAAATAAAAAAAATGTATATGGAACAAAAGCTAGATATTCTAGATAAAGAATTAAAAAATGTTTTAAAAGAAAAAATGTCATCTGTGAAAAAAGAAATACAAGAAATAGTTGCTAAAAAACAAGCCAATTTAGGCTATGCTAATGTAAATAGAAGAAGTAATTTATTTTCTAAAAGAGTTTAAATATTAAGTTAATGTATTGAAGTTAAATTTAATTAATAAAGATTACAATTTCAATGGATTCTTTAATATGGTAACTTTAAATAATTTAGATTTTAGGAGGAATATTTATGGATATAGGAGCAATGTCGATTTCTATGAATCAAGGGGCTTTAAAAACTGCAGTTCAATTATCTGTTTTAAAGCTTGGTATGAATTCTGAAAAACAAGTAGCAAATCAAATGACAGAAATGATTGATAATATGGCTGTAGAACCTGGAAAGGGAATAAAGTTAGATAAAATAGTTTAAAAATAGTAGTCTATGTTTTTAGTACAGTGTTGATATATAAATAAGTAAAATGAACTGGCAATTAAACTTAGAAATACTAATTAAGGATTTTCAAAGCTCGATTACAATGCCACTTTACATGCTGTATATATCAACATATATTTGAAATAGAGCCAAATATTAAAGTATAATACAACATTTACAATAATATAAAAATAAAAAAAATTAATAAAAACTATAAAGCATAATAATATATATGCGATAGTATAAATATAAAGTTTAAATGTGTTTTGAGAGTCAGAAATGACTTTTAAATAAATAAAATTAAGGACATGGATGTCCAGTTAAATTCAAGGAGGAATTTATTATGATAATCAATCACAATATGAATGCTATGAACGCTCATAGACAAATGGTAGGGAACACATCTAATGCTGGAAAAGCAATGGAAAAACTTTCTTCAGGTTTAAGAATAAACAGAGCTGGAGATGACGCTGCAGGTCTTGCTATATCTGAAAAAATGAGAGGTCAAATTAGAGGATTAGATCAAGGATCAAGAAATGCTCAAGATGGAATATCTTTAATCCAAACAGCAGAAGGTGCTTTAAATGAAACTCACTCAATTCTTCAAAGAATGAGAGAACTTTCAGTTCAATCATCAACTGCAACAAATACAACAGCAGATAGACAAGCTTTAGCCACAGAATTTAACCAAATGAAGGAAGAAATTACAAGAATAGGAACTCAAACAGAGTTTAATACTAAGAAACTTTTATCAGGAGGAGCAACTAGCTTGAAATTCCAAGTTGGTGCAAATGCAAATCAAACAATTGATTTAAAAATTGGAAATATGACAGCAGCTGCAACAGGATTAAAAATAAGTGCTGCAACAATATCAACTGATACAGGAGCACAAGCTGCAATTACAACAGTAAATGATGCTATAGCAGCAGTATCAACTGAAAGAGCAAACTTAGGTTCAGTACAAAATAGATTAGAACACACAATAAACAACTTAAGTACATCATCAGAAAACTTACAAGCATCAGAATCAAGAATTAGAGACGTAGATATGGCAAAAGAAATGATGAGTTTCTCAAAGAATAACATATTACAACAAGCTGCTCAAGCAATGCTTTCACAAGCAAATCAACAACCACAAGGAGTTCTTCAATTATTAAGATAATTAAAGAATTATTAGTTAGTGAAAAAGGAACAGAATTAATATCTGTTCCTTTTTATTTAAGTTTTAAGAAGTTTAGATATTAGAGTAATCAATAATTGGATAAAAATAAAATATTATTAAAATAAAAAAACTAAAGTATTTAAAGCATAATACGAAAAATAAATATAAGAATTACAAAATAAAATATTAAAAGAGTTTTGAAACTCAAGGTTATAAACTTTAAGTTTTAAATAAATAAAATTTAGGACAAGGATGTCCAGTTAAAATCAAGGAGGAATTTATTATGATAATCAATCACAATATGAATGCTATGAATGCTCATAGACAAATGGTAGGGAACACATCTAATGCTGGAAAATCAATGGAAAAATTAAGCTCAGGTTTAAGAATAAACAGAGCTGGAGATGATGCAGCAGGTCTTGCTATATCTGAAAAGATGAGAGGACAAATCAGAGGATTAGATCAAGGATCAAGAAATGCACAAGATGGGATTTCTCTAATTCAAACAGCAGAAGGTGCTTTAAATGAGACTCACTCAATTCTTCAAAGAATGAGAGAAATATCAGTTCAATCATCAACTGCAACAAATACAACTGCAGATAGGGCAGCACTTCAAACAGAGTTTAGTCAAATGCAAGAAGAACTTACAAGAATAGGAACTCAAACAGAGTTCAATACAAAGAAACTTTTATCAGGGGCACATGGAACAAATGCCTTGGAATTCCAAGTTGGTGCAAATGCAAATCAAACAATTAAATTAAAAGTTAAAGATATGACAGCAAGTGGATTAAGTCTTAAAGCTGCTGATGTAAAAATAGATACTGTATCAAATGCTCAAAAATCAATTGAATCATTAGATACTGCTATAGCATCAGTATCAACTGAAAGAGCAAACTTAGGTTCAGTACAAAACAGATTAGAACACACAATAAACAACTTAAGTACATCATCAGAAAATTTACAAGCATCAGAATCAAGAATCAGAGATGTAGATATGGCAAAAGAAATGATGAGTTTCTCAAAGAACAACATACTACAACAAGCTGCTCAAGCAATGCTTTCACAAGCAAATCAACAACCACAAGGAGTTCTTCAATTATTAAGATAATTAAAAAATTATTAGTTAGTGAAAAAGGAACAGAATTAATTTCTGTTCCTTTTTACTATGTTAAAGTATTTTTTTTTTGGTACGATATATTTATATATAAGCATAAATTCTCGGAGGAATTATACATGAATGAAAGTAATGGAGAAATATTAAATTACCTAAAACAAATTACTTTAAAAGATGAAGAAAGATATAATATAGAAACTAGTAAGGATAATAAAAAAATAATAAGAATAAACATAAATGGTAAACTTATTTATTTAGGGAGTAAATATTCAGTTGATAGAGATATTGAATATTTTAAATCTAATATTAAGAAAATAAATTATAATACTAGTATAATAATATGGGGATTTGGAACAGGAGAACATATCCTAGAATTATTAAAAAAAATATCTAGTACTAACAAAATTCTTATTATTGAACCAGATGAAAAAATATTAATAGAAAATATATTATCTAACAATATAGAGGACATATTAAAAGATGACAGAGTTTTTGTACTAAATTACGAAAAAGGAAATATGAAAAAGTTTTTAAGTTCAAATATAAAAGATGTAGAAATTAACAATGCAAAAATTGTAACATATGCAAACTATGATAAAGTTTATAATAAAGAATATAAAGAATTTAGTGAGGAATTTATTGAATTTGTAAATAACTCTATTATAGGAATAAACACATCACTACATTTTTCAAAGCAGTATTTTAAATGTTTTGTAAGAAATATTAATAAAATAATAGGTAGCACTATTATAAATGAATTGAAAGATAAATTTAAGAATATGCCTGCCATAATAGTTTCAGCAGGACCTTCTTTGGAAAAAAATATAGATTTATTAAAGGATATTCAAGATAAGTTTATTATCATAACTGGAGGGAGAACGTTAAAAACTCTTTTAGATAGAGGAATAAAACCAAACTTTGCATGTTCAGTAGATCCAGGGGATGCTTCTTATAAAGTAATTGAAAAGGCATTATATAGTGATGTGCCCTTAGTTTTTAGTGAAGTGAGTAACCACAAAATGGTAGAAGAATATACAGGTAAAAAAATATTTTTTAAAGATATAGATTTTAGGGATATAACGGATAACCTATTAGGCACAGAAGTGGATTTTTTGTGGCAAGGAGGCTCTGTAGCACATATTTGTATAAGTTTAGCGGGGTATTTAGGTTGTGATAATATTATTTTTATAGGACAAGATTTAGCTTATACAAATAATAAATATCATGCAGAAAGTGCAAGTGTTAGTAAAAATAACAATATTGAAGAAGATGACACTTATATATATGTAGAGGATATATATGGTGAAAAAGTTATTACTACAAAAATATTGGATTTTTACAGAAAAAATATAGAACAAATGATTATAGAGTATAAAGGTGTTACTTTTATTAATAGCACAGAAGGAGGGGCTAATATTAAAGGAACCCTAGTGAAACCCTTACAGCAAGCTATTAATGAATACTCTTATAAAGAAGGTATAGATATAAATATAGAAGATATATTAAATAAAAAATCTTTAGTAAATAAGCAAGTGGTATATAAAAATATAATAAGAATTTTAAAATCTATTAAAACCATAGAAGAAATATGTAAAAGCGCCATTGTACATACTTCTAATATGTACAAATATTATGATAAAAATATTTTATTAGATATAAATTATATTTTAGATAAGTTAGATAAGTTAGATAATAAATTAAATAAGGAAATGGAAAAAGTACGAAGTATTAAAAAATTATATGCACCATTAGTGGCACAAATTATGATTTCAGATGAATTTAAAGAAAAAAAAGGCGAAGATGAAAAAGAAAAAGGGAAGAGAATTGCGTTAAAAAGCGAAAGAATATACAAAGGACTTTTAGAAATAATGAAAGAAGCAAAAATTGAATTTGAAAAGGTTATAAAGAATCTAACATAGAAAATTATAATATATTGGAGGAAACACATATGAATGAGAAATTTGACACGTTAAAAAGTGTAAGTGAGTATATAGTGAATTTGATAAATGGAATAGAAAAGGCAGTGGAGTATTTTCAAGGGGGAGAAGAGAGAAAGGGTTGTGACTTGATTTTACCGATTACAGAAGGAATACAATGGATGAGTGATGCACTAATAATTACAAAGGATATACATAAACAAGACATCAATTTACAAAATATGAATGAAAAATTAAATGAAATAGTAGATGCACTAGAAAACGGAGATTTTATTTTAAGTGGAGATTTATTTCAATATGAATTAATACCTATAATTCAGGATATTCAAAAGAACATTAATAAGATATTAGCAAACTAAACAGGGGGATAAAATGGCTAAAGAATATTGTATTACAGAGTTTGCACATAACAGCATATATACTAACAATAAAGTAAAAGATAATTATAAAAATAGAAAATTTAATATATATTTTTCTGAACCAGATGGGGGTATAAATTCAGATACAGGCATACTTTTGTTTATTGCTGGATTTGGTGGAAATGCTAATTCAAATGTTTATAAAAAAATGAGGAATAAGATGGCAGACAGATATAATTTAGTAACTATACAATGTGATTATTTTGGATGGCAATTTATGCAACAAGCAGATAAAGTTAAGGTGCCAAATTTTGATATAAATGAAATGAAACAAGTTTTTACTAAAGAAGATATGCAAAATATATATAAAACCGGCAAACTTGACTTTGATGAGTTTCTTAAAAATGCAATAAAGTATGATTTAAATATTACAGTTAATGCAGATTTATCTGGTGAAACATTATATGATTTTAATGATATGGGCATAATGCAAGCAATAGATAATATTACTGCTGTATTAAGGGTGATGGCTATACTATATGATAATGGATATGAATTCAATGCTAAAAAGGTTATTGCTTATGGTCATTCTCATGGTGCATATCTATCGTATTTATGTAATGCTTTTTCACCTACTCTTTTTTCGTTAATTATAGATAATTCTGCTTGGATATATCCTTCGTATTTAAGAAATAACAGGTATTTTATCTATAATATGGATAAATTTACATTAAATGTTGAATTTGATTACTTAGCAAAAAAAATAGATATAGATAGGGAACTGTTAAATTTGAAATATATATATTCTAATTTTAAAAATACATGTAAAATAATATGTTACCATGGAGTTACAGATAATCTTATAAGTAATTTTCATAAAAAGGAGTTTTGTAAAATATTAGAGAACTGTGAATATAATGAAATATCTACCAATGAGGTTGATGGGGACATATTTAAATCAACTAATCATGGTTTAAATGCGGACTTTCTTAAATTGTTTGATTTTGTATATAATAAGATTAACAAGGAATTTGAAAAAGGCAATGTTATAGATTTGCAAAATGAGGTAATTATAAAAACTAATAATGGTGAATATTTAATGAATTATGATGATATTTTACCTGATTTTATACAATTAAAGGGATGATCATTTTATGGATAGAAAAATTGAAATAGTAAATACTAGAGAATCCAATACAACTTTATTAATAGAAAATATTTTTCTTCATAGTAAGTACTATCCTGAAAAAGAAGGAAAAAAATTTATAGAATTAAATGAAAAGTTTTATAAAAATAAAGATGTGGTAATGATTTATGGTTTAGGATTAGGATATCATATTAAAGAACTATTGAAAAAATGTAGTGATAATTGTAAAATATATATTTTTGATGTGGATAAAGAAGTAATAAAAATAGCTGATAATTTAGGTGTTTTAGAGAATATAAGAAAAGACAAAAGAGTAAAAATATTTGAGAATTATTCACAAAAGTTTTTACAAGATTTTGTGAATGTATCACAAATGGTAGATGATATATTGATATACAAATCTTCTGTTAAGTTACTTCCAGAAGAGTATATGTCTTTGAAAAATGCACTTGAAGATTATAATATATCTAAAATAGCTGTAGAAAGATTTGGTGAAGTTATGATGGAAAATTATGAACATAACTTAAGACTAAAAACTCCTACGATTAAAGAATTCTTTAATAGGATAAATGTTAAAGGAGAAACAGTAATAATAGTAGCAGCTGGACCGTCTTTAGATTACAATATAAATACATTAAGAGAACTAAAAGGAAAAGTTAAGGTATTTTCCGTTGGAAGAGCTTTAAAAACACTTATGGAAAACGAAATTAATCCAGATATGATTACCATAATAGATTCACAGGAAATTGTATGTAATCAATTAAAAGGATATGAAAATTTAGATATTCCATTATGTTTTTTAAATACTGCATCTAGATGGGCAGTGGCGAAGTATAAGGGGCCTAAGTATATGTTTTATAATCAAGAAAATAAAGATGATATAATAATAAGTACAGGAAAAACTGTAGCAGTAGCAACACTCGACATAGCAATAAAGGGTGGAGCTAAGGAAATAATATTTGTTGGACAAGATTTAGGCTTTTTAGATAACAAGAGTCATGCAGGAACAGATAATGATGTTCCAGAAGATGGAGTTTATAAAAAGGTGTTAAGTGTAGATGGCAGTATGATGAACACAAATGATGGTTATATGTACTTTAAAAGACAAATAGAAAAAGAAATAGAAGAGAATCTAAATGTGAGATTTATAAATTGTAGCAAAGGTGCTAGGATAAAGGGTACAGTAGAAATGAAGTTAGAAGAAGTGAAAAATTATAATTTATAAGTGAGTATATAACATATAACAAAAGAACAGCGCAGAGAATTAGTATTAAGTTAGAATAAAATATAAATACTTAGGTAGGTGATATTTAAAATGAAAGTTGTATGCATAGTACAAGCCAGAATGGGTTCTACAAGATTACCAGGGAAAATTCTTAAAAACATATGTGGTAAAACAATTTTGGAACATGATATAGATAGATTAAAAAGAGTAAAAAATATAGATAAAATAGTTATTGCAACTACAATGTTAGAAAGAGATAATGCTGTGGTTGAAGAAGCTAAAAGATTAGGGGTTACATATTTTAGAGGTTCAGAAGAGGATGTTTTATCTAGGTATTATTATGCAGCAAGAGAAAATAATGCAGATGTGATTGTCAGAGTGACTAGCGATTGTCCACTTATTGATAGTGAGATTACGGATAGAACTATACATTTTTATCTAGAAAATTGTGATAAATACGATTATGTGAGTAATTCTTTAAAAAGGACATATCCAAGAGGTTTAGATACAGAAGTCTTTAGTTATAAAATTTTAGCAAGGACATTTTCTGAAGCAACTTATAAAAAAGATAGAGAACATGTAACAGCCTATATATGGGGAAATCCAAATATTTTTAATTTAGGCTGTTATGAAAATAATATAGATTACTCTGATTTAAGATGGACGCTTGATACTATTGAAGATTTAGAATTAATTAATAGAATTTATAATTACCTGTATAATGATAAGGGTAATAATTTTAGTATGAATGATATTCTAAAATTATATGAAAAGTATCCGGAATTAAGGAAGATAAATATTGATATAAAACAAAAAGAATTATAAAATATTAAGAAAATTGTATAAATAAATAAGCACATAATTTATAGTATAAAGGAATTAAATTAAAATGAATTATATAATAATTACAGGGGCATCAAGAGGTTTGGGCAAATCATTAGCTTTAAAATTGGGTAAGGCTAATACTAAGTTGTATTTGTTGGCAAGGGATTTGAAAAAATTACAAGATATTAGTATTGAGGTTAGAAACAATGGGGGAGAAGTAGAGACGATTGAATTTGATTTAAGTAACAATATAGATAAAATACCTAATTTAATCAATTCCATAGTTAAAAATATTGATGTGGAGCAGTGTGAATCACTAGTGTTAATAAATAATGCTGGTTTAATAAAACCAATTGATTTTATAGGAAATTTATCTGTTGATGATATTTTATATAATTTCAATACCAATTGTATATCAGCTATTGTTTTAATTAATGCGTTTATTAAAAAAACAAATAAATTTAAATACTTAAAAAAAATAATTAATATTTCCTCAGGTGTAGCATATAAACCATTAAGCGGATGGGGACTATATTCCGCTTCTAAATCTGCAATAAATATTTTTATAGAAACACTAATTACAGAAAGTGATGAGAACATAAAAGCCGTTTCGGTTGATCCGGGAGTTATGGATACGGATATTCAAAATTATATAAGGAAAGTTGATAAATTGAAATTTCCTTATGTAGATGATTTCAAAAAATATCATGAAAATGGAGTGTTAGTTTCTTCAGATTTAGTTGCAAATAAGATTAGTGAGGTATATATTGATGGTTGGTATGCGAAAAATATATTTGAAAAGATTAAAGATTACGAATAGAATGGATAGTTTTTAAATGAGAGTGGCAGTTTTTTCAGATGTACATGGAAATATATATTCCTTCAAAAACATATTGAATTCAATGAAAAAGAATAATATAGACCATTATATATTTTGTGGTGATATATGTGGATATTATTATCATCAGAATGAAATAATTGAATTGTTTAAAGGACTAAAAAATTTTATATGCGTAATGGGAAATCATGACAAAAAAATTATAAATTTACTTAATAAAAAAGAAACTATTATTAAGGAGAATATTGACAAAGATAGAAGTTCTAACTCTTTATTATTAAATAATATAACAGATGCAAACAAAGAGTATCTTCAAAATCTTAGTATTAAATACGAGGGTATTATTGATAATAGAAAAATTGGAGTGTTTCACGGAAGCCCATTCAACTTTTTAGAGGAATATGTTTATCCTACCGATTCGTTAAATAATTTTGAAAAGCTAGATTATGATATTGTGTTTTTAGGGCATACACATTATTCTATGTATAAGAAATTAAACAATGTTATTGTGGTAAATCCAGGTTCATGTGGTCAACCCAGAAATGGTAGATTACCTTCATATGCAATATGGGAAACCGCAACTAATGAGGTGGAATTTAAATATGTTGACTATGATATTACCAAATTAGTGAATGATATTAATATGTATGACAAATTCAATAAATATTTAGTAGATATTTTGTATAGAGGAAGGTATTAGATATGGATAAGAGTATATTTAAAAAAAATATTCTAGTGACAGGTATTGGAGGCGATATAGGTCAAGGAATTATAAAATGCTTAATAGATATTAATTATGATTCAAATTTATATGGTTGTGATTTAGATAAGTATGCAGCAGGTCAAAAATCAGTAAAAGGTTTTTTTATTTCTCCAAGAGTAGAAGGAGAAGAAAAATATATCGAATTTTTATCAAAAATTATAGAAGAGAAAAATATAGAATATATCGTGCCAAGCACTGAAGCAGAAATAAAATTATTAGGTAAATATAGAGAATCACAAGTCTTTAAAGATGTAAACATCTTAATAAATAATCAGTTAATATTAGATACTTTCTTGGACAAGTATAAAACAATAACATTTTTTGATGAAAATAAAATTATGTATCCAAAAACTTATCTAATTGAGGAATTTGAAGATCAATTACCTTTTCCTGTTATATTAAAGTTAAGAGAAGGGGCAGGAAGAAAAGGATTTTTCATTATAAATAACAATGAGGACTTAACATATTTTAAAAGAAATTATAAAAAAGCTATAATACAAGAAGTAGTAGGCGATATAGATCATGAATATACTATTGGTGTCTTTTCAGATGGAAAAAAAGTTAATTCAATTGGATTTAGAAGATATCTTGGATATGGAAGTTTAAGTAAATATGTAGAGATTGAAAATGATATTAAAATTCAAGAACTTGCAGAGAAAATTGCTTCTATTACTAATTTAAAAGGATCTATAAATATTCAAACGAGAAAAGTAAATGGAGTTTATATTCCATTTGAGATTAATCCTAGACTTTCAAGCACTTTGTGTTTTAGAAATTATTTTGGTTTTAAAGATTTAAAATGGTGGATTGATATAAATGAAAGTATAGAAATTGAATATAAACCTAGATATTCAAAGGGCGTTGGAATAAAAACAGTAGGAGAGGTTTTTTTTGACTTAGAATAAATAACTGATTTGAGGGGGCTTTTTATAATGGAAAAATTTAGTGTTGTTGAAGATGAAGTTTATAAATATAAGAGATTAGACCCAGTACCAACAAGTGATGAGTTGAATGAATTTTATGCAAAAGAATATTATGAGATAAAGAAAAAAAATGATGCTGGAAGTGCAGACAGATTTATAAACGACAAGGAAGATAATAATGATAAGAGCGAAGAACTTTTATGGTTAAAAAAAACAGAATATAGAGATGCTTATGTAATTTTCCATAAGTATTTTACTGATGGAAAAATATTAGATATTGGCTGTGGTTCTGGAGAATTTCTGAGCTATATGGGTGACAATGGATTTGGTGCTGTTGGCATAGAACCTTCAATAATAGCATATGAAAAAGCTAAAGATAAAGGATTAGAAGTTTATAATTGTGATTTGTTTAATTTTTTTAAAATGAATAAAACATTTGATATTATTAATATGACAAATGTTCTAGAACATATTCCTGAACCAGTAAAAGTTATAGCAGAATGTAGGAAATTATTAAATAAGAATGGAATTATACGTATAAAAGTTCCTAATGATTTTAATGAGTTACAATTGGAAGCAGTAGAAAAGCTTCATAAAGAAAAATATTGGGTAGCAATACCAGATCATGTAAATTACTTTGATTTTGAATCATTAACAAATTTACTAAAATATCAAGGTTTTGAAGTTATAAATAAAACTGTAGATTTTCCAATTGAATTATCTATGTTTATGGGTGAGGATTATGTAAAGGAACGAGAATTGGGAAAAAATTTCCATGAAAAACGAAGAAAAATGGAGATGAATCTATCGGAAGACATGAGAAGGAAATTATATCATGCTTTTGCTGAAGTTGGGATTGGAAGAAACATATATATATATGCAATATTAAGATAAAAAGTATAGATTGTTACGCTAATGTTTAGTTTTAAATGTTATTTATAAAATTAATTGAGAAGATTAATTGAGATGGTAGTGAGTTTAGGAGTGATTATAAATGAAACTAATGGTATTTGGAATAGATGCATTAACACCAAAGTTGTTATTTGAAAATTTAGATCTATTCCCTAATATAAAGAAGTTATGTAAAAATGGAAGGTATGGAGACTATGATGCTTATACTTATGGATATGGATCTAGTGATAACTGGATTTCATTATATACAGGATTAACACCTCAACAACATGGGGTTATTGGAAATACATATAAAGACACAGGTAGAGCTGCAAGAAGAGAAGATTATGAAGCTGATAAGCCCTTCTGGAATTTGTTTAATGATGCAGGAATAAAAGTTGGGATGTGGAAAGGTCTAAACACATCTCCACCAGAAAAGATTAATGGATATATGATAAGTGGAGAACCAAATTTTGAAATAGATTGGGAAAATGATCCATTAGCTAACATTAAACCAGTTTTTTGTAATGAAGATAAAGAATTGAACAAATTTATAATTGGTGATATAGATAGACCCCCAATGCCAAAAACTGCTAAAGATTTCGGTCTTACGTGGGAAGTAATGCTAAAAGATAATAGTATAGCTAACGAGATTATTAAAGATGACTATTTTCATGAGTGTGTAGAGTATTTTGAAAATGAATTAATGTTTTATGGTAAAAATATAATAAATATGCAAAAAAATAACCCAGTAGATGTGATATTTTTTTATACACCTATTTATGATTTTATAGCACATTTTCAGCAACATGATTCAAGTAAAGAAGAACTTTTAACGGCTATTAAAATAGTTGATAATTTTATAGGAATGATATTAAGCGAGTTAGTTACAGAAAATGTGATACTAATATCAGATCATGGAATAGAGGCATTAGCAGATAATTTTCCTAATACACCTATTAATATACAAAAAGAATCTTTTGGGTGGTCAGATAAATCAATTTGGTTAAAAAGTGGTCAAATTGTCACTAAAGCAAGGAATTTAGCCTTTTTATCTGGAATACATTCTTTGAAGGGGACTTTTATAATTTCAGGGAATAAAATAAAAAAGGGAAAAATAGAAAATATGAGAACTATAGATTTTTATCCTACGATATTAGAATTATTCGATATAAAGGTTCCAGAAAAAAGAGAAGGCTTTGTTTTAGATATTTTTAAAAATAAGGTAATCCTTAATAAGGATAAATTATTAAATCAAGAAAAAATAAAGTTTGAAAATATAGCAATTATTCAAGATATTGAAGTTAGTGAATTTAACAGAATAATAAATGAAGCTTTTTTATCTAATAGATTTTGTAATATAACAATCTTTGGAGAAGAAAAGTACGAAAATATATTTAAGGCTAATTTACGAGTGAATAAATTTAGAAAAATAGAAAATCGAAGAATAGATTTTAAAGAGCTATCTAGTTATGATCGTGTATACATAACTTATAGAAACAATAAAACAAAACAATTCGAATATTTGGAAATACGCAATAAAAATGAGTAGAGAATAAACGAAAAGAAATTCTAATATTTAAAGAAAGATGTTACACAGAAGAAGATCTTGAGCTTGTATAGTTAAATTAAATGTTTGTAAAATTAAATATGGGAGATGAAAAAATGAACAATATAATTAAAATTGGTAATAGAGAAATAGGAGATAAATTTTCTACTTTTATAATAGCAGAAATGTCAGCAAATCATCTCCAAAATTTTGATAATGCAGTAAAACTTATTAAGGCTGCAAAGAAGTGTGGAGCAGATGCAATAAAGCTTCAAACTTATACTCCAGATACTATAACAATAGATTGCGATAATGAATATTTTCAAATAACACAAGGAACTATATGGGATGGTACAACACTACATAAATTATATCAAGAGTCCTATATTCCATGGGAATGGCAGCAGAAACTTAAGGAAATTGCAGAAAAAGAAGGACTTATTTGTTTTTCTTCTCCTTTTGATAATACAGCAGTAGATTTCTTAGAAAATATGGACGTTCCAGCGTATAAAGTAGCTTCTTTTGAAATAACTGATATACCATTTATAGAATATATAGCGTCTAAAGGGAAACCGGTTATAATGTCTACAGGAATAGCTACTTTGTGTGATATAGAAGAAGCCGTAAATGCTTGCAGGCGAATGGGGAATAATCAAATAATTCTTTTAAAGTGTACAAGTGCTTATCCATCTCCAATGGAAGATGTGAATTTAAAAACTATTCCTAATTTAGCTGAAACATTTGATGTGATTACTGGACTTTCGGATCATACCTTGGGAAGTGCAGTATCTATAGCAGCAGTAGCATTAGGTGCTATGGTTATAGAAAAACATTTTATCTTAAATAGAGATGAAAATGGACCAGATGCAGCTTTTTCTATGGAACCTAAAGAATTTAAAAAGATGGTTGAAGATATAAGGAATGTGGAAAAGGCTTTAGGAAAAGTTACTTATAATCTTACTGAAAAGCAAAAAAAGAGTAAAGAACATTCAAGGAGTTTATTTGTAGTTAAGGATATGAAAGAGGGAGAAATTATTACAGAAGAAAATGTAAAAAGTATAAGACCAGGATTTGGTATGAAAACTAAGTACATAAAAGATATATTAGGTAAAAGAGTAAAAATGGATTTGAAAAAAGGAACACCTATGAACTGGAAGTTCATAGGAGAATAAACATTTGTTTATAAGGTTGTGTGGAGGGTTAATATGGACTATTATACAGGCAAAAAAATTTTAGTTATTGGTGGTACTGGAACTATAGGAAATGGACTTATTAAAGAATTATTAAAGCAGGAACCTTCTGTAATAAGAATATTAAGTAGAGATGAATATAAACAGTTTATTATGGAAAATGAAATTGAAGATAAATCTAAGTTAAGGTATCTAATAGGGGATGTAAGGGATTATGATAGAGTAGATAGGGCAATGGATGAAATAGATGTTGTTTTCAATTTAGCTGCTATGAAACATGTACCAGCATGTGAATATAATCCTTCAGAAGCAATAAAAACTAATGTTATAGGAATGGAAAATGTAATCAAAGCAGCTATAAACAATAATATAGAATCAGTAGTTTTTACAAGTTCTGATAAGGCAATAAACCCTACTAATTCTTATGGAGCGACTAAACTTTTAGCTGAAAAACTAGTACAAGCAGCTAATTACAGTAAAGGTAGGGCAAAAACTAAGTTTACAGCAGTTAGATTTGGAAATGTAATGGGTTCGAGAGGTTCTGTAATTCCTCTTTTTAAAAAACAGATAGAGGATTTTAGAAAGATAACTATTACAGATCCTAATATGACAAGATTTATGATGACCTTAAGTCAATCAGTTAAACTTATTATGACGGCTGGTGAAATATCTCTTGGTGGAGAGGTTTTTATATTAAAGATGCCAATAATAAAGTTGCAACATTTGGCCGATGTTGTTGTTGAGGAAATAGCAAAGAAAACTAACATATCTTTAGAAAACATAGATATACAGACTATTGGGATCAGAGCAGGAGAAAGAAATTTTGAAGAACTTATGACAAAACAAGAGTCGGAATTTGCTTATGACTTAGGAGATATGTATGCTGTGTTATCTTCAGATTCTGTAAGAGGATTAGAAGTATCTTATAAAAAATATAAAAAAGCAGAAGTGGGAAGTTATAATTCATCAGAAGGAGTACATATAACGAAAGAACAAGTTAGAAAATTAATATTAAGTGATAAGCTTATATAAAAGTTAGGATTTAATTATTTTTATCATAATAAAGTGATAGAAAATCAAAATAAGTGTATGCTACATTAGAGCCGTATGGCTCTTTTTTGTACTTAAAATGATAAACAATATAATTTATACACATAATGAGTAATTTTATAACAATATTGTTCAATTTAAGGTAAAGTATATAAAATATTGAACGATAAATGTATAGGGGTGTAAAAATGAATTTAAAGGAATTAAATATATTAAAAATATTAAAAATATTAAATAAGAACAACAGATTAAAACAAAGAGAAATATCAGAAAAAGCGGAAATTTCATTAGGAACTACTAATAATATTATTAATTATTTATTGGAAAATAATTTTATAGAACTTAATAAAATAGATTATAGAAATACAGAGTACATAATTACTGAAAAGGGAAATAAAAAAATAGAAGAAACTTTAATAAAAACAGCAGTAATACTTGCTGCTGGTATGGGGACAAGATTACAAAGCATAACTCAAAGTTTAATTCCCAAAGGCTTTATAGAAATAGAAGGTAGGACATTAATAGAAAGAAGTATAGATAATTTATTAAAAAATGGAATTGAAAAAATAATAATAGTAACAGGATATTTAAATGAATATTATGATAAGTTATCAGAAAAATATAAAAATGTTTATACAGTTAAAAATAAGAATTATAAAAATACAGGAAGTATGTCATCACTAGCAGTAGCAAGTGATTTTGTTGAAGCTGATTTTATATTATTAGAAAGTGATATTATATACGAAGAAATGTCTATAAAAGAGTTGCAAGATACTAATGCAAAAGACTGTGTATTACTTTCAGGAGAAACTCAAAGTGGAGATGAGGTTTATGTGGAAGTTAGAAATGATAACATATATAAGATTTCAAAGGATAAACATAGTTTAAATAACATATATGGAGAATTGGTTGGTATATGCAAAATTTCAAGCAGTTTATTGAATAAGATGATGTTGGAGTTTTTTAAAAATACAAATCCACAGTATCATTATGAATATGCAATTGAGGATGCTGCTAAAAATTATATAGTTGGTTATAAAAAAATTAAAGATTTAGTTTGGGCTGAGATTGATGATGAAAATCATTTTAATAGAGTAAAAAACATAATAGTTCCTAAATTAATATATAAAGGTCAGTTATAAGAAAGGAATGATGATAAATGAAGAGACGAGGTTACAATTTACTATGCATATTTATTATTTTTGCAAGTATATTTTTAGGATGTGGTAAAAGCAATCAAAGTAATGAATTGACTGTATATACTACTATAGAGGATGAATTCTTACAAGAGTATCTTAATACATTTAAATCTAAAAATCCAGATGTTAAACTTAATATAGTAAGGGATTCAAATGGTATTATAATATCTAAGCTTATGGCGGAAAAGGACAATTCTAAAGCTGATATAGTGTGGGGTGTAGCTGCCAGTAACTTGAGTTGCTTAGATAAAGAAGGAATTCTGCAAGAATATTCTCCAATAGGATTAGAAAATATAAATGAAAAGTTCGTAGATAGTAATAATAAAATTCCACATTGGGTTGGACTAAATGTGTGGACAACTATTTTTACTGTTAATAAGGATGAAGCAGTAAAAAAAGGAATAGTAATACCTAAATATTATGAGGACTTATTAAAATCTGAATATAATGGAGAAATTGTTATGCCTAATCCAGAGTCTTCAGGAACAGGATATTTTACTGTAGCTGCATGGATACAGATGATGGGTGAAGAGAATGCTTGGAGATTTATGGATAAACTTAATAAAAATATAAAAAGTTATCAGCATTCAGGAGCTATGCCAACTAAGTTAGCAGCAACTGGTGAAAATGTTATAGGTATAGGTATGGATTTTCAGAGTCTGAGAGAAGAAGAAAAAATACCACAAATAACTACTATTTTTCCAGCTGAAGGACTTCCGTGGGATATAGAAACTGTTGCATTAATAAAAAAGGGCAACATAAAACCAGAAGCTAAAGCTTTTATGGATTGGACAATTTCTAGTGATGCTATGGAGGCTTATTCTAAAAATAAAGGAATTGTAACTATGAATTCATGTAAATCAAAAGTTCAAGGGTATCCTTCTGATTTTTCAGAAAAGCTTATAAATAATGATTTTAATTGGATGTCTGAAAATAGAGAAAGAATAATAAAAGAATGGAATAGAAGATATGGAGAATCAAAGTAATTTATAGGAGGAACTAAGGTGTATATAGAGATTAAAGATATATTTAAGAAATTTGGCAAATCTGAAATTTTAAATAATATTTCATTTGATATAAACAAGGGTGAATTTCTATGTATTTTAGGTCCTAGTGGCTGTGGAAAAACTACATTATTAAGAATAATTAGCGGATTAGATAAACCAAATAAAGGCAGTATTTATGTAATGGATAGGGATATAACAAATTTAGAGCCTTCAGAGCGAAATTGTGGAATGGTTTTTCAAAACTATGTATTATTTCCGAACATGACTGCTGAAAAAAATATAGCGTATGGTTTAAAAAACAAAAAAATGTCTAAAGTTAGTATTTACAAAAAAATAGAAGAAGTGTTGAATTTAGTAGGATTGTTTGATTTAAAAGATAAATATCCTCATCAATTAAGTGGAGGACAACAACAAAGAGTAGCTTTAGCTAGAGCTATTGCTGTTACCCCTGACCTTCTTCTGTTAGATGAGCCACTTAGTGCACTTGATGCTAAATCAAGGGAGTCTTTGAGAGAAGAACTTAAGATATTACAAAAAAAATTAGGAATAACGACAATAATGGTTACACATGATCAAGAAGAAGCATTAATTATGGCAGATAGAATAATGATAATGAATAAGTGTGAAATAATACAAATAGGAACACCGATTCAAGTTTATAATAATCCTAAAAATAAATTTATTGCCGAATTTATGGGGAATACCAATTTTTTAAATAAGGATGGTAAAATTTATGCTGTAAGACCTGAAGATGTGGAGTATTCATTAAGTGAAAAAAAAGATTTCTACCCAGCAGTTGTAAAAACAATAGAGTTTAGAGGGGCATTTTATAGAATTATGTTAGAATTAGAACATATTGCTTATAATGCTAAGAATATTTTTCTTGATTTAGGAGCTAAGAAAAAAGAACTTATTAATATAAATGAAGGTATGAAAATATTTATAAAGCTTCAAGAAAATATAATCTTGGATAATTAAAACAAAAGCTGTAAAATTTACATAGGAGAATTAAAAAATGAAAATTAAATATAAGCTAGATTTTTCTAAATACATACTTGTCATAGCTATAATTTTATTTTTAGCTATATCACTTATTGCGCCTTTAATTACCTTGTTTATAAAGGCGTTTTATAGAAATAATATTTTTATAGGGTTGGATAATTTTAAAACATATTTTACTACAGCTTCGTTGATGAGTTCATTTAAAAATAGTATTTTTATATCTATTATAAGTACAATTATATCTATGATTTTAGCTTTTTCATTTTGTTATGGAATTGAAAGAACTAATATTAAATTTAAAAAAATTTTTAGGATAATAGCACTTATTCCGATGTTTGCACCAACTATGACATATGGCATAGCGTTAATTTATATTTTTGGAAATAAAGGGATTTCAAGAAAAATATTTAATATTACAATACCGATTTATGGGAAATGGGGTATTATTTTAGCTGAAATAATATATATATTTCCAATATTATTCTTAATTTTCTCTGTTGCCTTTAAGATGATAGATAAAAGACTATATGAGGTGGCTGAAACACTTGGTGCTAGCAATATAAAACAATTTTTTACAGTTACACTTCCATCGGTGAAATTTAGTATTATTAGTGGCTTTTTTACAGGATTAACTATGGTTTTTACAGACTTTGGAATACCTAAGGTTATAGGTGGAAACTATAATGTATTATCTACAGATATATATAAGCATGTAATTGGACAACAAAATATTACAATGGGTGCTACTGCTGGAATTATTTTAATTATGCCATCTATAATTTCTTTTACTATAAATCAAATGGCTAAAACTAATGCTACAACTACTTACTCTAAAAGTGCGAATAATAATTTAAAAAGAAATAAAACTAGAGATATAGTTTTTACTATTTTTAATATTTTTGTAACATTTATTATGATAGGTATTTTTATAACAATATTTTTAGCAGCTTTTTTAAAAAGTTGGCCTTATGACTTAAGGATTACATCTGAATGGTTTAAATTTAGCAATTTTGGTATAAGTACTTTACATATGTATATAAATACAATAATTGTTGCTTTTTGTACTTCAATAATAGGAACTATAATTGTTGTATTCACAGCTTATTTTGTAGAAAGAGAAAATAAATTTATAGTTATTAGAAAAGTTGTATATGCGATTTCCTTAATACCGATTTCATTGCCAGGATTAGCAATAGGATTAGCATTTATATTATTTTATAATAATAATATAAATCCATTTAATTTTATGTATGGAAGCTTTTCTATATTAATTTTAATTAATATAATACATTTTTTCTCAGTTCCTTTTTTATTAATCATGGATAGTTTCAAAAAAGTAAATAAGGATTTTGAAAACATATCACAGCTATCGGGAATGCCATGGTATGAGTTGTTAATTAAAGTTATTATGCCTATTTCAAAATCTGCAGTAATAGAAAGTTTTTGTTATTATTTTATAAATTCAATGGTTACAGTTTCGGCAGTTGTATTTTTGTATACTAGTAAAACAATGATTTTTCCTATAGTTATGATAAATAAATATGATACTGGAGATATAGCAAGTACAGCAGCTATATCTGTTATGATAATTTTAACTAATGTTATATTTAAAATTATATGTAACAGTATTTTTAAAACTAAAAATACTGTGTAGTAATTATGAAAAGGAAATAAAATAAATCCTTTAAGAATAGTATAAAAACTACGATAATAATTAATAAGTAAATTATCTGCAAAAGTTAAAGGCGAAAATCATGAATATTAAGGCGTAATTCTTATGCCTTAATATATGAAGGATTTTCATTGCAGAAGTGTAAATTGTAAAGATGATTGCTGTTATGGCTGGAAAGTTACAGTAGATAAAGCTACATATAAAAATTTTAGAAATGTACAGAGAACTTCCGTGAAAAATGAGCTGATTAAATATATATTAAGAAATGAGGATAGCAAGATATTTAATTACTAGGTTTATATATCTATTGAATAAGATAAAAGTTGTCCTTTTCAATGCGAAGAAAAGTTATGCAAAATAGATAGAGATTTAGGTGAAGAATATTTATCATTAACTTGTAAGAGTTATCCGAGTTTTTATAATAAAGTAGATTTGATTTTTGAAGTTTCATTAAAATAGAGATTGTTGCATTAAGAAAACTTATAGATTTATTACCAAATAATTTAGAGGTTCAAATGAAAATTTTAGAATAAATAATAGCTTTTTCTTAATAATGGTATTTTAATAAAAATTATGTTGAATATATAAAAAAATTAAAAAAAGGTCTTAAAATTCAAGATAAAATTCCAATTGATGAATGCATAAAAGCTTACAAAGAGTTAGTAAAAGAGTATTATGAACCATATATAAGGGAGAGAGGATACATTTTTAAAATTTATCTAGTTAATGATGTGTTTCAAAGAATGTTTCTATATAGGAATGGGTTCTTGTGATAAAGAATTAACAGATACAATGGGGTGAGTTAATTTATTTTTTCTTAAGGGCTGTGCTTCATAATAACGTATTTATAAAATCGTTTATAGATACACTTAATGAAAAAATTTTAATACACTTTCACATATGATAGTTTTAATAAAAAATTAAAATTTTAAGATTTTATGATTAATGAAGAAGGTTTGGTGTAAAGAATGAAAATAGCTATTCGAGCAGATGGTGGCACTAAAATTGGTATGGGACATATAATGAGAACTTTGGTTTTGGCAAAGGAACTTTCTAAAACTCATGATGTTTTTTATATATGTAGAGTAGATAATCCTTTAAGTGATAAGTATAGAATAGGTATTGAAAAAATAAAATCATGGGGATTTGTAGTTAAAACAATAAGAGAGAATTTTATATTATTTGATTTAAAGGATATAAAAGCAGACTTTTTAATTACGGATAGTTACGATGTTGATGAAAATTATTTTAATGCAACTAAAAAAATGTTTAACGAAACAGCATATATAGATGATATGTGTTTATATTATTTTAATGTAGATTTCTTAATTAATCAAAATTTAGATGGTGTTGATTTTGATTATAAAGTTAATACTGATACAAAGCTACTTATAGGCTCAGATTATATAATGTTACGAGAGGAATTTAGAGGTATTTCTAAAAAGTATATAAAAGAAAAGGTAAATGACATAATGATAACTGTAGGTGGTGCTGATCCATTTCACATTACAGAACAAATTTTAGACTATATAAAAAATTTAGATTACAAATTTCATGTTGTTGTGGGTCCATCTTTTGAAAAAGATAACTATTTAAAAGACTTTGAAAGTTTAAAAGTTAAACTTTATTATAATGCTAATATGTATGAAATTATGCAGAAATGTGATATAGCTATATCAGCTTGCGGTAGTACTTTATACGAGTTATCAGTGTGTGGGGTTCCAACTATAGGGTTAATAACTGCGGATAACCAGCAAGGACTAGCTAACAAAATGGATGGGTTAGGTATTATAAAAAATATTGGTTGGTATAATAAATTATTTAAGAATAAATTTATTGAAGATTTAACTAATCTATGCAATAACATAAAAATAAGAAGAGAAATGTCTGGAAAGGCTCAGAAATTTGTTGATGGTAATGGGGTAAAGCGAATATCATTAAAGTTGTTTTAGGGTTTTAGCTATGATAAAATACTGAGATGTTTATATGTGTTTAAGATAGAATATAATGAAGTTTTATTTTCAATTTATAGAATTTATGGTTAAATTATAATTAAAACAAATAAAGGTTATGGGTGATAGTAAATTTCTTTGGAGGAGTGGTAATGTGAATATATTAGTAACAGGTGGAGCAGGATTTATTGGTAGATGGGTTGTAAAAAGATTATTAGATGATGGTAACAAGGTAGTTGCATTAGATAATTTATCTAATGGTCAACTTGAAAATATAAAAGAATTTAATGGAAGAGATTTTAAGTTTATAAAAGGAGATATACAAAATGAAGCAGATTTAGATGAAGTATTTAAAGAAAAATACGATATTATATATCATTTAGGTGCATCTATAAATGTGCAAGATAGTATAGATAATCCAAGAACTACTTTTTTTAATGATACTGTTGGTACTTTCAATATACTTGAAAAAGCTAAGACTCAGATGTTTGGAAAAAAGGGGAAAATGGATGGGGATGGATGGATTGTAGATCCTTCAGATGACACTTATCCATGCAAAGTAGTTTTTATGAGTACATGTATGGTTTATGATGTAGCTGATGATAAAGGTATAGATGAAAGCCATCCAGCAAAACCTGTATCTCCATATGGTGGAAGTAAAATAGCAGCTGAAAACATGGTTCTTTCATATTACAATGCATATAAGCTACCAACTGTAGTGATAAGACCATTTAATACTTATGGACCTTTTCAAAAGACTGGTGGAGAAGGTGGAGTTGTAGCTATATTCATTAATAACTCTATTAATGGAAAAAATATAAATATATATGGTAGTGGAGAACAGACAAGAGACCTTCTTTATGTTAAGGATTGTGCTAGATTTGTAGTTATGGCAGGTTATTCACAAAAGGTTAATGGAGAATTAGTAAATGCGGGTACTGGTAGAGATGTTACTGTTAATGAACTTGCAGAAATTATAGCAAAGGATAGAGTTAAAATAAATCATGTAAAGCATATTCATCCACAAAGTGAAATAATGAAGCTTAAATGTAATTATTCAAAGGCAAAACAGTTTATGGATTGGGAACCTGAATATACACTAGAGCAAGGCATAAAAGAAACTGAACAGTGGATAAATAAAACAAAATTATTAAAATAAATTATCTTTAAATATTATGGAATTATACTATAGTGTTTTGGCTTAATTTACAAATAAAAACTAATTAGTAGTGAAATGATAAAATGTATGAGTAATTTATTATACTTATAAAAGTTATAGGAAAATGTATATATTAGAGCTGAAAAAGTAGAATAAAAAAGATTATCAACTAAGAGTTTGAAGGATAAATGAGATGAAAGATTGTTATCTTATTAGGATTTTTTCTAAAGTTTTTAATATAAAAACCGATAACTAACTATTGTTAAAATATAAAAAACGGTGGTGATAATAATGAGATTAAGTCATAATATGTTTTCAGCAAATATATATAATAATTATAAGAAGCAACTTACTAATAACTCTGGAGCTGTTAATAATATAAGTTCAGGTCTTAAGCTTAATTCTGCTAAGGATAATCCTAATAAAATAACTCAAAGTCAAATGCTTAAGATACAAGTTTTAAGTAATTCAGCTGCAAGAAGAAATATTGAAGACACTAATTCTATGATTCAAACTTTTGACGGTGCAATGGCAGAGATGAATGATAGTTTATCTAGAATTAAAGAATTAACAGTGCAAGCTGGGGGTGGAACATTAAACACTCAAGATAGACAAGTAATTCAGAATGAAATTGATCAATTGACAGAACATTTGGATTACATGGCTAACAATACAGAATTTAATGGAGTTAAGCTTATTAATGAAAGTGATGGTAAAGTTACTTCTATGATAGGAAGTTTAGAAGGAGAATTAACAACACTTCCTAAATTTGATCTTACTGCAGAAGGATTAGGATTTAAGGAGAAGGGAACTGGAAAAAAACTTTTTGATGTAACAGATGCAAATAACGTAGGAAAATCATTAAACATTGTGGATGAGGCTATACAGTCTGTATCTAGTGCAAGGAGTAAGTATGGTGCAATACAATTAAGACTTGAAGGTACAGGTGATGCTATATCGGAAAATAGTCTTTCGTTAGAAAAATCTCAAAGTAATATTGCCGATGCAGACATTGCATTTGAAATGCTTAAATTTTCAGAAAGTCAAATATTAATACAATCATCTATTTCTTTAATTGCTCAAAGTAATAATTTCCCTCAAGATGCGTTGAACGTTTTAAAAAACATTAGATAAGGAATTATTTTATTTCTATGCTTTGCTTAATAATAAATCTAATTTTATGTTGATTTTAATATTAAGTAAGGCATTTTTGATTAAAATTAAAAGGAAAATGCTATTGTTGGAAAATTTATTAAAAAATTTTAAAAAAAATTTTGTTTTATTTTGATAAATCATGGAAAATAGGTTATAATATAGTTATAATATGTAATATAATTGAATAGGCAAAACTAACTAAAGTTAGTGACGCAAAGCTATAGGGGCTAAGGAGTAATCTATGTCAGCCAGTTGCCGAAGGGTATAATATACTTTTTGTTTTAATTAATTATATGTAAAAGCAATTAATTTAATTAATATGTTTTTTTGTTATGTAATTAATTTCATCATGTAACTACTCTTTAGGGGTAGTTTTTTTATTTGAGATTAGTTAATTGAAATTAAACAATAGATAAAAAATATTTATATTATATTAAATAAAGATATATACGACAAAAAAAGTTAAAAAATATATATTTTTTTAACAAACATAGAATAATATAAGGTTTTCATAAAATATTTAATTGTTTTCAAAAAAACAATTAAAAACAATTAGATATATAGTATAATAGAATATGGATTTATTGAGATATAAGAGATAAATAACAAAACAATACATTAATTGTAATTATTTGTATGAAAAATAGAAAAATTTGTAGCATAAACATAGTTATTATTTTATAATTATATTATATATTAGTGTGTATATTTAATTGGTTAAAATTTGACTATTTAAATTAGAAAAATAAATTAGAAATTATTATGGGGGGAAAACGTATGCCTATAAATTCAATTAAATCATATGATACATATAATTTGCTAAAAGATGGACTTAAAGCATCAAATGCAAGATCAAAAGCTATAGCTAACAATATGGCAAATATAAACACAAAGGGATATAAAAAATTCAATGTAATTTTTGAAGAAAACTTAAAAAATAACTCGGATAAAAAAGATTTGTCGCTAAAAACTACAAATTCTAGACATTTAAGAGGAAATAACGATTTAAATGGAGATATAGAAGTTGTAAGGGAAGAGAATACTAGTATGAGAACTGATGATAACAATGTAAATTTAGAGCTTGAAAAAGTTAACCAAGCTGCTAACACATTAAAATATAATGCTTTAATTACTAAATTAAACGGAAAATTTAATAATCTAAAAACTGTTATAAAGTAAAGGAGGGATAATTTATGAATGCATTCACATCCATGCAAATAAGTGCCACAGGTATTTCCGCAGAAAGATTACGAATGGATACAATAACATCTAATATGACTAATTCAAGTACAACAAGAAGTGCAGATGGTAGTGGTCCTTATGTTAGAAAAATAGCGGTCTTTCAAGAAGCACTTGATGAAAATAGAAAAATGGCAGGAATTAAACCAGTAAAGATTGTAGAGGATAAATCTCCCCTTAGAAAGGTTTATAATCCTACTCATCCTGATGCAGATGAAACTGGATATGTAACTATGCCTAATGTTAATGTATTAAATGAAATGGCTGACATGATGGTATCTACAAGATCATATGAAGCTAATGTAGAAACATTAAATGCACTTAAAGGGATGTTTTCAAAAGCTTTAGAAATTGGTAAATAAGGAGTAGTTAAAAATGAATATTATAAATGGGTTTGATCAAAAACAAGTGTTATTTAACAATAAATTTGATGTTTTAAATAATAAAAGTGGACAAGATGTTACATCTGATAAAGAAGACAGCGTAAGCTTTGGAGAAACATTAAAGAACTGTATAGATGACGTAAATACAAAACAAGTACAAGCTGACACTTATACGAATGCTTTTGTCAAAGGTGATGATGTAAATATAGATGAAGTTATGATAAAAGGAGAAGAGGCAAGTTTGGCATTACAATTCTTGGTTAAAACTAGAGATAATTTAGTGGAATCATATAAAGAATTAATAAAAATGCAGTTGTAACTGAAGTGAGGAGTGCTATGATAAATGAACAAACTTTTAGAAAAGGTCAAAGGCCTGTGGGAAAAGTTTAAAACCCAAAGCAAGAAAATAAAAATTGCTATTTTTGTATCTTGTGTTGCTGTGATTATTGCTATTGCAAGTACAGCAATTTACACATCATCGAATAAATATCAAGTTTTGTTTTCAAATCTTGATCCCAAAGATGCACAGACTATACTCGCTAAGTTAAATGAACAAAAAGTTACAACCAAAATACAAGGTGATACCATTTTAGTACCTAATGATAAGGTAGACCAATTAAGATTAGAACTAGCACCTGAATTGAAATCAGGAAGTAGTGGATATGAATTAATGGATAGTGGAAGTTCTTTTGGAATGACGGACGAGGAGTTTAAAGTTAAAAAATTAAGAATGCAAGAGGGAGAACTTGAAAAAACAATAAAAAGTTTTTCTCAAATAGAAAGTGCAAGGGTTCATATTACACCATCTACAGACTCAGTTTTTGTTAAGGAAAGTACGCCAGGAAAGGCAGCTGTATATCTGGAATTAAAAACAGGAAGTGAAATTACTAAAGATCAAGTGAAATCAATAGTTGCTCTTGTTTCCGGTAGCACAGAAAATGTCCCTAAAGAAAATATTGAGGTTATAGATGATAAGATGAATTTGCTTACTGCTAATTTGAATGATGATGAAAACGAAATGATGAGTTCAGAATCATTAGATAAGCAATATTCTTTAGAAAAGAATTATGAAAGTAAATTACAAAAGGAAATAGTAAGCTTATTAGAGCCTGTTATTGGTAAAGATAAGGTTAAGGCTACTGTTAATGTAGATTTAGATTTTGATTCTAAACAACAAACACAAACAGTTCTGGATCCTAATAAAGTAGTTGTAAGCCAACAAACAATTAAAGAAGTTAATAATACTGATGCCGATGGGAATATCAGCGAGAGTCCAGTTGATAATAATATAGGTAATACTACAGATGATACAAATAATACAAAATCTAATTCATCAAGAGAAGAACAAAAAAATAATTATGAAATTGGAAAGACTGAGACTAAGGTGATTAGTGCACCAGGTGAAGTTAAAAGAATGACAGCTTCAGTTGTAGTTGATGGTAATTTAGATGCAGCAACTCAACAGGCTATTGAAAATGCAGTATCAAATGCCATAGGATTTAATTCTGTTAGGGGAGATCAAATCTCTGTATTAGGTATGAATTTTGATCCAAGTCTAAAAGAAAATACTCAAAACCAAACAGATGCATTTAATGCAGAAGCTAAGCAAAAGGAAATGCAAAAATATATGATTATGGGTGCTATAGCATTATTAGCTTTAATTGTGATAATAGTTATTTTAGTCAAAAAGAGAAGAAAAAGTGCTAAAGATGAATATGATGATGATACTCAATTATTAGATGTGGTAGTTGGGGATGAAAAAGAACCAGAAATATTTGAACCAATAGAATTTGAGACTAAAAATGAAAAAATTCATATGGAAAACGAAATTAAAAAATATGCCACAGATAAGCCAGAGCAAGTAGTTGAAATTATAAAATCTTGGCTTTCAGAGGATGAGAGGTGATAGCCTGTGGGTAAAGAACCTAAAAAATTAACAGGAGTTCAAAAAGCAGCAATACTTTTTATAACACTTGGACCGGAAGCTTCATCAGGAATATTAAAAAAATTACCTGAGCAAGAGATCCAAAAAATATCATATGAAATTGCGAATATAACTTCTGTAACATCAGAACAAAGAGAAGAAATTTTAGATGAATTTTTAGAAATAAATAAAGCAAGAGATTATATAATCGAGGGTGGAATGGATTATGCTAAAGTTTTATTATCAAAAGCTTTAGGAGCACAAAGAGCAAATGAAATTTTAGAAAAGGTTTCGGAAGCTACATCACAATATAGACCATTTGCTATTGCTAGAAAAGCTGATGCACATCAGCTTTTAAATGCAATAACGTATGAACATCCTCAAACTATAGCTTTGATTTTATGTTATTTACAAGCTGATAAGGCAGCACAAGTTATGGCAGACCTTCCGGAAGAAACTCAATCAGAGGTTGCATTCAGAATTGCAACTATGAGTACTACATCTCCAATGGTTATAAAAGAGATAGAAGCCGTACTTGAGAATAAGTTATCTTCTGTAGTAAAGACAGAGATGACAAGTTTAGGTGGAGTTCAAACATTAGTTGATATTTTAAATCAAGTTGATAGAACAACTGAAAAGAATATTACAGAAGGCCTCGAAAGAGAAGATGCAGAACTTGCAGATAAGATTAAGAGCTCTATGTTCGTATTCGAAGATATTATTACTCTTGATGATGTATCTATTCAAAGAATTCTTAGAGAAGTTGAAGTTAGTGATTTATCACTTGCACTTAAGGGATGTTCGGAAGAAGTTGCTAATGCAATTTATAGAAATCAATCTAAGAGAGCAGCTGCTTCTTTAAAGGAAGATATGGAATTCTTAGGACCTGTAAGACTTATGGATGTTGAAAAGGCACAACAAAAAATTGTTTCTGTAATTAGAAGATTAGATGAATCAAATGAAATAATAATTTCAAGAGGTGGAGAAGATGCAATCATCGTATAGTATTATAAAGAAGAACTGTGCTTTGGATGCAGAAAAAAAGAAAATTTCTACTGAATATGTATCAAAGAAAATAGAGCTTGATGAAAATTTTGAAGAAGTTCAAGAAGAAGTTTATTCAAAAGAAGAAGTAGATGCTTTAATTGCAAAGTATGAAGAAATAGGAAAAAGAATAATACAAGATGCCAACAATGAAAAGCAAGGAATCATATTAAGAGGAACTATGCAAGCTCAAAATTTGGAAAAAGAAGCTTATGAAAAAGGATATGAAGAAGGGCTCCAAAATGGTTATGATGATGGGTACAAAAAAGCTTATGATGAAAATATAGACTTAGCTAAAGCTAAATCTCAAGAAATTATTGATAAAGCAGAAGATGTGTTAAGATCTGCTAATGAGAATTATGCTAAATATTTAGAAGATAAGAAATCTGATATTTTAAAATTATCTTTAGAAATTGCTAAAAATATTTTAAGGAAAGAATTAGGTCATGAAGATTCAATGAATTTATTGGTTGAAGAAGCTATTCAATTATCTAAAGATGAAGAGAATTTAATAATAAAGTGCAATTCTCTTCATGCCGAAGAGCTTAAATCACAAGTTAATAGATGGAAAATTTCTTATTCTATAAAAGATGAGATTTTCATCTTAAATGATGACTTTATAGAGCCAGGAAATGCTATCATAGAAAAGCCCAATGGTAAAGTAATTGTTGGATTTGATATAGGTATGGAAGCAATAAAAAAAGAAATATTGGGACAAGATTAGGAGTATTAAACATGATAGATATTGATTTTAATAACTTAATCAAGAAGGTTAATAATACTAGTTCAATATATACTGAAGGCGTGGTTAATAAAGTAATTGGTCTTACAGTTGAAGTAAAAGGCATAAAGGCATTCGTAGGAGAATTATGCATTATATATAATGAAAAAAATGCTCCTGTTAATTGTGAAGTCGTTGGATTTAAAGATGGTTTTGTTGTTTTAATGCCTTTAGATGAATTAATAGGAATTTCTCCAGGATGTAGGGTAGTTCCAATGCGTAAGCCTTTAAGCGTAAAATGTTCTGATAAATTGTTAGGTGAAATTATTGATGGACTAGGAAAGCCGCTAAGAGGTGAAGAACTTGTTGAAGGAGAAGACTACCCACTAGAAAATAATCCACCAGACCCTTTGAAAAGAAAAAGAATTAAAGAAATAATGCCAACAGGTATTAGAGCTATAGATGGATTTTTAACTTGTGGAGATGGTCAAAGAATAGGTATTTTTGCAGGTAGTGGAGTTGGTAAGAGTACTACTCTTGGAATGATAGCAAGAGAAGCAAAGGCAGATATTAATGTTATTGCTTTAATTGGAGAAAGAGGTAGAGAGGTTCTGGAATTTATAGAAAAAGATCTAGGACCAGAAGGTATGAAAAAATCAGTTGTAGTTTGTGCGACTTCTGATAAACCAGCTTTAATAAGATTAAAAGGTGCTCTTACAGCCACTGCAATAGCAGAATACTTTAGAGATAAAGGTAAAAAAGTAATTTTAATGATGGATTCTGTTACAAGATTTGCGATGGCTCAGAGAGAAGTAGGTCTTGCAATAGGAGAGCCTCCTGCAACAAAGGGATATACTCCATCGGTATTTGCTAAGTTACCAAAATTAATGGAGAGATCTGGAACATCAGAAGATGGATCAATAACTGCTTTTTACACAGTTTTGGTTGATGGAGATGATTTTAATGAACCAATAGCAGATGCTGTAAGAGGTATATTAGATGGTCACATAGTATTATCAAGATCTCTTGCTCATAAAAATCATTACCCTGCAATTGATATATTAAATAGTGTAAGTAGACTTATGAATTCAATAGCTCCATCTGAGCATATAAAAGCAGCTTCTATTGCTAGAGACCTTTTAGCAACATATAAAGAATCAGAGGATTTAATTAATATAGGAGCATATGTAAAAGGTAGTAATAAAAAAATAGATTTAGCAATTTCTTATCATGATAAAATAGAAGAGTTTCTGCGTCAGACTGTTAATGAAAAATCAAATTTTGATGAGAGTATAAGTTATTTAGTATCAATGTTTGAATAGTAAATATCACACATTAGTGGTGGAGGTATGGTACGTGGCAGAAAAATTTAAATTTAGTTTAGATAAGCTTCTTGAAATAAGACAAGATAAAGAAGAAGAGAGCAAAAGAATTTTTACTGAAACACAAAGACAAAAGCAAAATACTGAAAAAAAATTAAATCAATTGAAGTTTAATTATAATAAATATAATGGAATTGTTCCAGGGGAAGATGTAGTATATCAAAAATTAAAGAGGTATTATCTTCAAGGACTTGAAACTGGAATTAAAGAAACTGAAAGAGATTTAGTTTTGAAGGATAAAAAAGTGAATGAGGCTAGAAATGATTTGGTATCTAAACAGGTTGATAGGAAAACTGTTGAAATATTAAAAGAAAAAAAACTTTTAGAGCACATTAAAGAGGAAGAAAGGGTTGAACAAGTTAACCTTGATGAAATAGCCCTTTATTCATATATGAGAAACATCAATGAAGGGAGGTGAGAATAAATGAAAATGAATATAAATTCTAATTTAAATTTAGCATCATTAAATGCAGAACCTAAAAAGACATCATCTAAAATTAATAGTGAATCGTCTAATAATGATAAAAATCACACTACAAAAAGTAAAGATGATACAAGTTTTAAAGATGTATTAAATGAAAAATCAAGTACAAAAGTAGAAAATAAAAATATAAAAGATAAAGTTATAAATGAAAATGTTAATGACAAGGATGTTGATGTAGAAGAGAAAATTAATGAAATAGAAGAGAAAATCGATAATGCATCAAAGGATGAAATTATTGAAATGTTAAATTCAATCTTTAATATGTTATCTTCTGTGAAAGATGAAAATATTGATGTGAAAGATTTAAATTCTGATATATTGAATTCAATAATTAACAACTTAGGTAAAGAAAATAATGATTTGCCTAAACTTCTTGAAAATTTATTGACTGCTTCAGAAAGTCCATTAACTAATTTATTAAATTCTGACAATAAAGATTTATTAAATAAGTTATTGAGCAAGTTAGGAAATAAACTTGATGAAGATACAGATGTATCAAATAAAGTTAAAGATTTAATGAGCCAAAGATCAAGTTCATTAGAAAATAAGGAAAATAAAACTTCTAACTTTAATACTGCATTTAAAAATTTTGAGCAAAATGCCAATTCTCAAATGAATAATCAAAATATTGAAGAAGAAAAAGTACCTACAAGCACTTCAGATGAAGATGATTTTTTAAATAAGCTTTTAAACAATAATAAAGATGATAGTGTATTAAATAAAATCAATTTACTTTCTTCAAGAAATGAGATTAATTCAAATAATACAACTGTTCCAACTGAGTCAGTAACAATTAACAAAGCAACTATGAGCGATGATTTAATTAAAAATGTTAAGCTTATGATTACAAACTCTATGAAGGAACTAACAGTAAAAATAAACCCAAAAGATTTAGGTCAAGTTACTATTAGTTTGATTCAAGAAAATGGAATTATGAAAGCAAACATAAAAGCAAATTCAAAAGAAACATTTGAACTTCTTTCTCAAAATTTAGTTGAAATGAAAAAAGCCATAGGTGAACAAAATATAAAAGTTGCTGATGTAAATGTAGAGTTATATCAAGAAGATACCACATTCTTTAAGGATGAAAGTTTTGGAAGAGGATTAGCTAAAGAAAATCAAAAACAAAATAGTAATAATGGAGAAGCATCTGAAATTGATTCAATTGAATTAGAAGATGATGTTACAGAAGATTTAAATAGTAATTTAGACTTTTTTGCTTAGGAGGTGAAGTTATGACTTATTCTATGAGTGATGTAAATGCAGCTCTCGGTAAAACTGATGCTAAGAATGCAGCAAATAGTAAAACTAATTCTACTCAAGGAAAAATGACAACTGATAGAGGAACACCAATATCTAAATCAGGTCAAGAATTTGATAAAAATTCATTTTTAAAGCTTTTATCAGCTCAGTTAGCTAATTTAGATCCAACGTCCGATCAAGATTCAACTGCATATGTTACTCAAATGGCACAATTTGCAGCTATGGAACAAATGTACAACTTAAACGATACAATGAGTACATTTGCACACCAACAATTAGTTGGAAAAGGTGTAACAATGAATGTTGTAAATGCTGATGGTGAATATTATACAGGGGTTGTGAGAGGCGTATCTAAAGATAATTATGGTACCTATGTTTCTGTAGAAGTCTATGAAAATGGTAAAAACGTATATAAAGTATTTGATGTAAAAAATATAGAAACTATATTAGATATACCAGAACAAAATGGTAATATGTTAATTAATTCAGACTTCCTAGCAGCTTCATCATTAAAGAACCAAAAAGTAGTTATTTCTACTTATGATAAAGATGGCAAAAACATTATAACAAAGGGAACTGTAAAAAGTGCTTTTATAGATATGGGTGTTGTTAAAATAAGAGTTGAGACTGACAAACTGGATGAAGATGGAAAACCAATTATAGAAGATCATGAGTATTCAAATATAATAAAAGCAGGGGATTTAACAGAAGAAGATATGGATGTTAAGCCAGAAGAGCCAGAAGAACCAGAAGAACCAGAAGAACCAGAAGAACCAGAAGAAGAAAACACTGATAAGGTGGATTCGAAAAATCTAAAAGAAGAAAAAAAAGAAAGTGAAATTTTAAGGATGGTAGATAATAAGGATAAGGCAGGATACAAGGAAAACTATGCTAATGAATTAGAAAAATTACATCGAATAATGGGTAAGTAATTGAGTTACAGAATAATTAATGGTCAAGTGTATCCAATAGGTAACTTTGAACCTATTAAAAATACCAATCCACAATCCACAATAAAGACAGAAGAAAAAAACAGTTTTAAAGATGTATTAAATAATGTTATCAATAAGAATCAAGGTTTTATTGTATCAAAGCATGCAGCTGAAAGACTAAATGAAATTAACTTTACAGATAAAGATATGCAAGAAATTGAAAAAGGATTCCAAATCGCAAAAGACAAAAACTCAAAGAATTCTGTTATTTTGTACAAAGATACTGCACTAATAGCAAGTATTGAAAATAGAACATTAATAACAGCCGTTGAGAAAGAGAGAGCAAAAGATAATATATTTACCAATATAGATAGTGTGGTAATTTTATAGGCTGGACCTTAAACAATTAATAATTAACAGTAAAAAACAAATAACTTAATGACTGTTAATTAAATATTGTTAACACATGGAAGCCTAAACTTGTTGAACGATAGAGACAAGTTAACAAATTAAGATTTGGAGGAAAATTAAATATGTTAAGATCAATGTATTCTGGAATAAGTGGAATGAAAGCTAATCAAGTTAAGTTAGATGTTATAGGTAATAATATAGCTAATGTAAGTACAACAGGATTTAAATCATCAAGTGCAAGATTTTCTGATATGCTTTATCAAAACATGTCATCAGCAACAGCACCAACAGCAACTAAAGGTGGTACAAATGCTAAACAAGTAGGACTTGGAGCACAACTTTCAAGCATAAATAAAGTAATGGGACAAGGTAATGCATTATCAACTGGAAGAAGTTTAGACGTATGTGTTGATGGTGATGGATATATTATGGTAAGTAAGGGACCTGAGGTTTATAAAGGTGGAACAAGTGATGGAAAAGGAACTATTGGAGTAGAAAAGTCAGGTAAGCTATCAGGTGGTAGTGAAAGTGAAATTTTATATACTAGAGATGGTAACTTTACACTTGATCATGAAGGAAATCTTTTAACAGCAGATGGATATAGAGTCATGGGTTATTTACTTCAAGATGGTACAGATGGAGATGTTAAATCAAGTATTGAATGGAAAGAGAAAGATGGCAAAAAAACTGCAACAGCTAATTATGTAGATGCTGATTCAAAATCTTTACAAGCTGTTGGTGAAGGGAAAGAACTTCATACATTAAAAATACCTGACAAGGTTTTAGCGCCTAAAAGAGATGAGAATGGAGATGCTACAACTGAATTTGTTGAAGTGCCAGTTAAGAGTTTTTCTATAGGAAAAGATGGAGTGATTACAGCAGTACTTGGAGATGGCTCAAGAACTGCACTTGGTCAAATTGCAATGGCTACTTTTAAAAATCCAGAAGGTTTAACAGCAGTAGGTGGAAATCTTTTACAAACATCACCTAATTCAGGACCGGAAATAATAAAGACTCCAGTAGGAAAATTAGCAGATGAGTATTCTGAAAATAGCAAAGGTTTTGGTGATTTTATTCAAGGAACGCTTGAATCATCAAATGTAGATTTAACAGAACAATTTACAGATATGATAACAGCAACAAGAGCTTTCCAAGCTTCATCAAAAATGATAACTACAGGTGATGAAATACTTCAAACAATAACAGGCTTAATGAGATAAGATTAAAAAACTTACATTCAGAATTTACACTCCGGCTGAATATTAGCTTTATTAATAAAAGTTATTATAACTTTTATATGCTATACGATTAGAAGAGATGAATTGATTATTAACAGTTTATAAATAAAACATAAAACTTTAATGATTATTGATAACAAAAGATAAAATTTTAGAATAAACGGAGGAAAATTAAATATGTTAAGATCGATGTACTCAGGAATAAGTGGGATGAAAGCCAACCAAGTTAAATTAGATGTTATAGGTAATAATATAGCCAACGTAAGTACAACAGGATTTAAATCATCAAGTGCAAGATTTACAGATATGCTTTATCAAAATATGTCTTCAGCAACAGCGCCAACTGGGCAAAAAGGTGGTACAAATGCTAAACAAGTAGGTCTTGGAGCACAACTTGCAAGTATAAATAAAGTTATGGGACAAGGCAATGCACTATCAACAGGAAGAAGTTTAGATGTATGTATAGATGGTGATGGATACTTAATAGTTGGAAGTGGTAATACTTCATATGGTGGAGCTGATGGAACAGAAGGTGGTAATCCTATAGATGGTAATCAAGGATTAGGATCAGGTGGGAATATGGATATATTATATACTAGAGATGGTAATTTAACTTTAGACCATGAAGGAAATTTAATAACAGCAGATGGTTACAGGGTTATGGGATATTATCTTACAGGAACTGATGCTGATGGTAATGTGATAAATAGTGTTGGTGTAGATGCAGATGGAAATCCCATAGCAAATTTTGTAGATGCTGATGGAAAACCAAAGGCTATAGGAGCCGAAGATGGAAATGTTAAATTACAACCATTAGTTATACCTGACAAAGTTGTAACTGGAAAAACTGATGATGGTAAAGATATAACACAACCTGTAAAAAGCTTTAGCATAGGTAAGGATGGAGTAATTACAGCAGTTCTTGGTGATGGTAGTAGAACTGCACTTGGACAAGTAGCTATGGCTAGTTTTAAAAATCCAGAAGGATTAACTAGTGTAGGTGGAAATCTATTACAGTCTTCACCAAACTCAGGGGAAGTAATAATAAAAACACCAACTGGTGGAATTGGTCCAGATGATAATAATATAGACAACAGCAAAGGGTTTGGAGATTTTATTCAAGGAGCACTTGAAGCATCAAATGTAGATTTAACAGAACAATTTACAGATATGATAACAGCAACAAGAGCTTTCCAAGCTTCATCAAAAATGATTTCAACAGCTGATGAAATTCTTCAAACAATTACAGGATTGATGAGATAAGATAATTTAATAATTAGGGAGAAAAGTATTTTCTCCCTAATTATTAAAAATAATATGAGAGTATAAAATTTATGCTTTATGGGAGGATGTCAATGATTGAATTAACGGGAATGAATAATAAATCATTTATATTAAATGATGATCATATTGAAAAAATAGAAGAAGTTCCAGAGACTTTAATAACACTAAGTAATGGAAAAAAATACATAGTTATTGAAAGTGTAGATGAAATTAAATTTAAAATTCTAAAATATAAAAAAGAAATTTTTATGCAGGGAAGATAGAGGAGGCATTTAGTAATGAAAAAAACTGATATAATGACTGCTGCTGGATTAATAATGGGTTTAGGATTAATGATTTATGGGATGGCAAGTGGAGGCTCAGGTGCAAGTAACTTAAAGCTTTTTTGGGATGTATCTTCAATAGCTATAACATTCGGGGGATCTATTGCAGCAGTAATGATTGTATATCCGCTAGATGAAATAAAAAAAGCAGGAATATTATTTCTTCAATCATTTAAAGAACCAAAGTCGTCTACAATGGAAACAATAAGTCAGTTTACAGAACTTTCAAGAAAAGCTAGAAGAGACGGGTTATTATCTTTAGAAGATACAATATCTCAATTAGAAGATAAATTTTTAAAAAAAGGCTTACAAATGGTTGTTGATGGAATAGAACCTGAATCTATAAAAGAAATATTAGAATTAGATATATCAGAAATGGAGGTAAGACATAAATCAGGATCAGGAATTTTTTCAGCTTGGGGAGCATTTGCACCAGGATTTGGTATGTTAGGTACACTTATAGGATTGATACAAATGCTTGCAAATTTAACTGATTCTAGTACAATAGCATCAGGAATGGGGAAGGCTCTTATAACAACATTTTATGGTTCGCTTATAGCTAATATTTTTGCATCACCAATAGCACAAAATTTAAATAATAAAAGTCAAAAAGAAGTTGCTATAAAAGAAATGATGCTTGAAGGCATACTTTCGATTCAATCAGGAGTAAATCCTAGAATTGTTGAGGATAAATTAATATCTTATTTATCACCACAAGAAAGAATAGTTTATACTCAAAATAATTCAGAAAACAATGAAGGGGTTGCATAGAAATGGCTAGGAAAAAAAAGTCGGATGATGGTGGTGGCTTAAGAGGAGATGAGTGGCTAGCAACTTATTCGGATTGTGTTACATTACTTTTAACCTTTTTCATTTTACTTTATTCTATGTCAACTGTTGATGCACAAAAAGTACAATCAATATCACAGGCTTTTGTATCAGTTATGACAGGCCAGTCAGGTGACACGTTTCTTAAGTATAACCAATATGATGGAAAGGTCCCTATAATTGGAGGAGAATCAGATACTGAAGGTGTAATTGATGCAGAATCTTTAGGAAAAGAAAGTATGTACAAAGATGTAAAAGATTATGTTGAAAAAAATAATTTATCTGGAGCTATGGATATTGTTCAAGACGAACGTGGAGTTATTCTAGAATTAAAAGATAGTGTTTTATTTGAATCAGGTCAAGCAGATTTAATTCCTGGAAGTAAGGAAGTTCTAGATAAAGTTGATACATTAATTTCAGCATTACCAAATTCAGTTATAGTAGAAGGTCACACTGATAATGTACCTATAAGCAATTATAAGTATGCAAGTAACTGGGAACTATCAACTCAAAGAGCAGTTAATGTAGTTAAATATTTTGTTGAGACAAAAAGTAATGATCCAATGAAGTTTAGTGCAGCTGGTTATGGCGAATATAGACCAATAGTTTATAATAATTCTGAAGAAAATAAAGCTAAAAATAGAAGGGTTAATATATTAATAATTAATGAAAAAGATAATGAGGAGTGATAATAATGGCTGATAAGGATAAAAGTAAGGATAAGGAATTAAAAGGTAAATCAGGCAATATGAAAACTATTATAATATTTGTGGTAGCTTTACTACTTGTTGGTGGAGGAGTTTTTGGGACAACTTATATATTCATGCAAAAAAATGCTAAAATAGTTGTTCAAGAAAGCGCAATTGATATAACTTATGTAGATATGGGAGAAATCACTGCAAATTTAGCTGATGAAGGTGGAAAGAGGTACTTTAAGGGTCAAATATCAATAGGGTATGATAAGACAGATAAAGATGCAGAAACTGAACTAAAAGAAAAAAAGGTTGTAGTAAGGGACTCAATAATATTTTATCTAAAGTCTTTAAAGATTGATTATATTAATGATACTAATAATGAAAAAGAAATAAAAGTCCAACTTATGGATAAAATAAATAAGCAATTAACAAAGAGTAAAATAGTAGATGTTAGATTTGATAGCATAATAACTCAATAGAAAGAAGAAAAAATATGGAATTTAGTTTTTTTAAGATGATTCTAAATTTAATTATGTCGTTATTGGTTGTCTTTTCACTTATGTTTTTAACATTTAAGATATTAGGAAGTAAAGTAAAAGCAGTTAATGATAATAAATATGTAAAAGTTATAGATAGAACTCAAATAACGAAGGAAAATTCTATAGTAGTGATCAAAGTAGGTAACAAGGGATATTTACTTGCAAATACACAAACAGGTATGGAAAAATTAGAAGATTTATCTGAAGAAGAAATTAATAAGATTGAAGAAGATAAAAGAAATAATATGTATGTTATAAATGAGTCATATATGAAGAAATCTGAAAATATAAAGAAAAAGGTTTTAAATATATTTAAGAATTTACACATCAAAGGAAGATAAAGATGAGAAAAAATAAAAACAAAGTTGTGTTTGTGTTGATTTTAGCTTTTGCTATTATAACATTTTGTGGAATAAAAGCATATGCAGTTCCTGAAGGTATAGATTTGCCACAAGTAAATGTAGCTATTGGAGATGGTGAAAGCAGTCCAAATGATTATGTTAATAACATAAAAATATTAATATTTTTCACTATTCTTGCAGTATTACCATCTATAGTTATAATGTTGACATCTTTTACAAGAATAGTAATTGTATTTTCATTTATTAAAAGTGCTATGGGTGTACAACAAGCAATACCTAATCAAATTTTAACGGGACTAGCATTGTTTCTTACTATATTTATCATGTCACCAGTTTATAATGAAGTTAATACAAAGGCATTTCAGCCGTATGTTGAGCAGAGTATAACACAGGAAGAAGCTATTGAAATAGGTTCAAAACCAATAAAAGATTTTATGCTCAAACAAACTAGAGAAAAAGATTTAGAGTTATTTGTAGAGATTAATAATGTGAATAAAGAGGAATTAACTAGAGAAAATATTTCATTTACAACTTTGATTCCTGCATTTGCGATAAGTGAACTAAAAACAGCGTTTCAAATAGGATTTTTAATATATTTGCCGTTTATAGTAATTGATATGGTTGTAGCAAGTGTACTTATGTCCATGGGTATGATGATGTTACCGCCAGCTATGGTATCATTGCCATTTAAATTATTATTATTCGTAATGGTAGATGGATGGTACTTACTCGTAAAATCGTTAATTATGAGCTTTTCGTGAGGTGAAAATTTATGAGTCAAGCTTTATTAAATGGTGTTGTTAAAGATACTATAATAGTTGCGGCAAAACTGGCAGCTCCAATACTACTTGTAGTATTAATTGTTGGATTGCTTATAAGTATTATACAAGCAACAACCCAAATTCAAGAACAAACTTTAACTTTTGTTCCTAAATTAATTGCTGGAGCTATTGTTGGAATATTTTTAGGAAGCTGGATGCTTCAAACCTTAATGTCTTTTACAACAAGAATATTTGAACTAATTACAAAAGTTACAGCGTAAAGGGGAGGTAGTGCATTGTGATTGAAACGGCCTACTTTCTTGCATTATTTTTTATATTTTTAAGATTAACATCTTATTTTGTTATTGTTAATGCATTTTTTCAAACAGGAACACCACATATATTAAAAGGAACATTAAGTTTAATAATATCTATTGCAGTATTAGCTGGAGTAGATTATTCAACTGTCAATGAAATAAATAATGTATATTATTTAATCATTTATGGATTAAATGAAGTTATGACTGGTTTAGTACTGGGTTTTATAACTAACATGATTTTTGAAGTAGTAAAATTTGCGGGAAGCTGGATGGATATTCATGCAGGCTTTTCTATGGTATCGGTATTAGATCCAACTTCACATTCTCAAACTACTTTAATTGGAAATTTTTCTTATATGATAGCCACAGTTATTTTCTTTATTGTGGATGGTCATCATATAGTAATAAAATTATTAATTGAAAGTTTTAGAATAGTACCTATTGGTCAAACATTGGTTTATCAAGAGACTATGATGGCTGTAATATCTACTATTACTGAGTATTTTGTATTAGGAGTGAAAATAGCAGTACCAATAGTACTGATAATTGTTATAACTGATTTATGTTTGGGATTAATATCAAGAACCGTACCAACAATTCCAATAATGATATTTGGTTTACCAATCAAAAATTTATTAGGACTTATTACATTTGTAATTTTATTGCCACTTATATTTAAAATAGTTAGTAGTGCAATTTATAATTTATCAGATGTTTTTGAACATATTTTCAGAGCAATTCCTGCAATTCCGCTAGTATTGATATTTGCAGATGAAAAAACAGAAGAAGCCACTCCAAAGAAAAAATCAGATTCAAAGAAAAAAGGACAAATGGCTAGAAGTAAAGATGTAAGTGTTGCTATTACTATGGCTGCATGTACACTGGCTGTTTCTATGTTATGGGGAAGCTTAGTAGATACATTTAAAGGTGTTTTAACTTATTTTTTAGTATTCCCGAGTTTAAAAGATTTTAATGAATTAACAGCTATGAGCTTGATTTCATTTAGTCTTTTAAAAGTAGCTACTGTATTTTTACCATTTGCATTAGCAATAATGATAGCAGGAGTAGCATCAAGTATAATTCAAACTGGTTTTCTCATAACAGGAGAACCATTAAAACCTTCATTAGGTAAGATAAATCCGCTAAAGGGTTTAAAAAATATGTTTTCTAAAAGAAGTTTAGTTGGTTTAATTAAAAATGTTGTAGTAGTGACAATAATATCTATATTAGCGTATAAGTATGTTAAGAATAATTATGTTGATATAATAAATATTTCGAATTTATATTTACCTTCTTTAGGGGATGAAATAAAAAATTTAGTAATAGGAATATTTAAGCAAATAACATTAGCATTAGTTATTATTGGAGCAACAGATTATTTTGTACAATTTAGACTTCATAATAAAGAATTGAAAATGACCAAACAGGAAATTAAGGATGAATACAAGCAAGCAGAGGGAGATCCTCAATTAAAAGCGAAAATAAAGCAAAAGCAAAGAGAAATGGGAATGAGAAGAATGATGCAATCTGTTTCAGATGCTACAGTTGTAATTACAAATCCTACGCACTTAGCTATTGCATTAAAATATGAAGAAGGTGGAAACATGGAAGCACCTAAAGTTGTTGCTAAGGGGGCAGACAATGTAGCACTTAGATTAAAAACAATTGCTAAAGATAACGATGTTCCTATTGTTGAGAATAAACCATTAGCAAGGTTAATGTATGATAGGGTAGAAATAGATCAAGATATACCTCAAGATTTATATCAAGGGGTAGCAGAAGTACTAGCAATAGTATTGAAGTTAAAGAAGAAATCTTAGTTTTATATTAAATAAAGGATGGGATAAGGTTGGGACTTGGAAATAAAAGACTCGATGTAAAAAATAACTTAGATGTACTTGTAGCAGCTGGAGTTATATGTATAGTACTTATGATGATAATACCATTGCCAAAAACATTATTAGATGTACTTTTAGCATTTAACATAACGTTATCTGTTGTCATCATAATCATAACAATGTTTACTACAAATGTATTGCAACTATCAGTATTTCCAACATTGCTATTAATTACTACATTGTTTAGATTAGGCCTTAATATATCATCAACTAGACTTATATTAAGTGAAGGTGATGCAGGAAAGATAATTCAAGCATTTGGAGATTTTGTTATCGGGGGAAACTATGTAGTTGGTATAATTATATTCTTAATTATAATTATAATACAATTTATGGTTATTACAGCCGGTGCTGGTAGAGTTTCTGAGGTATCAGCAAGATTCACACTTGATGCTATGCCAGGAAAACAAATGAGTATAGACGCGGATTTAAATTCAGGTCTTATAGATGAAACAATGGCTAAACAAAGAAGACAAGATTTACAATCAGAAGCAGACTTCTATGGATCTATGGATGGTGCTTCTAAGTTCGTAAAAGGAGATGCTATTGCAGGTATAATAATAACTGTAATAAATATAATTGCAGGTATAATAATTGGAGTTATGCAAAAAGATTTAAGTATTGGAGATGCTGCACTTAAGTATGTTCAACTTACTGTAGGAGATGGACTTGTAAGTCAGGTGCCAGCGCTATTAATATCTACAGCATCTGGTATTTTAGTTACACGTTCAGGAAATGCTGAGAATTTTGGTAAATCTTTATCAAGGCAATTAACAGGATTCCCTATAGCAACATCTATTGCAAGTGCTGCTATGTTCTTTTTAGCATTAGTTCCTAATATGCCTAAAGTTCCATTTTTAATTGCAGCAGCTTCAATGGCAGTTCTTTCTTATATGCTTTACAAGGAAGAGACCAAGCAATTAGAGCAAGAGTTTGTTTCAGAAGAAGAAGAAATTATTGAAGCTGAACGTAAGGAACCAGAGAATGTAATGAATTTAATTTCAGTAGAACCAATGGAAGTTGAAATTGGTTATGGATTAATTCCGCTTGCAGATGAAAGTTCAGGTGGGGACTTACTTCAAAGAATCGCTTCTGTTAGAAGGCAATGTGCAATCGAAATGGGAATTGTAGTACAACCAATAAGAATTAGAGACAATCTTCAATTAAAAACCAACGAATATGTTATAAAAATAAGAGGAACAACAGTAGCTTCATCTGAATTAATGCCAAGTATGTTACTTTGTATGGATCCTACAGGTGATGGTTTAGAGATACCAGGTATAAAGACTTTAGAACCAACATTCAAATTGCCAGCTGTATGGATTAATAAAGATCAGAGAGAAGAAGCTGAAATAAAAGGATTTACAGTAGTAGATCCAACGACAGTTATGGTAACACACTTAACAGAAACTATAAAATCTCATTCTTACGAGTTACTTGGTAGACAAGAGGTTAAACTTATTGTTGATAACTTAAGAGATAAATATAGTGCTGTTGTAGAAGAACTTATTCCGGATTTAATGACTATAGGTGAACTTCAAAAAGTATTACAAAGTCTTTTAAGAGAAAAAGTGCCTATAAAAGATATGGTTACGATAATGGAATCCTTGGCTGATAATTCAAGAAATACAAGAGATATTGAAGTGCTTACAGAATATGTTAGATTTTCTTTATCAAGAACAATTTGTAATCAGTTAATAAATGAAGAGAGATCAATTACAGTTGTAACATTAGATCCTAATGTAGAAGAAATGATAGGGTCAAATATTCAAAAGACAATGCAAGGATCTTTCCCCACTGTAGATCCAGATACAACAACTAGATTACTTGGAGGTATAAAAAATATACTTGAAACAACTTACTTCAATAATAATCAACCAGTTATATTAGTATCTCCTAATATAAGAGCAGTATTTAAAAAATTAATAGAAATGGTATTTCCACATATTATGGTAATTTCATTAAATGAAGTACCAAATGATATAGAAATTAATAGTGGAGGAGTTGTAAGTATTTAATGATTATAAAAAAATATCTTGTAAGTAATATGAATGAAGCATTAACTAGGATTAGATATGAACTAGGTAAAGATGCAATTATAATAAGCCAAAGGAAAGTAAGAAAGTCTGGAATTAAGGGTTTTTTTTCAGGGAAGTTAATAGAAGTTACAGCAGCAGTAGAAAATGCAGTTGATTCAAAGAAAACTAACAATAAAAAAGATGATAAAATAGAAGATTCATTAAGTAATATAAAAAGATTATTAGAAACTTCTGATAAAAATACAATAATAGAAAAAGATGAAAAAACAACAAGAGCTGCTTTAAATTTAACTACTAACTTAAAAGTAGAAGAAAAGGAAAATTCATATAAACCCCCAGAATTGATTAAAGATTCTATGCATAAAGAAGTTAGTGAAATGAAAGAGCTTTTGAATAGAGTTATAGAAAATACATCAAAAGATGAAGTTAAAAAAATTGATAAAATTCAAGAGAAGCTTATTGAGATAGATGTAGATGAGGGATTTCATGAAGAAATACTTAGTAGAATAAATAATGTTGATGACGAAAATATAGATAAATATGAACTGCTTAGAAATGCATTTGAAGAAGTATTTCTGGAATGTAGTGAAGATATTTCCGGAAAAATAGCTTTAGTTGGACCAACTGGTGTTGGAAAAACAACTACTATAGCAAAGTTAGCAGGGAAATTATCACTTATAGATAAGAAGAGTGTTGGATTAATAACTGTTGATACATATAGAATAGGAGCAATAGAACAGTTAAAAACTTATGCTGAAATAATGAATATACCTTTTAAAGTTGTAATTACTATAAAAGAAATGGAAGAAGCAATCAATTCAATGAATGACTGTGATGTTATTCTTATTGATACTACAGGTAGAAGTAGTAAAAATACTATGCAAATTTCAGAGTTAAGAGCATTTGTTGAAAAAGCTAATCCAGATTATGTAAGTATGGTGATTAGTGCCACAACTAAAAATAGAGACATAGTGAGTATATTAAATGGCTATTCTGATTTATCTTATGATAATGTAATAATTACTAAATTAGATGAAACAACTGTATATGGATCACTATATAATATAATGAAGAGATCGAATAAACCTGTTAAGTATATAACAACAGGGCAAAATGTACCTAATGATATGATAGTACCAACTAGAGAAGAAATGGCTAGATTTATGTTAGGGGAGGAAACTTTATGCTAGATCAAGCTGAAGCTTTAAGAAAACTTGTTGATAAAAGTGAAAATACTAATAGTAAATCAAATGTTAAGATAATTACAGTTACATCTGGTAAGGGTGGAGTAGGCAAAAGCAATTTTGTTGTTAACCTAGGAATTTCTTTACAAAATAAAGGTAAAAAAGTTTTGATTTTTGATGCTGATTTGGGTATGGGAAATGATGATGTTCTCATGGGTATTTATCCTAAGTATAATATATTTGATATTATATTTACTGAAAAAAAGATAGAGGATATAATTGTACTAGGACCTAATGGAGTAAGTTTATTACCAGCTGGATCTGGATTAAATAAAGTAGATGAATTACAAGAAAATCAAAGAAATTTATTTTTAGAAAAATTAGAATCTCTTAATGAATTTGATTATATACTTATGGATACTGGTGCTGGAATTAATAAAAGTATCTTATCTTTTATGGCTGTATCCAAAGATTTAATAATAATAACAACACCTGAACCTACATCGCTTACTGATGCATATAGTTTAATAAAAGCAGCTGATCATTTTAAAATAAAGAATCATGCAATGATTGTAGTTAATAGAGCGATTAATTCATCAGAAGGATTAGAGGTATATAACAAACTTGAAAGAGCAGTAAACAAATTTTTAAAATTAGATTTGGAATACTTAGGCTATGTTATAGATGATAGAAAAGTTGTTCAAAGTGTTAAAATGCAAAAGCCTTTTGTAATATCATATCCTACATGTGAAGCATCTCACTCTATAGATAATATTGCATTAAAAATTTTAGGGCAAGATGTGAAGACTTCAAGTGGACCTAGAGAATTGTTTAAAAAATTATTTGGAATATTTTCATAGGAGGCTAGGAATGTCAAAATTTATATTAAAAGTTAATGATAGAGTAGAGGTTTTAGTAGAAGATAGAGCTTTTAAAAGCTTGGTACAAGATATTGAAGATGATCATATTAAGATAAATATTCCAGTATGTGATGGGGAATATTTATCTTTGAAAATAGATGATAAGATAGAAATAAATTCTTATGCAAGAGGTAAAAATTGCTTTAATTTTTACTGTGATGTTTTAGCACGAGGAAAAGAAAATAATATAATTTATTATAAATTAAGCGAACCATATAATGTAAAAGAAATACAAAGACGAGATTTTGTAAGAGTAGATTTTATGAATATTATTAAGTTTAAAAAGATAACAGAATCAGAAGATGAAGAAATCACTAGTTTTAAAGATGCATTAATGATTGATTTAAGTGGTGGTGGAATGAGATTCAAAACTAAAGAGAAATTAGAGAAACAGGATAAGTTATTATTAGAATTTGCATTAAACGATAAATTAAATTATTTAAAAGCACAAGTCATGCGTTTAGAAATAACAGAATTTAATGAATATATTTATGGAGTTAAATTTATTCACATTAGTGAAAATCAAAGAGATAAAGTTATAAGTGAAATTTTTAATATAATGAGAAAACAAAGAGAAAGATTATAATCATTATTCAACAAAAGATGAAATTTTCTCCAAAAGTTATAAAAAATTAAGATAATATGATAATAAGAGTGTAAAGAGTGAAAAGAGGAGGGATTGAGAGGAATGTGCAATTTACAAGATAACGATGTAAAAGAACAAATAGTAAAAGAATATATCCCTTTAGTTAAATACATAGCTTCTAGGATTATGATTGGTAAAAATAAATATATGGAGTATGAAGATTTAGTTAGTTATGGGATAATAGGACTTATGGATGCTATTAGCAAATTTAATCCTGAAAAAGGAATGAAGTTTTCATCATATGCCTCTATTAGAATAAAAGGAGCTATAATAGATCAAATACGTAAGAATAGGCCTATAACTAAAGGTGCTATGGATAAGTTAAATAGATATAATGGCGCTATTGAAGCTTTGCAAAATAAATTATTAAGAGAACCTAATATTTTAGAAATAGCAAAATATTTAGAATTATCTTTGGAAGAAGTTTCTCAAATAGAAAATTATATTAATCATATATCTATGGTATCTTTAGAAAATATAATTTTTTCAGATGATGAGGAAGTTAATCTTTTAGGAATAATAGAAGATAAAAATAGTCCTAGTCCAGAGGGTGAATTAGAAGAAAAAGAAAAGTTAGAAGTATTATCGGATGCCATTAAATTGTTAAAAGAAAAAGAGCAGTTAATACTTAATTTATATTACTATGAAAAATTAACTCTTAAGGAAATAGGAGCTATATTGTCAGTATCTGAATCAAGAGTATGTCAATTACATGCAAGATCTATTAGTAATTTAAGAGAAGCTATGAAAAAATTACATTACATTGATTAAAGAGGCGAGTCGATGATACCATTAATATTAATTACAATTGGAATTATTTTAATTGTATATAATTATAAAACAATGAGTAAAGGTACAACTTCATTTGAATTTACTTTAAATGAAGAAAAGGAAAATTTAAACGATTATAAATTAGAACTTGGTCTTTTAAGAAAAGATATAGGTGAAAGCCTTACTGAACTTCAGCAAGAAATAAAATCTATAAAAATCAATTTAGATATGGTTAATGATATTGAAGAAGAGTACGATAATATATTAGACAGTAATATTTATAAAACACAAAATACTAGTGAACTAGAAAATAATATTCAAGAGGAACATATTGCCATAGATAAAAGCGAAATTGAAGACGTAAGCAATGGAATTATTTCAGAGATAAATTTTCAAAATCAGAAAGAACATAATGAGCTTAATAAGCAACAGAAAATAACTGATTTAATAAAGAAAAACTTAACTGATGAAGAGATATGTAAAGCTTTGTCTATAAGTAAGGGGGAAGTGTTATTAGTAAGAAACTTATTCAAAAGCTAAAAGACGTAATATTTTTCTTAAATGATAGTAAAATATTATTTGGTATTGGTATAGGATTAGTTATAGGAGTAACCCTTATGCTTGGATATAAAAGTAGTTTTAATCTTTCAGACAGTAAAATAGAAGAAAGAGCTAGAGGATTAGGTATGCACTATAATGATGAATGTAAAGCTATTATTAAAGAAGGAGCTGATAGTAAGTGATAAGAGGTTTTTATACTGCTGTATCTGGCTTAATAACATTAGAAAATGAACAACAAACTGTTACTAATAATATTGTTAATGTTAATAATAACGGTTATAAGAAAAATACTTTAACAAAACAAAGTTTTGAAGATGTTATGATAACTAATAGACAAAATAAAGTTGGAAATAGACATATTCCCAATAAACTTGGTAATTTGAATTTAGGTGTAAAAGTTAATGATGTAAGTACTATATATACGCAAGGTGCTTTTAAATCTACAGATAGCAATACTGATTTTGGGATTGATGGAAGAGGATTTTTTACAGTACAAAGAGGAAATGAACGTTTATTTACAAGAAGTGGTGATTTTAAGATAGATCAACAAGGATATTTAATAACAGGCAATGGAGACTATGTACTAGGAAGAAATAATGCAACCGGTGCAGAAGAACCTATATATGTAGGGAAAGATGAATTTTCTTTAGATGGAAATAATAATCTTCAAAGTGCTGCAGGGGAATCAACACATACATTATTAACAGCAGATTTTACAGAGTATGCACCGTTAGAAAAGGTTGGAGATAATTATTATAAAGGTGACAATCCAGTATATAATGCAGTGGTAAATGTAAGACAAGGTGTACTTGAAACTTCAAATGTTAATCCAACTGAAGAATTAGTAAAACTTATGGAAATAAAACGTCAATTTGAAACTAATCAAAAATTCGTTAGCATGCAAGATGAAACTGTTCAAAAAGCTGCAAATGAAATTGGATCGGTAAGATAGGGAGGATAAAAATATGTTTAATATATTTGCAAATGCCCAAAGTGGTATGAATGCATATCAAGAAAAATTAGATTATCTTTCAAATGATTTAGTAAATACATCAACTACCGGATATAAATCAACAGATGTTCAATTTAGTGATCTTTTAACTGAATCATTAGATAGAAAAGGAACTCCTCTTGTAAATAAAGATGCCATTAATGGTACTGGTGTTAAATTAGGTATGGATTACAGAAAAGATACCCAAGGAAACCTTTTAACTACTGGAATTAAAACTGATATAGCAATAGATGGAAAAGGATACATTGCATCGGTTCAACAGGATGGAACTATAGCATATACTAGGGATGGTAACTTAAAAATTGATAGCAATGGGACATTAGTTGATGCTAGAGGTAATAAAATATACATACAATATGAAGATGGTATGTCAGAAGGAAGTCCTAAATTATCTAGTGAAGATATTTCAATAGATGGTGATGGTGGAATATCAACAAAAGTTGATAATCAATACGTAAAAGTAGGACAAATACCAGTGTTTACTGCAATAGGTGACAAGGCATTTGTTGCTATTGGAAACAATTATTTTGTTGCATCTGATGATGCTCAAATAGCTTTAAGTAATGATTATAATATTGAGCAAGGTATGTTGGAAGGATCCAATGTAGATACTTCTGAGATATTTACAGATATAATAAGTACTCAAAGAGCATTCCAATTAAGTTCTAAAGGTATAACAACTGCTGATGAAGTATGGGGAATGATAAACAGCATGAGAAAGTAATTTTTAGAACTAGCAATATTATAGTATAAAGCTCGTAGACCGAATGTAAAAAGGAAACTCGACTTCGCTGAGTAAGTTGGAGGAGCAAAGTGTAAAATGCACTGTGTGAAAGTTCATGTTACTAAATATAAAGTTTGGACACTTACTTTTGACAAGCAATTAATTCAATAGATATTTGTTAAGAGTTCTAAAAAGCAAATTCCAATGTCACTGAATCATTATACTATAATAGTAGTGTTTAAAAATATAAAAAAAATAGTATCTCAAATTTTTGAGATACTATTTTTTTATTTAATAATTATTTTGCTAATAATGTTGTTGTTAAAGGTGGTACTACTTGTTTCTTTCTTGATAATACCCCTGGTAGGAATGTCATACAGTTGTATAATTCTACCTTAAATGCTTTTTCAACAATTTCTGGTTTTGGTCCAGCAACTAAAATTTGAGAACCTTCATTTAATATATCAGTTAAAAGTAGCATAACTACATCAAAGTTATTTTCTTCAGCTTGTTTGCTCATATAATTTAACATTTCATCTTTTAATGGCATAAATCCATCGATGTCCATTGTATTAACTTGAGCAACACCTATTTTAGAATCAGCTATACTAAAAGGTTTGAAATCTTGATTGAAGATTTCAGCAACAGATTTTCCTTTTAAAGAAGTACCTGCTTTAAACATTTCTTTAGCAAATTCATCAATGTTTATTCCTGCTATTTCAGCTAATCTAAGACAAATAATTTTATCTTGTTCAGTACAAGTTGGGCTTCTAAATAATAGAGTATCTGAAATTATAGCTCCACATAAAAGTCCAGCAACTTCCTTAGAAGGCTGAATATCACTTTCAAAATAACATTTAGCAACTATACTTGAAGTACTGCCAATTGGTTCATTTCTAAAGTATATAGGGTTGCTTGTTTGAATATCAGCAACTCTATGATGGTCTATTATTTCTATTATTTCAGCATCATCTAAGCCATTAACAGATTGGCCTTTTTCATTATGGTCAACTTGAATAACTTTTTTCTTATGATCAGAAATAAGATGATATCTAGAAATTGTACCCATTACTTTACCTTCAATATTAGTTACAGGGTAGCAATGGTATTTAGTTTCAGCCATAACACCTTTAATATCATCCACTAAATCATCAGTAGAGAATGATACTAGGTTTTCTTTAGCCATTACATATTCAACTGGTATACTTTGAACAATTAATCTTGATGCTGTAAATGAATCATGAGGTGTACTTATAACAGTAACTCCATTTTCTCTAGCCTTAAATATTAATTCAGATGGCAAAGTATTTGATCCAGTTATAATTATTAAAGAAGTTCCTATATTTAATAGTTCTTCTTGAACATCATGTCTATCTCCAACGATTGCAATATCACCTTGATTTATTATTTCTCTTAAACTATCAGGTTGCATTGCAGTTACAGTTATTTTTCCAGGAAATGTTTTAATATTTTCATCTATGTATATTGCTTTGGCATCAAGAGTCTCTAGTATATTTTCTATAGATGTATTACTCTTTGCTAGGATGTTATTATCCCAAATATCCATATAAGCTGATGTTAAATTAGAAATAGAAATAACTCCGATTAAGCAACCATTTTTATCAGCTATTGGTAAAGCTTTAAGATGATTATCTCTCATTATGTTCCAAGCACCTCTTAATGGGAAAGTTGGTGGAATTGGATCAAGATTATCTATTTTTAAATCTTCTACTTTAAGCTTTACTGTTTCTAAATATTTAGGTGCTTCAACACCAAAATAATCTAGTATGAATTGAGTTTCTCGATTTACATTACCTAGTCTTACAGGTATAGCTTCAAGATTACTAATTTTATTTTTCAAAGCTGCATATCCATAAGCAGCACAGATTGAATCTGAATCAGGATTTTTATGTCCAGTTACATAAACTATATTCTTCAAAATAGCTCCTCCTTATTTGTATAAAATCACAGTATATATTTTACTTGTAAATTTCAATAATGTAAAGTTTATTAAAAAATCATCATAACTTTTATAAAGGAAAATATATATATTTATATGAGGAGAAAAAAAGGGAGGAGAAATTGTGGTACAAGAAAAAGAACTTTTAAAAGGACTTAGTACAAAGGAAGCCGAAAAAAGAATTAAGAATTTTGGGCTTAATGAACTTCAGCACAAAAAAAAGACATCAGCCTTAAAAATATTTCTTTCACAATTTAATGATTTTATTGTATGGGTACTTATAGCAGCAACAATAATTTCAGGAGTTATAGGTGATAAAGCTGATGCAATTACTATATTAATAATTGTATTTGTAAATGCAATATTAGGATTTGTTCAAGAATTCAAAACAGAAAAGTCATTAGAGGCTCTAAAAGATTTAGCAGCACCGACATGTAAGGTATTAAGAGATGGAAGCATACAAATTCTTAATTCCATATACTTAACTATTGGTGATGTAGTTATTTTAGAAGCTGGTGATAGAGTTCCAGCAGATGGTGCATTTATCGAAGGGTTAGGTATTGTTGTTGATGAATCACTACTTACTGGTGAATCAGTAGGTGTTGATAAAGATGTTAATGGAAAGAATAATAGATGCTATATGGGAACAACTATTGTAAAAGGAAAAGGATTATTTAAAGTTGACACAATAGGTATGAAGACTGAAATGGGAAAAATAGCAGATTTAATCCAAAACATAGATGAAGAAAGATCTCCTTTAAATAAAAAATTAGATTCGCTTGGTAAAGTATTAGTAGTTATTTGTTTAGTTGTATGCATAATAGTAACTGTAATGGGTGTAATAAGAGGTAATGATGTAACAGAAATGTTTTTACTTGGAGTAAGCTTAGCAGTAGCAGCTATTCCAGAAGGACTTGCTGCCATTGTAACAGTAGCATTAGCACTTGGAGTATCTAGAATGTTAAAAAGAAACGCTCTGGTAAGAAAGTTACCAGCAGTTGAAACTTTAGGATGTACTTCTGTTATATGCTCTGATAAGACAGGTACATTAACTCAAAATAAGATGACGGCTAAAGAAGTTTATTTAAATGGAAGAATATATGAATTAGAAAAAGAAGAATTAAAAGATTATAATAAAATGATGAAGGCTTTGGTTTATTGTAATGATTGTAATTATGATTTTACTAAGGATATAATGCTAGAAGTACTTCATGGAGAGCCAACAGAAACTGCTTTAATAGAAATGTTTTTTAAGAAAGTTGAACCATTAAAAGAATATGTATCCAACATAAATAGAGTGTATGACGTTCCTTTTGATTCAACAAGAAAAATGATGTCTGTAATAGTTAATGAAAATGGTAAAGAAGCTTGTTATGCTAAAGGTGCTCCAGAAAGACTTATAGAAAAGTGTTCTTATATATTAGAAAATAATAAAATAAAGCCTTTAACATATCAAAAGAAACAACAAGTTGCAAAATTTATTGAAGCTATGTCATCTAGAGCACTAAGATGTATAGCATGTGCATATAAAGAAGAAGGAATAAGTAAAAATAATCATTTAGAAGAAAATCTTATATTTATAGGTGTTGTTGGAAGTATTGATCCTCCAAGAAAAGAAGCTAGAGATGCAGTTTTAAAATGTAAACTTGCAGGAATAAAGCCTGTTATGATAACAGGAGATCATAAAAATACTGCTTTAGCCATAGCTAAATCATTAAATATATGTAATACTGAAGAGCAAGTTTTAACTGGTGAAGAAATAGAAAAAATTAGTGATGAGGAATTATATAAGAAAGTTAATAAAATCAGAGTATTTGCTAGGGTTTCACCAAATCATAAGTTAAGAATTGTAAAAGCGTTTAAGAAAAAAGGTAATATAGTCGCAATGACTGGTGATGGAGTAAATGATGCTCCAGCAATAAAAGAAGCAGATATAGGAATTTCAATGGGGATTTCAGGAACTGATGTTACTAAAGAAGCATCATCAATGATATTAATGGATGATAATTTTTCGACTATAGTAGCAGCTGTAGAAGAGGGAAGAATAATTTATGATAATATAAGAAAATTCATAAGATATTTATTGTCTTGTAATTTGGGTGAAGTTTTAACTATGTTTTTAGCAACATTATTTTATCTTCCAAATCCATTAAGTCCAATACAAATTTTACTTGTTAATTTAGCTACTGATGGATTACCAGCTATTGCTCTTGGTGTTGATCCAGCTGATAGTGATATTATGAGACAAACTCCAAGAGCAAAAAATGAAAGTATTTTTGCAAGAGGACTAGTTGAGAAGATTGTAGTAAGAGGGTCATTGATAGGAATATGCACATTACTATCATTTATGATAGGAAGATATTATGGTATGAATCTAGAGACTTGTAGAACTTTAGCTTTATGTACTCTTGTAATGTCTCAATTAATACATGTTTTTGAATGTAGATCAGAAAGACATTCAATATTTGAAATAAAGCTATTTACTAATCCATATTTAGTAGGAGCTGTTTTAATTTCAATAATAATGATAACATCTGTACTTTATATACCATTCTTTAGAGGAATATTCCATACTGTTGCATTGTCATTTAGTCAATGGTTAATAGTAATGTTCTTCTCAGGAATAATAGCATTAATAAATAGTGTGTATTTATTAATAAAATCAAAATAAACTACAATATTACCATTGTTCAAATATAACAACAAAAGTACCAATTGAGATTTCAATTGGTACTTTTGATTTAATCTGTAAATTATCTTCTCATCATTTTAGTAGCTTGTTGACGTGATTTCTTTAATTCACTATGATCAACAGGTATTAGATCTTTTTTAGTTGTAAGATTCAATACATTCATTATTTGAATAGCTTCTGTAGTATCTTTTTTCTTTATTTTCTCGCCTTTAACACCCATTATTATTACTTTATTTCCTTGAGATACAGTAATAAATTCAGGTTTTTTAAACCATTTATTTTGTTTATAAAAACATTTAACAACAGATCTACCAACTTCAGGCTTAACTACCATTTCAACTAATATTTTGTGAAATATAAAGTAACTTTTTTCAAAAACCTTTACTGATAAAACAGTTCCAGATGTACTTGTAATTCTATCTCCATATTTTTCAAGATATGCGTCTTGAAAATACTTATTAAATTTTCCAGAAAATTTTTCTTTTAAACCCATTTATGACTCTCCTTTTTAATAACAATGTATTTATCAATTAAAATAAAAAACCTATTATATCTAGCTTATTATATCATAATACTTTATTAAGCACCATAGATATTAGTATTTCGTTGCATTTTAAAAATGCATAAAAAATTTAATTTATAAATATATTATTAGCTAATATTTCAAGAATATATAAAGAAAGAATATTTTAATTTAAAACATTTAAAAGCATTGGGTATTTATCTACTTGATGCTTTTTTAGTATCTGGAATTTGTAATTTATAGTGTGTAAATCAATATATAAAGAATATCTATTTTTTATTTTAAAAATTCGAGATTACTAAGGGAATTGTAAAGTTTAAGTAACAATTATTGGATTCATATAGAAAGTTTAGGAGTATAAATTATAATTTTTATAATCATATTTATCAAATATAGGAATATTATATTTATTTTTGTAGAATTTTGTTTGAATAAAAATACATAAATTGAAAAAATAGGTTTACATATTTTTTATATTTTTACTTTTAGTAGGTATATAAAACTCTGGTCATAGAGTTAGTACAACTTAAGGAGTGGTCGTATGCCTACAGATTTATTAAAAAAAATAAAATTATTTCAAAAACAATCTAATAATTTTATGGATATCTTATCTTATTTTAATTCTAAAATTAATTATTTGAGTTATAAGTTGAAATATCCTGAAGCATCTACAGATTTAATCATATATTTGTATGAGCTTACTTTACAATTAGAGGTGAAAAAATTTAATCATGATGAAGAAATATTAAAATATATTAGAAGGTGTCTTAATAATAAGTCAATAAATTTACATTATAAAATAAATTCTTATAAAAATTTTATAACTTATAATTCGGATGAAGAACTTTTAAATGTGTTAGATAAAAATACTAATAATAATGAATATTCAAATGTAGTATTTAAGGATTTGATTTCATCATTAAAGCCAAAACAAAAGAAAATAATTTTTTTAAAGTTTTATTTACAGCTATCAGATGTAGAAATTGCAGAAAGATTAAAGATATCAAGACAAGCAGTAAATAAATCTAAAAGACAGGCTTTGAAATTTTTAAAGAATATACTATATAGGGAGGCAATTTATGTTTGATCAATTAATAAAAATAGCTACAACTCAAGGAGTTTGGACAATGTTAGGTTGTGTTCTTATAGTTTACATATTAAAAGCACAAGAAAACAGAGATTTAAGACAAGAAGAAAGGGAAAAAAACTACCAAGATATAATAAAACAACTTACTGAAAAATTAAATACGCTAGATTCAATAAGTTCAACTATCAATGAAATAAGAAGCAAAATTAGTTAGATATAAACGTATAAAGTAATACTATTAGCATCCCCTAAAAACGTATTAATCATATATATAATAATAAAGACATTATTTATTAATAATTAAATAATAAATTTAGACACAAATATGTCATAAAGATATTATATAATTGAACAAAGAAAGCAATTAATAGATTAGTAAAAACTAGGGGGAGATCATAATAGATACGAATACCAAAATAGTTTGTGATACTACAGTGAATAACTATCTTAATGCTAAAGAAACATTAAGATATGATGGAGATTATATTAATCATTTTTCTTCTTTACTTAATGGATATCATAATAAAGAAATTAAATTTGATGAAATTAAATATATAAGAAAATTTATTAAAGATAAAACGTCTAGAATGTCTTCGTTTAGAGGAGATATGCTATATATATTATCGTTTTTAATATCAGTGATGAATGAAAACATAGATAAAGTAAAGCTAATTGATGAAATAATGGATGTATTCGATTTACTATTAGAAGAAAACTTAAAAGAGTGTGGCTATTTAGTTTTATCAGCATATTCAATAGTAAAATATGTAGATAAAGAAAATAGGCAAGATATAATTTATAAAACTAAAGAAATATTTAAAATAATAAAATCTAAATATGGAAATGTAACAAAAGAGGATGATTATTTATTTTGTACCCTATTAGCAATAAATTGTAATGAATTTAATTCTATAACTGAATATATGGAACAAGTTTTTAATTATGTTTTAGATTTGGATTTATTCTCTAATAACAGTGTACAAGGTTTGACTAATACAATAATGTTAAATGGTTATGAAGATGCAACGTGCAAAGCTGAAGAACTGTTAAAAGCATTGGAAAAAAATGATTACAAGATAAGTAATCATTTTTTAAATGTATTAGGAGTTTTGGTAAAAAAACAAGATGTAGATGAAATTATAGGCAATATGAAAGAAGTCGTAGAATATTTGTGTGATGAAGAACTTGAATATGAATTTTATATAGATAAGGGATTTAGAAATATGCTTGTTTTAGTTATTGTATTTATGAGTATGGAAGATGAAAATATAAAGTATTTGGACGAATTATTGGCATTTAGTACATATTCGTTCTTAATAAGTAAAAATCAAGGAGTTTTTAACGAAGTTTTAGCCTGATTATAAGAAATTAGTAGTAAATAATATATTAAATTAGAGAGAAAAAATAAAAAACTATCTCTATTTTTCTAGTTGAAGAATATTAATATTAATATACTACTAATTTAAGGAGGAAACTACTTTTGAAGATTTAATCTAAATTTAAGTTATAGAAAAAACTTCGAAGTGGATATGGTTTATGAAAAACGAATTAACTCCAAGTGAAGTTATATTTAAATGTTCTTTTAAAGAGTTATCTGATAAAGAACGTCTTGCAGAATTACCACAAGTTACTTCAAGATTAAATGATATAAAAAGAGCCTTGAAAATTAAGAAAAATGGATACAACTTATATTATATTGATTCATTTGCAATGGATAAATTAAATGACTTGAAGGATTATATTTCACAGATATACGAAGAGGAAAGTGCACCTAAAGATATATGTTATGTTACTACAGAAGATATATTAAATCCAAAGGTTTTATTTTTACCAAGTGGAAAAGGTACACTATTAAAAGAACGAATTGATGATTTGAAGAATCAATATTTTGATTGTGTAATAGAATTTTATAATGGATCATCTGATAAGGAAAAAGAAGATCTGCTTGAAGAAACTAAAGATCAAAGGAATGAATGTATTTCTAAATTAATGAAAAAAGCGAAGGAAAATAATTTTGATGTAAAAGCAACAAATGGAGGTTTTGTATTCATACCATTAAAGTCTCAAGGAAATGAGATGACAGAAGATGAATATGATGAATTAGAAAATGAAGAACAGGGTGAAATCAAGGAACAAGTATCAGAACTTAAAAAAGAAGCACAAGTGGTACTAAATAAATTAACTGCTCTTGAAATTAAATCTATTAATGAATTAAGAGTTATTTATGAAAAATATCTTAAAAAAGAAATGAAAGAAATAAAGGAAGATTTATTATTTGAATTTGTAACTGATAAATTTACTTGTATGTATCTTTCTCAAATGTTTGATTGGATTGAAGAACAAATAGTTGAATGCTATACAGTAAGTTTAGAAGAGGATCAACAATATATAGATGATATTTTCACAAAATTTGAAGTTAGAGTTCTTGTAGATAATAAAAATACACCACATCCTAGAGTTATTTTTGAAGAAGATCCTACAATAAATAACTTAATTGGAAATATTGAATATAAAAATAGTAATGGAGGCTATTTGCCAGATATAGAATTAATACATCCAGGAAGTTTATTAAAGGCTAATGAAGGTTGTTTAATTTTGAATCTTAATTCATTGCTTGCTAGTGGGTATAGTTATTATTATTTAAAAAAGATACTAATGTTTGGAAAAATAGACTATAGTTATACAAAAAATTATTTAGATGTTTTATCTTTAGAGGGGTTAAAACCTGAATCTATACCAATTAACGTGAAAATTATTTTAATTGGTGATTATGAAGCATTTAGTATACTTCATGAGAGAGATGAAGATTTTAAAAGAATATTCCCATTAAAAGTTGAAATGGAAAATCAGTTAAAATGTAACGATGCATCAAGAAGTTTAGTTGCAGATTATATAAAAAATAAAGTAAAAAAAGAAAACCTTTTAGACATGGATCAAGAATCAATAGAAGAAATTTTTAAATATTTATCTAGAATTATAGGGGATAGAAATAAGATTTCTGTTGATAATTACTATATTGACAGAATGTTGTATCTAGCTAATGATAAAGCAAATAGTGAAGGCAGATTTTCTATAATTAGAGATGATATTATTAGTAGCTATCATTGTGATGATAAAGATATTAAAGAGGAGATGCTAGAAAGCTATAAAAATAATAAAGTATTAATATCTATTAAGGGTGAGAAGGTTGGATCTATTAATGGTTTAGCTGTTATTGGTACAAGTTTATTTAGCTTAGGAAGGCCTATGAGAATAACTTGTTTAGCACTTCAAGGCAGTGGTAGAATAATCGATGTTCATAATGAATGCAAATTAAGTGGAAATATTCATGAAAAGTCTATTGTAATTTTAAGAGGTTTAATAAACAGCCTATTAAGCCCTTATGAAAGCTTACCAGTTGATTTTCAGTTAAGTTTTGAACAAACGTATTCGCTAATTGAAGGTGACAGTGCTTCAGTTGCAGAAATAATATGTATGCTTTCAGCAATTAGTAAAAGACCGATAAAACAAAATATTGCAGTAACAGGATCAATAAATCAATTTGGAGAAGTACAACCAATAGGAATGGTTAATGAAAAAATTGAAGGGTTTTATACTGTTTGTAAGACTTTAGATAATGTTAGTGGTAAAGGTGTACTGATTCCTGGTATGAATAAAGATGAATTGATTTTAGAAAAAGAAGTAGAGGAGAGTATTAGTAGTGGTGATTTTCATATCTATACAATGGATACTCTTGAAGATGCAATAGAAGTTCTAATATTAAATGAAGGTGAAAATATTAAGACGTTTTTTAAGATTATAGAAGACGAAATTGCAAAATATAAACCAAGTAAAAAGAAAAAGTAAAAAAATAAGTACTAAGTTTCCTTTAACTTAGTACTTATTTTTTTTAGAAAGATATTAACAATATAAATAGAAAAAATTAGACATTGTAATTTATACTGATAATTTGAAATTTAATAGCAATATTATATTAAGTAATAAATTTTAAAATGTATAAGTTTTTCGATTTTAAATATAATCTAGATTATAAAATTTAATTGAATTATTATTTAAATATTAAAAAATACCATATAAATTGAATAAATAGGATAAAATGTAATAAAACAAATTGACGATGCATAAAATAGTATGTTAAAATATGGTAAAGAAACTAAGGAGGTGAATTACTCTAAGAAAAATTTTAGAGTATTTTTATATGGATTTAAAATTTGATAAATATGATGAAATTTTAATAGTAACTATGATTGGGGAGTTAGATCATCATAGTGCGGAAGAAGTTAGAGTTAGAATTGACGATAGAATTGATAGAGATAATATACAAAAATTAATTTTAAACTTTTCTGGAGTGAGTTTTATGGATAGTTCCGGAATAGGGGTAGTGGTTGCAAGAAATAAAAAACTTAGCAATAAAGGTGGCAATCTTTGTATTTGTAATATAAAGGAGAGCGTAAATAAAGTATTTGAATTAACAGGATTATATAAAATTATTAAACATTATGAAACTGTAGATGAGGCAGTAAGATGCATTTAAGATGGAGGGATTTATTGTGTATGAAAATAAAATGAATTTGGAGTTTGTAAGTAAATCTCAAAATGAAGCTTTTGCAAGAGTGGCTGTGGCTGCATTTATCGCTCAATTAGATCCAACTATAGATGAGATAAGTGATGTAAAAACAGCAGTATCAGAAGCGGTAACTAATTCTATAATACACGGATATGAAAATAAGGAAGACGGAGTTATTAAAATTGAAGTTGAAATTTGTGATGGAGAAGTTACCATTGAGATTACAGATAATGGAAAAGGTATTGAAGATATACCAAAAGTGATGGAGCCATTATATACATCACGTCCTGATTTGGAGAGATCAGGAATGGGCTTTACTGTCATGGAAACATTTATGGATGGGTTATTAGTTGAAAGCGAAAAGGAAAAGGGTACAAGGGTTAGAATGAAGAAAAAATTTAACATATTGAGTTAGGGGAAAAATATGGGAACAGAGAATTTTAAAAGAGAGGAATTTAATTATAATGATAACTCACAATTACTGCCTTTAGCTAAAGATGGCGATAACGAAGCTATGAATAGATTAATAGAAATGAATTTACCATTAGTAGCTTCTATAAGCAAGAAATTTTTAAATAGAGGATACGACTATGAAGATATATTTCAAATCGGATCTATTGGGCTCGTAAAGGCTATAAATAATTTTGATTTAAGTTACAATGTTAAATTTTCAACTTATGCAGTACCCATGATTATTGGAGAAATAAAAAGGTTTTTAAGAGACGATGGGATGATAAAAGTAAGTCGTAATGTGAAAAGCTTAGCAAAGCGTATACATTTTACAAAAGAGGAACTAACTAAAAAATTAAATCGTAGTCCTACTATAGAAGAACTTGCAGAGTATTCTGGAGTAGATAAAGAAGAAATAATCTTTGCTATAGAGTCAGCTACTAGTTTACAATATCTTTATGATACAATTCATCAAGATGATGGAGCACCTGTATTACTTATAGATAAGTTAAGTGAAAAAGGTGAAGATGATATTGGTATGATAAATAAAATAGCACTAAAAGAGGCATTAAGAAGTTTAGATGAAAAAGCCAGACAAATTATAGTATTAAGATATTTCAAGGATAAGACTCAAGTTCAAGTAGCTAAATTATTAGGTATAAGTCAAGTTCAAGTATCGAGGATTGAAAAAAAGGTACTTTTAAGAATGCGAGAGAAATTAGAGGAATAAAAATTAAGATTTTGATTTTTATAAAAAATATCAAAAACAGATGAGATTGAACTTGAACTGCTCATTGTCAAGTAGACAAGGAGCAGTTCAAGTTTATGATCAGCTGTTTTTTTGTTTGTTCAGATAGTATATTATTTAAGATTATTTGGATAACTTACAGAAAAATAAGTTTTTTTAGATAATAAGTATCTCTAAAGAAAAAACATAAATACTTATATATTTTTATTATATAAATTATATAAGGAAGTTAGTTAAAAAAATTATATTTTAATATCAATTTTAACACTTTCATTTTGCAATTAAAAATATAGGATTTAAAATTAAAAAATGGTTAAAATAAATAATATTAAAAGAGTATATATTAAAAAATTTAAAGTAAATAATAAAAAGGAGTAAATTAACATAATTAAAATTTCTAAATTTACAAATAATATTTACATATGGATATATAAATTAAACAAGAAAGGAGAATGCTACAAATTTATGTTTACAAGTAGCAACGTGATAAATATTGAAAAAAAGAAATGAAGCAATTATAAAACAAAAATACGAAAAGATGGCTAAACAAGTTGAACCAAAACCTAAAATACTTCAAGATTGTGCCAAGGCTTTTTTTGTTGGAGGAATAATTTGTACTATAGGACAATTTATAAATAATTATATAGCAACATTAGGATTACCAGAAGATGAAGTAAAAACAATTGTTTCTATAACTATGATTTTCTTGGGAGCATTATTAACAGGCGTGGGAATATATGATAAGATAGCACAATTTGGAGGAGCAGGAACAGTAGTACCAATAACAGGCTTTTCCAATGCAATTGTATCACCAGCTATAGAATTTAAAAAAGAAGGTTTTGTCTTTGGAGTAGCATCCAAAATGTTTACAATTGCAGGACCAGTTCTTGTATATGGTATAGGAACATCTGTAATAATAGGAGTTATTTATTATGTAATGTCTATTTTTTAAAAGATATTAAATTATTTGGCTATGTTTTAAATATTGTTTATATATTAAATATATAAAGTAAAATTACCATATATAACTTTTACTTATTAATATATAAACATATTACTAAAGCTTAGCTAATTATTTTAGTTTGCAATATTTGAGGTAGGTGTAAATATGAAAACAGATAGTAAAAAAATAGGTTCTCAAACAGTTCGATTAGAAAATCCTCCTAAAATAATTTCGGCTTATTCTATAGTAGGACCTAAAGAAGGAGAAGGACCTTTAAAAGAATATTTTGATCAAATATTAAATGATGATACTTGTGGTAAAGATAGTTTTGAAAAAGCTGAAAGTGAAATGATGTTTACAGCTATAACACAGGCTTTATCAAGAGCTAATTTACAGGAGAGTGATATAGATTATCTTTTTGCAGGAGATTTATTAAATCAAATAATATCTTCAAGTTTTGCAGCAAGAGAATTTAATATACCGTTTTTTGGATTATATGGAGCATGTTCTACAATGACAGAATCTTTGAGTTTAGCTTCTATAATAATGGATGCTGGATGTGCTGAATATGTAGTTGCTGCAACATCATCTCATTTTAGTTCAGCAGAAAGACAATTTAGATTTCCGCTAGAATATGGATGTCAAAGATGTGCCACTTGCCAATGGACTGTAACAGGTTCTGGAGCAGTGATTTTAGGACATGAAGGAAAATTTCCAGAGATTACTTATGTGACTACTGGGAAAGTAAAAGATTATGGTCAAAAGGATCCTAATAATATGGGTGCTGCCATGGCACCTGCGGCTGTAGATACATTAGTAAGTCACTTTAAGGATACAGGAAGAAAACCAGAGTTTTATGATGTTATAGTTACAGGTGATTTAGGTAGTGTAGGAAAAGAGTTGGCAGATAAATTAATACAAGAATATGGCTTTGATATAAGGTCAAATCATATGGATTGTGGAGAAGCAATTTTTAATAATGAACAACAAAAAACTGCAGCAGGAGGAAGTGGATGTGGATGCTCAGCTGTTGTATTTGCTGGAGAATTATATAAAAAACTAATGAGAAGAGAAATAAAAAATGTACTGTTGGTGTCTACAGGAGCTTTGATGAGTCCAACTTCATCTCTTCAAGGTGAAAGTATACCAGGCATAGCCCATGCAGTTGCAATAGAAATGAAATAAGTTTTTGAAAGGAGAGTACATATATGGATTATTTAAGTGCTTTTATAGTTGGAGGCATTATATGTATAATAGCACAAATATTAATGGACACAACAAAGCTAACCCCAGGTAGAATATTAGTTTTATTTGTTACAGTGGGAGCAATATTAGGTGCTTTTGGAATATACGATAAAATTGTTGCTATAGGAGGTGCTGGTGCCACTGTACCTTTGCCAGGCTTTGGAAATGTATTAGCTAAAGCTGCAATAAAAGAAGTAAAAGAAATTGGACTACTAGGAGCATTTACTGGTGGAATTAAAGGGGCTGCAGGAGGAATAACCGCTGCTATCTTCTTTGGTTATCTTATGGCTTTAATATTCAATCCTAAAACAAAAGAGTAGATTTTTAACTTTATTTTTAATCTTCTAACATTTATACTATAATTAATAAATAATAATCCAGTTTATAGAACTGTTTTATTATTTATTTAATTATTAGTTAGGTGGGGGATTTTTTGGACAAATATTGTAATAGTACATGGATTCAAGTTGTTGAAATGCTGGACAGTAATATACAAAAAGGACTTAACAGTAGCGAGTGTGTAGTAAGAAAAGAAAAGTATGGAAGCAATAAGATAGAATTACCAAGTTCAAATAGAGTATCTAAGAATATACTAAGTATATTTAAGCAAGTACATATATTAATATATTTAATACTTACAATTTTATTATTTGTATTAAATTTTAATAATTATAAATTTATTATATTAGGATTTTTACTTATAAATACTGCAGCACTTATATTTTATAATATTAGAAAAGATAAGGAAATTGGTTTTTTAGAAAAACTGAACTTTGCTACGGCTACTGTAATAAGAGATGGAATACAACAAATAATAAAAGCAGAAGATATATTAATAGGTGATATAGTAATCTTTAAAAAAGATTCATTAATTCCTGCTGATATAAGAATAATAAAAGCTAATAATATAAAAGTAGACGAAAAAAATATTACTGGTGAGACATTTTTTAAAGAGAAATTTGAAAGTAAAATAAGTGGTGGAATAAATTCACTTAGTGAAATGAACAATATACTTTTTAAAGGTTCTGTAATAAAAGAAGGTGATGGTGAAGGTATAGTAATTTCAATAGGGAATTCTACTCAACTTGGAAGACTTTTAGCAATGCTAACATATGCAAGTAATAGAAAGAACACTTTATTAAACAAGATACAAAAACAATGGGGAAAATATTTATTATATAGTTTTTTAACATTAATGTGCGGAATAATAAGTATGAATTTAGTAAAACAAGATATAAGTGATTTATACACTGGATTCTTTATAATTGGATGTTTACCAGCTTTTTTAATTATAGTACTAGCTGTTAAATATATTTCTAAATTATTTTTAAAACAAGATATTAATATTATAAATTTTTCTACTTTTGATTTAATAAATGATATTAATATAATATGTTTAGATAAAATTGGAGCAATAACTCAAGAAAAAATGATAGTGAGAAAAATATTTACTAATAATGAAATGTCTTTATCTGAAAATGTTGAATATTCTAAGGATATAAATATGATGAGAATATTAGATATATCGTTATTATGTAATAATTCTATTTATAATGTTGAAAATAGTAATGTTTCAGGTGATTTAACTGAAATAGCATATTTAGAATATGCGTCTAAAAAGAAAATATATAAATCAATTTTAGATAATCAAAATCTTAGAATTATTGAAATACCTATGGATTTTGATAAAAAAATGATAACAGTTTTGAATAGAATAAAAAGATGGTATAGAGCTAATTCACGTGGTAATTTAGATTCGGTATTAGAAAGATGTACTCATATTATGGTAGATGGAGTAGAAAAAGAACTTACTGATGAAGAAAAAGCTAAAATAAAAGAATTTGATATAAAGTTTTCAGCAGAAGGTTTAATAACGGAAGCTTTTGCATATAGAAATTTTAGTTATCAACCATCAACGGATGAAAATATAGAAAGTAATATGGTTTTTGTGGGTATTATTGCTTTAGAAAATCCACTTAAAGAAGATATTGAAGAAAGAGTTAATAAAATAAAGGATAATGGTATAATTCCAATTCTATTTACAGAAGAAAATAAAATTAGTGCAATCACAACAGCAAAAAAAGCACGACTTATATATAAAAATGAACAAGTTGTATCAGGAATAGAATTAAATACATTAAATTCTAAAGAATTAAAAGATTTGTTAAATAAAGTAAGAGTATTTTCCAGAATAAATCCTGAAATAAAGTCTCAAATAATAGCTCTATTTAATAAGGATGGATATAAAGTATCAGCAACAGGAGAAAACTTGGGAGATTTACCAAGTCTAAATTTATCTAATGTCGGTATAGCTAAAGGAGAACCGTCTTTATTAGTTAAGAAAATATCAGATGTTTATATAAAAGAGAATTATCTAGATGGATTTTTTAAGATAAAAGATTATGCAACAAAATTAAATCATAATATTAATAGAACATTTAAAGGAATTTACACATTGGTTTTGACACAAATAATAACTTTATTATTGTCTTCAATGGTTGAGGTGGCAGAATTATTAGATATTTTTAGTATATTATTTGTAAATATAATTTTAAGTGTACCTCTTGCATTAATTTTATTGTTAAAAGATGGCGTAGATATAAGCAGGAAAGAGGTAATAGGAAGATCATTATTGTTAAGTGCAATAATATTAATATCAACATATATATTAAAGGATAATAATAGATATTTAATTTCATTGCTAACAATGTCTTTAGGCGGAATTTTATTTACTACATTTAATAGTAATATAAGCTTAAGAGAGCCATCCATAGAGAGAAAATTAATGATTATAGCTTTAGTTTTATCAATAGTATCATTAGGAGTAACATTTATGCTAAAGCAAATGGTTATAACAAATAACTGCATGACTATTTTAGCTCTAATAGTAGTATTTTTACTTGTGTTTGAAATTTTATTTAAAAAGTGGCAAAACTCATTAATGAGGTGAGCTATTTGAACACAAAAAGAATTGAAGAAGTAGCTAATCCAATAGTATATATTTTTATAACACTAATATTGAGTTCAATTACTTTTGGATTATTTTCTGATTTTAAGAAGCTTACAATTTTTATTGTTGGCTTCTTTTTTATATGTGTTTTTTATTATTGTGGAATTAGTTTTACAATTGTAATTAGTTTGATGTTTGTAATGGGATTATTCATGAATTTTTCATATTACCATATTAATTTTAATGCAGATGTAGAAACAGAAGTAAGAATATTAAAAAATAATTCATATGAAACAATAGGATGTTATAATGGGAAAAAAATTATAATAGAAAATTTACAAGATAAGTTAACTCAAGGTGATAAATTTAATGTAAAAGGAACATTAAAAGATAATTCTATTAAAGAAAAGGGAATAGTAGGAATTCTTTTTATAAACAATATACAAAAAAGTGATGATGATTTTATAAGTAACCTGTATCATATTAAAAATAAAGTATATAAAATGCTAGAAGAAAACCTTGGAAAAAGAAAGGCAGGGCTTATTTCATCTATTGCATTTGGTTATTCAGAGTGTCTTGATGATGAAGATAAAGATTATATGAAAAACTTTGGAATAATACATGCGATTAGTGTTTCAGGATTACATGTGGCTATAGTATATAGTGTTTTAAAGCGTTTTTTAGGAGTTAAGATAGGTCTAATAGCTACAATAATATATGTTTTATTTACTGGTAGTAATTATTCAAGTATTAGGGCATTTTTAATGCTAAGTACACTAGAACTAAGTTACTTATTGAAACGAAATAATAATTCTATCTCAGCATTGAGCATATCTGGAATAATACTTTTACTTATGAGACCATATGCTGTTTTTGAAATTTCATTTCATTTATCATATTTAGCAACATTAGGAATAATTCTGTATAATAAGAAATTTAATCATAAGTTTTATAAATTGCCTAAGGTGTTAAGAAATACTTTAAGTATTAGTTTATCCGCTCAAATTTTTACTTTCCCATATTTAATTTTAGTGTTCAAAGATATTTCTATTAATTTTATATTAGGAAACTTATTTTTAATGCCCTTTATTAATTTAATAGTTATATGTGGCAACGCTTTACCAATTACATATGTTATACCTAGATTATTTGATTTTTGCAGTTATATTAATTTACTTATATTAAAATGGTTTGATTGGACATTAGATAAATTAGAGTACTATTCATTACCTATAATCAATGGTAATGAATATATAGCTATATTCTATATGAGTATTTTAATAAGTTTATATTTTATAAAAAATAATCAAGATAAGTTTATTTATTTACCTATTTTATTTATATTGGCAATAACCGTTGAATTATATAGTCCGTTACCCAAAATACAATATTATGATGAAGGAGCTTTTTTAGTTACTTATAAAGGTGATAGGTTACTTGTAACAAATAAAAATAATATAGATATGAAAAGATTAAAAAATATAACTTTTTCTACAAAAATATATAGAGAAAATGGAATTATAAATATAGATGATAAGGCTAAAATAAAACAATATAAAAATAATTGTATATTAAAGATTGATAATAAAAATTATGTTCTTAAAACTAATAATAAAAAAGTTAATTCTAAGGATTATGATATAATAAATTTTAGAGATAATAATATAAATAAAATTATACTATTTAAAGGTAAAGTGCTATTTTAGATGAGAAGTATAGGAAGGCGGATTTTACTTTGATTAATTATGAAGTTTTTGAAAGAGACATTGAAAAGGGAAATATAAAAAATTCATATATATTTTGTGGATTAGACGAAGAACTTATAAAGGATTCTATAAATTCAATACTTAATAAGACCATAGGAAATGATAAAGATAATCTTAACTTAATAAGAATAGATGGTATGAAAACAAATTATGATGAAATAATGAACGCATGTGAAACTTTTCCAATGATGAGTGATAAAAAAGTTGTTATTGTATACAGAGCTAATTTTTTGAAGGATAAAAGTGATGAAGCATCTAATAAGATTTATAAAAGCATATTAAAATATGCTTCTGACATGCCACCATACACTATTTTAATAATGTATCACTTATTTAATGATAAAAGAGAAAAACCTAATAAAAATAAAAAGTTAAATTCATTAGATAAATTAATAACAGTTGTACATTGTGATAAATTAAGAAGAGATTCTTATATTAAGAAAATAAATGATTTATTTAAAATAAATAAAAAGAATATAGGGAGAATAGAACTTATATATTTTGCAGAAAAAGTGCAAAGTAATTTTGACATAATAAAAAGAGAAATTGATAAATTGATTTCATATACAGATGGAAAAGAAATAACCAAAAGAGATATTGATATGTTAATATCATCATCTGGAGAAGATGATGTGTTTGATTTAGTTGAGTTAATAGCACAAAGAAAAATAGAACGTGCAATGGATGTAATGAAGGAAATTTTATATAAATCGGATCAACATATGTTAATAATAAGTAATATTCAAAGACATTTTATTAAACTTTATGATATAAAAACTGGATTAAGACAAGGAAAAAAGATAAGTAATTTTATGACTGAGTTAAGATTACCACAATTTGTTTGCGAAAAATTAGTTGCTCAAAGTAGTAAGTTTACAGAAAAGCAATTAAGTGAACTTGTTAAATTGTGTGTTAATACAGAAAATAATTTGAAATCTAGTGGACTAGATAAGACTATGGAAATGGAATTATTGCTTATTAATACTTTAACAGTAAAAAGATAGGTTTTTACTCTTTAGAGTTCATCCCATAACATTTAATTAAATTTATATTTGACTTATCCATAAGTTTTTTAGAATACAATTTTAAAAAGATAGAAAAATAAATAACCCACCAAAATGGTGGGTTTATTAGATTACGCCATAGCGTTTAATTTCGCAGCTAATCTAGATTTCTTTCTTGCAGCCATGTTTTTGTGAACAACACCTTTTGAAGCAGCCACATCTAAAGACTTAGTTACTGCTACGAAAACAGTTTTAGCTTCTTCAACATTGTTACCAGCTACAGCAGCTTCAAACTTTTTAATTACAGTTTTTAACGCTGATTTAATCATTCTATTGTTTAAAGTTTTAGTTTCAGTAACTTTAATTCTCTTTTTTGCTGATTTTATGTTTGCCATTCTTGATTCACCCCCTTAAAGTTTTATAGGGCCTAAGCAGCTTTCGGGGAAATCTGCTCATCGTTTAATTTCAACAAACCTTATTATAACATTGAAAGTTATGTAATTCAAGTATTAAATTTAAACATATAGGAAAAATAATATTATTAAGTATTTATCCGCTTGCTACCATTAGCAATAATCTCACTTTGTAATGTATGAGATAAACAATGGGAAATATATGGATAAGTTCTTTTAAGATTCAAATAGAAAAAGGTGATTTTTATAAGAAGAATCTAGCTAAATATAAGAATAACTTGATATATGGAGGTAAGGTAATAATGGATGTTAGAACAGATTTGGCAATTGAATCAAGGGAAATGTATATAAAGAAACATAATAGAGAGATAGACGGAGTTATTGCAGAAGAAGAACAAGAGGGAGATATAAAGTTTACTACAGTAAAGATAGAAAATGAAGATGGAGCTAAAAAAATGGGTAAACCTGTAGGAAATTATATAACAATAGATATTCCAGAGTTTACAGTTTATGATGGTGGAATAATGGATGATGTTTCTAAGGTTTTAGGAAAAATATTAAAAAGGCTTATTAATTTAGAGGAAAAGCAAACAGCACTAGTAGTTGGTCTTGGAAATTGGCAAGTAACACCAGATGCTTTAGGCCCTAAAGTCGCAGAAAAAATAATGGTAACTAGACATTTGCAAGTTGTTATGCCTGAGGCTATTGATGATTCTGTAAGACCTGTATGTGCTATAGCGCCAGGAGTATTAGGTATAACAGGTATTGAAACAGGTGAAATTATAAAGTCTTTAGTGGATAAAGTTAAGCCAGATGTAGTAGTTTGTATAGATGCACTAGCTTCAAGACGTATAGAAAGAGTTAATAGAACAATACAAATCTCAGATACTGGAATATCTCCAGGTGCAGGTGTTGGGAATAATAGAAAAGAAATAAGTGAAAAAACATTAGGTGTAAAAGTAATTGCAGTAGGTGTACCAACAGTTGTTGATGCAGCTACAATTGCCAATGATTCTATAGATTTAGTTATAGATGAATTAATAAGTAAATCTTCATCAGGAAAAGAATTTTATAATATGTTAAAAGATATTGATAAATCAGAAAAGAAACTTCTTATAAAAGAAGTTTTATCTGCTAATGTTGGTGAATTAATAGTAGCACCAAAAGAAGTAGATATGATAATAGAAGCATTATCTAAAATTATATCTAATGGTGTGAATATGGCACTTCAGCCTGATATGGAGATGGAAGACATAAATAAATTTTTAAATTAGATAGAATTGAGTGAGAAATTGAGATAGTTAGAAAGAATTGTGAGATTTTTTAAATATATATTTTAAAAATCATTTGGAATTCAATTATAACTTTAAATTTCAAAGTTTAAATTAAAGATTAGAAGGTGGCAGACTACTTTAGTGTTAATAAATCTATCTTAATTGATATAACACTAAAGGACGTAGTCATCTTTTTTGTTTTTAGAATTTTTTATTAGGTTATGTTTTAGCAAATTGTTTATATATATCGCTTGAATTATACATATAAACACAGGTTTAAAGTATAGCCTTTTGTTATTCTTTAGAAAATTATAAAAATCTTAAATCTGTGAATAATTTCTATAATACTATTAGTTATAAAGGTATGATTATAAAAAATAATAATATGCCACACCATTGTTCCTGCACTACGTTTGAAAAGGGTGAATGGGTAAAAATCGACAGCTATAAAGTCTCCTTGGCGATTTTGTTATGTAAAATTAATAAATTTATAAATAAAGATAATAATTATGTAAATTTATTAATATAAATATAAAAGAAGCAAGGGGGGGTTAACTTGTATAAACTTACATTAGGAAGAAAAAATTTTAAACAACAGAATGCAAGAACTAAGTTTCTTTCCAGAATTAACAGTGGACTAATAGTATTAATTATTATAGTGTTTATATTCTTTCTAAGGGTTGGCAGTGTATTGAAGCAATGTAATGAGAGAGGTGGATATGCATATGTTCAATTATTAAACTTAGGAATGCCAATAGTAAAAGAACAAGTTTATAATGAAGAAAGTTATGCGGAAAATAATTTATCTTTAAAAAATATTTTATTAAAATCAGTTGGTTTGGATGGGTTAACATATGAGAATATATTAAAAAGTGAAGTTGGCTTTTTTAATAATATAGATAAAAATGATGAGTCTACATTAACATTTAATCAATTTAGCGTAAATGAAGACAGTATATTAAAATTTTCATCAAATGAAAAATCATTAAATAGTAAGATTTATGATGCGTCATTAAAAAAGGAACTAAATGTATCTAAACCTGAAATTTTGATTTATCATACACATACAACTGAAAATTATGCAGAGGCTTCAGTTGATACTACTGATGAAAACGCAAATGTAGTTGGAGTTGGAGACGTATTAGCAAAAGAATTAGAAGAGAACTATGGAATTTCAGTAATACATGATAAAACAAATCATAGTGTTTCATATAATGATAGTTATTCAAGATCAAGTGAGACTGTAGATAAGTATCTAAAAAAATATGGTGATTTTAAAATTATATTAGATTTGCATAGAGATTCTGTGCCTGATAAAGGTGCTATGACTACAAAAGTTGAAGGGACAGAAGCTGCTAAAATTATGTTTGTAAATGCTAAAAATAGTACAAGGTACGATAAAAACAAAGAGTTAACAGAAAATATATTTAAAAAGACAGAAGAATTATTTCCGGGATTAACAAGAAAAATCTTAACTTATAATAGAGGAAAAAATGCATTTAATCAAAGCAAAAGTGATGGAAGTGTTCTTTTTGAAATGGGATCTAATGTAAATTCGATTGAAGAAGCAAAAGTTACAGCAAGATGCATGGCTAGAGTACTTGCTGAAATATTAAATAAATAAAAAGGCTTTGTTCTAAATGCGTGTTCATAGATGCAATAGGGAAAGTGGCATTGTAATTGGACTTTTAGAACTCTTAATGAGTATTGTCACATTTACTGCTTGTCTCAATTTTATATTGGGAACAAGCTAAAATGGGACTACACTAATTTTAGTGTTCTTAAGTTCAATTACTCAGTCCACCTTTACTTATGCATATATAACGTGACTTCTAAAACAAAGCCTAAAAAATAATGAATAATATTAATGAAATAAGACCATTATTTAGATAAATATATCTAAAGGTGGTCTTTTAATGAGAGAAAAAAAACACAGGATATTTAGAAGAATGTTACCAGTAATTATGCTGATATTAATTGTATTAGGTGGGCTTATAAAAGTGAATATCATTAATACAAAGTCATTATCTCCACTTGGAAATACAAAGCAAAATTATGAATTAGTTAGTGAAGAGTTTGGAGAGGACTTTTCAAATTTTATAAAAGATAATTCAACAATTAAAATTTACAAAGAGGAAGATAAACAATTGTTAATCAGAATAGGTAATAAGGACTTAAGAATTAATGAAGAATCTATTTTTACACAGAAGTTAAAAAATTTATATAACAAAATTAGTATTAATTTTACTGGTTTAAAAGAAAATGCGCATAATTTTACTCATAAATTTAAAGAATAATATTTAGATAAAAGGGTTTGAAAAAGTTTTATATAGAAATATTAAATACATGTATGATATAATTTAGGCACTTGAAAAAAATAAAAGGTTCTATTTAAATACAATGGGGGTGACTAAACTACCTTATTAAGGTAGTTATATATATGAGTGAAAGACAAAAATATATACGAAATTTTTCAATAGTAGCACATATCGATCATGGTAAGTCAACACTTGCAGATAGATTATTAGAAACAACAGGAACGTTAACTAAGAGAGAAATGGAAGAACAAATCTTAGATAATATGGACATTGAAAGAGAAAGAGGCATAACAATAAAGTCTCAAGCAGCTAGATTGGTTTATAGAAGAGAAAATGGAGAAGAGTATATATTTAATCTTATAGATACTCCAGGGCATGTGGATTTTACATATGAAGTCTCTAGAAGTTTAGCAGCATGTGAAGGTGCTTTATTAGTAGTTGATGCAACTCAAGGAATTCAAGCACAAACTTTAGCAAATTGTTATTTAGCTTTAGATAATGATTTAGAAATTTCACCAGTTATAAATAAAATTGATTTACCTTCAGCTAGACCAGAAGAAGTAAAACAAGAAATTGAAGATGTAATAGGAATAGATGCAGACAGTGCACCTATGATTTCAGCAAAAACAGGTTTAAATATAGAGCAGGTTTTAGAAAGTATAGTTGAAACTTTACCTCCACCTAATGGAGATGAAGAAGCACCGTTAAAGGCTTTAATTTTTGATTCTTATTATGACAGTTATAAGGGTGTTGTATCTATTGTAAGAGTACTTGATGGTAAAGTAAAACCAGGTGATAAAATAAAACTTATGGCAACTAACAAAGTTTATGATGTAACTGAAGTAGGTGTGTTTATTCCAAGCGCACTTGCAGTTCCAGAATTAAGCGCAGGAGATGTTGGTTACATAACAGCATCAATAAAGAATGTTAGAGATGCAAGAGTTGGTGATACTATAACAGAAGCTAGTAGACCAACAGAAAAGGCATTACCAGGATATAAACCAGCAATACCTATGGTTTATTCAGGAATATATCCAGTAGATGGAGCAAAATATGATGAATTAAAGGAAGCATTAGAAAAATTACAAATAAATGATGCAGCATTAAACTTTGAACCTGAAACATCTATTGCATTAGGTTTTGGTTTTAGATGTGGATTCTTAGGATTATTACATATGGAAATAATTCAAGAAAGAGTTGAAAGAGAATTTAATTTAGATATAATCACTACAGCACCATCAGTTATATATAAGGTTACCAAGACAAATGGTGAAGTATTCGATATTACTAATCCAACTAATTTACCGCCAATGACAGAAATAGATTTTATGGAAGAGCCAGTGGTAAAAGCATCTATAATTACACCAACTGATTATGTCGGAGCTGTTATGGAATTATGTCAAGAACGCCGTGGGATTTATATAGACATGGAATATATAGAAGAAACAAGAGCGGTAATAACTTATGATATGCCGTTAAATGAAATAGTTTATGACTTTTTTGATACATTAAAATCTAGAACTAGAGGATACGCATCTTTAGATTATGAATTTAAAGGATACAAGACAACTAAGTTAGTTAAGCTTGATATTTTATTAAATGGAGATGTAGTTGATGCATTATCAATGATAGTTCCAGATGAAAGGGCTTATAGCAAAGGAAGAGGCATAGCTGAGAAATTAAAAGAAATAATTCCAAGACAAATGTTTGAAGTTCCAATTCAAGCTGCAGTTGGTTCAAAAATTATAGCAAGAGAAACCGTAAAAGCTATGAGAAAAGATGTATTAGCTAAATGTTATGGTGGAGATATTTCAAGAAAGAAGAAATTACTTGAAAAGCAAAAAGAAGGTAAGAAGAGAATGAGACAGGTTGGTTCTGTTGAAGTACCACAAGAAGCATTTATGGCAGTATTAAAAGTAGATTAAAAATTAAAAATATAATAAAAATTAAACATAAGAAAAAAAGCTGACAAATTTGTCAGCTTTTTTTATCTAAAAGTATTAAAAAGTGTTAATTAGGAGGAGAAAAGATGAAAGAACTATTTTTAAAAGAAATATCTTTATATATACATATTCCATTCTGCAAGCAAAAATGCTTATATTGTGATTTTCCATCATATTCTGGAAAAGAAAAATTTATTAGTGAGTACATAAATTCGCTTAATAAGGAGATTAGAGCTAAAGCTAGCAATTATAAAATTAAAAGTATATTTATTGGAGGAGGTACTCCCTCTTATTTAAATGAAATAGAATTAGAGAAACTTTTAAAATGCATTAATACATTAACATTAGAAGAAAATCTAGAATTTACTATGGAATGTAATCCAGGTAGTTTAAATGAAGATAAGTTAAAAATCATGAAAAAATACAATGTAAATAGAATAAGTATGGGACTTCAATCTACAAAACCATCTCTTCTAAAAGAAATTGGAAGAATTCATACTCTTGAAGAATTTGAAAATAATTATTTATTGGCAAGAAAAGTAGGATTTAAAAATATAAATATAGATTTAATGTTTGGATTACCAAATCAAAGTGTAGAAGATTGGAGAAAAACATTAGAGAAAATAATAGAATTTAATCCAGAACATATATCTGCATATAGTTTAATAATCGAAGAGGGAACTTGTTTTTATAATTTATATAATCAAGGTAAATTAAATTTACCTTCAGAAGAAAAAGAAAGAGATATGTATTTGCTTACAAAAGAACTTTTAAAAGATAATGGATATAGTCAATATGAAATTTCTAATTTTTCAAAAGAAGAAAAAGAATGTTATCATAATATAGTTTATTGGCAATTAAATGAATATTTAGGAGTTGGGGTTTCGGCAAGTTCGTACATTAATGGGAAGAGAATAAAAAATATAGATGATATAGAGTTTTATATTAAAAATATAAATAATAATCAAAGCGTAGAAAATGAAATTTATGAAAATAATATAAATGATGATATGGAAGAGTTTGTGTTTATGGGCCTTAGAATGATTAATGGAATAGAAGAAAGAGACTTTAAAGAGAGGTTTAAAAAAGATATTAATGAGGTATATGGAGAAGTTATTGATAAAAATATTAAGCAAGAATTATTAGTTCGTAATGAGGGTAGAATATATTTGACATCTCGTGGAATAGAAGTATCAAATAGTGTTATGAGTGATTTTATAATATAATTTTTATAGAAAATCAGAGTAAAAATGAGAAAACTGGAGATAAATCAATAAAAAATCAAATAAAAGAAGTGAATATGTGCATATTAAATATAATTAGAATTGACAAAAAACATGATAAATACTATATTAAAAACATAGTCATTAGCACTCGAACATAGTGAGTGCTAACAAAAGAGGTGAGATTATGACTATTGATGATAGAAAAATAAAAATACTCCAAGCTATTATCAATGATTATATTCATACTGGAGATCCAGTTGGCTCTAGAACTATTGCTAAAAAGTATAACCTAGGAGTGGGATCTGCAACTATTAGAAATGAAATGGCAGATCTTGAAGATATGGGTTATTTAGAACAGCCTCATGCATCGTCAGGGAGAGTTCCATCTAATAAAGGATATAGATTATATGTTGATAGTTTGATGGAAAATCAATTACTAACACCTGAAGAAAATTTAAAAATAAAGCAATATATTATAGATACAGCTATGTTAGAAGTAGATAAGATAGTTAGACAAACAAGTTCACTATTATCAGAACTTACTAATTTAACTTGTGTAATTCAAACTCCATCAGTAAATAAAAGTTTTATTAAATCACTTCAGTTGATGAAAGTAGATAGTACTACATTAGTATCAGTAATAATAACAGATGCTGGAGTAATGAAAAATCATATAATAAGAGTTAATTCAACTCCTACAATTGAGGAATTGAATAAGATAAATGCAGTTATTAATAGGAGACTCGTAAATCTTTGTATAGAACAAATAAACTTGCAAGTTATCAATCAATTAAAAGAAGATTTACAAGGATATGATGAGTTATTTAATGCTCTTTTAACTCCATTATATGAAACATTAAAAAATGCAGCAGATTCACCTGATTTAATTATGGAGGGCGCTACTAATATATTTAACTATCCAGAATACAATGATATTGAAAAAGCTAAGGAAATGTTATCTCTTCTTAATGATAAAGAATCATTAAGAGATTTACTTAAAACCAACAAAGATATAACTATTAGAATAGGTGAGGAAAATTATAAGCCTCAAGCTAAGGAATGTAGTATAATCGCTGCGGAATATTCTTTTGGAAACAGACCAATTGGAACTATTGGATTAATAGGTCCTAAAAGAATAGACTATTCTAAAGTAATATCAATAATGGCTGAAATTGTAAAAGAATTAAATAATATATTAAATAATCAGAGTAAATAATTTTTATAACTAATAAGGGAAGAGGTGTAATTTCAGAAATGGAATATAATGATGAAACTTTAAAAAATGAAGAAGTAGAAGAGACAATTGAAGAGGTTATCGAAGAAAATGAAAAAAAAGAAGATAACATTGAAAATAATGATAAGGAAAATCTAAATGATGAATCTTCTAAAGAATCTTTAAATGAAGAAGAGGATGAACTTAGCATGATGAAAAAGCACAAGGTAGAAAATGAGAAGTTGAAGCAAGAAATAGAAGCTTTAAATGATAGAGTATTAAGAATTACTGCTGAATATGACAACTACAGAAAGAGAACAACTAAAGAAAAACAAGGCATATATTCAGATGCTTGTGTAGATGTATTAAAAGAATTAGTTCCTGTTTTAGATAATCTTGAAAGAGCAGTTGCTGCAGAAGGAAGTCTTGAAGATCTAAAAAAAGGTGTTGAGATGACAATAAAATCTTGCCAAAGCTCTTTTGAAAAATTAGGAGTTGAAGAAATAGATGCATCAGCAGATTTTGACCCAAATCTTCATCAAGCAGTAATGCATATAGAAGATGAGAATATTGGAAAAAATCAAATTGCAGAAGTTTTCTTAAAAGGATATAAAAAAGAAGATAAAGTAATTAGATATACAGTTGTTAAAGTAGCTAACTAATTAACTAGCCTATGAAAAAGAGGCTAATATTTAAATAAAATATACAAATAAATTAAACCAAATTTAGGAGGAATATATTATGGGAAAAATAATAGGAATTGATTTAGGAACAACTAATTCATGTGTTGCAGTTATGGAAGGTGGAGAACCTGTTGTTATAACAAATTCAGAAGGTGCAAGAACTACGCCATCAGTAGTATCTTTCCAAGCTGACGGAGAAAGACTAGTAGGTCAAGTTGCTAAAAGACAATCTATAACAAATCCAGATAAAACTATAATCTCAATAAAGAGACATATGGGAACTTCTTATAAAGTTGATATAGACGGTAAGAACTATTCACCACAAGAAATTTCAGCTATGGTACTTCAAAAAATAAAAGCTGATGCCGAAAGCTATTTAGGTGAAAGTGTAACTCAAGCGGTTATTACAGTACCAGCTTACTTTAATGATAGTGAAAGACAAGCAACAAAAGATGCAGGTAAAATTGCTGGTTTAGAAGTATTAAGAATAATTAATGAACCAACAGCAGCAGCATTAGCTTATGGATTAGATAAAATGGATTCAAATCATAAAATATTAGTTTATGATTTAGGTGGTGGTACTTTCGATGTATCTATCTTAGAATTGGGAGATGGAGTATTTGAAGTATTATCTACTAATGGTGATACAAAACTTGGTGGAGATGACTTTGACCAAAAAGTTATGGATTATATAGCAGAAACATTTAAAGCAGAAAATGGAATTGATTTAAGACAAGATAAAATGGCTCTTCAAAGATTAAAAGAAGCAGCAGAAAAAGCAAAGATTGAATTATCTTCATCAATGCAAACAAACATCAATTTACCATTTATCACAGCTGACGCAACAGGTCCAAAACATATAGACCTAAACTTAACAAGAGCTAAATTCAATGAAATTACTAATGACTTAGTTCAAAGAAGTATTGAACCTATGAAGAAAGCATTAAGTGATGCTGCAATTTCTATAGATGAAATTGAAAAAATAATATTAGTTGGTGGATCAACAAGAATACCTGCTGTTGTAGAAGCAGTTAAAAACTTTACAGGAAAAGATCCATCAAAGGGAGTTAATCCAGATGAATGTGTAGCAGTAGGAGCAGCAGTTCAAGCAGGAGTGTTAACAGGAGAAGTTAAAGATGTATTATTATTAGATGTTACACCATTAACTTTAGGAATAGAAACAGCTGGTGGAATAGCAACTCCATTAATTGAAAGAAATACAACTATTCCAACTAAAAAGAGCCAAATATTCTCAACTGCAGCAGACAGTCAAACATCAGTTGAAATAAATGTAGTTCAAGGTGAAAGACAAATGGCTATGGATAATAAATCATTAGGAAGATTTACTTTATCAGGAATAGCGCCAGCACCAAGAGGAATTCCTCAAATCGAAGTTACTTTTGATATTGATGCTAATGGTATTGTTAAAGTATCAGCTTTAGATAAAGGAACAGGAAAAGAAGCTAATATAACTATCACTGCATCAACTAACTTAAATGATGATGAAATAGATAAGGCTGTAAAAGAAGCAGAAAAATTTGCAGAAGAAGATAAGAAGAGAAAAGAAAAAGTAGAAACTTTAAATAATGCAGATCAATTAATCTACCAAACAGAAAAAGCTTTAACTGAACTTGGAGATAAAGTATCAGCAGAAGATAAAGCTAAAGTTACTGAAAAACTAGAAGCTCTTAAAGCTATAAAAGATGGAGAAGATTTAGAAGCTATAAAGAAAGCTACAGAAGAATTAACTCAAGAATTCTATGCTGTATCTTCTAAAGTTTATGCAGCAGCAGGTGGAGATCCATCTCAAGCTGGTGGATTTGATCCAAATGCAGCAGGTGGAGCACAACAAGCACCACATGATGATAATGTTGTAGATGCTGATTTTAAAGTAGATGATGATAAATAATTTTACTATATTCTAGTTATCTAATATAATAATTCAGAGGGAAGGCAATGCTCGTCTTCCCTCTTTAAGGTAGAAAACAAAACTAGGTGGTGAACATTAATAAATGGCAAATAAAGATTATTATGAAGTTCTTGGACTTCAAAAAGGTGCAAGTGATGATGAAATAAAAAAAGCTTTTAGAAAATTAGCTATTAAATATCATCCCGATAAGAATAAAGGGAATACGGAAGCAGAAGAAAAATTTAAAGAAATAAATGAAGCTTATCAAGTGCTTTCTGATCCAGAAAAAAAATCTAATTATGATCAATTTGGAAGTGCTGATTTTAATGGCGGCGGATTTGGATCTGGCGGATTTGGCGGTTTCGATATGGGGGGATTTGGAGATATTTTTGATATGTTTACTGGTGGTGGTTCAAGTACTCGTAGAAGAAATGGACCAGTTAACGGTAATGATATTGAATATACAGTAACATTAACTTTTGAAGAAGCTGTATTCGGTGTTGAAAAAGAAATCACAGTTAACAGAAGTGAAAGCTGTGAACATTGTAATGGATCAGGTGCTGAACCTGGAACTTCTAAAAAAACTTGTCCAACTTGTAGTGGAACGGGTCAAGTAAGAGTACAAAGACAAACTCCACTTGGTAGTTTTGTATCAACATCAACTTGTGATAGATGTAGTGGAACAGGAAATATAATTGAAAAACCTTGTACACATTGTAGAGGGACTGGAAATGTTAGAAAGACAAGAAAGATAAATGTAAACATTCCTGCAGGGGTTGATACTGGAAATGTTATGCCTCTTAGAGGACAAGGTGAACATGGATTAAGAGGGGGAAGTCCTGGAGATTTATACATTAGAATAAATGTATCTCCATCAAAGGAATTCACAAGAAAAGGAAATGATATTTATATAGACACTCATATATCAATGGCTAAAGCAGCTCTTGGCACAGAAATTACAGTCAAGACAGTAGAAGGAAATGTGAAATATACTGTTCCAGAAGGAACACAATCAGGCACATTATTTAGATTAAAAGGAAAAGGTGTTGCTAGGGTTAATTCTACTGGAAAAGGTGATCAATATGTAAGAGTTATTGTTGATATACCAAAAGGATTAAATCAAAAGCAAAAAGAAGCGTTATATACGTTTATGGAAGCTTGTGGCGAAGAAATGGATGAAAATACACATAGCTTTAAGAAAAATCTTTTTGGTAGAAAAAAATAAAATTAAACAAAAATCGTTTCAAATTTTAATAGAATTTGGAACGATTTTTTTTGTAGAACTTGCATAATAAAGTGAAATATATATAAAGATAATACTGAAATATAAACACTATTTTAATGAAGTTTGAGAGTGTAGTATAAAACTAGTCATCGAGATTAAGAAATAAACTTTAATTTTGATCTATCTATTATACTAAGATATAAACATAATTTTAATAAGTTTTAAAGCAATTGTTGATTCTTTATTTCAAAGTAAATGGAGGTAAGTTTTAATGAATAAGTTGAAAAAGATTTTGTTAGATGAAATAGAAGAATTTAGAAAACAAGGACATGAATTTTGTGAAGGAAAAATGTCTGTGATGGATTTTAAGAAAATATCTGGTGGTATGGGAGTATATGCACATCGTGGTGGTGAAAAATTTATGGTCCGTCTTAGAACACCATCAGGAATAACACATGTAGATGAGTTAAAATTCATATATGATATGGCTAAAAAATATAATTTAGAAAAGATACATTTAACTACAAGGCAAGCAGTTCAATTTCATGATATATCTATAGATGATGTATGCGAGATAATGAAAGAAGGATTAGAACACAATATATATACTAGAGGTGCTGGCGGAAATTATCCAAGAAATGTTGCAATGTCTCCACTAGCCGGGGTAGATAGATATGAAGCTTTTGATGTTACACCTTATGCATTATCTGTAAATAATCATTTTTTGAGAAAAATAAATACATATAATCTTCCTAGAAAAATTAAGGTTTCATTTTCAAGTAGTAATATGGACTGTGGACACTCTACTGTTACAGATTTGGGATTTTTAGCAGTTGTAGAGAATGATAAAAAGTATTTTAAGGTATATATAGGTGGAGGCCTAGGAAGAAATCCAAAGTTAGGAATTGTTTATGATGAACTTATAGATCCTAGTGAAGTCCTGTATCACGTTGAGGCTATGACAAATCTATTTATGGCAGAAGGTGATTATGAAAATAAAAACAAAGCACGTATAAGATATATATTAGATAGAATGGGACCAGAAGAGTTTTTAAATTGTTATAAAAAACACTTGAAGGAAGTAAAAAACAAAGAAGATCTGACTTTACATTTATATGTATCAGAGTGCAATAAAGAAGGTATAGAAATTGATTTAGAGCACAATAGGTTATATGAGCAAAAGCAAAAGGGATTATATAGTGTATATTTCCATCCCATAGGAGGCCAACTATATCTAAAAGATTTGAATTTGCTTATTGATGAAATTGAAAATATTAAAGATGTAGAGATAAGACTCACTATGACTGAAGGGATGTATATTAGAAACTTAGATGGAGAAGAGGCTAGAAGGCTTTTAGAAGCCACTAAAGATTTAGGTGGAGAAACTACACTAGAACAAAGCATATCTTGTATAGGTGTACCTACATGCCAAATGGGGATACTAAATAGCCAAGGTACATTAGATAATATATTAAAATACTTTAAAGAGAAAAATTATAGAAAAGATGTATTGCCTAGAGTTCATATATCAGGTTGTGGAAATTCATGTGGTGTTCATGAAGTTGCTTTGATTGGATTTACAGGAAAGAAGAAAAGAGTAAATGATGAAACTAGAGATGCATTTGAACTTCATATAAATGGATCTTTTGAAGAAGGTAACGCAAGACTTGGCAAAGTATATGGAGATATTTTAGCAGAAGATATTCCAGAATTTCTTTATAAGTTAGCATTATTACTGGAAAAAGATAATATTAATTTTCATGATTATTTAAAGAGTCATGAAGAAGAATTTGAAGCACTAGTAAATAAATTTAAAAAATAAACATATATAAGCTATTTATTTCTTGATTTTTTTGGGAAATAAATAGCTTTTTATATTTTATAAAATTATGGTAGGATAGAGTGTTAAATTTTATATAATTGCAATATATTTCGATATATGTATAATTATTATGAATGATAAAGTGAATTTTAATGCTGAAATAGGCAAAAGAATTCTTTTTTTATTAAGGAAATACATAGGTCTTATTAGTTTGATATTAAACTTATAAGGTATTACATAAAAGATGGAGTGAATTAGCAATGAGAATGAGAAAAAAGCCATGGGCAAGACCAGAACTTGAAAGTTGTAACTTTTTTATTGTAAATCCTAAAGAAAACAAAGGTAAGTGGAATGAATCATTTAATAATGAAAATCCTATTTACTTAGAACTTGGATGCGGTAAAGGTGTGTTTGTAGCTGTACATGGTTCTGATAATGAAAATATTAATTATATTGCAATTGATATAAAAGACGAAGTTCTAGGTTTAGCTAAAAGAAATATAGAAAAAGCATATAAAGAGAAAAACAAAGAATTAAATAATATTAAATTGATGGCTCAAGAGATTGGTCTTATTAATGAAATGTTAGATGAAAATGATAAAATAAGTAGAATTTATATTAATTTCTGTAATCCTTGGCCTAAAAAGAAACATAAGAAGAGAAGATTAACTCATACAAGACAGTTAATTCAATATAGAAACTTTTTAAAAGAAAACGGAGAGATTTGGTTTAAGACAGATGATGATGAATTATTTGAAGAATCTCTTGAATATTTTAAAGAAGGTAAGTTTAGAATTGAATATATAACTTATGATTTACATACTAGTGGCTTTGAAGGAAATATTCAAACTGAACATGAAAGAATGTTTACTGAACAAGGAATAAAAACTAAGTTTTTAATAGCAATAAAAGAAGATTAAAAAATTAACATAATATCTATTATATGTTATGTTTTAAAATTGTATTAATACCATAGTGTAAAGCATTGGCTAGAGCATGGTATTTTTACTAAAATATTAATAATTATTTAAAACATAGCTATTATTAAAATAAGTGTAGGAGTGATTTAATATGAACGGAGTATGGATAGAAGTTAGAGTAATAACAAGTTGCGAAGCAATAGAACCTATATCAGGAATATTTTATGGATTAAACAGTCAAGGGGTTGCAGTAGAAGATCCAAACGATTTATTAACAAGAGATCAAGGACCATTAACTTGGGATTTTGCAGATATAAATGTATTAGAGCATAAAGGTGAATTTGCAGTGGTTAAAGCTTATTTCTCTGGGGATGATGATTTAGAGAAGATAGTTTCAATTACAAAGGAAAAAGTTAAAGAAATTCAAGAAATGGGAATTGATATAGGAAAAGGTATAGTTGAATGTGACAAGATAAAAGAAGAAGATTGGGCAAACAACTGGAAAAAGTACTACAAACCATCAAATATTACAGATAGAATAGTCGTAAAACCTATGTGGGAAGAGTATTCACCTAAAAATGAAGAGTTAGTTATTGAATTAGATCCAGGAATGGCATTTGGTACAGGAACACATGAAACTACAAGAATGTGTGTAAAAGCATTAGAAAAGTATGTAGAACATGATTCGACTGTGTTTGATGTTGGTTGTGGTTCTGGTATTTTAGCTATAGCAGCAGCAAAGCTTGGAGCAAAATTGGCTTTAGGAGTTGATTTAGATCCAGTAGCAGTTGAATCAGCTAAAGAAAATGTAGGGTTAAATGATTTAGATAATATTGAAATATTAGAAGGAAATCTTCTTGATGTAATTGATGGAAAAGCTGACATAGTAGTTGCGAATATAATAGCAGAAATTATTTGTATCTTAACAGATGATGTTAGTAAAGCTCTAAATAAAGGTGGATTATTTATTACTTCAGGAATAATACATGAAAGAGTAGATATGGTTACTTCAAAACTTGATGAATGTGGATTTGAAGTTATGGAAGTAAACAAAGATGGAGAATGGAATTGTATAGTTGCTAAATTAAAATAATCTTATTTATTTTAAATTTTTTGATAATGCAATATAAAAAAACATTATCAAACATTGTAGTTAAAAAAATTTAATTTAAGAGGGAGATTTTTATGCATAAGTTTTTTACTTCAGCATGCAATATAACAGGATCAGAGGGGAAAATACTTGGTGATGATGTAAAACATATATATAAGGTTTTACGTTTAAATGAAGGTGAAAAAGTAGTTTTAAATAACTGTGAAGGTAAAGAATACTTAGGAGAAATTCAATCTGTTGGAAAACAAGAAGTAATAGTAAATATATTAGAAGAATTAAGTACTAATAATGAAAGTAGAGTAAATATAACTTTATTTCAAGGATTACCTAAAGGACAAAAGATGGATTTAATAGTTCAAAAAGGAACAGAACTTGGTATAAAAGAATTTGTGCCGATAATAACAGATAGAGTAGATGTTAAATTAAAGGGCGAATTTAAAAAGCTTGAAAGATTAAATAGAATTGCGTTAGAGGCAGCTAAGCAATCAAAAAGAAGTATTATACCAAATGTAAGAGAAGTTGTTGAATTTGATGAAGCTTTAAATGAACTACAAAGATTAGATCTAATTTTAGTCCCTTATGAAAACGCAGAAAATTTTGGTTTCAAAAGTCTTGTGAAAGAACTAAGTGATAAAAATGTAGATTTAAATTCTATAGAAAATATAGGAATTGTAATAGGACCAGAAGGTGGATTTGAAGAGAGTGAAATTGAAACTTTAAAACACAAAGGTGCTTATATAATAACTTTAGGCAATAGAATTTTACGTACAGAAACAGCGGGATTTGTAGCTACTTCTTTAATACAATATGAATTAGCAGATTTAGGAGGAATTGTTTAATGAAAGTTGCATTTTCTACATTAGGATGTAGAGTTAATCAATATGAAACTGAAGCGATGACAGAAAAGTTTATAAGAGAAGGTTATAGTGTTACTGACTTTGACGATTTTGCTGATGTTTATGTTATAAATACATGTACAGTTACAAACATGGGCGATAAAAAATCAAGACAAATAATAAGTAAGGCTAGAAGAACTAATAGTGATGCTATAATTGCAGTAGTTGGATGTTATTCTCAAATAGCGCCAGAAGAAGTCTCTAAAATTGAAGGTGTAGATGTTGTTTTAGGAACAAGGAATAAAGGAGATATAGTATATTTTGTTAATAAAGCTAGAGATGAAAAAGCAATACAAGTAAGTGTCAATGAAGTTCTTAGAAATAAAGAATTTGAAGAACTTAATATAGAAGAATATCAAGATAAAACTAGGGCTTTTTTAAAGATACAAGATGGATGTAATAGATTTTGTACATTTTGTTTAATACCATATGCAAGAGGGGCTACTTGTTCTAAGAAACCAGAAAAAGTTCTTGAAGAAGTAAAGAAGCTAGCAGAGCATGGATTTAAAGAGGTTATTCTATCTGGTATACATACAGCTTCTTATGGTGTGGATTTAGGCACAGGAGTGACACTAATAAGCTTGCTTGAAGATATAGAGAAGATAGATGGAATAGATAGAGTTAGAATTGGTTCTATAGAACCAGCATTCTTTACTGATGAAGTTATAAATAAAATAAGGAATATGAAAAAATTATGTCCTCATTTTCATTTATCACTTCAAAGTGGTTCTGATGATACTTTAAAGAGAATGAATAGAAGATATACAGCAGATGAATATGCTAAAACAGTTCAAAACTTAAGGGATAATATTCAAGATGTATCAATTACAACTGATTTAATAGTAGGATTCCCAGGTGAAACTGAAGAAGAATTTAATGAAACATATGAATATTTAAAAAAATTAAAATTAACTAAAGTTCATTTATTTAAATATAGTCCTAGAAAAGGAACTAAAGCAGCAGAAATGCCAAATCAAATAGATGGTACTATTAAAGACAAGAGAAGTAAAATATTATCAGAGTTAAATAAAGAAAATGAAGTAGATTTTGTTAAGAAATTAGTTGGTAGAGAAATGGGTGTTTTAATAGAAAAAGAATGCTCAAATAAACCGGGAATTTTTGAAGGATATACAAAAAACTATGTGAAAGCTGAAATTTTTGATGCAAGTGAAGAAATGATCGGTAAAATTATGAATTGTAATATAGAAGATTACGAGGATAATTATATTATTGGGAAAATAAATTAGAGATTTGGTATAATAAATGTATGAAAATAAGAAAATATAATTATCTATAAAATTATATTTTCTTATAGGCTATGTTTTAAATATATATTGATATATACAACAGATAAAGTGGTGTTATATATTAGCACTTTAGGATGCTGACTAGAACTTTATTTAAATATATATCGATATTGTATTAAAGCAGAATCTTTTGATAATATTTTTAGGAGGTGAATTTATGGGAGATTGTATATTTTGTAAAATTATAAAAGGTGATATTCCAAGTAAAAAGTTATACGAAGATGAATTTGTATATGCTTTTTACGATATAAATCCAGAAGCACCAGTTCATTTTTTAGTTATTCCTAAAGAACATATAAAAAGTGTAAATGAGTTAAATGAAAAAAATATTAATGTAGTTTCACACATCTTTAAAGTAATTAATAAATTAGTAGTAGAGCTTGGTATTGCTGATAGTGGATATAGAATAGTTAATAATTGTGGAGAAGATGGTGGCCAAACGGTAAATCATATGCATTTTCACATTTTAGCTGGTAGAAACTTGCAATGGCCACCGGGTTAAAATTTATAATATAATTAGTGAGACATTTTATTCTAAGTTGTTGACATTAATCAGTGTAATATTGTATAATATACCGTGTGTTATAAAGCCCATAGCTGAGTTAATTAATTTAAGCTAGCGGAGGGAGGGATAGTAAATGTCAGAAATTAAAGTTGGAGAAAACGAGACACTTGAAAGTGCTTTAAGAAGATTTAAAAAGAAGTGTGCTAGAGCTGGGGTTCTTTCAGAAGTAAGAAAGAGAGAACATTATGAAAAGCCAAGCGTTAAGAAAAAGAAAAAATCAGAAGCTGCTAGAAAGAGAAAGTTTAAATAAAATGGTTTCTTTTGAAAGAAGGTATAACAATGCCAACAATTAAGGAAAAACTTCAAGAAGACTGGAAAGCCGCTTTAAAGGCTAAAGATAAATTTAGAGCTAATACAATTAGTACAGCTAAATCTGCTATATTATTAGTTGAAAAAACTGATAATGTTAAGCTTGAGGATGATGAAGTTATCAATATTTTAGCAAAAGAAGTTAAGCAAAGAAGAGAATCTATGCTTGAATTCGAAAAAGGAAATAGACAAGATTTAGTGGATCAGTGTAATACTGAGCTAGAAATTTTGTTGGAATACCTTCCTCAGCAGTTAAGCGAAGAAGAAATAAAACAAATAGTAAAAGATTCAGCTGAAGAAATGGGTGCAAGTAGCATTAAAGATATGGGTAAAGTTATGTCGGCTATAAGACCTAAAATTGTAGGCAGAGCTGATGGTAAACTTGTAAGTCAGATTGTTAAGGAATATTTAAATAAATAATAAAAGAACTCTTTTTTTGAGTTCTTTTATTATTTATAAATTATACAAAAGATCCTTATGTTTAATATTTTGTTAAACATAAGGATCTTTTTGTTGTCCAAGTAATTATTAAAAAATTCTCTAAGAAACTTCTTATCTTTTCAAAATCATATTACATATAAAATATAATATACGGAAAATTTTAATGAATTAATTTAAATTTTTAATCATAGATTACAATAGCAGAGTATTTGGGTAAAGAGGAGGAGAAGATGGAAGAAAAGTTTCAAAGAGGAAGAGAAAAAGTATTTGATAAATTAGATTTTCCCACAGATGTTGTTTTAGATTTGCCAAAGATCATTGTTGTAGGAAATAAAGAAATAACAATTGAAAATCATAAGGGTATTATGGCTTTTGACAATAATATGATAAAAATAAACTCTAGAATAGGTGCAGTTATAGTAGAGGGTGAAAAATTTGAAATACTTTTCATAGGGGATAATACCATTACTATAAGTGGAATTTTCAGAGGAATATCTTATGAGGGATAATTATGATATTAGATAAGTTGAAAATAGGAAAAATAAAAATAGAAGTTAACAGTCTAATACCGGAAAAAATATTGAACATACTTTGGCAAAGAGGAATAAATGTAACTAAAATAGTTAAACTTAATATAACCACGGTAAGGTTTGAAATACCTTTTGATTCATATAAAGAAGTTGAAGATATAGTTAAAAAAACTAAAGGAAAAGTTAGAATTGTTGGAAAAAGTGGTATAATAGTTTTACTATTATCAATAAAAAGAAAATTATCATTGTGTATTGGAGCTGGAGTATTTTTATTGGTTTTATACGTATTATCTAATTACATTTGGGCAATAGATATACAAACTAGAAATAATTTATCACCATTTGAAGTTAGGAAGGAACTTACATCTATAGGTATAAAACCAGGATTGAAGAAATCTGATATAAATGTATATAATATAGAAAAAAAGATGGAGGATTTAGATTCTGAAGTTATGTGGGTAAGAGCTAGAATAGAAGGATCTACATTAAGAGTAATAGTGGCAGAAAAGGTAAATCCACCAGTTACAGAAAAAATATCACCAGAGCAAGTGTTAGCTAAGATGGATGGAGAAGTTAAAAGAGTATTTACTTTTTCAGGGAATCCATCAGTGAAACCCGGAGATATAGTAAAAACCGGTGATATTTTAATTTTACCAATACAAGGTAAAGAAGGCTTTGAAAAAGAGGTTAAGCCAAGTGGCAGTGTAATAGCTAACACTTTTTATGAAAAGTCAATGGAAATACAAACAAGTGGAGAAAAAATTCAAAGAACTGGTGAAAAAGATAGTGATATTTATCTGAATTTTTGGGATAAGAAAATTTATATAAAAAAAGCTATAAACGACTTTAAATATTATGATAAAATAGAGGAAATTGGTGGTTTATTAAATCAAGTAATATATTTTAGAAAAGAAGGAAAAAAAGTTGATTTAGATAAGGATAAAGTTGTGGAAGATACAGTAGAAAAATTAAGAAAATCTTTACAAAAGGATTTGACTAATGATGCTAAAATAATAGATAACAAAGTAAATGTGGAAAATATTTCTGAAGATACAATATGTATAAAGGTGATTTTTACGGTTGAACAAGATATAGCTGAAAATATATCTTAATACTTTCAATGTTAGCGATGAGAAGGTGATTAACATGAAATCAAAAAATAACAAGAAACTACAGAAGTTAAGGTTAAAAAAATCAAAGTATTTGTCTTTGTTTGGTACTGTATTTATTGTGTCATATCTTTTACTTTTAACAGCAATAGCACCAAAGCAGTTTAATTTACAAGAAGGGGACATAGCTAGGGTTGATATAAAAGCGCCAAGAGATACAATAGATCAAAAGGCAACAAAAGAAAAAGAAAGTGAAGCTATAGAAAAAGTCGATAAGCAGTATACAGTGAAAAATGAAGTTAAAGTTCAAGCAGAAGATAATATAAAGTCTTTATTTGATGAAGTATTAAATTTAAATGCAACAAATATGGATGAAGCAAGTAAAATAACTGAACTAAAAAAAATAACACAATTTAAATTAACGGATAATGAATACAAAGATTTAATAAATACGCCTAAAGAAACATTAATTGATTTAGAAGGAAAAATAGTTAATGTAGTTGATAGTGTCTATAAGAAAGACATTCAAGAAAATAATGAAAGTTCACTTGAAAATGCAAAAAAAGAAGGGATAAGTGCTATTGAAGAATTAAATATAGCAAATCCGTTAAAAGAAATATTAGTTAATATAATAAAATCACAAATAAATCCAAATTTATTTTATGATAGTGAAAAAACTGAAGAAATGCAAAAAGAAGCTCAAAAAAGTACGTCTAAAGTTGTAATAAAGAAAAATCAAATTATAATAAAAGAGGGAGAACCTGTAACAGCGGAACAAATCGCAATAATAAATGAATTAGGACTTCTTGATAATGGAATAAAGGGTAAATATGTATATGTATATTTATCTTTAGCACTATTTTTATTTGTTATATTGTTTTTACAATATAGCTATATATATTTAAATTATAAGGACATATTTTTTAATGCTAAAAGATTAATTCTGATTAGTTTAATTAATATACTTTCTCTTATTTTAGCTAGAAGTATTGGTGCTGTTTCAGCATTTCTAATTCCATTTGCATTTGGATCCATGTTACTCACACTACTTTTGAATTATAAAATATCAATTATAATAAGTATTTTTAATTCAGTTATAATGAGTGCATTGGTTGAATTTGATCCACAAGTTATGCTGTTGGTATTTATAAATGCTATTTTAGGTGCTGTTATGTTAAAGAAAATGCAGCAAAGAAATGAGCTTATATATGCAACATTATATATATCAGTAGTTAGTGCAATACTAACATTATCTACAGGTGTAATTATATCTAGTAATTTAAAGGAAATTTTTATGGTAAGCTTATTCTCTATAATTGGAGGAGTATTATCAGGAATTTTCGCATTAGGAGTACTGCCGTTTTTAGAGGGTACATTTAATGAGGTTACTACGATTAAGTTATTAGAATTATCAAATCCTAATAATCCATTATTAAAAAAGTTACTTATGGAGGCACCAGGAACATATCATCATAGTATGTTAGTTGCAAATCTTGCAGAGATGGCAGCAGAAGAAGTTGGAGCAAATCCGGTAGTAGCTAGAATTGGAGCTTATTATCACGATGTAGGTAAAACAGAAAGACCTTATTTCTTTGGAGAAAATCAAATTGGTAGAGAAAATCCACATGATAAGATAAGTGCTAAACTTAGTACACACATTATAATATCACATGTTAAAGATGGATTAAGATTAGCTAAAGAGCATAATTTACCTCCTATAATTCAAGACATTATAGCAGAACATCATGGGACTACCTTAGTAAAATATTTTTATTATACTATGAAAAATAATGCTGAAAATCCAGATGATATAAAAGAAAAAGATTATAGGTATTCAGGTCCTATTCCAAGCAGTAAAGAAGCAGGGATAGTGATGCTTGCAGATGGAATAGAAGCGGCAGTTAGATCAATAAAAGAGCCTAACAAGGATAAAATAGAGGAAATGGTTAATAACATAATAAAAGATAAGTTAAATTCTAATCAATTAATTAATTGTGATTTAACACTTAAGGATATTGAAAAGATAAGATTATGTTTTTTAAATGCATTAAATGGTATATATCATCAAAGAATTGAATATCCAAAAGAAAAATTATAGGGAGTGTGCAAGATGATTTATGTTGATAATAGACAAGAAAAAATGGAAGTAAGTGATGAATTTACAAATCATCTAGAAAAGGTAATAGAATTTGCGTTAAAAGAAGAAGGTGTTAATATTTCAAGTGAAATCTCTTTATTATTCGTTGATAATGAAGAGATCAGAGAAATTAATAATGAAACAAGAAATATAAACAGAGCTACAGACGTTTTATCTTTTCCTATGCTGGATTATCCAGAAAAGAAAGTTTTTAAAGAAGTTTATACAGAAAATGATTTTTCAGAAGCAGATTTTGATGGAGATGACTTAGTACTTGGAGACGTTGTATTGTCTTTAGAAAGAGCATTAGAACAAAGCAAAGAGTATAATCATTCTTATGAAAGAGAAGCATCTTATCTAGTAGTTCATTCAGTGTTACATCTTTTAGGATATGATCATATGGAGGAAGAAGATAAGGTGAAAATGAGAAAAAGAGAGGAAGAAATATTAACTGCACTTGATATAAGGAGATAGTAGAAAAGCAGGTGAAAAATAACAGTGAAATTTAAAAAGGTTTTAGATAGTTTTAATAATGCTATAAATGGAATCGTAGAAACTGTAAGAACAGAACGTAATATGAAAATACATTTAATAGTAGCGTTATTAATATTGATAGCATGTTTTTTCTTTGATGTAACAAAATATGAATTTCTTATATTAGCTATAACAATTACTATGGTTATAAGTGCAGAAATAATCAATACAGCTATAGAAGCTGTATTAGATCTAAAAGCAAATTATTATCATCCGTTAGCTAAAATAGCCAAAAATGCAGCAGCAGGAGCTGTTTTAGTTACTGCAATAAATGCTGTATTAGTGGGATATATAATATTTTGGGATAAATTATCGTATTTTTCATATAACTTAATTAATAAAGTGAAAAAATCAGAACCTTACACAATTTTTATTGTACTGGTAATAGTGTGTATAGCTACAATAATAGTAAAAGCTATATTTGGAGAGGGAACACCACTAAAAGGTGGAATGCCAAGTGGACATAGTGCGTTAGCCTTTTCAATTGCTACAGCAATTTCACTAATTACAGAAGAACCTATATGTGTTATGTTAAGCTATCTGATGGCTCTTATAACTGCTCAAAGTAGAGTTGACTCTGAAGTTCATACGATTTTAGAAGTTATTGTAGGAGCACTCTTTGGAATTTTGTTAACTATGTTTATATTTGTAGTATTTAGAATATAAATAATAAAATTAACATTAGAAAAGTACAGGTTTTGTTAAAAATAATATTGTTAACTAAATTATATTATTTTAACGGATAAAATTTTAGATAAATTAATAAATGCTCGTAAAATTGCAAATGATATTTTACGAGCATTTATAATATAAAAAATAATCATATGTAGCACCATCATTCCTGCACTGCGTTTGGAAAGGGTGCATATTAAAAAATCGACAGCTTTAAAGTCGCCTTGGCGATTTTGTTCTTAAATAGTCTAAAAATTCTAATTATAGGCATAGAAAGACAATTAATACGTTAGTTAGCCGGGAAATATTAATTAATAAGTTCTTATGTGTATTCTTATTAGCTAAACAGTGTTAATTATTATTTATAATATACATAATAGAATAAATAGAGTATACTATTTGTAAACTATATTATGATTAGATAAGATATATTTGTTTCCTATGTGGGGAAATAAAGTTTATCTAAAGATGAAATTGAATTTATAATTAACGTATAACTTAATTAGAGTATTTGAGTGTGATTAAGTTATAGAAGGAGGAAAAATGTTTAAGTCAGGATTCGTTACAATAGTTGGTAGACCTAATGTGGGAAAATCAACTTTATTAAATTATATAATGGGGGAGAAACTATCAATAGTTTCTAATAAGCCTCAAACCACTAGAAATAATATTCAAACAATATTAACAGGTGAGGACTATCAAATTGTCTTTGTTGATACACCAGGAATTCATAAGCCAAAACATAAGCTTGGAGAATATATGGTGAATTCTGCAAAGGATTCTACTAATGATGTTGATTTAGTTTTATTTTTAACTAATCCAGATGAAGAAATAGGAAAGGGAGATAAATTTATCTTAGAATCTTTAAAAGATAAGAAATGTCCTGTATATCTTGTTTTAAATAAGATAGATGAAAGCACACCTGAAAGAGTAGCTAAAAGTTTAGAAATGTATTCAAGTGAATTTAATTTCAAGGAAATAGTTCCTATAGCTGCAATAAAAGGAAAAAATGTAGACACATTAGTTGACTTAATGAAAACTGAATTACCAGAAGGTCCTAAATATTATCCAGAAGATATGATAACAGATGTTCCGGAGAGATTTGTTGTTTCTGAAATTGTAAGAGAAAAAGCTTTAAGATGTTTACGTGATGAAGTACCTCATGGTATTGCTGTTGACATAATTCAAATGAAGCAAAGTGATAATGGAACATATCATATAGAAGTTGATTTAATTTGTGAAAAAGATTCTCATAAAGGAATAATAATAGGTAAAAACGGACAAATGCTTAAAAAAATAGGCGAAACTTCAAGATATGAATTAGAAAGATTCTTAAGAACAAAAGTTAATGTAAAAATATGGGTTAAGGTGAGAAAAGAGTGGAGAGATAATCAAAATCTGTTAAAAGAATTAGGATATAAGAAAAAATAGATATATTTATTCTAAAATTAGGAGATGATCTTTCTGGCACTTTTTGAAAGTAAAGCTGTTATTATAAAATCACAGGATTTTAAAGAAAATGATAAATTAGTTTGGCTTTATACAGAAGAGTTGGGTAAGATTGCTGCTATAGCAAAAGGGGCAAAGAAAAGTAAAAATAAAACTTTTTCTATTACTTTGCCTTTGTGCTATGGTGAGTACATGTTATATAAAGGTAAAAATTTGTATACGATTCAAGAGGGGAAGATTATAAATTCTTTTCAAGGATTATTAGAAAACTTAGATAAGCTTACTTACTCATCTTATTTATGTGAACTCATAGATATATGTACACCTGATGATGAAAAAAATAAACAGATTTTTATAGATTTAGTTACTACTTTTTATCTTTTAGATACAAATGCTTTAGAGTATGAACTATTAGTAAGAGCGTTTGAATTAAAATTATTAAAAAATACAGGATATTCTTTAGAATTAGACAGTTGTTGTATGTGTAAAAAGAAAATCCCATCATCTAATTATATAAGTTTATCTAATTATGGTGGAGTATGTGATGAATGTCCTAAAGAATATGGATTATATATTTCAAAAGCTACTTATAATGCTTTGAAATTTTTATTAAAGATGAAAATAGATAAGGTCTATAGGCTGAATTTAACTGATAAAATCAAAGAAGAATTAGAAAAAATAACAAGTTATTTAATATGCAATAACTATTCTAAAAAGCCTAAAAGTTTAGAAATGTTAAAATTTATTAAGGAGTGATAAATAATGACTAATATTACATTAGAAAAAGTAGATATGATAATAGAAAGAACAGGAGTTAGCTATGCAATAGCTAAACAAGCGCTAGAAGAATGTAATGGAGATGTTTTAGAAGCATTAATTTATTTAGAAGAAGAAATTAAAAATGAGGAAAATATAGATTATAATATCTATGACGATAAAGAAGATAAAGAAAATATGACTATAGAAGAATTAAAAAATTTTATTAAAGATTTAATTCATAAAGGGAATATAACAAGAATAAAGATTAAGAAGGAGGATACTGAGTTAATAGATATTCCTGTAAATGCAGGAATAGCCGCTGGAGTTATTGCAGTATTAATTCCACCAATATTGGTAGCAGGTGTAATTGCAGCAGTTGCAACAAAAATAACAATAGAAATAACTAAAAAAGATGGTTCAGTCGAAGTTATAAATAAATATGTATATAAAGTTTCAAATGATGTGAAAGACAAAGCCGTTGATATTGCAGATAAAATGAAATCTAAAGTAGATGAAGTAAAGAATAAAGTAAGAACAAATAATGGTGAAGATAAATCAAAAGTATATACTGGAAATGAAACAGTTTATACATATAAAGTTGATTTTGACGACCAAGATTAAAAGTTTAAGTAGTTCTTTTATTTCAGGGAGAGAGGGAGAATTTTGAAGTTATCAAATAGGCAAGAAGAAATAATTAAGTTAGTAAAAGATCATCAACCAATCACAAGTGAGGCTTTAGCAGAAAAATTAGGTTTAACAAGAGCTGCAATTAGAGCAGATTTATCAATACTTACAATGATAGGTATTTTAGATGCTAGACCTAAGGTAGGATATATATATTCAGGCAAATCTTCTAGTGGTATGTTACATGACTATATAACTGAAATTAAAGCTAATGCAATTATGTCTAAGCCAATTACAGTTAGTGAAGAAACTATGGTATATGATGCAATTGTATTTTTATTCCTTAATGATGTTGGTACATTATTTGTAGAAAATGAAGGTGTTTTAACTGGAGCTGTTTCAAGAAAGGATTTTCTTAAAATTGCTATAGGTGGAACAGACATTCATAAGGTACCCATTGGAGTAATAATGACTCGTATGCCAAATATTATATGTGGTAATAAAAATGACAATGCATATGATTTAGCTAAAAAAATAATAGAGCATGAAATTGACAGTATCCCCATTGTAGAACCGTTAGAAAAGATAGGTGATAAGGAACAATTTAAGATAATAGGAAAAGTTTCCAAGACTAATGTTACAAAATTATTTGTTAAATTAGGAAAACAATAATAATAAGGTTAATCAGTGCTAACTACGAGATATTTCTTCTCGATAGTAAATATATGGTATAAAAATTTGAGAATGGGGGAGTATTGATATGGCCAAAAAGTATGTTTATCTTTTCAGTGAGGGAAATGCTTCAATGAAAAATTTATTAGGAGGTAAAGGTGCAAACTTAGCAGAAATGACTAATTTAGGCATTCCTGTACCTTATGGATTCACAGTTACAACTGAAGCGTGTAACAAGTACTATGAAGATGGTAAAGCCATTTCAGATGAAATTATAAAAGAAATTTATAATAGTTTACAAAAACTTGAAAGTGTTAGTGGAAAAGAATTTGGAAGTAATGAAAATCCACTATTAGTATCAGTAAGATCTGGAGCAAGAACTTCAATGCCAGGAATGATGGATACTATTTTAAATTTAGGATTAAATGATGAAGTAGTAGAAAGTATGGCTAAATTAACTAATAATCCTAGATTTGCTTATGATTCTTATAGAAGATTTGTTCAAATGTTTTCAGATGTTGTTATGGGTATAGAAAACAGATTGTTTGAAAATAAAATTGAAGAAATTAAAGATAAAAAAGGTGTAGAATTTGATACTGATTTAGATGAAAATGATTTAAAGGTATTGGTATCTGAATTTAAAGCAATATATAAAAAGGAAAAAGGGGAAGATTTCCCACAAGATCCTAAAACTCAGCTACTTGAAGCTGTAACTGCAGTATTTAGATCATGGAATAATCCTAGAGCTATTGTTTATAGAAGGCTTAATGATATTCCAGGTGAATGGGGTACAGCAGTAAATGTACAAGAAATGGTTTTTGGAAATAAGGGTGAAACATCTGGAACTGGTGTTGTTTTCTCAAGAAATCCAGCAACAGGTGAAAATCTTATATATGGTGAATACTTAATGAATGCACAAGGTGAAGATGTTGTAGCAGGTATAAGAACACCACTTCCAATATCAAAATTAAAAGAACAAGATCCTAAAATTTATGGGGAATTTGTTAATATTGTAAGTAAATTAGAAAATCATTATAAAGATATGCAAGACATGGAGATAACTATAGAAGAAGGAAAATTATATTTCTTACAAACTAGAAATGGTAAGAGAACAGCTCAAGCAGCACTAAAAATAGCTGTTGATTTATTTAATGACGGAATGATAACTAAGGAAGAGGCTGTATTAAAAGTTGAACCAAAACAATTAGATACATTGCTTCATCCTACATTCTATACTGAGGCATTGAAACAAGCGAATCCTATCGCTAAAGGTCTACCAGCATCTCCAGGTGCAGCTTGTGGTAAGATTGCATTTACAGCTGAAGAAGCTAAGGACAGGGCAGCTTTAGATGAAGAAGTTATTTTAGTAAGACTTGAAACATCTCCAGAAGATATAGAAGGTATGGTTGCAGCAAAAGGTATTCTAACAGTAAGAGGTGGAATGACTTCTCATGCAGCAGTAGTTGCTAGAGGAATGGGAACTTGTTGTGTGGCAGGTTGTGGAACTATTAAGGTGGATGATGTTAAGAGAACTCTTACTGTGGGAGATAAGGTATATACTGGTGATGACTTCATTTCAATAGATGGTACATCTGGAAATGTATATGGAGAAAAAATTAAAACTGTTATACCTGAAATATCAGGTTATTTTGAAATATTTATGCGTTGGGCTGATGAAATAAGAAAATTAAAAATTAGAGCTAATGCAGATACTCCAAAGGATGCTAAACAAGCAGTTGAATTTGGTGCAGAAGGAATAGGACTTTGTAGAACTGAGCATATGTTCTTTGCGGAAGATAGAATAATGGCAGTAAGACAAATGATTACAGCTAAAGACGAACAACAAAGAAGAGTTGCACTTGACAAAATATTACCAATGCAAAGAGGAGATTTTATAGGTATATATGAAGCTTTAGAAGAAAGACCTGTTACTATAAGATTGTTAGATCCACCTCTACATGAATTTTTACCAAATACAGAACAAGACATAAGAATATTATCTAATGAAATTGGATTAACTTTTGAAGAATTAAAGCTTACAGTTGATAATTTACATGAATTTAATCCAATGATGGGTCATAGAGGTTGTCGTCTTGCAGTGTCATATCCAGAAATAGCAGAGATGCAAGCTAGAGCTATTATAGAGGCAGCTATAGAGGTTAAAGCAAATAAAGGATATAATATTATTCCGGAAATAATGATTCCTTTAATAGGAGATATAAAGGAATTAAAGTATGTTAAGGATGTAATAAAAAATACTGCTGAAGAAGTAATAAAAGAAAAAAATGTTGACTTAGAGTATAAGATAGGAACAATGATAGAAATACCAAGAGCAGCATTGACAGCTGATGAAGTTGCAAAAGAAGCTGAATTCTTCTCATTTGGTACTAATGATTTAACTCAAATGACATTTGGTTTTTCAAGAGATGATGCTTCTAAATTCTTAACAGATTATTATGATAAGAAGATATATGAGCAAGATCCATTTGCTAAGTTAGATAGAAGTGGTGTTGGAGCTTTAATTAAAATTGCAGTAGAAAAAGGTAGAGAAACAAGACCTGATATTAAATTAGGTATATGTGGAGAACATGGTGGAGATCCATCATCAATTGAATTCTGTCATGATTTGGGACTTAATTATGTTTCTTGTTCACCTTTTAGAGTACCGCTTGCTAGACTTGCAGCAGCTCAAGCTCAAGTCAGAAATAACAGGTAATAGCAGAAAATAAATTATATATTAAATTAAAAAATAAAAAACACGTAATGGTAAATTCCATTGCGTGTTTTTTATATTCAAAAAATTATAGAGTTTAGGAAATTTAAAAAGCTAATTAAATATAAGAACATGATAAATTAAGTTAGGAATTGAAAATGTAACATAGTAATTTTTTATATTAAAAGTATATTAAATTCATTTTTTATATTCATAAGTAATTCTAATGCAAAGTTATACTGGGCAATACTCTTTGAAGTTGTGTTTTTTAAAAGTGTTAAAAAAGCAGTTTTATTGCATTTGGATATATTCCTATAATAATCCCTTGAAATTCTCCAATATTTTTGAGGAAAACAAATATAAGCTAATAAATATCTTAAATCAGAAGGGGTTAGCTTGAAAATTTCATTATAGTTTTTTATTATAGATAAGGCCAAATTAACATTCCAATTTGTATTTTCACGTTTAAGAAGTCTGCGCATAAAATAAGCTAAGTCTTTAGCACAGTAATCTACTTTACATTTATCAAAATCTATTATGCATGTTTCTAAATCTTTAGTGAAAATTATATTCTTATTTACATAATCACCATGACATAATGAAGTACTTAAATCTTCATTATCAATATTATAAGCTATATCTAAAGAGAGTTTTGCAAGATACAAATTAACATCAAAATTAGATATAAATTCTTTAGAAAAATCATCTTTATATTTGAAAGCTTGATTGGATATAGTCAATAATTGTTCAAAATGTTTTAAGGTTGATATGTAGTAATCATCAAGACCCACCTTATATGAACTTCCTAAAATAGGTTGGAAATCTGTTGAAACAAGATGCATATTAGCAAGCTTTTTTATAGAAAGTATAACGTGGTTTAGATCATCAAAATTACATTTCACACCATCTATCCAAGGTGTTAGTATAAATAGCATGTCTGAATAATATACAAATCTATTATTATTAATGGTAGGAATAAATTTTGGAACTTGTATACCATATCTGTAAACCCATTCATTAGCAGAATATACATATAGTAAATCGGGCAAATCATAATAAACTTTTTTTAAGCAATAGCATTTATTATTATCTTCTACTTTATATACAGCTCTTTGTTTAGCAGTATCTTTGAATTTAACTATATCTACCTTAGCATTTTGTAAATTATAATGTTTTAAAACAGTGTTTTTTATTATATCAGGTGATAGATTTGATTTTTCTAATAAATTTAATTCTGGTTCCATAAAATACTTCTCCTTATAAATTTATTCATTACTATGATATTAATAGAAAACTATAAATATACATAAATAAAGGAAATAAAAAATTAAAGTATAACAATAATTAGTGAGATTTTGGTAAATAATAATTTTATGAATTTATAAAGGATTTTAATGATATATATAGAATAGATAAGAAGAGGTAAAGTATATGAATATAAGGGAAAAAATTGAGTATTTTGAAAACTTGACATTTATTAAAGAAGCCTCTTTTTCCTCTTGTTCTTTAGGTAGAGATAAAAAAGAAGAAGAGGATGATATTAGAACTTGTTATATGATTGATAGGGATAGAATTATTCACAGTAAATCATTCAGAAGATTAAAACATAAAACTCAGGTATATATAAAAACATTTGGTGATCATTATAGAACCAGATTAACTCATACCTTAGAAGTGACACAAGTAGCTAGGAACATAGGCGTTGGTATTGGCTTAAATGAAAATTTAATTGAAGCCATAGCGTTAGGACATGATTTAGGTCATGTTGCATTTGCACATAATGGAGAAGAGGTTCTGAATGAATATTTAAAAGAAGGCTTTAGGCATAATGAGCAAAGTGTTAGAGTTGTAAGAAAGTTAGAAAATAATGGAGAAGGACTTAATTTGAGCAAAGAGGTTATTGATGGAATTTTAAATCATAGTGGATTTGGTGGTAAAAATAATCAATCATTAACATTAGAAGGAACTGTAGTAAAATATAGTGATAAAATTGCTTACTTAAATCATGATATAGATGATTCTATAAGAGCTGGATTATTAAAAGAAAGTGATATTCCGAGTGATATAAAAAGAGTCTTAGGTAATTCTTCAGATGAGAGAATGGAAACATTAATTAAAAATTTTATAAAAACATCAAATAGTAATATTAAAAATGGAATTAGAAAAGTTTCTTTAGATGAAGAAATTGAAGAAATTATGATTAAACTTAGAAAATTTATGTTTGAAAATATATATTTAGGAAATACATTAAAGAGAGAAAGAGATAAGGCGAAATTTATATTAAGACAACTTTTAAATTATTATAGTAATAAACCAGAAGAAATGCCTGAATTATATAAAAATATAGTAGAAAAAGAAGATCTAAAAAGAGGTGTTGCAGATTATATAGCTGGAATGAGTGATGATTATTGTTTATCTTTGTTTAATAGATTGTATGTTCCTAAATTAGTAATATATTAGCTGTTTAAATAAATTTATAATGGTAAAGATAGAATCAAGAATATTTAACTTATTCTTAAAGTATAAAATACCAATAAATTGGGCAAATAAATTTTGTAATGAAAAAAGAGGATTATAAGGTAAAAAAAAGAATTATTAATTCAATTAAATGATAAAAAAAAGTTTTTTGGATAAATAAGAAGGAAAAGTGGTTATGATGTCGAATATTATATAATTGTTGAAAATTTAAGTAAGGAGGGAGATGTCTCCTTGCAAATTCCACAAGAAATTATTGAAAAAGTAAAAGAACAAACCGATATAGTGGATATTATATCGGAAAGTGTAAGGTTAAAGAGAACTGGAAAAAATTTCATAGGATTATGTCCGTTTCATAATGATAAAACACCATCATTTAGTGTTTCACAAGAAAAACAAATATATAAGTGCTTTTCATGTGGAGAAGCTGGTAATGTTTTAACTTTTATTATGAAACAAAAAAATCTTACATTTGTAGAGGCAGTAAAGTATTTGGCTGATAAAGCTAATATTCCTATAAATCTACACTCTAATGAAACGCCTCAGTTTATTAAAAAGAGGGAAATATTATATAAAATTAATGTAGAAACTGGAAGATATTACTTTACTAATTTGCAAAAAATACATTTAGCAAAAGATTATTTTCTTAATAGAGGAATAAAGGAAGCAACTATAAAGAAGTTTGGTCTTGGATATTCTAAAAATAGTTGGAGAGATCTAATTACTTATTTAAGAGCCAAGGGATATAAAGATGACTTTTTAATAGAAGCAGGATTGGTTTCAAAAAATCAAGAGAAAGGAAATATATATGACAGATTTAGAAATCGAGTTATGTTTCCTGTTTTTGATGTGAAAGGTAGAGTCATTGGGTTTGGAGGAAGAGTATTAGATGATTCAAAACCTAAGTATTTAAATTCACCTGAAACTACAGTATTTCAAAAAGGAATTAATCTGTATGGGTTAAATTTTGCAGTAAAAAACAAGCTTAAAGAGGATTATATGATAATTGTTGAAGGGTATATGGACTTAATAACGCTTCATCAGTATGGAGTAACAAATGTTGTTGCATCATTAGGAACTGCTTTAACTAATAATCAGGCCAAACTCTTAAAGCGATATACTAACAATGTTATTATATCATATGATGCAGATATTGCAGGGCAAACAGCTACTTTAAGGGGACTTGAGATACTTAGAAATTCTGGTTTTGAAGTTAAGGTACTTATAATTCCACAAGGAAAAGATCCAGATGAGTTTGTAAGAAGTAATGGAAAAGATGCTTTTTTAAAACTAGCAAGGGAAGCACTGCCTTTAATTGAATACAGAATTAAAAGAATAGGAGAAGGCATAAATTTAAAGGACAGAAACAATTTAATTAAGTATGGAGAAAAAGTAGCGAGCATTTTAGCAGACTTAAATCCAGTAGAAAAAGATGTATATATAAAGAAAATTTCAGAAGATACTGGTATAAAAGAACAGGCACTATATGATTTACTTTCACAAGTAATGTCAAAAAAACAAAAAGAAGACAATTACGTGAATAAAAAGGAAGAATTTGGAACAAAATTATATGTAGAGCCTGCATATTTAAAAGCAGAAAGAGCTTTACTTAAATTAATGTTAAACCAAGAAATTTATGACCAAATTAAAGATAGTATGAGCTCAGAGGATTTTATATTAGATTCTCATAAAAGAATATATTCTTTAATATTAGAATCTAAAAATGAAAATTCTAATAACATAGAATCATATGTAGAAAATAGATGTGATCAAATTGAAAGTTCGAAAGAATGGATTGCAATAAAAGAACTTGAAATTCTAGACTTAAGTAACAAAGATAAGTTAATCAATGATTATTTAAATGAAGTAAAATGTTTTAAACTACAATTAGAAATCAATGATTTAAAAAATGAACAAAAAAGATTGGAAGATAAGGGAATGATTGAGGAGTCTATAAAACTTGCAGTTAAGTTGACAAACTTAGAAATATTGAAAAAAAGAAAGAGAGGTTAATGGTCATGGCAGAAGGAGGTAAAGAAAGTATGGAGCAAAAAGTTAAAAAGAAGGCCGAAAAAGGAAAAGAAGACAAAAATGCTAAAATGGCCATGGTAAAAGGTCTGATTGATAAAGGTAAGAAAAATGGTTCTTTGACTTATAAAGAAATTATGGATGAAATAGATCATATAGATTTAAGCCCAGAACAAATAGAAAAAATTTATGAAGTACTTGAAATGATGGGAATTGAAGTAATAGGTGGAGCAACTGATGCACCAGAAGTTGAAGAAGAAATAGATTTAACAGTTTTAGAAGGAATTGCAATAGATGATCCTGTTAGAATGTACTTAAAAGAAATAGGTAAAGTACCTTTATTATCATCAGAACAAGAAATAGATTACGCTAAAAGAATTGAAGAGGGCGATCCTGTAGCTAAGAAAAAACTTGCAGAAGCTAATTTAAGATTGGTAGTAAGTATAGCTAAAAGATACGTTGGAAGAGGTATGTTATTTTTAGACTTAATTCAAGAAGGAAATTTAGGTCTTATAAAAGCAGTAGAAAAATTTGACTATAGAAAGGGTTTTAAATTCTCTACTTATGCAACATGGTGGATTAGACAGGCAATAACTAGAGCAATTGCGGATCAAGCTAGAACTATTAGAATACCAGTTCATATGGTAGAAACTATCAATAAATTAATAAGAGTTCAAAGACAATTATTACAAGAATTAGGTAGAGATCCTTTCCCAGAAGAAATTTCAAAGGTAATGGAATTACCAGTAGATAAAGTACGTGAAATTCAAAAAATAGCTCAAGAACCAGTATCATTAGAAACACCTATTGGTGAAGAAGAAGATTCTCACTTAGGTGACTTTATACCAGATGATGAAGCTCCAGCTCCAGCAGAAGCAGCAGCATTTACAATGTTGAAAGAGCAATTGATAAATGTATTAGATACTTTAACTCCAAGAGAAGAAAAAGTTCTAAGATTAAGATTCGGCTTAGATGATGGAAGAGCTAGAACACTTGAAGAAGTAGGAAAAGAGTTTAATGTAACAAGAGAAAGAATTAGACAAATTGAAGCTAAAGCATTAAGAAAGCTTAGACATCCATCAAGAAGTAAGAAGTTAAAAGATTATCTAGATTAAAAAGCACCTTTACAGGTGCTCTTTTTTATAGTATAAAAAATTATAGAATTATTTGAAGTTAAAAAATGATAAATAGAATAGGAGAAAAAATTATGGAGTTAAGCAAAAGATTAAATTGGATATTAGAATATGTTGATAAATGTGATGCAGTAATGGACGTAGGAACTGATCATGGATATATACCAATTCATCTAGTGAAAAATAAAATGGTAGACAAAGCAATTGCCAGTGATATAAATAAAGATCCACTTCAAAAAGCAAAGATTAATGCTTCATTAGATGGAGTTATAGATAAAATAGATTTACGCTTAGGGGCAGGTCTTTCACCTTTAAAGAAAAATGAAGTACAAGGTGTGATAATAGCTGGAATGGGTGGAAATCTAATAAGAGATATATTAGAAAAAGATATTAATAAAGTTAAAAAATTAGATTATTTGATTCTTCAACCAGCTCAGAACCCAGAAGTATTAAGAGAGTACTTATATAATAGTAATTATGAGATTTTAAATGAGGATTTATGCTTTGATGAAGGTCAATTTTATGAATTATTTAAAGTGAAATATAAAATGGGGGAGAATACTAAATTAGATCCTATATTTTATGAAATAAGTCCAATAATGTTAAAAGAGAATAATAAGTTAATAAAAGAATATATAAAGATTAAAATTGAAAAATACAATAAAATTGTATGCTTCATAAAAGAAGAAACTGAATCTGCTAAATTAAGAAAAGAAGAACTATATAATAAAATAAAGGTGTTAGAAGATTTTACAAGATAATAATCATTGAAAAAATATAAATTAGAAATATAATGGAGGAATTTATATGGTTTTAGTAAAAGATATTGCAAATATCATTGAGGAAAAAGCTCCTAAATTTTTAAAAGAGGATTTTGATAATGTTGGATTAATGGTTGGAGATAATAACAAGGAAGTAAAGTCAGTTTTATTAGCTTTAGATTGTACTAAGAAAGTTATAAAAGAGGCTATTGATAACAATGTTGACTTAATAATAACTCATCATCCTTTAATATTTAAAAAACCTAAAAGTATAATAAATGGAGATTTATTAGGTGATAAAGTTATAGATTTAATAAAAAATGATATAAGTTTATATTCATGTCATACTAATTTAGATTCTGCTAAAGGTGGAATTAATGATACATTACTTGAATTATTAGATTTAAAATATAATAAAATAATTGAGAGTTCTAATATTAAGGGTTTCGAAGAATGTGGACTAGGTAGAATTGTTGAATTAGAAAAAAACATTAATATTGAAGAAATAGTAAGAATGCTTAAAGATAAACTAAAGATTAATAATATGAGAGTTGTAAAAGGTAATAAGAACATAAATAAATTAGCAATAATTAATGGTAGTGGTCAAGATTTCTTCTATATGTGTAAAGAACTTGATGTAAACTGTATAATAACTGGTGATACAACATATCATTTTGCTTCAGATTTTAAAGAATATGGAATTAATATAATAGATGCAGGACATTTTTCAACTGAATGGTTAGCGTTTATAAAGAGTTTAGATTTCTTAGAAGATAAATTTAAAGAAGTAAAATTTATAATTTCAGAAAAATGTGAAGATCCATATGATTTTATTTAACTAAATCAAACAATATATGCATATATTATTGTGAAAGCAATTTATAGGTGGGTATTATGGGAGATGACAATAATAAAAGTTTTAAACATATGTGCAAAAATATGAGAAGATGTTTTAGGGGTGGTAGAAGAAGAGGTGGATGGTTTCCATTCTTTCCAGGTCCTTGTCCTTGGTACTTTTGTCCTAAATCTGTGGTAGGATGCCTCATACTTGTATCACTACTTTTATGTGGGGTTAATATTTATGGTGTATTAATAATAATTTTATTAATATTATTATTTATTTTGGTATAAGATAATAATAATAGTTAGTAACTTTATCACTTATTTTAATAATTACCAAAAAAATATTGAATTTTTATTTGTAAAATTATAAGATGTGTGATAATATAAATCTTGCGAGCAAAACGTGCAATCGCTGCTGGGCTTGACCCAGGAGAGGAAAGTCGGGGCTCCATAGGGCAGGGTGCTGGATAACGTCCAGTCAAGGCGACTTGAAGGATAGTGCAACAGAGATATACCGCCTAAGTTTACTTAGGTAAGGGTGGAAAGGCGAGGTAAGAGCTCACCAGCGTGATGGTGACATCACGGCTATGTAAACCCCACTTGGAGCAAGACCGAATAGAGAGGCATTAAGGGATTGCCCGTCCCGCCTCCGGGTGCGTCGCTTGAGCTCATTGGCAACAATGAGCCTAGATAGATGATTGCTTAATACAGAACCCCGCTTACGGCTTGTCTCGTACAAATATGAAGAACACTAGGTTAACGTCTAGTGTTCTTTTTATTTAAACTAATTTTAATATTCCTAAGTTTGGTTCAAAATATATTAAATAAGAATCTATCTGATAACAAATGCCGTATTTTTTTCTGTAGTTAATAATGGTATCATTTAAAAATTCTTCAGTTACTCCAAAAAAATCAGCTAATTCATATTTATTTTTTATACCATAATTATAAGCACAAATTAGATCTTTTATTTCAATAAGTTTTTCATTTGCCCATCTTCGAGCTCTTAATTCTTGTTTTTTACTATTAAGATTATTATAGTCAATTATATTTCCAAAGGATGTTTCATGATGTCCTATCTCTTCAATTAGAATACATTTACGTTCAATATCTGTGTCGATATCAGAATTAATAAGTATTCTACTATTCTTATATAATCCCTTAAAATTAAATTTTAATTTTTTTTCTTTAATATTTAACCCCTTATTTTGAGCATAGATAAGTAAATCCTCATATGTCATTAAATTACTCATGTAAGCTACCAATTTTCATCATCAAATAGAGCATCTATGTAATCTTTTAGTAATTTCACCTTTTTTGGAGTTAAATGTTTATCTTCTAAATGTGCTGCAACTGTATCAATTTGTTTTTGTTTTTCAATATCTACATTTTTTATTAAATTTTCATCTATAATATCAATTTTTGTTTCTTCAAAAAAATCATTTACGGATATATCAAGAGAAGAAGCTAGTTTTTGAAGTGTTATCATTCGAGGATTTAAAGCCTTACCAGTTTCTATATCTGAAATTGTACTTGGTCCAACACCACTCAAATCTGATAGGTCTTTTAATGTAAGTTTTTTTTCAATTCTTTTATTTTTTAAAAAGTTACCTATATAACTCATAGAAATCACTCCTTTATATTTATTCCGGTTTACAGAAATATAATATCACTTAATATGGAAAAAGTAAACAATTGTATACAGCAAACCGAATAAATGAGAGGAAATGTATAAAAATCAAGCTTAAATACCGGAAAAACGTAATAAATTAGATTTGATTAAACGGCAAACCGGATATAGAATGTATTTATAGATTAATTAGAGTTTTGATATGTTTTAAAACAAAGTTTAAATTTTATTGAGGGGGAGTAAACATTATGGAATTACAAGAAATGAATATAGAAGGAATTATAGAAATAGCGGTTAAAACAGCAATAAAAGAATATGACAAGGAACAAAAAGATTTAGATAAGAAAAAAGTTTTTCATAATACCAAATTACTAATGAAACATTATAATGATTTAAAATCTCATATTATTTATTCAATAAGTGATATAAATGATATAACAAATACTGATAAGATTGAATTAGAAAAAGAAGAATATGATGAATTATATATATTAAGTATAAAACAAAGTAAAGTGAAAACATTAATAATGATATCACATATAGATTCTTCATTAGAGGTGTTAAAAAAAGAGCAAAGAAAAAAGGGGGTTGTAGAGAAATATTTGGCACTAGAAAAACTATTTATAGATGAAAAGACATATGAAGAAGTTGCAGAAGAACTTAATTGTGGTGTTATTACAGTTAGAAGATGGGTTAAAGAAATGTTAGAGGAACTAGGAATATACTTATTTGGAATAGAAGGAATAAAGGTATGTTAAAATATAATGACAAATACATGAAAAAAAGATGCTATTTTAATGAAATAATGAACATGAGATAATGGTATTGTGGAAAAGTAAGAAAACACAAAACAGCAATTTAAATATGGTTATATGAAAAAGCACTTATATGAAAATATAGGTGCTTTTAATTATAATAAAGCTAAATTGTATAGATGAAATATTGTATTGATAAATATATGAAAAAAAGATGTTATTTTAATGAAATAATAACCATGAGATAATGGTATTGTGGAAAAGTAAGAAAACACAAAACAGCAATTTAAATATGGTTATATTGAAAAAGCACTTATATGAAAATATAGGTGTTTTTAATTATAGTAAAGTTAAATTGTATAGATGAAATATTGTATTGATAAATATATGAAAAAAAGATGTTATTTTAATGAAATAATAACCATGAGATAATGGTATTGTGGAAAAGTAAGAAAACACAAAACAGCAATTTAAATATGGTTATATGAAAAAGCACTTATATGAAAATATAGGTGTTTTTAATTATAATAAAGTTAAATTGTATAGATGAGATATTGTCTTGATAAATATATGAAAAAAAGATGTTATTTTAATGAAATAATAACCATGAGATAATGATATTGTGGAAAAGTAAAAAAAGACATATGATTTTAGGTACCTAAAAATATATATAAATTTAGAAGTCTTATATTATTAAGGCTTTGTTTTGAGTAGATATTAATATATGTAATAGACAAAGTGGTATTGTAATTGGATTTTGAGAATACTTAATGAGTATTCATAAGTTCAATTACTCAGTCCACTTTGCTTATACATGTATTAACACACAACCTTAAATCAAAGCAGTACTTGAAGGGAGGTGATAATTTGAATGATAAGTAAATTAAAGCTTGAAATTAATAAAATGTTATCTCAAAACTTTCATGAGATAAATATATACGATGATGCTATGGAACAAGGTTTTACTAAGCCTTGTTTTTTTGTGCAAGTATTATCTTCAAAACAAGTAAAAGAATTAAATAGACGATATAAGGAAGTCATATATTTTGATGTAAATTATTTAAGCAATAAAGAAAGTATTAATTTAGATTATTTTAATATGGCTGATACTTTATATAAAACACTTGAATATATAGAAGTTGATAATAAAAAGTACAGAGTATCTAATAAAGAGCATGAAATATCAGAGGGAATATTACATTTTAAATTTCAAGTAAAGTTTAATCTATTAAAAATCATTGAAGAAGTAAATATGAATGAGATGGGAGTAGATATTGTTGGAAAGTAAATTTTCAAAAGAACAATTAGTACAATCTAAACATTTTAAAAGAAATGAAAAGGACATTTTAAATGCATTATTGGCTGAAGATGATTATAGCATAAATGATGCAAGAGATGTAATAAACAAATTTTATAATATGGAGGTCAAATAAATGGCAGGTGGAACATGGGAAAAACAAAATAAAATAAGAGCAGGAGCTTATGTTAATTTTAAAAGTAAAAAGAATAATGATAGTAACAATAATGATAGAGGGGTAATGGCGTTACCGTTAGTATTACCTTTTGGACCAGAAAAAACAATAGTAAAAATAGATAATGAAACAGATTTGTTAGGAACAATAGGAATGGAAATAAATGAAGAAAGCACTCTAATGCTTAAAGAAGCCTTAAAGAAAGCAAAAACAGTTTTATTATACAGACTTAATGAAGGTGTTAAGGCTACGAAGGTGCTAGGAGAATTAACAGTAACATCAAAATGGAGTGGAAGTAAAGGAAATGATATAAGAATTCAAATTCAAACCAATGTAAATGATGAAGCTAAATTTGATGTAATTACATTCTTAGAATATACAAAATTAGATACACAAACTGTAAAAAATATTGATGAGTTGGTATCTAATGCACTTGTAGACTTTAAAGGATCAGGTGAACTTACTTTATCTGCTGGAGTAAAGCTAGAGGGTGGAGAAGATAAACCTATTACAGGAAAGGATTATGTGGATTTTTTAGCAGAATTAGAATTATTTGATTTCAATACTGTAGCAATACCGTATGATGAGTCAGATACTAAGTTAGTTGTAAAAGAGTTTATTAAGAGGTTAAGAGAATGTGAAGGAAGAAAAGTTCAAGCTGTTTTACCAAACTTTGCAGAAGCAGACTATGAAGGGATTATATCTATAAAGAATGGTGTGTATCTTAAAGATAATGTACATGTAACTAATGTACAAGCAACAGCATATGTAGCAGCATTAACAGCAGGATCAGGTTATGCTAATTCTAATACTTATGCTTTGTATGAAGGTGCAAGCAATGTTGATGTTAGATATGCAGATAGTGAAATAAAAGAGATAATCAAAAAAGGTGAAATAATATTTATTAATAATAATCAACAAGTTTTAATTGAACAAGATATTAACACATTAAAGACTTTTACAGAGGATAAAAAGTCTGACTTTAGAAAAAACAGAGTTATAAGAGTTTTAGATGGAATAAATGACAAGATTAAATATAAGTGGGAAGAATCTTATATTGGCAAAGTAAGCAATAATGAGGATGGAAGAAACTTATTTAAGAAAGATATATTAAATATTTTAGAAACATTACAAGGACAAGGAGCATTAGAAAATGTAGTTGTAGATGATATTGAGGTACTTAAAGGAAATTCTAATGATTCTATTGTTGTAAATGTTAATGCGCAACCAGTAGATAGTATGGAAAAAATATATATGACTGTATTTATATAATGATTGGAGGAATATTAAATGAGTAATTTTTTAAATTTTAGTGATACTTTGAGTGGAACAGAAGCAAAGGGGTTCATAACTGTAAATGGAAGAAATGAGGAATTATTTTATGCTAAAAAGTTAGAATCAGATGCAGAAAAAACTAAAACAACTGGCAAAACTTTAGGCAGCAGAGTTGAACAAAATAAAGCTACAGGCTGGAAAGGAACAGGAACACTTACAATTTATTATGTAACATCTTTATTTAGAGAAATGATGATAAAGTATATTAAAACAGGAAAAGATGTTTATTTTGATATGACAGTTACTAATGAAGATGCAACGTCTACAGTTGGAAAGCAAACAATTGTATTAAAAAGATGTAACTTTGATAAAGTAAGCATGGCTATGTTTGATGTAGAAAGTGAAGTTTTAGAAGAAGAAATGGCATTTACTTATGAAGATGTTGATTTATTAGATAAATTCGGAAAACCAGTAATTGGTTAATGTTATAAATCTACTTTGTTTTAGCAGAATACGTTGATATATTCATAAGTAAAGGTGGACTGAGTAATTGAACTTAGGAATACTAAAAATGAGTATAGTCTCATTTTAGCTTGCTCCCAATATAAAATTGAGACAAGCAGTAAATGTGACAATACTCATTAAGTATTCTCAAAGTCCAATTACAATGCTACTTTACCTATTGAATATATCAACGTATGTTAAAATAGAATCTTATTTATGCTTTCAGTATTAAATATTAGTGTAAAACAAAAATGATTAGTGAAGGAGTATGGAATAATGAATAATTTTGAAGATTTTTTAATGGATAGTTTTGAGGACACACAAGAAATTGAAAGAGAAGTAACAATAGGTGGTAAGAAAAAGCTTATGAGATTTAGACCTATTTCTGCTGAAATGGGAGATATGATAAGAAAGAGAAATAGAAAAACTAAATTAATAAAAGGTCAAAGAATAATGGAAACGGATCAAGATAAATATGTATCTGATTTAATAATTGAAACAACAACTTGTCCTGACTTAAAAAATTCAGAACTACAAGCTTCATGGGGAGTTCTTGGTGCTGAAGAGCTACTAAGTGCAATGAAATCTAAGATGAGAGATGGAGAATTTTCAGATTGGTCATCAATAGTAGGAGAAGTTAATGGCTATGATAAAAGCGTTAATGATTTAATTGAAGAAGCAAAAAACTAATTAAGGAGGGAGATGGTGAAGCATCATATGCTCACTATGCCCTCCATAAATTAAAAATACTACCTCATGAATTAATGAATTTATCTAGACAAGAAAAGGCGTTTATATATGCTTCAATAGATTTACATGTAGAAAAGGAAAAGAAAGAAGCAAATAGGATGAAGAGAAAAAGATAAAAAGGGAGGAGGTAATATTATGGCATCAATAGTAGCTGGAATATCAGCAATGGATAGTATAATAAATCAACAAATAATACAACAAGTTCAACAACAAATATCATTAACTAATGTTTTACAAGTAAATGTTCAAAAAGCAGCAGATGAACAAGATAAATTAAATCAAAATGTAAATAAAAGTACATCTAGTATGTCTGCACTAGCAACAAAGGCATCAGAAACATTTAAAAGTTTTTTCAATGCAGAAACATTGAAAAATGGAATATCAGCAGTTATAGGTGAAGCAAGTAAAATGCAAGATAAAATGCTTTCAGTACAAGGAATGCTTGGGGATAAAGGAGCTGGAACAGCTTATTTTAATCATCTTCAAAAACAGGCTAATGAATCAGGATTTTCGTTTGATGAACTAAAAAATAATGCACAATCATTTATGGGAGTAACTAAAAATACAGAAAGCTTAGATAAACTAGCTAATTTATCAGAGCGTTTATCACTTGGTAATTCGGGAGAAGGAATATCCGGAGCAGGTGGCGCTATTAATAGTATGATATCTGGAGATGGGTCTGATCTTAAAGATAAGTTTGGATTTAGTAGCGAAGATATAGGAATTTTACAAGCAAGTAATGATTTAGATGATTTTTCATCAAAATTTGATCAATTATTAAATAGCAAAGGTTTGGATTCATCAATGCTAGATGGTTTTAATAATTCAGCTTCAGCTCAATTTGAGAATCTTAAAGAAAACTTTAATAGTAGTTTAGGAGACATGGGTGGAGGCTTGTTAGAGGCGTTCACTCCAGTTATGCAAATGTTAAATGAAATGTTTTCAAATGGATCATTTCAAGTATTTTTTGATGCAATATCAATAGGAATACAAGGAATAATTGATTTAATATTTTGGATAGGAAATGCAATTCAAACATCATTACCAATAATTTTACCTATAATTTTGGGGATAATTGGAGCTTTAGCAATATGGAAAGGATCATTACTAGCTGTATCATTATATCAAGGAATAGTTAATTTAGCACAAGGAATTTTTGGAATAGTTACAGGTCAGTCAACAATAGCACAATTAGGGTTAAATGCAGCTATGTATGCATGTCCATTAGTATGGATTATAGGATTAATATTAGGTGTTATTATAGCTATAGGTGCACTTATTGCTTTTTGTGAACCATTTCGAAAAGCATTTGCTGGAGCCTTTCAAGGTATAGCTGATGCATGCTCAAAAGCGTTTGGAATAGTAGTTGACTGTATACAAGGTGTTTTAAACTGGATTATAGATAAGATTAATGATTTATTACATGGAATTAATACTGTCACTGGGACAGCAGCAAGTTTATGGGGAGGTTCAGGAACCGATCTTCATATAGATAAAGTAGATTTAAGTGATTTTAAGCAAAATTGGCAAGATAAGATACAATCTATTGGTAATACTGGAGCGAATGCAATAGAAAATTTTAGTATTGAAAATATTAAGGCTAAGATTAAAGGGGCTATGAATTTAGATGGAATAAAAAATAATGATGATATTTTAAATTCATATAATGAAGATAACATGGGAAATAATTCTCTATTAAATCAAGGTGGAAATAATTCAAGTGGTATTCCAAGTGATATGGGTGGAGGAAGTGATGCTTTAACTTCAGCAATAGACAATACTAATTTAGGTAATAATGTATCAGAAGGGTCAGAGGCAATTAAGGGGATAAATGATAGTGTAGAAGTTTCAAATGAGAATTTGGAATTAATGAATGATTTAGCAGAACTTGAAAGTCTTCAAAATTTCATAACGCTCACTCCAACTGTACAAGTAACTACAGGAGACATAAAAGAAGAAGCAGATATAGATACAATTATATCTAGAATAGAATCCTATATGGAAAATGAAATGACTAATAGTGCAGAGGGGCTGTATGCGTAATGAGTAAAAGATATAAGATGCGATTAAGCATAAATGAAGGCAACGAAGGATTTGTTTTACCAGTTCTTCCACAAGAAATTGAGATAAGTGATAGTGGAGATAATAAAACTCACAATGTAATAAATTTAGGTGAAGTAAATGTAATAAATATTCCTAAGTTAACTAAAATATCATTCAAAAGCTATTTCCCAAGAAATGATGGGCCATATGTTAATGATAAACACTTTTTTAGACCACACGAATATATGAATAGATTAAATAGATGGCGTCAAAATGCAGAAAAAATAAGATTTATATTTATAGGTTCAGAATTTGAAATAAATGATTTATTTTCTATTGAAAATCTTAAATTTACCGAAAAAGGTGGGGAAGTAGGAGATATATATTATTCAATAGAGTTAAAAAGATATAAACCCTATCATGCTAACAGAGCAGTTGTAATGGAAACAAAAAATGGTGTTATTGTTGAAAACTATAATACGACACTTAGACCAGATGATAAAGTAAAAGTTAATAGCCATAAAGTAGTTGAAGGTGAAACTTTATGGCACATTGCAAAAAAATATTTAGGCGATGGAAATAGATATAAAGAAATAGCAGAACTAAATAATATATCAAATCCAGATTTAATATATCCTGGACAAGTATTTAACATTCCATAAAGGAGGTTAACATGAATATAGAATTATTAATTGATGATAAAAAAAGTAATATCTATAATCTTAGCAATCTTATAAAGCAAGTAACATGGAAAACAAAAAGAAAAGGAAGTCCTTCAAGCTTAGAAGTAACATTGTTAACAGATGAAACATTAGGTGTATCAAATGGTGATATCATAAGGTTTAAAGTTGATGGAGTCAATATTTTTTATGGCTATGTATTCAAACATAGTGGTAATGAAGGAGAAGAAATAAAATTAACAGCTTATGATCAAATTAAATATTTAATGTATAATGATACTTTCTCAGATGTTAACCTAAAAGCAAGTGAAATAGTTGAAAGGATAATTTATAATCTAGGACTGAAAAAAGGTGTTATTGAAGATACAGGTTATGTAATTCCTAGATTTAACGAAAAAGATAAAAAATTATTAGATATTATTTATAAAACATTAGAAAAAACATTAGGTTCAACTAAAAGAACTTTTGTTTTATATGATGATTTTGGAAGTATTAACCTTAAAGATATAAATAATATGAGAGAAGAATTAATAATATCTGAAAATACTAATTTGGGAAAATACGATTGGAGTAATTCAATTGAAGATAGTTACAATGCTATAAAGCTTGTCAGAAAAAGTGAGGATTCAGGAGAAGAAAAAGTATATACCAAAGAAGACAAGGACAACATTTATAAATGGGGTAAACTTCAATTTTTTAAAAGTGTTGATGATAAAGTAAATGAGGCTAAAATAGAAGAAATGCTTAAAGCTCATTTAATATTGAAGAACAAAGAGAAGAAGTCATTAAAACTTAAAGATGTTTTAGGAACTGATATTAAATTAGAGGCAAAACTTAGAGGGGGATCTGGTGTGTGGGTTGATATAAAAAGATATGGAATAAATGAAATGTATTTGATAGAAGAAGCCACACACAAGTTTTCTAAAGATGGACACATAATGGATTTTGATTTAAAGGTGGTGTAAAGTTTGGCTAGTATGATAGAAATTATAAAACAAGCAAGTGTAAATGCAATTAATGCTGGAAATCCTTTAGATATAGAATTTGGAACTATAATAGATGATAATTTAACTGTTAGGATAGATCAGAAAAGAATATTACCAAAAGATTTTTTTGTTGTTCCAGAAAGCTTAAAAAGATATGAAATAGATTTAAAACATTCTCATTCAGACACATCATCAGCTCTTGGCACAATAGTTATTAGAGACGGATTAAAAAAAGGAGACATTCTTGCATTGTTAATGATTGAAAAGGGAAGTAGATTTTTAATTCTTGATAAGGTAGGAAAGTATGAATAATTTTAGTATATTGCCTCAAGGAGGCATAATAAAAAATATTGATACTATAAAAGAGAAAAAGCATTCTAGCAAAACTTATAAGATCAAAGAAAATAGAATACTTGGATTTTGTGATGAGATAGAAGCACTTGAGCAGACAATATATTTTATATTAAATACAGAAAGATATGATTATTTAATATATCCTGATAGCTATGGAAGTGAATTAAGAAGAACTATAGAAATGGAAAGAGATATTGCAGAGAGTGAGTTGAAGCGTAGAATTAAAGAAGCATTAACTCAAGATGATAGGATTGAAAATGTAGATGAATTTATATTTGAATATGAGAAAGACAGTGTATTAGTAAAATTCACTGTCTTTTCTATTTACTCAAAATTATATGAAAGTGTGGTGATTTAAATTTGTTTGAAGTAAAAGAAGAGGATTTATTAAAAGAGATGCTAGATAAAATCCCTAATGATTTGGATAAAAGAGAAGGCAGTAGTTTAATCTATAATGCATTAGCTCCAGCAGCACAAGAAATATCAAGACTAAGATCTGACATGGATAGATTTTTAGAATATACTTTTGCATCACCTAATATACCTGATGAATATTTAGATAAAAGATGTGTTGAACATGGAATTGAAAGAAAGATGGCAACATATGCAATAAAGTTAGGAACGTTTTATGATACAGAAGAGAAGTTAATTGATATTCCATTGAAATCTAGATTCTCTATAGATAAGACTAATTACATTGCAACAGAAAGAATTGAAAAGGGAAAATATAAAATGCAATGTGAACTTATAGGTGCTAAAGGAAATTATCCAAGCGGAAATTTACTTCCTATTGAATATGTTGAAGGATTAGGAAAAGGAGTTTTAGGAGAAACAATACTAGATGGTGTGGATGTAGAAAGTAATGAAAGCTTATTTAATAGATTAATGGTAAAAGTAAGAACGCCATCAACATCTGGGAATAAATATGATTACTTAAATTGGGCTTTAAGTGTTAATGGAGTTGGGGATGCAAAAGTATTTCCCGAAACTAATTTAAAAGGTGAACATGAAAATGGATGTGTAAAAGTTGTTATAGTAGATTCTAATAAGCATAAGGCTAGTCAAAAATTAATAGAAGATGCATTTGAGTATATTGAGAGTGTTAGACCAATAGGTGCTACAGTGAGTGTTGTTAGTGCTGTAGAAAAAACAATAGATATAACTGCTGATATAAATTTAGTAAAAGGATATAACTTAGGTGTTGTAGAGCAAGAATTTATTAAACTATTAGAAGACTATTTAAAAAGTATAAGCTTTAAACAAGATTATATAAGTATTGCAAGAATTGGAGAAATACTTCTTAATACAACAGGGGTGTTAGATTATTCAGATCTAAAGATAAATAACATAATTTCTAATATAAAATTAGCAGATGAAGAAATAGCAATTTTGGGAACTGTAGATTTAGGAGTGATGTAATTGAATATAAGTAAGTTTAATGAAAAGTTTAATAAAATCCAAGGAAATACCTATGTTATAGAGGAAAAAATAGAATTAAATAATGAAAGTTATGAACGTGAACTTGTTCATGATAATATTAATGTTAAAACATTAAATATATATACAGGCTCAAAGTTAACAGGAGACAAGATAGAAACTTATAGTACTTCAACACCAAGTTTAACTCCATGGAAAACTATAATTAAGATATTTTCAAAAATGACACCATTATATATTTCTTATGAAACAGTTGGAGATCAGGTAGAAGCAGAAGATATTAATAAACTTCAAGACACATTAGTCTTTACACAACAAAACCTTAATGAAGAAATCGATAGGGCAACTAAATCTGAGAATATATTAATAGATAATTTAAATAGTGAAGTATTGAGGTCAACACAAGTTGAAAATAATATAGCTATGAATTTAAATACAGAAGTTAATAGATCTAAGAATGTAGAAGATGCTATTAATAAAGAGCTTAGCAATGAAGTTAAAAGAGCAACTAATGCTGAAAAAGTATTAACAGATAATGTGAATACTACAAATAGTAAATTGACTAATGAAGCAGATAGAGCTGAAAAGGCTGAAGAAATATTAACCAAGAGTATTAATAATGAAATATCTAGAGCAAAGAGTATTGAAGATGATATTAAAAGCAAACTTAATGAGGAAATTAATAGATCTAAAAAAGAAGAAACAAGTATAGGGAATAACCTTGAGAATGAAGTTAAAAGAGCAATTGATGCTGAAAAAATCTTAACAGATAATTTAAATAGTGAAATATATAGATCCAAAACTAAAGAAAATAATATAGAAGAAAATATCAATATGTATAAAACATCTAACAATGTTGAAATACAAAAGTTAAAAGAAAAAGATATAGATCTACAAAATAAAAAATCAGATTTATCATATGTAAATTCAGAATTAAATAAAAGATATACAAAAGATCAAACATTTACTCAGGAAGAAGTTCTTCAAAAGATCAAGGATGTTATAGGGACTGCTCCAGAAGCATTAGATACATTACAGGAAATAGCTAAGGCTTTAAATAATGATGCTGATTTTGCAGGTACTATGACTAAACAGCTCACTACTAAAGTTGATAAAGCTCAAGGAAAACAACTAACTGATGAAAATTATACTTTAGCTGAAAAAAATAAATTAACAAAAGTAGAAAATGAAGCTAATAAGTATATACATCCAGCTAATCATAGCGCAGATATTATAGTAGATAATCCTAATAAGAGGTTTACAAATGATGCTGAGAAGTCAAAGAACTTAGAATCTTATAATAAAAAGCATGAGCATGCAAATAAAAGTATTATAGATAAAATAACACAAGATTTATTAGATAAATGCAATTCTGCTTATGGACATATAAATGATGTAATAAAGCATGTAACAAGTTCAGAGAAAAGCAATTGGAATGAAGCATACAGCAAAGAGCATGATCATAATAATAAATCTATATTAGATGGAATAACACAGGCATTAATAGATAAATGGAATAATGCTAATACTCATGTTAATGATAATGTTAGACATATTACTGATGAGAAAAGAAAACTATGGGATACAGTAAGTAAAAAATCTGATAATGGTCATGTTCATAACTATAATGAATTAAGTAATAAACCATCTATACCAAGTAGAACGAGTGAGTTAAATAATGATTCTGGATTTATAACTCAAAAAGAGATAGATACTTCACGAAATCATACGCATTCTAATAAATCTATATTAGATAAAATTACTCAAAGTTTAATTGATTCATGGAATACTGTAAGTAACAAAGCAGATAAAGGGCATAAACATTCAATATCTGAGATTACTAATATGCCAACATCATTACCAGCTAATGGAGGAACAGCTTCAAGAATTTTTGGAAGCATGGCATCAAGTGATTTTATAAGAATAGAGGGACAAGGAAAAGATGATAATGGAAGTTTAGAAATAGCTACTGCAGATAATGGAAATGAACCTATTTATGTAAGACAATATACTGGAAGCTTTGCTACTATTTCTAGGACATTAACATTGTTAGATTCTAATGGTAATACAAGTTGCCCAGGAACTGTGAATGCTAATAATTTACAAGTGTGTGGAGCCAATGTTTATACCACTAATAGAAAACCAACGGCTAATGATATAGGAGCTATGGCAAAGGGACCTATAAAGTGGAATGATTTAAAGGGGGTATAGTATGTATGGATTAAATAATTATGGGGCAATTAAATATGCAGAAAAAAAATTAAATGAAGAGGATATAAAAAAATACTTTCTTAATTTAAGTAAATACGTACCTTCTTTTATTTCAGATATAAAAGAAATGAAGACTATCTATAATGTTCAAGGAACAGAATTAGGTAGTTTTTTATATTATTTAAAAGATTTAATTAATCAAGCATTTATAGAAACTGCTACATGGGGATTAATGTATTGGGAAAATGAGTATGGAATAGAAACTAATTTAAATAGTAGCTATGAAGAAAGACGAGAAATAATAAAGGCTAAGAAAAAGGGGAGTGGTACCACAACAAAAGAAATGATTAAAAATGTTGCTGAAACATTCTCTGGTGGAGAAGTAAATGTAATAGAAGATAATAAAAATTATTCTTTTACAGTGCAATTTGTTGGAGTAAAAGGTATTCCTAAGAATATGCAAGGATTTAAAAATATGTTAGAAGATATAAAGCCAGCACATCTTAGTTATAGTTTTAAATACACATTTACAATTTGGGATTTTATTAAAGAAAAAGATCTTAAGTGGAATAATATTGAAAATAAATCATGGAATGAATTAAAAGTTTATGAATAGGAGATGAAGAAAATATGAAATTAACAAGTAATTATAGTTTAAAAAAACCAGATGGTAGTGATGTTGTTAATGTGCAAGATTTTAACGATAACTCAGATAAGATTGATTTAGAACTTAAAAAAGTTGATTCGTCATTGAAAGATATTGCGAACAAAGTAGATAATATAAAAATTGCAGATGGTACTACAACAACTAAAGGAATAGTTAAATTAAATAATTCCATTAATAGTACAAGTACAACGGATGCATCTACCCCTAATGCGACTAAACAAGCTTATGATAAAGGTGTTGAAGCACTAAATAAGGCAAACGAGGCTTTTACATCAGCCAGTAATGGAAAAAATTATATCGCTGGGAAAGTGGGTAACGTTACTGGTGGAAATACTTTTACCCAAATAGGAGATAAAATACAAAATAATAAAAATATAATTGCAAATATTCTAAATTCAAAAGGTATTAGTGCCGTCGGAACTGAAATTCTTAATTCATTAGCTGGAAAAATAGATTTAATTAAAACCTTACCTGGTGTTTCAGCTATGAATAGTGGAACTTATGTACAAAATGAAAGATTTGGTAGATATTCTAAGATTAAATTACCAGCTACTGCGTGTGGAACTGGATGGAATGTATGTTTTGGGAATTATTCAGGATGGGCTAATGGAACTTTTTGTTGCTATATAAGAAATATAGAAAGAGGCTCGGGATATTGTTTTTTTAGTGACCACCTTAGTAGTTCCCCAAATGTTGCAGCCTCAACAGGTGGTTGGAATTTGGAATCATCATCATGGGATAGGGGTTCTAATTACAAACCTGTAGATGCAACTATATATATTAATTGGTATACAGTAAAATTTTAAAGGGAGTGATATTTTTTGTCAAAATCTTTATTAATATATGATAATACTGGAGCGATATTAGCTCATGTTGGAGGTAATAGAATACCACAAGGTGGAGTACAATATGTGGAAATAGAACGCAAAGAAAATCAAAAACCTATAAGAATTGATATTGAAAAAAATGAGATTATATTTGAAAAATTACAAAAAACAGAAACAGAAATATTGAAAGAAAAGATAGAAAGTTTAGAAAAATCCAATGCAGAATTAACAACATTGGTATCTATGCAAAGTCAAGATGCTTAAAAATTTATTTATCAAAATTAAAAGGGTGATGTATAAAATGAATTTTAAATTTAACAAAGAAAGTGGATGTACAAAGATTTGGGTAACTCTAATTCTTAATGGAACTTATGAATACAAAAATGTTCCTAGATTATTAAATTTACAAGAATGTGTAAAAGAAGTTTTAGTTGAAATAGGATTTGCAGTAGAAGTTTAGTTCGCAATAGGAAAAAATTATGAATTATAAATAAAAACATAAAGGTAATACTAATCACCACTTTAGGTGATTTTTTATTGCCTTTTTTATATGAAATAATAAATTAGTCATAGAAACGAGGTGTTTAATATTTGGATGAAATAATGAAAATGGCGTTAAGTCAGGGGTTAGGATATGCATTGTTTGTTTTTTTATTATTGTATGTTCTTAAAACCACTGGTGAAAGAGAAAATAAGTATCAAACTTTACTTGATGCATTGGCTGAAAAGTTTAATGTTGTTGAAGATATAAAAGAAGATGTGAAAGAAATTAAAAATAAAATTGAGAGCTAGAAATAAAGATAGATTAGATTTTATAAATAGGCTGACATATGTAATGATATTTTACTTATGAATATATAGAAATATATATTTTAAATAGAGTATTGATGAAACTAAAAATTATTTATTAATTATGAAAGGTGAGGTTATATGCGAGGGATAGATGTAAGTAATCATAATGGAGATATAGATTTTAATAAAGTAAAAGAAGATAATATAGAAGTTGTTTATATAAAAGCAACTGAGGGTACAACCTATGAAGATCCTTACTTAAATGAAAATTATAATGAAGCTAAAAAAGCTGGTCTTAAGACTGGCTTTTATCATTTTTTAGTTGGCTCTTCTGAGCCAGAAACTCAGGCGCAAAATTTCTATAATAATATAAAAGACAAGGAAAATGATTTAAAACCTTGTTTAGATATAGAAGTAAGTAATTTTAATGTAATGGATTATATTCTAAAGTTTATAAAAAAGTTTGAAAGTTTATGTGAATTGCAACTTTGTATATATACTTCACCTTATTTTGCAAATGAAAACTTAGATTCTAGAGTAGCTAAATATAAATGCTGGATAGCTCATTATGGAGTTCAAAATCCTATGAAAACAACTATATGGGGAGAAAGTTATGCAGGACATCAATTCACTGAAAGTGGTAAGATAAAAGGAATTAATACTAATGTAGATATAAATAATTTTACAGAAGCTATATTATCAGAAGAGAAAAAAATAGGATATGTAATAACTGATTATTTGCCAGATGGGTATAGGGGGAATAATGAGTTTAAGGGGATTGATTTAGAATATGTTTTAAGTTATTTTAATGATATTAGATGTTATGTTAGAGGCGATAGCAAAGGCATTTGGTTAGAAACTCAAATTTTACCCATGAGTAAATGCAAAGAATTAAAAGCTAAATTAGGCAATTGGTTTTATACAATAAAATAAATCAAGTATAGATTTTAAATAAAGGATAGTATCTGTTACAATAATCTATCCTTTATTAACTCATCTCTATTTCTATTTATAATAGGTCTACAAGTCATCTTTTCTTGAACTTCTTTACTGCTCCAATTGTATATATAAAGTAATTTATTTAAATCAATTTTATCAATAAAAATTTGTGAACCATTTACAGGTATATATTTATTTATTAAAGTTTTAAAATTAATGTTGGTCAATTTAAGTTACTCCTTTACTATCATATAATTAAAATCTTATTTTTAAGTAAAATGTATTTTATTAGAGAATTAACTAAATATAGATTATAACATATTTTGTAAAAATATTATTAAATAACTAGACACTTATAAAAATGTAATAATAATATAAATTAATTGTATAGTTAAGAATTTGTTGGATATATTGTTAAATAAAAGAGCACTATTCAAAAATATGAGGGTAATTTAACTATTTTGTAATATTTATGCAAAGATATATATGGTAAAATTTTATGGAGAACATTAACGCCTTAAAAGTAAGGAGAAATTATGAATAAAAAAGTTAAAAAGAAACCAACAAGAAAAAAAAAGAGAAAGGAAAATAAAAAGAAAAAATCTCTTTCAATATTTATGGGATTAATATATGTTATTACTTTTTTAGTAATAACAACACCTTTAGTATTAATTTATGGTCCATATGAGAAGACGAAGAAAGTTTTAATTTCAACAGTTATAGCTACTAGACATTCTTATTTAGTTTATGATTTTATACCACAAAAAACATTAGATAGTATATTAGGAAAAAGTGAAATTGAAGACGATGCTGTTGAGGCTAATACTTCAATAGATCTTAATAAAATAGATGTTAAGTGTGATTCAGGAAACAAGGTAACTAAATATGATATACATACAGAAAGATATGATGGTTATATGTTAGAAATAGAAAACCCACATAAAGTAAAAGCAACAATGACCAAACATCTTGGAAAATTAGGTCAGAAGACAAGTGAGATGGCAGAAGAACATAATGCAATAGCTGCTATTAATGGTGGGACTTTTTTAGATAAGTCTTCTGATGGAGTAACATATGCAGGCACTGGTGGTCAGCCAGGAGGTTTTGTTATTTCTAATGGAAAGGTTATATATCCTACATCAGGATATGATGAGCATTCTTTTGAAAATGTAATTGCTTTTACTAAAAAGGGACAATTAATAGTTGGAGATCATACTCTTGCAGAATTAAAAAAATTAGATGTACAAGAAGCGATGTGTTTTAGAAAACCTAACATTATAATAAATGGAATTAAACAAATTAAAGATAGGTTTGAAGATGGGGTAAACCCTAGAACTGCTGTAGGACAAAAAGAAGATGGAACAGTACTATTTTTAGTTTTAGATGGAAGAAAGTTATCTAAACCTGGAGCTAGTTTATATGATGTTCAAGAAATTATGAAAAATCGTGGAGCTATAAATGCAGGTATGCTTGATGGTGGATATTCAACAACCATGTATTATAAAGGTGATGTAATTAATTCTCCTAATGCTTGGGATGGAGAAAGAACTGTTGCAACAGCATTTTATGTTGAACAGTAGATTAGGAGATGAAATATTATGAAAGTTTTAAATAAATTATTAATTTTTACATTTGTAGCATTTGTAATTCAACAAGGAGTGTTTTTTTATATTGAAAATATATACTTATCATCAAACATGGATATTAAAATAGAAAAATCTGATGATAGTGAAGTTAGTAAAAATGAACAAAAAGAAGTTGAATTAAAAGAAGATGTAGATGATTTAAAAGTATCTTCTAATGGTAGATATGTTGCAGGGCTTCAAAATGGAAGATTAAAAGTATTAGATAGTGATGAAAATAAATATAAAGATATTAAAAATAATGTTAATAGTAATATTGTATTTTACAAATGGGTCACAAATTCAGATCGTATAATTGCAATACAAAAAATAAAGGAAAAAGGAAGAAGTTATTTTGAACCAGTAGCATTTAATGCTAAAAATGGAGAACAAATTGAACTTGCAGACTTTGATTTAAATAAATTAAGAGTAAGAGTTGAAAATAGTGAAGATAAAGTAGAAGATATTCCGTTTTCAATAGGTACCCATAGTTTATATATTAAAATTAAAAAAAGTAATGAAAAAAGTGATTTATATTATGCAAATACCATGAATCAACTAGAGAAGAAGAGAAGTAATAAAGAAATAGGTAATATTGTCATCCCAACGACAGGAGCTAATGCAATAATGGAGATGGGAACTCAAGTAACAATATTAGATAAACCAGATAATTTATTGATACCTAATACAAAAAATCCAAAATTGCTAGGAACAGATATAAATGATAATGTATATTTTGCTTCAGAAGTGAATAACAAGGTTGTAAAAATATATTATGCAATTTCATCTGACAATTATAAGGATTGGAAAGAATTTAAGTTAGATAATCCAGTAAATAAAGAAGATATATTAGTTGACTATAGTGGAAAAGTTTATATTAATGATAATGAAAAGAAAACTGCAGTAGAACTTACAAGTAAAAAAACAATTAAGTATAAAGGTGAGCTAATCCAAACATATTCTAAAGGAGTTATATCAAAGAATGGTAATAAACTAATAAAGAATAGTATATAAGAAAGTAAAAAAGCTACTAAATTTAACTTTAGTAGCTTTTCACAAAAAAAATAATATAGTTTTGTGAGTTTTTCATATAGAGTTTAAAGGATTACAATTGTACAATATAACCATGATAAACAATTAATTTGATTTAAATGGGAGGGGTTAACATGGCAGATTTGTCATTAAGACACATTTATAAAATATATTCAGGTGATGTAACCGCAGTAAACGATTTTAATCTAGAAATAGAAGATAAAGAATTTATAGTATTTGTTGGACCATCTGGTTGTGGTAAATCAACAACTTTAAGAATGATAGCAGGTTTAGAAGAGATATCTAAAGGTGAATTATATATAGGTGGAAAATTAGTAAATGATGTTGAACCAAAAGAAAGAGATATAGCAATGGTATTCCAAAACTATGCATTATATCCTCATATGAGCGTTTATGATAATATGGCTTTTGCACTAAAGCTTAGAAAAGTACCTAAAGAAGAAATTGATGAAAAGGTAACTGAAGCAGCAAGGGTATTAGGTATAGAACATTTATTAACAAGAAAACCAAAAGCCTTATCTGGAGGTCAAAGACAAAGAGTTGCATTAGGAAGAGCTATAGTTAGAGAACCTAAAGTATTCTTAATGGATGAACCATTATCAAATCTTGATGCAAAACTAAGAGTTCAAATGAGAACTGAAATATCTAAACTTTATAATAAATTACAAACAACTTTCATATATGTTACTCATGACCAAGTTGAAGCAATGACTATGGGAACTAGAATAGTTGTAATGAAAGATGGTATAATACAACAAGTAGATACACCACAAAACATATATAATAACCCAGTAAATATTTTCGTAGCTGGATTTATAGGAAGTCCTCAAATGAACTTCATAGACGGTAAGATAATAGAAAAAGAAGGCAAGCTATATTGTAGCTTCGAAGAAAATAATATATTATTACCAGAACAACAAGCTAAGGAATTAAAAACTAAAGGTTATGTGAATAAAGAAGTTACATTTGGAATAAGACCAGAACATTTAGATGATAATATGGAAGTTGTAAAAGAAAATCCATCATCAATTATAAATGGAAAAGTAGAAGTAGTTGAGCTTATGGGAGCTGAAAGTTATATTTATTTTGTAGCATCTAATAATAATATGACTGCAAGAGTAAATGGAACTACTAATGTAAAAACTGGAGATTCAATAAAATTATATGTTGAAAGTGAAAAGATCCATGTATTTGACAAAGAAAATGAATTAAGAATAATATAATTTTTATTTTGGGGTGAAGAGATGTACGGATTAGTTGAATATTTAAATGAATTATATAAAAAGTGTGAAATACCTTTTGAATTATGTATTGATAATAAAGTGGCTTTTAAAACTAATCCTTTTCTTTACACTGATAAAGAAATAATAGAAGCTAGATTTAATATAAATAATAAAATATGTATATTAAGAACTTATAGCAATTTCAAAGACTCATTAAAGCTTATTAAATTTTGTATTGAGAATAGATGCAAAGATGAGCATGATGTTAGAGAGAATACAATAATTTCTTTATTAAAAAATGAATATGTATCAAGTGACAAATTAAATGATATTATGTTCGAATTAAATGAGGTCTATTTAATATCTATTAATTTAGAAGAAAAAATAAGTGAAACTATAGATATTTTAAAAACAATATATATAGATACTGAAGTGTCTATATTAGAATATAATGAATATATTATTCTATTAGGGACATTTGAGGATATTGAAGATCATATATCAAGCATAACTGAAACTATACACAATAACTTATACAAAAGATGTTATATAAGTTACTATGAAGTAAAAGATTATAATAATATAAGTTCATTATATAAAGAGGGAATATATAAAATTAACTTAGCTAAAAAATACAATATTTCGAATAGAATATTTAATGAAAAAAGTCTATTATTTGAAAGTATTGTAGATAGTTTAAGCGAAGAAAAGAAAGTAAAAATATTATCTAAATTTAATGATGGATTTAATAAATTAGATGATGATACAATAAATACAATAGAAGTATTTTTTAATTGTGATTTAAATTTAAGTGAATCAGCTAAAAATTTATATGTGCATAGAAATACTTTGATTTATAGGTTAGATAAGATTAAGAAATGTACATCTTATGATATTAGAAACTTTAATGAAGCAATACTATTTAAAATAGCATTTTTCGTATGGAAAGAAAGCAAGGTGTAAATTTATATTCGATATTCCGGTAACGATACCGTGAAGTGAATTCAGTATGATAAAATTATTAGTTTATTGATATAACAATTGAAATGGGTGTATAATGAAATTATTGCGGAAACGTTACCATTATTTTAATTAGATTTTACATATATATTAGGAGGAATATCATGAATATAGGAGATATAGCAAGACTTGCAGGGGTAGGAGTAAGTACTGTTTCAAGAGTTATAAATAATCATCCAGATGTAAAAGAGAGTACAAGAGAGAGAATTTGGGAAATTATAAAACAAAATAACTACATACCTAATAATAGTGCAAGAATATTAAAACAAAATAATACTAAAAATATAGGTGTACTAGTAAAAGGGGTATTTAATCCATTTTTTTCACAGATGATAAATATTATAGGTAACATTATAGATAAATCTGGATATACAATGATATTAGAGCAAAATGATTACAACTTTTATCAGGATGTAGAAAATCTTATGGGATTTATAAAAGAAAAGAAATTACAAGGGGTTATTTGTCTAGGTGGAAATTTTATTAATATAAAAGAAGATAGTTTTTCAGACATAGAAACTCCAATAGTATTAACATCTGTTAATACTATATCTAAAAAAGGGAAGAAACACTATTCTTCAATAGGAATAGATAATATTAAAGCTTCTTATGATACAACTAAATATTTAATAGAAAAAGGTCATAAAAAAATAGCACTTATTTTAGGTGATGAAAATGATTTAGGAATTAGTTGGTGGAGACTTAAGGGATATAGAAATGCTTTAAAAGAGAATAACATTCAAATTGATGATGAACTTGAATTAATTGGGGATTATTCTTGTGAAAAAGCATATAAAGAAACTATAAATCTTATAAAAAATAGAAAAGATGTAAGTGCTATTTTTGCACTTTCAGATATTATGGCTACAGGAGTAGCTAAGGCAGTTATAGATAGTGGTTTGAAAATTGGTGATGATATTTCAATCATCGGTTTTGATGGTATGGATGCAAGCAAGTATTACAATCCAGGACTTACTACAGTAAATCAACCTAAAAGATTAATGGCCGAAACCAGTATATCATTGTTATTTTCATTAATTAATGGAGTTGAGGAAAATAAGCAAATATTACTAGATACTAAATTGATTGAAAGAGAATCATGTAAGGACTTATTAAAAAAATAATAGACTATGTTTTAAATATGTGTTGATATATGCATAAACAAAGTTGGACGGAGTAAAGGACCAATTACAAATCCACTTTTCTTATTACATATATAATACGTACTCAAATATAGCCAAATGATAAAAAAGACATAAGGGGGAGAAAAAATGAGAAGAAGCAGTGGAATTATAATGCATATTGCATCTTTACCAGGGGAATTTGGAATAGGAACATTTGGGAAAGAGGCATATGAGTTCGCAGATTTTTTGAAAGAATCACATCAAAAATATTGGCAAATACTTCCTATAGGACCAACTAGTTATGGAGATTCACCATATCAATCTTTTTCAGCATTTGCAGGAAATCCTTATTTTATAGATTTTAATTTATTAAAAAAAGATGGATTATTAAAAAGCAAAGATTATTCAAATTTGAACTTTGGAAAAGATAAAGAAGATATTGATTATGGATTAATATTTGTAGAAAAAATGAAGGTTCTAAGAAAAGCATATGAGAGGTTTAAACTTAATTTACCAGCAGACTTAAAAGAATTTGAAGAAGAAAATCAGTGGTTAGATGATTATTCTTTATATATGGCACTTAAATCAAAATTTGAATTAAAGAGTTGGCAAAAATGGGATATAGATATTAAACTTAGAAAAAAAGAAGTTTTAAATAAATATAGAGAAGAATTAAAAGATGAAATAAACCTTTGGAAATTTATACAATATAAGTTTTTTGAACAATGGACCAATTTAAAGAAATATGTAAATGACTTGGATATTGAAATTATAGGAGATATTCCAATATATGTAGCTGAAGATAGTGCAGATATATGGGCAAATCCAAAAGCATTTTTATTAGATGAAGAAACGTTAGTACCATTAAAAGTTTCAGGATGCCCGCCAGACAATTTTGCTGTAACAGGTCAATTATGGGGCAATCCAATTTATAATTGGGACTATATTGATAAGACTAATTATAAATGGTGGATAGACAGAATGAAACAAAGTTCAAAATTATATGATGTTATAAGAATAGATCATTTTAGAGGATTTGAATCTTATTGGTCAATACCTTATGGGGATCCTACAGCAGAAAATGGAGAATGGGTAAAGGGTCCAGGAATGAAATTATTCAATGCAATAAAGAAAGAGCTTGGAGATATAAAAATAATAGCAGAAGACTTAGGATTTTTAACTGATGAAGTTGTAAAATTTAGAGAAGAATCAGGATTTCCAGGAATGAGAGTACTTCAATTTGCATTTGTAGGAGATGCTGCAAATAGAGACCTACCTCATAATTATGAAGAAAATTGTATAGCTTATACAGGCACTCATGATAATAATACATTTAGAGGATGGCTTGAAAAAACAGGAACTGAAGAAGAAATTGAAGCGTCTATTAAATATCTGGGATTAAATAAAGAAGAAGGATATAACTGGGGATTTATAAGAGGGGTATGGAGTAGTAAAGCTTATTTATCAATAGCGTTAATACAAGATTTCTTAAATTTAGGGAATGAATCTAGAATTAATGTTCCTTCAACACTAGGACAAAATTGGCGTTGGAGAGCTAAAGAAGATGTATTTACAGATGAACTAGCAGAAAAAATTTATGAGATAACGAAAATGTATGGAAGGTGCGAAGAATAATGAATAAAGAAAATATAAAGCAAGGTATAAATAGATATTTAAAGGTTAAATATGGAATAAAGTTAGAAGATGCTAAGGAATATCAAATTTTTAATGCTCTTTCATTAGCTATATTAGAAGAAATAGTAGATGATTGGAATGATACAACTAAAGCTTATAATGAAAAAAGAAGTGCAAATTATTTTTCAGCAGAATATTTAATGGGAAGAGCACTTGGAAACAACTTAATAAACTTAGGTTTATATGATGAAGTTAAAGATGTATTAAAAGAATTAAATATAGATATTAACAAAGTAGAAGAAATAGAAGAAGATGCTGGTCTTGGAAATGGTGGACTTGGTAGACTTGCAGCATGTTTTATGGAATCAGCAGCAACAATAGATATGCCGTTAAATGGTTATGGAATCAGATATAATAATGGGCTATTTAAACAAAATATAGATGAAGGATTTCAAACTGAAAGTGAAGACAGTTGGTTAAAATACGGAGATCCTTGGAGCATAAGAAAAGATAACGAAGCTCAAGTTGTAGAATTTGAAGATATGAAAGTTAAGGCTATACCATATGATACACCTATCATAGGTTATGGAACTAAAAATATAAATACATTAAGATTATGGAAATGTGAACCGATAAAGGAATTTGATTTTTATTTGTTTAATGAACAAAAATATGATGAATCAGTAGAATTAAAAAATAGAGCAGAGGATATATCTAGAGTGTTATACCCAAATGATTCAAATGATGAAGGAAAAATATTAAGATTACGCCAACAATATTTCTTAGTAAGTGCTTCATTAAAAGATATCATTAGAAAACACATAGAAAAATTCGGTACCGATTTCGAAAAAATAAGTGAATATAATTTCGTTCAATTAAATGATACTCATCCAACACTTGCAATACCTGAATTTATAAGAATATTAGTTGATGAAGAAGGAATTAACTTTAATAAGGCACTAAGATATGCTAAGAAATTCTTTGGATATACAAATCATACTATATTAGCAGAAGCATTAGAAAAATGGGATGTTGAATTAATAGAAAAATTATTCCCTAGAATATTAGAAATTACTGAAAAAATTGATAAGGAATTAATAAAAGAATTAAAAGCTAAGAAATATACAGAAAAAGAAATTAAAAAACTTAGAATTATTGGTGATGATCAAATGAGAATGGCTAATTTAGCTATATTTGTATCAAAAGCAGTAAATGGAGTTGCTCAGCTGCATACTGATATATTAAAGGATAAGGAATTAAATGATTGGTATAAATTATATCCAACAAAATTCCAAAATAAAACAAATGGAATTACTCCAAGAAGATGGTTAAGACTATGTAATCAAGAATTATCAGAATTTATAACTAAGTTATTAGGAACTGAAGATTGGGTTAAAAACTTATCTTTATTAAAAGATTTAAAGAAGTTTGAAAATGATGATAAAGTTTTAGAAGAACTTATGAATATAAAGCTTGAAAAGAAAAAGCAATTAGCAGAATATATTAAAGATGAAGAAGGAATAGAATTAGATCCAAATTCAATATTTGATATTCAAATTAAGAGATTACATGAATACAAGAGACAATTATTAAATGCAATGTATATTCTTGATTTATATTATAGAATAAAAGAAAATCCATCTTTAGATATACCAAAAGTAAGTTTTATATTTGGAGCTAAGGCTTTCCCAGGATATGTTAGAGCTAAAGCAATAGTTAAATTTATAAATGAAATAGCAGAACTTGTAAACAATGATAAAGATGTAAATGGAAAAATAAAAGTAGTATTTGTTCATAATTATAGAGTTTCATATGCTCAAAGATTATTCCCAGCAGCAGATTTATCTAAACAAATTTCTACAGCTGGAAAAGAAGCATCAGGAACAGGAAATATGAAGTTCATGTTAAATGCTACTCCTACATTTGGAACTTATGATGGAGCTAATATAGAAATAGTTCAAGAATCAGGAGAAGAGAATAATTACATTTTTGGATTAAAAGTTGAAGATATAGATGATATTAAAGAAGAATATAATCCTATGACTTATTATAAGAAAAATAAGAGTATTAAGAGGGTATTAGATACTCTTATTGATGGAACTTTTAATGATGGCAATACTGAAGATTTTGAAGATTTATATAATTCATTATTAGAAGAAGGAGATCAATATTATCTTCTAGCAGATTTTGAGAGCTTTAAAGAAGCTCAAGATAAAGTATTTAAAGATTACAAGGACACTAAAAAGTGGGCAAAAAAATGCTTTGCTAATCTTTATAGTGCAGGAATATTCTCAAGTGACAGAACTATAAAACAATATTGTGATGAAATTTGGGATATAAAAGAGACTCCTATAAAATAAATGCCTATGTTCTAGTAAAATGTTTATATATGCATAAGTGAATTGGACGGAGTAATTGAACTTAGGAATGCTAAAATGAGCATAGTCCAATTACAATACCATTTTACCTATTGTATATATAAACGCATATTTTAAACATAGCAAAATAAATATAAATAAGGCTGTATATAATAATTTTTATTACAAGCCAATGAAAGAGGATTCATTAATTTGAGTCCTTTTTTATTTTTTAGAAAATTATATTGTTAAAAAATTGTGGATAACTCAAATTATAAATTAAATAAAGTTTAAGAAATCGTATATAAAGAATAAAAAATAATATCAATATAAAAATCTTAACACAATCTTAATTCTAAACAAGAAAATCCTAACACCACTATAATTTTTTCCATGTTAAACTTGTCCTATCAAAATCAAGGGGGAAATAAAAATGCATGTGATGGTTGGGCTTATAGGAATAATTTCACTTATATATTTTATTTATTTAGCAAATATTTTATTAAGAGGTGACAAGTAATGATGAATTTAGTATTACAATATGGATTGTATATTTTAATATTAGTAGTATTGGCAATTCCATTAGGGAATTATATAGGTAAAATTATGAATGGAGAAAAAGTGTTTTTATCTAAGATATTAACACCATGTGAAAATTTTATTTATAAAATTCTTCATATTGATAAAGATGAAGATATGAGTTGGAAAAAATATTCTTTTTCTGTTTTAGCATTTTCAATTATAAGTTTAATAGTATTATTTTTACTACACATTTTCCAAGGATTTTTGCCATTAAATCCAGAAAAAGTTTCAGGTACAAGCTGGGATCTTGCATTTAATAATGCGATAAGTTTTGTTACTAATACTAATTGGCAAGGTTATTCAGGTGAAAGTTCATTGAGCTATTTCACACAAATGATGGGACTGACTGTACAAAATTTTGTTTCGGCAGCAGTTGGTATTTCGGTATTATTCGCACTAATTAGAGGGTTTATTAGAGTTAAGCAAAAAGGGATAGGGAATTTTTGGATAGACATTACTAGAACTGTACTTTATATATTGATTCCTCTTTCAATAGTAGTATCTTTAGCATTAGTTTCTCAAGGTGTTGTACAAAATTTCAAACAATATGAAACAGTTTCTTTATTAGAGCCTATTACACTTGAAGATGGAACCATAGTAACTGAAGAAGTTGTTCCGTTAGGACCAGCAGCAAGTCAAATAGCAATAAAGCAACTTGGTACAAATGGTGGAGGATTCATGGGTACTAATTCAGCACACCCAATTGAAAATCCAACCGTATTATCTAATTTATTTGAAATGATTTCATTACTATTAATTCCAGTAGCATTATGTTTTACTTTTGGAAGAAATATAAAGGATAGAAGACAAGGCATAGCTATATTTGTAGCAATGGGTATAATGCTAGTTGTAGCAATGGCCATTGTTGGAGTAAATGAGCAAATAGGTACACCACAAATGGCATTAAATGGTCAAGTTGATTTATCAACAATTAATCAAGCTGGTGGAAATATGGAAGGAAAAGAAGCTAGATTTGGTATTGCAACTTCTTCAACATGGGCAACATTTACTACTGCTGCGTCTAATGGATCTGTAAATTCAATGCATGACAGCTATACTCCAATTGGTGGAATGATACCTATGCTACTTATGCAACTTGGAGAAGTTGTATTTGGAGGGGTTGGATGTGGACTTTATGGAATGATAGGTTTTGCAATACTTGCAGTATTTATGGCAGGACTTATGGTAGGAAGAACACCAGAATATTTAGGTAAAAAAATAGAGCCTTTTGAAATGAAAATGGCAGTTTTAGTTTGTTTAGCAACACCGATAGCTATTTTAATTGGTAGTGGTATTGCAAGTATATTACCTGAGACTGTTAACAGTTTGAATAATTCAGGGGCGCATGGATTTTCAGAAGTATTATATGCTTACACTTCAGCAGGAGGTAATAATGGTTCAGCATTTGCTGGTTTTGCAGCGAATACACCATTTATAAATATAAGTATTGGGTTAAGTATGCTATTTGCACGTTTTGTTCCTATGATGGGTACTTTGGCTATAGCAGGAAGCATGGTTAAAAAGAAAAAAGTTGCAGAAAGTGTTGGTACATTACCTACACATAATGCTATGTTTATAGGTCTTTTAATTTTTGTTGTATTGCTTATTGGTGCATTAAGTTTCTTTCCAGCATTGGCACTTGGACCAATTGCTGAATTCTTTCAAATGTTAGGTTGAATGGGGTGACAAAATATGAATGAAAATAAAGGTAATTTTGCAAATAAAAAAATGATTAAAAGAGCTGTTAAAGATTCTTTTATAAAACTTTCACCAAAAACTCAAATGGAAAATCCAGTTATGTTTTTAGTATATATTTCATCTATATTAACAACTGTATTATATGCAGTTTCATTAGTTGGAATTAGAGATTCAAAATCTAGTTTTATATTAGGTATTACTATAATTCTTTGGATTACTGTATTGTTTGCTAATTTTGCAGAAGCAATAGCAGAAGGACGCGGTAAAGCACAAGCTGATTCTTTACGTGCAGCAAAGAAAGATGTGGAAGCGCATAAAATAATTTCTTTAGAAAAGAAAGATGAAATAACTAAAGTTTCATCAGCACTGCTTAAAAAAGGAGATATAGTAATTGTTGTTGCTGGAGAGCAAGTTCCAGCTGATGGAGAAGTAATAGATGGAGCAGCTTCAGTTGATGAAAGTGCAATAACAGGAGAATCAGCACCTGTTATTAGAGAAAGTGGTGGTGATAGAAGTGCTGTAACTGGCGGAACAACAGTAATTTCAGATTGGTTAATTATTCAGGTTACAAGTGAGGCTGGAGAAAGTTTTCTTGATAAGATGATTTCTATGGTTGAAGGTGCAGCGCGTAAGAAAACACCAAATGAAATTGCATTACAAATTTTATTAATTTCACTAACTATTATATTTTTATTAGTTACAGTTTCACTATATTCATATTCTATTTTTTCAGCTAATCAGGCTGGTGTGGTAAATCCTATTTCAGTTACATCACTAGTGGCACTTTTAGTATGTCTTGCACCAACAACTATAGGTGCATTACTTTCATCTATTGGTATTGCAGGTATGAGTCGTTTAAATCAAGCTAATGTTTTAGCAATGAGTGGACGTGCTATTGAAGCTGCAGGAGATGTTGATATTTTGATGTTAGATAAAACAGGCACAATCACTTTAGGTAATCGTGAAGCTTGTGAATTTATACCAGTAAATGGAGTTGATGAAAATGAGTTGGCAGATGCTGCACAGCTTTCATCTTTAGCAGATGAAACTCCAGAGGGACGTAGTATAGTAGTTCTTGCTAAAGAGAAATTTGGAATAAGAGGAAGGAATATTAGAGAATCTAATATGGAATTTATTCCATTCACAGCTAAAACTCGTATGAGTGGTGTTAATTATAATAATAGTGAAATTCGTAAGGGAGCAGCAGAAACTGTTAAAGATTATGTAATTTCAAGAGGTGGATGTTATAGCAAAGAATGTGATGAGATTGTAGCTAGAATATCAAATAAAGGAGGTACTCCTCTTGTTGTAGCTAAAGATAATAAAGTTCTTGGAGTAGTTTATTTAAAAGACATTATTAAGCAAGGCGTACAAGAAAAATTTGCAGATTTAAGGAAAATGGGCATTAAAACAATTATGATAACTGGAGATAATCCATTGACAGCAGCAGCAATTGCAGCAGAAGCAGGTGTTGATGACTTTTTAGCTGAAGCTACTCCAGAAGGTAAGCTAGAAATGATACGTGATTTTCAAGCAAAAGGCCATCTTGTTGCAATGACAGGTGATGGAACTAATGACGCACCAGCACTTGCACAAGCAGATGTAGCAGTTGCTATGAATACAGGAACACAAGCAGCTAAAGAAGCTGGAAATATGGTTGACTTAGATTCTTCTCCAACAAAATTAATTGATATAGTTAGAATTGGTAAACAATTGTTAATGACACGCGGTAGTTTAACAACATTTAGTATAGCTAATGACTTAGCTAAATATTTTGCAATAATTCCAGCATTATTTATTGGATTATATCCAGGGTTATCTGCATTAAATATTATGAATTTACACAGTGCGGAAAGTGCAATATTTTCAGCAATAATATACAATGCATTAATTATTGTAGCTTTAATTCCATTAGCACTTAAAGGTGTAAAATATCGCGAAGTTTCAGCAGGTAAGTTATTATCAAGAAATCTTTTGGTTTATGGCTTAGGGGGAATAATTGTACCATTTATAGCTATAAAAGTAATTGATGTTTTAATTACTGCAATTGGTATTGTATAAAGAAAGGATGATTAGTAATGAAGGAATTTAAAGCAGTATTTCCTAAAGCTTTAATAATATTTATGATATTTACTATTTTGTGTGGAGGTATATATACAATATTTATAACCGGGATTTCTCAATTAATATTTCCTAAACAAGCCAATGGAAGTATTATAGAGGTAAATGGAAAGAAATACGGCAGTGTATTATTAGCACAACAATATAATGATGAAAAACATTTATGGGGAAGAATTATGAATATTGATACAGACACTTTTGTTGATGATAATGGAAGAAAATTGGCTTATTCAGCACCATCTAATTTAAGTCCTGCAAGTAAAGAATACGAAGCTCTTGTTCAAGAAAGAGTTGATAAAATAAAAGCAAATCATCCAGAACAAGATGAGCAAGCAATCCCCGTAGATTTAGTGACTTGTTCAGGTAGTGGATTGGATCCTCATATTTCAGTTGCGGCCGCTAAATATCAAGTGAATCGTATTGCTAAAAATAATAATATGGAAGTAAAAGATGTAGAAAAGATTATTGATAAATACACTTCAGGAAAACTTTTTGGTGTATTAGGAGAAAAAACAGTAAATGTATTAGAGGTTAATCTTGCTATTGATGGAATTCTAAAATAGATATTGATAGAATTGATATTATACAAAAAGCATTAAAAACAACTTTTTATGAATATAAAATATTAACACAATCTTTATACTATAGTTAAAATAATTATGAAATATTTATTTTGGCTATAGTATAATTTATTTATAAGTAGATTATATTTTGAGGTGACATATATGATAGATGAACGTCCAGATCCTGATGAGATTTTAAAAAAAATATCCCCAGATGAAAATAACAAACAAGGAAAATTAAAAATATTTTTTGGATATGCAGCTGGTGTAGGTAAAACATATGCAATGCTTGAAGCAGCTCATATAGCTAAGAATTCAGGTATTGATGTATTAGCAGGGTATATAGAGCCTCATACTAGAGTAGAAACCCTTGCTCTTTTAGATGGGTTAGAAATGTTGCCTAATTTAAAAGTTAAATATAAAGGAATAACTTTAAATGAATTTGATCTTGATTCTGCAATTAATAGAAAACCAAAGCTAATTTTAGTAGATGAATTAGCTCATAGTAATGCTTATGGATGTAGGCATATGAAGAGATATCAAGATATACAGGAATTGTTGAATAATGGAATAGATGTTTATACAACTATAAATGTTCAACATATAGAAAGTTTAAATGATATTGTAGCATCTATAACTGGAATAGTAGTACGTGAAAGGATTCCTGATAGTGTATTTGACAATGCTAATCAAGTTGAACTAGTTGATATTGAACCAGATGATTTAATTACTAGATTAGATAACGGAAAAGTATATAAAACTGATCAAGCACGAAGGGCATTGATTAACTTTTTTACAAAAGAAAAATTAGTTGCATTAAGAGAAATAGCTCTTAGACGTACGGCAGATGCTGTTAATAAAAAGATTGAAAATAAAAGAGATGAAATAAAAAGTACGTACTATACAGAAGAACACATTTTAATTTGTTTATCAAGTTCACCAAGCAATACGAAAGTAATTAGAACAGCTGCACGAATGGCATTTGCATTTCATGGGTTATTTACAGCATTATTTGTAGAAACCTCTAATAGCAAAGATCTTAGCTTAGAAAATAAAAAGATATTAGAGACGAATTTAAAACTTGCAGAACAACTTGGAGCTAAAATAGCTACAGTTTATGGTGACGATGTGGCGAATCAAATATCTCAGTATGCTAAGATAAGTGGTGTATCTAAGATTGTAATCGGTAGATCTAATAATAAAAAAAGTTGGTTTAATAATAAAAAAACATTAGTTGATAAATTAACTGAGTTTGCACCAAACATAGATATATATATTATTCCAGATAATTTAAAAGCTTATAAAAGAAATTCTAGTGAGAAACTTAAAAAAATTACTTTACCACATTTTACTGTAATGGACTTAATAAAAACAACAGCAATATTAGGGGCTGTCACAGCAACAGGGGTGATTTTTTATAACTTAGGATATAGTGAAGCGAATATTATAAATATATATATCTTAGGTGTATTGTTAACATCTATAACTACAACCGGTAAAAGCTGTGGATTACTGGTATCAGTATTAGGAGTATTGGTATTTAATTTTCTTTTTACTAATCCTAGATTTACATTTCAAGCATATGATAAAAGTTATCCAATAACTTTTTTTGTTATGCTTGTTTCGTCAATAATATCAAGTAAACTAGCTACTAGAGTAAAGATAGAGGCTAAACAATCTGCTGAAAAAGCTTATAGAACTGAAGTTTTATTGGAAACTAGTCAAAAGTTACAAATGGCTAAAAATAAGGAAGAAATTTTTAATAAGATACTTATTCAAATAGAAAAGTTATTAGATAAATCAGTAATTTTATATCCTGCTGATAATGAAGTACTTTTAGAACCCATAGTATTTAAAAAAAATAGGACAATCAATATAAAAGAATTTATTACAGAAGATGAACGAGCGGTTGCACAATGGGTGTTTAAAAATAAAAAACATGCTGGAGCAACTACAAATACTTTACCAGGGGCAAAATGTCTTTACATGGCTATAAGAAATCATGAAAAATCTTTTGCTGTAGTGGCAATTCCAATAGATAAAGGTGAGACTTTAGATTCTTTTAAAAAGAATTTGTTAATAGCAATTTTAGCTGAAAGTGCTTTATCTTTAGAAAAAGAATATATAAATGAAACTAAAAATGAAATTTATATGAAAGCAGAACAAGAAAAACTAAGGTCTAATTTATTAAGAGCTATTTCACATGACTTACGTACACCGCTTACAAGTATATCTGGGAATGCTGGGATTTTAATGGGGAATTCTAGAGTGTTAGATGAAAGTAGAAAACAGAGGTTATATGCAGATATTTATGATGATTCTATGTGGCTTATTAATTTGGTAGAAAATTTATTATCTGTAACTCGTATTGAAAATGGTACAATGGATATAGAGCTACAACCAGAACTAATAGATGAAGTAATACAAGAATCACTTCAACATATTAATAGAGAAAGCTCAAATTATAATATTGAAGTTGAAGTAGAAGATGAATTATTGATGGCCAAAATGGATTCTGGATTAATTATTCAAGTAATAATTAATATTGTAAATAATGCTGTGAAATATACTCCGAAAGGTTCAAATATTAAAATATTTGGAAAAAAGCAAGGCAAAAGTGTAGTGATTGAAATAAGTGATGATGGATGTGGAATTGAGGATTCAATGAAAGGAAAATTGTTTGATATGTTTTTTACATTAAATAGCGCTAATGCAGATGGAAGAAGAGGGCTTGGTTTGGGATTATCATTATGTAAGTCAATAATAAATGCTCATGGTGGAGAAGTTTATGTAAGAGACAATGAACCTAAAGGAACTATATTTGGTTTTACATTACAATGTGAGGAGGTTATTTATAGTGAATAAACCACAAATTTTAGTTGTAGAAGATGATAAAGCTGTTAGAAATTTAATTACTATAACATTAGAGACTGAAAACTATAAGTATCATGTAGCTGAAAATGGTGAAGCTGCAATTCGAGAAGCTGTTTCATATGTACCTGACATTGTTATTTTAGATTTAGGGTTACCAGATATGGATGGAATAGAAATTATAAAGAGAATACGTACATGGTCGAATGTTCCAATTATAGTAGTTAGTGCACGTAGTGAAGATAGAGACAAAATTGAAGCTCTTGATTGTGGAGCTGATGATTATTTAACTAAACCATTTAGTGTTGAAGAACTGTTAGCAAGATTACGTGTGAGCTTAAGAAGAATTAATTATGTTAATAGTGGACAAGGCGAAAACAGTAATTTATTTATTAATGGAGATTTAAAGATTGATTACGCAGCAAGATGTGTATTTATTAAAGATGAGGAAGTTCATTTAACACCTATTGAATATAGGTTAATATGCCTTCTAGCTAAAAATGTAGGAAGAGTACTTACTCATAATTTTATATTAAAAGAGGTATGGGGAAATACTTTACCTAATGATACACCCTCATTACGTGTTTTTATGGCAACTTTAAGAAAGAAAATAGAAGAGAAACCTTCAAAACCTAAGTATATACAAACGCATATAGGGATAGGATATAGGATGCTAAGAATTACAGAGGATTGAGGATATATATATTTAAATAAAAAACATAAATAATGAAATAAGCAGATATGTAATTAAATTAATAGGCTGTGTTTTAAATAGATGTTGATATATACAATAATTTAAGTGGCATTGTAATTGGAATTTAACAATACTTATGTTAGTATACTTAAGCCCCACCGCTCAGTCCACTTTATTTATAAATAATTAACAAGATATTAAAACATAGCCTATTAGAGAGTTATTTTCTATTAAATATTGCTGTACACCATTCGTTTGTTTGAATTTTATGTTCCATAACATAGCCTTTAGCTTCAACTTTTTCTTTAACAGAATTGAAACTCCATTCAACCAATCCTGAAACTAAAAGTTTACCATTTTCTTTTATATGATCATTTATATAATCCATAAACATTTCAGTTTCTTCTCCACCTATATTTATGTATATCCAATCAAATTTGCCATCTATAATTACTTCATTACTTAAAGCATCACCGACAAAAGTCTCAATATTAGTAATTTTATTTAAAGAAGAATTGAATTCTATTTCTTCGTGTACAGCTCTAATATCTAAAGCACATACTCTTTTAGCATTTTTAACACTTGTAGCTAATGAAAGTATTCCAGAACCAGTACCTATATCTAATACATCTAATCCACTAAAATCTTGTGATAAAATATATCTTAATATATCTTGAGTAGTTTCATGCATTCCAGTTCCAAAAGCACCCTGAGATATAAAATTTATTTTTTGTTTTTCAGGAAAATCTTCTTCAGGAGAAGCTATTACCCAAGTATCATCTATATGTATAGCAGGAAAATGTGTTTCTTCATAGTTATAGTTTTCTTCAATTGTATTGTCTGGAGTTAATTCAATAATAGAATTAACTTTGTTTGTAAATTCGTTAAGATTGCATTCATCACCATCAAAAGCTACTTTGAAGTCAATAATAACATCATCTTTTTCTAAATACCCATATCCAAATTCATCTGTAGTTATTTCTAATGGACTTTCGTAAAATACATTAAAAATATTATTGAATTGTAATTTTTCAATAGAAGTATCTACATTTTGAAATGGTATTTTATAAGTAATAATAAACATAAAAAATCTCCTTGTATTTGAATTTATTGATGTCTTTTAAGTTAGTGTTAATATTATACTATAATATTAACACTAACTTAAAAGATAATTTGTTTTACAAATTTGTATTCTTAGATAAAGTTTAACATTAAGGCATACGCGATACAATATGGAATTTTAAAGTGAGAATAGTTTTAAATCATGTAGCTTATGATATAATAAAAATTAATTGAACTATAGAAAGGGGTCTTATTTTTATGAAGCAAATAGTAGTACTTGATGGAAGAACTTTGGGAAATGTAGATTTTTCAAAACTTAATGAATTTGGTAATGTAACATATTATGATTTAACTTCAAGCAATGAAGTAGAAGAAAGAATAAAGAATGCTAATATAGTATTAACTAATAAAGTTGTATTAAATGAAAATAATTTAAAGAATGCTAAAAATATAGAGTTAATCTGTGAAATGGCAACTGGGTTTAATAATATAGATGTAAAGTATGCAAAAGAAAATAATATAGCAGTAACTAACGTGGCAGGATACTCTACAAATACAGTAGCACAACATACTTTTGCTATGGCACTTAATTTATATGATAAAATCGCTTATTTTGACAATTATGTTAAATCTAAAGAATATTCAAGATCTAATGTATTTACCAATGTAGATGAAGTTTATAAGGACATAAATGAAAAGGTATGGGGAATAGTGGGACTTGGAGCAATTGGAAAAAAAGTTGCTAAAATTGCAGATGCATTTGGATGCAAAGTGATTTACTATTCAACTTCAGGAAAGAACTCAAATTCAGAATATGATAGAGTGTCTTTTGAAGAATTATTAGAGAAATCAGATGTAATATCTATACATGCTCCATTAAATGAAAATACAAAAAATTTAATGAATTATGAAGCATTTAAGAAAATGAAAAAAGACAGCATATTAATTAATATGGGAAGAGGTCCTATAGTAGTTGATGAAGATTTAGCAAAGGCTATAGATGAAAACTTAATAGGTGGAGCTGGTTTAGATGTATTTGAAATAGAGCCAATACCAGAAAACAATCCATTATTAAGTATCAAAAATAAAGAAAAGTTAGTTTTAAGCCCCCATATAGCATGGGCAAGTGAAGAAGCAAGAAATAGATTATTTAATGACTTATTAGAAAACATAAGAGTTTATAATAAGGGTGAAATGAAAAATAGAGTAGAGTGTTAATATATGTATAAGCAAAGTGGACTGAGTAATTGAACTTAGGAATGCTAAAATGAGTATTGTCCCATTTTAGCTTGTTCCTAATATAAAATTAAGACAAGCAGTAAATGTGACGATACTCATTAAGAATTCTCAAAGTGCAATTACAATGCCATTTTGCCTATTACATATATTAACACACTTGGCTATTATAGAACTACATGTTCCATTATAGCTCCTAATACACCGTAATCTTCATTACTTTCTGCTATGTATTTTGCATGTTGTTTCATGTCTTCTGGAGCATTTTTCATAACAAAGCTAAAGTCAGCTTCATTTAGCATTTCTATATCATTATAGTAATCTCCAAATGCCATTGTTTCCTCTTTTGAGATATTATCAGCTTCCATTATTTTTCTTAAAGCAGTACCTTTGTTTACTGTTTTATTCATTATATCAAGCCAGATTTCACCAGCTACAACTACATTTAAATCATTTCCGAATAATGGGCTTATAACTGGGTTTGAATTTTTTATTGCATGATCTAAATCACATAAAGTGACCTTGATTATATCATCTTCAACTTTAGATATATCATCAACTACTTCATATTTTACATAATATTTTTGTATTTCTTTTAAGTATTCTTCAGAACAATTTTCTAAATAGGCACATTCTACCCCACATAATACTATTGTAGTATTTTCTATATTTCTGGCTGTTTTTATTATATCTTGTACTAAGTTTTTTTCTATAACATCCTTAAATATTAATTTATTATTATCATATACTAATGCTCCGTTATCAGTAATATATGATAATTTTTTAGCTACTGGTCCAAAGTTTGTTTGTAATGTAGCATATGGTCTACCACTAGCTATAACTAACTTAACATTTTTTTCAGTTATTAAATCTAAAACTTCTAAAAAGCTTTCTGGTAAATGTCCTTTTTCATCTAATAAAGTTCCATCCATATCTGTTGCGATTAATTTTATCATAAAGTCCTCCTCAAAGTGCTTGTACTTAATTTAATTATTTACATCATATCATAAATGTTAATACCTTTAAAGAAGTTACGTTATAACATAATTTGGAATAAAAAATAAAATATTTAGCATGTAAATGTTTAGAAAGTTTAATTTATATTTTAATTATGATAGTATGATAGTTGAAATATAAATTAAACATATAGATGAAAAGAGGGATTTTGATGAAATATGCATTAGATGTACATACTCATACGTTGGTTAGTGGTCATGCTTATTCTACTTTAATGGAGAATGCTAAAGCTGCTTCAGAAAAGGGAATAAAAGTTTTAGGAACAACAGAACATGGAGTAACAATGCCGAATTCTCCTCATATTTGGTATTTTCATAATTACAAAGTATTACCAAGAGAAATGTATGGGGTTACTATGCTTTATGGTGTAGAAGCAAATATAAGTGACTATGAAGGTAATTTAGATATGGATGATTATACAATAAATAAAGTTGATATAGTTATTGGAAGTATTCATCCACAACCTGGAGTATATACAGTGGGCACTAAGGAAGAAAATACAAATGCATTTATAAATGCAATTAAAAGTGGAAAAATTGATATAATAGGTCACATTGGTAATCCACAAGTACAAATAGACTTTGAAAAAGTAGTAAAATGTGCTTTTGAGAATAACGTTTTAGTTGAAATAAATAATAGTTCTTTTACAACTTCAAGAATTGGAAGTAAAGAAAACTGCAGAGAAGTAGCTTTACTTTGCAAAGAATATGGAGTTAAATTAGTTATAAATAGTGATGCACATTTTTGTACTAAAATAGGTGAATTCACAAGTGCAATTGAATTACTTAAAGAAATAGACTTTCCTGATGAGCTTATAATTAATAGTAAACCAGAAGAATTATTAATGAAATTAAAGAAAAAAGGAAAGCTAGGTGATTTAGAAATATAAATTGAATGTATGTTTTAGTAAAGTGTTGATATATTAATTCGTATAATTTAGGGAAAAGGTGAATTTTATATGGGAATATTGAGAATTAATGAGAGTGATATAGAAGAGTGTGCAAAAATATTTGTAGAAGCTTTTAATGCAGAACCATGGAATGATAATTGGACTATAGAAAGTGCATATAGAAGATTACATGATATATATAAATCTCCTAATTTTCTAGGAGTTAAGTATACTAAAAATAATGAAATTTTTGGAGCACTTTTTGGAAATTGTGAAGAGTGGTTTGAAGGAAGACAATTTAATATAAAGGAAGTATTTGTTTCAAAAAAAATTCAGGGAAAAAATATTGGAAGCAAATTAATCAATAGTGCTGAAAATGAAGTTAAAAAATTGGGAGTAGATTTTATGTTTTTATCAACTCAAAATAATAATTTAAAGAATTTTTATTTAAAACATGATTTTGAAGAAACTAAATCTTTGTGTATCATGTCAAAAAAAATTTAAAATTGAATTTAAAATTTATTATAAGATAGAAAAGGTGTTTAATTTAACATTGTCCTATCTTATTTTACTATAAGTATATAAGTAAAATTAATAAGTTTTACAGTTAAATATTAATGTTCGTATTATTAAAAAATATAAATTAAATAATAAAAAAACAGCACTAAATATATTAATTACATATTATATCCATTAAATAATTGAAAAATACTTGCATTAATGATAATATAAATATATAATTGAATAATAAATTTTTAGAACGTTCGGATGAAGGTAGTGGGAGAGTTATTATTATTTATAATAATACACCGAAGAGGGAAATCTTTCAGGTATTAGGACCGCTACTGGACGAGCCTCTGGAGAGACTCATATTTATTATGAGCACCGAAGGAGCAAGGCAAATTTTATTTGCTGAAACTCTCAGGTAAAAGGACAGGGGATAGGATTATTAAACTCATTTTGAGTTAATTCTTATTCTCCTCCATAATCAAAAATTAAGGGGGATTTTTTTATGTTATTATCAAATTTCTTATTATCAACAGCTGGAGTTCAAAGTTTCTTTGAAAAAATAGACAGCATTATTTGGGGACCACCATTACTAATTCTTTTAGTTGGAACGGGTCTATATCTGACTTTTCATCTTAAATTACTTCAAATATTCAAATTACCAATGGCTTTAAAATTTGTGTTCGGAAAAGATGAAGAAGCTAAAAATGAAGAGGCACAAGGAGATGTATCTAGTTTTGCAGCTTTATGTACAGCCTTATCAGCCACTATAGGAACAGGAAATATAGTAGGTGTTGCTACAGCAATAAAAGCTGGAGGACCTGGAGCATTGCTTTGGATGTGGATTGCAGCCTTTTTTGGAATGGCAACAAAGTATGCAGAAGGTTTACTTGCTATAAAGTATAGAGAAGTAGATGAAAATGGAGAAATGTGTGGAGGACCAATGTATTATATACAAAATGGTCTTGGATTAAAGTGGCTTGCAAAATTATTCGCAGTATTTGGTGTTGGAGTTGCATTCTTTGGAATTGGAACTTTTGGACAAGTAAATTCAATAGCAGCAGCAGCGGCTAATTTTAATATACCGTTAATTGTAACAGCGGTAATTGTAACAGCATTAGTAGCATTAGTAACTTTAGGTGGAATAAAAAGAATATCTAAAGTTTCAGAAACTCTTGTGCCATTTATGGCTGCAGCATATATAGTGGGAGCATTATTAGTTCTTGCATTTAACTATACAGCTGTTCCAGGTGCAATAAAATTAATATTTGAAAGTGCTTTTAATACAGAAGCTATAGGTGGTGGGGTATTAGGTATTACAGTGACAATGGCTATAAGAAATGGTATAGCTAGAGGTGTATTCTCTAATGAATCAGGTCTTGGTAGTGCACCAATAGCAGCGGCAGCAGCTAAGACAAATTCACCAGCTAAACAAGGATTAATATCTATGACAGGTACTTTTTTTGATACAATAATTGTTTGTACAATGACAGGTCTTGCAATAGTAATAACAAGTGGATCTACTGGTGTATTTGCAGTTGGTGCAACAATAGAAGGGGCTGGCCTTACATCAGCAGCATTTGAAATAGGATTGCCAATGGCAATGTTAGGAAAATATATTGTTAGTATAGGATTGATATTCTTTGCATTTACAACTATACTTGGATGGAATTATTATGGTGAAAAGTGTATTCAATATTTATTTGGCACTAAATCAATTATGCCATATAGAATAGTTTATATAATATTAGTTGCTATAGGACCATTCTTACCATTAGAATTGATATTTATAATAGCAGATATAGTTAATGGTTGTATGGCATTTCCTAATTTAATAGCATTAATAGGTCTTAGAAAAGTTGTAATTAAAGAGACAGAAGAATTTTTTGAAGAAATTAAAGCAAAAGATTCAATTGAAGAAGTAGTAGCTTGATATAGTTTAAATATTTAAAGGAGTTATTTGAAAAATAGCTCCTTTGTTTTATATAATATTAAATTACTAATAACTAAAATGTATTATTATTAATAAAAGATTCTATATTTTCTTGTTTTCCTTGAATTTCCATAATGACTTCATCAGAGTATAAAATTTTTACATATCCAGTTAACAAAAGGTTAGTTGCAACTAATTGAGAAAAATATCTGAACCCAATCTCTTGAACTCTACCAAAAATTTTCAAAGAATACCTTTTCATAAATACACACCTTTATGTTATAATATGTTATAGTATATTATAACATAAGATATGTAAACCTTATGAAAAGGTATATAATAGTTATGTAGCATAAAAGGAGGGTATCAATATGAGTGAAAAAACTATGGTCTTAATTAAACCTGATGGAGTTAAAAGAAATATAATAGGTAATATCATTAGTTGCTATGAAGCTAATGGCTTAAAAGTCGTTGAAATAAAAATGATGAAAGCAACAAGAGAGATAGGAGAGCAACATTATTCACAACATAAGGGTAAAGACTTTTTTGAAGAATTAATAGAATTTATAACTGGAAGTCCATTATGCGCTATGATTTTAACTGGAGAAGATGCGATAAATAAGGTTAGAAAAATAAATGGAGCAACAAGTCCTGATGATGCCGAAGAAGGCACTATAAGACATAGGTATGCTAGAAGTAAAACTGAAAATTGTGTTCATGCATCAGATAATGCAGAGAGTGCAGAAGCAGAATTAAAATTATGGTTTCCAGAAGTTAAATTAGGTATATGAAAATAAATAACAAGTCAAAGATGGTACGAATATTTTGAGAAATACAATGACTTAGGTTCTGCTATTATTAGGTTCCAAGGAAGAAGTAATTCACAAAATAAACTAGAATACTGACTAGTTATTTATTTGAATGTATCTTATAAAAAAGGATCCTTAGATAAAGTAAACTTTATCTAAGGATCCTTTTATTATTTAGCTGTTTTGATTTTCATCCAAGCATCATCATATAATTTTAATGAATCACCTAAATCGGTAAAAATCTCACATTTATCTAAAACTTCTTTTGATGGATAAATACCTTTGTCATCTTTAACGAGATCTTCTAACATATCATAAGCACCTTTGTTAGGTGTTGAATATCCAATATAATCAACATTTTGTTTTGCATTTTCAGGGTCACAAAGGAAGTTGATTAATTTTTCCGCATTTTCTTTATTTGGAGCATCCTTTGGAACAACCATACCATCAAACCATTTATTAGATCCTTCTTCAGGAATAACGTACTCTAATTTAGGATTTTCTGATCTTATATAAGCAGCATCTCCAGACCAAACAGTAGCCATAACAGCTTCTTCGCTTATCATTTTATCTTTAACTTCATCTACATAATAAAGAGGCGAAATGTTTTGTTTTTGTTTTACTAACTCGTTAGTAGCTGCATTTATTTCATCAGTATTAGTACTATTTATAGAATAACCAAGTTTTTTCAATCCAATAGCTAGAGTGTCACGCATTGAATCAAACATTATTAGTTGCTTATTATTGTATTTTTCGTTCCATAATATATCCCAACTTGTAACTGGTTCTGTGACTATATCAGGGTTGTATATTATTCCTATAGTACCCCACATATAAGGAACAGAATACTTGTTATTTGAATCATAAGATAAATTTTTATAACTATCATCTATATACTTATAATTTGGTATGTTATTAAAATCTAATTCGTCAATCATATCTTCTTTTGTCATTTTTTCAATCATATAATCAGACGGTATAACTAAATCATAACTGCCAGGACTACTTTTTAATTTTTGATACATTATTTCGTTTGTATCATAAGTAGAATATTCAACTTTAATACCAGTTTCATTTTGAAATTTTGACAATAAATCCTCATCAATATAATCGCCACAATTATAAAAATAAACTGTACCATTTTGTCCTATGTTTTTGTCAGCACATCCTGAGAAAATACCTAAAGTCAATAAACTTGTTAATGCTAAAGCACCGAATAATTTAAATTTTTTCAAATTGTTCACCTCTTGTAAGATTTTGTTTTTTATTTACTATTATTAATAAAGTTAAAACAGTTAAGAACATTAATGTTGAAAGAGCATTAATTTCAGGTTTAATACCTCTTCTAGCCATAGAATAAATCTCTATAGATAAATTAGTAACTCCAGGACCCGTTGTAAAGAAACTTATAACAAAGTCATCTATTGACATTGTGAATGCCATAAGGAACCCTGAGATTATACCAGGCTTTATTTGAGGTAGTATAACTTTTCTAATAGCATATAGTGGAGTAGCACCTAAATCTTCCGCAGCTTCTACAGTATTTTCAGGTAACTGCTTTAATTTCGGAAGAACTGAAAGAATTACATAAGGAATATCAAATGTAATATGTGCTAATAACATAGTAGTAAATCCAAATTTTAAATTAATAAATATAAACATAGACATAAGGGCTATACCTGTAACTATATCTGGGTTTAAAACAGGCAAATAATTAATATTTAATATGAAAGATTTTTTCTTGCCTCTAAGTTTGTGTATACCGATTGCACTTATTGTACCCACTATAGTAGCTATAATTGATGCTATAATAGCTATTAATAAAGTATAATAAAGTGCAGACATAAGTCTATCATTGTTAAATAATTCTTTATACCACTTAAATGTAAATCCAGTCCATCTTCCCATGGTTTTTGAACTATTAAATGAAAATACCATCAAAGTAATGATAGGCGTATATAAGAATAAAAATATAATAACTAAATAGAATTTTTTAATAAAACTCTCTAGTTTACTTACCATAATTGTCCACCACCTTCTTTGCTGTCATCATTTTCGAATTTAGAAGCAATTCTCATAAATATTAATATAATTATCATCATTAATATTGAGATTGCAGATCCAAAATTCCAATCACCCATGGTTGTGAATTGTTGTTCAATTACATTACCAATTAACATATATTGACCTCCACCTAATAATCTTGAGATTACAAAGGTAGAAACTGCGGGCATAAACACCATCGTGATTCCAGAAATTATTCCAGGCATACTAAGTGGTAAAACAACTCTTGTAAATACTTTAAATCTGTTAGCACCTAAATCATGCGCAGCATTTATTAAATCTTGGTCCATCTTTATTAATATTGTATAAATAGGAAGAACCATAAATGGTAAGAAGTTATAAATCATTCCTAGTAAAACAGCACCATCATTATAAAGAAAAGAAATAGGTCCTATACCTATTTTACCAAGTAACAAATTTATTAAACCTGTTTTTCCTAAGATAGGTACCCAAGCATAGGTTCTTAATAAAAAGTTCATCCACATTGGCAATATAAATAACATTATTAAAAAATTGCTCTTACTTAAGTTCATTTTTGAAATTATATAAGAAGCGGGATATCCAATAACTAAACAAGCTACAGTTGATTCTAAAGCTAATAATATAGATTGTTTAAATATATATAAATATTGAGAATTAAATAAGTTATTATAATTTTCTAAAGAAAATGAATATCCTGAACTAGTTTTTGTAGTAAAGCTAAAAAATAAAACTATAATTAAAGGAATAACTATAAATAGTGCACTCCATATAAAATAAGGATATGCTAAAATCGAAGTACTTTTTTTACGCATTATCATCACTCTTTTTCATAATATGTATATCTTCAGGATAGATATCTAATCCTATTTCATTATCAACATCTACAGATTTTGTATTGTGAAGAATGAATGTAAAATCATCTACTTCCACTTGCATTTCATAATGAACTCCTTTGAACATTATAGATTTTACAGTGCCCTTAAGCATTCCCTTTTCAGCTTCAACTATTTTTATATCTTCAGGTCTTATTACTACATCAATACTTTCCATTTTTTCAAAATCTTTATCAACGCAATCAAATCTTTTGTTACAAAATTCAACATCAAAGTCATCAATCATAGTTCCAGTTAATATATTGCTTTCACCAATGAAATCAGCAACAAAAGCATTAGCAGGTTCATTATAGATATCTTCAGGACTACCCATTTGTTGGATAAGACCTTTATTCATAACAATTATAGTATCAGACATAGTTAATGCCTCTTCTTGGTCATGAGTTACGAAGATAAATGTAATACCAACTTCTTGTTGTATCTTTTTTAATTCTATTTGCATTTCTTTTCTAAGTTTTAAGTCTAATGCACCTAAAGGTTCATCAAGAAGTAATACTTCAGGTTTATTAACTAAAGCTCTAGCTATTGCAATTCTTTGTTGTTGTCCACCACTTAATGAAGTGATGCTTCTTTTTTCAAATCCCTTTAATGCAACAAGTTCAAGGATATCCTTAACACTTTTTGCTATTTGATCTTTAGGGAGTTTTTTTAATTTAAGCCCAAAAGCGATATTTTCGTATACATTCATATGAGGAAATAATGCATACTTTTGAAATACGGTATTTACTTGTCTTTTGTAAGGTGGAAGATTAGAAATATCTTCATTTTTAAATAATACTTCGCCTGCATCTGCTGTTTCAAAGCCTGCAATTATCTTTAGTGTAGTTGTTTTACCACAACCACTAGGTCCTAATAATGTTAAAAATTCATTTTTTCTAATAGTCAAAGATAAATTATCTAATACTTTTTGTTCACCGTAAGATTTACTTATTTTATTTAATTTAATTATATTATCGCTCACTAAAAAAGCACCTCTCTCTAAAATTTAAAATGATGGTGGAGTACTTATCCAAATAACTTTTGCTGGTGTTTTACCAACGTTAGAAATATAATGATTAACCTTTGGTTTAAAATAAAAACTTTCATTCTTTTTTACTTTTAGTTTTCTTTTTCCTAAATGTAGATAAATGCTTCCAGATAATACATAACCAAACTCTTCACCATCATGTGGTTCTTCCTCAATATATTGCCCACCTGGCTCAATAGTAATCATAATTGGTTCCATAGCATTTTTTTGGGCATTAGGCACAAGCCACATTAAGGAATATTTTAGTTCTTCATCATCTGTTTTAAACATATCATCATTACTAAATATAACTTGTTCTTCTTTTGTTTCACTAAAGAACTCATTTAAATTAGTTCCTAGGATTTCAAGTATGTCCATTAAAGTAGCAATTGATGGAGACGTTAAATCATTTTCAAGTTGGGATATAAATCCCTTAGATAACTCACATCTATTTGCTAATTCTTCTTGGGTTAATTGTTTTTCCATTCTTAATACACGAATCTTTTCTCCAATTTGCAAAATATACACCTACCGTCGAATATATAATATACTCACTTTTACTAAACCTTAAGTTTAAAATTACTAAACAAACAATGATATTATATAAATTTTATAAGTAAAAATCAATATTTTTTTGTTAAAAAAATAAAAAAAATATTCGTTTAACCATTTATTTTACTTATTAGTAAAAAATATGTTTAGTATTATGTAAACTTAAGTATACATATACTAAGAAATATAAGCAAACTTTATTTTTTGCATAAAAGTTTAAAATAGAAAACTAAATAGGCAGTTTTAACATTTATTTCAATTATAAATATTGATAAAAACAAGAAAATGTGAGATATTTAAACTAATATAATAAAGAAATTATTAGGTGATTTTATGCAAAAAGAATATCAACTGTATAGAAGAAGTGGTAAATTAGTATATATAAAGCAACCTGAATATAAAGAATTAATTTTTACAGCAAATTTATGGGCTGATGAAGAAACGATGAAAGATATTGGAGGAGTATATAAATTTACAGAAAATAAGTGGGAGAGTTTTTATAAGAAGATGGTGTCTCCAACAGATGGAAGAAATTTTTATTGCCTTATATACACAGTTGAAGATGAACCTATTGGAGAAGTAAGTTTTCATGGATATGATCCTACAACTAAAATAGCAAGATCAAATATAAAAATTCACCATAAATATAGAAATAAGGGTTATGGTGAAGAAGCTATGAGACTTATGCTTGAATATTACTTCTTTGATTTTGATGGGGAAATGATATTAGATAAAGTAGGAAATGAATATGGACGAGTGTTTGCAGATAAATTAGGCTTTCAAGAAAGCGGAACATATCAAAAGGAAACAACATTTAAACTTACTAAGAGTAATTTTTTTTATTTTAAAGATTCCAGTGTAAAAAATGTTTCATTTATTATATATGAAAGTATAAATATTACAAACTATGCTTTATTTTGGGACATATTTAATGAAGTAAATAAATTATCAAATAAGAAAATATTTAATTTTGAAATAATATCATTAACTGATAAGACTAATTACAGCAATAACTTGAAGTTAGAATTAGATTCATCAAATTTTAGTGTTTTAGATTCAAACATTATAATTTTACCCAATTCAACAAGTATGGAAAATATAATCCAAAATGAAAAAATTATAAAAAGTATAGTAGAAGTATATAATCAATGCAATTATATATGTGCCATAGGAAATTCAATAGCAATATTAGAACAAATAAAATCTTTGACAGGGATGTCCGTTCCTAATATTGAAAATTTAAGTAAGTTAATAAAATCTGAAAAGTTAAATAAGATAAAAATAGTTAATAAAAATTTTGTGGATAATGGAAAAATTATGATTTCATCCAATTTAATGGGGACGATAGAGATGATTTTAGCTATAATATTTAAAGTTGTAGGAAAAGATTTAGTAAAACAAATAGAGGATAAATTAGGCGTTAAGTATATGCCATAATGTATAACGTTTGATTAAATTTTACTAATATTGTACAATTATAAAAAAAGCTTATTATAAAGGATTGATGTAAATGAGCTCTAAAAAAACTAAGATGATTAGTGTAATTGTTTTGGCGATTCTTAGTATAACTGTAATATTTGTAATGCATAAATTTATAGGAAATGGATCTGGGGATATTAAAGCGGCTAAAAGTTTTATAGAGAACTTACATGCAATAAATGCAATTGATGATAAAGAGGACTTAAAGAAAATACAATATAAGAGAGTAAAAACACTCGGTAATAAAAATAAGTTAATCTATAAAACTATAACTGCAAACTCCTTTGGAATAGACTTAGATAAAAATTATAATGTTATAGGCTTTGCTAATAAGGATATAAAGAAGGGTGAATATGAAATCTCATATTATGAAGCTAAAGAAAAGTCAATAGAGTATCTTAAGAATATATATAATGAGGAATTAACTTTTAGAGGAATAAAAAATGAAAAAGATTCAGACAAGCTTCCTTATTATTCTTTTGTATATTTGAAATGTAAAAATGGTTATCCAGTATATTCCGATGAAATAATAATATGCATAAATAAATCTAATGGTTTATTAGAAAATTACACTGATTCGTCAATTGAAAAAGAATGTAAAGATTTTGTAATAAATATATCACAAGAAGAAGCAGAAAAAGAAGCATTGAATTTATTTAATAAATTTAATGATGATGGGGAAGTTGTTTATCCAACTGAACTAGCTTATGCTGAAAGAAAAACAAAAGGTGAGAAAAATTTAAATTCTGAACTTTGCTATGTCGTTACAGTAAAAGGTAAAGATAGAAATGATGCGGAATTTACGAATGAATTTTTTATAACTACAGAATCTAAAGAAGTACTTAATAATATAAAATATGGAGCAGAAAATTCGGTAGTGACTAATTAAATAAGAAATTTTATTTTGAACAGTACTATGCTTTAAAAATGTGTTATTGCAATATAAAAATTCATTAAAAGCATGAAAAAATAAAAAAATGTAATGATTAATTAATCATTACATTTTTTTATTTATGTATATATATTAACTATAAATCTATTTCCATTCATCAACATTTGTTAATTCAGGTATAGACGAAGCTTTAAATACAGGTTCTTTTATTCCTGCTTTCTTTTGAGCTCTATAATCATCTAATGCTTTAAATGCAAATCTACCAAGTAGAGTAATTGCAATCAAGTTTATTATAGCCATAAAGCCCATGAATGTATCAGCTAAGTTCCAGACTATATCTAAATTAGCTATAGATCCGAAAAATACCATAGAAGCCACAGCTATTCTGTAAACAATTAAGTATATCTTTTTCTTGCTTAAAAATTCAATATTAGATTCACCATAATAGTAGTTACCAACAATAGAACTAAATGCAAATAGTAATATACAAATAGCTACAAATATAGTTCCAAAGTTACCTATTTGAGAACTTAAAGCATTTTGTGTTAGTTGAATGCCTGTTAATCCACCAGATAAATCTATATCAGCAAGCAATATTATAAATGCTGTACAACTACAAATTATTATAGTATCTGTAAAAACTCCAAGTGTTTGAATTAACCCTTGTTTAACTGGATGTGTTACATCAGCAGTAGCTGCAGCATTTGGAGCACTACCCATACCAGCTTCATTAGAGAATAAACCTCTCTTTATTCCAATCATTAAAGTTCCGCCTAAAGTTCCACCAATAGCTGGTTGTAAACCAAAAGCATTTTCTAAAATTAATGTGAATACTCTAGGAATATGAGTAAAGTTTTTAAATACTACAAATAGTGATACAAGTATATAAGCAACTGCCATTATAGGAACAATTATTTCAGATACTTTAGCAACCCTGTGAACTCCACCAAAAATAATTACTAAAGTTAAAGCTGTTAATATAATTCCTATAGTAATTTGATTTACTCCAAAAGCTTCATTCATAGCTAGAGAAATAGTATTAGATTGAACAGAGTTAAATACTAGTCCAAAAGAGACTGTTATTAATATTGAGAATAAAACTCCCATCCATTTTTTATTTAATCCTTTTTCAATATAATAAGCAGGTCCACCTCTAAATGCACCATTTTTATCTTTGGTTTTATATATTTGAGCTAATGTAGATTCAACAAAACTTGAACCTGCGCCAATTAAAGCTATAATCCACATCCAAAATATTGCACCAGGTCCACCAATAGATATAGCAATAGCAATACCTGCTAGATTACCAGTTCCTACTCTTGATGCTGTGCTTATACAAAAGGCTTGGAATGATGATACACTTCCTTTTTTTCGTTCAGATGTAACCCCATCACCTAATAACCTAAACATTTCTTTTATAAATCTAAATTGAACAAATTTAGTTTTATAAGAAAAGTAAAGACCTAAAACTATTAATAAAGCTATAAGAATATATGTATACAAAAAATCATTGAATGCTACAAGTAAATTATTTAAAATATCCAAATTTATGCCTCCTTCATCAGAAAAAAATATGTCGATTAATATAATTTTATATTGTAAAAGCAAAAAATGCAAGAACAAAGAATAAAAAATTCAAAATTAATATCCTTACATTATGGTGATTATTAGTTTGAGTAGGGTTTGTAAATACCGAGATTATATAAAAAATAGAAAATGCAGGGATAAGTTAACATTTATTCATTTTGAAATAAAAACATTAAAATATATATATATTTTATGCTATATAATAAATAGAATACGGAATTTTTTTTATTTTAATAAAAAAAACAACACATTAAAAAATTAATGTGTCGTTTTTTCATATTAATGTGGTTTTAATGGTTTCAGTATAGAATTTAATATTGAGTCATTTTGCTCAGTCTCAGGTGGTTTATTATTTCCCTGAGGAGTACCATTATTGTTTGGAATTTCTACTTCACCTTCCTCATTTACGTTTGGAGGAGAAAGCTCTGGATTAGCTTGATCTTCTATATAATTATCTTGTGAATGTGGAAGTACATATATATAATCTCTAGTTAATGGATTAGGATATTTTTTGCTTATAAAAACTCTATTTTGAGTTAATAATGCAGGCGTATTAGCGCCAGCTAATTTATTATTAAGTCTATTTATACGCCCGCTAATATGAGTATTACATGTTTCATGTGGTTCAGTTCCTTCAATAAATAATTCTTCTGTAATTCTATTTCCTCTAGGATCACTACTACATAAATTTGATGGCAACTTACCTGAATCTTTACATACAGCAACGTGAACAATTCCGCTAGGTTCTTCTAAATCTTTAACTTCCATTCCTTTATGTGCTTTAGCCATTATTTTTCCCCATAAATTAGCACATACAGTTCCAGATCCACCAAATACAGTTTTAGGATTATCATAACCAACCCAAACTGATCCTGATAGATAAGGCGTAAGTCCTGCAAACCATAAGTCTTTTGCATCTGTAGTAGTACCTGTTTTACCAGCAACAGGCATATCACTCCACTTAGCAGGAGCACTACCATAAAAGTTAACGGGTCCTTTCAATAAGTCATACATTATATATGCAGTCTCTGGTGAAAATACTTGTTTTTCTTTTGGGTTTCCTTCTAATACTGTATTACCTTTTGGATCAACTACTTTTGTATAAAGTAGAGGTTCTACGTATAGACCATCATTGCCAAAGCTTCCAAATGCAGCAGCCACTTTATAAGTGTTACCACCATCTCTATCTTTAGGATCATTATTAAATTCTCCTAATGCAACAGTAGCTATAGAAGTTTTAGATGCACTGTTATATACAAGACCTAAATTTTCTCCATAAGATATTCCTGTTTTTAAACCAATAGTGTCTGCAGTTATAACAGAAGCAGTATTTTTAGAATACATTATTCCTTCACGTGGAGATATAAGACCTAAGTATTCATCTGGTGAATTCCTAAGAATATTAGGTGGAGCATATGCTGGATATTTTTTTGTTAATTCTGGTGATAAAGGAGCATCATCTATTGATGTTGCAGCCGTTATTATCTCTTGATCTATACCAGGTCCATATACAGTAAGTGGCTTAGTAGTAGAACCTATTGATCTTAAATCATTATAAGCTCTATTATTTGACTGAGGGAGTTGTTTACCTCTTCCACCAACCATAGCAAGAACTTTACCATTTCTATAGTCTGTTATTGTTGCTGAAGCTTGCAATAATGGAACTTTATTTTCATCATAAGCTTCCGAATTTCCAACATTTAAATTTTTATAGTTATCTAAAGTTTTTTGAGTGAAATCTTGTAAATCTCTATCCATAGTAGTATAAATTTTTAAACCACCATTAACAATCAATTTAGAAACTTCCTCATCTGTGTATTTGTATTTTTCTTTTAAATCTCTCTTAACTTGAGATACAGCTGGATAAACAAACCACTCATAATTTAAGCGAAAATCTTTTTTACTTGATTTAAAAGCTAGTTTGCCGTCATTAATATCTTGAACACCTTTATTATATTCACTTTCTGAAATATAACCTAGTTCATTCATTTTAGATAAAACAGTTAAGGTTCTGTTAATATACCTTGAAGGATCTTTTTGGCTATTTTCATTATAAGCACTATAATAGCTTGGTGCTTGAGTTATACCTGCTAAATAAGCACATTCAATTAAACTTAAATCAGATGTATTTTTACTAAAATATAGCAATGAGGCTGCTTCAACGCCATACACTTGACCACCAAGAGGTATTGTATTTAAATATGCAGTAATTATTTGATCTTTACTTAACTGGTCTTCAAGATCAAGAGATAAGTAAATTTCCTTTACTTTTCTTTTGATAGATACTTCATTAGTAAGAACTGTGTTTTTAATAAGTTGTTGAGTTATTGTAGAAGCGCCATGTAACCCTTTTTGTCCAGTTAAAATTTTCTTTACATCTGTTAAAGCAGCTCCTAATATTCTTTGAACATCTACTCCTCTATGTTTAAAAAAACGTTCATCTTCAATTGATATAAAGGCATTTTTAAGGTTATCTGGAATTTTATCAGAAGTTATCACATATCGTTCTTCATCTGTATGTAAATTATCCATAAATTCTTCATTACTATCATATAAACTTGAAGCTTGATTTAACGATAAAACATCTTCAACATCTAATGGCGGGGTAGTTTTTATAATTGCAAGTAAGTATCCTGCACCTACAACAGATACTATTAATATCAAAGCCAAAACCCCAATACCTATTTTCTTTAAGATAGTAGAGGCAGTTAATTTATTTTTTTTCTTTTTCTTCTTTTTTCTTTTATTATTAGTACTTTTTCTTGTTTTATTTGGAGTTTTTTCAGTCGACATTCTATCCTCCTAAAATTACGTTAATGATTAAATAATATTCTTTATTATTATAGCATACTTATAATAAGAGTAAACTAATAACTCGTCATAAAGGTAGTGAAATGAAATATTATACAAAGCGTAAGAAACGAAAATATATACCAATTATAGTAATTAGTATAGCCCTTGTTATTATCTTTAATTCAGTAATAGTTTTTTTGGATAATAAAGTTATGCCATCGTTGGATAGAGTAGCGGAGATGACTGTAAGATCAAGAGTTCTTAATATAATTAATAGTAATAGTATTAAGCTTTTTGCAGATGAATTTAATTATAATGAAATGATAAAAATAGAAAAAGATAATGATGGGAATATCACTCTGATTCAAGCAGATACTGTAAAATTGAATTACTTAGCATCTAAGTTATCTATACAATGTAATGAGGAATTGCAAAATCTTGAAGATATAAAAATAAAAATACCATTAGGATGGTTTACAGACAATAGTATTTATTATAATTTGGGACCACAAATGGCTATTAGAGTTGAAGATGTAGGAAATATTAATGCAAATTATGAATCAGGATTTGAAAGTGCAGGAATTAATCAGACTAGACATAGAATATATCTTAATGTTGAATCAAAAGTTAGAGTGATCTTACCATTTAAAACCAATGAAGTTGAAATAGTAACTAAAGTACCTGTATCGGATACAATTATAGTAGGTAAAATACCAGAAACAGCAATTGATTTTAAACAAAGCAACTAAAAAGAAGAGGCTGTACCAGATTAGAGTTTTTCAAATCAATCTGATACAGCTCCTTCTTTTTCTTATAATCTTTTAATATGTAAAAGTGATTATAAATTTATTGCCAGTTAAATACGTAAGGGATGTTTCTATAGTGATCTCCATAATTTAATCCATAACCAACTACAAAAAGATCTTCAATTGTAAAACAACAATAATTAGGTTCAATTTCAACTGTTCTTCTTGATGGTTTGTCAAGTAAAACACAAGTTTTAACTGAAGCAGCACCTAAACTTTTTACGTGATTAACAACAAAGTTCATTGTTATACCAGTGTCGATGATATCATCAACAATAAGAACATCATATCCTTCAATATTATCAGGAATATCATTGATTACTTTAACTTTTCCTGAAGATACTTCATCATGACCGTAACTTGAAGTAGTCATAAAGCCTATTTTGGTTTTTGTATCTATTGCTCTAACTAAATCAGCTGCATATATAAAGCTACCTCTTAATAAAGATAAAACATAAAGGTTTTTATCTTTATAATCTTCAGTGATAACTTTACCTAATTCTTCTATTCTAGCATCAATTTTTTCTTTAGAAAAAAGTATATTACGCTTTTTATTATCCATGCCATTCTGTTGTTAAAATCTAAAATCATAACAAAGATTTAACAACAGGTCACCTCCTCTAATATATCTCATTATGTTTCTTTAAAGTAGTTTAATAGTATAAAATATTAGGAATATTGTCAAGATGGATGTCTCATTATTTTCATGGTTTATTTACAAGGAAATATTAATAGTATAAAATTATATGAAAGTTCTTAAGATAAGATTGAAATAATTTATTATTTATGAAATTATATCAAGGTTAATTTGATGATAACTTGTATATATGATAAGTTATAATGATAATGTGAAAATTAACAAAAAGTATAAAATATAACAATTCACTTTGTTATTGTAGAACAAATTATATATTCTTTTAAATTTACAGGAAGAATTAAATTTAATCCTATACGAAAAGTTAGCTCAAAATTTAAGGTTCAAGGTTAAGGAATAAATTAATTGGATTTCATATAGCAATATTGAATTTCCACTAACAAAGAGTATCATAGTAGTATTGTTCTAATACACATTAAAAATAAAGTGATAAAATTAAAGTTTGAGGTGATAATTATAATGATAGAGGGAAATATTGATGGAATAAGAAATTCTATTTTAAGTGAATTAGAAAAAATACATTCTATTAGAACTTCTAAAGATGAAGTGTGTAACATAGAAATCTTAAATATAATTGCTAAGGTATCAGCAAATATTGAAAGAGAAGTAAGTGTTGCAATAAATAGAAAGGGTAATGTTACGTCAGTTGCTATTGGAGATTCTACATCTGTTGAGGTACCTTTAATAGATATAAGTGAAAAAAGATTATCAGGGGTTAGGGTTATACATACTCATCCTAATGGCTATTGTAATCTTTCAGCATTAGATGTGACTGCGCTTTTAAAATTAAAATTAGATGCTATTGTATCAGTTGCTATAACAGAAGAAGGAGAAATAAGAGATTTCTCATTAGGTCTACTTAGACTTTATAACAATAAGTTAGAATATGATGAAAATATGAATTTATCTTTAGAAGAAATTACGTCTATAAACATATTAGATAAGATTAAGTTTATAGAAAATTTAATAAAAGTTAATGATGTTATAGAAGAAATAGGAGAAAAAGCAATACTTGTAGGTTCTGACACAAAGGAAAGTTTAGAAGAGTTAGAGGAACTTACAAAAGCTTGTAATATTCCAGTCTTACAAACTGTATTTCAAAGCAGAAATAAAATTGATCCTTCATTCTTTATAGGAAGAGGAAAGGTATTAGAAATAGCTTCTATTAGACAAATAGAAAGAGCTAATGTAATAATATTTGATGATGAATTAACAGGATCACAAGTTAGAAATTTAGAAGCAGCTTTAGGTGCAAAAGTTATAGATAGAACTACATTAATTCTTGAAATATTTGCAACAAGAGCTAAGAGTAAAGAAGCAAAAATACAAGTTGAACTTGCACAACTTAAATATAGATTAAGCAGATTACAAGGATTAGGTACAATACTTTCAAGAACAGGTGGAGGTATTGGAACTAGAGGTCCTGGAGAAAAGAAGTTAGAAACAGATAGAAGACACATAATGGAAACCATATATGACTTAAGAAAAGAGCTAAAAAGAATAAAGAAGACGAGAGAAGTACAAAGAGAAAAAAGAAATAAAGAAAGTATTCCTAAGGTGTCACTTGCAGGTTATACTAATGCAGGAAAATCAACTTTAAGAAATGTTCTTTGTGATTTATCAGCAAGAAAAGATACTGTAGGAAAAGAAAAAGTATTTGAAGCAGATATGTTATTTGCAACACTTGATACTACAACAAGAGCTTTAACATTAAAAAATAAGGGGTTAATTACATTAACAGATACAGTTGGATTTGTTAGAAAATTACCACATGATTTAGTTGAAGCATTTAAGTCAACATTAGAAGAAGTAATATTTTCTGATATTTTATGTCATGTGGTTGATGTATCTTCAGAAACTGCAATAGAACAGTATAAAGCAGTAAATGAAGTATTAACAGAATTAGAAGCAATTGATAAAGAAACAATATTAGTTTTAAATAAGATAGATAAAGCAACGGAAGAACAAATAAATAAATTTATTGAATTTATAGAAAATGACGAAACTAATAAAGAACAAGTAGTTATAAAGATATCTGCTAAGGAAGGAATAAATTTAGAAGAATTTTTATCATTAATAGAAGAAAAACTTCCTTACAATTATAAAAAGGCAGAATATCTAATTCCTTATGATAAAAGCAACATGCAATCATTTTTACACAGAAATGGTAGAGTTTTAGAGGAAGATTATAGAGAAGATGGAACGTTTATGATTGTTGAAGTTGATGATGAAGTATACAACAAAACTAAAGAGTATGTATTAAATGTACTAAGCTAATAAATAATTCATAAAATTCAAGAAATAATTTATTGAAAAATTCTTAGATAAAATAGAATGGAGTCTAAAAATAGATATAAAAAATAATAGGTCTATTTTAAAGTGTTTTATACAAAGATTCCATTTTAAAACTAAGAATTTTTTATTTTTTAAGAAACTATAAAATACAACAATTCTTTAAATGATTATTTAATTAAGTTATAATAATTAAATGGGGAAAAGGAGCGAATTATAATGTTAAAATCAATATTAAAGTATCAAAAGTCATTTCAAAAGTTAATAAATGATTTAAAAGTTAATAAGAAAGTTTTAGCTATATTTGCTTTTGGAAGTATAGTAAGTGGAGATTTATGGGATGAGTCTGACATAGATTTATTTGTTTTATATAAAGATAATTTCAATGAAATTAGGGATGTATATTCGGAAATATTAGGAATAGATGTTCATATGAAATTATTAAGCAAAGAGAGTTTTTTAAATTTATATAAAAGTGATGGAAAAAAAGGTTTTGCAAGAAATATATTATTATCTTCTAAAATTGTATTTTCAAGAGATGATGAGATAACCTCAACTTTTAATGAAGCAAGATATAGTTTAGATAAACATATTGAAAAATGGAATTTAGTTTATTTAGGGAAACTAATGAAAGATCTTAGAGTAACTAAAAAATATTTACATAATGATAGCGTGTTTACTTCATATGAAATTTTAATAAGGGCTTTGGATAGTTTTTCAAAATTATATTTAAATTTAAATGGGTATACAGTGAGTAAGGATGCAGTTAGAATGGCAACAAATTTAAATGATGATTTTAATAATATTATAAATGATTTATTTTATGAGCCAATGTCAAAAGAAAATATAGAAAGCACATTAGTGTATATCGAAAGATTTTTAGAGTTAAACATAGTTGCATCAACTAAAGCTTTATTGGAATTTCTAAATGAAAAAAGAACTTTTCTAAGTTCGTATGAAATAAAAAATGATGTGAGATTTAAGGAATTTGATATAAAAATAGAAGATATATTAAAGGAATTACTAAAGAGAAATTTAGTAAAAAAAGATATAAGAAAGTTAGATATAGAAGATAGTAAAAAATTAATCAATGAGAATGTATATTCATGCAAAAATTATAATTTTTAGATTTATAGAGGGTTTTGATAATGGGAGAATATATTAAATTATATAAAGAAATAAAATTTGAAGATGAGATACCTAAGTATATACAAATATCTAACTTTACAAAAAGTTTAATAGAGAAAAAAGTAATAAAAGATAAGGAAAAATTGCCTACAATAAGGGAGCTAGCAAAGGCTCTAGAGGTTAATTCAGTCACTATTGTTAATGCATATAATAAACTAAAAGCTGAGGGATATGCTTATCAAAAAGTTGGTAGTGGGACGTATGCAAAAGTAAAGGAGTTCCCTAATATATTTAGAAGAGAATATTTAAATACATTAAAAAAATTAAGAATAGATGAATTACATAACATAGTTGATTTTACAGGGGAAACTAATACCGAGGTATTATTTCCAATAGAAGATTTAAAAAAAATCATAGATAAAGTTTTAGATAGAGATGGTGCCAATGCACTTATATCTAATAATTCATATGGTTATAAGAATCTAATATCAACAATAAATAATGTTTTTTGGGACAATCAATTAAATGAAGAAGATATACTTATTGTATCTGGTGCTCAACAAGGTATAGATATAGTTTCAAAAGGAATTTTAAATATAAATGATAATGTAGTAGTAGAAAAACCTACTTATGGAGGTGCATTATCTGTATTTAAGTGGAAAAAAGCTAATATTTTTGAAGTACCAATAAAAGAAGATGGAATAGACTTAGATAAATTTGAGAAAATACTCCAAAAAAATAATATAAGATGTTTTTATACTATGAGTTATTTTCAAAATCCGACAGGAGTTAGTTACAGTCTAGAAAAGAAAAAAAGAATTTTAGAATTAGCAGAAATATATGATTTTTATATAATGGAGGATGACTATTTGTCTGAACTTATATATGAAAAATCAATAGAATACATTCCTTTTAAATGGTTAGATAGAAATGAAAGAGTTATTTATATAAAAAGTTTTTCTAAAATATTTTTACCTGGAATAAGACTAGGGTATTTAGTTGCGCCTGAAATTTTTAGAGAAAGTCTTCAAAATTCAAAATTTAATACAGACATAACTACTTCAAGTTTAATGCAAAGAGCTTTAGATATATATATATATGAATCTAAGTGGAAAGAAAATATTAAAGCTTTAAATATTGAATACAGCAAAAGATATAATATAATGCAGAAAATATTGGATAATGATTTTAGGGATTTGGTAAGTTATATTGATCCTAGAGGTGGGTTAAACTTTTATCTAACATTAAAGGATAGTAAAATAAATTCTAAAGAGCTATTTTTAAGATTGAGAAAAAAAAGTGTATATATAACTCCAGGAATAATGTTTTTCACATCTCATAATGACGGAAAAAATACATTTAGAATAGGGTTTTATCAAACTGATGAAGATAAAATAATAAAAGGACTAAACATTTTAAGAGAGGAGTTGATTAAATGTCATATATAACTATAAGAAATTTTGGTGAAGACAGATTTGAAGAAAAAAAATCTGAATTTATAGGATATGCAAAACGTGTGGAAAGCGAAGAAGAAGCTAAAGCCTTTGTTAATGAAATAAAAAATATGCACAAACAAGCAAGACATAATTGCTGGGCATATGTTATAGGTAAAAATATGAATATTCAAAGATATTCTGATGATGGTGAACCACAGGGAACAGCAGGAATACCAATATTAGAAGTTATGAAAAAGAGCGGTATAACTGATTGTGCTGTAGTAGTAACAAGATATTTTGGTGGAGTTTTGCTTGGAACAGGGGCACTTACTAGGGCTTATACTAAAGGTGCAAGTATATCAATAAAATCTGCAGGAATTGTTGAAAAAGTTGTTGGGTTAAAACTAACTCTAGAAATGGAGTATGATTTATTTGGTAAGGTTCAATATATATGTGCACAAAACTTATGGCATATAGAAGAAACTGAATATACGGATAAAGTTATTGTTCACATACTAGTTGAAAAAGATATTATAGAAAATATGGAAAAAGAAATGATAGAATGTAGCAGTGGGAAAATAATAATATCTAAGAGTGATGAAGAAATTTATTTTAAAGAAGAAAATAGATTATATAAGTGCATTTAATTTACATATTATAGCAATTGCTTGAATAGCAATCATTGTTATGATATAATTTTTGGTGATTTTTATATTAAAATAAAGGTAGATTAATTATATTATTGTAATTGAAAATCTATATTAATAATTAATTTTTATTTAGATTTATTAATACAATTTATATACTTAAATTAAAGTAAGGAGGAAAACAATATGTCAGGACACTCAAAGTGGCATAATATTCAAGCTAAGAAGGGTAAAACAGATGCAAAAAGAGGTAAAATCTTTACTAAAATAGGTAAAGAATTAATGGTAGCTGTTAAAAATGGTGGACCTAGTCCAGAAACAAATAATAGATTAAGAGATATTATTGCAAAAGCAAAAGCAGCGAACATGCCTAATGATACAATAACAAGATCAATTAAAAAGGCGTCAGGTGAATTAGGATCAGTTAATTATGAAAACATAATTTATGAAGGTTATGGCCCTAGTGGAGTAGCTGTAATTGTTGAAACACTTACTGATAATAAAAATAGATCAGCTGGTAATGTAAGAAGTGCGTTCACAAAAGGTGGCGGAAACATGGGAACACAAGGTTGTGTAGGATTTATGTTCCAAGAAAAAGGTGAAATGGTAATTGAAAAAGCTGACAAAGACGAAGATGAAATGATGATGCTTGCATTAGATGCAGGTGCTGAAGATTTCAACGCTGATGAAGATGAAGTATTTGTAGTTACTACAACTCCAGAAGACTTTGGAACAGTTAGAGAAGCTTTAGAAGCAGAAGGAATTGAGTTCTTAGAAGCAGATGTTAAAATGATTCCAGATACATACACAGCAATAGATGAAGCAGATGCCAAGAAGTTCCAAAAGATGTTAGATTTACTTGAAGATGATGAAGATGTTCAAGAAGTTTACCACAACGCTGAGTTCCCAGAAGGTTGGGAAGAATAGGACTTATTTAGACACTCTTGCACAATTAAATTAATACTTTTATGATGTATATTTGTTAAGACACTTTTTGTTAGATACCTAACAGGAGGTGTCTTTTTTATGCAATTAAAACGACTTTTAGAAGAGTTTATTTTAGAATACTGTATTTTAAAGGTATGATGAGCACCACTAAAGAATAAAAAATAATCATATTCCCACCATTATTCCTGAACTGCGTTTGGAAAGGGTGCATGGCTAAAAAAATCGATGGCTCCAAAGCCGTCTTAGCGATTTTGTTCTAATAAAGTGCTAAGTAATATTACATTGAAATAAGAACACCTTTAATATCAACAAGAATTCATATTGATATTAAAGGTGCTTTTTTATTAAAAGTTAGGTTATATTTTAGAAAACTAATTTGCTAATGCGAGGTAAGTTGTCTTGAAAATTGAAATTTATGATTATAAAGGGATCTTTAAGTTAGTAATTTCTTTATATTGATTACTATATAAACCAATTGTTAAAATATCAACTATTTACTAGCTACTAACTCAAGAACTAAATTTTTATCTACTAACAGATTACTGCAATCAATTTTATCAGGTCTTATAAGTAATGATGCACTTTTAAGATAGATGCATCCATCTATTACTTTACTAGAGTCAACTTCTTTAGTTGAATCCTCTTCATAAACTTCTTCTAATTCCTCATACTTCGTTAATACAACTAATCGTCTACAAGCATCATCATATTGATCAAATATGTTAAAAAAACTATTGTATGTATCAAAAGATTTTATTGATGTAACTACCTTTAAATATAAATTATATTCTTTAGCAGCATCTAATGCATTAATAAAATTTTTTCTCATATAAAATTATCCCCTTTTTATTATTTATATTTTTACAAATACATAAGACATTATATCATATAGCATTATAAAAATATTAAAAATACTATATAGAAATTGCTATAAACAAGTTATATTTAATGTTTTTAGCATACATATAAAGTAATATATAACATAAAAAATAGTGATTTTAATAAAGTGATGCTTTCCATTAAGAATAAAAATAGTATATTGATAAGATGATTTTTTCAATTGATAAAATTCTTATAAATAAGATGTTTGCTAATTTTGTAAGTACTTTTTACAACAAAATATTTTTCTTAATATTGAGTCTGTTACAAATTATTTTAGAAAAAGTGGAAAAAATTTAAAAAGTAGTAGTAATTAAAATTAAAATATAGTAAAATGTACAATATCATAAGATTAAGAATAGCTAAACTAAAAGTTAAGTATTTGTAAGAATTTCTAAAAAAACACACAATTTTTTAATCTTTTTATATGTGCTTACTTAAAAATAAAAGACTATAATTAATCAAAGAATAAAGTGTTATTTTTATAGAGAAAGGTTGTGATGTTAGGGTTGGAAAACAAGCTGAAATTATACGGCTTTAACAACCTCACCAAAACACTTAGCTTTAACATCTATGATGTATGCTATGCAAAAAGTGAGCGAGAGCAAAAGGACTATATTGCTTATATTGATGAGCAATACAATTCAGAAAGACTTACAAATATATTGTGTGATGTAACGAAGATGATAGGTGCTCATGTGCTTAATATCTCAAAACAAGATTATGATCCACAAGGTGCTAGTGTAACGATACTCATATCAGAAGAGACATTAGCAGTAAAAGAAATAGATAAATCGTGTAATCTTGGACAAATTGATATTTTAAATACAAGAGATACTATTGTAGGGCATTTGGATAAAAGTCATGTAACGGTACACACTTATCCAGAATATCACCCAGATAATTCAATTGCTACTTTTCGTGTAGATATTGATGTATCTACTTGTGGAGAAGTTTCTCCATTAAATGCATTAAATTATCTTATTGGAAGCTTTGATTCAGATATTATAACTATTGATTATCGTGTTAGAGGTTTTACACGAGATGTTGATGGAAAAAAGCTATTTATAGACCATAAGATAACATCAATACAGGATTACATTGATGAAAACACTTTAAAGAGATATGATGCTATGGATATAAATGTATATCAATCAAATATATTTCATACAAAAATGTTAATAAAAGAAATTGAACTTCAAAATTATCTTTTTAATAGAGATGTGTACGAAATTAAGCCTAAACAAAGGCTTGAAATTGAAAATAATTTGCGCAAAGAGATGATAGAGATATTCAGTGGAACTAATATATATTAATGAGGGGGATGAGAAGATGAAAGATAAGGAATCTCACTCAAAAGCTCCTATTTATGAAGCTTTGATGAAGTATAAAAAAGCGAGAGTCGTACCTTTTGATGTACCAGGACATAAGCAAGGAAGAGGAAATCCAATGCTTAAAGAATTTTTAGGAGAACAGTGCCTTTCGGTTGATGTAAATTCGATGAAACCACTAGACAATCTTTGTCATCCTGTATCAGTTATAAAAGAAGCTGAATGCCTTGCTGCAGATGCTTTTGGTTCTAAACATGCTTTTTTTATGGTAAATGGGACTACTTCAGCTGTACAAGCTATGGTAATGAGTGTTTGTAAAAGAGATGAAAAGGTTATAATGCCTCGTAATGTTCATAGAAGTGCAATAAATGCGTTGGTGATTAGTGGTGCTATACCAGTTTATATAGATCCAGGTGTTAACAAAAAATTAGGTATACCACTTGGAATGTCTGTTGAAGATGTAAAAATAGCAATTAAAAAAAATCCAGATGCTAAAGCTGTACTTGTAAACAATCCAACTTATTATGGGATTTGTTCTAATTTAAAAGAGATTACTAAATTAGCTCATGAACATGGAATGTATGTTTTGGTAGATGAAGCACATGGAACCCATTTTTATTTTGGAGAAGATATGCCTATATCAGCAATAGAAGCTGGGGCAGATATGGCCGCAGTTAGTATGCATAAAACAGGCGGTTCATTAACACAAAGTTCATTTTTACTTTTGAATTGTGATTTAAGGGTTGGATATGTCAGGCAAATAATTAATTTAACTCAAACAACAAGTGGCTCATATCTTTTAATGTCGTCATTGGATTTAGCAAGAAGAGACCTTGTACTTAATGGAAAAGAAATTTTTGAAAAGGTAAAAAACCTTGCTCAGTATGCTAGAGATGAAATAAATAAGATAAATGGATATTATGCTTTTTCAGAAGAACTTATAGATAAGGATACTGTTTTTGATTTCGATAGAACAAAATTAGCCATATTTACTAGAGATATAGGACTTGCAGGTATAGAAGTATATGACATTTTAAGAGACGAGTATGGAATACAAATAGAACTCGGAGATATTGCTAATATACTTGCAATTATATCTGTTGGAGATGGGGCTTTAACTATAGAACGATTAATCTCAGCATTATCAGAAATTAAGAGATTACATTCAAAAGATAAATCAGGTATGTTTGACCATGAATATATAAATCCTGAAGTTATACTTACGCCTCAAGAAGCTTTTTATTCTTCAAAAGTTTCTATGCCTATTAATGAAAGTACTGGGAACGTATGTGCTGAATTCGTTATGTGTTATCCACCAGGAATTCCTATTCTTGCACCAGGTGAAAAAATAACTAAAGAAATTTTGAATTATATAAGTTATGCAAAAGAAAAAGGCTGTTTTTTAACTGGAACAGAAGATGCAAAAATTGAAAATATTAATGTTGTGGAGGCAGATTAATGGAATTATGGTATACAGAAAAACATACTGAAGATGTAAAATTCTCCATTAAAGTTGATAGAGAATTATATACTGAACAAAGTAAATTTCAACGAATTGATATTTTAGAATCTAAAGAATTTGGAAAGTTCTTCACTCTAGATGGATTAATGATGGTAACTGAAAAGGATGAATTTATTTACCATGACATGATAGTGCATGTTCCTATGGCAACTAACCCTAATATAAAAAATGTTTTGGTTATTGGTGCTGGTGATGGTGGAACTATAAGAGAACTTACAAGGTATAAGACTATAGAAAAGATTGACATGGTTGAAATAGATGAGAGAGTTGTTGAAGTATGCAAAAAATACCTACCTAAAACAGCAGGCAAGCTTGAAGAAGAAAGGGTAAATATTGTATATGAGGATGGATTGAAATTTGTTCGTAATAAAGAAAATGAGTATGACTTAATAATAGTAGATTCAACTGATCCATTTGGACCAGGAGAAGGTTTATTTACTAAAGAGTTTTATGGCAATTGCTATAAAGCATTAAGTGAAGATGGAATATTAGTTAATCAACATGAAAGTCCATATTATGAGTATTATGCAAAATCAATGAAAGATGCTCATGAAAAAATACAAGGATTATTTAAAATAAATAAGGTTTATCAAGCGCATATTCCAACTTATCCATCAGGGCATTGGTTATTTGGATTTGCTTCTAAAAAGTATGATCCAATTAAAGATCTTAATGCAGAAGCTTGGAATAGTTTAGGATTAAAAACAAAATATTATAATACAGATTTACATGTGGGGTGTTTTGCACTACCTACTTATGTAATAGACATGCTTAATGAAAATAAAGAATAGATATAAAGATATAGAAAAAATATGGTTACATAAATGAAGTGGAGGAATGAAAAATGGGAAAAGCTTTAATTATTGGTGCAGGTGGAGTTGCTAGCGTTGCAATTCATAAATGTTGTCAAAATTCTGATGTGTTTGAAGAAATATGTATTGCAAGCAGAACATTATCAAAATGTGATGCTTTAAAAGCTAAACTAGATGGTGGAAAAACAAAAATACAAACAGCTAAGGTAGATGCAGACAATGTAGATGAGTTAATTGAACTTATAGAAAAGTTTAACCCAGATGTTGTAATAAATCTTGCCCTTCCATATCAAGATTTAACTATTATGGATGCATGTTTAGCAACAAAAACTCATTATGTAGATACAGCTAACTATGAGCCAATTGATACTGCAAAGTTTGAATATAAATGGCAATGGGCTTATAAGAAAAAATTTGAAGAAGCAGGAATAACAGCTTTACTTGGTAGTGGATTTGATCCAGGTGTTACTGGAGTATTCAGTGCTTATGCTCAAAAGCATTATTTTGATGAAATACATTATATAGATATAGTTGATGCAAATGCAGGAGATCATGGGTATCCTTTTGCAACTAATTTCAATCCTGAAATTAATATTAGAGAAATTACTGCGAACGGAAGCTACTTAGAGAATGGAGCATGGGTAGAAACAAAACCACTTGAATTAAAAGAAGTCTATGATTTACCTCAAATAGGGCCAAAAGATATTTATTTATTACATCATGAGGAATTAGAATCTTTAGGTATTAATATTAAAGGAATTAAGAGAATTAGATTTTGGATGACTTTTTCAGAAAAATATTTAACTCATCTAAAGGTTCTTGAAAACGTTGGAATGACATCTATTGAACCAATTGAATTTGAAGGACAAAAAATAGTTCCATTACAATTTTTAAAAGCTGTTTTACCAGATCCAGCATCATTAGGACCAAGAACTAAAGGTAAAACTAATATAGGATGTATATTCCAAGGTATTAAAGATGGTGTAGAAAAAACTTACTATATATATAATATATGCGATCATGAAGAATGCTATAAAGAAGTAGGATCTCAAGCTATTTCGTATACAACAGGAGTTCCAGCTATGATAGGTGCAAGTATGATATTAAAAGGATTATGGAATAAGCCTGGTGTTCATAATATAGAAGAATTTAATCCAGATCCATTTATGAATGAATTAAATAAATGGGGATTACCATGGCAAGAAGATTTTAATCCAACTTTAATAAAGTAATTAATGTTTTAATAAAGTATTAAGCATTAATGTACAAGTAAGTAAAGTAGCTGAGTAAGTAGGTATATTAATAAAACTTTTAAAATAAATTTTAATAATTTTAATTTATAAATATATATTAAAATAATTCTATTAAGAATGATGGAGAAAATTTTTTTCCTCATCATTCTTATATATAAAAAGCAAAATAATTTTTAGTTAAGACTGTTTTGAAGTAATTAAGGAATTTAGGAATTTAAGAATTTAAGAATTTAAGAATTTAAGAATTTAAGAATTTGCATATATTATAAAAAGATAAGTATTTTTTATAATATACTAAAATTTTATTTTAATTGAAAAGGGAGAAATACTAGTGTTAAATGATATAGATTTAAAAAAATTACCATCACCATGTTATTTGGTTGATGAAAGACTTTTAAAAAAGAATTTAGAAAGACTAAATTATGTTCAAAAAGAGACTGGAGCAAATATAATTCTTGCAACAAAAGCCTTTTCTATGTATTCTACATTCCCTTTGATAGGAAAGTACTTAAAAGGAGTTACTTCAAGTTCACTTTTTGAAGCTAGACTTGGATATGAAGAGATGGGAAAGCAAGTACACATATATTCTCCAGCGTATAGACAAGATGAATTTGATGAAATAATGAAATATTGTGATCATATAATATTTAATTCTTTCAATCAATGGAGACTTTATAAGGACAAAGTAAAAAAATATAAGAATAAGAAAATAGAATGTGGAATTCGTATAAATCCAGAGTATTCAGAGATAGAAACTGATATATATAATCCTTGTTTTGAAAATTCAAGAATGGGAGTTAGCCTAGAAAATTTTAAATCAGAAGATCTTTACGGAATAGATGGATTACATTTTCATACTATGTGTGAACAAAATTCAGATACTTTAGCTCGTACTATTAAAGTTGTTGATAAAAACTTTGGTAAATATATAAAGAAAATGAAATGGTTAAATTTTGGTGGTGGACATCATATAACAAGAGAAGATTATGATATTAATACTTTAATAGAAACAATCTTATATATGAAAAATAAATATGAAATTGATATTTATTTAGAACCAGGTGAAGCAGTAGCTTTAAATAGTGGATTTTTAGTGTGCACTGTTTTAGACATAATAAAAAATGGGATGAATATTGCAATAGTAGATACATCAGCAGCTTGTCATATGCCTGATGTACTTGAAATGCCATATAGACCACATATTATAAATTCAGGCATGTCAAATCAGTATGAATATGCATATAGATTAGGCGCACCAACTTGTCTTGCAGGAGATATAATAGGAGATTATTCTTTCAAAGAACCTTTAAAAGTAGGAGATAAGCTAGTGTTTTGTGATATGGCTATTTATTCAATGGTTAAAAATAATACTTTTAATGGAATAAATTTGCCTGCTATAGTTAAATATAGTGATGAAAAAGGTGTAGAAATTATAAAGAAATTTGGATATGAAGATTTTAAATCACGATTATAAAAAATAAATAATGTTAATAAATTTGGTTTAATAATATTATAAAAACATTACTAGAAATTTTACATTCTAGTAGTGTTTTTTAATAAATCATATATAAGGGATTTAAATTAAAGATTATATATATCAGAAAATTCAACATTATAACGTTCAATGTTGGCATTTAATGTTTTAGTATGAAATTCTGAAATTTTTTTAGATTCAAGTTCTTTAATTGGAATAGTAAAGATGATTTCAGCTCCATCTTCAAATAGAGTATTTACCCAAATATCACCACCATGTAAATCTACTAAAGACTTTACTAAAGCAAGTCCAATGCCACTACCCTCACAACGTCTATTTAATAACGCATCTAGTTGCGTAAATCTATTAAAAATTATTTTAGCATCTTCTTTGTCAATTTTACATCCACTATCCTTTACAGATACAACTACATTTTTATAATAAGAATCTACATTTAAATTTACTTCGATTGAATCATTTTCTTTGGTGAATTTTACTGCATTTGATAATAAGTTTAATAATATTGTTTCAATTTTTTCTGGATCACATGATGTTAAAATTTCTTCTTCTGTTGTGTCAAATATTATCTCTCTTTTTTTACTACCAATATGATCTGCAACAGATAAAACTATTTCTTCAATTAAATTAACTATATTACATTTTATTGATTTTAACTCGTAATACCCACCATCTATTTTTGTTAAATCCAATAAGTTATTTACTAACTTTAATAATCTATAAGAGTTTTGTTTTATTCCCCTAATATATTGAAAAATTTTTTCTTTCTCTTCAGAACAAGGGCAATTAGATAATTTTATAGAGATTAATTGAATTGCTGTAAGTATTATATTAAGTGGAGTTCTAAATTCATGAGAGACATTAGCAAAAAAAGTTGTTTTTAAAGTCTCTAATGCTACTGTTTCCTCTAAATGCTTTTTTTCTTCTTTTAATTTTTTTTCTTCAGTTATATCTTTACCAGTTAATATAATATGATTTTCATCTTGAATTAAATTCCAATTCCACTCTAGTGTTTTATATTGACCATTTTTACAAAGGTATCTATGAATAAGTCCAGAACCTTTAAATTTACCTGAATCACGTACGTTTTTTCTAAAATTATTAGATTTTTCAATATCATCTGGATAAATTAAATCTTGAAATTTTTTATCTAAAAGTTCATCTTCATTCCAACCAAGCGTATTAGTAAAATTGTTGCTTATTTTAAGAAAGGTTCCGTCAAAATCTACTAAAGCGCATGAATCAGTTGCCGTGTCTAAAAATAATTCTAATTCTTTTTCTATATAAAGACGTTTTTGAAATTCATTTTTTAATTGACAGGAAAGAATATGATTTTTTATTAATATTCCTAGTTTATTACAGGTTGATTTTATAAAATCTTCTTGTGAAAATTTAGGGGTATAGTTTGTTGGATAATAAATATTTAATACACCAATTAAATCATTGGAATATTTTATACTACAAGATCTTATACAATGTATAGAATTATTTTTTTGATATTTTTTCTGATAAGTGCAAAATATACTATTTTTATTAACTTCAAAAACATTATTATATATATTTTTATTCAAATTGATAATATCATTATTAGTTAGTGGAATTATATCTTTAACATTAATATTACTTTTGCCTGCATTTAAATATAAATTTAAACATTTATCAGATTTATTATACAAAAATAAGCTAACGCCCTCAGTTTTTAATCTACTAGATAAACTGTCAATAATTTTTTGTAATTTATATAAATATTTATTACTAGTATTCTTATTGTCAATAATATCTTTGGTGTTAATTGCAGGAAGTATAATATCATTGTTTAATTCATATGATTTATTGGCATTAAAAAGATTTTGCAAATCTTCATCTAATGTTTTATCAAAAGTAGTATCTCTTGCTATAGCCATAATCCAAGGAAAACTATTATCTTTTCTTTTTAATGGGGTTTTATAAATTTCAAACCATCGCTTTTTTCCTTGAATCTTTATTTTGTTTTCACTTAATGTTGGAATATTTCTTGATAATACTTTTTTATCATCTTTATCAAAAATTTTAGCAAGTTTAGTATTTCCAAAATCAAAATCAGTTTTTCCGATAATTTCATCTTTTGAAAGATTCATATTTTCAGAAAAAGTTTTATTTACATAAGTATATTCACCATTTTTATCCTTTGTCCATATACAATTAGGTATAGAATCTAGTATATTTTCTAAATCTTCAATTGTATATTTTCTTTTTATAGAATTTTCGTGGGAATTCATATGATGCACCTCCCTGAAAGTAAAAAAATTATTATTTAAACCTATTATAGGCTGAATTTAAGTGTATATCAACAATATAATAGAATTAATGTAATATATTGTAATGGAGACTCTTAAATACAATTGTTTTCACGATATTTCAATTGTTTTATTTACATATATTAAAATATAATAATGTTATACCATGATTTAAAATGGTAATGATATTTTATGATTAATATTTTATTTAAAATAAAGTTTAGTACTAAATTATATTTTGGGTAGAAAGGAATTAAGAATTTATGAATAAAAATGTAGAAACTTTTATAGGGTGTGACAATAATTATGATGAATCAAAAATAGTTATTTTTGGAGCACCTTTTGATTCAACAACATCATTTAGACCAGGAACAAGATTTGCCAGCAAAGTAATGAGAAGTGAGTCTTTTGGAATTGAAACTTATAGCATATATCAAGATAGGGACTTAGAAGATATATGCATTTTTGATGGAGGAGATTTAGAACTTAGTTTTGGAAATCCAGAAAATGCATTAACTGATATTGAAAATTTTACAGCTGAGTTAATTAATGATAATAAAATACCATGTATGATTGGGGGAGAACACTTAGTTACATTAGGAGCATTTAGAGCTATAAGTAAAAAATATCCTGATATTCATGTTATACATTTCGATGCTCATGCAGATTTAAGGGATGAATATTTAGGTCAAAAGTTATCTCATGCGACAGTTATGCATAGGGTATGGGATATAATTGGAGATAATAGAATATTTCAATTTGGGATTAGATCAGGAGAGAAGAATGAAATATATTGGGGACGAAATCATGTATTTACCAATAAATTTAATTTTCATAGATTAGAAGAAATTATTGATGAATTAAAAGAAAAACCAGTATACTTTACATTGGATTTAGATGTATTAGATCCATCAATATTTCCAGGGACAGGAACTCCCGAAGCAGGTGGTGTTACTTTTATGGAATTATTAAAAGCTATATTAGATGTAAGTAAATTAAATATTGTAGGAATGGATATAAATGAACTTTGCCCAATATATGATCAAAGTGGAAGTTCAACAGCATTAGCTTGCAAAGTATTAAGGGAATTGTTACTTAGTATTTATTAAATAATTATTGATAAATGATCATTTTAATAAGAAGTTATTTAAGAAATATTAATAAAATTCAAAAAAAGTGTACAGTAATTAATAATAAAGATTGTACACTTTTTGAATTTTATTATTTTAAATAATATTGAAAAGTAAATATTAAGATTTTCCTAATTTGTTAGCTGTTAAAATAGCAGCATATACATCATATGCTGTAATGTCAAATGGCATATTGTGAATAGTTTCACCTTCAGCGCAACAAGCTTCAGCTACTCTCATTATATCATCTTTATCGATGTTTTTAATTCCCATTTCAGATAGATTAGTTGGAAGTCCAATTAATCTGCAGAAAGTTATAACTTCTCTGATTTCTTCAATAGGTGCATTTTCTAGTACTAGTTGTGTAATGGTACCAAATGCAACTTTTTCTCCATGATATAAATCATGACATTCCTTTAGAATTGTAAAGCCATTGTATATGGCATGTGCAGCAGCTAATCCGCCACTCTCAAATCCTAAACAACTTAATAAGGTGGTTGCTTCTACTATGTTCTCAACTGCTTTAGTAACAACATTGTTATTGACAGCAAGTTTTGCTTTATATCCTTCTGATAATAATGTTTTGTAACATGCGTGGGCTAATGTTTCAGCAGCTAATGTTATATGTCCTCCAGCTAAATTCAAGCTATTTGCTCTTCTACAAGCTCTTGCTTCAAAATAAGTTGCTAGTGCATCTCCCATACCAGAAATTAATAATCTTGATGGAGCATTAACTATAATTTTTGTATCTAGTAAGACAATATCAGGATTTTTCTTTAATATTAAGTATTTATCGAAAATACCATTATCTGTATAAATAACAGATAATGCACTACAAGGAGCATCTGTAGAAGCAATTGTTGGAGCTATTACTACAGGAGCATCTTCATAATATGCTACAGCTTTAGCAGTGTCTAAAATTTTACCCCCACCTACTCCTATAACAACATTACAATTATTCTCTTTAAATGATTTTTGTAATCTCATAATTTCAGTTTCTGAGCATTCTCCATTAAATATTTCAAATGTTAAATTTTCATCGTTATTAGAAAAACTATTTTTTATAGTGTTAGATACTCTTTTCATTCCAGAGGTACTAATGATTACAAAAAAGTTATCCCCTAAATTTCTAGTATGTGTTGCTATATTTTCAAGTTCGCCATTTCCTTGAACATATTTACCTGGTGAAATGATAATATTTGCCATAATTATTCCTCCTAAAATATATAAAATAATACAAATCTAGTATAGCATATATAATTCAAAATATGGTTTATGTTACAAATTTTAATAAACAAGAAAATTATTATATATTTTTAAATTTCATTATTAAACTATAAAAAGTAAAATAAATAATAAAAAAATATATATAAATAATGTTAAAAATAATAAATTAATAAAAAATGCAAAGAAATATAAAGAAAAATGTAAAAAGTACGATTATATAGATTAAAGATAATAATATGTTTAGAAAGGTGTGATTATTTTGAATAGTAATAATATAAAAGTAAACACCATTCAAAAGAAATTACTTGTAAATATAACTTTAATGATATTAATTCCTATAATAATATTAGGAATTATGACAACTATGCTGACTATAAAATCTAATAATAAAAACTTTGAATTTAATTCAAATACTTTAGCAAATATAGGTGATAGCATTATAGCTGATGAAATTAATTATCATAAAGATATTTTAAATTCATTAAGCCATTTAAATTCATATTCATCTATTGATGATGAGTATGATGTTTTAAGAAAACAATTTAGACTATTAACTCAATCGGATGAAAATATATTGAATATATATTTTGCTAACACTGATGGTAAAATAGTTCAATTATTAGATAATGAAATACCTGCGGACTTTGATCCGAGAGAAACGGAATGGTATAAAAAATCAGAAGAAAATAAATACGAATTTTATATCCAAAATCCATATATGGATATAATAACTAATAAAAATGTTATAACAATATCAAGGGCTATTGTTAATGATGATTTTAGAGGGGTAATATCTATAGATATAGATTTAAGTTCTTTATCTGAAGAATTATCTAATATAAAATATGGACAAACAGGTAATACTGTAGTTGTTGATTTAACAGGAAAAATAGTATCTTCTATTAATCCTAGCGAAATAGGCACAGATGAAGCAACTAAATATAGTACCTGGGATTATATATGTAACAATGATTCTGGACAAACTATGATACAGGATAATAACAAAAAGTATAAAGCATATTTTATGACATCAGAAGAAACAGGATGGAAAATAATAGTCAGAATACCCAATAATGAATTTAGGGAGAATGAAAGATTTTTTGTTGTACTAATTTGTGTTGCTATAGTTATACTAACAATAATTAGTTCATTATTTTGTTTAAATATTTCAAAAAAAATAGGTGGAAATATTAAGAAGATAAGAGATGGTCTTGATAAGGCAGCAAATGGCGATTTTAGAGAAGAAATAAGTGTAGATTCTAATGATGAATTTTTAGTACTAGCTCAAAGTTTTAATTATATGAAAAATAATGTATATGAATTAATTAAAGATGTAGATAATTCATCTAACAATGTAAATAATACATCTATAAATTTAGCTAATATGAGCGAAGAAGTATCAGCATCAATGTTACAAGTAAGTGAAACTATCAGTGAAATATCTAGAGGAACAATGGAATCTTCAAGCAGTCTTGAAGATGTATCTGGTAAGGTAGAAAATTTATCAAAGCAAATAGATAAAATATCTACAATTACTAACAATGTTAATGAAATGGCAATGACAACAGATAATTTAAGTAAGCAAGGTATTGCTACAGTAGAAACTATAATACAAAAATCTTATGAAACTAAGATAAGCACCGAAGAAGTTAAAAATGTAGTTATAGAGGTTTCTAATAGTGTAATAAAAATAGGTGCTATGAATGAAACTATAAGTCAAATAACAGAACAAACCAACTTACTTGCTTTAAATGCTGCAATAGAGGCTGCAAGAGCAGGGGAATCAGGGAGAGGTTTTGCTGTTGTAGCAGAGGAAATAAGAAAGCTTGCTGAACAAACATCAGGGTCAGCTAAACAAATAGATGAAATAATAAAAGATATAAAAGATAAATCTATATTGGCAGCTAAGACAGTGTCTAAAACCAGTGATACAGTACAAGGACAAGAAGAAGCTGTGCAAGCATCACAAGGGATTTTTACAGATATATTATCAGCTGTAGAAAATTTATCAGATAGTGTAAAAGAAATATATGATGGAGTAGGATATATTAACACAATGAAAAATGGTGTTGTAGATCAAGTACAAAATTTATCGGCTATACTTGAAGAAACAGCGGCAGGTTCAGAGGAAGTGGCAGCTTCAGCACAAGAAGTTACAAGAGCTACAGATGAATTTGTAGAAAACTCAAATAATTTAAGGGAATTATCAAACAATCTAAAAGATAATTTAGAAAAATTTAAATTATAAACATAGGTTGATTGTTTGCACTGAATTTTAAAGATTTATTATTAAAAAATAACTTAATTAAAAGGAATAAGATCATAGTGTCTTATTCCTTTTTTGTTAGTGAGTTTTGTGATTGTGTATAGAAAGATATATAATAAATTAGTATAATATCAGGTATACGATTTATTTTATGAGAAAGAGGACAGTTTAATTGACTATTTAATTTGAAGTTTTAATATTAGTAATGAAACTTTATATAAAATAGCGGTAAATTTAAAATAATTGAAAAGGTGAATAAAATTAATGAGAAAATTTAAAAGAGTATATATAGAAATAACTAATATTTGCAATTTAGAATGCAATTTTTGCCCCAAGACAAGTAGAAAATTAAAATTTATGGATGAGGAATCTTTTGAACATGTTTTAAAATCTGTAAAACCATATAGTGATTATGTTTATTTTCATTTAATGGGTGAGCCATTTTTAAATTCTAATCTTGAAAAGTTTTTAGATTTAAGTAATAAGTATAAAATAAAAGCTAATATTACTACAAATGGGACATTAATAAATGATGTGAAGGATATATTGATTAAATCACCAGCGTTAAGACAAGTAAATATTTCACTTCATAGTTTTGAAGCTAATAATAAGGAAATAAAATTTGAAGAATATATAGAAAATATAATAAGCTTTTGTGAAGAAGCTACAGAAAAAAGTAATATAATTTGTTCATTAAGATTGTGGAATTTAGATACAAGATATAAAGCAAGTAATGATATGAATATAGACATATATAGTATTCTTGAAGAAAGATTTAATTTAGATTATAACTTAAAAGATATATTAAGGGAAAAAAATAGTGCTAAACTTTCTAAAAATGTATATTTAAGCATGGGGGAAAAATTTAAATGGCCATCAATCAATAGTGAAGAGTTAGGAGAAAGAGCTTTTTGCTATGGATTAAGAGATCAAATAGGCATATTAGTAGATGGAACAGTTGTACCATGCTGTCTAGATAGTGAAGGTAATATACCACTTGGCAATATATTCGAAAGTGATTTAGAAGAAATTTTAAATTCTAAACGAGCTAAAGATATGTATGATGGCTTTTCAAGAAGAGTTGCAGTAGAAGAGTTATGCAAAAAGTGTGGCTTTATAAACAGGGTGAGATGATATTTATTAAAAAAATTACAATAACTAAAAATTACAATAATGTGAATACATATGATAAATTTGGTCAATGCTCCTAGTAAGGAGTGATGAATATGAAATACAACAAGAAAAAATTATCAGTTATATGTATTTTAATGTTAGCAATTATATTTTCTTTAACTTATTATTTAGTAGACAAATCTGTTAATAATAAAAATTTACTTCAAACTTCACAAGAAAAAGTTAATACAGATGTTGAGATAAATAAACTAGAAGATAGTGTTAAGGTAGCGCTATTTGCTGGTGATAAAAAAGAGAGTGACATGACTGTTGCTCAAATAAAACAACAGTTAAATATAGATGGTGATCTAACTAAAGAGGAATTAATAAAAATATTAAAAAATAGTGGTTATGCATTAGATCTTACATCCAATAGTCAAATTATGTTTAAGAGAGATACTTCAAATGCATTAGAACCTAATAAATATTACATTGGTGAAAAAGATGGATATTTAGCTATATATCAGACAGATGAAAAAGGGAATGCATCTATAAAAAATAGTGAAGATGTTTTTTTAGATAATAAGCCAATAGAAAATTTACGTGATGTAGATAAGTCTAAAATAAAGAATTTTGAACTTAAATACAATACAAAAGATGAAGCAGAAGAAAGTGTATCTGAATTAATATCATAATATTTATGTTTTAAAGGTTATGCCATTGTTAAATTTTATTTTAATAATAGTATAACTTTTTTGCTTGTATTTTTAATTGAAAGATTTCTTATAAAATGATAAAGTATAAGTTAGGTTTCAATTACAAAATAATAATAATATGCCACGCCATTATTTCTACATTAAGGTTGAAAAAGGTGTACGGCTAAAAAAATCGATGGCTCCGAAGTCAGATTGACGATTTTTTATTTTAAACTATAGGGGGATTGTTTTGGATGTATGAATATATAAAAGGTGAATATATGGGAATAAACAAAGATTATATCATTATTGAAAATAATGGAATAGGATATAAAATATTTACTTCAGGTGCAACCATGTCTTCAATGCCATGCTGTGGTGAAAAAATAAAATTGTATATTGAACAAATTGTAAGAGAAGATTTTATTGGATTATATGGTTTTGAATCTTTAGAAGAGTTAGAAATGTTTAAAATGTTACTTTCGATAAATGGTGTTGGAGCTAAAGCAGCTTTGTCATTATTATCTATAAGTCGTTTAAATAATTTAAAATATGCAATAATTACTGGAGATGAAAAACATCTTTGTAGAGGTGTTGGTATAGGTAAAAAGACAGCTGCTAGGATTATATTAGAATTAAAAGATAAGTTAAAGACAGATGAATTACTAAATTGTATAGATGAATTTGATGATGTAACACAAGACAACTCACTTGCTATTTCAGAAGCATTAAGTGCATTGATTTCTTTAGGATATACAGAAAAAGAAGCAGAAAAAGTGCTTAGAGACGTGGATAAATCTGAAAGTGTTGAAAATATTATAAAAAGTGCATTAGTTAAACTAATGGGATAAAATAAAGTGTTTAATATATAAGTGGGGGTGTGTTTATGGAAAGAATAGTAACTCCAGCTGAAATGTTTGAAGATGGAAATTCTGAACTTAGCTTAAGACCACAAAAAATAAATGAATATATAGGTCAAGATAAAGTAAAAGAAAGATTAAATATATTTATAAAGGCCGCTAGAAATAGAAAAGAAGCCCTTGATCATGTACTTTTATATGGTCCACCTGGACTTGGAAAGACTACTTTAGCTAATATTATTGCCAAGGAAATGACTGGAGATTTAAAAATAACATCAGGTCCGGCAATAGAGAGAGCAGGGGATTTAGCAGCTATATTAACTACACTAAAAGATTATGATGTTTTATTTATTGATGAAATACATAGATTAAATAGAAGTGTTGAAGAAATCTTATATCCTGCGATGGAAGATTATGCATTAGACATTGTTATTGGTAAGGGTGCGGCTGCTAAATCTATAAGACTTGATTTACCAAAATTCACATTGATAGGTGCAACTACTAGAATAGGAATGCTAACATCTCCATTAAGAGATAGATTTGGTGTACTTTGTGCAATGGAATATTATGATGAAACTCAATTAAAGGAAATTGTGATAAGAAGTGCGGCTGTATTTGGATGTAAAATTACTGAAGAGGGAGCTTTGGAAATTGCAAGTAGATCTAGAGGGACTCCTAGAATAGCTAATAGACTATTGAAAAGAGTTAGAGATTACTCTGAGGTAAAATCCAATAAAGTAATTTCTTTAAAAGAAGCAAGAGATGCATTAGAATTACTAGAAGTAGATAATCAAGGATTTGATAAGGTTGATAATAAAATATTAGAAGCAATTATAGATAATTTTAATGGTGGGCCAGTTGGAATAGAAACTTTATCTTATTTTATAGGTGAAGAATTAGGTACAATTGAGGATGTTTATGAACCGTACTTACTTCAAAAAGGGTTCATAGTAAGAACACCACGAGGCAGAATTGCAAGTGATAAAGCTTATAAACATTTAGGAAGAGTTAATAATAAAAACAATAATTCAAATAAAGGACAAACAAGTTTTTTTAATAGTTAGGAGAAGCGATAACAATGAACGTAAAAGACTTTGATTTTTATTTACCAGAGGAATTGATAGCTCAACATCCTTTAGAAAAAAGAGATACTTCAAGACTTATGGTTTTGGATAAAGAAACAGGAGAAATATCTCATAAGAATTTTTATGACATTATAGATTATTTAAATGAAGGTGATACTTTAGTATTAAATAATACAAGAGTAATGCCAGCCAGATTAATTGGTGAAAAAGAAGGTACAAGTGGAAAAATAGAATTCTTACTATTAAAAAGAGTAGAAAAAGATAGATGGGAATGTCTAGCTAAACCTGGAAAATCAGCAAGAGTAGGGAGAAGGTTTACTTTTGGTGATGGGAAGTTAAAGGCAGAAGTAGTAGAAGTTAAAGACAATGGTAATAGAATAGTAGAGTTTTATTATGAAGGTATATTTGAAGAAGTGCTTGATTCACTAGGAGAAATGCCATTACCACCTTATATCCATGAAAGATTAGAAGACAGAGAAAGATATCAAACAGTATATTCTAAGGAAAATGGATCAGCAGCAGCACCAACTGCAGGTCTTCATTTTACTGAAGAATTATTACATAAAATAAAAGATAGAGGTATTAATATTGCTTATGTAACTTTACACGTTGGTCTTGGAACATTTAGACCAGTTAAAGTTGACACTATAGAGGATCATGAAATGCATTCAGAATATTATCATCTTTCAAAAGAAGATGCTGAAGTAATAAATGCAACTAAAAAAAGAGGTAATAAGGTTATTTCAGTAGGTACAACATCTACTAGGACTCTAGAAACAATAGCAGATGAAGATGGCAATGTAAAAGAAACAAATGGGTGGACTAATATATTTATATACCCAGGATATAAATTTAAAGTGGTTGATAGACTAATAACTAATTTCCACTTGCCAGAGTCTACATTGATAATGCTTGTTTCAACTTTAGCAGGAAAAGAACATGTAATGAATGCATACGAAGAAGCTGTTAAAGAAAAATATAGATTCTTCTCATTTGGAGATGCTATGTTTATAAAATAATGATAATTTTTGAGTACATTGATGAGGTGACATAGTCAAGTGTCTCAATTATAAATAAAGAGCTAAAAAATAAATAGCTCTAGTTAATTTTCCTAATACTATTAAGGAAATTTAAAAAATTATAATTAAGAGGTGACGCTTGTGAGTAAAAGATATACTTTATTAAAAAAGGATGGAAAAGCTAGAAGAGGAGAATTTGTAACTCCTCATGGGACTATACAAACTCCAGTATTTATGAATGTAGGTACATTAGCAGCTATAAAAGGTGCAGTATCAAGCATGGATTTAAAAGAAATAGGATGTCAAGTTGAATTATCTAATACATATCATTTACATTTAAGGCCTACTGATAAGGTTGTTAGTAAATTAGGTGGATTACATAAGTTTATGAATTGGGATAGACCAATACTTACTGATTCAGGTGGATTCCAAGTATTCTCACTTTCAGCTATGAGAAAGATAAAAGAAGAGGGTGTTTACTTTAATTCTCATATAGATGGAAGAAAAATATTTATGGGACCAGAAGAATCAATGCAAATTCAAAGTAATTTAGCATCTACGATTGCAATGGCTTTTGATGAATGTATACCTAACCCTTCAACAAGAGAATATGTTGAAAGATCAGTAGCAAGAACTACAAGATGGCTTGAAAGATGTAAAAATGAAATGGATAGATTAAATACACTTCCAGATACAATTAATAAAGAACAAATGTTATTTGGAATAAATCAAGGTGGAACGTATGAAGATATAAGAATAGAACATGCTAAAGAAATTGTTAAAATGGATTTAGATGGATATGCTATTGGAGGGCTTGCTGTTGGAGAAAGTCATGAGGACATGTATAGAATAATAGATGCTGTTGCACCACATCTTCCAGAAGATAAGCCTATATACTTAATGGGAGTTGGAACACCAAGTAACATATTAGAGGCTATTGACAGAGGTGTTGATTTCTTTGATTGTGTACTTCCTGCAAGAAATGGTAGGCATGGAAATGTGTATACTAATGAAGGTAAGCTTAATATGATGAATGCAAAGCATGAATTAGATGAAAAACCAATAGAAGAAGGGTGTCAATGCCCAGCTTGTAAGCATTATACAAGAGCATATATAAGACATTTATTCAAAGCAAAAGAAATGCTAGCTATGAGATTATGTGTATTACATAACCTATATTTCTATAATAAATTAATGGAAGAAGTAAGAAATGCTATTGATGGCGGCTATTTTAAAGAATTTAAAAATAAGAAAATAGCAGTATGGGAAGATAGAAAATAGTAGTTTAATTGACAATATATCTAAATAAATGTAAACTATTTATCATGGAATAAATCATAAAAAATAAATGAAATTAAATTTTGTTTATAAATTTACGGAGGTAAAAAATGAATAATATGAGTGCAATACTTATAAATGTGCTACCATTTTTAGTTGTTTTTGTTATATTCTATTTCTTGCTTATTTTGCCAGAAAAGAAAAGAAAAAAGAAATATGGTAATATGATAAGTGAATTAAAAGTTAATGATGAAATTATGACAAGAGGTGGAATCATCGGTAAAATAGTAAACATCGATGATGAAAATGTAGTTATTGAAACAAGTGCAGCAAAAACTAAGATAAAACTTGCAAAAAGTGGGATTTCATACAAGACAAATAAATAAAATCAATCATAATGCCTCTTAATGCTTCATAAAATGAAGTATTGGGAGGTGTTGTTTTAAAATGGAAAATAACAATAATAATTATTTAAGATCTGTTTGTAAAGGCTCCGTTGGAGCGGTAATATTAAGTTTTATTGGTGTAGTTGTCTTATCTTTACTTATGAAGATAATAGAATTTACACCAAGTATATTTAGCATGCTGTATGTAGTTATATCGTTAATAAGCTTAGCTATTGGTTCTATAATAGGGGCTAAGGCTAATAAGTCTAAAGGGTGGTTAGTAGGACTTGGAATAGGCATAATATACTATATAGCTTTATTTATAATTTCAAGTTACATAAGCGGAGCAATAACCTTTAAAATTTTTGATTTAGCTAAATTTGCAATTTCTATGGGAGTTGGATTTTTAGCAGGTATGCTAGGTATAAATTTATAAAAATCTTTATTAAGAATTTTTAATGTGATATAATCATTTTGGTTGGAAATATATTCAACAATCAATTTAAGAGAAAAGTATAGGTTTTGGTTTAATATTGAGGATAACTATATCTTTAATTTACTATCCAAGACTTATATTTAAAATAGTAGTTTTACATAATAAAAAACTAAGTAAAGTTTAATTTATGAAACTAAATTATCATATAAACTATAATAGCTGTTTATTTAGCAGAGGGGGATTAAAGATGAAGAAAAAAGGAAAAAGTTCAGCATTATTCACAGTAATAGTTCTTGTAACACTTTTTTTAGCTTTTTCAGGATTTAAAGGATTTGTAGTAGGCGGATGGGAAGTTAAATCTTTTAATGATGTTATAAAAAAAGGTCTTGATTTACAAGGTGGAGTTTCTGTATTAATGGAAATTCAAGAAGATAAAGTTACACAGGATCAATTAGAAAGTACAAAAGAACACATCTCTTTAAGAGTTAATAAGATGGGTGTAGCTGAAACTATTGTAACAACAGAAGGAGAAAGAAGAATAAGGGTAGATATTCCAGGTGCCTTTGATTCTCAAGAAATTGTAGATAGTTTAAGCAAATCAGGAAACTTAGTTTTTAAAAGCCCAGAAGGAGAAGAAATTCTTACTGGTAAAGATGTTAAAAAAGCATCAGCAGTTCTTAATCAACAAGATGGAAATCCAGTTGTATCATTAGAACTAAATGACGATGGTCAAAAAGCGTTTGCTGAAGCAACAGGAAAATATGTAGGACAAAAAATTTCAGTTTATATGGATGATGAACTTTTAACTAGTCCTACAGTACAAACTCAAATTACAGATGGAAGTGCAATAATAACAGGAAGCACTAGCTTAGAAGATGCTAAGAAATTAGCTGGAATAATAAATTCAGGAGCACTGCCTGTTACTGTTAAAGCAGTTTCAGTACAAAATGTTGGAGCACAACTAGGAGCTACAGCGCTTCCAAATGCTTTAAAAGCAGGAGCAATAGGAATAGGGTTAGTATTCTTATTTATGATTTTATATTATAGAGTTCCAGGAATATTAGCTAGTATAGCTTTAACATTATATATAACTATTACATTATTGATATTCTCTGAAATCGGAGTAACTTTGACGCTTCCAGGAATAGCAGCATTACTTCTTACAATAGGTATGGCAGTTGATGCAAATGTGCTTATTTTTGAAAGAATAAAAGAAGAACTAAAAAGAGGTATCTCAATAAAGACATCAGTTAAAAAAGGATTTGAAAATGCTCTTTCTTCAATAGTAGATTCAAATGTAACAACAATTTTAGCAGGATTAATTTTATATTTCCTAGGATCGGGAACTGTTAAAGGTTTTGCAGTTACTTTAATGATAGGTATATTTGTAAGTTTATTCACATCATTAGTTGTAACAAAATTACTTGTTAATTTATCAGTGGATATAGGATTGTTAAAGAAATTATCTCATTTTGGAGTTAAGAGAGAAGAGGAAGATATAAAAACAGGAGAGAGACAATATTTTAAGATAATAGAAAAGTCAAAGATCTGGCTTTCAATTTCTCTAATTGTAATTTTACTTGGATGTGGATTCTTATTTACTAAAGGATTAAACTTTGGAATAGATTTTAAGGGTGGTACTCAATTAACTATCCAGTTAAAAGATGGTGTAGATAAGCAAGATGTAGATAATATAATAAAAACTTACGCATCAGATGCTGTTACAAACACAATAAATAATAATCAATATGAAGTAAAATCAGGAGATTTAAATAGTGAGAATGTATCATCTATAATGACTGAATTAAAAGAAAAGTATGATTTAGATGATAATGCATTACTAGCTCAAGATGAAATAGGAGCTTCCATAGGTAAGGAATTAACACAAAATTCTTTAATTGCATTATTTGTAGCATGTATAGTTATGCTTGGATATATAGGAGTAAGATTCGAATTAAAATTTGGTATTGCAGCTTTAGTGGCAACATTACATGATGTATTAATAACAGTAAGTGTATATGCTATATTTGGAATATCAGTAAATACTCCTTTTATTGCAGCCATTCTTACAATAATAGGTTATTCTATGAATGATACCATAGTAATCTTTGATAGAATAAGAGAAAATTCTAAGAGTATGAGAAGAGCAAATCCAATAGAAATAGCTGATATAAGTTTAACAGAAACTATGACAAGATCAATAAATACAACTATGACAACGCTATTTACAATAGTTGCTGTAAATATATTTGTGCCAACAGTTAGGGAATTTACTGTTCCACTTATTATAGGAATAGTTGCTGGTGCATATTCTTCAATATTTGTAGCTTCTCCAGTATGGGTTTATTTAAAGGATAAACTTGGAAAAGGAAAAGTTAAAGCAAAAAATAACAAACCACAAAGAGTTTAAATATTTATATAGAATTAAATATGACTTTTAATTTAAGGCACATGAAAGAAAATAATAGACCTCAAATAGGGTGTATATTTTGTGTCAGGCAAGGCGGCAAGTTCAGTTAATAGTGTAAAACTATTGGCTGGATTTGTTGACGTATGACGCAAGGTAGACACGCATACTGGTCTATTATTTTTTTGAATGTGACTAAACCTCCGTAGACAAAATATGGAGGTTTATTGATTTCTTTTATAAAATATTTGTAAAAATTCGTTTTATACATTATAATATAAATGTTTTCTAATTTTATGGAGGAGTAAGCAATGCGTAAGTTCTGGGAAAGTATTTATTGTCCAAATTATATTACTGGATATAACCCATTTATACTTAAAGGTATGAACAAAGCATTAGAGAGAGTAGTCTCTGCTGTGAATAATAGAAAGAAAATAATTGTTTACGGTACTTCGAATGTTGATGGTATTTGTGCCACTGCTTCTCTAATACTTGTATTAAAGTATTTAAACGCAGATGTTGAATATCTGATATATGATGAAGAAAATGGTGGAGATAAACTTAATTCTAAAGACATAAAGAATAATGTCGATTTTTTGGGTGCTGAACTGTTAATAACTTTAGGCTTAGGGTTGGAATCGCAAGAAGAAATAGATTTATGTAAAAAATTAGGCATAAATTTAATTGTTCTTGAAAATAAAGAGAGTAAATTTATAGATGAATACATATACATTAATCCAAATCAAAAAGGCTGTCAATATAGGTATAAGGATTTATCTATAAGTGCTTTAACATTTAAGTTAATGCAATCAATAGCTATATATTATAATATGAAAAGTATTAATAAATATTTGGATTTAATTCTTATGGGAGTAAAGTTTATAAATACTCCTATAAAAGGGGAAAATGGGGTATTTATTAAAGAGGGAAACAAGTTTCTATTTAATACAAATAATAATGGGTTGAGGTCAGTAATGGAATTCAATAACATAATGGAATGTGATTGTTATGCTATGGATAGCATGATAGAATTTATTACGCCTACGATAGGACCTGTTGGAATTATGGACAATGCAAGAATAGTACTAGAATTATTAACTACTGATGACAAAGATAGAGCAGATCAGATTGTTAAATATCTGTATAGTTCAAAAAAAAATGAACTTTTAAAATAAAAGTTATTGAATCTAAAATAACATTTTTGGAGGAGTAGACATGGATTTAAAAGAAAAAATAAGAATAATTGACGGATTTCCTAAGGAAGGAATAAGCTTTAAAGATATAACTACATTAATAGGAGACGGTGAAGGATTAAAAGCTTCAATTGATATGTTTGTAGAATATTTAAAAGATAAAAATGTTGATTTGATTGTTGGACCAGAAGCAAGAGGATTTATATTTGGTGTTCCAGTTGCATATGCATTAGGTGCAGGGTTTGTTCCAGTTAGAAAGCCAGGTAAATTACCAGGAGAAACTATTTCTGTTAATTACGATTTAGAATATGGTAGTGATTCGCTTCAAATTCATAAGGATTCTATCAAAAAAGGCCAAAGAGTTGCTATTGTAGATGATTTATTAGCAACTGGTGGAACTGTAGAAGGCGTTGCGAAATTAGTTGAAGAAGCTGGCGGAGAAGTAGTTTCACTTGCATTTTTAATAGAATTAATAGATCTTAAGGGAAGAGATAAATTAGGAGATTATGATGTAATATCATTAACTCAATACGACATTTAAATTTATTGAAAATACTGATAAAATAATATATAATTAGAAGAAAAGGCTGGTTACATAACCAGCCTTTGAATTTACAGAAATTTAGCAAAAGGAGAGAGCTATCCTTATGATTGATAACTTATTAAAAAAGATTCATACCAATTGTCATAACATTGATGTAGAAATGATAAAAAAAGCATATTTCTTTGCAGAAGATGCACATAAGGAGCAAAAAAGGGAATCAGGAGAGCCATATATAATCCATCCAATAGATGTGGCAGAAATTCTTGCAGAACTTGGAATGGATACAAGTACAATTGCAGCTGGTTTACTTCATGATGTTATTGAAGATACAACATGTTCCTATGAGAGTATGAAAACTATTTTTAATGAAGAAATAGCCAATTTAGTTAATGGAGTAACTAAGCTTGGGAAAATACAATATAAAACAAAAGAAGAACAGCAAGCTGATAATGTTAGAAAAATGCTACTTGCTATGGCTAAGGATATACGTGTAATAATTATAAAATTAGCAGATAGACTTCATAACATGAGAACACTTAAATTCATGCCAAAGGGAAAACAAAAATTAAAAGCAAAGGAAACATTAGATATTTATGCTCCTTTAGCTCATAGACTTGGTATGTCTAAAATAAAATGGGAACTTGAAGATCTCTCTTTTAGATATTTACATGAAGATGAATATTATAAATTGGTAGAGCAAATAGCAGAAAAAAGGGTAGAAAGAGAAACATACATAAATGAAGTAGTTTGTTATTTAAAGGAGAAACTGGATGAGTCAGGGATAGATTCGGATATTGAAGGTAGACCAAAACATTTTTATAGTATTTATAAAAAAATGATAAATAAAAATAAGAGTATAGAACAAATTTTTGATCTAACAGCTATTAGAATATTGGTAAACTCAGTTAAAGATTGTTATGGAGTTTTAGGAATAGTTCATACGATATATAAACCTATACCAGGTAGATTTAAAGATTATATAGCTATGCCCAAACCTAATATGTATCAATCACTACATACTACAGTAATTGGAAATCAAGGCAAAACATTTGAAATTCAAATAAGAACTTTTGAAATGCACAAAACAGCAGAATACGGAATTGCAGCCCACTGGAAATATAAAGAGGGCGATAAAAATGAAGAAGATAAAGTGAAGGATTTCGAGAAAAAGTTAGTATGGCTTAGAGATATGTTAGAATGGCAAAAAGAAACATCTGATGCGGAAGAATTTATAGAAGGTTTCAAAATAGATTTATTTTCTGATGAAGTTTTTGTTTTTACTCCAAAAGGTGTTGTTATAAATTTATGCGCAAAAGCTACACCGATAGATTTTGCTTATAGAATACATACTGATATTGGGAATAAATGTGTAGGCGCTAAGGTAAATGGAAGAATAGTTCCACTTGATTATACATTAAAGACTGGTGAAATAGTTGAGATACTTACATCATCCAATTCTAAAGGTCCTAATATGGATTGGCTAAATGTTGCTAAAAGTAATCAATCAAAAAGTAAAATAAAACAATGGTTTAAAAAAGCTAAAAAAGAAGAAAATATATTAAAAGGTAAAGATCTCCTTGAAAAAGAACTTAAAAAACAAGGAGTTAACTTTGTAGACATAGCTAAGGGTGAAAGTTATGATAGATTGATTAAAAGATATAATATTCATTATATTGAGGATTTACATGTATTAATAGGTGTTGGGGGAATTTCTCCATCTTCTTTTGTTTCAAGGTTAAAGGAAGAAAATGAACCACATAAAGAAAAAGATAGTCAAGATGTATTAAATAAAGCAATAGAAGAACATATATCAAAAACCGAGAGAAAAAAATCAGTTGATAATTATGGCATAACAGTAAAAGGTGAAAGCAATTTAATGGTTAGATTTGCTAAATGTTGTAATCCAGTGCCGGGAGATGAGATACTTGGATATATAACTAAAGGTAGAGGCGTCTCAGTTCATAGAACAGATTGTAGTAATTTAAAAAATCTAATTCAAACAGATGCAGATAAGGTTGTAGATGTAGCTTGGGGAATAGCTAAAGGCACTGCATATTTTGCAGAAATTCAAGTTAAGTCAGATGATAAAATGGGGATTTTAACTGATATAATGAGTGTTATAACTGATTTGAAATTAAATTTAAGTGCATTAAATGCAAATCCAGCAAAAGATGGAGTAGCATTTATAAATATAAAGATAAAAATTACTTCTATTGATGAATTAAAAAATCTTATGAAAAAGATAAAAAGTATAAAAGGTATACTAGATGTATATAGAATGAATAGTTAAGGAAGGGTAATATGAGAGCAGTAGTACAGAGGGTAACGTCATCAAGTGTTCAAGTTGATGGTAATATAGTAGGTTCAATAGGAAGAGGACTAAATGTATTGATAGGAATATCTAAAAGTGATACGTTGCAAGATTTAAAATACATAAGAGATAAGGTAATTAATTTAAGGATTTTTGAAGATGAGAAAGATAAGATGAATTTATCTATATTAGATGTAAAAGGAGAACTATTAGTTATTTCTCAATTTACATTGTATGGAGATTGTAGAAAAGGCAGAAGACCTAACTTTATGGAAGCTAAAGGTGGAGAAGAGGCAGAAGGTCTTTATAAAGAATTTCTTAGTCTTTTAAAAGAATCAAATATAAAAATTGAAACAGGAGAATTTGGCGCTGATATGAAAGTTGAAATCAATAATGATGGTCCTGTAACAATAATTTTAGATAGTAGTAAAAACTTTTAAAATAAATTTTTATTTTAGGTGGTGTGTATAATTGATTATAAAAACAATTCCAGCAGGAATATATGAAGCAAATTGTTACTTAGTAATAGATGATAACACAAAAGAATGTGGGATAATTGATCCAGGCGGAGATGCTGAAAGACTAAAAAGTATAATTAATTCTTTAAAGGTAGATGTAAAGTATATTTTATTAACACATGGACATATGGATCATGTAGGTGGAGTAGTTGAATTAAGTGAAGCTTTTAAAGTTCCATTTTATATAAATAAAATAGATGAAGAGTATATGGAAAAAGATAACTTTGTTTTTGGAACATTACCAAAAGCATCTGGGTACTTGCAAGAAGGTGATACAATAAAATTAGGTGATAAAGAATTTAAAGTTATTGAAACACCAGGCCATACAAAAGGTGGACTTTGTTTTTTCATTGAGGATAAATTATTTACTGGAGATACACTTTTTCAAGGCTCAATTGGAAGAACTGATTTTGCAGGTGGGAACTTTGAGGAAATTATAAAGAGTATAAAAGAAAAACTATTAATACTTGGAGATGATATAGAAGTTTATCCAGGACATGGCCCAGTGTCTACAATAGGATATGAAAAAAGGAAAAATAGTTTTTTAATATGCTAGGGAGAAGATATGGAAATTAAAATTAATTTAAATAACTTAAAGTATAGATACGATGTATATCAATTATTCAATATATATTTTCCTTTAAGTGAGATTAAGTTTGTAGATGACGAATACAATTATTCTTTTTATATTGATGATAAAATCATGAGGTTTTCTTATGAGGAATATGTAAAAGAAGAATCTTTAGGAGATAATATAAAACAATCTCTTAGAAGGTTCGTTTTTTCTTGCTTAAAGGAAATAACAAAAGATGAATATCCATGGGGAATTTTAATAGGAATTAGACCATCTAAAATAGCATTAAAGCTAATACAGGAAGGCAAAAATGAAGAAGAAATCATGGATATATTTAAAAATGATTATCTAGCATATGAAGATAAAGCGAAAATGTGTTTAGAAGTTGCTAAATCAGAAGAGAAGTTTGTAAATAAGAAACAAGATAAAATTTCTATTTATATAGGTATGGCTTTTTGTCCAACTAAATGCTTATATTGTTCATTTACATCTAATTCTATAGTTGGAAATAAAAAAATGGTTGAACCTTATTTAAAGGCTTTAATTAAAGAAATTAAAGGTATTAGTTCATATGTAAAAGAAAAGAATTTAGAAATAGAAACGGTCTATTTTGGTGGTGGAACACCAACTTCAGTTAATAATGAAGAATTCAAAGCTGTTATGACTGAAATATATAATGGGTTTGTTAAAGAAAAAAACATTAAAGAATTTACTGTTGAATGTGGAAGACCAGATACTATAACTTTAGATAAGTTACAAACAATGAAAGAGTATGATGTTACTAGGATAAGTATAAATCCACAAACTATGAATGATGAAACATTAAAATTAATAGGTAGAAATCATACTGTAGATGATATAAAAGAAAAGTTTAAAATGGCAAGAGAACTTGGATTTGATGATATTAACATGGATATAATAATAGGATTGCCAGGTGAAGGTCATGAAGAATTAATAAAAACTAGAGATGAATTAATAAAGTTAAATCCTGATAGTATTACTGTTCATGGGCTTTGCTTAAAAAGAGGCTCTAGAATGTATGAAAACTTTATCTTAAAAAAGGGACTTGACATTCCGAAGCAAGAAGAGATAATAAAAATGTATGAAGAAAGTAGGAATTTAGCAAAACATCTAGATATTTCACCATATTATATGTACAGACAAAAAAATATGATTGGAAATATGGAGAATGTAGGATATGCTAAAAAGGGTAAAGAATGCGTCTACAATATAGAAATGATTGAAGAAAAGCAAACAGTAATTGCTTTAGGAGCCGATGCTGTTAGTAAAATAATATTTCTAGATGAAGATAGAATTGAAAGATTTGCTAATTTAAAAGACATTAGAGAATATGTTAGTAGAGTAGATGAGATGATTGATAAGAAGATAAAATTATTAAATACACTATATTAGATGAATTAATAATTTTATGTTTATATCATGAAATTTAATTTATTATTAATAAGGAGGAAGAAGAATGACAATGGAAATGCAAGCACCGAAGGGTACTAAAGATATGTTACCACAAGATGCATATAAATGGCATTATGTAGAAAACACATTCAGAGATGTAGTAAAGACTTATGGAATAAGAGAAATTAGAACACCTATGTTTGAGCATACAGAACTATTTTTAAGAGGGGTTGGAGATACCACTGATATAGTTCAAAAAGAAATGTATACTTTTAATGATAAAGGAAATAGAAGTGTAACTTTAAAGCCAGAAGGAACTGCACCAGCAGTTAGAGCTTTTATTGAAAATAGATTATTTAATGAAGCTCAACCTACAAAATTATTTTATATAACACCAGCTTTCAGATATGAAAATGTTCAAAAGGGAAGACTTAGACAATTTCATCAGTGTGGAATTGAAATGTTTGGATCTAAAGAACCTACAATGGATGTTGAAGCAATAAAAGTTGCTATGGATACTTTAAGTAAATTAGGATTAAAGAGTTTAAGTTTACATATTAATAATTTGGGATGTCCAACTTGTAGAGCTAAATATAATGAAGCATTAAAAAAATTCTTGGAAGAAAATTATGAAAATCTTTGTGAGACTTGTAAAAGTAGATTTGAAAAAAATCCTATGAGAATTTTAGATTGTAAGGAAAGAAAATGTAATGAAATCACAAAAAATGCTCCACAAATTTTAGATTATGTTTGTGAAGAATGTGAAACACATTTTAATAAAGTAAAAGAATACTTGGATATTTTAGGAATTTCTTATGTAGTAGATCAAGGCATAGTAAGAGGTCTAGATTATTATACAAAAACAATTTTTGAAATAGTAAATGATGATTTCACAGTATGTGGTGGTGGAAGATATGATAAGCTTATAGTAGAACTTGGTGGACCGGAAATGCCAGCAGTAGGTTTTGCTATAGGTGAAGAAAGAATAATAATGACTCTTGAAAATGAAGGAATAGAAATACCTAATGAAAATATGGTTGACCTATATATAGGAGCAAGAGGAGAAGCAGAAAAAAATTATGCTTTTAAAATAGCTCATGATTTAAGAAAATTAGGAGTTAAATGTGAAATTAATCATATGGGAAGAAGCATAAAAGCAGAAATGAAATATGCTAATAAAATTGGATCTAAATTCACTACTATATTAGGTGAGGATGAATTACAAAACAATCAAATTAATCTAAAAAGAATGGAAGATGGAGAAATATTCACACTTTCATTAGATAATATAGAAGAAATACAAAAAATAGTTAAATAATTGCTATGTTTTGAAATGCTGATTATATTATAAGTGTCAATTAAGCATAAAATTACTTGAGATTTATAATATATTCAGTTGTTTAGAATGTAGCCTAAATATAATATTTAATGATATTTATAACAAATATATGCACAAAAATAAATATGTGCAAAAAGATTATATACAATATATAAATTATATTTAATGTATTGTATGTTGGAAAAGTGTTAGGAGGAAATGAAAATGGGTGAAGCTCTAAATGGCTTAAAGCGTACGATGATGTGCGGCGAACCTAGAGAAGAACATGTAGGTCAAAAGATTACATTAATGGGATGGGTTCAAAGAAATAGAAAACTTGGAGGTCTTGATTTTATTGATTTAAGAGATAAAACAGGTATCATGCAAGTTGTTTTTGGTGAGGAAATAAATTCTGAAGCTTTTGAAAAGGCAAAAAGTGTTAGACCAGAATACTGTATTGCAGTAACTGGAGAAGTTGTAAAAAGAGAAAGTGTTAATGAAAACATGCCTACTGGTTTTGTTGAATTAAAATGTGAATCATTAAAGATTCTTTCTGAATCAGAAACACCACCAATATATATAAAAGAAAACTTAGATGCAGCTGAAAATATTAGATTAAAATATAGATATTTAGATTTAAGAAGACCAGATATGCATAGAATCTTTGAAATTAGAAGTAAAACTACGAAATCTATTCGTGATTACTTAGAAAAAAATGATTTCTTAGATGTAGAAACTCCAATGCTTACAAAGAGTACTCCAGAAGGAGCTAGAGATTACTTAGTACCTTCAAGAAACTATCCAGGTATGTTTTATGCTCTTCCACAATCACCACAAATATTTAAACAATTATTAATGGTGTCTGGATTTGATAAATATTATCAAATCGTTAAATGTTTTAGAGATGAAGATTTAAGAGCTAATAGACAACCAGAATTTACTCAAGTAGATATGGAATTAAGCTTTGTAGAACAAGATGATATAATGGCATTAAATGAAGGCTTAATAGCTCACGTATTTAAAGAAGTAGCTGGGGTAGATGTTAAACTTCCAATTAAGAGAATGACATTTAAAGATGCTATGGAAAAATACGGTTCAGATAAACCAGATTTAAGATTTGGTATGGAAATAACTAATATAACAGAAGACGTTAAAGATATGGATTTTGTTGTATTTAAATCTGCGATAGAAGCTGGTGGAAGTGTTAGAGCATTATGCTTAAAGGGTGGAGCTACACTAGGTAGAAAACCACTTGATAAGCTTGGAGAATTTGTTAAGACTTATAAAGCTAAAGGTCTTGCTTGGATCCAACTTAAAGAAGATGGTGTTAAATCTTCAATAGCTAAATTCTTAACTGATGATGTTACAAATTCAATTATAGAAACTATGGGAGCAGAAACTGGAGATGCTATTTTAATAGTAGCAGATAAAGAATCAGTAGTATTGCAAAGCTTAGGAGCTTTAAGACTAGAGCTTGCTAAACAATTTGAGTTAATAAAAGATAAAAATGAATTTAATTTCACATGGATTACTGAATTCCCACTATTTGAATATAGTGAAGAAGAAGAAAGATATACAGCTTGCCATCATCCATTTACAGCACCAATGGAAGAAGATTTAGAGTTTCTTGAATCAGCTCCTGGTAAAGTAAGATCTAAGGCATATGACTTAGTATTAAATGGTGAAGAATTAGGTGGAGGTTCTATAAGAATTCATGATATGGAACTTCAACAAAGAATGTTTAAGGCATTAGGATTTACTGAAGAACAAGCATGGGAAAGATTTGGGTTCTTATTACAAGCATTTAAATTTGGTCCACCACCACATGGCGGTTTAGCATTTGGTCTTGACAGAATGATAATGTTCTTAGCTGGAACAGAAAATATCAAAGATGTTATTGCATTCCCTAAAAATCAAAATGCATATTGCTACTTAAGTGAAGCTCCAAATATAGCTGATGAAAAACAATTAACTGAGCTTGGAATTGGAATACTTCCAAAACAAGAAAAGCAAGAACAAGAATAATACAAATTTTAAGGCACATCATAATCAATTTTATGATGTGCTTTCTTTTTATATATAAAAATTTACTTAATGTTTTTGAGAATTGTTTAACCACGAACTCCAAGTGGTATCAAAGTTACCATTTATATCTTTACAATAATTATAGAATTTATTTAAAAAATTAATGCGATCATTTGATGAAAATTGAGATATTTCTTTTTCATTGAAATTAGCTAAAACCAATTGTCTTTTTACAATTTCATCAGAGGTAGCATTTTTATAATTTTTCATCATATCGTACATAATCATAAAAGTAGTTGTTCTCCCAAAGCCTGCTTTACAGTGAAAATGTATCCAATTATTCTTTGAGCATTCTTTTACAATATTTATAAAACAGTCGATCATTTCATTTGTAGGTAATTTTGTATCTGTTACTGGAACTCTTGAATAATTCAAAGAGTAAGCTTTTGTAAGCTGTTTTTCAGATAAAACTTCTTTTGGAACTACATTTATTTCTGGATGATTATAAAAAGTTAATGGAGTATTTAATTTGATACTTTTTAAATCTTTTTTTTCTGTAAATGTTACTGCCGATTTGCTAAGACCTAAATTAGCATCATTTTGTTCATTTGCAAAACTAATAGGACATTCATTTACAAATCCATGAGATTCTTGTCTTAAATCAATGATTAATATAGGAAGTGTACTGTCTATAGATTTTGTTAAAATGTCTAAATTATCTTTAGAAAATTGTTGACTTCCAGAGGTGTTTAGAGTTTCTAATCCCTTTAAATTTAAAGAGGATTTGTTTTGTATATTTGTTAAATTAGAAGTAGTTCTAAAATTACTTGGAATTTTATTTGTTCTTAAGTTATCAACTATAATGTGTACATCACTTTTATTAGTGGTTTCGTTAAACGCTAAAGCTATATTAAAATTTAAAAAGAATGAAGAAAAAATAATAATTAATAATAGCATTGGAATATATAATTTGAGTTTTGCTTTTTTATACATTAAAAATCACCTCATTTTGTTAATTAAGATTTATCGTATAAGCTTAATATGTCTCATAAAAACAATTTATATTCAAAAGATTAACAAGGGTAGTTAAATATACAAATGTAAATTTAAGAATAAAATGAATTTTTGTGGTATAATACTTCAATAAATTATTAAAAATGCAAGGGGGAAAGGGGCATGTTTGGGACTATAGTAAACTGTATATGCATAATAGGTGGGTGTTTAATAGGATTACTTTTAAAAGGAAAACTAAGTGATAAAATTAGTTCCACAATAATGAATGGTTTGGCTTTGTGTGCACTTTATATTGGAATATCAGGAGCTTTAAAAGGTGAAGATACTTTACAAATAATTATTTGTATTGCTGCAGGAGCACTTATAGGAGAACTTATTGATATTGACAAACGATTAAATTATTTGGGTAAAATTATAGAAAGGAGATTGAACTGTAAAAATACAACAAAAAAAGAAGATACAAGCGAAGTTTCTATTGCGGAAGGATTTGTTACAGCAAGCTTATTATTTTGTGTTGGAGCTATGGCTATAGTAGGAGCTTTGGAAAGTGGATTGAGGGGAGATTATACAATTTTATTTGCTAAATCAGTATTAGATGGAGTATCAGCTATTATTTTCACTTCATCATTAGGAATAGGCGTTATGTTATCTTCAATGGTAGTTTTTATTTATCAGGGAATAATAACTATATTAGCAGGGTGTATTTCTACAATATTAAATGATGTGATTATAGCTAATATGTCAGCTGTAGGCAGTATTTTAATTATTGGATTATCATTTAACATACTTGGTATAAGCAAAATTAGGGTTGCAAACATGATTCCAGCTATATTTATACCAATAATATTTGGACTTTTTTAAATTTACATAGTATTATTAAGTAATAATAAGTTTTGATTAGATAAAATTAATTATAAATATTTAAATACTTAGCTTTGTTTTAGATCAATATTTATACTAGGATATAAGAATTATTTTAAACATAGCGAAATACTAAGGAGGATTAAATTTAATGTTTGAAAATACTAATAAGAAAAGAAGTACTATAGATGTAAGCGAAATAGATGATTTGTTAGGAAAGATAGAATTGATAGATATAAGAGAGCCATTTGAATATAGAGTAGGGAGTATTAAGACATCTAAAAACATACCAATGCATGATTTGTTAGATAATACAGATAAATACTTGAAAAAAAATAAAGAATATTATTTAATATGTAGATCTGGAGCAAGAACAGCAAGTGTGTGCATTGACTTAAGAAAAAAAGGATTTGATGTTATAAATGTTTATGGTGGAATGGTATCTTACGATGGAAATCACTTAAATGATTAGCTATTAAAATAATAAGTTATCTCAAATCTTAATGTTGAGGTAACTTATTTTATTTATTACTTGAAAAATATTTACAATAGGAATATAATTTAATTAAGCAAATACTTAATTAAATTATATAAGAGGTCTTTATGAATAATTTTATAAATTTATTTAAAGCAATAGCTGATGAAACAAGAGTAAATATATTAATATTGTTATCTAAAAAAAATATGTGTGCAAAAGGCATTGCAAAACACTTAAAAATAAGTGAAGCAGCTGTCTCTCAACATATAAAGATATTAAAGGAATCACAGCTTATAATTGGATATAAAATAGGATATTATATGATTTATGATTTAAATGAAGAGAGAATAGATGATGCTATTAAGTTTTTAAATTTAATAACTGACAGTGATAATATCTCATTAAGCTTAAATTCTAAAGATAAGAATTATAAAGTAGGATCTCTTATGTGTTTATCAAATTGCAAAAACAAAAAATGTTCTAAAAAAGAATTAATTGAGGAGGAATTGACAATGAAAGTATGTTTTCCAGTAAAATCAAATGAAGGTGTAAACAGCACTCCATATAATCACTTTGGTACAGCACCATTATTTATAATATGTGATACCGAAACAAATGAGGTTAAGTCATTAAATAATGGAGATTTAGGTCATGAACATGGCAAATGTCAACCAATAAAGGCATTATCAGGTGAGGTTGTAGATGCAGTAATAGTAGGCGGAATAGGAAAAGGCGCTATTACAAAACTTAATTCTATGGGAATTAAAATTTTTAAAGCAATAGAAGGAAATGTTAACGAAAACTTAGAAGCATATAAAAAAGGTGAGTTAACAGAATTCCCAGCTAATCATACATGCAACCATGATGGTTGTGGTCATTAAGAATATAAAGAATGGATTTGTTTCAGTACAATGTTGACGTGCTAAAAAGAAAAGTTGGATAGAATCTAAAAAGTAAGGTTTTATTTGTTTTATAGGTAGACCCATAACAGAAAGGTATTGATAAACAGAATTATCAATACTCTTTTTGCTTGTTATAATTTATCAAATTTACATAAATTTCTAAATTATATTTAGGTAAATTAAGTATGTTATATATTAAACCATATGCTTTTTCTAATAACATAAAAAATAAAAATAATATGGTAAAAGCTACATAGAAACATTATAATATAATGAAAGAGAATAGTATTATTAGCAATATATGCAATAAGGGGGAAGAAAAATGAAAAAAGTTAGAATAGCACTACTAGGATTGGGGAATGTTGGTCGTGGTGTTTGTATGATTTTAAATTCTAATAAAGAAGAAATAATGAAACGTTCAGGTTATGAGGTCGAAATTGCTAAAATTCTTGTAAGAGATACAAGTAAAGCAAGAGGCGTGGAAGTTTCAGAAGAACTCATAACTACAGATTTTGATGAAATATTAAAAGATGATTCTATTAAAATAGTACTTGAAATTATGGGTGGAATAGATCCCGCTAAAGAATATATGATAAAGTGCATGAATGCAGGAAAACATATTGTAACAGCAAATAAGATGTTAATTGCCACACATGGAGATGAACTTTTTGAAAATGCTGATAGCAATGGAGTAATGTTTAAATATGAGGCAAGTGTGGCAGGAGGAATTCCAATAATAAATGGTATAGATGAAAGTTTGACTGCAAATAAAATAAAAGAATTATATGGAATTATAAATGGTACTACAAATTATATTTTAACTAAAATGGAATGTGATGGATTTGGATTTGATGAAGCTTTAAAAGAAGCACAGGAAAAAGGTTATGCAGAAGCAGATCCTACATCTGATATAGATGGTTATGATGCTCAATATAAATTAGCAATACTTTCATCATTAGCATTTGGAACAAAAATTGATGTAGATAATGTTTATAGAGAAGGAATAACTAATATAAATCCTATAGACATGGAATATGCAAAAGAATTTAAAATGGTTATTAAATTGCTTGCAATTGTAAAAGAAGTGAATGGAAAGCTTGAATTAAGAGTTCATCCAACTATGATACCTAAAAAACATCCGCTAGCTAATGTGTATGACTCATTTAATGCTGTGTTTGTAAAAGGGAATGCAGTCGGGGATTTAATGTTTTATGGTAGAGGGGCAGGAGATTTACCAACAGGTAGTGCTGTGGTTAGTGATGTTATTTCTATGCTTAGAAGCAATGTTGATTTAGAAAACTATAATTCAGTAGTAAAAAATAATTTGTGGGATAGGGAAATATCAGATATTAAAGATGTTGAAAGTAAATTTTATATTAGAGCAACTGTCTTAGATGAATCAGGAGTCTTGGGGGAAATAACTGCTATTTTAGGAAAACATGATGTTAGCTTAAGATCAGTTATTCAAAAGGGTGAAGAAAATGGAAAAGGTCAGGTAACAATAGTTCTAGTTACACATAAAACAAGTCAAGCTCAAATATATAGTTCTTGCAATGAAATATCTAATTTAAGTTCTGTAAATAAAATAGATAATATAATAAGAATAGAAGATTTTAAAGAATAGATTAAAAAATAGATTTATGATATGCTCTTTTTATAGTAAACAGTTAAAATATAAAAACTGTTTTTACTATAAAAGGAGTAATTTATTATATGCCTGTTTTTTATTTTTAAATAAAGATTATCTTTTAAGAATATATAAATTAAATAATGAGAAAAATAATACTTATTATAAGTTTTGAAACTTAATTTAAAAAAAATATTAATTAACAGTTTATTAATAAAGGAGAATAAATAGGCATAAGAATAGATATAGAACGAGTGGCATCAATAAAGTTAAAAAAATAACAATGTTGACAAGTTTATGCAAGTGTGCAATAATAAAAACATCAAAAAGAAAACGTTTATATAGAGGGCGAATAATGAATAATATTAAAGAATTACTAGAAGAAAATCCAATAATAGCAGCAGTAAAAGATATGAAACAATTAAACGTAGCATTAGAATCCTCAGCTGAAATAATTTTTGTACTATTTGGAGACGTAATGAATATTAAAGAAATTAGTGAATTAATAGTTTCCAAAGGTAAAGTAGGTGTAATTCACATTGATTTAGTAGAAGGTTTTACAAATAGAGAAGTTGTTATAAAATTCTTAAAACAAGAAACTAAATTTAAAGGAATTATTAGTACAAAACCTCAAGTAGTGAAGATAGCAAAAAGTTATGGGTTAGTAGCAATACAAAGAGTATTTATATTTGATACATTGTCATTAAAAAATGCAGAAAATCATTTAGTAGTAGATTGTGATGCATTAGAAGTATTACCAGGAGTTATTCCAAAGGTTATAGAAATCATTTCAAAAAAATCAAATATACCAGTTGTTGCAGGCGGTCTTATTGAAACTAAAGAAGATGTTATGTTAGCTTTACGTTCAGGTGCAACATGTGTATCAACAACTAGAAATGAAATATGGAATATGTAGACTTTAGATTTAGTTAGTATAGTCTTATAAAGAAAAAACTTTATGTGACTTTATTTATAAAATTTATTTATTTATTGAGAGGATTGGTGAATTAAATGGGTAAATATGTTGTAGCGTTAGATCAAGGAACTACAAGTTCAAGAGCTATTATTTTCGACAAAGAACAAAATATAGTAGGTGTAAGCCAAAAAGAGTTTACACAAATATATCCACATGAAGGTTGGGTAGAACATAATCCACTAGAAATTTGGTCAAGTCAATATGGAGTGCTTCAAGAAGTATTAGCAAAGACTAATGTTACTGCTGATGAAATATCAGCTATAGGTATAACAAATCAAAGAGAAACTACAATAGTATGGGACAAGAATACAGGAGAACCTGTTTACAATGCTATAGTATGGCAATGTAGAAGAACTGCTAGTATAGTAGATGAATTAAAGAAAGACGATGAATTTGCTGAATATGTAAAAGCAAATACAGGATTATTATTAGATGCTTACTTCTCAGGAACTAAAATCAAATGGATTTTAGACAATGTTGAAGGTGCAAGAGAAAAAGCTGAAAAAGGTGATTTATTATTTGGTACAGTAGATACATGGTTAGTTTGGAAGTTAACAAATGGTAAGGTTCATGTAACCGACTACACTAATGCTTCTAGAACTATGCTATATAATATAAAAGAATTAAGATGGGATGAAAAAATAATTAATAAATTAGGAATACCAACTTCTATGTTACCAGAAGTTAAGAATTCTTCAGAAGTTTATGGACATACTAATCTTGGTGGCGTTGGTGGCGTTAGAGTTCCAATATCAGGTATGGCTGGAGACCAACAATGTGCATTATTTGGACAAACTTGTTTCGAAAAAGGTAGTGCTAAAAACACTTACGGAACTGGATGTTTCTTACTTATGAACACTGGTGAAGACATGGTTCTTAGTAAAAATGGTCTTGTAACTACAATTGCTGTTGGTATAAATGATAAAATTGAATATGCTTTAGAAGGTTCAGTATTCGTAGGTGGAGCTGTAATTCAATGGGTAAGAGATGAACTTCAATTCATCCATGATGCAGCAGATTCAGAATACTTTGCTAAAAAAGTAGAAGACAATGGTGGAGTTTATGTAGTACCAGCATTCGTTGGACTAGGAGCACCATATTGGGATATGTATGCTAGAGGAGCTATCTTTGGATTAACTAGAGGAGCTAATAGAAATCATATAATCAGAGCAGCATTAGAATCAATAGCTTATCAAACTAATGATTTATTAACTGCTATGGCAGAAGATGCTGGATGTAAATTAGCATCACTTAGAGTTGATGGTGGAGCTAGTAGAAATGATTTATTAATGCAATTCCAAGCTGATATTTCAAATACTCAAGTTCTTAGACCAATAATTACTGAAACTACAGCTTTAGGAGCTGCTTACTTAGCAGGTCTTGCAGTTGGATTCTGGGAATCTAAAGAAGAAATTGCAACTAAATGGGCTATTAGTAAGAGTTATGGACCAACTTTTGAAAGAGCTAAGAGAGAAAAGCTAAACAAAGGATGGAAAAATGCAGTTTCAAGAGTTAAAGGTTGGGCAGAATAGTAGACAAACCTAAACATTTATGTTATAATGTAAATATAAAGTAAATAAAAGTGCTTAGAGAATTAGAGTCAAGCACAAAGACGAGTTACTTAATTATTATTTATGTAATTTGTGTTTGTGATTGGCTCTTTTGTTATATAAAAGGAGGATAAAATATGTATGATGTAGCAATAATTGGAGCTGGTGTCATTGGAGCTTCTATATTTAGAGAATTAACTAAATATAACTTAAAAGTAGCTGTTTTAGAGAAAGAAAAGGATGTATCAATGGGTACTACAAAGGCTAACTCAGCAATAGTACATGCTGGATTTGATCCAAAAATAGGTACTTTAATGGCTAAGTACAACGTAAAAGGAAATGAAATGTATGAAGATCTTTGTAAAGAGTTAGATGTTCCATTTAAGAGAAATGGTTCATTAGTTGTAGCTCATTCAGAAGAAGAAATGCAAACTGTAAAAGATCTTTGTGAAAATGGTACTAAAATAGGTGTTAGAAACCTAAGAGTTATAGATAAAGAAGAATTATTAAAAATGGAACCAAATCTTACAGATGAAGTTCATGGAGCTTTATATGCACCAACTGGTGGAATAGTAGGACCATTTGAATTTACAATTGCATTATGTGAAAACGGTGTAACTAACGGTGGAGAAATTAAACTTAAAAAAGAAGTTTCTTCAATCAAAAAGGAAAATGGAATATTTACAATAGAAACTACTGATGGAGAAAAGATAGAAGCTAAATACATAGTAAATGCTGCTGGTCTTTTCGCAGATAAAGTACACAATATGATTTGTAAAGAAACATTTAATATTACTCCAAGAACTGGTGAATATTATGTAATGGATAAATCTCAAGGTAAAATAGTATCTCATACAATATTCCCTTGTCCTTCTAAAATGGGTAAAGGTATATTAGTTAGTCCAACAATACATGGTAACCTTATCATAGGACCAGATGCTATAGATATCGAAGATAAAACAGACTTAGGAACAAATGGTGAAGGATTAGACGCTATAAGAGAATCTGCTATGCATACTACTACAAAGATTAATTTCAGAGAAAGCATAAGAAACTTTGCTGGATTAAGAGCAACACCAAGTACAGGAGACTTTATAGTTGAAGAAAATGATGAAGTTAAAGGATTCGTTGATGCTGCTGGTATGAAATCACCAGGATTAACTTCTGCACCAGCTGTAGCTGAAGCCGTAGTTGAAATCTTAGGAAATGCAGGTCTTGAATTAACTAAGAAAGATAACTTCATAGCTAAGAGACATCAAGTTCACTTTATGGAATTATCAGCTGAAGAAAAAGCTGAAATGATTAAGAAAAATCCACAATACGGTAGAATGATCTGTAGATGTGAAAGCATTACTGAAGGTGAAATCGTTGATTCTATAAAGAGATCATTTGGAACACTTTCTCTAGATGGTGTTAAGAGAAGATGTAGACCAGGAATGGGAAGATGCCAAGGTGGATTCTGTGGACCAAGAGTTCAAGAAATAATAGCAAGAGAATGTGGCGTTAAATTAGAAGAAGTAGTACAAGAAAAAGACGGTTCTTACATTTTAACAGGAAAAACTAAGTAGGAGGCTTTAATTATGAGTTATGAATTAATAGTAATTGGTGGAGGTCCAGCAGGACTTGCAGCAGCACACGAAGCATATACTAATGGAATTAAAAATATATTAATCTTAGAAAGAGACAAAGAACTTGGAGGAATCCTAAATCAATGTATACATAACGGATTTGGGCTTCATACTTTCAAAGAAGAGTTAACAGGTCCTGAATACGCTAGCAGATTTATCGATATGCTACAAGATACAAATGTAGAAGTTAAATTAGATACAATGGTATTAAATATAGATGAAGATAAAACTGTACATGCAATGAATTCTGAAGAAGGTTACATGACTTTAAAGACAGATGCAGTAATTCTTGCAATGGGTTGTAGAGAAAGAACTAGAGGAGCTATAAATACTCCTGGAGATAGACCAGCAGGTGTATTCACAGCAGGTGCTGCTCAAAGATATATAAACATGGAAGGATATATGCCAGGTAAAGAAGTATTAATACTTGGATCTGGAGATATCGGATTAATAATGGCTAGAAGAATGACACTTGAAGGTGCTAAAGTAAAAGCTGTTGTTGAATTGTGCCCATATTCTAATGGATTAAACAGAAACATTGTTCAATGTTTAAATGATTATGATATTCCTCTATACTTATCACATACTATAATTGATATAGTAGGAGATACAAGAGTAGAAAAAGTTGTAATTGCTGAAGTTGGTCCAGATAGAAAACCAATTAAAGGAACTGAAAAAGAATTTACTGTTGATACATTATTATTATCAGTAGGTCTTATTCCAGAAAATGAATTATCAACAAATGCTGGTATTCAAAAGGATAATAGAACTAATGGTTTAATAGTAACAGAAAACATGGAAACTTCAATGGATGGAGTATTTGCTTGTGGTAACGTAGTACATGTTCATGACTTAGTTGACTTTGTTACTCAAGAATCAAAACATGCTGGACAAGCAGCTGCTAAATACATTAAGAAAGAACTTAAAAAAGGTAGTTATGTAAATATAATTAATGGACAAAATGTTAATTATACAGTACCTCAAAAACTTGATGTAGACGCAGTAGACGATAAATTAACTATATTTATGAGAGTTAATAACATTTATCATAATAAGGCTTTAGTTGTAAGATGTAATGGTGAAGAAATTGCTAAGTTTAAGAGAACTCACTTAGCACCATCAGAAATGGAGAAGGTTATTTTAAGTAAGCCTTTATTAGAAAAAGTTAAAGGTGATATTACAATATCATTAGAGGATGGTGAATAAGATGATAAAAGAATTAATTTGTATAAGCTGCCCAATGGGTTGTCATTTAAAAGTAGATGCAGAAAATAATACTGTAACAGGTAACACTTGTAAAAGAGGTGCAGAATACGGTATAAACGAAGTTACTCATCCAGTTAGAGTAATAACTTCAACTGTTAAAGTAAAGGGAGGCCAACTTCCAGTTATACCTGTAAAGACTAATGGAGCAATTCCAAAGGGTCTTAACTTCAAATGTATGGAAGTTTTAGCTGGAGTAGAATTACAAGCACCAGTTAAAATTGGAGATGTTATAGTTAAAGATGTATTAGGAACAGGCGTTGATATTGTAGCTGCTAGAAATATGAAAGCAATCTAATATTAACACAAATAGTGCACCAAATTTTGGTGCACTATTTTATTTTTAATTTTCTGATATAGGTTTAAAAAATATTAATATATACAATATACTAAGGGCATATCCTATTTTAAATTATGTTTTATAGTATAAAAAATGGACTCGTATAAATTACGAATCCATTTTTTTATATTAGTTTTATTGTTAGATCTCTTAAAGTGATTTTTTATAAAAGGATCATTATCTTGATAACTATAAATCTATTTATACTATAATATTAAATATTGTTTTAAATATTAATTAAAAGCATTATAAATAGCAGCTATGGCTTTTTCAAAATTATCATTTTCTATACCAACTAATATGTTGATTTCACTGGATCCTTGATCAATCATTCGAATATTTACATTAGCTTCTGATAATGCTGTAAATACTTTTGATGCCACACCTTTTTGTTTAGCCATACCTTTACCAACAGTAGCTATCAATGCCATGTTAGGGTGAATTTCTATTGTATCAGGATTACAAGTTCTTTTAATTTCTTCCACAATTAAAGCAGTTTTATTTTTTAATTGAGAATCTGAAATTACCAAACATACAGTGTCTATACCAGAAGGCATATTTTCAAATGAAACATTATGCTGTTCAAGTATTGATAATATTTTTCTACAAAAACCTAATTCAGAATTCATTAAAGCTTTTGCAATTGAAATTACAGTGAAATCTTTTTTACCAGCTATACCAGTTATAATTTGTGAATCATCATTAAATGAATCTTCTACTATAAAAGTTCCCTTATCTTCTGGTTTGTTTGTATTTTTGATATTAATTGGGATCCCAGCTTTTCTTACTGGAAAAATAGCTTCTTCATGTAAAACAGAAGCACCCATATAAGAAAGTTCTCTAAGTTCAGTATAAGTTATTGTGCTTATAGGCTTAGGATTAGAAATAATTCTAGGATCAGCCATTAAGAAACCAGAAACATCTGTCCAATTTTCATAAAGATCAGCGTTTAAACTTGCAGTAACTAAAGCCCCAGTAACGTCTGATCCACCCCTTGAAAAAGTAACAATATCTCCATTGTTATCTGAACCATAAAACCCTGGAATGACAGCTTTATCTATTAAAGAAAGCTTTTCTTTTAATAATCTTAATGTTTCATCATAATTTAAACATCCATCAGTATTAAATTTAATTACATCTTTAGCATCTATAAATTCAAAGCCTAAATAGTTGCTAAGGATTATAGCATTTAAATACTCCCCTCTACTAGCTGCATAATCACTAGAGGCACCATTCTCTATATCTTTTTTTATTAGGTCTAAGTATGATTTGATATTTAGATCTAATTTAAGGTCATTTACAATACCAATATATCTATCATTTATATGATTAAAAACATCATCTAATGATATACCAGTATTGATATGAGCATGGCAAAGATATAATAAATCAGTTATTTTAGAATCTTTAGAATTTCTCTTTCCTGGTGCTGATGGAATAACAAATTTTCTAGATTTATTAGATGTAATTATATTTTTCACCTTTTTGAATTGTTCAGCATCAGCTAGTGAACTTCCACCAAATTTTGTTATAATAGTATTCATTTTTATAGCCCCCCAAAAAAATAAAAATTATATTTAGTAATAGTATTTTAATATTACTAAATATATTTTAGTATATAGTTTTATACATAATAAATTGTAACAATTTATTATGCAATATTCAACAATTTTGTATATAAATATATGTAGATATTATCCTAATTAAATAAAAAATTCTATTGATATATAATATTTCAAGGAAAAAAGAGAATACTAAAATTGCAGTAACAAGTGCAAAATTTATAGAGTACATTACAGGAAAGAAAACATAGCTGAAAAAAGCTAAAGGAAAACTTATGAGTGAAAAAATATTATTGAAAGTGGAACCTTTAAATATATGCAAAAATTAAGTATGAATTTAGGTGGAAAAATGAACCAAGTAGCTTCTTTAATGTTAAAAAATTAATTATGATGTAAAAAATCATTTATTGTAGTAAAATATATGAGTAATAATATCGAAAAAAGGTATTTTTACTCGTTATTTTGCTATTTATAAGCAAATTATTGTAAGGGGGAATATAAATGGATAAATTTATTCCAAAAAAACAAGGATTATATGATCCATGTTTTGAACATGATGCTTGTGGCATTGGTACAATTGTAAATATTGATGGTGAGAAATCTCATGATATTTTATCGGATTGTTTAACAATATTAGAAAAATTAAAACATAGAGGTGGAACAGGAGCTGATGAAAACACTGGTGATGGTGCAGGTGTTTTATTAAATATACCACATAAATTTTTTACGGAGGAATTAAAGTCAAAAGGTATTGTTTTAGGTAATGAAGGTGATTATGCTGTTGGTATGATTTTTTTACCTCAAGAAGATAAAGCAAGAAAAGAAGTAAAGGGGCTTATTGAAGATATATGTAAAGAGGAAGGGTTAGAAGTATTAGGTTGGAGAGAGGTTCCAAGTAATCCTTCAATTTTAGGAAAAGCATCCTTAGAGGCTATGCCTGTAATAAAACAAATTTTTGTAAAAAGAACAGGAGTAAAGAAGGGTACTGCCTTTGAAAGAAAATTATATATTATTAGAAGAAATATAGAAAAAAGAGCCAGCTGGATAAGTAAATTTTTAAATGAAGTTTTTTATATAGCTTCTTTTTCATCAAAAACAATAGTATATAAAGGAATGCTACTTTCTACTCAATTGAGGGAATTTTATAAAGATTTAGAAGATGAGAGAGTAGAAACATCACTTGCATTAGTACATTCTAGATATAGTACTAATACATTCCCAAGCTGGGAAAGAGCTCATCCTAACAGATTTATGATTCATAATGGTGAAATAAATACATTAAGAGGAAATGTAAATAAGGTTTATTCAAGAGAAACTAATGTAAAATCAAGAGCACTTGGAAAAGATTTAATTAGGGTGCTTCCTATTATAAATAAAGAAGGATCAGATTCAGCGATTTTAGATAACAATTTAGAATTTTTACATATGAATGGAATGGATCTAACTAGGGCTGTAATGATGGCAATTCCAGAACCATGGCAAAAAAGTAAAACTATGAGCAAAGAGAAAAAAGCATTTTACGAATATAATGCTACATTAATGGAACCATGGGATGGTCCTGCTGCAATAGTGTTTACTGACGGGGAAAAGGTAGGTGCAGTATTAGATAGAAATGGTTTAAGACCATCAAGATATTATATAACTAAAGATAGAAGACTGATTTTATCTTCAGAAGTTGGAGCATTAGATATTCCATCAGAAATAATTGAGAAAAAAGATAGACTAAGACCAGGTAGAATGCTCATTGTTGATACAATTAAAAAAGAAATTATTGATGATGAAGAACTAAAGCATACTTATGCTACAGAGCATCCTTATGAAGAATGGCTTGAAGAAAGATTAGTTACTTTAGATAAAATCAATGATGGAAAAACTTTAAAAATAGAATATGACAAAGATACAAGAAAAAGATTAGAAAAAACTTTTGGATATACTTATGAAGAAGTAAAAACAACGATACTTCCTATGGCTGAAAATGGCGCTGAACCACTTGCTGCAATGGGAATAGATATTCCAATAGCACCATTATCTAAGGAAGCACAACCTTTGTTTAACTATTTCAAACAATTATTTGCACAAGTAACTAATCCACCTATAGATGCAATAAGAGAAGAGATTGTTACAGCTTCTAATATTTATTTAGGACCAGAAGGAAATATTTTAGAAGATAAATCTTCAAATTGTGAGTTACTTAAGCTTGAGTCTCCGATAGTAACTAATGAAGAATTATCAAAAATAAAAGCACTTAATAAGGGAGATTTAAAAACAAAAGTTATAGATATAGTATTTGATAAGGGAAGTTCTTTAGAAGATGCTATAGATGAAATGTTTGATAAAGCACAAGAGGCTTATGAAAAGGGATATACCTTACTTGTGTTATCTGATAGAAATGTATGTGCAACTAAAGTACCGATACCATCATTACTTGCAGTTTCAGCACTTCATCAATATCTAGTTAAGAAGGGTACTAGAACATCAGTAGGTTTAATACTTGAAAGTGGAGAACCAAGAGAAATTCATCATTTCGCAACATTAATTGGCTTTGGAGTATCAGCTGTAAATCCATATATGGCATATGAATCTTTAAGATCACTTATTGAAGATGGATTACTTGAAGTTGAATATGACAAGGCTGTTTATAATTATAATAAAGCAGTGGTTAAAGGTATAATTAAGATTCTTTCTAAGATGGGAATATCAACAATTCAATCTTATCAAGGAGCTCAAATTTTTGAAGCAGTAGGTATTGGTAAAAAAGTTATAGATAGATATTTTACTAATACAGTAAGTAGAATTGGTGGAATAGGCTTAGAGGAAATTCAAAAAGAGGCTGAAATAAATCATGAAAAAGCTTTTAAGGATAAAACTTATGTAGCAGATTTTCAATTAGATTCACCAGGATATGAAAAGCTAAGATCAGGAGAAGAAAAAGAAGAACATTTATATAATCCTAACACTATACACAAATTACAAAAAGCTACTAAAACTGGAGATTATGAATTGTTTAAAGAATATGCTTCTTTAATTAATGATGAGGATGCAGAAATAACATTAAGAGGATTATTAGAGTTTAATTATAATTCATCAGAAATTCCATTAGAAGAAGTTGAGCCTGTTTCTGAAATTGTTAAAAGATTTAAAACAGGAGCTATGTCTTATGGATCAATATCAAAAGAAGCTCATGAAGCGTTAGCTATTGCAATGAATAGAGTTGGAGGAAAATCCAACACAGGTGAAGGTGGAGAAGATAGAGACAGATGGATTAAAGATGAAAATGGAGATTCAAGAAGATCTTCAATAAAACAAATTGCTTCTGGTAGATTTGGTGTTACATCTGAATATTTAGTAAATGCTGATGAACTTCAAATAAAACTTGCACAAGGAGCAAAACCAGGTGAAGGTGGTCAATTACCAGCTACTAAAGTTTATCCATGGGTTGCTAAAACTAGGCACTCAACTACTGGTGTTGGACTTATATCACCACCACCACACCATGATATATATTCAATAGAAGACTTGGCACAATTAATTTATGATTTAAAAAATGCAAATATGGATGCAAGAATATCTGTTAAATTAGTTTCAGAATGTGGAGTAGGAACAGTTGCAGCTGGAGTTGCTAAAGGTGGAGCTGATGTAATATTGATTTCAGGATATGATGGAGGAACAGGGGCATCACCTAAGAATTCAATAAAAAATGCAGGACTTCCATGGGAGCTTGGACTTGCAGAAGCACATCAAACACTGTTACTTAATGAATTAAGAGACAGAGTAACAGTAGAGGTTGATGGAAAGCTTATGACAGGCAGAGATGTTGCAATTGCAGCACTTCTTGGAGCTGAAGAATTTGGATTTGCAACAGCACCTTTAGTATCACTTGGATGTGTTATGATGAGGGTTTGTAATTTAGATACTTGTCCTGTAGGAATAGCAACACAAAATGAAGAGCTTAGAAAAAGATTTAAAGGAAAGCCAGAATATGTAGTTAATTTCATGTACTTTATAGCACAAGAATTAAGAGAAATCATGGCAAAGCTTGGATTTAGAAAAATTGATGAAATGATAGGTAGAGTAGATAGATTAAAACAAAAAGAAAATATAAAGGGTTGGAAAGCTAAAAATATTGATTTAAGTTCTATACTTTATACTCCAGATAAATTTAAAGGTAAGGTTATTAAATTTGATAAAGCAAACAAACCTGATCACAAGTTAAATGAAGTAATAGATGCAACTATGTTTGTTAAAAAATGTGAAGATGCTATAAATGGTAATGAAAATATAAGATTTGAAGTAGATATAACAAATACTGATAGAACTCTTGGAACAATACTTGGATCTGAAGTGACAAAAGTAAATGGAGATAAGGGATTACCAGAAGATAGTATAGTTATTAAATGTAATGGTGGAGCTGGTCAAAGTTTCGGTTCATTTATTCCAAATGGACTAACACTTGAAGTTGAAGGTGACGCTAATGATTATTTTGGAAAAGGGTTATCAGGGGGTAAACTTATTGTGTATCCACCAAAGAAATCTACTTTTATAGCAGAAGAAAATATACTTATTGGAAATGTTGCTTTGTATGGTGCAACATCTGGTAAAGTGTTTATAAATGGTATTGCAGGTGAAAGATTCTGTGTAAGAAATTCAGGTGCAACAACTGTTGTTGAAGGTGTTGGAGCACATGGGTGTGAATACATGACTGGAGGAAAAGTTGTTGTCTTAGGAAAGACAGGAATCAATTTTGCGGCAGGAATGAGTGGAGGAGTTGCTTATCTTTATAAAGAAGATGACAATTTCAAAATTAATATAAATGAAGAGATGATTCTTTTAGAAGAATTAAGTTTAGAAGATGAAGAAGATTTAAAAGATTTATTAGAAGAACATGTTGAAGTCACAGGATCTCCTAAGGGTAATAAAATATTATCTAACTTTGAAAATAAAAAATCTAATTTCATAAAGGTAATACCTAAAGATTACAAAAAGGTATTGAAAACAGTAGAAAAGTATAAGAATCTTGGATTTAAAGAAGAAGAAGCTTTAATAAAAACATTCCAAGAAATAAAAGGAAGATAAGGGGGATTAAATGTGGGTAAACCAACTGGTTTTTTAGAATATGACAGAGAAGTAGGTTTAAATAGAGAACCAAAGGAAAGGTTAAAGGATTATGATGAATTTCATAAAAGTCTTTCTTTAGAAAAACAATCTATTCAAGGCGCTAGATGTATGGATTGCGGTGTACCATTTTGTCAATCAGGTACATTATTTTCAGGAATGGTTTCAGGGTGTCCTCTTCACAACTTAATTCCTGAATGGAATGATCTAGTATATAAGGGAAAATGGGATTTGGCATATGAAAGATTAAGAAAAACAAATCCTTTTCCTGAATTTACAGGTAGAGTTTGTCCAGCACCTTGTGAAGCAGGATGTACAGTAGGATTGAATGGTCCAGCAGTTACTATAAAAGAAAATGAGAGAGCTATTATTGATACTGCATTTAATAATGGTAAAGTTGTAGCTAGTGCACCAATAAAAAGAACTGGAAAAAATGTAGCTATAATAGGTTCAGGTCCAGCAGGACTTGCAGCAGCCAATACATTAAATAAATGTGGTCATAAAGTTACAGTTTATGAAAGAAATGATAGACCAGGCGGATTATTAATGTACGGAATTCCTAATATGAAGCTTGATAAAGAAGTGATTTTAAGAAGAATTAGAATCATGGCAGAAGAAGGTATAAAATTTATAACTAATGCAAATGTTGGAGAAAATTATGAGCCTAATGATTTACTTGATAAGTATGACGCAATTGTTTTAGCTACAGGAGCATCTAAGCCAAGGGATTTAAATGTTAATGGAAAAGATAAAGCTAAAGGAATTCACTTTGCAGTAGATTTTTTAAAAGCAAATACTAAAAGTCTTTTAGATTCTAATCATGACGATAATAATTATATATCTGCAAAAGATAAGAATGTAATTGTAATAGGTGGAGGTGATACAGGAACTGACTGTGTTGGAACTTGTCTAAGACATGGATGTAAATCATTAGTCCAACTTGAAATAATGTCTAAGCCGTTAAATGAAAGAAATGAAGATAATCCTTGGCCAGAATGGCCTAAAATATTAAAAGTTGATTATGGGCAAGAAGAATTTATTAATTTATATGGAAAAGATCCAAGAGAATATTTAACTACAGTTACAGGAATTAATGTAGATAATGAGGGGAATATTATAAGCGTTAATACTGTAAAAGTAGAATGGATTAAAGATAATAATGGGAGAATGTGTCCAATTTTAATTAAAGGATCTGAAAAAACTTATGAAGCTGATTTGGTTTTACTTGCTATGGGCTTTACTGGATCAGAAGATTATATTAAGGAATCATTTGGTGTAGAATTTGATTCAAGAAATAATGTAAATGCAAATTCAGAGGATTTTGAAACCAATATTCCTAAAGTATTTGCAACTGGAGATGCTAGAATAGGTCAGTCATTAGTTGTTACAGCTATTAGTGAAGGAATAAATAGTGGATTAAGAGTAAATGAATTCTTAAGAAAATAATTCAATGTAATAAAAATTAAAGTAGTATTAGTTTAATTTGTTAAAACTAATACTACTTTTTTTCTTATTTTTCAACAAAAACTTACATAAATATCGTCAAATAATAAAAGACTACTATAGAGGTATTTTGATATAATTAAAATTTATAGTATTATAAAAATTATACTCTTCATATCAAATTTTATTATGTTAAACTTAAAAGAAGAACTAACAGGAGGATAAAAAATGGAAAATGAACATAAACAACTTAGGTGGTATAATCTTGCGCTGATATCTTTTGTATCCGTTTGGGGATTTGGAAATGTTGTTAATAACTTTGCAAACCAAGGATTACAAGTTATAGTTTCTTGGATATTAATTATAGGATTATATTTTATACCATACGCTTTAATGGTTGGAGAATTAGGAACAATTTTTAAAGATGAAAAAGGTGGAGTTAGTTCATGGATAAGATCAACTTATGGTGTTAAATTAGCATATTTAGCAGGATGGACTTATTGGGTAGTTCATATTCCATATTTAGCTCAAAAACCACAAGCTGTTTTAATTGCATTAGGGTGGGTAATTAAAGGTGATGGAACTTTATTAAATGATATGGTTCCTTTAGTAGCTCAAAGTATATCATTATTAATATTTTTCCTTTTCTTATGGGTAGCGTCAAAAGGAATTAAATCTTTAAATAGAATAGGTACAATAGCAGGAACTGCAATTTTTATAATGTCATTGTTATATATTTTATTAGTTATTACAGCACCTGCATTAACAGGAGTCAAAATTGCAACAACAGATTTATCAGTTAAAGCATTAGTGCCTAAATTTGATTTTTCATATTTCACAACGTTATCAATGCTAGTATTTGCAGTAGGTGGAGCAGAAAAAATATCTCCATATGTTAATAATACTAAAAATTCTAAAAAGGAGTTTCCTAGAGGAATGATAATTTTAGCTATTATGGTAACTATATCAGCTATATTAGGTTCTATAGCTATGGCAATAATGTTTGATGCAAATAATATTCCAAAAGATCTTATGATGAACGGTCAATATTATGCATTTAAAAAGTTAGGAGAATATTATGGTTTGGGAAATTCATTATTAATATTATATGCACTAGCTAATATGATAGCCCAAATATCAGCTTTAGTTGTATCTATTGATGCACCTTTAAAAGTATTGCTAGGAGATGCAGATGATAACTTTGTTCCAAAATCTTTAAGTAAGATGAATGATAAAGGTGTGCCTGTAAATGGTTATATAATGACAGCTGTATTAGTTGGAATATTAATAATTGTTCCAGCTTTAGGAATAGGTAATATGACAGATTTATTTAACTGGCTTTTAAGATTAAATGCAGTTGTAATGCCAATGAGATATCTATGGGTATTTTTAGCGTTCATTGGTATTAAGAAAGCTAGTGAAAAATATAATTCAAGCTATAAATTTGTTAAGAATGATAAATTTGCTTTAATAATAGGTGTATGGTGTTTCATATTTACAGCATTTGCATGTGTAATGGGAATGTTTCCACAAGGAGTAGAAAAATATTCTCCAGAATGGATATTCACACTTTCACTTAATATAATTACACCATTTATATTATTAGGATTAGGATTAATCTTACCTAAGATGGCTAGAAATAGAAAAAATAAATAAAAACACACAATAAGGTTATATAAAACCTTTAATAGAATATAATATATCTCTTGTTGTGTTGCACATAAATTTAATATATAATATAATATAAATTAAATTAAAGCTTGCAAAGGAGTATATTATGAAAGGCAATTTTAGAAGCATACTGTACTTTATTAGTAGTACATGTATAATAATTTTAATAGTATCATTATTTTTTAGTATATTGCCATATATATTATTAGTCGGAGTAATAGCTTATCTTTTAATAAAGTTAATATCATTTATTAAAGGAAAAAAAGATAAATTAAATGAAGATGTAAGAAAAAATAAAAATGTATATCAAAATAACAAAGAATTTACATATGATTCAAATGATGATTTAGTTGGCGATATAATTGATGTTGAATATGAAGAGGTAGATAAAGATAAAAAATAATTACTGATAGAAGTTTTACATTAGTATTATTCAAGAAGAGATAAAAAATCTAATTTTTAGATTTTTTATCTCTTCTTAATTTAATTAAAAATTTGTTTTATATTTAAATATCATAATGTTTTAATAGTTTTATGTTAACTATTTTTTTAATAGATTATTAAAATAAATTTTAAAAGTGGTATTTAAAAACTTATTATGATATAATATTAACCATAATAAATAATTGAGGTGGAGAGATAAAATGGACAATAAAAAATCACTTAGTTTTTTGAAATTGCTATTAGGAGCATATATATGTGTAGGAATAGTACTTCTACTAACTAATAATTTAATCTTTGATTTAAGTTTAAATTCAGTATTAATTACAGGAATATTTGTGTTATGTTCAGTAGTATACGGTGTACTTCACAAAAATAAAAAAATTGTTATGGCTGGGGGAACAGTTGCGATCATATATATTATTTTAGCAGTAGTATGTAGTCCTATAATTAGTTATAGTTCTCATAGAAATTTAATAGGAAATATTCATGAAGTGGATTTTTCAAGTGAAATACAATATATTGATTTAAATCAATTACCAACTATAGATAAAGAATTAGCAGAAAAATTAGCAGATAAAAAGTTGGGTGAAATTGCAAGCCTTGGTAGTCAAGTATATGTTGGAACTTTAGAATTACAAAGTATAAATGGTGAATTATATTATGTAGCACCACTAGAGCATTCTTCACTATTTAAGTGGTTCACAAATAGGAAAGGGACAGCAGGTTACATAAAAGTAAGTGCAACAAATCAAAATGATGTTCAATTAGTAACACAATTAGATGGAAAAGATTTGGCAATAAAATATTTAGATTCATCTTATTTGTTTAGTAACTTAAGAAGAGCAGCATTTTTTAGAGATATGAAAGCTGGACATACAGATTATACATTTGAATTAGATGACAATGGTAAACCTTATTGGGTTGTAACTAGATATGATAATGCTGTTGGAATAGCAGAAACAAAAGCGGTTGGAGCATTAATAATGGATGCACAAAGTGGTGAATCAGAAGTTTATAACATTGATAATTTACCTAGTTGGGTAGATAGAATTCAACCATCAACTTATATAAAAAGATATATAGATAAGTGGGGAGAATTAGTTCATGGAATTTTTAACTTTAGTGATAAAGATAAATTAAAAACAACTTCTGGTATGAATGTTATTTATAATAAGGATACATGCTATTACTATACAGGTATAACTTCAGTAGGGAGTGATGAAAGCTTAGTGGGATTCACTTTAACTAATACCAGAAGTGGTGAAACTAAATTATACAAAACAGCAGGAGCAACAGAATCTGCAAGTATGAAATCTGCAGAAGGTAAAGTACAACAGTATGGATATACTGCAACATTTCCATATTTAATAAATATTCAAAATGAACCTACATATTTTATGACACTAAAGGATTCAAGTGGACTAGTAAAACAATATGCTATGGTTAATGTGAAAAATTATAATACAGTTGGTGTTGGAGATACACTTCAATCAACTCTTAATAAATATTTAGAGGGTTTAACTAATACTAATATTTCTTTAGAAGGTGGAAGTAAAGAAGAAACTGTTTTAGGTGAGGTTGAAAGAATTGGTGTTGTTGTTAAAGAAGGCACAAGTATATATGATGTTAAATTAAAGGGTACAGACAATATATTTTCAATTTCTACTGAAATGTCAAGAGAAGTAGCTTTAACAAGTGTTGGAGATTCAGTTTCAGTAAAATATATTAATGTTGGAAATAGTAAGTATGTAATAACTAATTATTTTGAAAATGTATCATTAAGTAGTACTAAAGCAAATAAAGAAGTAGAAAAAACTCAAGAGTAGTTTATGTTTGTAAAAAAATTAAGCTATATTGCTAATATAAGCAATATAGCTTTTTTATTGTAATTAATACATAGAATATTTATTTTATGTAATTTAAAGAAAAAATTATGAGTAATAACTTGATTTTAATAAAGCTATCAGTTATTCTCATAAATTTAAAGTATTAATTTAACTAATACTAGATTTTAATATTTTTGTGGCTTCATTTTCACTTATGTCTTTAATGACTCTTATTTCATCTATTAAAAAATTTTGTGCTGTATTTAATATTTGCTTTTCTGTTGAGTTGAGAGCTTTCATCTTATTGATAAGAGTTAAATTATAAAATACATCTAGACTATCTTCCAATAAACCAGATTTTATTTTATTTAAATTTATTTCATATCTTTCTTTAGAAGGAAGATTTAATTCTTCCGGGTTAGATGTGTCTTGAATATGATTTAGTATATCTTCTAAAGTATTAATATCATTAATCATACGTAACCTAGACTTAGCTATTCTATCAATGGGTATCATTATTTCCAAACTATTTTTTAACATTTGTATTATGCAATATTTTTTTTTCGTGCCACAAAAAAGTTTTTCTTCAATTCGTTGAACTATTCCTATTCCTTGCATGGGATAAACAACTTTATCACCAACCTTAAACAAAAAAACACCTCCTATTATCTATATATTTACATTATAACACTATTTATAGTATTTAATCCATTTATGTAAAATATATTATAAAAAGTAAAGACAAAGCTAATTATTTAATCTTATATTATATATTTTGTAATATATTAATATTTATTCTATATAGACTTAGTTAATAAAAATAAATCTGTCACTAAAACCTATTGATTAATAAATAAAGTATAGCCTCTTGATTATTTTTGAAAGCTAGTGTAAAATTAAGGTAAATAATTACAAAAATTTACATTTGAGTCATTAAGATTAAAGCCTGAAATATTAAAAAGAAAAGGTGGCTATTGGAATGAGAGTTAAATATAAAAAAAATTTTAGATTAGGTGAAAATATAAAAATAAAAATATCTACAAATGGAAATATAACTATTATAACTAAATATAAAGATAATAATATATCACTAAATAAAAAGAGATTAATAGTTTATGGACAAAATGGAGATATAAAAAGACAGAAACAATTATGGATATTTAAAAAGAAAAAATTAAATTTAAAGTCTTTTATTAAAGGAGTACAAAAGCGAAAAAATAAATTAAAAAACAAGAGGATAATAGTTAATGAAATAATTAGCAGAGACGAAAATTTAAATAAAGGAATAAGTAAATATAAAACTTCTAGAGTATTTTTTTGGTGGTTTTTAATTTTAGCTTTTATTTTAAGAAAAAATTCAACAGTTTTAATTTCATCGATTATAATATCAATTTATTGTAGTGTACAAGCGTTTAACAATATAAAATATAAAAAAGCATATTTAATAGCAAATAATATAAGTAAAGATATATCATTTATGAATTTATATAATGAAGAAAAAGTAAACGAATTATTGGGAGAATTCAGTAAGCGTTACGGAAGTGAAGTAAAAGAGTTTATTCAACTAAAAAATGCAATTAATTGTTTTAAAGAGTGTGGTATAAGCTTAGCTAATGATTTGAGTAATTTGGAAATAGAGGATGTATCATATTATCTAAAGAATATAAATTTAAGAAAAGAGGAACTTAAAAACAATAAATATAATAGAAGTAATAATGATAATTTAAAAAATAAGCTTAGTAGAAACATTAGTAATAATAGAACAATAAATTATATATCATCATTTGATAATAGTTTTAACAATAAATTAGCTGTGTTGTATAGAAAAGAAGTAGAAAATAGTTTAGATGTGAAATCAATTAATAGAGCAATAGAATTTTTTGAAGATGATGAAAATACAAATGAAAAAAGTAAAGAAAGAGCAGTAGTATCTAAAGATGACAATAAATTAACTGTATATTTCTACAAAAAATCCTCTGTATTTTAAAAGTATACAAAATAATTATATAATATTTGTAATAATAAGAATTATATAGTATAATTCTTATAAAATAAACAATATTATTTGATATTGTTTATTATTTTTATAAGTGTAATTAAGTATTGAAATTATGGGAGGATGAATTATGAAAAATTTAAAAGGATCTCAAACAGAAAAAAATCTAATGGCTGCCTTTGCAGGGGAGTCAGAAGCTAGAAATAAATATACTTATTTTGCATCTAAAGCTAAAAAAGAAGGATATGAACAAATAGCAAGCATTTTTACAGAAACGGCTAACAATGAAAAAGAACATGCAAAGCTTTGGTTTAAACTTTTAAATGATGGAATTGGAAATACTATAGAAAATCTAAAAACAGCAGCATTAGGTGAAAATTATGAATGGACAGACATGTATGATAAATTTGCTAAAGAAGCTAAAGCTGAAGGATTCGATAAAATAGCAGAACTTTTTGAGGGTGTTGGTCAAATAGAAAAAGAACATGAAGAAAGATATCTACAACTTCTTAAAAATCTTAATGAAGAAAAAGTATTTAAAAAAGATGAAAAATCTATATGGCAATGTTCTAACTGTGGATATATTTATGAAGGTGAAGAAGCACCAAAGGTTTGTCCAGTATGTAATCATCCACAAGCATATTTTGCGATACTTGCTAAAAATTATTAATAAAAATTATAATATAGATAATGTTTATAGAAGTAGTTCCTTAAGAACTACTTCTTTTCTATATTATAAGCTTATAAAATATTAAATTTAAGGAAAAAAATGATTTGTGAGTTATCTTTTTATAAAAATAGAATATGTAAAAAATAAAAAAGAACATTTTTAAGATTAGATTTTTTCATATACCTTGTTAAAATAGTTATTTAAAAATAAATAAATCAACAATTCTATTATGGTTTTATCCCTTATTTTTTTAAACAAACAATTTGATATAGATAAATAATAATAGCTATGCTATTATTATATAGGAAAAAAATATATAAATTTATAAGAATATTTTATATTAAATATAAATTAAACATAATCGATATGGAGGAAATTATATTATGCAAGATATAATGGTAATAGGGATAGCTGGAGGAACAGGGTCAGGAAAAACTACTTTATCATTGAATATTAAAGAAGAATTTGGTGATGATGTAGTAATACTTTCACATGATTATTACTATAGATCAAATGATAATATATCATTAGAAGAACGAAAAAAGTTAAATTATGATCATCCGGACTCATTTGAAACTGATCTTCTAATTGAACATCTGAAGATGTTAAAGAATCGAGAAACTATTAATCATCCAGTATATTCATTTGTTGAACATACTAGAACAACTGAAACAGTTATGATTAAGGCAGCCAAAGTAATAATTGTTGAGGGGATATTAATTTTTGAAAATCAAGAATTATGTGACTTAATGGATATTAAAGTATTTGTAGATACAGATGCGGATGTAAGAATTATTAGAAGACTGTTAAGAGATGTACAAGAAAGAGGAAGGAATCTTGATTCTGTTATTAATCAATATCTTACTACTGTAAAACCTATGCATGAAGAATTTGTAGATCCTAGTAAAAAGCGAGCAGATATTATAATTCCAGAGGGTGGATGTAATACGGTTGCGCTTAGTATGTTATTAGAAAGAATACGTAGCTTTATTTAAAAATATTAATAGATATTTATCATACATATATTAAAGAGCAGATGTTAAATAATAAAATTTTAACATCTGCTCTTTAATAATTTCATCTGTTTTAAATTTGTTATGTATAAATTAACATTGTAATTGGATTGTTTAGATCTTCTTATATAGGTATCAATACTATACTAAACAAAGTCTAATAATTAATATTATTTTATGAAAAGTATTATTAAAGATTGAATTATACCAATGAAGCCTCCTAAAATAAAGCCTAGTATTTCAATATGTTTAAGTTCTTTTTTTGCTACAGATATGATTATGCTTTCTAACTTATTTAAATCAAGAAGATTGATTTTTTCTTCTATAATTTTCTGAATATCTATTTTCTCTTTAGATTTAGTTATAATAGTAGTGTATATATCATTGGTAATAGTATTTAATTCATTATTAATCATCTCATCAATATAGCTTTTAATCATCATATTAAATGGAGCAGGAATGAAATTGATTTTTTCTGATATTACATCTATTATTTTATTTTTTATGTATTCATTAAAGTTTTCTTTATCATCTTCTCTTATGATCTCATTAAATAAATCATCTACTGTTAGTAATTCATTTGCAATAACTTCTCCAATGTTTTTAGCAATTTCTTTCTGTCTTTTTGGTATAAGACCTACAATTTCTATATTAAATATAGGTATTTTTATAGGTTTTATTGGTCTGAATAATAATTTTATAGCTAATATATTAGTAACCCAACCTATAAGTCCACCAATTAAAGTTAAAAATAATACTGTTATTAAAATATGTACCATAGTTAAATAATTCCTCCAAACTTAATAGTAAAAATACTTAAATAGTATATCATAGTAATTTATAAACTAAAAGTATAGAAATTTCAAATTATTGTATATTAATAGAATGTTATTTTATAATAAATATTAAAGTACTCTTTCTGCAATATTAGTAGAGTGATCACCAATTCTTTCAAGATTACTAATTAGATCTAAAAATATTGTACTAGAGTTGGCTGAACATTTTTTCTGATTTAATCTTTTTATATTACTTTCTCTAAGAGTTTTTTCACAAGTATCTATTTTCAATTCAATTTCCTTTACATGTTTAGCGTTAGTATAATCGCTATTTTCATAACATTTTAAAGCTAAGGTTAAAGCATTAAGAGTTTGTTCATACATACTCAGAAGTTCTTCAATAGCATCTTGTGGGATTATAATATGATCATCAATTTTTTCAGTAGCCAATTCTACTATATTTTTTGCATGATCACCAATTCTCTCTATGTCATTAATTATGTGAAAGCTTGTACTTAAAATTTTACTATCAGTATCTGGCAATTCATAATTTGATAATAGAACTAAATAATCTGTTATCTCTTTTTCTAAAGTATTTATTATTTTTTCATTACTATATACTTGCTTTATGTATTCTTCATTTTCAATTAAAAAAGCCTTCATAGCTAATTCTATGTTTTTTTGTGCAATTTTACCCATTCTAATTGTTTCATTAACAACTTGTCCAGTAGCTACAATAGGGGTATCTAGCAAATTTTTATCTAAATAAATTGCTCCTTCTGTTTCTAAAGAATCATTGCCTGGTAATAGTTTATTTGCTAACAAAACAAGATATTTTGACAAAGGAAGCAAAATTATAGTACTAGTAATATTAAAAATAGTATGAGCATTTGCAACTTGTCTAGCAACATCTGTAGGATTAATAGTTTTTATAAATGAAATTAGTGGATTTACAAATGGAATAAACATTAACACACCTATAACGTTAAAAAAGAGATGTATTAGTCCAGCTTTTTTAGCAGTTTTATTTCCACCAGCAGATGCTAAAAGTGCTGTAACACAAGTTCCAATATTACATCCAAATATAACAGGTAATGCAACATTCATATCAATAGCTCCAGTTGTAGCAAGTGCTATTAATATACCAGTTGTAGCAGAGGAACTCTGTACTACTGCAGTCATTAAAAGTCCACATAAAACTCCTAAAAGCTTATTGTTGCCAATTAAAACTAAAACTTGAGAAAAGATTTCTGATTCAGCTAACGGTTTCATAGCACTAGACATAAAATTCATTCCAAGAAACAATATACCAAATCCTAATATTATGGAAGATACATCTCGATGTTTTTTCTTGCTTGTTATTAACAGTGAAATTGAACCTATGCCTACAAATAAAGGTGCAATATTATCTAATTTACAAGAAATTAATTGTGCTGTTATAGTTGTTCCGACATTTGCACCCATTATAACGCCAGTAGCCTGCATAAGATTTATAAGACCAGCATTTACAAAGCTAACAACCATTACTGTTGTAGCACTAGAACTTTGGATTACAGCAGTTACAAGAGCTCCAATAAAAACTCCCATGTATTTATTATTTGTTACTTTTTCTAAAATACTTTTTAATTTTTCACCTGCAACGTTTTCAAGCCCGTCTCCCATGAGTTTCATACCAAAGAGAAATAGCCCTAGACCCCCAATTAATTCAATAAGCATATTTATACCATTCACACATATCTCTCCTTCGAATAAAAAAGTAATTATGTTTTTACATTTACATATTATATCTTTTAATAAAGTAAAAGTAAAATTAAAAATAAATTCTGGAATTTGTTAAGTATTTCATGTAAACTAATCTATAAATTTTAAGGTTTTAATTAGACCATCATAAGCAACGCTAGAATTATGAAAAACTTGTTTTGCATTATCTACAAAACTTTCAGGTTCAGATAGTGCAGGACTAAAATGAGTTAAAATTAATTCTTTACATTCTCCATTTAGTGCTAATGTAGCACTTTCTCTAAATGTCATATGTTTGTTTTTTATAGCTTTGTCTATATCCCCATCGCTACCATAAGTTCCTTCACAAATAAACAAGTCACTGTATTTTATAAATTCAGGAATAGCACTAATTGGTCTAGTATCAGTTACATATGATATTTTAATACCTTTACGAGCATTATCAAGTACTAAATCAGGAGTATATATTTTATTATCATAATTTATAATTTCTTGATTTTGTAGTTTACTCCATAAAGGTTTAGGAACATTATTTTTAGATGCTTTTTCTACTGAAAATCTAGGTCGTCTTTTTATATAAAAACTATAACTTAAACATTTAGCAGAATGTTCAACTTCTAATGAAGACAATATAAGGTTACATTTATTATTATCTTCACATAAAGACATATTATTTTTATCTATTATAAATTTTAAATCATTATTCTCTAATTCAATAATTTCTAATTCATAAGGAAGATAAGGATTTATAACATTTAGTCCATTAACAATTTCTTTTATTCCTTTTGGTCCAACTATTGTAACCTTTTCGGTTCTACCAGAATTACCCATTGTAGAGATTAATCCAGGTAGTCCTATTGTGTGATCTCCATGTGAGTGTGTTATACAAATTAAATCTACTGATTTAAATCCCCAACCTATTTTTCTCATAGCAACTTGTGTACCTTCACCACAATCAATCAAAATTTTCCTACCATTTATGTTTATCAAAGTAGCAGATAAGTACTTATCAACCATAGGCATTCCACCTGTTGTTCCTAAAACACATAAATCAATCATAAAAAGCTCTCCTATCTTTATATATGGTAAAAAATTACCTATATATTATAATAACAAAAAAAATATAAAAAATTCTACTTTTATTTTGTACAAGTGATAAATTTTTAATATAATATTCTAGACAGAATATTACTTTGGAGGGATGGCTTTGAATAAAAAATATGATTATATTTTTATGGACTTAGATGGAACAATAACTGACCCTATGATTGGAATAACAAAATCAATACAATATTCATTAAAACATTTTGGAATTAATGTTGAAGATATAAATACATTAACTAAATTTATAGGTCCACCATTAAAAGATACATTTAGATTAGATTATGGATTTAATGAAGAAGAGACTGTAATAGCTATGGAAAAATTTAGAGAAAGATTTGCAAGCATTGGTCTTTTTGAAAATAATGTATATGAAGGTATGGAAGACTTTTTGAAATTATTAAAAGATAGTGGGAAAACTCTTATGGTTGCAACATCAAAACCTAAGTTTTTTGCAGAAAAAATACTTGACCATTTTGGTTTAGCAAAATACTTTACTTTTATAGGTGGTAGTAATATGGATGAAACTCGTTCTAAAAAGAGTGAAGTTATAGAATATGTTTTATCAGAAAATAATATTACCGATTTATCAAGTGTTGTTATGATTGGAGATAGAAAACACGATATTATGGGAGCAAAAGAATTTGAGATTGATAGTATTGGGGTATTATATGGATATGGAAATTATGATGAATTAAAAAAAGCAGATGCAAATTATATAGTTAAAGATCTAAATGAATTATTAAATATACTTATATAAACAAAGTTAAGTTGTTAAGATAAAGCTTAAATTTTGTATTATATTTTATATTTAGTTCATAATTATAATTAAGTTATTAATAATTTTCTTGAAAGCTATATATAAAGAATCTATAATGGTTAATAATAGTATTATTTAAATAACTATTATTAAAGAGAGGGAAAAATGAAAATTAATTGGAATGAAAAATATAACACAATATCAATGTATTCTTTTATAGTTGTAAGTGCAATTATTGTATTTTACTTATCTATAGCTGAATTTGGATCATTATTAGGAAAAATAAGTGGAATAATAGTTATATTACAGCCATTTATAATAGGTTTTTCAATAGCATATATATTAAATTTTATATTAAAATTTTATGAAAAAAAATTAAATAAATATAGTAAATTAAAAGCTAAGAGAGGATTAGGATTAGTACTTACATATATTACAGCTATGTTATTAGTAGGACTTTTTATACAATTTGTTTTACCACAATTGATACAAAGTATAATAGGTCTAGTGAATGATGTTCCTAAATTTATTAATGAATCAACCAAATTTATTAATAAATTAATGTTAGATTTAAACATTTCAGAAGAATATCTTCCTTTAATAAATAATAATTTTAATGAGTTTATTAATTACATAATAAAAATTGCAACTAACTTATTACCTGTTTTAGGAAGTTTTGTTACCAAAATAGCATCTAGTATTTGGAATATTGTTTTAGGAGTAATAATATCAATATATTTACTAATTGATAAAGAAAAGTTCTGTGCAATGAGTAAAAAAGTAACATATGCTATTTTTTTTAAAAATGCTGCAGAAAAAATCATAGAAATAACTCACAGAAGCAATGATACATTTGGAAAATTTTTAATGGGAAAAATATTAGATTCGTTTATTATAGGAATATTAACTTTTGTAATATTAACTATATTTAGGATGCCATATGCGATATTAATATCAGTAATAGTTGGTATAACTAATATAATTCCATTCTTTGGACCATTTATAGGAGCGATTCCATCAGTTATAATAATTTTATTTGTGTCTCCGATAAAAGCATTATGGTTCCTATTAATAATATTAGTAATTCAACAAATTGACGGAAATATTATTGGACCTAAAATATTAGGAGATTCAATAGGAATATCTGCTTTTTGGATATTGTTCTCAATATTATTTGCAGGAAAATTCTTAGGGTTAATTGGAATGATTATAGGGGTGCCTTTATTTGCAGTAGTATATTCTATTATAAAAGAAATAGTAGAGGCAAATTTAAAGAAAAAAGGCTTAAAAATAAAAACAAAAGATTATATGTGATTCTTAAATATAGGATATATGTTAATATATCCTATATTTTTTTTATATAGATAAGGTATAATATTGCATATAATATTAGATTTGGGAGGCAAATGTGGAGATTTACATATATAAAACACTTAATGAATGGTATAAGGATAAGCCGGTGGAGGTTTTAGAAGGAGAGGTTACTAATTTATATAATGGACTTATGGCAGTTGATACACAAATAGAAAATAAGAGTTATAGACAGTTATTGTCTAATAAAAATAATTTTGCAATACTTTATAAATTATCCTATGGATTTTTAGTATGTGCTGTAGAGATAAATATTTATTTTGACGTTGATTCATGGAAAAGGTCAAATCCAAATATTAGTTTTAATGGGCAAGTATGCGAAGATGAATGCGGAGCAAATAATTTTGTATTTATAAATGAAGATGGACATAAACATCACATCTCTCTTGATGGAATATATGCAGTAACTTATGAAAGGTAAAAAAACATGAATTTAAAAGAAGTTAATCTTAGAGAAATCTATAAAAAATGGAAAAATGATTTGGGAGAATTTAGGTGTTTTTTTAGAAGTACATCATTTGTTTCTCTACAAACTTATGAAAATTTTATTTTGGACGATTATAAGAATGAATCTAAAAAAGAAATAATAACTAAAATAATAGATGAATATAATGATGAAGATTTTATTATTGTTGATTTACCTTTAGATGAAATTTTAGATTTGTCTTTAGAATTAAATAATAATTATTTTATAAAGCCTATATTAAATATTAATTTGTTATTTCATCCATTTGGAATCGTAGGAAGTAGAAAAAATATAAGTAAGCTTGTAAATACTGGCATAAAATTAAATGAGGTAAAAAGTAAAAAATATATTATGCTTATTCCATATGATAGATATAATGAAGAGTTAGATGTGAAAAAAATATATGATAATTTGAATAATCAATATGCAGTTGCTGATGAGGATCTTCCAAGCTCTGACATTTTAAAAAGATTAGGATATAACAGGATAGTAGTTTTTACAAAAGATAATGTGAAAGAGGATTTAATGAATTATATAGACTATTTTAAAAATGAAATTAATGTAAAGATAGTAAGGATGGAAAAATAATGGACAGCTTTAAGGAAATATTTAAGAAAAATAAAAAAAGAGCGTTATCGATAGCAATAGCTTCTACATTTATGGTTACAGCCCCTAATATACTATTAGGATGTGATAATGTAAATCAAAAGGACGAAGAAGATGAAGAGGAAAATGGAACAGCTACATCAACTCATAATTCACATGTTTGGCATTCTTTTCGTAGTGGAGGATCATCTAGCAGTAAAAAAAGTAGTGTAACTAAGTCATCTACATCTAAATCTTCAGGATATTCTGGTGTAAAAGGTGGAAGTTCTTCGAGCTAAAAAATAGGATGGTAAAGAATATGAAAGATCAATTGAAATATACGGAAGATATTTTATTTAATAATTATATGGTTAGTTCTTTTGGAGAGGAATATGTTCATTCACAAATACCATTTTTTATTGAGAAAAATATATGCGAAGATATGATTTTTTACAGTGAGAAAATTAATCATATGGCATTAGATATATTAGAAAATATAAATGGAAAGCATAAAAAACTTTTAGAGTATTTTGATGATTTTCCTTTAAGGAATAAGATATTTAATTTAAAGTGTCCTATATCCCCAATGTATTGGAGTAGATATGATACATTTATAGATATTAATAACAATGTTTATTTTGCAGAATTTAATTATGATAAGCCTTGCGGACAAAAAGAGATTCATTTAGCAGAAAAATGTAATTTTAGTGGAAACTTAAATAAAGGGTTTATTGAAAAATTAGTTAATACATTACTTAAAATAAGTGATGTATATTATGATGGAAATGAAAAAATTAATATAGGATTTTTAATTGATCCGTGTCATTATGAAGAATTACATCATAGTTATTATTTTAAGGAGATTTTAAAAGATACAAATATAAATATAGTACAAGTCGGAAATAATAATTTGAGCGTTAAAGACGGATATGTATATGGATACTCTAAAATAAAATTACAAGTTATTTTAAGATTGTTTCCAACAGAATTTTTTTATGAAATCAAGAATATAGAAGATATATTAGATTCATTTAATGAAGGTAAAGTTTTGATAATAAATGATCCTAGAATAATTGCAATTCAGGCAAAAGGATTTTTTGCTTATTTATGGGATTTAATAAAAAGTAATTCTAATCTTATTTGTGAAGATGACAAAAATATAATAAGAAAAAGTATACCGTATACAGAAATGCTCAAATCTAAAAATTTAAAAACTACTATAGATAATAAGGATAGTTATGTAGTAAAATCTTCTCTTGGACGGTATAGTCAAGAAGTTTATATCGGAAAGTCTTATGAAGATAATGTATGGACAGAAGAAATAAATAATATTTTAAAAAAAGATAAGATTCATATAGTTCAAAGATTAATTAATATAAGACAAGAATATACCTATGCACCAGATTTTAAAAATATGAATATACCAATATTAGCATATGGAAATTTTGGTGTTTATGTAATGGATAAAAAGGTTGAAGGATTTCTTGTTAGATGGAGTAAAGAATTATTAACAGATGACAATTATACATGGATGTCACCTTTGGGAATAAACGATTGTCTACTAAAAATAGAGAAAAATAATTTTATTAATGAAAAAAGTAGAATTAATATATATGAGGAACTAAATGAGGAACTTTCATTTAAGTATAATTTTACTGGAGCATATTCTAATATTAATGAGTATATTTCTTTAGATATAATGACAGTGAAAAATGAGTTGTATGATGAAATACAAACAACAAGTAGTACTTTTTGTGAAATATTAAAAAAGATATATCCATATATTCAAAAAAATATTAAACTTTTTGGACCAATTTTGGGTATACCTGAAGATTTGTATAAAATCATATCTCAATCTTATACATCTACTCTTTGTGCATTAGGTAGAATTGATTTTGCATTAGACAATTATGGCAATTTAAAGATATTAGAATTTAATTCAGAAACACCAGCAGGAATAGTAGAATCTATAGGTATAAATTCAATAATTAAAAGAAGGTTTGATTTAAAATATATTAATCCAAATGAGAATTTAAGGCATGATATAAAAAATACATTACTTTATATTATAGAGGAAATAAAACAACTAAAAGAAATTAAAAATATTGCAGTTGTAACTTCATGGCATTATGAAGATATATATACAACAAATATAATATGTGAAATTTTAAAAGAATTAGATAACTATAATATTATATTTGGGAACATATATGATTTAGATGTTAAAGATCATAAGATATATCTTTATGGAGCAGAAATTCATGCTATATATAGATATTATCCGTTAGATTGGTTTTATTATGATGAAGAAATGAAAAAATTAATAGAACCCTTAAGTGATGAAGTTTATTTAATTAATTCAGGTCATACTCTTATAGTTCAATCAAAAGCATTTTTTGCAGTTTTACATGAAATTGTTAATAAAGGAATTATCTCAAAAGAAGATGAAGAGTTTATTGTAAAATATATTCCATATACATCTTTAGAAAAAGATAAAAAGCTTTCATGTGATTATTTAATTAAACCATATTTGTCACGAGAAGGGGATGGAGTACACTTAGATTATGAGTGTACATATAATCAAAATGATGATGTGATATTTCAAAATAGAGTGAATATAAAACCAATTAAGATTGAATTACATTCTGTTAGTACTAAGGAAAATAAATATCAATTTCCTATTTTGGGAGCTTACATAACAAATGATAAGTTTTCAGGAATATATACAAGAATGGGAGATATTATAACAGACAAAAATGCTAGATACATTTCAACATATATAAAATAAATGATTAATTAATATTAATAAAGGAGGAAAATTTATGCATGAAATATTATATAATGCTGGATTAAGTGTTACATTTGGAGTTGTAGGGATTATATTATTGATTTTTGGATATTGTGTTTTTGATAAAGTTCTTACTAAAATTGATTTTACAGAAGAATTAAAAAATAAAAATATAGCAGTAGCCATTGTCATAGCTGGATTTATGATAGCTATTGGAGTTATAATTTCAGGTGTTGTATCTTAGTTATTAAATCAAAAAATAAAGTTAGGCTATCTTAAAGTTTAAATATTAAGATAGCCTAACTTTATTTTAAAACTGATTTGATTTTAATAAAATTTTTACTTTATTAAAATCAAAGAATAGTGTTATTATTAAGTTTTCTATATCTATGCTAATGTTATTATATGATATGTAGAATTTAAGATTTATATTGTATTAAGATTTAAAAGTTATTTGTATCATAAAATGTATATTGGTTATTTATAAAGATTTTTAATAATAAATCGAAATATATAGTGACTATTTTATGAATAAAGTTTCTTATATAGATTATATAACTTAGGAGGAAATATGAAAAAAATATCAACAAAAATAATTACAGCTATTTTGTTTTTTTGTTTAGTAACATCTGTAATAGTAACTACAACAAATGGAATACTAAGCAAAAGAACTCTAAGAGTACAGTCAGAAAATACGTTAATGGAAATATCAAAAAACAATGCTAAAAATGTAAACGAGGGACTTATATCAACCCAAAATTATACAGATAACATAGCAAATTTATTATCAACTACATTAAATATTGATATGTTATCTACAGATGACAAATATATAGATAACTTTATAAGTACCATTAATCCATTCATTCAAAAGTTAATTTCAGATAATGATAAATTATTAGGAATTTCACTTATAATTAATCCAGAGTTAACTCCAAGTATGCATCAATTAGTTTTAGAAAGAAAAATTGGGGCAAGTGAAATATCTCAAATAGATAAATTTAAAAAAGAAGAATTTTATGAATCTAATCCAGATATGCAATGGTATTATAATCCTGTAAAAGCTAAAAATGCCGTATGGAGTGATCCACATACTGATAGAAGTTCAGATAGTATGAGAATTGCATATACCAAGCCTATATATATAGATAATATGTTGATAGGGGTAGTGGCAGTAGATCTATTTTTTGATAATTATAAAGATATGATAAATGACGTTTCTGTATACAATAATGGACATGCCTTTTTGCTTAATGAAAATGGTGATTATTTAGTAGATAAAACATATACAGAAAAAGATAATATAAAATCGGTATTAGGTGATAATATAAATGTTACTTCTAATATGAGTGGAGTACAGTATTATAATAAGAATAATATTAATTCTGTATTAGCATACTCTAAATTGATGAATGGTAATATTATGGTAATAAGTGCCGATGAAGATGATATTTTTATGGATATAAATAGAAGTATTAGGCTATCTGTATTAATAACATTTATAGTATGTATTATCGTTTCAATAATAGCATTAATTATTGGAAGAAAGATTAGTAATCCAATTATATTTATAACTAAGCTTGTAAATATTACATCTACCCTTGATTTTAGTGAGGATAATAAATTTTCAGAAATAAATAAATTTAAAGATGAAACTGGAATAATAGGAAAAGCAGTTTTAAATTTACGAAAGATAATAAAAGGAACATTAATTGATATAAAATCTTGTTCAGATGATACATCAATTAATTCTAATAATTTAAAATTAATTACTGAAAAATTAGAAGAATCAGTTGGTGCAATTAACGAAACAGTATTAGAGTTATCCAAGGGAGCAGAAGAACAAGCCATGGAAGCTCAAGTAGGATCAGAAAAGTTAACAGAATTATCTGAACAGGTAGAAAATATAATTGAAATAACAAAAGAATTTAATGAACATTTCTTTATATCAAAAGAATATAATGACAAAGCAGTTAATTCAATAGATAAATTAATAGAAAAGATTGAGATAACAACTGAAATAGGAAATAAAACTAATGAAAGTGTTTGTGAATTATCTGATAAGTCATCATTGATAGGTGAAATTATTTCAACAATAGACAATATATCGGGGCAAACTAATCTTTTAGCTTTAAATGCAGCTATAGAAGCTGCAAGAGCTGGAGAAGCAGGTAGAGGGTTTGGTGTGGTAGCTGATGAAATAAGAAAATTATCTGAACAGACAGCAGAGGCGACAAAGAAAATTGAATCAATAATAAATGAAATAAGATTTGAGATTGAAACAACTAAAGATAATATGGAAAAATCTACAGAAAATATTTTTGAAGTAAATGAATTTATGAGTGATTCTAAAAAATCTTTTAATGATATAAAAGATTCATTTGAAGTTATGACTAACAAAATGAATAATTTAGTAGAAAATATTAATAGAGTTGACAATAGTAAGGAAACAGTAGTAAATGCAATACAAGGAATAACAGCTATTTGTGAGGAATCAGCAGCAGCTACTGAACAGGTTTCGGCAACAATACATGAACAATTAAGTTCAGTAAATCATGTTAAAAGTACTTCGGAAGATTTAAATAAATTAGTAGAGAAGCTTGAGTATATGATATCAAAATTTAAAATATAATTATAAGAGTAGTAAAATTTTTTTAGTGTTTTACTACTCTTAATATTAATATGTTTATTTTTATAAATTAAATTTTCGACTAATATAAATGTTAAGTTAAAATTAAAAATAATCTGTAATTTTAGAAGTGGTGATGAAAAATGAAGATATTAAAAAGTAAAATAGAAGTTGAAGAGTTTATAAAAGAAAATAATATGACTGTAGTATATTTTTCCACTAACACTTGTGGAGCATGTGTTATTTTAAAAGAAAAAATTAAAGAATTACTTTATGAATATAGAAATATTAAAATATGTGAAGTTTTAGGTGATGAGTCAATTGAGGTGGCAGTCTCTTTTGATGTATATTCTGCACCTATAATGATATTTTTTATTGATGGAAAAGAAGTGTTTAGAGAGTCAAAATATGCTAGCGTTGAAGAAATTAAGAAAAAAATAGATAGATATTATACTTTATATTTCTAAAATAAGACTATATTAATAGTATAGAAATTGTGAATTAGATTTTAGAATGAAACTTGACTAATGAGAATGTTCTAAGTAATTGTGATAAAGTAATATAAGATATCACAAAAAAGTTTATGCGTATAAATATAAACTTTGGGTAACTGTTTTTTAGATATTTATTAAATATAGAAATAAACATATATATAATAAAAGATAACGTGTTAAAATAATAATTGAAGATAATATATTAAAAGCATTTAATTTTGTGTTGAATAATAAGGGGATTTTTATGAAAATAGATATATTTACAATAAGTGAGATAATAGCAATTGTTATGGATTTAGTCGATAAATTAGAAGCTTATGAGCTATATGGATTTGAAGACACAAGTGAATTACATATTCCAAAACCAATAAATGATAAATTAGAAAGTTTAGAGTCTAATAATTATGATGACTTTTTATGCAAGTGTTCTGAAATTGCAGAAGAGATACTTTTTATAAAAACAGGAGAGTTAAATGAATTAAATCATTGTCATCAGGAAATAAATTTTTTAGCAGATAAAAAACTTAAAGAATATATAAAAAAGAATATATAATGGATTAAAACTCTAACCAATTAAATTTGGTTAGAGTTTTACTATACATAATAAAAGATTAAAAAATACTTATTGATAAATATTTTTAGGTTTTAAAACGTTAGGATGATATCCATTGTCTTTTAAAGCTTTTATTATTGAATTTTTATGTTCAGGACCAAAAGTCTCCATTGTTATTTTAAGTTCAACAGCACTATTTCTATTTATACTGACAAATTGATTATGGTCAAGTCTTATAATATTTCCTTGAGCTTCAGCGATTACTTTAGATACATTTGTTAGTTCACCAGGTTTATCAGGAAGTAAAACAGATAATGCACAGATACGTTCTCGTTCTATTAAGCCATGTTGTACTAAAGATGCAAAAGTTATTACATCCATATTTCCACCGCTTATAATTGATACAATATTTTTACCTTTTACATTTAAATGCTTTAGTGCGGCAACTGTTAGTAAACCAGAATTTTCTGCAAGCATTTTATGATTTTCTAACATATCTAAGAATGCAACTATTAATTCATGGTCTTTAATAGTTATAATTTCATCGATATTTTTTTGTATATATGGGAAAATGTTAGTTCCAGGAGTTTTTACAGCAGTACCATCTGCTATAGTATCAACTTTTTGAAGGGTTACAACATGTCCAGCTTTTAATGAAGATTCCATACAATTAGCACCGTAAGGTTCAACGCCTATAACCTTAATAGTAGGCTTAAGAAGTTTAGCTAAAGTAGAAACACCAGTGGCAAGTCCGCCACCACCAATTGGAACTAAAATTATATCAACGGTAGGTAAATCTTTTAATATTTCCATGGCAATAGAACCTTGCCCTGTTGCAACATCTAAATCATCAAATGGATGAATAAATGTATATCCCTTTTGTTTTGCAAGTTCTAAAGCATAAGTACAAGCTTCATCATAAACATCACCATGTAATATTACTTCAGCACCATATGCTTTTGTACGATTTACTTTTATAAGTGGAGTAGTAGTTGGCATTACAATTACAGCATTAACATTATATAATTGAGCAGCATATGCAACACCTTGAGCATGATTACCAGCAGATGCTGTTATTAAGCCCTTGTTTCTTTCTTCATCAGTAAGAGTACTAATTTTATAATAAGCACCTCTAATTTTATAAGCCCCAGTTTTTTGTAAATTTTCAGGTTTCAAGTATATTTTATTTTCGGTACAATCAGAATAATAATCACTATAAACTAAATTCGTTTGTAATATTACTTTTTGTACTGTCTCATATGCTTGTTGAAATTTCTCTAATGTCATCATATTTTATATAACCCCCTTTTTAATGTATATTTAATAAAATATGGCATTTGATATTTTTATAATAACACTTGAAAAATTAATGTCAAGTAAGAAAAAAAAGCTTATATTTTTAATATACTATTAAAAAAAAGCTTATATATTTGTATTTGAATAATTTTAAATATATAAAAATAAAACTATTATAATTCAAATGTTTCGTTATATAATAAGAAAATACTTTGTGATATAATACTCTCAGCAGTTAATTTATACTAAAAATATATATCATTTACTAGCTTAAAATGGGCATAATAAAATGTATAATAATTTTTGCATGAGGGTATAAAAATGGATTTAAATAAATTACTTAAAGTATCTACGTTCGCAGGAAAAATAATGTTAGAAAGTGGGGCAGAAACTTATAGGGTGGAAGAAACTATTTGTAGGATCTGTACTTCTTTTGGGGTAGACCAAGCTGATAGTTTTGTTATACCAACAGGAATTATGGTGTCTATTTCACATGATGATGAAGTTGTTTCATTAGTTAAAAGAGTTACATCTAGAGGAGTAGATTTAAATAAAATAGATAAAATTAATGATCTTGCAAGAAAAACACAAATTGAACTTTTAAGTATAGATGAGTTTAATAAAGAACTTATAGAAATATCTAAAGGAGATAGATATTCTAATTCATATACTTTTTTTTGGTCAGCTATTTCAGCTGGGTCCTTTGCTATGTTATTTGGCGGAAATATAAAAGATTTTATAGTAGCGACTCTAATCGGATTGATAATAAAAATAGTAATTACTATTTGTCAAAGGCTTAGTATTAATGAATTTTTTGTAAATTCATTATGTGGTGCAATATGTGCATTTTTAGCACTAATATTTATTAAACTTAATATAGGATCTAATTTAGATAAAATAATTATAGGCGCTATAATGTTACTTGTACCCGGTTTAACCATTACTAATGCTATTAGAGACACAATTGCAGGCGACTTACTATCTGGTATGACAAAAGCTCTTGAAGCATTTTTGGTAGCTGTTTCAATAGCTGTTGGTACAGGTGGTATTTTAAGTATCTTTATAAATACATTGGGAGGAATGTAAATGATTAAAGAAACCTTAGTTTCATTTGTAGCTTCATTTGGGTTTGGGATTATGTTTAATATAAAAGGTAAGAAATTAGTTTTTGCCGCAATTGGTGGTGGTTTAAGTTGGTTTGTTTATTCTTTATTTTTAAAATTAAATGTAAGTAATGTTTTATCATTGTTTATTTCATCAGTTATTTTCAGTATTTATTCTGAAATTTGTGCGAGAATATTAAAAACACCAGTTACAACAATAGTTATTTGTGCGCTAATACCATTGGTTCCAGGTGCAGGAATGTATTATACTATGTACGAAATAATAACTGGGAATATTATGGGGTCACTAGAAGTAGGAATGAGTACTTTAGCTAGTGCAGGAATGTTAGCACTAGGTGTGATTTTTGTATCAACAATAACTCGTCAAATTACTAATTTTAGAAGAATAAAAAAAATACGTTTAGAAAATAAGAAGGCTTAAGAATAAAAAAATAGCAAGTGCTAATGGGGTTTATGTATTGAACACCATTAGCACTTGCTGTTTTTTATATCAGTTGTATTTTGAGTATCTACAATGATGGAAGTGATTATCAACTGATAAAAAAGTGAAATTGTTTACTTGAATAATTAACATTTACCTGAATTTTAGCGTACTATATATTAATTCGAATAAATAAGACATTTATTTTATTATCAATTGAAAATAAGTGGAGGATATTTAAATGAAAGAATTAAATAGTAATGAACGTTTAAAGATTGGATACAGGGTAAGTATAGTAACTATAATAGGAAATGTTTTATTATCTATTATAAAGATAGGAATTGGAATTATTGCTTCTAGTAAGGCAATGATTGCTGATGGTGTTCATTCTTTGTCTGATGTATTTAGTACTATAGGCGTTATAATAGGTTTAAAATTGTCAAGTAAAAAAGCTGACAAAGAACATCCTTATGGTCATGAAAAATTTGAAAGCTTAACTTCTGTTTTCTTAGGAATTATGCTTTTGTTAGTTTCATTAGGGATTGGATTTTCAGGAATAAAAAATTTAGTATATGGTAATTATTCAATTCCGGGAAGTTTAGCTATATTTGCCGCAGTAATATCTATTGTATCAAAGGAAGCAATGTACTGGTATACATTAAAATATGCAGAAAAGATAAATAGTACATCATTAAAAGCAGATGCTTGGCACCATAGAAGTGATTCATTCTCTTCAATTGGAGCTTTGATAGGAATAATTGGTGCTAGAATGGGACTTCCTATGTTAGACCCTGCAATAGCACTAGTAATAAGTATTATAATAATAAAAGTAAGTTATGATATTTTAAAACAAAGTATAAATCAGTTAATGGATACATCTGTTGGTGATAACGCAATAAAAAAAATGAATGCAGCAATACATTCAATTGATGGAGTTAAAAATATAGATAATTTAAAAACTAGACTTCATGCTAATAAAGTTTACGTAGATGTTGAAATTTCTGTAGAATCAGATATTTCAGTTGAAGAAGGTCATAAGATTGCTATGAATGTTCATAACATAATTGAAGAAAATAAAGATGTGAAACACTGCATGGTTCATGTTAATCCATTTATAGAAAAGAAAGTTTTATAAAAATATTCAGATTTTATAGTTTAAATATGTTTGATATATGCAATGGGCAAAGTGGCATTGTAATTGGGCTTTGAGAATACTTAATGAGTATTGTCACATTTACTGCTTGTCTCAATTTTATATTGGGAGCAAGCTAAAGTGGGACTATACTCATTTTTAGTATTCCTAAGTTTAATTACTCAGTCCAATTTGCTTATGCATATATCAAACATGAACTTTTTATTTTAATTTCTTATTACTATGTAAGCCATATAACTTAAGTATAATCCTACTAATAAAAATCCTTCAATTCTTGTTAATTTTTTTTCTTTTGATTTGTTAAAGAAAACTAATCCTATTAGTAATAAGTTAATAACTATTAAGTAAATAAAATCTGTCATTAAGACTTGTGAAACATTAATAGGACTTATTAATGATGATAAACCTAGTATAAGTAATATATTAAATATATTTGAACCTAATACATTACCTAGTGCTATATCATTTTCACCTTTTAATGCTGCTACAATAGAGGTTACAAGTTCAGGAAGTGATGTACCAGCAGCCACTATAGTTAATCCAACTAATTTTTCACTCATTCCAAGCGAATACGCTATATTAGTAGCTGAATCTACAACTAGATTTCCTCCGACAACTATACCAGCAACACCTATTATCATAAATATTACTTTATGTAAAATATTAACCTCAATATTGGAATCTACTAAAGAGTTTTTCAATTCATTAGTAGATTCTTTTAGATCTTCATTAGGCATTTTTTTTGCTTTCTTTATCAAAACTACAACATAAAATATGCATAGTAAAATTAAAACAAAACCATCTAATCTAGAGATTGTATTAGTGTCAGATATAAACAAACTATCAAATGTAAATAAAAATAGCAATATAGTCACTGAAGTATTTACTAAAAAGTCGTTTTTTACTGTTGCTTTCTTAATTATAAGAGGCAAAACTATAGCAGTAGTCCCCAGTACCATAAGAGTATTAAAAATGTTAGATCCAATAACATTTCCAATTGCAATCTCGTTACTACCATTAAGACTTGAAATTAAGCTTACAGCAAGTTCAGGAGCACTTGTTCCTATAGATACGATAGTAAGCCCTACTATAACTGCTGGTATTCCTAATTTTTTAGCTATTATTGAAGCGCCATCTACAAAAATATCAGCGCCTTTTATTAATAAAACAAAGCCAAGTAACAATATAATATAATTCATTCTTTTGTTCCTCTCTCTTTATATAAATAGTTATATTGTAATACATGTATCATTGATATATCAACATTTAATTTTTTATAGTTTTTAAATACATAAAAAAGTTGTTCAAATATCACTGTTTTTAGTTATATAAAAAGTTATATTTATATAATAAATATAATTTCCTTTGACATAGAGGGTTTGTATCACTTAAACTATTTAAAGATGTTAATTTGGATAACTAAAATAAAACGCAAGTTACAGCGTTAAGTATAAATTGAATACTTAATAAATAAGGAAGGAGAAAGTTACTGAAAAGCAGGTAACATTATAAAAGAACAAATGAAAATAAAGGTCATGTTTTAATTTAACTCTACATAATTTTACATACCAATACATATTTAAAACATAGGCAAAAGCTTTTATAAGTTTTCAGTAATTAAAGATAAATGAGCGTACTTATTGTAAAAGAAATGAATCATGGCTTTGGAGATAGAGCTATATTTGAAGATGTATCATTTAGATTATTAAAAGGAGAACACGTTGGACTTATTGGTGCTAATGGTGAAGGTAAATCAACTTTCATGAATATAGTAACAGGAAAACTTCAACCAGATGAAGGTAAAGTAAGTTGGTCAAATAATGTTAGAGTTGGATATATGGATCAACATGCAGCATTAACTAAAGGTCAAAGTATAAGAGATGCATTAAGAGATGCATTTAAATATCTTTTTGATTTAGAAACAGAAATGAACTCATTATATGAAAAAATGGGTGATTGTACTGAAGATGAATTAAATAAAATGCTTGAAAGAACTGCTGTAATTCAAGATATGCTTGATCATAATGGATTCTATGTTATTGATCCAAAAGTAGAGGAAGTCGCAAAAGGTCTAGGTCTTTTAGATTTAGGTCTTGATAGAGATGTAGATGATTTATCAGGAGGACAAAGAACTAAGATACTTTTAGGTAAATTGTTATTAGAAACACCAGATATATTACTTTTAGATGAGCCCACTAACTATCTTGATGAGGAACATATAGAATGGCTTAAAAGATATCTGTTAAATTATGAAAATGCTTTTATATTAATTTCACATGATATTCCATTCTTAAATTCTGTAGTTAATTTAATTTATCATGTAGAGGATAGAAAATTAACTAGATATGTTGGAGATTATGATGAATTCCAAAGACTTTATGAAGAAAATAAGAGAAAGTTAGAAGCAGCATATGAAAAACAACAAAAGGAAATAGCTAGATTAGAAGATTTCGTTGCTAGAAATAAAGCTAATGTTGCTACAGCCAACATGGCTAAATCTAGACAAAAGAAATTAGATAAAATGGATGTAATTGAATTATCAAAAGAAAAACCAAAGCCAGAATTTAACTTTAAAGCTGCTAGAGCTTCAGGTAAAGTTATTTTTGAAACTAAAGATTTAGTTATAGGATATGATTCACCTCTTACAAAACCATTAAACTTATATATGGAAAGAGGACAAAAAATTGCACTAGTTGGAGCTAATGGACTTGGTAAATCAACACTTTTAAAAAGTTTACTTGGACTTGTAAAACCATTAAGTGGAGAAGCTAATCTAGGTGATTACCAATATATAGGATACTTTGAACAAGAAGATAGGACTGATAATAGAAATACATGTATAGATGAAGTTTGGCAGGAGTTTCCAGGGTTTACTCAATATCAAATAAGAGCAGCACTTGCTAAATGTGGACTTACAACAAAACAATTAGAATCTCAAATAAGAGTTTTATCAGGTGGAGAAGCTGCAAAGGTTAGACTTTGTAAAATATTAAATAATGAAACAAACATATTAATTTTAGACGAACCTACAAACCACTTAGATGTGGAGGCTAAAGAAGAATTAAAAAGAGCATTAAAAGAATATAAAGGTTCAATACTATTAGTATCCCATGAACCAGAATTCTATAGAGATGTTATTACTGAAGTTTGGAATTGCGAGGATTGGACTACTAAAATAGTATAGTAGTTCAAGAATTTTAAATATTATATCTGTAGTTGACAAAGCTGTATTAGATATATATAATACAAGATAATGTAAATATGAATTATAAGGAGCTTTTTATGATGACTAATATAAACCTAACTAATGACTTAAAATTAAATATTTATTTTGAGTTTTGCTATTTTAGTTAGGTTTGTATATATGATAATGTAATCATCATAGATACAAACCGTAGGTTTTGTATCTATGATGGCTAAGCTTAACTTGTTATGTAAATTAATTTGTTATCTAAGCCACATAGATTGATGCTATGTGGCTTTTTTATGTTAGATAAAGAAAAGCCACGTAGAAACACTATGTGGCTTTTTATATATCAAAAATGAAAGAGGGATGTTTATGAAGAAGAATACAGATATTATTATTATTGGTTTCGCAATATTTTCAATGTTTTTTGGAGCAGGAAATTTAATATTTCCACCATATATAGGAATGGCTTCGGGAAATGGGTGGCTAATAAGTTTCTTGGGATTTATTATTTCAGATGTGGGTATGATACTATTATCAATTAATGCTATTGCAAGGGCAGGTTCTTATCAAGCAATTTTAGGAAGGGCAGGTAAGAAATTTGGGTTTTGGTTGGAACTTATTATAATGCTTTGTTTAGGTCCAATTCTTATTATTCCGAGAACTGGTGCAACAACTTTAGAGATGAGTATTAATCCGTTATTTAATTCCGTTAATCCCATTATATTCTCAATTTTATTTTTTGGCTTGACATTTATTTTAACAGTAAAGCCAACTAAAGTTGTGGATGTTATAGGAAAATTTTTAACCCCTATGCTTTTAATTGCTTTAGCTATATTAATAGTAAAAGGAGTAGTTTCACCTTTAGGTAAACTAAGTAATGCTATTGATTTAGAATTATTATTTGCAAATGGACTTGCTCAAGGATATCAAACTATGGATGCACTTGGGGCAGGGGGAATTGCTGCATTTATTATGGCAACATTTTTAGCAAAAGGTTATAAAGACAAAAGCGAAATTGTAAAGCTTACTGCAAAAGCCTCTATAGTTGCAGGGATTGGACTTATAATAGTATATGGTGGTTTAACATACTTAGGGGCTACTGTATCTAATGTGTATGATGCCAATATCTCTCAAACTACATTATTAATTAGTATAACAAAGCAATTATTAGGAGATCAAGGTGCAATTATATTAAGTTTGGTTGTTGCTTTTGCTTGTCTTACTACATCAATAGGATTAACATCTGTCACTGCTAAGTATTTTGAAGATGTTACTAATAAAAAAATTAAATATAAAAATATAGTTGTATTTATTTGCTTGTTTAGTGCTATTATTTCTAATTTAGGTGTTAATAAAATAATCTCTATAGCTGCGCCTATCCTAACTGTACTTTATCCAGTAACGCTTGTATTGGTTTTAATGGCATCATTTAAAAAGATATTTACTAAGGACTCTACTTATAAGGGTGCAGCATATGCAACTTTAGTTATAAGTATTATTACTGTTATTGATAGTTTAGGTGTTAACATAAGTTTTATACATAGTCTTCCTTTTGCTAGCTTAGGATTCAATTGGATTATACCTGCAATAATAGGAGGTATTATTAGTAATATAATTAGTAATTTTAAGGAGAAAAATTCCATGAAGTTGTTAAGGGAGTAGGATGAGAGAGATTAAACAAGAACAAAGATTAGCATGATTATATAAATAAAATGAATGATTGTAGTAAACAGATATTTTCTCTTATATTTCTATTCATAGGGAAAAATAGTGATGATGTATTACTAAAATTGTATAGTGGATAAATGAAACACCGGCACTTACTAAAAAGTGCCGGCGTTTTGTAGCTTTATATTATTGAAACTAATTAAGGACATTTAATCCTAAATCTAATAGATTAGCAAATAATGATAATGTATTAGTTGTTGGAATAACATTGTTTTTAATGTCTAATAATTTTCCAAGGCCATATTTAGTATATATATCAACAGTTGGAAAATTATTTTCATCACCTAAATCACAAATAATATCAGTTTCATTTAAAAATACTGTATTATCATTATCACTAGGATTTACAAATTTATAAAGTCTAGTCTTATAATCATGTCTAAGAACCTTTACCCTATGTGTTATTTCTATTTTATTATTTTTATTATTTTTATTATTTATATCATATTTTGAAATGGATGAAGTTATATTATTAATTACAAAATAATTAACATTTCTTTTATAATTCACCTTATCTTTAAATTCTGATAATCTTTCTAAATTTAAGTTAAGATCTACTAATACCTCTTCCTTTTTTAAATTATCAAAGCCTTCTTTTATGTAAGGTAAATTTTCATTATCATTTAATTCTTTATTTAATATATCCATACAATTTATATATACATCTTCAAAATAATTAAATGGTAGGGCATATTTAATATTATTTAAAATAACATAAACTTTAAATTTAGCAGAAGAAGCATCACTTCTAAATGAGTAATTAACATCAACTAATAACATTTCATGTAAATCTTCTGTATAAAATGTTATTTTTTCAATGCCTTTATTATATTCTGAAATATAATTATTATTTTTAGATAAAGATTGAGTATTTTGATTTATTATATAAGTACCTTTAAAGCCAAGTCCGTTAGCTGAAGCCACTCGTAGTGAAGTTTTTACTGATAGCTTCTTTAAATTAATGTAAGGTCTGTTTTCACATAAGTTATTTTCTGATATTATTCCCATAGTTTATCTCCTTGAGTTAGTACTAATAAAGTATTAGTTTGTATTATGAATTATAACATATTTTAAGTGCAAAGTTGTGCTTATAATTTAGAGACTTATCCTAAAGAGACAAAATCACCTCATGACTATGAAAATATTTTTGGAATTACAGAAAAAGATTTAGAAAATAAATGGATTAAGTATGCAAAAGAAAACTACTCTATGGCATAGTAGTTAGCATAAGAAGTAAATAAGACTTTACTAAATTACAAAGATAAGTTAAGGAACTTGTTGCAAGGTATGGACATTTAAAATTTTTAGTAGTTAATATTATGAATTGCATTAAAATTTTAGATTGTGTAAATAATATAGTCTATAAGACAAATTTATAGGAGATTTTTATGAATACAATAATAAATGAAGCGTATGAAATAGCTGATAAAAATGAAACTATTCTTAAGGGATATATAAAAATAAGTAGAAATACTAATTGCTTGTTATTTGCACATTATTGTGATAGCACCTTATTTTATAAAAAAATTTTTAAAATATCTAGAGACGTATTTAAGGTTAATAAAAAGATTAATAAAAATCTTAAGGAAATAAAAAAAATAGCAAAAGAGCATGGGTATAAGAAGGTTTGGGCAAAAGGTTTATTTTCTATTTATGGAGATTTGCGTCCATTAGCAGTTGAAGCTGGTTTTGGTAAATGGAGTCAAAGTGGAATTATTGAAAATGAAAAGTATGGCACGGACTTTTTTATATCTGCTGTATTTTTTAGATAAGTTATAAATTATGTTTATCTTATTAAAATGAATAACTTTTTTATTGTTTTAAATTTAAGTTATGAAAAATATAATAGTCTTAGAATTATTTTAACTGTAATGAAATAGAGAATGAGTATAATATCGTTTATAAAGTAATAATTATTGAACTTGTTGTGATGATTGGATAGCTAAAATCGTATAATAGTTTCAAAAAAATAAGAGCCATTTAAATGGCTCTTATTTTTCTGAAATGAATAAATTTCATACAGATTGAACAGATTTGAGAATATTTTTTTATGGATGAGTATATAAAATTATGAACAAAAAGGTTTTCTTAAGAATATAATATAATAAATTTTTTTGGAGGAGAACTATGTTAAGTAATCAAAAATATGTTGGCTTATCATTAGAATTACATCTTTTTTTTGCACGAATTATGAAGGAACATTCTTTGTTTTTAGAGGCAGGGTTTACCCCTAAAAATACTAAACTTTCTAAGGAAGCCGAAAACTATAAAGTGCAGTTTGAAAAGCTTTTATTAGATACAGTTAAGCTAAGCAATGGAAGAGTTAGACAACTTGTGATAGATTCTGGAGAAATTTTTACGGATTATACTTTAAGCACAGAAAAAAAGACACAGTACTATACAGGAATAAATATAAATTCTAAGATAACCGAAATGGAGAAAGAGTTAGAGCATGAAAATAAAAAATATATTGATAGCAGAACAGTAAATTGTGTGAAAAAACTTAATAATAGGGCTATAAAGTTACTTAATGGCCTTATAGACTTTAAAATGGGAATATTAGAAAAAATGTTGAGTTGTGAATTATTTACATTAAATTATCCTCTACTTATTGAACATATAATACATGAAGCTAAGTTGTATCATTCATATGTATGTGCGCTTGAGAACGAAGAGGATATTGATAAAGAAGATATTGGAAAAATCCAGTTGTTTTGGGATGATATTATGAAGGAACATGCTTTGTTTATTAGGGGATTACTTGATCCTAGTGAGAATGAATTAATAAAAACTTCAAATGAATTTGCAAAAGATTATAATAATCTAATTAAAAAGTTAGGAAATATGACTGATACGTCAATGGAAACATGCATAAATGACACATTATTAGAAACGATTAAATTAAGAGATTTTAAGAAAGCAGGTACGGAAGGGATAGTTGAATGTAAGATAAAATCTATAATATTACCACTTCTTGCTGATCATGTGCTAAGAGAAGCTAATCACTATATAAGAGTTTTAAAGAATTATAAAAATTAACTATCTATGGAATATAAATGTTAAAAATTCTAAATAGCATAATTATTAAAAAAAGTTAGTATTAAAACTATATCTATTTTTATTATAATATCTCCTTATTTTTTTATTTTAAATATATTTCAATAATAGAAAAGAATAAGGATAGATTATTCAAAAAATATTACTAAATAATGAATATGAGACTATAAAATAAGGAAATTGTATATAAAAAATAAACTCTTATAATAACTATAAGAGTTTATTTTTATGGTTGCGGGAGCAGGACTTGAACCTACGACCTTTGGGTTATGAGCCCAACGAGCTACCAGCTGCTCCATCCCGCGATATTATGTTTTGCAAGTCGCCTTAGCTAACTTATGTACTTAGTATACCTTTATTAATATGTGATGTCAAAGCAGAATAATGTCATATTATGACTTGAAGGTTAAGGAAGTCTCTTAGAGTAGGAGATTGCGTCGAATACTATGATATGCTCCAAATATAAAAATAAAATATGATATTTAATTTTATATTAAATATAGTTATATAATATTATTATAAATAATAAGTATTGTTTGGGGGAAGAATTATGAGTAATGAACACAGTAGCATAAATAAAATGTGGAAAAATTATTTGAATTTAATTGGAGAAGATGAGTTTACTACAAAATTAGAATATAATTCATGGAGTTTTGGTGATAATGAGGCTTTAGCAAATGAATTAGTAGAGTTAGTTTTAAAGGGAGAAAAAACAGCCACTACATCACTTCATTATTTGTATGAACTAGAAACTGAAGTGTTGCCTAAAGAAGAACAGTTAGCAATTATTACAGATTTTTCAGGCAATGCAAAATGTATAATAGAAACTAAACATGTTAATGTATTACCTTTTTCTAAGGTTAAAGCTGAATTTGCATTTAAAGAAGGAGAAGGCGATAAATCTTTAGAATATTGGAGAAAGGGACATATTGATTTTTTTAATAGGGGATTAAAAGATTTTAATAAGGAATTTTCAGAAGATATGTTGGTAGTTTGTGAAGAATTTGAAGTAATTTATAATTAAAATAAAAAAATAGTTGATAAATTTGGTCGGAGAACTTATAATTTAATATAATAATAATTTAACATACTAAAATATGCTAAATTATAAGAAAACTTTGTAAAAAAATATTGGGGTGATAAAATGAATTTTGAACACATAAGCAGAGAAGATAATGAAATTTATGCTTTAATTGAAAAGGAATTAGAAAGACAACAAAATGGAATTGAGTTAATAGCTTCAGAAAATGTCGCAAGTGAAGCTGTAATGGAGGCTATGGGTTCCTATTTAACAAATAAATATGCTGAAGGATATCCAGGTAAGAGATACTATGGTGGATGTTATGTAGTAGATGGCGTTGAAGAAATAGCACGTGAAAGAGCTAAGGAGTTATTTGGAGCAGAACATGCAAATGTTCAACCACATTCTGGTTCACAAGCTAATATGGCTGTTTATTTTACAATTTTAGAACATGGGGATACTGTGTTAGGTATGGATTTAAGCCATGGAGGTCATTTAACTCATGGTTCACCAGTTAATTTTTCAGGAAAATTATTTAACTTTGTATCATATGGAGTAGATAAAGATACTGAAGAAATAAATTATGATGTAGTAAGAGAATTAGCTATAAAGCACAAACCTAAGTTAATAGTTGCAGGTGCAAGTGCATATTCAAGAATAATAGATTTTAAGAAATTTAGAGAAATTTGTGATGAAATTGGAGCATACTTAATGGTTGATATGGCTCATATTGCTGGACTTGTAGCAGCAGAATTACATCCATCACCAGTACCATATGCAGATTTTGTTACTTCTACAACACACAAAACTTTAAGAGGTCCAAGAGGTGGATTAATACTTTGCAAGGAAAAATATGCTAAGGACTTAGATAAAAATATATTCCCAGGAATGCAAGGTGGTCCATTAATGCATATTATAGCAGCGAAAGCAGTATGCTTTAAGGAAGCTTTAGATCCAAGTTTTAAAGAATATATGGCAAGAGTTGTAGAAAACTGCAAAGAACTAGGTGAACAACTAGTAAAAAGAGGATTTAAGTTAGTATCTAATGGAACAGACAATCATTTAATTCTTGTAGATTTAAATAACAAAGATATTACAGGAAAAGATGCTGAAAAATTATTAGATGAAGTAGGAATTACTCTTAATAAAAATACAGTACCAAATGAAACTAGAAGTCCTTTTGTAACTTCAGGAGTTAGAATAGGTACAGCTGCTATTACAACTAGAGGATTTGAAAGAAGAGATATGGAAGAAATAGCAGATATAATCAATGAAACAATCATTAATAGAGATAAAGACTTAGAGCAATATAAGCAAAGAGTAGAAGCTTTATGTGAAAAGTATCCTCTATATAAATAATAATTTAATTTAATTATTTAAGATAAGCTGTCTCAAAATAGAAATATAATTTCTGTTTTGAACAGCTTTTTTTATTCTTTAGGAATTTATATTATTAAAGAAATTGTGGATAACTTTTAGAATACTGTGTTTTAAAGGTATTATGAGTACCCCTAAAGAATAAAAAACAATCATATGCCGCACTATTATTCCTGCACTGCATTTAGAAAGGATGCATGACTAAAAATCGACGAATCCAAAGTCGCCTTAGCGGATTTTGTTATATTATCAACACATATTTAAAACAGAACCTTATATAATTAACCACACATTTAATAAATGCATATAATAGATAGAATTAATTTAAAATAGGGTTTTATAATGAATAGTAAATTTATTAAGAGAATATCAAAAGATAGTCCAGTATTAGAATTCGATAAAAATTCTAAAATAGTTTTTATAAGTGATATGCATAGAGGTGATGGTGGAAATGCGGACTCATTAAGGCCTAATAAAAATATATACAAAGCAGCTCTTGGATATTATTTAAAGGATGATTTTAATTTGATTGAAATAGGTGATGGTGATGAATTATGGAAAAACAAGAATTGTATAGATATAGCTTACAATTATGATGATATATTTAAAATATTAAATAAATTTAATGCTAAAAAAAGATTATATTTACTTTATGGTAATCATGATATGGTAAAAGCTAAACCTAATTTTATACCTAAGCAAGAAAAATTACTTGCTCAAATAGGATATAATTTTGGTAAAGAGTTAGTTAAACTTTATAATAACATACAATTTCATGAAGGTCTTGTTTTGAGATATATTCCAACGAATAAAGATATATTAGTTTTTCATGGTCATCAAGTAGATTTTATGAATTGTGAGTTATGGAAAATAAGTAGGTTTTTAGTTAGATATGTTTGGAGAATCTTAGAAGGATTTGCAGGCTTTAAGGCTCCAGTAAGTCCAGCTAACAACTATGGAAAAGGAAGTAAGATTGATGAAATTTTAGAGAGGACGGCAAGGAAAGAAAAAAGAATGCTTATTTGTGGGCATACCCATCATGATGTTTTTCCAGAAGCGGGAAAGGGTCTTTATTTTAATGATGGATGTTGTGTATTTCCATCAACAATAACTACAATTGAAATAGTGAATGGAGAAATATATTTGATAAAATGGAGTGTAGAAGTTGATGAAAAAAATAGTTTATATATAAAGAGAAGCATAATAGGAGGACCTGAAAAAATTGAAAAATATTTAGATTATGCAAAAAGACTATAAATTAAGAGGATGTCTTTTTATAGTTTAAATGATTTGGAGGAAAAATAATGAATTTTATTGATTTACATTGTGATACTGCAAGTAAAATATACTATGATAAATTAAACATAAAAAATGATATCTGTAAGGTTACTTTAGATAAATTAAAAAAAGGAGAGGCTTTAGCACAAGTATTTGCTTTTTTTATAGACCAAGACATTACTAAGACCCCTTTTGAAGAGTTTTTAAAGCTTTATAATAACTTTAAACGTGAATTAGATAATAATTCAAATAAAATAGAAATTGTAACTAATATAAAAGAATTGGATGAATGCAATAGAAAGAATAAAATAGGGGCATTTTTATCTATAGAAGAAGGGGAAGTAATAGAAGGTGACATTGAAAAGTTAAGGGAAGTTTATAGAATGGGAATTAGAATAATTACAATCACTTGGAATTATGAAAATAAGCTTGGATACCCAAATGCAAACTATATTTTTAAAGAAAATGGATTGACATCTTTAGGTAAAGATATATTACAAGAGATGGAGACTTTAGGTATTATACCAGATGTATCACATTTATCTGATGCTGGGTTTTATGATTTGGTTAAATTATGTAAGAAACCTTTTATAGCATCACATTCTAATTCACGTGAAATAACAAATCATCCTAGAAATCTTACTGATGAAATGATAAAATTATTGTCAGATAAAGGCGGAGTAATGGGAATAAATTTTTGTTCCAGTTTTTTGGGAAATGAAGAAATATCATCTATAGAAGAAATGATAGCACACATAAAACATATAAGAAATATTGGTGGAATCGATGTTGTAGCTCTTGGTAGTGATTTTGATGGAATAGATAATGAGGTTGAAATACAAAATTGCTCAGAGTTTTATAAACTATATGATGTGCTTAAGAAAAATGGATTCACAGAGAATGATGTAGAAAAAATCTTCTACAAAAATGTTAAAAGAGTTTTTAATGATGTGTTAAAATAGACTTTATATTAGAAGATGTTTTGGGAAGGTGTCAATAGATGTATAAGTAAAATTGAGTAGAGTATAGTAATTAAATTTAAGAATATTAAAATTGCAAAACTATTTTACTTACTGATTATATTACACATATTAAAAATATAGGGCTATAATTAAAACGTGATTGAATAAATTGATAATTTAAAAAATAATATACTGAGTATTAAAATAGATAAGATGAGGAGAAAGAACGTGGGAAAATTAGTTGGGAAAATAGCAATTGTGACTGGTTCTTCAAGAGGAATTGGAAGGGGAATTGCTATAGAATTAGCAAAAGAAGGTGCAAGCGTTATTATAAATTATTCTAAAGATGATGATGGTGCAAATGAAACACTGCAAGAAATAAAATATGTTGGAGGATACGGTGTACTGTATAAGTGTGATATATCTTCTTATGAAGAAAGTGAGAAGTTAGTACAACATACTATAGAGAAGTTTGGAAAAGTAGATATATTAATTAATAATGCAGGAAAAAGTAATATAGGATTATTTATGGATTTAACTAAAGAGGATATTGATAATTTATTAAACACAAATTTAATAGGTGCTATGTATTTAACAAAGCATGTTATTAAAGATATGATATCAAGACAATATGGATCAATCGTGAATATTTCATCTATGTGGGGCGAAGTGGGAGCTTCTTGTGAAGTGGTTTATTCTACTACAAAAGGTGGAATAAATCTATTTACAAAATCTTTAGCAAAAGAAGTAGCAGCATCTAATATAAGAGTAAATTGTGTTGCACCAGGAGTTATAGATACACAAATGAATGCTTTTTTACAAGGTGATGATAAAAAAGCATTAGAGGAAGAAATTCCAATGATGAGATTTGGAAATCCAAATGAAATTGGAAAAATAGTTTCTTTTTTATGTAGTGATGATTCTTCTTATGTAACAGGTCAAATTATAAGAGCTGATGGTGGATATATTTAAAACATGATGATAAATACTGGAAAGTATAAATTGAATAGTATAAAAAGCAAGGTAGATAAAAATATTTTAATTGATATTTTTTATACTACCTTGCTTTTTATTACTTTTAAAGTAAGCTTCTTTACTTTAAAAGTTTTATGCTATAATATCAAAACTTGTTTAAAATATAGTATAAATTAAAGATTTATTTAACTTCGTATATCCATCCTTCAGGAGCTTCTACATCACCTGTTTGGATTCCGGAAAGTATTTCATATAATTTCTTTATTGTAGGTCCAACTTCAGTTTCGCTATGGAACACAAATCTCTTTCCGTTGTAATCTATAGCTCCAATTGGAGTTATTACAGCAGCAGTACCACAAGCACCAGCTTCTGCAAATTCATCTAATTGATTAACAAAAACTTCTCTTTCATATACTGGCATATTTAAATAATGTTCAGCTATATAAAGTAAAGAATATTTTGTTATACTAGGTAATATTGATGAAGACTTAGGTGTTATAAATTCACCCTTTTTAGTTATTCCTATAAAGTTTGCAGCACCAACTTCATCGATTTTTGTGTGGGTAGTAGGATCTAAATAAATACAATCTGCATATCCAGCATCAGTAGCTTTTTTATGAGCTTCAAGAGAGGCTGCATAATTACCACCAACTTTTTGTTTTCCAGTACCATGTGGAGCGGCTCTATCAAATTCATCTTGAACGATAAAGTTACAAGGTTTTAATCCACCAGAGAAGTAAGGTCCTACGGGCATACAAAATACTGTAAAAATATATTCAGATGCTGGTTTTACACCTATATTATCTCCAACGCCCATTATAACAGGTCTAATATATAAAGTTGCACCAGTGCCATATGGTGGAACAAAATGTTCATTAGCTTTAACAACTTGCATACATGCGTCTATAAATTTTTCTTCAGGAATATTTGGCATAAGAAGTTTATCACAACTTTCATTCATACGAGCAGCATTTCTATTAGGTCTGAATAATTGTATTTTCCCTTCTTTCGTTGTATAAGCTTTTAATCCTTCAAAAGAGCTTTGACCATAATGAAGAACAGTAGAAGCTTCACTCATTTTAAGCATATTATCTTCTATAAGCTTGCCATCATCCCATTTACCATCTTTCCAAGTTGAAATATAACGATAATCCGTTTTTATGTAACTAAATCCTAGTTTACCCCAATCCATATCAACTTTTTTCCCCATTTTACATTCCTCCATATCTATAGGCTTATTGCCTTTACTTAATACCTTTTATTCTAACACTATCAAAACAAAAATTCTATAGTTAAGCATAAAAAGTATATATTTATTACTAAATTAATAACATAATTACAAAAATGTTGATGAATTTATAATTATTTCCAAGGTTCTGCATCTGAAGGCATTCTCCAATCACCTCTAGGGCTTAAAGAGATACTTCCTACTTTGGGGCCGTCTGGTAAGGCACTTCTTTTAAATTGTTGAGTGAAAAATCTCCACATAAATTTATTAAGCCATTTTTCAATTTCTTCATAACTATAATCATCTTTAAAGGCTTCCTTAGCTAAAAACAAAATTCTATCTTTTGATGATCCATTTTTAATGAAGTGATATAAGAAGAAATCATGTAATTCATAAGGTCCTACTATATCTTCAGTTTTTTGTGTTATTTCTCCATTTGCATCCTTAGGAAGTAATTCTGGACTTACAGGAGTATCTAAGATATCAATAAGTGTTTTGCTAACTTCTGAATTAGATTCTTTTTCTGCAACATATCTGACTAAATATCTAACTAATGTTTTTGGTATAGATGGATTTACTGAATACATTGACATATGATCACCGTTATAAGTACACCATCCAAGAGCTAGTTCAGATAAATCACCAGTTCCTATTAAAAGGCCTTGTTCTTTATTAGCTAAATCCATTAAAATTTGAGTTCTTTCTCTTGCCTGAACATTTTCATAAGTAACGTCATGAATATTTTTATCATGCCCTATATCTTTAAAATGTTGAAGAGAAGCATCTACTATATTTATTTCTCTTAAATCACAATTTAGTTCTTTGCATAGAGTTAATGCATTATTATAAGTTCTATCTGTTGTACCAAATCCCGGCATTGTTATAGTAACTATATTATGCTTATCTAAATTAAGTAATTCAAAGGTTTTAACTACAACAAGAAGAGCAAGAGTAGAATCTAGTCCGCCAGAGATTCCAATTACAGCTTTTTTAGAGCCAGTATGTTCAAATCTTTTTGCTAAAGCAGCACTTTGTATATTAAATATTTCTTTACATCTTTCTTCGCGTTCATATTTTGATGAAGGTACAAAAGGATGTTTATCTATAAATCTATCAAAGTGGCTGATATTAGTACAACCAAATTTAAAGTTTATTATATAAGGTTTTTTTCCTGTGAATTTAGTGGCATCTCTAAAACTAAGATTTTTTAGTCTTTCAGATTTAAGTCTAAATATATCTACACAAGAGTAAATAACTTCGTTTTCTCTTTGAAACCTTTCATTTTCTTTTAAAATAGAACCATTTTCACTTATCATTAAATGTCCGCTAAATAGTAAGTCGGTAGATGATTCGTGTACTCCAGCAGAAGCATATATATAACTACAAAGGCATCTAGCGCTTTGGTTTGAAACGAGGCTTTTTCTATAATCCTTTTTACTTACTAATTCATTTGAAGCAGATAAATTTCCTATTATATGTGCTCCAAGTAGAGAAAGGTATGAACTAGGAGGTATAGTTACCCATAAATCTTCACAAATTTCAACTCCAAAATTAGCTATTTGAGAAGAAAAAATAAGATTTGCTCCAAAAGGTACATTTTTTTGAATAGGTAAATCTATTTCTTGTGTTTCTAAAGAAAGTCCTTCTGTAAACCATCTTTTTTCATAAAATTCACTATAGTTAGGTATATATGATTTAGGGACTATTCCTAATATTTTACCTTTGAAAAGTAAATAAGCGCAATTATAAAGTACGCTATTTATAAGTAATGGTGCTCCTAGTGCAATCAACATATCGCAATCTTCTGTAGCGTTTAATATTTGATTTATTCCAGTTATTGATTTGTTTAATAAAGTATCATTTAAGAATAAATCTCCACATGTATATGAAGTTATACATAGTTCTGGGAAGACTATAAACTTACTATTATTATTTTTAGCATCATCTATACATTTCAAAATATTAGAGATATTATAATCAATATCTCCAACTTTAGTTTTTGGACATGCGGATGCGACTTTTATAAAATCCATATTAGATCAACTCCAATTTTTTAGTATATGCTTTTAGTATAACCAAATAGCATTTGTATATATAATCATAATATGCTGAAAATTATATAAAATCAATTGCAATATGTCCGATAATAGTATATATGGTATTTTAAAGAAAAATAAAAGACTATGAATAATTTTTAAAAAGATAATAAAAATGTTGTAATATAGTAATCTATACTGTATAATAAAGTTATCTTAAATAATTAATTATTGTATAATAATTAATGGTATACTAATAATAAGGAATTTAGGAAATAAAAGAAAAGGGGTGAAGGTGATGGGGAGTATAGTCTTCTGGATTATAGTTGCAGTTGCAGCGTTTGTGATTGATATTTTTACTAGCAGTTTTTTGTTTGTATGGTTTTCCATAGGAGCGCTTACAGCGATTTTTGCTGCAGGATTAAAAGCTACTTTTTTAATTCAGGTAATAATATTTTTAATAGTAGGAATAATATCAATATCAATAGGATATCCATGGATAAGAAAGAAATATAAAAATTCAGAACATAGGGTACCGCTTATGGAAGAAACTTATATAGGTAAAGTCATAACAGCAGAAGAAAATATAGACCAAAAAGCAACCTTGAAAATCAATGGTATATATTGGACTGTAGTCAATGAAGGAGAGCATATTCATGCAGGCGAAAGATTCATTATTACAAGCATTGATGGAGCAAAATTTAGAATTAAAAAGTTAGAGGGGGAAAACAAAAATGTTTAGACTTATAGGAGTACCACTAATATTAATATTTATAATATTTACAATATTTTCGTCAATAAAAGTAGTAAATACAGGGTATTTATGTGTTGTAGAAAGATTTGGACAGTTTAGTAGAGTATTAGAACCAGGATGGCATTTCTTAATACCTTTTGTTGATTTTGCGAGAAAAAAAGTTTCAACAAAACAACAAATTTTAGATGTACCACCACAATCAGTTATTACCAAAGATAATGTAAAAATTTCAGTTGATAATGTAATATTCTTTAAAATGTTAAATGCTAAAGATGCAGTATACAACATAGAGGATTATAAATCTGGTATAGTTTATTCAGCAACAACAAACATAAGAAATATTCTAGGTAATATGAGTTTAGATGAAATATTAAGTGGTAGAGATTCAATAAATCAAAACCTTTTAAGTATAATAGATGAAGTTACTGATGCATATGGTATAAAGATATTAAGTGTTGAAATAAAAAATATTATACCACCTGCTGAAATTCAACAAGCTATGGAAAAACAAATGAGAGCTGAAAGAGATAAGAGAGCTATGATTCTTCAAGCAGAAGGTCTTAGACAATCTCAAATAGAAAAAGCAGAAGGAGAAAAGCAATCTCAAATACTTAAAGCTGAAGCAGAAAAGGAAGCTAATATTAGAAGAGCAGAAGGTTTAAAAGAATCTCAATTACTTGAAGCAGAAGGTAAAGCTAAAGCAATTGAACAAATAGCCATTGCAGAATCAGAAGCTATAAGAAAAGTTAATACTGCGATTATTGAATCTGGTACTAATGAAACAGTTATTGCCTTAAAGCAAGTTGAAGCGCTTAAAGAAATGGCGTTGAACCCAGCAAATAAGCTTATATTACCAAATGAAACTTTATCATCACTTGGAAGTATAGCAGCAATTGCAGATACATTAAAAGATTTTTCAAAAAAATAACTAAAAATATATAAAAGCAACTTTGGGCATATTAGGTTTATTATCTAATATGCCTTTTTAGCGTGCATAAAATTATAAATTAAAAAATAATTAGGGAAAAAATAGTAGAAGATTAATTAGTATTAAGAGAACGAAGTGCAAATAGAAAAATATATTCATTTTTGAAATGAATTTTTATTTATAATAGAATTCAATTGTGTAAAAAATATGTAAAATGAATAAAGTATATACTACTTATGCAGAAAAAACAATAATGAATAAATGAGTTATTGTAGTAAAATAACATAAAACAAGCAAATATAAAGAAATATATGGACAAACTGTAATCACATAGAATATAATATAAATATAGATAATGCAGGAAATGGAAAAGAATAATTCATTTAAATGTAATTGGGGGGATTTTATGAAGGATAAAAAAGAAAAAAAGAATAAATTAGGTTTGACTACAAAGGTGTTTATTGCATTAATACTTGGAGCAATCTGCGGTATAATTTTATATAACTTTGTTCCTGAGGGAACGATTAGAGATGTTATCTTAATTGATGGGGTATTTAAGATATTAGGAAAAGGATTCTTAAGGGCAATGCAAATGCTTGTAGTACCTTTAGTATTTTGTTCACTAGTATGTGGAAGTTTGGCAATAGGTGATACTAAGAAGCTTGGAAAAGTTGGTATAAAGACAATGGCATTTTATATAGCTACTACAGCAATTGCTGTAACTATAGCTATTAGTGTTGGAAAACTTATAAATCCTGGAATAGGTCTTGATATGTCTAGCATTCAAATAGCTGAACCAACTATAGCTGAAAGTAAAGCATTTTCTGATGTGATTTTAGACATAATTCCAACAAATCCAATAAATTCATTAGCACAAGGAAACATGCTTCAAATAATATTTTTTGCGATGATGGTAGGAATTATTTTAGCTACTTTAGGAAAGAAGACAGAAATAGTAGGTGAGTTCTTTAAGGCGTGTAATGAAATAATGATGAAAATGACAATGATAGTTATGGAAGTTGCACCTATAGGAGTTTTTTGTTTGATAGCAACTACATTTGCAACTATTGGATGGGGTGCATTCACGCCTATGTTAAAATATATGAGTGCTGTTTTCTTAGCGTTAGCATTACAATGTTTAGGAACATACATGATAATGCTAAAAGGATTTTCTAATCTCAGTCCAATAACATTCCTTAAGAAATTTGCACCAGTAATGAGTTTTGCATTTTCTACAGCAACATCAAATGCAACTATTCCTTTATCCATAGATACGTTAAGCAAGAAGATGGGAGTGTCTAAGAAAATTTCATCTTTTACAATTCCTTTAGGAGCAACTATAAATATGGATGGAACGGCAATAATGCAAGGAGTTGCTGTTGTGTTTGTAGCCCAAGCATTTGGAATAAATCTTGGGTTGAGTGACTATATAACAGTAATACTTACTGCAACATTGGCATCTATAGGAACAGCAGGAGTTCCAGGAGTTGGTCTTATTACATTGTCAATGGTGTTTAATTCGGTAAATTTACCTGTAGAAGGTATAGCATTAATAATGGGAATAGATAGAATATTAGATATGACTAGAACGGCTGTTAATATTACAGGTGATGCTGTATGTACAACTATAGTAGCGAAACAAGAAGGCGAAGTTAATGAAGAAATATTTAATAATCAAGATGAAGAAATAGATGAGAGTATAATAGAAGTAATATAACGTTATATTAAAATAAAGTACCTTAAAATGATATGAAATCATTTTAAGGTACTTGTTTTTAGTTATATGGTTAGTTAAATAGTATGTAGAAAAAATAAAAAACAGTTCATGTTAATACTTATAATGACTAATTATTATCATAAGTATTATAATGAAATAAGTAATTTACTTTAAAATTATTAATACTGATTAGTCTAAAAACATTGAATAAAACATCTAAAAGTATTAAAATATGATACATAAGTAAAATACATATGAAAGTTATAAGTTTTTGTTTGAGGTGAATAAATGAAAAAAAGAAGTTTAATAATATCAATAGGTTTAATTTTTATTTTAGGATTTGGCTTAATCGGATGTGATTTACAGGATGATTATGTTTTAACTGTAAAACAATCAGAAGATGAAACACCGTCTGCTGAAAAGGTTGATGATATATTTGATTCAGATGATATTCAAGAATTAAAAGATAAATTAAGAGATACTCCATCTGAAATAGCTGATAAAATGGACGAGCTTGATGAGGATAAAGAAAGAATTATGAAAGAATTCGCAGATAAAGCTGATGAATTAACAGATAAATTGAATCAAGCTGATCTAGAAGGAAAGAGTGAAGACTTAAAGGATAAATTCGATGAAATAACAGATAAATTAGATGAACTTAAAGATAATGTTGATGAAGCAAAAGATAAAATTGAAGATAAAAAAGATGAGGACATTATTGATAAAACAGAGGTAACAGATTTAAAAGATCAATTTGAATTACAAATTGAAAATTTACAAAATGCACTTGATAGATTTGGAAAAAAATAAAAATCAGTATAGTATTCTGAATATAATGCAATTTAGCTTAATTCTAATATAAAATTGAAAGGCTCAATAAATGTGGAAATATTTATTGAGCCTTTTAAAATTAACTAGTAAAGAGTACTAACTTAAGAGACTAAATTTTTATCATATATAAATAAGGATTAATTATATTATGTCCCTATTTTATTTAATTCATACTTAGTTTTATAATTAATATCTTCTAAAACATTTAAATTTTTTCTCAAAAGTAATAAGGAAAATATTAAAACTATAATTTCAGAAATTATTGTACTAATCCAAATTCCATTTCCACCAAATAAAAATATCATAAGAAATAAAGATATAGAAAGAACAAATAAGCCTCGTCCTAAAGAAATCTTGCAAGCATCAATACTTTTTTCTAAAGATGCTAAAAATCCAGATGTAACGACATTAAAACCTAATATTAAAAATGATATAGAAAAAATTTTAAAAGTATGAGTAGTGTAGTTAAATAGACTCATATCTGATTTATCGATAAACATAAGTACTATAGGTTCAGTGAATAATGTACATATCAAAAATATAGATACAGAAGAAGCTAAAACTACTTTTAAAGATAGAGAAAATAAATATTTAATAGTTTTTTTATCACGTGTTCCATAATAATAACTACATAAGGGTTGAAGACCTTGCGATATTCCTAGCATAGTAGATAGAACCATGGTATTTACATAAGAAATAACACTATAAGTTATTAAAGCATCTTCTTTTAAAAATATTAATATGCACTGATTAAATAACAATATTATAATTCCAAGACTAAGTTCAGTAGCACAGTCAGAAAATCCTATTGACATTATTCTCTTTATAAATGGCATTTCAAATTTAAACTTACAAAATTTTAATTTAGAATTTTTCCCTAAAAAGTGAATCATAAAAAACACAAAAGAAAATAAACGTGCTAGTCCAGTTGCTAAAGCAGCACCTTCAAGTCCCCAGTTAAATTGCATAACAAAGACATAGTCTAATACTACATTAGTTAAAGCAGATATGATAACTCCTATTGTAGATAAATGAGGATAACCATCTGTCTTTATAAGGACTTCTAGGGCATAAGATACTACGTAAAAAACTATAAAAAGTATGATTACACCTAAATAGCTTTTAACCATAGGAAGGATAGAATTAGTTGCGCCTAGAAATAAGCATATTTCATCTAAAAATATAAGACTAAATATGCAAATAATACTAGATATTATTGTGAGTAATACAATTGTAATAGAAAAATACTCTTTAGCTTTTTTATTTTCTCCTTTACCTAAAGCTATAGAAATAACAGTAGATGACCCAATTGAAAATAACACAGATAATCCAAAAATAAAATTTGTGTATGGCATAGCTAAATTTACAGCGGCTAATGCTTCAGAGCTTACCCCTTTACTTACGAATATAGCATCTACCATTATATATAAAGCAGAAATCCACATAGAAGCAATTGATGGAATTACATACTTAAAAAAGTCTTTGTTTAAAGCAGTGTTATTGTTTTTGGAAAATATTAAATTCACGTATTTTACCTCCTTATTCAAACAATACTATAAGCTATGGTATAATACACAGGTCAAACGCTTTTTAGAAAAAATAGGGGGGAATGTTTATGAAGCGTTATTATAGAATTGGGGAATTATCAAAATTATATGATATTGGAAGAGATGCAATTAAATATTATGAAGAACTTAATATTTTAGTACCTACAAGAGATAGTAATGGTTATAGAAATTATAGTATAGATGATGTATGTAAATTAAATTTAATAAGAGAGCTTAGAAATTTAAATATACCTATGAAAGAAATAAAGGAATATTTAAAAGAAAGAAATCTAAAATCTACACAAGAAATGTTAGAAGAAGAAATTAAAATAGTAAATGAAAAAATAGATAATTTATTAAAACAAAAGAAAAGTATAGAGAATAGATTATGTGTTATAGAGAAAGGAATAGCTAAAGCAGATTTTGGTGTCATAAAAGTAGAGTATCATAAAAGAAGAAAAGCTTTAATATTAGATGGAAACGTAAATGTTAATGAAAATATAGATTTTTTAATTCAAAAGTTACGAAAAGAATTAAAAGAAAGTTTTTATATGTTAGGAAATAATAATATAGGATCTGTATTTGATTTTGAAAGTTTAAAAAAAGGAATAATAAATAAATATAAGCATGTTATAGCTTTTTTGGATGACGAAAGTGATAGATTTAATTTTGAATTAGCAGGGGGTATTTATTTAACATGTACTTATAAAGGGAGTTATGATAATAACCAAATATATTTACCAGAAATTTTTAAGTATGCAGAAGATCAAAGTTATAAAATTATAGGTGATCCTATGGAGATATATAAAGTTGATATATATGAAACTAGCGAAATTAAAGAATTTATAACAACTTTACAAGTTCAAGTTAAGAAAAAATAGAAATTATAATACTTAATAAAATAATTCTATGTTTCATATAAAAGGTTAATATAAATAGAATTTGGTTAAGAGAATCTTAAAGAAAACTTGGCTCTTAGATAGTGTTGAATAATATTTAGGAAGTTTAAAAATAGATATAAAATATATTGTATGAAAGTTCGTGTTTCAAAATGTAAAATTTGTGACAGGAACTTTTTATGTATAAATAGTTATATATATATTAATAAGTTTATTGCATTCAAATAAAGTGGTTAACTATAAGTACAGATACCTTTTAATAAAGTGTATTAATTAAACTTATACATTGTTAGTATTATAATTTAAATTTATTTCATTTATAAGAAGAAAATAAATTTAAAAAATGGTGTTGATTTTATCGATTTACTATGATAAAGTAATAAACAAGAGAAGCGATCAAGGGGGAGAAATATAATGATGAATAAATTATTTAAAAAATTATTAATAGTATCATGTGTTGCTACTATTGGGGTGAATTTAGTAGCATGCAAAAGCAATAAGCAAGAAAGTGCGTCTAGTAAAAATGAAATAATAATTGGAATGGATGATACTTTTGTTCCTATGGGGTTTAAAGATGGAAGTGGAGAAACAGTAGGTTTTGATGTAGATCTTGCTAAGGCAGTAGGAGAAAAACTTAATAAAGAAGTTAAATTTCAATCAATTGATTGGAGTATGAAAGAATCAGAACTTAATAATGGAAATATAGATTTAATTTGGAATGGATATTCAATAACTGATGAAAGAAAAGAAAATGTGGAATTTTCTAAAGTGTATTTAAATAATAGACAAGTTATTATAACTTTGGCAGATTCTAAAATTAATAGTAAAAATGATTTAATTAATGCTAAAGTAGGGGCTCAAAATCAATCAAGTGCAGTAGATGCTATAAAAGCAGATAGTGATATGATGAGTAAGTTTCATGGTGGAAATGTAGTTACTTTTGAGACTAATAATGATGCATTGATAGACTTGGAAGCAGGAAGAATAGATGCGGTTGTAGCGGATGAAATATTAGCTAAATATTATACAAATGAAAGAGGAAAAGAAAAGTATAAAATATTAAATGATGATTTTGGAGCAGAAGATTATGCTGTTGGAATAAAAAAAGGAGATACATCATTTGTTCAAGAATTTAATAATGCTTTAAATTCTGTAATAGAAGATGGTACAGGCACAAAAATATCAGAAAAATGGTTTGGTGAAGACATAATAGCTAGATAAAAGGAGGAGTCACCTTGAATTATATATTATCACTAATGCCTCAAATATTAGAAGGCTTAAAAGTTACATTAGAAGTTTTTGTATTGACATTAATATTATCTATACCTCTTGGGATTGTTGTAGCATTAGCTAGAACATCAAAAATTCTTATGCTAAGAAAGTTAACTGGCATTTATGTGCTTATAATGAGAGGAACTCCATTGTTATTGCAAATAGTAGTAATATTTTTTGGTTTACCAACAATGGGAATAACTTTTGATAGATTCACAGCAGCAATATTAGCATTTGTTTTAAATTATGCAGCATATTTTGGAGAAATATTTAGATCTGGAATAATATCAATAGATAAGGGGCAGTATGAAGCGGCAGAAATGCTAGGCTTAACATCTAAGGATACCTTTTTTAGAATAATACTACCACAAGCTATAAAAAGAGTTATTCCTCCAGTGGCTAATGAAATTACAACTTTAATAAAAGATACATCTTTAGTATATATAATAGGTTTAGATGAATTGCTAAAAATAGCCAAGATAGCATCTAATAGGGATGTTACGTTAATTCCGTTAATATTAGCAGGGGCTGTTTATTTAGTAGTCATAGGAATACTTAGTAAATTACTAGAAAAAGTAGAAAAGAAGTATGAATATTATAACTAGAAAGGACTGGTTTTAGATGCTAAGAATTAGCGATGTTAAAAAGAAATTTGGAGATACAGAAGTATTAAAAGGAATTAATCTTAATATTGATCCAGGAGAAATACTAGTTATTGTTGGTCCATCTGGTGGTGGAAAAACAACACTTCTTAGATGCGTTAATGCTTTAGAACAGTGTGATAACGGAAAAATTGAAATTGATGGACGAGCAATTTGTGAAAATGGAAAATATGTTGATAAGAAAACTATGTCTGAGATAAGAAAAGATATAGGACTAGTATTTCAAAACTTTAATTTATTTCCGCATATGACTGTCTTGGAAAATCTAATAGAAGCACCTAGAAAAGTACTTGGATTAAGTAAAGAAGATGCTATAAAGAAAGCAGAAGAGATTTTAGGCTTTTTAGGATTAGAAGAAAAGGCAAAAAATTATCCATTTGAATTATCTGGAGGACAAAAACAAAGGGTTGCCATAGGAAGAGCTTTAGCATTAGAACCAAAAGTTATGTGTTTTGATGAACCAACTTCAGCACTAGATCCTGGACTTACAGAAGAGGTAGCAAATTTAATAAAAAGTTTAAGTGAAAATGGAATGGCAATGATGATAATAACGCATGATATGGAATTTGCAAAAAGAGTCTCAGATAGGATTGTTTCAATGGATAAAGGAAAACTTATAGATGGTTTGATATTTGAATAATAAAATAAATGCACTTGAAATATTGTAATATATATGATATTATTAAGTAGTAATATAATTCAAGATTTAATCATACGTACTATACATTACCTCTTTTTCAGAGATTGGTCTAGTATTAAGGTTATAATCTATGAAGAGGAGGATTTTATAATGGAAGATAAGAAAATACTTTGTAAAGATTGCGGTAACGAATTTGTGTTCACAGTTGGGGAACAAGAATTCTACAAAGAAAAAGGATTTGACAACGAACCAGTAAGATGTCCTGATTGTAGAAGAGCAAGAAAACAACAAAGAAACAACAGATAGTAGAAATTAACAGCTACTAAAAAATGATTTTAATTCATTTTTTAGTAGCTTTTTTGATGTTTATTTAAATAAAATAAAATGGAGGATAAAATTGAATATAATTATTGCAAAATTCAAATCTATAAAAAGATATATAATTACTTTTTTTCTATGGGTTGTTGTTGCGGGAATTACAGGTTTGATAGGTGGTTTTATAGGAAGTCTATTTCATCTTAGTGTTGAATATGCAACTAACTTTAGAATAGAAAATGATTGGATAATTTTTATGCTACCACTTGGTGGTGTTCTTATAATATGTTTATATAAAATATTCAAATTAGGAAGTAATATAGGCACAAATTTGGTTATAGACTCTATTCGTACAGATGGAAAAGTACCTTTTTCTATGTCACCTCTTATATTTATAAGCACCGTAATAACTCATCTTTTTGGCGGATCAGCTGGTAGAGAAGGAGCAGCTTTGCAACTTGGAGGTAGTATTGGTTCACAAGTAGGGAAAATTCTACATCTTGATGAAAAGGATATGCACTTAATTACTTTGTGTGGAATGAGTGGTGTTTTTTCTGCATTATTTGGTACTCCTTTAACAGCAACATTTTTTGCTATGGAAGTTATAAGCGTTGGAATTATTTATTATTCTAGTTTTATTCCGTGCATAGTTTCATCAATTGTTGCTTATAAAGTATCATTGTTGTTTGGCCTTGAACCAGTTCGTTTTAATATAAATGTTATTCCGAATTTTTCAACAGAAAATATAATAAAAGTTGCGATTTTAGGGGCTTTATGTGCCTTAGTGAGTATTATATTTTGTGAAACGCTACACAAAACTAATAAATTTTTAAGCAATGTAATAAAAAATGACTATATTAGAATAATTTGTGGTGGCTTAGCTATAGTCGCACTTACGTTTATTGTAGGGTGCAGAGATTATAATGGGGCAGGAATGGATATTATAGCTAATGCAATTAATGGACAAGCAAAACCAGAGGCATTTATTTTAAAGATTATTTTTACAGCTATTACTATAAGTGTTGGGTACAAAGGCGGAGAAATTGTTCCTACATTCTTTATTGGTGCCACATTTGGATGTGTAGTAGGAAGATTAATTGGTTTAGATCCAAGGTTAGGAGCTGCAATTGGATTAGTTGCTTTATTTTGTGGTGTGGTTAATACACTTATTACTTCCGTAATATTAAGTATAGAACTTTTTGGTTCTGGTGCTCTTATTTTATTTGCAGTTGCTTGTGGGGTTAGTTATATGTTATCAGGGTATTTTAGTCTTTATAGTAGTCAAAAAATAGTTTATTCAAAACTTAAAGCTGAATTTATAAATAGAGATGCTGAGTGATATTAATTTACTTGGCACTTTTTTTATATTAAAAGTTGTTAGGAAGGTTAATTGATTTATTAAAAACGGAGTTAATTAGAGAAGGTTTGTATGAAATATGGCAAAATTCTACTGGAAAAGAAATTGATTTGTGAATGTTCGTATTGTAAAAAGTTAAAATATACGTTAAAAGAGGCTGATTGATTAAAAATCAACCTCTTTTTTTAATGATATTCTTAAAAATAAAAAAATGTGTTAATTTCATACAATAAAAGTTGACAGTAATAATTTTAAATGGTAATCTTTAATTAAAGATACGAAAGATAAACTTAACTTAATTAATAATATTCGTAATTATAACAATTAATAAAATTATAAATCTCAAATTAATATTTTGGAGGAATTTTTAATGTTAAATATTAAGAGTATATTCGTTGAAAAGAAAAGCGGATTTGATGTAGAAGCACAGGGTTTACTAAGAGATTTTAAAGAAAATTTAGGAGTAGCTAATTTAGAGAGTGTAAGGCTTATAAATAAATATATTATTTCGGATATAAGTGATGAGTACTATAATAAAGCACTACATACTATTTTTTCAGAATTAACAGTTGATAATGTTTATGAATCAGAATTGCCTATAAATGAAGATGAAATAGCCTTTGCAGTAGAATTTTTACCAGGACAATATGATCAGAGAGCAGATTCAGCTTCAGAATGTATATCATTATTGACTGAAGAAGATAAAGCTTATATAAAATCAGCTAAGATAATTGTGTTAAAGGGAAATATTAATAAGGAAGAAATTGATAAAATAAAATTATATTATATAAACCCAGTCGATTCAAGAGAAGTGGATATAAATAGTAACGATATTACATCAACTTCAAACATACCTAAAGATGTTCTTATATTAAGTGGATTCATAGATAAAAATTTAGAAGAGTTACAAGAATTTCATTCAGATTATGGTCTTGCCATGAGTGTTGAAGATCTTGTTATGATAAAAGACTATTTTAAAAAAGAAAATAGGAATCCATCAATCACTGAAATCAGAGTTATAGATACTTATTGGTCAGATCACTGTAGACATACTACATTTTCTACAATATTAGAAAATATAGAATTTGAAGATAATAAGTACACTTCACCAATTAAGAAAAGTTATGAAAATTATATAAAATCAAGAGAATATGTATATGGAGAAAAACAAAAAAATAAAACTCTTATGGATATTGCAGTTATAGCAATGAAAGAACTTAGAAAAAGAGGAAAGCTTGATGATTTAGATATATCAGAAGAAATAAATGCATGCTCTATTAATGTAAAAGTTGAAACTGATAAGGGATTAGAAGATTATCTAGTTATGTTTAAAAATGAAACTCATAACCATCCCACTGAGATTGAACCTTTTGGTGGAGCGGCAACTTGTTTAGGTGGAGCAATAAGAGATCCATTATCAGGTAGAACATACGTGTATCAAGCTATGAGAGTTACAGGTTCAGGTGATCCAACACTTCCAATTGAAAAGACTTTAAAAGGAAAACTTCCTCAAAGAACTATTACTTTAGGAGCAGCACATGGATATAGTTCATATGGTAATCAAATAGGTCTTGCAACTGGACAAGTTCAAGAAATTTATCATCCTAATTATATAGCTAAAAGAATGGAAGTAGGAGCAGTTATTGCAGCAGCACCAAAAGAAAATGTTATTCGTGAAGAACCAAAATTGGGCGATGTAATTATCTTACTTGGTGGAAGAACAGGTAGAGATGGAGTTGGTGGAGCAACTGGGTCATCAAAAGAACATACAATAGATTCACTTAGTGAATGTGGAGCAGAAGTTCAAAAGGGGAATGCTCCTACTGAAAGAAAAATTCAAAGATTATTTAGAAATCCAAAAGTAGCTAAGATGATTAAAAGATGTAATGATTTTGGTGCAGGTGGGGTTTCAGTTGCCATTGGAGAATTATGCAGAGGATTAGATATAGATTTAGATAAAGTAACAAAAAAATATGAGGGATTAGACGGGACAGAACTTGCAGTTTCAGAATCACAAGAAAGAATGGCAGTGGTTGTAACAAAAGAAAATGCAGATGAGTTTATTAGACTTTCAAATGAGGAGAATCTAGAAGCAACATTAGTAGCTCACGTTACAGATACTAATAAGCTTAGATTATTCTGGAGAGGCAAAAAAATAGTAGATTTAGATAGAAGCTTTTTAGATACAAATGGAGCAAGTCAAAAAGTATCTGTTAAAGTTAAATGTCCTGTACAGTATCCATATGAAATTTATGATGTAAATGTAAAAGATACATGGATAAATAACTTAAAAGATTTAAATATAGCATCTCAAAAGGGACTAGTTGAAAGATTTGATTCAACTATTGGAGCAGGAACAGTAATTATGCCTTTTGGAGGTAAATATGCAAACACTCCAGCTGAAGGAATGGCAGCTAAAATTCCAGTGCTTGGTGGGGAAAGCAAAGATGCTACAATAATGACTTTTGGCTTTAATCCATATCTAGGAACTTGGAGTCAATATCATATGGCTTATTACTCAGTAATAGAATCAATAACAAAACTTTCAGCTATGGGTGGAGATTATAGAAAAGCTAGATTAACTTTTCAAGAGTATTTCGAAAAACTAGGAAAAGATGAAACAAGATGGGGAAAGCCATTTGCAGCATTACTTGGAGCTTATGAAGCACAAATGCAACTTGGAATTGCAGCAATTGGAGGAAAAGATTCAATGTCAGGAAGCTTTGGAGAGTTGGATGTACCTCCAACATTAGTTTCATTCGCAGTTGGAGTTGAAAAAGCTAGCAAAATAATATCTCCAGAATTTAAGGGTGTAAATTCAAAATTAGTGTTACTTAAAACTGAAAAATTAAAAGATGGCACTATAGATATGAATAAGTTTAAAAAGAATTTAGAGGTTCTTTATAAATTAATAGGAGAAGAAAAAGTTATTTCAGCATCAGCAGTTAAATTTGGAGGAGTTTCTGAATGTTTAACTAAGATGTCACTTGGAAATAGAATCGGTACAGAGTTTAATAATTTAACTAAGGATGAGTTGTTCGGATTTAATTATGGAAGTTTATTATTAGAAGTTAAAAATGAAATTGATATAAATGAAGAATTCAAAGGTTGTTTATATAAAGAAGTAGGTAAAACAATCTCTTCTCAAAAAATAATATCTAAAGAATATGACTTGAAATTAGATATTGAAAATTTAGAAGAAATATGTGAAAAAAAATTAAATAGCGTATTTAAGATAAAAACTGAAGATGTTTCACAAAAGATAGAAACTGTTTTATATGAGAAAAAAGAAATTTCATCACCAGCTATTAAATGTGCTAAACCAAGAGTGGTGATTCCAGTTTTCCCAGGAAATAATTGTGAATATGACTGTAGAAGAGCTTTTGAAAAAGAGGGTGCTAAGGTTTCAGAAGTAGTATTTAGAAATATTACAAAAGAAGCATTAGTAGAATCCATAGAAAGACTTAAATCTGAGATCGATAAATCTCAAATAATCATGATTCCAGGAGGATTTTCAGCTGGAGATGAACCAGATGGATCAGGTAAATTTATAGCAACTGTGCTTAGAAATGAAAAAATTAAAGAGTCAGTAATGGAATTATTAAAGAATAGAGATGGATTAGCTTTAGGAATTTGTAATGGCTTCCAAGCGTTAATCAAATTAGGATTAGTGCCGTATGGTGAAATTGTTGATATAAAAGAAGACATGCCTACATTAACTTACAACAATATAAATAGACATATGTCTTCAATAGTTAGAACAAAAGTGGTTTCTAATAAATCACCGTGGTTTAATGAAGTGAATGTAGGAGATATACATTCAATAGCAATTTCTCATGGAGAAGGAAGATTTGTTGCACCAGAAGATTTAATAAAAGAATTAATAAATAATGGACAAGTAGCAACTCAATATGTTGATCTTCAAGGTGATGTGGCACTTAATATGCCGTATAATCCCAATGGATCAATGTATGGAATTGAAGGAATAACAAGTCCAGATGGAAGAGTACTTGGAAAAATGGCTCATTCAGAAAGAATAGGTGAAAATTTATATAGAAATATTCCAGGAAACTTTGATCAAAAGATATTTAAATCAGGAGTTAATTATTTTAAGTAAGATAAGTGAGAGTCCAAATCTATGATTTGTTTTTTCGAACTTAGCTAACAGTCGTAGGGTGTTAGCCTCATTTAAAAGTAATTTTGTGTGAATCACTTACTCAGAAAAGGATATAAATGGCTATGCTTTAGTAGCATGTTGATATATATAAACACATATTTAAAACAGAGTCTAATAAATAAAAAATTTTAATATTTTAATAACTATTTAAATTGATATTGTAAAATACCCAGAATTTAAGAATTTAAGAATTTAAGAATTTAAGAATTTAAGAATTTAAGAATTTAAGAATTTAAGAATTTAAGAATTTAAGAATTTAAGAATTTAAGAATTTAAGAATTTAAGAATTTAAGAATTTAAGAATTTAAGAATTTAAAATGAGAATTTTAGGAGGATTAACTATGAAGGTAGCAATATTTTTTGGAAGTAAATCAGATACAGAAATCATGAAGGGAGCGGCAAATGCTTTAAAAGAATTTAATGTTGATTATAAAGCATATATCCTTTCAGCACATAGAGTTCCAGAAAAACTAGAAGAAACTATAAAAATGGTTGAAAGCAAAGGGTGTGAAGTAATAATTGCTGGGGCAGGACTTGCAGCACATTTGCCAGGAGTTATTGCATCAAAAACAATACTTCCTGTAATTGGAGTTCCAATTAATGCAGCACTTGATGGACTAGATTCATTACTTTCAATAGTACAAATGCCAAAATCAATTCCTGTTGCAACTGTTGGAATAAATAATAGTTATAATGCTGGGATGCTAGCATTACAAATGATAGCTTTAAAAGATGATGAATTAAGAGAAAGATTAATTGAATTTAGAGAAAATATGAAAAAGAATTTTATAGATGAAAATGGGGAAGGGGTAGAACTATAATGGAAAAATTAGAAATGTTATATGAGGGAAAAGCAAAACAAATATATGCAACAGATAAGGCTGATGAAGTAGTAATTTACTATAAAGATGATGCAACAGCATTTAATGGAGAGAAAAAAGGACAAATTGCAGATAAGGGTGTAATGAATAATAAGATTACTTCAATCTTATTTGAACAATTAGAAAAGCAAGGAATTAAAACTCACTTCATTAAGAAATTAAATGATAGAGAACAATTATGTAAAAAAGTTAGCATAGTGCCTCTTGAAGTAATTGTAAGAAATGTTGCAGCAGGTAGTATGGCTAAAAGATTAGGCCTTGAAGAAGGAACTAAGCTTAAGACTACTGTATTTGAATTCTCTTACAAAGATGATGAATTAGGAGATCCATTAATAAATAGTTATCATGCAGTAGCAATTGGAGCTGCAACTTTTGAAGAAATAGATACTATTTTAGAGATGACAGCTAAAATTAACAACATATTAAAAGAAGCATTTACAAAAGAAAATATTAACTTAATTGATTTTAAAATAGAATTTGGTAAATGTGCAGATGGAACTATAGTTTTAGCTGATGAGATTTCACCTGATACTTGTAGATTTTGGGATGCTACTACAGGAGAAAAATTAGATAAAGATAGATTTAGAAGAGATTTAGGTAATGTAGAAGATGCCTATATTGAAATCCTAAAGAGAATATCTAAATAATATTATTAAATTAGTTTATGATTTGGCAACGTGCTTATAAAAATAAATTATTTAGAAGATAATATAAATTTTACATTAAAAGCCTTAAATTAAGTTGAGAAAGGAATATGTAGATGACGAATTCAGAGTTTGAATTAATTATGGATCCAAGCTTAGATAAATTTAAAGATGAATGTGGAGTTTTTGGAGTTTATACTAATAAGCCTTTAGATGTTGCATCAATGACTTACTATGGTCTTTATGCACTTCAACATAGAGGGCAAGAAAGTGCAGGAATTGCAGTAGCTGATGGGGAAAAAATAGAAATGCATAAGGGGTTAGGATTAATTACAGATGCATTTAAACATGAGGATTTAGAAAAGTTAAAAGGTCATATAGCTATAGGTCATGTAAGATATTCAACAGCTGGTGGCAAGGGAATAGAAAATGCTCAACCAATACTTACTACTTCTAAAATAGGTTCAATTGCAATGGCTCACAATGGAAATTTAGTTAATGATGATGTTATAAGAGAATTACTTGAGGACGCTGGGCAAATATTTCATACATCAAGTGACTCTGAAGTAATAGCATGTCTTATAGCAAGAAGTGCAAAAAAAGGTCTTACAAGGGCTGTAGTTGATGCAATCTCTGCTATAAGAGGGTCATTTGCATTAACAATTATGTCAACAGATAAATTAATAGGGGCTAGAGATCCTCATGGAATTAGACCACTTTCGCTTGGAAAAATTGATGAGGGATATATATTAACATCGGAAAGTTGTGCTTTAGATGCAATAGGTGCAGAGCTTGTAAGAGATATTGAACCAGGGGAAATAGTTATTATAGATGAAGATGGTATTCACTCTTATAGATATTCAGAAAATACATTATGTCATACATGTGCTTTTGAATATATATATTTTGCAAGACCAGACTCTAAGATTGATGGATTAGAGGTTCATACTTCAAGAGTTAGAGCAGGTGAACAATTATATAAAGAACATCCAATAGATGCTGATTTAGTAATTGCAGTTCCAGATTCAGGAATACCAGCAGCTATAGGATATGCTAAAGCTTCAGGAATTCCTTATGATACAGGATTTATTAAAAATAGATATGTGGGAAGAACATTTATATCACCTTCTCAAGAAATTAGGGAAAGAGCAGTTGCAGTTAAATTAAATCCACTAAAAGTAAATATTGAAGGCAAAAGGGTAATCTTAATTGATGATTCTATTGTAAGAGGAACAACTTCAAAGCATTTAATAGAATCACTTAAAAGTGCTGGAGTTAAGGAAATAAACTTTTTAATAGCATCACCAGGGGTTAAATATCCATGTCATTTTGGTATAGATACACCATATAGAAGTGAACTTATTGCAGCCAATAATTCAGTAGAAGAAATAAGAGATATTATTGGAGCTGATTACTTAGGATACTTAAGTGAAGATGGTGTAAAAGAAAGTTGTAGAGGTAAAAAAGGATTTTGTATGGGATGCTTCAATGGAATTTATCCAGTAGCTACACCAATTGAAACGCCAAATCAGTTTGAAAGGTAGGGTTAATATATGATTACTTACAAAGAAGCAGGAGTTAACATAGAAGAAGGTTATAGATCAGTAAAGTTAATAAAAGAATATGCAGCTAAGACTATGAGTCAATATGTTTTAAATGGTCTTGGAAGTTTTGCAGGTATGGTTGAACTTCCATCAGGATATGAAAAACCAGTGCTAGTTTCAGGAACAGATGGTGTTGGAACAAAGTTAGAAATAGCATTTAAGAACAAAAAGTATGATACTGTTGGAATTGACTGTGTAGCTATGTGTGTAAATGATATTTTATGTCATGGTGCGAGGCCATTATTTTTCTTAGACTATATAGCTTGTGGAAGACTTGAAGCAGAGGTTGCTTCGGATTTAGTTAAAGGAATTTCAGATGGATGTATTCAATCTGATTGTGCTTTAATTGGTGGAGAAACAGCAGAAATGCCAGGATTTTATGATGAAGGCGAATATGATATGGCAGGATTTGCAGTAGGAATAGTTGACAAAGAGAAGATAATAAATGGTAGCAGAATTAAAGAAGGAGACAAACTGATTGGTATTGCCTCTTCTGGAATACATTCTAATGGTTATTCTTTAGTAAGAAAAATCTTCACAGATTTAAACGAAGATTTTAATGGTGAGGAAGTTTGGAAAACATTAATTACTCCAACTAAGATTTATGTTAAGCCTATACTTAATTTACTTGAAAACTTTGATATTAAAGGAATGGCACATGTTACTGGTGGAGGATTTATTGAAAATGTTCCAAGAATGTTTAATGGTAGAGAATTAACTGCTGTAATTAGTAAAGATTCTTATCCACTTCCAGCTATATTTGAAAGAATCATTGAAAAAGGTGTAGATAAAGATCATATGTATAACACTTTTAATATGGGAATTGGATTTGTTCTTGCAGTAAATGAGAAAGATGTTGAGCCTATAATAAAAGCTTTAATCGCAATGGGTGAAAAAGCTTATGAAATAGGATATGTAACATCTGGAGGTGAAGGTGTTTGTTTAAAATAGCAGTTTTGGTTTCAGGGGGTGGAACAGACCTCCAATCAATAATCGATGCAGTAGAAAATAAAGAAATAGAATGCAGTATAGAAATGGTAATTGGAAGCAAAGAGGGAATATATGCTTTAGAAAGAGCTAAAAATCATAATATATCTACTTATGTTGTTAGTAAAAAAGAGTACAAAGATAAATCTTCAGATAAAATTTTGCACCTTACAAAAGGAAAAGTAGATTTAATTGTTCTTGCAGGATATCTATCTATATTAGATGGAGAGATATTAAAAGAATTTAACAACAAAATAATAAATATTCATCCATCATTAATTCCAGCTTTTTGTGGATCAGGAATGTATGGGCTAAAGGTTCATGAAGCAGTTATAAAAAGTGGAGTTAAATTTTCAGGATGTACAGTTCATTATGTGAATTCTGAAGTTGATGGGGGTGCAATACTACTACAAGATATTGTACCAGTTTATTTTGAAGATGATGCAAAAAGTCTCCAAAAGAGAATATTAGAAAAAGAACATATGCTATTGCCAAAAGCAATTAAGTTAATTAGTGAGGGGAAAGTTGAAATTGTTAATGGTAAAACAAAGGTAATTGAGATATAAAAATAAGCTGTATTTAAAAATATGGTTGTTATATGTATAAGTAAAAGTAAATTGAGTAATTGAAGTTAATAATACTAAAATCTCAATTATAATACCATTTTATTTAGTACATATATCAATAAATATAACTTAATAAGTGGAGGTTTTTATGAAAAAGAGAGCTTTAATAAGTGTTTTTAATAAAGATGGAGTTTTAGATTTTGCTAAATTTTTAGTTTCTAAAGATATTGAAATAGTATCAACTGGTGGTACTTATAAATACTTAAAAGAAAATGGTATTGATGTAATTGAAATTAATGAAGTTACTAATTTCCCGGAAGTGTTAGATGGCAGAGTCAAAACGTTACATCCTTTAGTTCATGCTGGTATTCTTGCAATAAGAGATAATAAAGAACATATGAAAGTACTAGAAGAAAGAGAAATTCATACAATAGACTATGTTGTAGTTAATCTTTATCCATTCTTTGAAAAAGTGAAAGAAGATTTAACTTTTGAAGAAAAAGTTGAATTTATAGATATTGGTGGTCCTACAATGCTTAGAGCAGCAGCTAAGAACTTTCAAGATGTAGTTGTAATTTCAAACATAAATGATTATGAAGTTGTTAAAAGTGAAATAGAAAATGATGGACAAGTATCTTTAAAGACAAAGAAAAAGTTAGCAGGTAAGGTATTTAATCTTATGAGTGCATATGATGGTGCAATTGCAAACTTTATGCTAGCTGATGAAGAGGAATATCCTGAGTATCTTTCAGTTTCATATAAGAAAATGCAAAACTTAAGGTATGGTGAAAACTCTCATCAAAGTGCTGCTGTTTATTCATCAACAATGGTTGATGGGGCTATGAATACTTTTGAAACTTTAAATGGTAAGGAATTATCATACAATAATTTTAAAGATGTTGATATAGCATGGAAATGTGCCAATGAATTTGCTGAGCCAGCATGTTGTGCATTAAAACATAATACACCATGTGGGGTGGCAACTGGTGAAAATTCTTATGAAGCTTATATGAAAGCATATGAAGTAGATCCAACTTCAATATTTGGCGGAATTATTGGATTTAATAGAAAAGTGGATAAGAAAACAGCACAAGAAATGGTGAAAATATTCTTAGAGGTTATAGCAGCGCCTGATTATGATGAGGATGCTTTAGAAGTATTAAAAACTAAGAAGAATTTAAGGGTACTTAAGTTCCACAATACTCCAAAGGCTGAGAAGTGCATGGTAACAGTCGATGGAGCAATACTAGTGCAAGATGAAGATAATAAACTTATTGATGAAATTAAAGTGGTAACTGAAAAGAAACCAAGTGATGAAGAGATGAAAGATTTATTATTTGGAATGAAAGTAGTTAAATATGTTAAATCTAATGCAATTGTTGTTGCACATAATGGAATAGCATTAGGTATTGGCGGAGGTCAAGTAAATAGAATTTGGCCAACAGAAGATGCATTAAGAAGAGGTAAAGGAGCTACAATATTAGCTTCAGATGCGTTCTTCCCATTTAGAGATGTTGTTGATAAAGCAGCTGAAGGTGGAATTAAAGCAATAATTCAACCAGGTGGATCTATGAGAGATCAAGAGTCTATAGATGCTTGCAATGAACATGGAATAGCAATGGTGTTTACAGGATTCAGACACTTTAAGCATTAGACTATATTTTAAAATTGGATTGATATTGTAGTATAAAGCTCATGGACTGAGAAATTTACTTTAAGAAATCTAGAACAAAGCTTAGTCCAATTAATGCATGCTCCAATCAAAGATTGCGACAAGCAGACAATTTGACAAATCTTTATTAAGAGTTCTAAAAAGTAAATTTCAATGCCAATTCGCAATTATACTACAATATCAATTGTTATAAAGAAGAGTCAAATATGATTTGGAGCTTGGAGGAAGATTATATGAAGCTACTTTTAATTGGATCTGGTGGAAGAGAACATGCTTTAGCTTGGAAACTTGGAAAGAGTCAAAAGGTTGAAAAAATATTTGTAGCACCAGGCAATGGTGGTACTGCAACTCATGATAAATGTGAAAATATAAATATAACTGATACAGATAAATTAATAGCTTTTGCTAAAAAAGAAGCAATTGATATAACAATAGTTGGACCAGAAGATCCATTGACTGAAGGAATAGTTGATGAATTTAAGAAAGAAAACTTAAAGATTTTTGGGCCAGCAAAAGATGGAGCAATGCTTGAAGGTAGCAAAAGTTTTTCAAAAGATTTTATGAAAAAGTATGGTGTAAAAACAGCAGAATACGCTACATTCACGAGTGTTAATGAAGCATTAGAATATTTAGAAAACTGTACTTATCCAACTGTTGTAAAAGCAGATGGCCTTGCAGCAGGAAAAGGTGTTATAATCTGTGAAAATAAAGAAGAAGCAATAGAAGCTGTTAATACATGTATGGTTGATGATGCATTTAATGGTGCAGGGCAAAAGATTGTTATTGAAGAATTTTTAGAAGGCGTTGAGGCTTCTATACTTTCAATAACTGATGGGAAAACTATAATTCCATTTTTATCAGCTAAAGATCATAAGCAAATATTTGATGATGGAAAAGGACCTAATACTGGCGGAATGGGAGTTTTAGCACCTAATCCTTATGTGACAGAAGAAGTTTTATCAGATTTTAAAGAAAACATAATGAATAAAACATTAGTTGGAATAAAAGAAGAAGGCTTTGACTTTAAGGGAATTATATTCTTTGGTCTTATGATAACTAAAAAAGGAACATATCTTTTAGAATATAATGTTAGAATGGGTGATCCAGAAACTCAATCAGTTCTTTATTTAATGGAAAGTGATCTTTTAGAAGTAATTGAAGCAGCATTAAATGAAGAGTTAGATAAAGCTCAGATTAAGTGGAATAAAGGCATATGTATAAATGTAGTTTTAGCGTCTAATGGATATCCTAATAAATTCAATAAAGGGTATGAAATAAATATAGATGAAAAAGTTAAGGATAAGGTATTCTTAGCTGGAGCAAAATACGAAGATGGAATCTTAAAGACAAGTGGTGGCAGAGTTTTATCAGTTATAGGATGCGGAGAAAATGTTGAAGAAGCCAGAAAAGAAGCATATTCTAATATTAATAAAGTTACATTTAAAGGGGCTTATTGTAGAAAAGATATAGGAATTTATAAGTAAATATTATGTAGAAAGTTTATTTAAACTTTGACAATGATTAAGAAAAGGTTACAACAGGATTTTGTTGTAACCTTTATTTTTAGTGCCAATAGTTATTATTTGCAATCATATTGAATAAGTTTTTCTTTATATAAATCACAAAAATCTAAAAATTCATCTGTAAGGGGCATTGCTCCTACTTGATGATAATTTGGATCTGTCATTAGATTCTTAGCATACTCTTTCATTTTATCTATAAATGGAAAAAAGGCAGTTGTATTATTTGAGGTAAAGTCTGGTACATCTATGCCATCATCTTTCATCATATCTTTTATTATGGCATATAGAACTGAGTTATCACCAACTTCTCCTTTGTTTGCCTCTTTAAATGCATCATAAGCTTTTTTTGTATTAATAACATTAAAATCAGTTTCATTAATTTCAATTGAATCAGTAGTATTGTTAACAGTGTTTTTATTATCTGAAGTAGATAAATCATTTTTATAAAAGTCAGAATTAATTATATTTTTATAGTTTAAATTATTATTTATTTCCATAAGAATCTCCTTTAATACAAAGTAATTTATAAATATATAATCGAAAAGGAAATAAAAAACTTAATAGTAATAAATAAACATTGATTGGGGTTTATAATATACATTTAGAAAACATTAATTATGAGTAGTGATGTAGTTTGAGATGTATTAATTATAGAAAGTTTATTTAAGCTTTGATAATGATTAAGAAAAGGTTACAACAGGATTTTGTTGTAACCTTTATTTTTAGTGCTAATATTTGTTATTTGCAATCGTATTGAATAAGTTTTTCTTTATATAAATCACAAAAATCTAAGAATTCATCTGTAAGAGGCATTCCTCCTACTTGATGATAATTTGGATCAGTCATTAGATTCTTAGCATATTCTTTCATTTTATCTATGAATGGAAGAAAAGCAGTAGTATTATTTGGAGTAAAGTCTGGTACATCTATCCCATCATCTTTCATCATATCTTTTATTATAGCATATAAAAAGGAATTATCACCAAATTCTCCTTGATTAGCCTCTTTGAAAGCATCATAAGCTTTTTTAGTATTAATAACATTAAAATTAGTTTCATTTATTTCAATTGAATCAGTAGTAGTATTAACAGTACTTTTATTATTTGAAGCAGATAAATCATTTTTATAAAAATCAAAATTAATTATATTTTTGTAGTTTAAATTATTATTTATTTCCATAAGAATCTCCTTTGATACAAAGTAATTTATAAATATATAATCGAAAAGGAAATAAAAAACTTAATAGTAATAAATAAACATTGATTGGGGTTCATAATATACATTTAGAAAACATTAATTATGAGTAGTGATGTGGTTTGAGACGGATTAATTATAGAAAGTTTATTTAAGCTTTGATAATGATTAAGAAAAGGTTACAACAGGATTTTGTTGTAACCTTTATTTTTTAGTACCAATACGCATTATTTGCAATCATATTGAATAAGTTTTTCTTTATATAAATCACAAAATTCAGAAAAGCAATCAGGTAAGAAATTAGGGTTAGTTAAACTTAAATCTTTAGCATAATCTTTCATTTTATCTATAAAGGGCAAGAAATTACGATTGTTAGTTCCATCGGGAATGAAAGAGGGAACATCAATTCCTTCATTTTCCATAACACTAATAAGTGTAACATAGTATAAACTCATATCAGAGCTATTACCACCTAAAGTCTCCACATATCCAAATTCAGAACATGCATCTTTAAAAGCATCATAAGATTTTTTAGTATTAATTACATCTTCATTTTTCTCATTTATTTCTATTCCATCATTAGAAGTTAAATTTTTAGCATCAGCTTCATTTGGAATTCTATTTAATATTGTTTGTTTAACAAGATCATTGTCAGTTATATTAAGTTTCTTATGATAATTATTGTTATAAATTTTGTACATAAAAAGTCTCCTTTTGTAATTAAATCATAATTATATATTCGTATAAAAAATATATAAATTTACATTTATGTAATATTTAAATAATTAGCAGAGATAAAATGAAAAAATCGACTGCATATTTTTTTCTATTAATAATATGTATGTAATGTAGTTAATATTTCTAAAAAATATTAAAAATAATATAAATTATTAATAAGTAATGCTTTATGATGATTTTTATATATTAATAAATAAGACATATTGAGTAATTGAACTTAGTGATTCTAAAGTGAGTATGGTTCAGTTTTATTAGCGTGTTTTAAATATAAAACAATAGCTTATTAATATAAAAATTTAAGGAGTTGAAGGTATGTCAGATAAAAATTATGAATTGGGCACTGAAGAGAGACAAGGTTGGATGGATAATTACTTTTTTAGACCTAGAGGAATTGGATTTACTGAAAATGGCACTGTACCTTTAGATAGTGCAGAAATGAGTGCTTATAATATTGCTAAGTCATGCTATCAAATATATCCTGAAGTTTTTAATTTAAATTATATTTCAGAAGTAACTAAAGTAGAGAAAGAAGAAATAAAAAAGAGAATTAGAAGAATGTATGATGAGCATTTGATTATGTTTGTTATGAATCCAGCTACTCAAGTTTATGGGTGGGGGCTTTATTATTGGGTAGTTAAACTAAAAGAAGGCACTACTAAGGAACAAAAAGCAGTTCTTTCTAAATGGTTCCAAGACAAAGATGACATATGTACAGGTTATGAAACAGATGGTGAATTTGACTTCTTTAATGGAAATCATATGAGAGTTTTGGATAATTTATTAAGTGATGTAATAGCTCCATGGAAAGAAAATGAATATGTTGACTACGTACATTTATGTCCTATAAGAAGAGATGTAAGAGAATCAAATGTGAATATGTGGGATGTTAAAGGTGATGGGTATAGAAAACATGTATGGGGAAAAGATCAGATAAAAAAATTATTTGAAGTTCAAGATAAAATAGATGAAATAGATTTTGCAATAATAGATGCTATAAATAGTACAGAATCAATTAGTGATATGTTAGATTATGATGTTTTAGCACAGTTATCAGGATTAGATAGTGAAACTATGAAAAAAGATTTGATTAAAATAGTTGATGAGAAAAGAATAATACTTCCAATGATTTATTTAAACTTTAGAGCTTTAGGCTTAAGCATGAAGATGTATTTGATAAGATTATTCCAAATAATACCTAGTGCTAGAAAGGCTGAAATTGTTGATGAATTATCAGAAATACCAGAATTAAATAATGTATTAGAATTTAGCGATTCTTTATATGACATAATGGTTACTGCTTATAATGAATTAACTGATTTAGATAAAATAAGAGATATATTAGATGGTTATGGAGAGATTGAAGAAATTAAAGAAGCTGATACTAAAAGGCAATATAGAAGATGGGTATGTCGTTTAGATGATGAAAATGGATATTGGGAAGAATGTGTATTTACAGATGATTTCCTTCAAGATAGAGCACAATATAATACGGTAAGATGCTGTAATAGTGTAAGGGAGGGAAAATAAATGAAGGTTGAATTTGCTCGTGATTATGTAGTTAATAACTTAAAGTATGCGTTGAATCCTAAATCAATAGCTGTTGTAGGTGCTAGTAGATATGATACTAAAGTTGGATATAAGGTAATTCAAGGACTAAATAATTGGGGATATAAAGGAAAAATATATCCAGTAAATCCTAGAGCTGATTATGTATGTAACTTAAAAGCTTATAAGAGAGTAATTGATATTCCAGATGAAATAGATTTAGTTTTTATAGCAGTTCCAGCTCATATTGTAAAAATGATACTTAAACAATGTGTTGAGAAGAAAGTTAAAATAGTTGTTATAGCAACTAGTGCATTTAAGGAAATTGGAAGAGGGGAGCTTCAAAATGAATTAACTCAATATTGTAGAGATAATGAACTTCCATTGATAGGTCCAAATCTTGTTGGAATGGGAAGTCCGTATTTAAATTTTAATTGTGGATTTATACCGTACTTACCAATCAAGGGGCCAGTGGCTATGATTTCACAATCAGGTGCTAACCTTTTAGCAGCACTTGGAACTTCTCAAAGTGATCACTTTGGAATGAGCTTCTTTGTTGGTCTTGGTAATAAAGCTGATGTAGATTTTTGTGAATTTATAAGTTATGCAGGAATAGATGAAAATACTAAATGTTTATCAGTATATATTGAAGGATTAGATAGTCCAGAAGCATTTATAGATGTATGTAAGAAGTTTAATCATAAAAAACCAATAGTTACAATAAAAGTTGGTGGATCTAAGATAGGAGTTAAAGCAGCTTTTGCACATACTGCATCTGAAAATGAAGGAACTGATGATGCATATTATGATAAAATATTTGAAGAAGCAGGCGCAATAAGGGCAACAACATGGCAAGAATTTTTAGATGTGTCTTTAGCACTTGGAAGTCAGCCTTCATTAAAAGGTGAAAACGTTGTTATGATAACTAATGGGGGAGGATCAGGATTATTAAGTTGTGACCACTTTGAAAGATGTGGGATGCCACTTAAAGAATTAAAGGAAATATCACCAGGACTTGGAGAAAGAATTAAGGCTTATATGCCTATGTTTGGATCACCATTAAATCCAGTAGATATTTCAGGAACAGCATCTCCAATACAATATAAAGGTGCATTTACACAAGCTATGAGGGATCCAAATGTTCATGGTGTTTTAGGCTCAATTTGTCCAACAGCAGTAACAGATGTTGATGCTGTAGTTAATATTGTAATTGAACTTCATGAGACATATAAGCATTTAAATAAACCATTTATTATGGAATGTCAAGGTGGAGAAGAGTGTCATAGAGCAATAATGAAATTAAGGGATAATGGTATACCAGCATATCCAACAGCAGAACAATCAGTAAATGCTATGTTGGCATTATGGAAATATGGAAAAATTAAAGGGGATATTTAATGTAGATACTGTTTTTGCAGAGTGTTAATATATGCATAAGCAAAGTGAACTAAGAAATTGAATTTAGGAACACTAAAATGGGTACAGTTCCATCTTAATAAATGAAGTTGAAAGAATAATTTTAAATAATTATAATAAAATTATTGTTAGAAAAGAAATAGTAGTTTCATATGAGACTACTATTTTTTGATTTATAAATGTATTTTATGAACTTTTAGGTATATTCATTAAAACACATAATTGTATATATTTTTTTTAAAATGGAATATTAAAAATGAGGTGATTTTATGAAATCAGTATGGAGTGAAAGTTGTAAATTTAGAAAAAGAGAAGTCTTAAATAAAGATATAAAAACTGATATTTTAATTATTGGAGCAGGAATATCAGGAATACTAACAGCATATATGTTAAAGCAAAATGGTAAAGATGTAGTTTTAATTGATGCAGATGAAATAGCAAGCGGAAATACAAAAAATACTACTGCAAAGATAACATCTCAACATGATTTAATTTACCATAAATTAATATCTGAATTTGGAGAAGAAAGGGCTAGGCAATATGCAAAGGCAAATGAATTTGCTATAAAAAGGTATAAGGAAATTATTGAAGAAAGAAAAATAGAATGTGACTTTGAAGAGAAATCAGCATATGTATATTCTCTAAATGAAATAAATAATCTTAAAGAAGAGGTAGAAGCGTCTAATAGGTTAGGAATTAACTCAGAGTTTGTAGAAAAAGCTAATCTTCCTTTTGAAATTAAAGGAGCTGTTAAATTTAATAATCAAGCACAATTTAATCCACTTAAATTTTTAAAAGGTATTTCAAAAGAGTTAATTATCTATGAAAATACTAGGGCATTGGAAATTAAAGAGAATTTGGTAATTACAAATAGAGGAAATATAACTGCAAATAATATAGTGGTAGCAACACATTATCCAATAATAAATGTTCCAGGATATTATTTTATGAAAATGCACCAAGAAAGATCCTATGTTATAGCATTAGAAAATGTAAATGATATTGATGGTATGTATATAGATGCAGATAAAGATGGATATTCTTTTAGAACGTATAAAGGCTTGCTATTATTAGGAGGTATAAAACAAAGAACAGGAGAAAATGAAAATGGTGGAAGCTATGATGAGTTAAGAAAAGTTGCAAAAGAATTATACCCAAAGTCAAAAGAAAAGTATCATTGGTCAGCTCAGGATTGTATGACTATGGATGGGGTACCTTACATAGGTCAATATTCTGATGAAACTCCTAATATATATGTTGCCACAGGATTTAATAAATGGGGAATGACAAGTTCTATGGTATCAGCTATGATAATATCAGATATGATATTAGGAAAAGAAAATGATTTTTCAGAAATATTTTCTCCCAAAAGATTTGATTTATCATTATCAATAAATAATATTGCTAAAGATATAAGCGAAACAGCTAAGAACTTTATTGCACAAAAAATATATATTCCAAGCAGCACTATAGAACATATTAAAAATGGGCATGCTGGAATTGTTGAATATAATGGAGATAAGGTCGGAGTTTACAAAAATAATGAAGGAAAAGAATTTATTGTATCAACAAAATGTGCTCACTTAGGATGTCAACTTCAGTGGAATGCAGATGAATTAACATGGGATTGTCCATGTCATGGATCAAGATTTGATTATAAAGGACGATTATTAGGAAGTCCTGCAACTAGAGGACTTGTAGATGATTAAATAAGCATAATCATAAGTTAGCTGGTATTATAAAACCAAATAATAAGAAAACTTTACTTAGAATAGTGAAGTGATTATTACTTAAGAAAAAATAGGCTAAAAGAGATGATATTAAAACTTAAATGGATTTGTTTTAATGTACCATAAGTAATGAAGGTTTTTACTAAATTAGATAACAAAATAGGGGAGAAAATTATTGGAATTATAAGGCAGAATTTTTTTAACAGATTCTATTTGGATAGAAGCAATTGATAAGAAATATGAAAATGGTGCATCTAAATTTATCGGAGAAGCCATAAAATTTTATTCTGAAAATAATAAGTTATGAATTAGAAAATGTGAATGATTTAACATACAAAACTAAATTCATAAGGATTAATTTGGACACTGAAAAAATGAATTGCAATTAAATAATTAGAAGTTAAAAATCACTATAAAGAAAGTTAAAGATATTAATATAAATGATTATTCAATAATGTATCTAAACAATGGAGGAGAACCAAATCTAAATAATGGATTGGGCTCTCCTTATTCTATGCTTTCTATTAAGGTATAATATAAATCCTGTGAAGTTGAACACAACATATGTAAAAAAGCATACCACTTACAACCAATAATTAACCACTTATTGTTGTTATATTTACAATGCAAGAAGTAATTAATATAATAAAAAATGTGGGGAGTGAAAATATGAAAATACGGATTGAAGTAGATAATAAAATTAAAGAAAATGAAGTGATTATTAGATGTAATGAACTAAGTGAAGAAGTTAAAAATATTCAAATTTTGCTTGGTGATATGTTATCAAATAAGAAGTGTATAACTTTTTATAAAGGTGACACTGAGTATTATCTTTCATTGGAAGAAATTTTATTTTTTGATACTGAAGAAAATAGCATTTGTGCACATACCATTGACAATATTTATAACGTAAAATATAAGCTTTATGAACTTGAAGAATTATTACCAGGATATTTTATGAGAGTTTCAAAATCAACAATTCTAAATACAAATCATATTTACTCCATAACACGTAGTTTATCATCATCAAGTAAGGTTGAATTTGAAAATACTCATAAACAGATATATGTTTCAAGATATTATTATAAACCTTTAAAAATTAAATTATTAGAAAAGAGGAAATGATATGAAGAAAGAAAGAGTTTTTTGGGGAGCTTTATTTATATTAGCAGGTATTTTTTTAATTATAAGTAAACTTGGATTTTTCCCAGATGTGAATGTGTTTAGTTTATTATTAACAGTTTTTTTAGTAGTAGTTATTGTGAAAAGTTTACTTCATTTGAATTTTTCAGGTATTTTATTTCCTATGGCATTTATTTGCATAATATATGATAAAGAATTAGGAATTACAGCAATTACCCCTTGGACTGTATTGATGGCTGCATTATTTGGTAGTATTGGTCTTTCTATGATTTTTCATAAACATATTAAATGGGGTAATCATAATCATAAATGTGAAAACTATGAGTTTGAGAAAATTAATGTAGAAGATGAAAGTAATGTTAGATTTAAGAATTCATTTGGTGCTAGTATAAAATATATAAATACTGATAAGTTTGAGCAAGGTTATTTTGATTGTTCTTTTGGAGCGATGAAGTTGTATTTTGATAATGTAGCTATGAGTAATAAAAGTGCTATAGTTAGGATTGATGCTTCTTTTTCAGGAATAGAATTATATGTACCAAAAACTTGGAGTGTTCAGGATAAAACTAATGTATTTTTGGGCTCTGTTAGTGAAAAAAATAGAAATAATCAAATAACAACAAATAATTTAACATTGTTGGGTGATATTAGCTTTTCAGGAGTAGAAATAATTTATATCTAAATTAAATAAAAAAACACTTAAATTACTTTAAACAATAAACAAAAGGTTGTCCAAAATTAAAATTTTAGACAACCTTTTATTTATATGAAATTTAATATGATATTAGTATATCCATGATATTCCAAAACTTCTAGCACCCGTATGTACGCTTATTACAGGGGATAGTTCTTCAATTAATATTGTATGTTTAGGATATAATTCTAATACTTTTTCTTTTAATTTTAATGCAGAATCATAACCATCTGCATGAGCAATAATAATCTTTGAATTCTCGGTTAAATTTTCATTTTTTATTAGTTCAATTAAATTATTATATACTTTATTCATGGTTCTTACCTTATTTTTTAATACTATTTGACCTTCTTCAAAAGATAAGATGGGTTTTATATTTAACAATTTCCCAAAAGAAGCTGCAGATAAAGAGATTCTTCCAGTTCTGCGTAAATGAGATAAATCATCTACCACTAAATATATTTTTGAATTTGATCTTATATATTCAAGATTTTTTAAAATATCATTAATAGAACTTTTATTTTTAATTAATTCTAAAGTTGTAATTGCCATCTGCTTTTGGATAGTTGATGTAAAAAGAGAGTCAAAAACAATTATTTTATCATTTGAAACTTGATTTTTAGCTAACATTCCAGTTTGAAATGTACCACTTAATTTAGAGCTAATTGTAATGTATATAACGTAGTCATATTTATTTACTAGTTCTTCAAAAAGTTCAAAAACATCTCCAACAGAAGGTTGCGAAGTTGTTGGAAGATTTGCACATTCATTCATTTTAGTACAAAATTCGCTTGGAGTTATATCTATTCCATCATTAAAAGAATTATCATCAATTATTAGTTGTAGTGGTAATGAATATAAGTTGTCATTATTTTCAAATAACTTTTTATCAATTACAGCAGTACTATCTACAACAACAGCTATTTTATGCATAGAGTTCACCTCCGAAAAATGTTATAAATGTTACAAAAGGTACACTTGTAACACTTACATATTCATCATATAATATTGTAAAGTATTAAGTCAATATTATGTAACAAATGGTACAAATAAGATTGGAGGTTACAAATGAGTCAATTTAATAAAAAAGTTAATCCTATAACTTTAAGATCAAAAAAATGGATTGTAAATTCATTAATAGAATTAATGGAGAAAAAACCTTACAATCAGATTACTTTAAAAGAAATTGCAGAAAATGTTGATTTAGCTAGACAAACAATTTACAGAAATTTTTCAACAAAGGAAGCTATATTGGAATATCACGTTGATGGATTATACAATGAATTTATAAGAATAATTTCTGCTAAAAAGGAAATAACATTAAATGATTTACTCATTACATATTTTGAATATTGGTATAAAAATAAAGAATTTTTAAAAAAATTGATAGATGATAATGTATATTCAATATTGCTTGATTTACATTTAAAATATTTAAATTCAATGGCAACAAATGAAGAACTTAAAAAGTTAACTTTTGTATCAGAAAATAGTTACTTTAATCATTTTACAGCAGGGGGATTATGGTTTGTATTAAAAAGATGGATTGAGGATGATGCACAAAAAACGCCTAAAGAAATGACGGATATTATTTTGAATTTTTATCACATTAAAGGATTGAATACAGAAAGCATTGAAGAAAAATTAATATAAAAGTTAATGTTAAATGAAAAAGAGCTGTCATATTTTAATGCAAACTGTCCAACATCAAATGGACAGTTTGCAAGACAACTCTTTTTTCATTAGCTTACAGTATTAAAATAATACATCGAAGTTATAAAATAGTAAATTAAATAAATTACTAGGTAAGGAACAATGGTATAAAGCATTAATATAGTTAAGCTAATGTGGAATAGTGAAGCAATATAGCTTAGTGCAACTGTACTATGTATTGTAGCCATTATTAGTGGAACTGAAAATACAAATCCAACTTGCTTAAAGATAGAAGTTTTTAAGACATTATCTGAAACACCAATATTCTTTAAGATTTGGTATCTATTAACTTCCTCTTCAGCTTCAGACATTTGTTTAAAGAATATAATGCTACCAGTACAAACTAGGAATATTAATCCTAAAAACATTCCAATAAACATTATGGTTCCAATATCAATAGAGGATGCTGAATAATCTTCGTAGAATGTTAGGGTAATATTTTTTTCTAATGAAGTTGATTTATATTTTTCTTGAAGATCTTTTATATCGTTGCTTATTCCTTGCGATTCTTTTTTATTATCAATTTCTAATATTGTATAGTTTGTTTTTTCAGTTAAATTTAGTGTTTCATATGTAGAGTCTTTAACAACAATAGTAACAGTAGTTAACATATGATGAACTAAACTTTGATAAGTATTACCAATAATATTTAATTTAAGTGGACCATTTTTTGAATCTAAAGATAAAGTTGATATTTTACTTTCTGAATCAAATGAATTTAATATAAATGCATCATTTTCATTAGTGAGTTTAGGTAGATCAATTGAGTAAGAATTATGACTTAAAAGTTTATTAAGTTCACTTTCTTTAATTACTATATACGAATTGGTATGGGAGGCTCGAGTACTTCCATTAACCATTATAGTATCAATTGATTCTTCATAAAGTAATTTATTTTTATCATAATTATTTATAATATTTTTTATGTCATTTATATAGTTTTCATTGGTTGAAGTTGTAACAATTCCAAAAGGAAGTGTTTTAGTTATATTTTTATTAAAATCCATTTGTAAAGCAACAGCAGTACCAACAGCTGTAAGTGTTGTAGCAGTTAAAATTGTAATAGTTGCAAGTGTTCTACTATTTCCTTTTATTCTATATAACAATTGATTTGTTGAAATAATATTCATTCCATTATATAAATGATTTTTGTTGTCTCTTTTTATTTTCACAAAAAAGAATAACATTGAACTAAAGAAAAGATATGTTCCTATAATAACTAATATTAGTGTTACAAAAGAAAAACTAATATTAGCTTTGACAGCGAAGAAATAAATTCCGTAACCAATAAGAATAAATGCAATAGATAGAATAGCTGAAATTATTGAAGCTTTTTTCTTATCTTCCTTTTTACTGTTTGCCTTAAATAGTTCTATTAATGAATACTTGTAAATTATTGTACTACTTTGAATAGAGATAATTATAAAAAATATTAAAAATGTAATTATTGTTATTAAAATAGCTTTAGGAGAAAATAAAAATACAAATATAAATTTTCCAAGTGATATTTTAGATAAAATTGAAAAAGAAATTGATGCAAATAATATTCCAAATAAGGTTCCTACAATTAAAGCAACAATTCCAAGAAGTAGGGTTTCAAAAAATAAAAGAGTGGCAATTCTTTTATTTTCAACACCTAAAAGAGCATAAAGTCCTATTTCTTTTTTCCTCTTTTTTATAAAAAAGTTACTTGAATAATAAATAAATATAAGTGAAAATATACTAATAACAATGGATGAAGCATTAAATACAATTAACATGTTGGAATTACCTAAAATATTTTTAGTTGCAGCATCTGAGTATTCTAGTGTTTTGAAGCTTTCAAATATTGATACAGTAAAAATAAGTGAAAATAAATACATACCATAATTTTTAAGGTTTTTAGTTACATTGTTTTTGGCTAAGTTATATAAACTCATTTTATTCTCCTCCAATTGAAATTAATGTATCCATGATTTCATGGAAGAATCCTTTTTGACTATCTTTACGAATTAATTCCGTATATAGAACTCCATCTTTAATAAAAATAACTTTTTTACAGTAACTAGCAGCAGTAGCATCATGAGTCACCATCATTATTGTTGCTCCATTTTCTTTGTTTAGTCTTTCAATAGATTCGAGCAAGTTTGCGGATGATTTTGAATCAAGGGCACCAGTAGGTTCATCAGCAAGTATTAATGATGGATTTGTAATAATTGCTCTACTGGCTGCTGTTCTCTGTTTTTGTCCTCCAGAAATTTCATATGGATATTTTGATAATAAATCAGAAATTCCAAGGGTAGTAGCAATTTCTAAAACTTGTTTTTCAATTATCTTTGGATTTTTTCCAGCAAGTGCTAGGGGAAGCGCTATATTCTCTTTAACTGTTAGTGTATCTAAAAGATTAAAGTCTTGAAATATAAAGCCAAGTTTACTTTGTCTAAATTTTGCAAGTTCAGCTTTTTTTAATTTTGTAATATCCATTCCCTCAATTAACACTTCTCCATTAGTAGGAGTATCAATAGTTGAAGTAATATTTAATAATGTACTTTTTCCTGCACCTGAGGGTCCCATTATTCCAACAAATTCTCCTTTTGAAATATCTATATTTATATCTTTTAATGCAATATAGCTATTATCACCTTTTCCATAAGTTTTTGATAAATTTTTGATTTCTAATATTTTACTCATATAAATCATTCCTTTCAGTTTGTTTTTTACAAGTAATACTTTAAAGTAATTTTGATTTAAAAAACATTGAATAAGATGTCTTTTACATTACATTTTTGTTAGATAAAAAAATCCTACATTTCTGTAGGATTACATATTAAAAAATATAGTTCCATATAATGAAGTTAGATATTTTATAGTGAAAATTATAGCTAAAATAATATGTGGAAGAGCTAAAATAAATGGAACAAAAAAATAAATTGTATTTATAAAGTAAGATGAAGCTTTTAAACAACTGCTATCAATACCAATATCATTTAATATTATATAGTCTTTTTTTCTATCTATTTTTTCTATTAATATTTCCATTACTATTAGGCTTATTGCAGTAAGTAGAGAGGTTATACCAATATAAAAGGAAAATAATAAAGTTATTAGATTGTTTATTTTATTCTCATCAATAAAATAAAGCTTTCCTTGTAAAGTATTTTGGCTATTTTTATGGAGTTCTTCAATTTTATTACTTAAATTCATAATTTGTTCCCTATTATAGGGAGAATTTATTTTAATTGAAATTTTTTTTAGGGAATCTTTTCTCATGGGTTCGTTTTCTTTTAAACCAATATAAACTTCTGTTAAGGAGAAGTCTTTTATGTTATTTTCAATTAAGTAATGTTCTATTTCTTCTCTTTTTAATGCTTCATTAATATAAAATTCCAGGTCATCTGTTGAGTTAAGAGTGTATGTATTTTTTATTGTAATTTTAAATAGTGCACCAAGAAAAATAGTGCTACAAGAAAATACTAAAAGCAGTGATATAGTAGCTAAAAAAAACCAAGTATTCTTAATTTTGTTACAAAGGTTTTTAACAGTAAATAAATTAATTCCTTTACAGTAAAGCTTATTAAATCTTTCGAAAACTAGGAAAACTACATCACAAAGCGAATAATAAAATAAGTATGTTAGACCTATTAAAAATGGGGAAAAGGTTAAAAGCTTAATTAAAATATCTTTATTAAAATGAAATGAAAATAATTTTGTATAAATCCAAAGCAATAAAATTAATGATACAAAGCATAAGCTGATATTAATTTTTTTTATTACTCCATTATTTAGTTTTTTTTGACTATTTAAGTGTATTAGCTTAAGTGGAGTATAAAAGTAAAGAGAAAAACAGTTTAGTAACCATACTACAATAAATAGAAGCAAAAATAATAAAATGGTATTTTTAAATGTTGAAAATGAAAAGGAAAAATGAATCCACATTGGATTTATATCAAATAATGAACAAAGAAAAAAATCCCATCCTTGGCATAATAGAGAACCTAAAAATAACCCTAAAATCAATGAAAGCATTCCAAGTATTAAGATTTCAACTAAAAGTATCAGTGAAATATACCAGAGCTCCATTCCTAGGGATATGTATAGAGCAAATTCACTATATCTTCTTTTTAATACAACTTTATTTGTAAGCCTAACGAGTAAAAATATGGAGATAAATACACAAAATGACATAAGAGGAATTATTAATTTCATGCTTACTTTAAAGTCATTTGACAAATATGAAATAGAACTACTATAAGGTAGAGATGAAAAAAAGAAGAATAAGGCAGTTTCTATAGAAAGAAAAGTTAGGTAAACTATGTAGTTATTTATGTATTTTTTACTATTTATAAAAGCCAACTTAAATATCATTAAAAGTATTCCCTCCTAAAAGTGAAACTACATTTAAAATTTTATTAAAAAAGATTGAATTATCTAAATCACCCTTATATATTTCAGTAAATACCTTTCCATCTTTAATAAATATAACTCTTTTACAGTATGATGCAACAATTGGGTCATGGGTAACCATTAATATTGTAGAATTAAAATTTTTATTTAAATCAATTATAGTATTTAAAAATAATTTAGCTGATTTTGAATCTAAGGCACCAGTAGGTTCATCAGCTAAAATTAAAGTAGGAGAAGTTGAAATAGCTCTTGCAGTTGCTACTAGTTGTTTTTGTCCACCTGAAAGTTCATCAGGATATTTGTTAAGTATATACTCAAGGTTAAAAAGCCTACTCAATTCATCTATTCTTTCTTCAATTTTTCTAGGAGAGAAGTTATTTATGCTTAATGATAACTGTATATTTTCTTTAGATGTTAGCCCATCTACTAAATTATAATGCTGAAAAATAATACCTATATGTTCTCTTCTAAACTTTGGCAATAATCTTTTAGGAAGAGTATTTAACAGCATATCTTTAAAATACACTTCACCTGATGTACATTTATCTAATGTAGAAAGTATGTTAAGTAGAGTAGATTTTCCACTACCAGATTGCCCCATAAGACCTACAACTTCACCTTCCTGAACTGAAAAACTAAGACCATTTAAGGCTTTAGTAATATTTTTTCTTCCTCCATAAATTTTTGTTAAATTCTTAATTTTTAGTAGTGTATCCATTATAAACTCCTTAATTTATACTTTTTAAAACCTGATTATAATTTGATTTTGGAAATATTAGTGAAACTAGGGTGTATTCATTTTTAACTGATTCAATTGTTATTTTATGTTCAAGTTTTTCACATATTTTTTTTACTAAATAAAGCCCTAGACCTGTTGATTTCTCATTAAGTCGTCCATTACTGCCAGTAAAGCCTTTAGAAAATACTCTGGGTAAATCATCAGCCCCTATACCAATACCATCATCTTTTATATTTAATATAATGTTATTTGAATTTTTTATTACATAAATAGAGATTAATGATCCTTCAGGTTTAGAATATTTAATAGAATTTAAAATAATTTGATTTATTATAAAAGAAAGCCATTTTTCATCTGAAAAAATTGTTTCTCCACTATTTTTTATATCAAGTGAAATATTGCTTTTATTTATAAGAGTTCTGTTTTTTATAATAACACCTTTTATAACTTTCATAATTGGAAATTCTGATACAAAATAATCATTTTGAGAATATTCCATTCTTGAATAGTAAAGAGTTTGATCTATATAATTTTCTATTTTTTGAAGTTCAGTTAGTTCTTCTTCATAAAGTTTTCCAAGAAGTTCTTTGTCATTTTCTATAATTAGTTTTAATGAAGAAATAGGAGTTTTAATTTCATGCACCCACTGTTCTATGTATTCTTGATAAGAATTACTTTGATTTGAATATTTTAAAAGCTCTTGATTAAATGCATGACTTAAAAGTAAAAGAGCAGTATAAAATGGCTTTCCATCTATAAATGTAGGTTCTTCTAAAAGCTCAGTTAAAGAAAATAAATCACTTTCATCAAAAAATCTTGAAAGATTATTGTAGTAATTCTTTCTTATAAAATATGAAAACAAAATATAAAATACCAATATACTTACTAATGTGGTGCACAGAAAATATATGGCTAAATGTGGGATGCTAAATAACCTTAAAAATACAATTAATAGAATAATATAAAAGAGATTTAAAAGTATTAAAGTTTTATTTCCATTAATATATTCTTTTAAACTCATGATATTATGTACCCCAATCCACGCCTAGTTTCAATAAAGTCATGAATGTTAATCTCTTCTAATTTTTTTCTAAGTCTGTTTATGTTAACAGTTAAAGTGTTATCATCCAAGAACACATCATCATTCCATAAATAGTTCATTAAATCATCTCTTGTAACAATACTTCCTTTATTTTGAAGCAAATTATTAAGTATTTTAAATTCATTTTTAGTAAGATCAATAGTTTTGTTTTGGTAGGTTACATTTCCTTTTCCTAAATTTAAGCTAACTCCTTTATATTCAAGAATATCATTTGATAGATTATTATAGCTTCTTCTAAGTACAGCAGTTATTCGTGCAATTAATATTTGTGAGTCATAAGGTTTAGTTATAAAATCATCCCCACCTACGGTCATACTCATTATTTCATCCATATTACTATCACGACTTGTAACAAATATAATAGGAATATTAGAATATTTTCTTATTTCTTTGCAAAAGTGAAAGCCATCAAATATAGGAAGATTTATGTCAAGAAGAATAAGGTGTGGATTACTTTTATTAAAATCTTCAATTATAGTTGTAAAATCTTTAGGTAAAAATACCTCATATCCATATTTAACGAGCAAATCAGCAAGTTTTTCTCTAATTGTTTTATTATCTTCGATTATCATTATTTTAAACATATTACCACCTTATTTCTTAATTATTATTAACTTAGTATTTACATTTAAAAGCTTTAATATTTAATTATATAAAGCTTAATTAAAAAAAGTATAACATGAAAAAAGCGGTAATTTTAGAAATCTTACAAAAATGTTAGGCAAATGTTAGCGGATTAAGAGGTTGAATAAAATAAAGAATAATATAATTATTTTTGTAAAAAGGAGGAGAAACAAATGAAAAAATTAAATTCATTTACATTAAAAATTTTTGCAATTATTGCAATGATTATGGATCATATATTTACTTATTTAAGGAGTGTACCAATAGATGTACCATTATGGTTTAGTTCTATAGGAAAACTTGCATCACCAATATTTTTCTACTTAATAGTTGAGGGTTTCTTTCATACAAAAAGTAGGAAAAGATATTTCCTAAGGCTAGCTATTTTTGGTGGAGTTATGATTATATTAGATACTATTTTGGGGATACATAATAATATTTTTCTTTCACTCTCATTGTCAGTACTATTATTAATATGTATAGAATATTTTAGAAATATAGAAGAGAAAAAGAAAAAGATTTTACTCATAATTCCAATTTTAGGAATTGGATTTTTGTATTTTAATACAGAAGCCTCTATTTTTGGTTTCGTTGAAACCTTAATTTTTTACTTTTGTAGAGAAAAAAAAGTGTTGCTTTCAATATTATTTGTAAGTTTTTATGGCTTATTTTTAGCAACAGTTTTACAAGCAAAGAATCCATTGATATTTACAGTAAACAATCAATGGATGTCAGTCTTCGCAATTATTCCAATACTTATGTATAATGGAAAATTAGGACTTAAAAATACTTTCACTAAGTGGATGTTCTATATAGTTTATCCACTACATTTAACAATTATAATCTTATTAAGAAATGCATTAATGTAAGTATAAGATGATAATTAAAATAGTAGTAGGTATTTTAGTTATTATTAATAGCTTAAAGAAAAATTATCTATCAAATATTTGATTTAGTTTTTAGTTATTTTATATAGTAGGATTATTTTGTTTTATGAATCAAATGAATATTGAAGTACTAATATTATGATGATGAGTATTTCTTTTATTGGTGATTAATTTATATATGAATTTTAAGAAATTTAATTTTAACATATTCACAACAGTTTACTTTAAATGTTAAAATATAAGTAATATATTTAAGGATGTGTTGAAATGAATATGCAAAGATATGATGAAGAAAATCCAAATCTTGTTAATTCTATAGTATGTGCTATAGATATATTAGGTTTTTCTCAAATGATAGTAAATTCATGCAGTGAAGGATATGGTAACAAATTACTTAAAGAAATTAGTTACCTTATAAATAAGAACAAGCAATGTATAATTCCCAATAAGTATAGTCAAGGTAAAATAAAAATATATACTGATAATATGATTGTTGGGTATCCTATAAATGATGATGGAGAAGAAGAGTTAGATGAAATATTAGATAATGTATCAGAATATCAATTCAACTTGTCTTTAGAAGGTCTTTTTGTTAGAGGCGGCGTAAGTGTAGGTGAATTTTACATAAATGAGGACATTGTATTTGGACCAGCTCTTTTGGATGCTCATAATACAGAAAGCGAATTGGCTTGCTATCCAAGAATTGTATTAGATTATAAAACAGTTAATAGGTTACAAAAGTATATAAATTATTATGATGTTGCTCCACAACAGAATAAAATACTTATTGATAGTGATGGTCAATGGTTTTTGAATTATTTAAACACTATATTTAAATATTATACAGAATGTGATAATGAGTATGAGTTTGAAAAAGTACAAATAGAATTACTTCTTAGGCATAAAGTAAAAATTGAAGAAATGTTAGAGTTACATAAAAAAGATATAATAGTATGGGATAAGTATGTGTGGACTGCTAATTATCATAATTATTTTTGCAATTTAAATTTTCCAAATGAAAAACAACTAAAAATATCAAGAAAGACGTTGCTTTCATGGCCTAGACAAATTTCTAATAATGATGTTTAGTATTCTAAATTATGAATTATATCTTTAAATAAAAATTTTTTGTATTAAATATTTCAAAGATGTGTTGAAATAAATTTTATAGCATGATATACTAAAAGGGTAGCAAATATGCTAACAAAAAAAGTTTCATTTAGATAGATAGTTTCTCGTAAGTTAGAGATTATTATTATCCATTTAGAATCTTTAAATTTAGGAGGAATATTTATGACAGATAAGACAATTGTATGCAGAGATTGTGGAAGTGAATTCGTATTTACAGTAGGAGAACAAGAATTCTACAAAGAAAAAGGATTCGATAACGAACCAACAAGATGTGCAGCTTGTAGAAGAGCTAAGAAAGAACAAAATAGAAGATAATTTTAGATTGTTATAAGGTTGTAGTTTTAAACTACAACCTTTTTTGACGTTTATATTGTTATTAGATGAAATTATAAAATTAAGAAAGTAGCTTTTAAATTACAAGTGAAGCTACTTTTTTTGAACTTTTTTATAAGAAGAACTACTAATATTAACAATTAGATAAAGAATAAACCACATTGAATTAGAAAAATTAAAATAATCATTTATAAAAAATCTAGATTTTATATTGTTATAAGTTTAAATCTAATAAAGTTGAAATATGCAAAATAAAGTGATAATATTTTAACCTGGTATGGGATTTAATAGATATTAATGAATAATTATCAACTAAATATTATTCAAGAATCATTAAAGGAGGTTGTTTTGTGAAAATATTAGTAGTAGATGATGAAAAAAGTATAGTTAACTTAATTAGATTAAATTTAGAGGTAGAAGGATATGAACCTATTATAAGTATGACTGGAGAAGATGCAATTCATAAATTTGAAACAGAAAAGCCGGAATTAGTTATATTAGATTTAATGTTACCAGATATAAGTGGTCATGATGTAATAAAGCGATTTCAAAAAATAGATAGTGAGGTACCGGTTATAATGCTCACTGCAAAAAGTCAAATAAATGATAAACTTTTGGGACTTCAATTAGGTGCTGATGATTACATTATAAAACCATTTAATAGTACAGAACTTATTTTAAGAATAAAAGCTGTAACAAAGAGGATTACAAAAAAGTCATGCTCAAAAAACAATAATGAAATAAAGATTGAAAAATTAAAAATTCTAAAAGATGAGAGAAAAGTTTTCATAGAGGAAAAAGAAATTTTTATGACTTATAAAGAATTTGATACATTATTACTTATGATGGAAAATCATAATAAAGTATTTACTAGAGAAAATCTTTTAGAAAGAGTATGGGGTGATGAGTACGATGTTAATACAAGAGCAGTTGATATTTTAATACAAAGAGTTAGAAAAAAGATGGGCAAGTATTCAAATAAATTGAAAACTGTTTATGGAGTGGGATATAAATTAGAGTTTAAAGAAGAGGCTATTTAATTTTATAAATAAAGATATTAGGAGGATGCATTTTTAATGCGACTGAATTTTAACATAAAAACAAAAATTATTCTTATGAATATGGGAATCTTAATTCCAATAATAATATTTATATATATAACAATAATAAATAATTTATATAATAACGTAATAAAAAGTAATATTGATTTATTAACAAAAGAGAGCTACAACACTCAAGTGTATATATCAAATTATATTGAAAAAGATAAGGTTGATGATATTGAAATAAATTTTGAACATAAAGCTCCATTGATTAATACATATCTGTCTAAAAAATTAAATTATAGAATTCAGATTTATGATAAAAACGGTGACATAATGACAGACTCTACTTCTAATAGCGTTACTTTTTTTGATGAAGATATAACTAATGCTATAAAGGGAAGCAAGGCTTATGTAATTAAAAAGATTGATGGAAACATATATGTGTTATTTTCAAGTCCTATATATTTTAAAGATACAACCTTAGGGTGTGTAAGATACATATATCCTTTAGATAGTAGTGAAAAACTTATAAATAATATGTTTATAATTATGGGCATATTAGCATGTACATCAATTCTTATATCATGGCTTTTAAGTAAGCTTCTTTCAGAGAAAATAGTTGGACCTATAAAAAAACTAAAGACAGTTTCTCAAAAAGTTACCCAAGGAGAATATGATAATAGAATAAAAATTAGAAGTGGAGATGAAATTGAAGATTTAGCACAAACTTTTAATGTAATGTCAGAGAGTATAAAAAATTATGTTGAAAGTTTAAAAGAAGAAAAACAAAAACAAAAGAGTTTTTTAGATAATGTTACGCATGAATTTAAGACTCCTTTAACAGCAATCATAGGATATTCTGAGATTATACCTAAATTAAAAAATCAAAATGATATAGATGAAAGTTTAGTTTATGTAAAAGAAGAAGGAATAAGGCTTTTGAGGTTAGTAGAAGAACTTCTTGACTTATCGAAACTAGGAAAAAGTGAGTTTAAAATAGATAAAAAGAAAAATAATTTAAAAGAAATTATAGAAGAAGTTTTAGTTATTATTAATCCTAGAATAAAAAAATATGAAATAGAAATAATCAAAAATACATTTGATATTGAAGTTTTAATAGATAGAGACAAGACTAAGCAGGTCATTTTAAATGTATTAGATAACGCTATAAAATACAGTGAATGTAGGAATATAAAAATAAAATTAAAAGTTGAGAGTGAAAAGATAATTTTAAATATTATAGATGATGGGATAGGTATAGCTGAAGAGAACATACCTAAACTTTTTGAACCTACTTATAGGGTAAATAATTTAAGTTCTATTAACAATAATGGAAATGGATTAGGTCTTTGTATATGCAAGGAAATAATGAAGAAGCAAGATGGAGATATAAAAATAAAAAGTAACTTAGAAGAAGGTACATCTGTAGAAATTATATTTAAAGGCCATTGGTATTAAAAAAATAATAAATGTTACATTTACGAAACATGAGTGAAATGTTTATGAGATGTTAAATTTTTATTATATGGGAGGAAACATAAGTGAAGAAAATTAGCTTAAAAGCTAAGATTATAGGCATATATACTACTATAATTATAATTTGTATTGTAATGACAAGTTTAAATTATAGACTTTTGTATAACAGAGTCAAAATAATAAGTGATAAAGATGATGTTGTAAATAAGATAAATATGTCTATACCTATAAAAATTGAGATTTCTAATGAAAAATGGGGGGATTATGTTTTTGAAAATGAGAATTCTATACAAATGATATGGAATTCTATAAATGAGATTATGAATGATTTTTCGGAAGAGGAAAACTATATTACAGAAGGAAGCAATATAAGTATTGATGCAAATGTTTACTATCTAAATGGTATGAAAGATAAGTTTAAAATAAGTGATGTACTTATTTTAAACAATCGAATGTATCATGATAACAATAAATTGCCATTAATAAATAGATTGAAAAATGATTTGTTAGGTTATTTATATTCAACTTCTAATATAGCTAATCTCATAAATACTAGAAATAGAATAGTTGTTAGTGATTCTAATAATAAAGTAAAAGAATTGAATGATTTAGATAAAGAAAAGTTAAAAAATTTAATAAGTAATTCAACTAAACTGGATAGTGATGATGGAATTAAAGCTTTAACAAAAGAAAAGAAGGAAGCTTTATCGCATATAAAAATTTATATTTATGATAAAGATGATACTTCTACAAAAGTTAAAAGCTGCAATGTTGTAAATATGGACGTATATACAGATGGAATATTTGTTGTTCAATATATGGGAGATGAAAATGGACAACACACATATTTTAAGGGGGACCTTAAATGTATATGCGAAGAAATATTAGAGAAAAACATTTGAATTTTATCAGCATTAGAGAGGAAAATTAGTAATGAATATTAAAAAAATTATTTGTTTTATCATAATCATGTGTATGTCTTTTAATCTTATGGCTTGTAATAAAGAAAGCTCAAAAGTAATTTATAAAGATGGATATTTAAATCTGGAAGGAAAGCATATTGTTGTTTATGTAGCATCGAGGGATGAAGTTGGTAGAACGCTTTTAGAAATGTTTAAGGAAAAAACAGGATGTACATACGAATATATAAGAATGTCTACGCAAGAAGCATTAGAAAGAATCAGATGTGAAAAAAAATATCCTAAAGCAGATATATTTATAGGTGGAACTTGTGATGCTCATAATCTAATGAAAAAAGAGCAACTTTCAGAAAAATATATATGCAAAAATTACGATAGCATACAAAATGTATATAAAGATAAAGATGGATATTGGATAGGTTTAGAAGTGAATCTTTTATCTATTATTATTAATAAAGATAGATGGGATAAAGAATTTGCAGATAAAGGATTAGAAATGCCAGAAAAGTATGAGGATTTACTCAATCCAATGTACAAAGATGAAATTATAATACCAGATCCTAATATATCGGGAACAGGATATACAATTATAGCATCAATTGTACAAAATATGGGTAAAGAAAAGGCTATAGAATTCTTAAAAGAATTGAAATCTAATGTAGGACAATTTACATCTAATGGATATATTCCAGCACAAAAAGTTGCAACAGGAGAATATTTAATAGGTGTGAACTTTATAGCAGATCAATTATTAGTTAAAAATTCTGGATTTAATGTAATAACTAATATTCCTAAAAAGACAGGGTGGAATATAGATGCAATTTCAAAGATAAAGAACGGTCCGAATGAAGACGTTGGCAAATACTTTATAGATTTTTGTACAACCAAAGAGAGTGAGGAAACAATAATAAATATCTCTCAAGGTAAATCTACAAGAAAAGATGTAAAAGATGATGATTATGAACAAAAATGTGAGATAAATATGTATGATAATTATGATTTCAAAAAGGCTAGTGAAGACAGAGAATGGTTAATTAAGATGTGGAATAGTTTTAAAGCGTAAATTTATAAATAGGGAATACTTAAATTTAGATTTTTTGAAATAATATAATTAAAATAGATACTTTAACTTTTTAAATTAACAACTTAAAAACTTTCAATTTCTAGTATTTAGAATTTAAAATATTAAAATTTATTATTTGGGAGATAAATTTTAATGAAAAAAATAAAAGATAAATATTGTTTATAAGGTATTTATCATAATAAGGTAATATTGGAGGATAGATATGAATAAATTGACAAGTTTTTTTAGTATTAACAAAAAAGAAGCTACAGTATCAATTGAAGATCAAAGAAAAATGTGGTTAAAGGAATTTTTAAAAGCATTCTTAGTTGTATTTTCTGTATATGCTTCTATGTATTTAATTAGAAATAATCTTAAAGCTGGACAACCACTTTTAAAAGAACAACTAGGGTTTACAACATCTGAACTTGGATATATAGGTTTTGGATTTTCTATAACTTATGCACTTGGTAAGACGTTGTTAGGATATTTTATTGATGGTAAAAATGCAAAGCGTATAGTGTCATTTTTACTTATGATGTCTGCAACAATGGTCTTTGTAATCGGTCTTATATTAATATCAGGAAATAAATGTACTGGAGCTGTATTATTACTATGGGGACTAAGTGGATTTTTCCAAGCTCCAGGTGGACCAAGTGCTTATTCAACAATTACTAGATGGACTCCTACTAATAAAAGAGGTAGATATTTAGGATTTTGGAATATGTCTCATAATATAGGTGGAGCATTAGCAGGAATGCTAGCATTATGGGGAGCAAATAAATTTTTCCATGGTAATGTAGCAGGAATGTTTATAGTTCCATCAATAATAGCAGCTGTTATTGGTTTTACAATGTTATTTGTAGGAAAAGATGAACCGGAAGAGCTAGGTTGGAACTGTGCAGAAGAAATATTTGGTGAAGTTAAAGCCGAAAACAGTGAAGAATTAGATAACATGAGTAAATTTGAAGTGTTTAAAAAGTATGTTTTAAAAAATCCATGGATTTGGGTACTATGTGTAGCTAATGTTTTTGTCTATATAGTTCGTATAGGAATAGATAACTGGGCTCCTTTATATGTTACTGAACAATTACATTTTGCAATGGGGGATGCAGTTAATACAATATTCTATTTTGAAACAGGTGCACTTATTGGTAGTCTTAGTTGGGGATTTATATCTGATTTACTAAAAGGAAGAAGAGCAATAGTTGCAGTATTCTGTTTAGTGCTTACTGGATTTGCAGTTTTAGGATATAGATATGCTACAAGCGTTACAATGGTAAATGTTTCACTATGTGCTCTTGGTGCATTAATATTTGGACCACAATTATTAATAGGGGTATCTCTTGTTGGATTTGCTCCTAAAAAAGCAATTGCTGTTGCAAATGGTTTGAGCGGTACTTTTGGATATTTATTTGGAGATTCTACAGCTAAAGTTATGTTAGCTAAAATAGCTGATCCTAAATCATCAGGTGTAAATATTGGAGGAATGTGTCTTCATGGATGGAATGATGTATTTATTATATTCTATGGTGCACTTATAATTGGAATTTGCCTTTTGTTAGTAGTTGCTTATGGTGAAGAAAAGAAGATAAGAAGCTTAAATAAGGAAGAAAAAGAAGTAGAAGAATTAGCAGCGTAATATATAAATAGTTAATAATATAAGGAAGATAAATTTATAATTAAATAATTTTTAAATAACAAAATTTTGTTTTATGCAGTTGTTTTTTTGTAATCAACTGCATATTTCTATTTTAGTACTTTTAATTAATGAATATATATAGTTTTTAATGTTGACTTAATAAAGAAAATATATTAATATTATTGATAATGATAATGTTTATCATTTAATAGGAGGGGCAGTAATGTATTTAATTTATTCTTTAGTATTAGTCACAGTATTAACATTAATATTTTCAGATCTTATTCGAAAATATTCAAAGATATTTTATGGACTAGCTTCAAGTATAGCTGGTCTTGTTATGGTTTATGAAATATTTAGATTAACAAATAACTTAAAGTTAGAAGGTTTTATGGGAAATCTAGAAAAAGTATTTATGAAGGGAAATGTTTCTATTTCATTTTTTGTACTTGTTATGTTTGCTGGTGCTTTAAATAAAAAATGGAATGTTACTAAAAAGTTATTGAGTGTTAGAGCTGAAATTGCTATTTTAGGTTCAATACTTATTATTCCACATTGTGTAATGTATGCAGTTAGATTTATAAATAAATTAATAGTTGGAAAACCAATAACAATTTTTTATATAGTATATTTACTTATTGGACTTATAGGATTTTGCATAATGATTCCTTTATTTATAACATCATTTAAAAAAGTTAGAGCTAAAATGAGTTACAAAGAATGGAAAAAAATTCAAAAATTAGCTTATCCATTCTATTTTATAGCTTATATACATATAGTGTTAGCATTGTTAAACAATAAGTTAGATTGGGTTAAATTAATTACATATACAGCTTTATTTATAGGATATTTTATTTTAAAGATTGTTAGAGAGAAAAAACAATGGGATAAATTTAAATATAGATGAAGTTTATGTTCTAAATTCGCAAGAAAATAACCCAAATAGAAAAGAATTAACAGAACTTAAAGAGATACTTAATAATATATGCAATTCAATTAAGGACTTAAATAAAAATACTAATTCACTGTGATAAAGAAGCCATAGAAAAATATATGAATTTAAAATGTATTTTAGGCGCGATATCCAATGTTAATATTGTACTAGGAAAAAATGTTAACAATAGTAAAAATATGATATGATAAATGCTTTTCTAGTGACGAAATAAGTTGTTAGAAAAGCTTTTAATTTTTGCAATTTTTTATTTAAACACAAAAAATCATTGAGAAATTTTTAACATTTATCTATAAAAATACTCTAAAATTGTTGATTTATATAATATATTGTTATTTTTTTAACTTTTATAATTTTAATGTGTTGAAATTTGTTTTTAAATATGATATATTTACTCTCGAAAGTTAGTTGTACATACAAATGATGCACTTATATACGAAATTTAAATTAAAATAATAACTTTCAATGGATTACTAGTAATTTATCTAAGATATAACTTTAAAAATTAAAAAATTGACTGATAAAAAATAAACAATAAAAAATAAACAATGAAAAATAAAATTAGAATGATAAAAAATAAAATGGGAATGATAAAAATAAACAATTACTAAAAAATTTATAAAGTAGAAAGAAGAGAAATATGATACAAAATAATAAAGTAGAAAAAGACAAATTAACCCCTAAAGATTATTTGAATAAAGTTTTGGCTGGAACTGCAACAGGAATTGTTGTTGGATTAATTCCAAATGCAATTTTAGGTTCAATATTTAAAGGATTAATAGATGTTTCACCTATATTTGCTACTCTTTACAATGCCGTAAATATTATGCAATTCATAGTACCAGTTATTGTAGGAGTATTGGTAGGATTACAATTTAATCTTAATCCTATGCAATCAGTTATTGTTGGCTCAGCAGTATTTTTAGGTTCAGGTGCTTATAAGGTTACTGAACATGGCGTGCAAATGGTTGGTATAGGTGATTTAATAAACATAATGTTAGTTGCATGTATAGCTGTATATGTTGTGAGATTAATAGGAAATAAACTAGGATCGTTAACAATATTATTATTACCAATTGTTGGAGCAGGCGTCGGTGTTGTTGGAATACTTATGCTTCCTTATGTAAAACAAATTACTATAACAATAGGAAATTTAATTAATAATTTTGCAGTTTTACAACCATTTTTAATGTGTATTTTAATTAGTATTTCATTTTCAATCTTAATTATTTCACCAATTTCAACTGTAGCAATAGGAATTGCTATAGGAATAACAGGACTAGGTGCGGGAGCAGCTGCTATTGGAGTTACTGCTTGTACAGCTGTTTTAGTAATTGGATCAAGAAAAGTAAATGAAAGTGGAGTTACTTTATCAGTTCTATTAGGAGCTATGAAGATGATGATGCCGAATTTAGTTACCTATCCAATAATAGCAGTACCTATTATTGCAAATGGTATCTTAAGTGGAATAGGTGCTTATCTGTTTAATATCTTAGGTACACCGAATAGTGCTGGATTTGGATTAGTTGGATTAGTTGGTCCTTTAGCAGCTATAAATAATTCAGGATCAATTATTGGAGTATTAATGGCATTTGTGGTTATACCTTTTGTAGGTGCATTTGTTATTGATTGGTTCTGTAGAAAAGTTATACATTTATATGATGAAAATATTTTTAAATATATTTAATTTATAATTAAAGAAAAACAGGAGAGTGAATTGAAATGAAAATTGCAATTGTTGGAGCAGGAGCTATGGGCTCACGTTATGGATATATGTTACATGAATCTGGAAATGAAGTTTTCTTGATAGATGCTTGGAAGGATCATGTAGATACTATAAATAAAGACGGATTAACAGTTGAAGAAAATGGAGAATGTAAGAAGGTAAAAATACCAGCAATGTTACCAGAAGATGCTAAAGAAGTTCCGGATTTAGTGATTTTATTTACTAAATCAATGGGATTAGAATCTATGCTAAAATCTGTAAAGAATATTTTAGGAAAACATACAAGAGTATTATGCCTATTAAATGGATTAGGTCATAATGAAACTATTGAAAAATATGTTGATAGTAAAAATATACTTATGGGTGTAACTTTATGGACAGCTGGATTAGCAGGTCCTGGACATGTTGTATTAACTGGAGATGGAAGCTTAGAAGTACAAAATATTGATTCTAATATGGAAGTAGAAGCAAGAGAGATTTGTGACATATTAAATCAAGCAGGATTAAAAGCTCACTATAGTGAAAATGTTATATTTTCAATATGGCGTAAAGCATGTGTAAATGGAACTTTAAATAGTTGTTGCACAATTTTAGATTGTAATATTAAAGAGTTTGGAGAGCTAAAAGAAACTCCAGAGCTTATTCGTAATATTATAAAAGAATTCGCTGATATTGCTGCTAAATATGGAGTAGAATTAAATGTTGAAGAGGTTGCAAAAGGAATAGAAAAAATATATGATCCAAGCCAAGCTGGAGAACACTATCCATCAATGCATCAAGATTTAATTCAAAATCATCGTCTTACAGAAATTGATTATATAAACGGATATGTATCTAGAAAAGGTAAAGAATTTAATATAAAGACAGAATGTAATGATTTATTAACAACTATGGTTCATGCAAAAGAACAATTACTTGTTAAATAAATATAGTTTAAAAAGGCATGTTTTAAAACATGCCTTTTTATTATATTTAGATTTAAAATCTATACATTAAAATTTAATTTAATTATTTTATATTTAAATTATGGAGAAAAAATGTTTATATATAAAATAGTGGTATAATTTTGTTGCAAACTTTTAAATTTATCTTTAATATATTATTTATATAGATAAAATTATAAAAAGTTAGAACGGAGGACATAATGCTTGAACAAAATTTTTGCGAGTGTTTATTTTTCACTGCAACTAGATTAAAAAAGATAGCAGCTAAAATAGCTGAAGACGAGTTGAAGCCACTAGGATTATCTCCTACATATGTATATATACTTCTTGGTGTAAAGTTTAAACCTGGAATAACACAAAAGGAATTAAGTGAAGAACTTCACTTAAAGCCATCTACAATAACTAGACTTATAGATAAATTAGTTATAAATTGTTTAGTTGAGAGACGACCTGAAGGAAAGTTATCTCATATATACTTAACTAATGACGGAGAAAAAATTCAAGAGGATATACAAAAGTATAGATTAAAGTTACATAATCGTTATAGAGAAATATTAGGAGAAGAATACAATTTATTAACTAAAATAACAAATGATTCTGCAAGGATATTAGAATCTAAGTAGAACATTACACAAGTAACTCAAATATGGACAATGTATTAATAATAGAGAATATAGTCAAATTAGTTGTGATGATTATAGGTAAAATGGATATATAAACTTTATACTAGTACTGCATTTGAACTGAACTAAAAAATAAACACTATTATAAATAAATGCTTTTCTAATGATAAAATAGATTATTAGAAAAGCATTTTATTTTTGAAATTTTTTATAATTATTAATTGTCTCTAAATTATATGATATGTGGAAAATAAAGAGTAATCTACAAATAATAATCAAAAATACAAAATATAGATTACATGTAAAAATAATGATATAATATATTAAAAATAGGGGGGAATAAAATGAAAATAAAGAGAATGCTTGTGTTAATACTAATTACAATTTTTATTATGCCAACTTCGGCATTTGCAAATACTCGAAATAACAATATTAGGGTATCTTTTAATGAAATTAATATTAATGTTAATGGAGTTAATTTTGAAAGTGATAATATGGTATATGATAATAATATTTATTTACCAATATGCAATCTTTCAAAACTACTTAACTTAGCTGTTCATTATTATGAGCCTACAAACACAATATACATTGGACAAATGCCAGCAGGAAGTGTTGGTGAATCTTGTAAATTGTATGAGGAACCCAAAGATTTAATTCCAAAAGGCGTAAATGATATTGATGTAAAATTTAATAATGTTAATATTGAACTTCATGGAGAAATCATTAATTCTAGTAATATATCATATAGAAATACAACTTTTGTCTCTCTAAAATCAGTATGTAAAATTTTGAATATGAGTATCGGATATTATGCTCCTACATCAACTGTATATATAGTGAATCCTGTTGATCAAAATCAAGTTACTTATGATAATTATAAAAGCGAGTTTTTAGATAAGCAAAAAAAATTATATGTTGAACCAGGAACTGGAGATATGCAAGGGTGGCAAAAAATTAAAGGTCATGAATATGAGGACATAGTTGAGATTCATTATAAATTAAATGGAAATATGAAAACAGTAAAAGTAAAAGATATAAGAAATATTGATTTAAACAAAGTTGTTGAATGGGTAGATGATAATGGTATAAAGAGATATAATTCTGTAGGATATATATATCAAATGTTTAACCATTTTAGCTCATATTCAACAGAATGGTGTTATAATAAATTTGGTAATCTGTATATGGATTGGCTAAAGGTTCACTCTGTGGATGGTGAGAGAATTGTATCTAAGTATTTAGAAACACAAAGTTAAAGATAATATAATACTTATTTAATAGTTTGAATTTAAAGCAATATAGTCAGAGATTAGATAATAAATATTAAAATTACTATGCTATAATTATTTAAATTTATAATACTAAATTTTAGGTAGGAGATTAACATATGATGAATGTAGATGTGTTTATTGATATAATGAGTAATTATAGTAATATAGCATTACTTATAAGTATTTTTACTAGTGTAATTATAGCAGTATTAGGAGTAGTACCATCTATATTTGTTACTGGTGCTAATATTATTTTCTTTGGTCCTATAAAAGGTTTTTTTATATCATTAATAGGGGAGACTATAGGTGCAGCCATATCATTTTGGTTATACAGAAAAGGCTTCAAGAAAAATATAGAAAACTTTTCAGTTAATAATAAATACTTAAAAAAATTAGTAAAGAGTCAAGGTAAAGAAAGCACGTATTTAGTATTTTTAATAAGATTATTACCTTTTGTGCCTTCTGGATTTGTAACATTAGGTGCTTCAGTAAGTAATATGAATATTATTCCTTTTATAATAGCAACTTTTTTAGGAAAAGTACCTTCTATTATATTAGAAGCTTTTTTAAGTTATGATTTTATTAATATACAAGATAACTGTATAAGATTAATAATTACTTTAGTGTCATTAATTTTAATCATGGTTTTTATGAAGAAAAATTATAAGTCTAATAAAGTATGATTTTTAAACTATGTAGGTAAAAACAATTATATATGATAAGAAATGCTTTTATAATCAATAAAATAAGTTATTATAAAAGCATTTTATTTTTGAATTTTTTAGTGATATACTAAATTAGTTATTATAAAGAATTAGCAAGGATGAAGTAGAAACATGGAAAATAAAAATTATTTGTACGATAATTATTTAAATATGGCTAGAAATCTAAAAAATGAGAAAAACTTATTAAAAGCTTTAAAGTTTTATAAAAAAGCATATGCATTAAATATAGGTAAGACTGATATAGAATTTTTGTTTGATATGGCATTACTATATGATGAAATTGGTTTAAGAAAAGAAGCAGAAGAAAAATATTTAGAAATAATTAATTTAGATGAAAATGAACCTAGGGCTTATTATGGATTAGGAACTATATATGATGAATTAGGCGATTTATCAAAAGCAAAAGAGTATTACAAAATATCAATACAAAAAGATTCAAGTTATGATAAAGCATATTTCTTTTTAGCCAATATATATGATGAATTAGGTGATAAAGAAAAGGCAATTTTAAATTATAAAAAAACTATTGAATTAAATAACAATGATTTATGGGGGTATGCAAATGTAGCTTGCATTTTTGAAGAATTAGATAGAAATGAAGAAGCGTTAAAATATATAAATAAGGCTTTAGAAATAAATCCTAAACATTATAGAATATTGTTTAATAAAGCTGTAATATCCAATAAATTACATAAAAAACAAGAAGCTATAGATTATTATAAAAAGTCTATAAAAGCAAACCCTACATATACATATAGTTTTTTAAATTTAGCTGTGATATATAGAGAAGATAATGATTTTACAACTGCAATAAACATAATAAATAAAGGAATAGAAATAAATCCAGAAGAAGGATTCTTATATTACAATAGAGCTTGCTTCTATGTTAATACAAAAGAATTATTAAAGGCTTTAAAAGATGTAGAAAAGTGTATAGAGCTAAATGATTTATTCTTAGATTATATGAAAAAAGATAAAGAACTTGATCCTATAAGAGATTTAAAGGAATATAAAAAGTTTATAAACAACATTACATAGAATAATATGATATTATTTTATATAGTGATGCAAAAATGATATGTTTTAAAGCTGTGTTTATATATGTAATAGGTAAAGTGGCATTTCAATTTTTAATTTTCTTAAGTTGAATTGTTTTCATTACATTTGCTTATACATATATGAATGCTTTGCTAAAATAAATATTTAAAAAAGTGGAGGCGCGAAGGCTTATGAAGGAAACTTTTACAGAAGGTTTAGAGATTTCAATGGATAATCTTTATAAAACAGGAGCATTTTTAACATGTGGAGACGAAAATAAAGCTAATACTATGACAATTAGCTGGGGAAGTGTAGGTTATATTTGGAGACGACCTATATTTATGGCGCTGGTTAGAGAAACAAGATATACTAAAGAATTTTTAGATTCTGGTGATAATTATACAATTAGTATACCATTTGAAGGAAGTATGAAATCAGAACTTACTATATGTGGAACAAAATCAGGTAGAGATGTAGATAAAGAAAAAGAAGCTAATATAAAATTTATACCTAGTAAAAGTGTAAATAGTCCCATAGTTCAAGGATGTAATAAATATTACGAGTGCAAAATAATGTTTAAGCAAGAAATGAATTTAGATAATATTGATCCTGAAATCAAAGATAAATTCTATGGCGAAGGTGAATCAAAGCATGTGTTATATTTTGCTGAAATCTTAGAAAGCTATGCTAAATAATAAGTATTTATCTATGTTTTAAATAATATTTTACTTATGCATATATAAAATATATTATTAAATATAGTCTTTTATTTTCATAATAAAAAGCTATTACTTAATTGGGTTGTCCAATTAAGTAATAGCTTTATTGTTATTTTAATGATTATTTTCTATAATTAATTTGTGATAATTTAGGTGTATGTTCGAATTCGATTGGTTCATTCTTGTATAAAAATTTCACTCCGTCAATCCATTCACCTTTATATTTTACTTGAAGAAAAGTTTCTAATAAACTATTTTCAGATATTTCTCCACCAGTAGAACCTTGCAATTTATTAGCTACCCAGTTTGGTTTCTTTAAATCAGCATTGCTAGTTACACCTTTGTTAGCTGCACTTTCATCTAAGTTTATAGTAGCAATCTTTTTGCCATCTACAGTATCAATAGATGTTACTTCTATTGGTAAGTTATCAAATACTTTTTCGGAAAGAGACTTTGATAATTGTTTTAATTTATCTTCTAAACTTAAATCTTTATTTAATTCAATTGTTGAAATTTCTTTAAGTTCCATACTGTCTGCATCTTCAGTGTATATAGAAAATGCTTCAGTTTCTTTTTTATTATCATTCTTTTCATCTTTAGAATTTTCAGCAGGGTTGTCCTTCTTAACATCATTTTCATTATTATCTGTCTTAGAATTTTCTACTACAGTGTTATCTTCTTGCTTTGTATTAGTAGTTGAATTTTTTGAAGAACAACCTACTAAAGCTATGCTTAACATTAAAACAGTAGCTAAAATCAATTTTTTTACCATTCTTTTTCCTCCTTGTGTAAAAAAATAAGTAATATTTAAAAATATTATAATAATTATAGCATATGTACTCAGGAATTAAAAGTTTGGGTATATAGTGAAAATAATGGTAAATAATAAAAATATATTTTCGAAATAATTGACAATTTATTTTGAATGTAGTATATTTTGATTATCAAAATGTTTGATTACGAAAATTAAATTTTAATTGCTAAATCAAATATTTAATGTTTTATCTGGAGGAAAATAAATAAATGGGTCAATCAAAAAAGATAGTCAATGAGATATTAGTGGAATTATTTAATGATATTTTACAAATAGAAGAACAAACAATAAAAGAAGGAGTGATTTCAGATCTTTCAATTACTGAAATTCATACTATTGAAGCAATTGGAATGTACAAAAAAAGAACTATGTCTGAAGTAGCTCAAGATTTAAAAATAACAGTTGGGACTTTAACAACTGCAATAAATAAACTTATTAAAAAAGGTTATGTGGAAAGAAGCAGAATAGAAGAAGACAGAAGAGTTGTTTTAATTGCTTTAACTAAAAAAGGAAAACTAGCTTATAGATTACATGAAAAATTTCATAATGATATGGTTAGCAATTCCATAGAAAGCTTAACACAACAAGAAGAAGTAATGCTAATTTCAGCATTAAATAAGATAAATGAGTTTTTAAAACAAAAATATAAATTGAAATAATTAAGGAGAAAAGTATGAACATTAAAATAGGGGGAGTAGGGGGATATTTACCATCACTTGCTGTTACAAATGATAAGATTAGTGAATTTGTAGACACCAATGATGAATGGATAGTTGAAAGAACAGGCATAAAAGAACGTAGAATTTCAGAAGGAGAAAATACTTCGGAAATTGCTGTGAAAGCCGCTAAAGTTGCTCTTGAAAGAGCAAAGATTGATTCTGAAGATTTAGATTTAATAATAGTAGCAACTATTACTCCAGATATGTTTATGCCATCTGTAGCATGTTTAGTTCAAAAAGAATTAAATGCTAATAATGCTACAGCATTTGATATAAATGTTGCTTGCTCAGGATTTGTATTTGCATTAGAAACTGCAAATTCATTAATGAAATCATTAAATTATAAAAATGCACTTGTTATAGGTGCAGAAACACTTTCTAAAGTCATTAATTGGAATGACAGAGGAACTTGTATATTATTTGGTGATGGTGGTGGAGCAGCAGTACTTGTAAGAGATGAAAAGAATGGAATAATTAATTCGTATTTGAAAACAGATGGAAAAAAGGGAGATTCATTGACTATAGGTGCACTTGATTTTAACACTCCTTTTACTAAAGAAAATTTTGTTAGCAACCAATATGTAGAGATGAATGGTAGAGAAGTTTTTAAATTTGCAACTTCAGCCATTATTAAAGGAATTGACGGTGCATTAGAAGGTACAGATGTTTGCTTAAATGATATAAAGTACATAGTACCTCATCAAGCTAATATAAGAATATTAGATTATGTTGCTAAAAAATTAAAGATAGATATAAATAAGTTTTATATAAATTTAGATAAGACAGGAAATACATCGTCAGCTTCAGTACCATTAGCGCTAAATGAGTTATATGAAAAAAATCTTCTACAAAAAGGAGATAAAATACTTTTAGTAGCTTTTGGTGGTGGATTAAGTTATGGAGCTACACTAATAGAATGGTAAAAAATATATTTTAAAAGTTTAAATTATCAATTAAAAAATAAATAAAAAGAGACATCAAGGAGGAAAAAATTATGTTATTTGAAGAAATTAGAGATATAATATGTGAACAATTAGGTGTAGAAAAGGATGGAATAACTTTAGAAACTACATTTGAAGATTTAGGAGCAGATTCTTTAGACTTATTCCAAGTTGTAATTGAATTAGAAGAAAAATTCAATATTCAAATAGAGGAAGTTGAAAAGTTAAAGAGTTTAAGAGATGCAGTTGAATATGTAAAGAATAAGACTAATAATTAAAATTTAAAATATTAACATCCAAGTTAAGTCGGGTATGCAAATAAGTATTCCCGATTTAATTTATATAATGTAAGTATTTTTATAAAAACACTATTAGGAGGAATTATTTGTGGCAAATAATAGAGTATGTGATCTACTTGATATAAAGTATCCAATATTTCAAGGAGGTATGGCTTGGATAGCAGATGCATCTTTAGCAGCAGCGGTAAGTGAAGCTGGTGGAATTGGAATAATAACAGGAGCAGCACCAACAGAATGGGTAAGAAATCAAATCAAAGAAGCTAAAAAATTAACAGATAAACCTTTTGGTGTAAACATAATGCTAATGTCTGAAAATGCAGCAGAAATAGCAGAACTAGTATGTGAAGAAAATGTAGCGATTGTTACTACTGGAGCAGGAAGTCCAGGTAAGTACATGGAAAGATGGAAAGCAAACAATATAAAGGTGATACCAGTTGTTGCATCAGTAGCCCTTGCTAAGAGAATGGAGAAAGCAGGAGCAGATGCAATTATAGCAGAGGGTACAGAATCAGGTGGTCATGTAGGTCAGCTTACTACAATGGCGTTAATTCCACAAGTTGTAGATGCAGTAAGTATACCGGTTATAGCAGCAGGTGGAATAGGTGATGGAAGAGGGATTGCAGCGTCTTTTATGTTAGGAGCAGAAGGCGTTCAAGTTGGAACTAGATTTTTAGTTGCAAGAGAATGTACAGTAAATCAAAATTATAAAGATAAGATATTAAAAGCTAAAGACATAGATACAGAAGTTACAGGTAGATCTACAGGTCATCCAGTAAGAGTGCTTAAAAATAAGCTGTCAAGAATGTATAACAAGTTAGAAAAAGAAGGTATAAGTTCAGAAAAATTAGAAGAATTAGGAGCAGGTACTTTAAAGAAGGCAGCTGTAGATGGGGATATTGAAAATGGCTCTATAATGTCTGGACAAATTGCAGGCTTAATTAACAAAGAACAAACATCAAAGGAAATTATTGAAGAGATGTTTGAAGAAGCAAAGCAAAGGTTTATGTTATTTGGAGGAAATCATGAATAGTGAAAATATTGCATTTCTTTTTCCAGGTCAAGGTGCTCAATATGTTGGAATGGTAAAGGAATTTTATGACAAAATACCAGAATGTAAAGAAATAGTTGATAAAGCAGAAAAAATACTAGATATGCCAATAAAAGATATGCTATTTAATGGTCCTGACGAAGTTTTAATGCAAACAGAAAATGCTCAACCTACAATAGTAGTGGCCTCTTTAGTAGCATTAAAAGCTTTGGAAGTAAATAATATTGAAGCAAAGTATACTGCAGGATTAAGTCTTGGAGAATATGCTTCACTAATTTTCTCAGGAGCACTTTCTTTAGAAGAAGGATTACTTCTTGTGAAAGAGAGAGGCAGAATAATGGGAAGCTCTCTTCCAAAAGGTCTTGGAAAGATGGCAGCTATTTTAAAACTTGATAATGAAAAATTAGAAGAGTTATTAAATAGAGCAAGTGAATTTGGTGTTGTAGAAGCAGCAAATTACAATTGTCCAAAGCAAGTAGCAATAGCTGGTGAAAATAAAGCTATTGATGAAGCTGTTAAAATAGCAAGGGAACTTGGTGGTTTAGGAATACCTTTAAAAGTAAGTGGCCCTTTTCATAGTTCGTTATTAAAGAGTGCAAGTGAAGAATTTTATAACACATTAAAGAATACAAACATAAATTCATTAAATAAAGTTACTTATTCTAATGTGAAAGGGTTACCTTATGATGAGAAAGATGATATTAAAGAGTTGTTAAAAAAGCATATAAGATCATCTGTACTTTTTGATAAGACTATTGAAGATATGATAAAAAATGGAGTTAATACATTTATTGAAGTTGGACCAGGTAAGGTTCTTAGTGGATTTGTAAAGAAGATTAATAGAAGTGTTACAGTATTAAATATAGAAGATATGGAATCATTAAATAAATTATTATTAACATTAGAAGAAATTTAGCTTAAGGAGGATTTTAATTAATGCTAAAAGGAAAATGTGCAATTATTACAGGAGCTGCAAGGGGAATAGGTAAAGCAATTGCTTTAAAATTAGCTTCTCTTGGTGCAAACATAGTATTAAATTATAGAAGTAGTGAAGAAGAGGCAAAAATAGTAGCTTCTGAAATAGAAAAAATGGGTGTAGAAGTTTTAACCGTTAAAGGTGATATAAGCAAGTTAGAAGACGTAGAAAATATTATAAGTGAAGCAAAGAACAAATTCGGAATTATAGATATTATTGTAAATAATGCTGGAATAACAAAAGATACCCTTATTCTTAGAATGAAAGAAAAAGACTTTGATGATGTTATAGATGTAAATTTAAAAGGGGTTTTTAATTGTTTAAAATCAATTACTCCTGTTATGGTTAAGCAAAGACATGGAAAGATAATAAATATTTCATCAGTAGTTGGTGTTGCAGGAAATGCAGGGCAAGTAAACTATGCAGCTTCTAAAGCAGGGGTTATAGGTATGACTAAATCTTTAGCAAAAGAGCTTGGAGCAAGAGGAATTAATGTAAATGCAGTTGCCCCAGGATTCATTGAAACAGATATGACAAGTGTTTTAGGTGAAAAAGTTAAAGAAGAAGCTCAAAAGAATATACCATTAAAGAGATTTGGAACTCCAGAAGATGTAGCAGGTGTTGTAGCTTTTCTTGCAAGTGAAAATTCAAACTATGTTACAGGTCAAGTTATAAATATTGATGGCGGAATGGTAATGTAATGGAGGAGTATAAAGTTATGGAAAGAAGAGTTGTTGTTACAGGAATGGGAGCATTAACTCCAATAGGAAATGATGTAGATACATTTTGGAAAAACAATAAAGAGGGTAAATTAGGAATAGATTTTATTAAATTAATAGATAATGAATTAATTAATGTTAAGATTGCTGGAGAACTTAAGGATTTTAATCCAGAAGAAGTTTTAGGTAAAAAAGAATGTAAAAGACTAGATAGATTTTCTCAAATGGCATTAATAGCAGCAGATGAAGCTATGAAAAGTTCTAAAATAGATTTAGAAAAAGTAGATAAAAAAAGATTTGGTGTTATGGTAGGTTCAGGAATAGGTGGATTTGCAACTATAGAAACTGAATGTACTAAATTAGTTACAGGTAAATCAAAGAGAATGTCACCATTCTTTGTTCCAATGGCAATTATTAATTTGGCTGCTGGAAACATATCTATTCAATATGGACTTGAAGGTTCTTGTACATCAGTAGTAACAGCATGTGCAACTGGTACAAATAACATTGGAGATGCATTTAGATATATAAAACATGGATACGCTGATTTTATGTTAGCAGGTGGTGCAGAAGCTCCAATAACAAGAATTGGTGTTGAAGGATTCCATAGTATGAAAGCACTTAATTCTTCAAATGATCCTGTTAAAGCGTCAACTCCTTTTGATAAGAATAGAAGTGGCTTTGTAATGGGTGAAGGTGCAGGAATATTATTACTTGAATCTTTAGATTCAGCTTTAGAAAGAGGAGCAAATATATTAGGTGAAATTGTAGGATATGGTTCAACTTGTGATGCATACCACATTACATCTCCACATCCAGAAGGTTTTGGAGCTGCAGAAGCCATGAGTCAAGCAATTAATGAAGCTAAAATAGATAAAACTGAAGTTTCATATATAAATGCTCATGGAACTTCAACTCAATTAAATGATAAATTTGAAACTGCAGCAATTAAAAAAGTTTTTGGAGAAGATGCATATAACATTCCAATATCTTCTACAAAATCAATGACAGGACACTTATTAGGTGCAGCCGGAGCTATTGAATCTATAGTATGCTTAAAAGCATTAAAAGAAGGATTTGTACCACCTACAATAGGTTATGAAACTAAAGATGAAGAACTAGATTTAGATTATGTGCCAAATAAGGGAAGAAAAAAAGAACTTAAGTATGCTTTAACAAATTCTTTAGGATTTGGTGGACATAATGCAACTTTATTATTTAAGAGATGGGAAGAAAAATAGGAGGCAATTTTATGGATTTTCAAAACATTAAAGAACTTATAAATATTATAAATTCTTCAGATTTAGCTTACTTTGAATTAAAATCAAATGATAGTTATATAAAAATGGATAAGTCTTTAACTAGAAGCTTAAATAGAAATGTAGAAGAAGAAGAGACTACAAAAAAGGAAAGCAACATTCATACAAAAGAGGAACCTATACAAGAAAAAAATGATTTCCCGGAAAATAAATTAAGCAATATACAAGAAGAAGCTGTAGAAGAAGATACAGTGATAATTACATCACCAATGGTTGGAACATTTTATTCATCACCATCTCCTGATAGTGAGTCATTTGCTAAAGAAGGAGATTATGTGAAAAAGGGAAAAGTAATTTGCATAATTGAAGCGATGAAGTTAATGAATGAAATTGAAAGTAATTATAATGGGAAAATAGTAAAGTGTTTTGCAAAAGATGGAGATATGGTTGAGTTTGGACAAAAACTCTTTGAAATTAAGGAGGATTAATATTTATGTTAAAGATAGAAGAAATAAAAGAAATTTTACCTCATAGATATCCATTTTTACTTATAGACAGAGTAACTGAAATGGATATAGAAGAAAAACTATTTGTTAAGGGATATAAGAATGTCTCTGCAAATGAACAATTTTTTCAAGGCCATTATCCACAAGAACCAATTATGCCAGGAGTTTTACAAATAGAAGCTTTGGCACAAGCAGGAGCTGTGGCTATTTTATCAATGGAAAAGTTTAAGGGAAAAACTCCGTTATTTGCTGGAACTAATAAGGTTAGATTTAAGGCAAAGGTTGTACCAGGAGATAGATTAGATTTATATTGTGAAATAGTAAAACTTAAGGGGCCAATAGGAATAGGTAAGGGAATCGCTTCAGTTGATGGTAAAACAGTTTGTGAAGCTGAAATACTTTTTGCTATAGGATAGGTGAAGGATATGTTTAAAAAGGTACTTATTGCAAATAGAGGAGAAATTGCAGTTAGAATAATTAGAGCTTGTAGAGAAATGGGAATACTTACAGTTGCTGTTTACTCAGAAATTGATAAAGAAGCACTTCATACTCAATTGGCTGATGAAGCGATTTGTATAGGTCCAGCAATAGCTAAAGATAGTTATTTAAATATTGCTAATATTTTAAGTGCATGTGTACTTAGTGGGGCTGATGCAATACATCCTGGATTTGGATTTTTATCTGAAAATGCTAAGTTCGCAAAGATGTGTAAAGAATGTAATATAAAATTTATAGGCCCAGATTATGAATCAATTGAACTTATGGGTGATAAAGCTAGAGCTAGAGAAATAATGAAAAAAGCAAATGTTCCTGTTGTACCTGGATATGAAGGGGAAATAGAGAATGAAACACATGCTTTAGGTATTGCTAAAAAAATAGGTTATCCGATAATGATAAAGGCAGCTGCTGGTGGTGGTGGAAAAGGAATAAGAATTGCCAGAAGTGATGAAGAATTCTTAAAGGGATATAAAACTGCTAAATCTGAATCTAAAGCTTGCTTTGGTGATGACAGATTATATATAGAAAAATTCATTGAAAAACCTAGACATATTGAATTTCAAATTTTAGCTGATGAGTATGGAAATGTTGTTCATTTAGGAGAAAGAGAATGCTCCCTTCAAAGAAAGAATCAAAAAGTTTTAGAAGAGGCGCCATCTAATATATTAAATGAAGAAATAAGAAATACTATGGGAGAAATAGCTAAGAAAGCAGCCAAGGCTGTTAATTATAAAAATGCAGGAACTATAGAATTTTTATTTGATAAGAATAATAACTTTTACTTTATGGAAATGAACACAAGAATACAAGTAGAGCATCCAATTACAGAAATGATTACAGGTGTTGATTTAGTTAAAGAACAATTAAAGATAGCATCAGGAGAAAAGTTATTATTAAAACAAGAAGATATAAAGATATCTGGTCACGCAATTGAATGTAGAATTAATGCAGAAGATCCAGAAAATGATTTTAGACCATGTCCTGGAGAAGTATCAGAGTTATGTGTTCCAGGTGGAATGGGAGTTAGAGTAGATTCTGCTATATATTGTGGATATAATATACCTTATTTTTATGATTCTATGATTGCAAAGCTTATAACTTTTGGAAAAACTAGAGAAGAAGCTATTGTAAAAATGAAAAGAGCTTTAGGTGAATTTGCAGTAGGTGGAGTAAAAACTAATATTGATTTTCAATTTTCTATACTTGAAATGCAAGAGTTTTTAGATGGAAATTATGATACGTCATTTTTATCAGAAAAGATGGTGAAGAATAATGCTTAAGGATTTATTTAAAAAAAGTAAATATGCAACGGTTAATCCATCAGCATATAAAAGTAAAGTAGTAGAAGAGAAGCCTAATATTCCATCTGGAATGTGGACTAAATGTAGTAATTGTAATAATATGATTTACTATGAAGATTTAGAAAATAACAAATATGTATGTACTAAGTGTAATCAACACTTTAGGATATCACCTAAGGAAAGAATAAAACAGATATTTGATAAAGATACTTTTAAGGAAATGTGGAAATCATTAAAAACAAATAATCCTATTGACTTTGAAGACTATGAAGAGAAAATAAATCAATCTCAAAGCAATACTGGAAGTAAAGAGGCAGTAGTTACTGGAGTAGGTAGAATAAATGATTTAGAAGTAGCTTGTGCAATAATGGATAGCTTCTTTATGATGGGAAGCATGGGGACTGTTGTTGGAGAAAAAATTACTAGAATAGTAGAATACGCTACAGAAAATAATCTTCCTATTTTGATTTTTACAGCTTCAGGTGGAGCAAGAATGCAAGAAGGTATTTTTTCGCTTATGCAAATGGCAAAAATAAGTGCTGCTCTTGCAAGGCATGATGAAAAGGGGCTATTATATATAACAATATTAACTGATCCAACTACTGGAGGAGTAACAGCAAGTTTTGCTATGGAAGGCGATATTATATTAAGCGAGCCCAATACTTTAGTTGGATTTGCAGGTAGAAGAGTTATAGAAAACACAATAAATGAAACTCTTCCAGAATCATTTCAAAAATCAGAATTTCTTCTTGAAAAAGGATTCATAGATAGCATTGTAGAAAGAAAAAATATGAGAGCTTATTTATATAAGATTCTTATTTTACATGGAGTGAATAAGTATGAATAAAGAGTTTATAAAATCAATAGTGGTATCAAGCCCTTGGGAAAAGGTTGAAATAGCTAGGCATAAAGATAGACCTACAGGAAAATATTATATAGATAATATTTTTAAAGATTTTATAGAATTTCATGGAGATAGATTATTTGGTGATGATAAAGCTGTAATTGGTGGAATAGCATCATTTGAAGATATTAGCGTTACAGTAATAGCAATAACAAAGGGAGCTAATACAAATGAAAATATAGAAAGAAATTTTGGAATGCCAAATCCAGAGGGATATAGAAAAGCATTAAGACTTATGAAACAAGCAGAAAAGTTTAATAGACCTGTTATTTGTTTCATAGATACTCCAGGAGCCTTTTGTGGAGTTGGAGCAGAAGAAAGAGGTCAAGGCAGTGCTATTGCAAATAATTTATTCGAACTTAGCAGATTGAAAACTCCTATAATTTCTATAGTTATTGGAGAAGGGGGAAGTGGAGGAGCATTAGCATTAACAGTAGCAGATAAAATACTTATGTTAGAGAATGCAGTTTATTCAATACTTTCACCAGAAGGGTTTGCATCTATATTATGGAAAGATAGCAAAAGAGTAAAAGAAGCAGCAAATGTTATGAAAATAACTGCACAAGATTTAAATGAGTTTGGGATTATAGATACGGTAATAAAAGAACCAAGAGGTGGAGCACATAAAAATCCACAAAAACAAGTAACGCTCATAAAAAAAGAACTTATGAATGCAATGAATGAAATGAAAAACATTGAAACAAATCAAATGATAAATGAGCGTTATGATAAATTTAGAAAAATAGGAACTTTAGAGTAATTTATAATATATAGTGACTTTTAATATAAGCTCAAAAGATTGCAATCTTTTGAGCTTTTTTGATTATATATATTTTAATATATTTTTTAAGCTGAGAAAGTTAAATATGAGTCATTGACAATATATACTATTTAGAAATAATATAATATTAAAGTTAAATTTTTTAAGAGGATGATGATTATGGATGTTGATCTGAAAAGTAAGGTAGATATATTTAAAGATTATTATAAAGATATAAGTAGAACATTAATATTTGACAATAATAAAGTTAAAATATTAGAAAGTTTACTTTATGTAATAAATAAAAATGAAGTAGATAAAAATGAATTAAAGAGTATTAGAAAATACATAAGTAAAAGTGAACTAAATAATGTATTTAATGGAAACGTTAAAAAGGCAATGTCTGCTTTTTTGTGTTCAAATTTTCAATATGAAAAAATAGTCAAAGACACAATTATAATATATGATAATTTAGTTAATAAAGGTTTTAAAAAGGACAAGTACTTAGAACTTTTATCGTTTATTATTACTTTAAGATTTCATAAAAAAGAATATGATAATATATTAAATAATATGTTAAAGGCAAAAACCGAAATAAAGAGCAAAGTACAGGGTATAGATGAATTTAAATTAATGAATATATGTTTTATAAATTTATCAATGTTTTCTAGGGAATATGATCAATTAGTTAAAAAGTATCTAAAGATATATTTTAAATTACTCAGAAAAAATTTTGATAAAAAAGAAGCATTTTTTATTGCACTTGCAATGATAAATTTAGATGAGATAGACTATACTAGTTATATAAATAATGTTATGGAAATAAAATCACATTTAAACAATACTAAAATGGAAATAAAAGAAGAGCATTATTTATTATTAGGTTTATCTTCATTAATAATTGAAAATAATAGTGAATTCATTGATAATATTAGTGAAGTATATGATGATTTATGTGAAAAAAGACTTATAAAAAAGGATCAGATTGTACTAGTATCTATTACACTAGTATTATATGAATATATTGAAATCATTTCAGAAGATGATGAGGATTTATTTACTGAAAATGAAATAAATATAGTTAAGAAGTTAATAGAATACTTAACTTTATTGTTAATATAACAATAAAAATTAATATTAAAGGAGAATAATATTATGGAGAGTAATAGCACAAAGGTTGCTAAAATAGCAACTAAAATGGCTATATGTGATAGATTCGAGGAAGATGATTTAAAAAAGATATATAATAAAGAAGGTATAAAAGTCACAGCAGTAAATATAGGTGGAAATATTAATTCATCAATATCTAAGATATTAGAAAGTGCACTAGTTGCATCAAAAAGAAATGGCCTTATAAGAGAAGAACATTTACATGAAGGTGCAGTAATAGGTGCTACTAGAGATGCTATAATACAAGTTTCTAATAGAGCTAATGCACAAAATGTAGGTGGAAAGATTGGAATAGCTAGAGGTGGAGAACATATTTCTGTATGTATATTCTTAAGTATTGGATTGCTTCATTTAGATGAAGTTGTTATAGGCATAGGACACAGAGCTATACCAGAATAAAAATATTAGGATGTATTTTAGCAAAATTTTGATATATGTATAAGCAAAGTGGATGGAGCAATTGAATTTATAAATACTAAAAATAAATATAGTTAAATAGGTATTTACTTATATTATTAGGATAGATATTAAGATAAGAAGAATTATTTTAATATCTATCTTTTTTATTATAGGGATTAAAATAAGTGTATTTTGAAAAATAATTTAAAGTTTAAAACATAAGTACGTTAATTCAATTTTAGTATAATTTTTTATAATGTAAATTAAAAAATATTATCGAAAATTTGTATAATCATTACTTTTTTGTTATATTAATGAATGTAGAAAAAATAGTTAAATTAATAATAACTATAAATTTTTATAATAATATAAATCATAGAAAAGGAAGATTGGGATTATGAACAAAGAATTAATTAATCAAGTTGCGATTGTTACAGGGGGAAATACAGGTATAGGTAGAGCTGTTAGTGAAGAACTAGCTGGAAGAGGCGCTAAAGTTATGATTTTAGCTAGAAATGAAGAAAAAAATGAAGAAACAAAGGAAGCTATTGTAGCAAAAGGGGGACAAGCTGAATCATATAGAGTAGATGTATCTAATAAAAAGTCTGTGGATGATGCTATCAAAAGTATTTATGAGAAATATGGTCAAATAGATATATTAGTTTGTAATGCAGGAAACTCAACACCATTAAATTATCTTACTAAAATGCCAATGGAAGATATAGAAGCTATTATAAATACACATGTTTATGGAGCTATTTATTGTATAAAAGCGTGTGGAGAAAAAATGAAAGAAAGAAAATATGGAAGAATTGTAATAATGTCATCACTTGGAGCTTATCATGGGGTTACAGGAAATGCACATTATTGTTTAGCTAAAGAAGGTCTAGTTGCTATGGCACAAAGTTTAGCTAAAGAATTTGGACGCTATGGAATAACAGTTAATTCAATTCAACCCGGGTCTATTAATACTTCAATGAGCTCTCAATTATTGCAAGTAGCTAAGGATAAGATTGTGAGTGAAACACCAGTTGCTAGAATAGGAGAGCCGGAAGATATTGCTTATGCTACAGCATTTTATTGTAGTCCAAGAGCAAGTTTTATAACAGGAGACACAATGCGAGTTGATGGTGGATATATTATTGAAAGTGGAATGGATAGATTAATATTAAGTATGATTGATCCTGAATTAAATTAATTAAGTGATAGAAGTTTATTTACTTAATAATTAGAAAGATAACTTAATTTATTAAGATATAAATTGAAAAAACAGCAATAATTATCAATTTGATAATTATTGCTGTTTTTTATGCGTAATAAATTAAAAATATTGTAGAATAGAGACTTATCAAAATGATAATGCATTATCACTTTGATAAACAATTATTTTTATAGATAAATAATTAAGAGAATATATTAAAAAATGATAGAATATTCAGAAATATAAGTAGATAAAAGACAAATAAGTTGAATTTTTATATAAAAAATGGTATAAAATTTGCTTATAAAATTATTAGGTAAAATTAATTAATTATATATATATAGAAATAAAATAATGCAGATAATAATGAGTGTAAAGGAATCAATATTTAGAGGTAATGGGAGGGTATAATGTATAAGATAAATGTAAATGGAAAAGAGTTCACGTTAGAAGAAGATAAGAAATTATTGTCTTTTTTAAGAGATGATTTAAGAATTACATCAGTAAAGGATGGTTGCAGTGAAGGGGCTTGTGGAACATGTACTATATTAGTAGATGGGAAGGCAGTGAAGGCATGTATTCAAAAGGTATCTAAATTTGAAGGGAAAAAAGTAATTACAGTTGAAGGGTTAAGCAAAAGAGAAAAAGATGTGTATACACATTGTTTTGCAGAAGCAGGAGCTGTTCAATGTGGTTTTTGTATTCCAGGAATGGTATTAGCTGCGAAAGGTTTATTAGATAATAATTTAAATCCAACAAGAGCTGATGTGAAAAAAGCAATACGTGGGAATATATGTCGTTGTACAGGATATGTTAAAATTGAACAAGCTATTTTAATGGCTGCTGATTATTTTAGAGATAATATGGAAATACCTGAAAAGGAAAAATCAGCTCATATATCAGAACGATTCAAAAGAGTAGATGCTGAAGAAAAAATATTAGGAACGGGTATCTTTGTAGATGATATTCAATTACCAGGAATGATTTATGCAAAAGCGTTACGTTCTAAATATCCACGTGCACGTGTAAATAAAATTGATTTAACAAAAGCATTACAACATGAAGATGTTGTTAAAATTTTGTTAGCAAAGGATGTTCCAAATAATAAAATAGGGCATTTAGTTCAAGATTGGGATGTTATGATTGCTGAAGGCGACATAACTAGATATATTGGGGATGCATTAGCATTAATTGCCACTAATCATAAAGAGACTTTAGACGAAGTAATTAATTTAATAGAAGTAGATTATACTGAATTACAAGCTGTAACTTCTCCGACAGATGCGTTAAAGGGTGATGCACCACTTGTTCATTCAACAGGAAATATTCTAAGAAAAGAATATTTAAAAAGGGGAAATGCAGATGAAGCTATTAAAAATTCTAAATATGTTGTAACAAGAAAATATAAGACACCGTTCCAAGAACATGGATTTATGGAACCAGAATGTGCTATAGCTATGCCAGAAGGTGATGATGGATTGTTGTTATATACAGGCTCTCAATCTGTATATGATGAAAGACGTGAAATTTCTAATATGTTACAAATACCAGAAGAAAAAGTACATTGTCAATCTAAATTAGTTGGTGGAGGATTTGGCGGAAAAGAAGATATGAGTGTACAACACCATGCCGCATTAATGGCATGGTACACTAAAAAGCCAGTAAAAGTTAAGTTTTCAAGACAAGAAAGTTTAAATTATCATACAAAACGTCATGCTATGGAACTAGAATTTACAACAGCTTGTGATGAAAATGGTAAGCTTACTGCAATGAAAGCGATTTTAATTGCAGATACAGGTGCATATGCATCTTTAGGTGGACCTGTGCTTCAAAGAGCTTGCACACATGCAGCAGGTCCTTATAATTATCAAAATATTGATATATTAGGTATGTCAATATATACAAATAATGTAGTTGGGGGAGCTTATAGAGGCTTTGGAGTAACCCAAAGTTGTTTTGCAACAGAAAATAATATTAATTTACTAGCAGAAATGATTGGTATGGATCCATGGGACTTTAGATATATTAATGCTGTCAGACCAGGAGAAGTATTACCAAATGGACAAATTGCAGATGAGAGTGCAGCTATGGTTGAGTGTTTAGAAGCAATAAAAGATGATTATAAAAATAATCCAAACGCTGGACTTGCAATAGGGTTTAAGAATAGTGGTACAGGTGTAGGATTAAAGGATATTGGTAGATGTATATTATCAATTGAAGATGGAATTATACACATTCGTACTTCAGCTTCATGTATGGGGCAAGGAATAGCAACTATGTGTACTCATATGGTTTGTGAGACATTAGGGATTGATCCAAATTTAACTTATCATGAAAGACCTGATACTGTTCGTACTCCAAACTCAGGAACAAGTACAGCATCGAGACAAACAGTGTTAACAGGGGAAGCAACTAAAAGAGCAGCATTAAAATTAAAGGAAGCTTTAGATAAAGTGGAATCTTTAAAAGATCTAGAAGGAAAAGAATATTTTGGAGAATTCTCAGCAATTACTGACCCGATGGGATCTCCAAAAGAAAACCCTGTAAGTCATGTTAGTTATAGTTATGCAGCACAAGTTGTTTTACCAGATGAAGATGGAAAAATAAAAGAAGTTATAGCTGCATATGATGTTGGAACAGTTGTAAATCCACAATCTGTTGAAGGTCAAATTGAAGGTGGAGTTATTATGGGGCTTGGATATGCATTAACAGAGGATTTTGCTGTGAAAGATGGGTATCCACAAATTAAACTAGGAACATTAGGTTTAATAAGATCAACAGAAGCACCAAGTGTAAAAGTAAAACTTGTAAAGGGACCAGGAGAAATACCTCATGCTTATGGAGCAAAAGGTGTTGGTGAATTATGTTTAATTCCAACAGCTCCTGCTTGTGCACATGCTTATTATAAACTTGATGGAAAACTTAGAACTGAATTGCCATTAAAGAATACATTCTATAAAAAATAATGCTATAAAAGGGATGTACTATCTTGAATTTCAGATGGTATATCCCTTTTAAGAATAATTATAAATTGAATTGAAGGGAAGTTAAATGGTTTTTGAAGATAATAAAAAATTAAATAAATATAAAAATAAGCTAAAAGTTGGAGGCGTAATTGTTGCAGCTGGTTTATCAAGTAGAATGGGAAAATTTAAACCATTATTACCTTTGAAAAATACAACAATTATTCAGTCAGCAATAAATAGTATGTTTGAAGCTAATGTTGATGAGATTAGCGTTGTTTTAGGATTTAGAGGAGAAGATATTGAAAAGGTAGTAAAAAGTGAATGTGGCATTAATAATCTAAAGAATCAAACTTTAAAATTAGTATATAATAATCAATATTTTAAAACTGATATGTTAGAATCTATAAAAATAGGAATAAATGAACTGGAAAATTGTGATATAATATTTATATTACCGGGTGATATGCCAGCAATTTCAAGTAATACATTTAAAGAATTGTTAATTAAGAAACAAGAAACTGATTCGAAAATAATTTTCCCCACTTTTTTAGGGAGAACTAAGCATCCCGTATTGATTGATAAGAAATGTATTCCTTTTATATGTAATTATCAAGGAGATGGCGGTTTAAGAAAAGCATTAGAAAATATATCATATGATATTTTGTATATGCCAACAGATGATTATGGTTGTACATTAGATGCTGATACGAAAGACGAATACGAGAATTTAATAAAATACTACAATAAAGGAGCGAAAGCTTGATGAAACTTATTGATACAAAAAATTCAGTAGGTCATGTTCTTTGTCATGACATTACTCAAATCATAAAAGATGTAAAAAAAGGAACTGCATTTAGAAAAGGTCATATAGTTACAGAAGAAGATATACCTGTATTATTATCTTTAGGAAAAGATCATTTATATGTATGGGAAAAGAAAGAAGGATTTTTTCACGAGAATGAAGCTGCAGAAGTATTACTTAAAATATGTAAAAATGACAATATGACTAACAGCGAAGTTAAAGAAGGTAAAATAGAATTAATTGCTAGCTGTGAAGGATTATTAAAAATAGATATTGACAAACTGAAAAAAATAAATATGCTTGATGAAATTATAATTGCAACTAGACATAATAATACTATAGTAAAAAAAGGTGATAAATTAGCAGGAATGAGAGTAATTCCATTGATTATTGATGGAAAGAAATTAGAAAGTGCAAAGAAAATAGGAGAGAGCGTGCCTATTATAGAACTTAAGAATTTTGTAAAGAAAAAAGTAGGTATTGTAACCACTGGAAATGAAGTTTATTATGGAAGAATTAAAGATACATTTTCTCCTGTAATAAAAGAAAAATTATCAAAGTTTGATGTTGAAATAATAGGACAAACTATTGTAAATGATGATACAGACAATATAACTAATGCAATTAGATCGTATATTGATAAGGGTGCAAATATGGTTATTTGTACTGGAGGAATGAGTGTAGACCCAGATGATTTAACACCAAGTGCAATTAAATCAACAGGAGCTAAAATAATATCTTATGGTGCACCAGTTTTACCTGGAGCAATGTTTTTACTTTCTTATTATAATTACAATATTCCTATTTTAGGATTACCGGGTTGTGTTATGTATGCGAAACAAACTATTTTTGATTTAGTTTTACCAAGGATTATGGCTGATGAAAAAATATCTAAGGATGATTTAGCATCATTGGGTCATGGCGGATTATGTCTTTCATGCGAAAAGTGCACATATCCTAATTGTGGATTTGGAAAGATATAGGGGGATATTGGCTATGGAAAATAAATTTAATCATTTTGATAATGAAGGCAATGCAATTATGGTGGATGTGGGTAATAAGAATGCAACTGAACGTATTGCTATTGCATCAGGAAAAATAAGAGTAAATAGAGACACATTTTTAGCTATTGAACAAGGAACAGCAAAAAAAGGTGATGTTTTGGGAGTGGCAAGAGTAGCTGGAATTATGGCTGCTAAAAAAACATCTGAATTAATACCATTATGCCATCCTTTAATGATAACAAACTGCACTATTGATTTTGAGCTTTTACCTAAAACTTTAGAAGTTGAAGTTACTTCTAAAGTAAAAGTAACAGGAAATACTGGTGTTGAAATGGAAGCGTTAACAGCTGTATCAACAACTCTTTTAACTATATATGATATGTGTAAGGCTATAGATAAGGCTATGGAGATAAGTAATATTCATTTAAGAAGAAAAATAGGTGGAAAAAGCGGAGATTTCATTAATGAATAACTGTATAAATATTGATTTTTAGATTTTATTCAAAAGACTCTAATAGAGAGGAGAAACATAATGAAAGATCAGTATAATAGAACAATTGATTATCTTAGAATTTCAGTTACAGACAGATGTAATTTGCGTTGTAAATATTGTATGCCAAAAGAGGGGGTGGAATATTTACAGCATGATGAAATATTAACTTTTGATGAGATAATTACTATATGTAAAAGTATGGTTAAGTTAGGTATTCATAATATAAAAATTACAGGGGGGGAACCTCTTGTAAGAAAAGATATAGTTAATCTTATAAAAGATATAAAGAGTATAAAAGGAATTGAAAATGTTACTCTTACAAGCAATGGGATACTGTTATATGACTATTTAGATGATTTAGAGGCAGCAGGAATAGATGGAATTAATATTAGTCTAGATACTTTGGATAGAAAAAAATATGAAGATATTACTAGAAAAGATGGTATAAGTAATGTTTTAAAATCAATAGAAAAAGCCGTTAATAGTAATATTCCTTCAGTTAAGATAAATTGTTTGATTATGAAAGATTTTAATGAAAATGAAATTTTATCTATTGCTAAATTTGCAAAAGATGAAAGAATTGATGTTAGATTTATAGAAATGATGCCAATTGGATTAGGTGATATGAATGAAGTTGTTTTTCAAGAGAAAATTAAAAATATCATAGAAGAAAAGTATGGAACTATGAAGAATAACTTTAGAAAGATTGGCAATGGCCCAGCTAAATATTACACATTAGATAATTTTAAAGGAAAAATTGGCTTTATCAGTGCTGTAAGTCATAGATTTTGTAAAACATGCAATAGAATTAGAATAACATCAGATGGGGTATTAAAATTATGTTTACAATATAATTATAGTCTGGATTTAAAAAAAGCTTTAAGAGCCGGAATCAATGAAGAAGAGTTTATTTCTATGGTTAAAGAAGCTATTTATAATAAACCTAAACATCATAATTTCTTAGAATTTAAAAGAGAAGATAATTTAGAAGAAAGAAAAATGGTACAAATAGGAGGATAATTATGGGTAAAATAATGGGGATTTGTATTAGTGAAAAAAGAGGTACACAGAAAAAAAGAGTTGATAAGGCAAATTTTATTCAGGACTTTGGAATAGAAAATGATGCTCATGCTGGAAAATGGCATAGACAAGTGAGCTTATTATCATATGAAAAAATAGAAGATTTTAAAGCTAAAGGTGCGGAGGTAAATGATGGCGCATTTGGTGAAAATATTATAGTACAAGGATTTAATTTAAAAGCTTTACCAATAGGGAGTGTATTAACTTGTGGAAACATTATATTAGAAATAACTCAAATAGGAAAAGAGTGTCATGCTCATTGTGAAATTTACAAAAAAATGGGTGAATGCATTATGCCTACTAATGGAGTGTTTGCAAAAGTAATAGAAGGTGGGCAAATGGAAATTGGAGATGAAATTGAGATTACATCTGGTATAGGACAAAATGTATTAAAATAAATATTGAATAAAATGGCATTAAATAAACATTTAATTTGAATTATTTTGTTTATTTAATGCTTTTTTATTTTTCTTTTTTGATATAATATTATTTGATGAATATAAATTGTAATTAAAAATTTAGATTAAATATATAAGAAGAATTTTTGATTATATCAAAGAGGTGAATTTATGAGTCCTTTGGCTGATTTGATGCGACCAAGTAAAATTGAAGATTTTGTTGGACAGAGACATATATTAGGTAAAAATACTCCATTATATAATTTAATAAAGAGTAAAAAAATATGTAACTGCATATTTTATGGACCACCAGGAACGGGGAAGACTACTTTAGCAAATATAATGGCTAAATATGTTGATAAAAAGTTTTACAAATTAAATGCAACAACAGCATCAGTAAAAGATATACAAAATATAACTAGTGAGTTAGATAATTTGTTAAATTATGCAGGTGTAGTTCTTTATATAGATGAATTACAACATTTTAATAAAAAACAACAACAATCATTATTAGAATTTATAGAAGATGGAAGAATAACATTAATAGCAAGCACAACTGAAAATCCTTACTTTGTAATACATAAAGCAATAATAAGTAGGTGTAATATTTTTGCTTTTGAACCATTAATAATATCTGATATAATAGTAGGATTAGAAAAATCTTTAGATAAATTAATAAATGAAGGTATAGAAGTGACGTATTCAAATGAAGCTTTAAAGTATATAGCTGAAATATCTCAAGGAGACTATAGAAAAGCTTATAATATATTAGAATTATCTATAAATTCACAAATGACTTTACACAAGGAAATATCTGTAGACTATATTGAAAAGCTTGGCCAATCTAATATGAGAGCTGACAATAGTGGAGATGAATTCTATAATTTGTTAAGTGCACTCCAAAAAAGCATAAGGGGGAGTGACTCGGATGCAGCAATTCATTACTTAGCTAGACTTATAAAGGGTGGAAACATAGCAGCTATTATAAGACGAATTTCTGTTATAGTAGCTGAAGACATTGGTCTTGCACATCCAAACGCACTTACTGTTGTTAATTCAGGATTAGATTTAGCTATGAAAGTAGGCTTTCCAGAAGCTAGAATAGTTTTAGCTGAACTAGTAATATATTTGGCAACATTACCTAAATCTAATAGTGCGTATTTAGCAATAAATTCTGCAATGAATGATTTGGAAAGTATAAATTTTGGCGATGTTCCTAAACATTTGAAAGATGGTCATTATGCTGGAGCAGAAAGTCTTGGGGTTGGAGGATATAAATATCCTCATGATTATCCAAATCATTACATAAAACAAGAATATTTACCAACAGAATTAAAGAAAAAGCTATATTATATTGAACAAAATAACAAATATGAAGAAAATATAAGGAAATATTGGTCATCTATAAAAAATAATTCTAATGAATTGACAAAAGCCGAGTATTTTGATAAGATATAAAAGAATTATTGATAAGTAATTAGAGAGGGTGAATGTATGAAACTTTCTACAAAAGGAAGATATGGAGTTAGAGCTATGGTTGATTTGGCTTTTAACTATGGTGGACCCCCGACATCAATAAAAACTATTTCTAAAAGACAAAATCTTTCAGAGTATTATTTAGAACAACTATTTAGCCCACTTAGAAAAGCTAATATAATTAGAAGTATAAGAGGTGCTCAAGGCGGATATGTTTTATGCAAACCACCTTCAAAAATAACAGTAGGCGATATTATGCACGTTCTAGAGGGACCTGTTGAAATAGCTGATTGTATTGATGGTGTAGAGTGCTCTAATGTTGATAGTTGTGCAACAAAGTTATTATGGCAAAAGATAAAAGATAGTATAGATGATGTTATGAATTCAATTACTTTAAAAGATATAATAGATGATTATGAAGGGGCGAGAGCTTCAATTGAAATTGTCGATAGGAGTGAATAAATAATGAGAAACGTATATATGGATTATGCGGCTACAACTTATGTAAAACCTGAAGTGCTAGAAGAAATGTTACCATATTTTACGAAAAACTTTGGTAATCCATCTTCTTTTTATGAAATATCAAGAATAACTAAGATGGCTATAGATGAAGCAAGAGCAAAAGTTGCAAAAGCATTAAATTGTGAAACTAGTGAAGTATATTTCACAGGTGGTGGATCAGAAGCTGATAACTGGGCAATAAAAGGTATTGCTTCTGCTCATAAAAATAAAGGTAATCATATAATAACAACAAAGGTAGAACATCATGCAGTTCTTCACACATGCCAATATTTAGAAAAACTTGGTTTTGAAGTAACTTACTTAGATGTTGATGAAGAAGGTTTTATTAATATAGAGGATTTAAAAAATGCTATAACAGATAAAACTATATTAGTTTCAATAATGTTTGCAAATAATGAAATTGGAACAATTCAACCAATTAAAGAAATTGGGGAGATATGCAAAGAAAAAAATGTTTATTTCCATACTGATGCTGTTCAAGCAATTGGAAATGCTCCGATTGATGTAAAAGAAATGAATATAGATATGTTATCATTAGCAGGTCATAAGATTTATGGACCTAAAGGTATCGGTGTTTTATATATTAAAAAAGGAATAAGAATTGAAAACTTGATTCATGGTGGTGGTCAAGAAAGAACAAGAAGAGCTGGAACAGAAAATATAGCTTCTATAGTAGGTCTTGGTAAAGCTATTGAATTGGCTACAGCAAATTTAGAAGAACATATTAAGACGATGAGCGAATTAAGAGATAGATTAATAGATGGACTACTTGAAATACCATATTCACATTTAAATGGTCCAAGAGGAGATAAGAGATTACCTGGTAATGTAAATGTAAGATTTAGATTTATAGAAGGTGAATCAATTCTTTTATCTTTAGATTTTGAAGGAATATGTGCATCAAGTGGAAGTGCCTGTACATCAGGATCGCTAGATCCATCACATGTATTATTAGCAATTGGGTTACCACATGAAGAAGCACATGGATCATTAAGATTAACACTAGGGGATGGATCTAACATAGAAGATGTAGACTATGTTATAGAAACATTACCACCTATTATTCAAAGATTAAGAAACATGTCACCATTATGGGAAGACTTTTTAAAGAAGGGAGAAAATTAATATGATATATACAGATAAGGTAATGGATCACTTTAGAAATCCAAGAAATGTTGGGGAAATTGAAGATGCAAATGGTATAGGTGAAGTTGGAAATGCTAAATGTGGAGATATAATGAAAATATATTTAAAAGTTGAAGATAACATTATAAAGGATGTAAAATTTAAAACTTTTGGATGTGGATCAGCAATAGCATCATCATCAATGGCAACTGAAATGATAAAAGGCAAGACTTTAGATGAAGCATGGGAACTAAGTAATAAAGCAGTAGCAGAAGCGTTAGATGGTCTTCCACCAGTGAAAATGCATTGTTCAGTATTAGCAGAAGAAGCTATTCACAAAGCTATAAATGATTATAGAGCTGCTAATGGATTAGATGTAATACCGATGAAAGAACATAACCATGATGAATTACACAACATGGTTCATGGAGAAGAATAGATGGGTTTAACTAAGAAAAAAGTCTTAGTAGGTATGAGTGGCGGAGTTGATAGCTCAGTCGCTGCGTATTTATTAAAAGAACAAGGCTATGAAGTAATTGGTGCTACAATGCAAATTTGGCAAGAAGATAAAGAAGTTGAAGAAAGAGAAGGCGGTTGTTGTTCGCTTTCAGCTGTTGAAGATGCAAGAAGAGTATGTGATAAGCTGGATATACCTTTTTATGTTTTGAACTTTAGAGATTCTTTTAAAAAAAAGGTTATTGAACCATTTATTCAAGAGTACATAGATGGAAGAACTCCTAATCCATGCATTGAATGTAATAAGCATTTAAAATTTGATGAACTTTTAAGAAAAGCACAAGGAATAGGGGTAGATTATATAGCAACAGGTCATTATGCTAAAATTGATAAAAAAGATGATAGATATATGTTGATAAGATCTGATGATGATAGAAAAGACCAAACGTATGCTTTATATAATTTTACTCAAGATCAGTTAGCACATACACTTATGCCTTGTGGTGAGTATACTAAAGACAGAATAAGAGAAATAGCAAAAGAAATAGGATTAGCTGTTCATAATAAAAAAGACAGTGAAGAAATATGTTTTATTTCAGATAATGATCATGGTAAATATATATTAAATGCTAAACCTGGTGCTGTAAAGAGTGGAAACTTTGTTGATAAAAGTGGAAACATACTTGGAAAGCATAAAGGTATTGTATATTATACAATTGGTCAAAGAAAAGGTCTGGGTCTTTCAGTTGGCAGACCTGTGTTTGTTACTGATATAAACCCTAGAACAAATGAAGTAGTAATAGGGGCAGAAGAAGATATTTTTAAAACAGAATTAATAGCTGGAGACTTGAACTTTATTACTTTTGATAAATTAGAAAAAGAAATAGAAGTTGAAGCTAAGATAAGATATTCTGCAAGACCGGGTAAAGCTACTATAGTACCATTGAAAGATGGTAGAGTTAAAGTAGTATTTAATGAAAAACAAAGAGCTATAACAAAGGGCCAATCAGTTGTTTTCTATAACGGAAATATAGTTATTGGTGGTGGAGTAATAGAAGCTATTATTTAAAAAATAAAATTCTTTAGGCAATGATACTAGAAAATTTCATAGTATCATTGCTTTTTTTATTTACTATGATTTAAATATGTAATAATATACGAAATTACTTAATTAAAGATTACGTATAAATATATAAAATTCAATTAAAAAATAATCATATGCTGCACCATTATTCCTGCACTGCGTTTGGAGACGGTGCATGGCTAAAAAATCGATATCTCTAAAGTCGCCTTAGCGATTTTGTTCTTATATAAAACAAATGTAAGAATTAAATTATTGCTTATGGATATAATAGGAATTATGATGTTGAAATTTTAATATATAAGTCTGGTTTAAATGTATGTTTATATATGAAATTGGTAAAGTTTAATTACTGTCTATTTTGCCTATGCATATATCAATACTCTGCTAAAATAGAACCAAAAATATTTAAGGAGTAGTAAAAGTGAATAATGATTAGAACTAAAGATTTTTATTTAAAGAAAATATATAATTTAGAAGGTAAAAAAATAGGAACTATAAAGGATATTTATATAAATTTTTATGAAAAAAAGTTAGAAGGTTTTGAGGTCTCTAATACAACATTTTTTTCTAAAAAAAATTATATATCTATTGATGATGTTATGGATGTTGGTGAAGATATAGTAGCTAAAGATTTGAAGAATGGGAATGGATTGAAATTTAAAGATATAAAAGACTTAGATGTTATGGACACACATAGTAAATTAAAAGGTGCTGTTGAAGACTTGTTAATAGATAGGAATAATTATACTATTAAAGCTATGATAATAACTTCTGGATTTATTGATAAAGTTTTAAAGGGTAAAGAAGTGATTTTATTAAATGAGTGCATACTAGGAGATGATTATATACTATATACAGGAAAAGATAATATTTCATTTAAATCCATTCCTCATAATATGACTAAATATGAATTTGATAAAAAAATATAAAAGTAAGTTACTAGTTCCGTTACTTATATTATTATTATTAATTTTTATATTAAGCTACATATTTAACAATTCTGTAAAGAGTATCGTAAATATACTTATGATTTCTTTTATACTAGCATATATTATAGCTCCTATTAGAGATTTGTTTCAAAATAAATTTAAGATTAAAAAGAAAGTTGCATCAGTATTAATAATATTAATTATACTAGGCATGTTTATTTCATGTATAATACTTATAATTCCTGAACTTTTTAAAGAAATATCTAATATAGGAGTTATATTTGATAATATTGCGAATTTTTTAGAAGATATATATGTTAAATTTAGAGTGGATAGTTTTCCAATATTAAAATCTATTTATAATGAATTAATTGAAAAAGGAAATGCTTTATTTTTAAATTTGTCTAAATCCTTATTTGATAATATTGTATTAATTGTAGAAAACTTAGTTTCTTGCGCAGTTATACCTGTAGTAGTATATTATTTTTTATGTGACGGAGATAAAATATATAATAAATTATTATTTATATTACCAACAGAAAAAAGGGAAGTAACTAAAAAAATTTTAAAGGATATAGACAAAGTTTTAGGGCGGTATATCACAGGGCAAGTTTTTCTTTCTCTTATAATTGGTTTTTTGACATTTATATTACTTATGATATTTAAAGTTAAATTTCCTATATGGATTTCAATATTAAATGCAATATTAAATATAATACCTTATTTTGGTCCCATTTTTGGAGGGGTGCCTGCTGTATTAGTGGCGTTATTAGATTCACCTATTAAAGCTTTATGGGTAACTATTGGTGTATTTGTTATTCAACAAATAGAAGGAAACATATTATCGCCTAAGATAACTGCTGATAGTACTGATATGCATCCTGTAATAATTATTATATTATTATTAATAGGAGATAAATTTGGTGGTTTTGTAGGAATGCTTTTAGCTGTACCAATAGGAGTAATAATAAAAGTTTTATATGATGATATAAATTATTATTTGTTTTAATTTTTATCACATTAAGTAATGAAGTTTAGTTATATATTGACATAATTATATATATGAAATATAATTTTTGATGAAATAATAAAATATTAAGCGATGATTAGGATTAGTAGATTTTATATGGATATTAAGAGAGGAAGTGGATGGTGCAAACTTCTTACTATATACTTCGAAGCTACCTAGGAGCTATAAATTACTAAGTGATGTATTGATATTTATTAATGCATAATTAGGGTGGTACCGCGGAAATAATAGCTTTCGTCCCTTTTTATAAGGGAGAGAGCTTTTTTTGTATATGAAATTATACATGTGTTTAAATTTGAAAGTCTAATAAAATCAAAAAGACAAATACATATTTATGGAGGAATAGTTATGAAATTCACAAAAACAAATGACTTAAGAGATGCTTATTTAAATTTTTTTGAAAGTAAGGATCATTTAAAATTAGAAAGTTTTTCTTTAGTTCCACAAAATGATAAAAGCTTATTGCTAATAAATGCGGGTATGGCTCCATTAAAGCCATATTTTACTGGTTTACAAGAGCCACCTAAGAAGAGAATTACTACTTGTCAAAAATGTGTTAGAACTGGTGATATTGATAATGTAGGTATAACAAGTAGACATGGTACATTTTTTGAAATGCTTGGAAATTTCTCATTCGGAGATTACTTCAAGAAAGAAATTATTCCATGGGCTTGGGAATTCTTAACTGGTGTTTTAGAATTGCCTAAAGAAAAATTATATGTGACTATATATTTAGATGATGATGAAGCATATGAATATTGGACTACTCTTACTGATGTAGATAAATCTCATATATTTAGATTAGGTAAAGAGGATAATTTTTGGGAGCATGGTGCAGGTCCTTGTGGTCCTTGTACAGAAATTCATTTTAGCAGAACTGATGAAGTACCAAAAAATTCTGAAGAGTTTGTAGAACTTAGTGATACAGATAAGATTATAGAGGTTTGGAATCTTGTATTTACTCAATTTGATGGTGATGGAAAAGGTAATTATGAAAAATTAGCTAGTACTAATATAGATACTGGAATGGGTCTTGAAAGACTTGCAGTTGTAATGCAAAACAAAAATAGTATATTTGAAATTGATACGTTAGAAAATATCTTAAAAGAAGTTGGAAATCTTGCAAGTGTTAAATATGGAGAAGACAATAAAATTGATGTGTCTTTAAGAATTATAACTGATCATATTAGATCAATAACTTTTATGATTTCAGATGATATTATGCCATCAAATGAAGGACGAGGATATGTTTTAAGAAGATTACTTAGAAGAGCTGCAAGGCATGGAAAAACTCTTGGTATTAAAGATGCATTCCTTTGTAATTTGTGTGATGTAGTTATTAGGGATTGTAGTAGTGCATATCCAGATTTAGAAGTAAAAAAAGAGTATATTAAAAAGGTTATAAAAATAGAAGAAGATAAATTTAGAGAAACTTTAGATTCTGGTATGGAAATACTAAATAATCTTATAAGCGAATTAAAAGAAAATAATGAAAAAGTTCTAAAAGGTGCTGATGGATTTAAATTATATGACACATTTGGATTCCCAATGGAACTTACCAAAGAAATATTAGAAGATGAAGGTTTATCTCTTGATGAGGATGGTTTCCATGAAGAAATGAAGGAACAAAGAGAAAGAGCTAGAAGTGCAAGAAAAACTTCTAATTATATGGGAACCGATGTAAAAACATTAGATATAATCTCAGGTGAAATTGAAACTACTTTTAATGGATATGAAAATGATAGCTTAATTGCTGAAGTTAAAACTTTAGTTAATGGAGAAGATTTTGCAGATTCAATAACAGAAGGTGATAATGCTGTTGTAGTTACAGATGTTACTCCTTTCTATGCTGAAATGGGTGGCCAAATAGGAGATACAGGTACAATATATAATGACAACTTTAAAGGTAAAATTTTAGATACTAAGAAAAATATTGGTGGTAAGATAATTCATTTTGTTGAAGCTATAAGTGGAGAACTTAAAGTTGGAGATAAAGTAACATTAGAAGTCGATAATGCTAGAAGAGAAAATATAAAGAAAAATCATACAGCTACACATCTTTTAGATGCAGCATTAGTTAAAGTATTAGGTTCTCATGTTCATCAAGCAGGTTCATATGTTAGCGCTGATAGATTAAGATTTGACTTCTCTCATTTTGAAGGTGTAAAAGAAGAAGAATTATTAAAGGTAGAACAATTAGTAAATGAAGCTATAATGAGTGTTACACCTGTTAATACTACAGAAATGGACTTACAAGAAGCTAAAAATTCAGGTGCTGTAGGAATATTTGATGATAAATATGCTGAAAAAGTAAGAGTAGTATGTGCTGGAGAATATTCTAAGGAATTATGTGGAGGAACTCATATAGATAATACAGGTAAAATTGGATTATTTAAAATAATATCTGAAAATGGAATAGCAGCTGGAACAAGAAGAATAGAAGCTGTAACTGGGATGGAAGCATATAAATTAGTAAATGAAAAAGCTGAATTATTAAAACAAATTTCAGGAAAATTAAAATGTTCAGAAAAAGAAATTACAAGTAAATTAGATCAACAATCTAAAGAAATGAAAGAAAAAGAAAAAGAAATTACTATCTTAAAATCTAAATTTGCTTCAATGGAAATTAATGATATAATTAACTCAGCTAAAGATGTTAAGGGTATAAACATTGTTGCTTATGCATTAAAAGATGTTGATGGTGAAGCGTTAAGAGGACTTTGTGAAAAAGTTAGAGATAACGTTAATAATTCATTGACTTTACTTACAAGTTCAGTAGATGGAAAAGTTGTAATATGTGCTATGGCTGATAAAGAAGCAGTATCAAAAGGTGCTCATTGTGGTAAAGTAATTAAAGAAGTAGCAACAATCCTTGGCGGAGGCGGTGGTGGAAGACCAGATATGGCCCAAGCTGGAGGTAAATTACCAGAAAAAATAAGTGAAGCACTTGATTCTGTTTATAAAATAGTTGAAACTTTAGTAAAGTAGTATACTTTTTGATAAATATAGGTTATAATCATATATAAGAATACTGTATATATTATAAAATTGTCATCAAGAATCATATTTCATTAATATGTGAATAAATGAATAATTTATAACAATTATGGTGATGCTATATTTATGAAAATAGTTTCTTTTTGATATATTGTAAGGGGGTGAGCTGCAAGAGCAGCAATCTTATGAGTAAAAATATTGAACATACAATGCAATTTGATTTAAACAAGACTAAGGAAGCTTTAACAAAGGCGATATTAACAGAGGTTTATGATTCACTACAACAAAAGGGTTATAATCCTATAAATCAACTAGTTGGATATTTAATTTCAGGAGACCCTACTTACATTACAAATTACAACGGAGCAAGAGCTTTAGTAAGAAAGCTTGAAAGAGATGAAATACTTGAAGAAGTTATAAAATCTTATTTAGAGATAAAGTAAAGAGTGCCCGTATTATAACGGGTGCTCTTATTTTTTAAGAGGTGCTTTAATTTGAGAATATTAGGTTTAGACTTAGGAAAAAAAACTATTGGAGTAGCTGTATCTGATCCACTAGGCTTTACAGCACAAGGTATAACTACAATAAGAAGAGCAAATAAAGAAAAAGATATGGAAGAATTAAGAAAAATTTGTGATGAATATAAAGTAGAAACTATAGTTATAGGACTCCCTAAAAACATGAATGGAACAATAGGACCATCAGGAGAAATAGCTATGGAAATGGGTAAACTAGTAGAAGAAGCTTTAAATATAAAAGTAGAATTTTGGGATGAGCGTTTAACAACAGTTGCAGCTCATAAAGCTATGCTTGAAGCAGATCTTTCAAGAAGTAAGAGAAAAAAGATAGTTGATAAGGTGGCATCAACATACATACTTCAAGGATATTTAGATAGAATATCTAAATAATATTAAAATTTATAATACATTAATATAGACAAAGTTCTTAGTTTCATATAGAGTTAGGTTAAAATATGAAAATTGAGAATGGATATCTTTAAGCATATGACTAATGTATTCTAAAAACAGTAATAAATTTTGAAATTATCTAATTTAGAGTATTGTTTATATTAGTTGTGTGAACAAAATATGTAAGAGTTATGGAAGGAGCATTTAAAATGCAAAAAGACGTAGAATATATAGAATTATTAGATGAACAAGGAGAACAAATTAAATTTAAGGTAATAACTTATTTCCAAATAGACGAAATAAATGGGGAATATGTTGTAGTGACTCCAGCAGAAAATGATGAATGTGATGAAGCATTTGTATTAAAAGTTATATCTGATGAAGATGGCAATGAAACTCTTGTTTCAATAGAAGATGAAAAAGAATTTGATTTAGTTGAAGAAGCATATAATCTTGTTATGTCAGAACAAGACTAAAATTTTATAAATTAACTTATATTTTATAAAGTGAGGTGTTATTATGGAGCAATCAACTTCAATAGATATGAATGCCTTGAAAGAAGACTTAAAAAGAAAAGGGTATAAATTAACTGCGCAAAGACGATCTATTGTTAATGCCATTATTGAGACAGAAGGAAAGCATTTAACAGCAGAAGAAATATATGATGAAGTTAAAAAAAATTGTCCTGAAATAGGATTAGCAACTGTATATAGAACTATTATTCTTTTAGAGGAATTGGGTATAATATGTAGATTAGAATTGAATGACGGTTGTAGTAGATACGAGTTAGTTCACTCTAATGAAACTCATAGACATCATCATCTTGTATGTAATATATGTAATAAAGTCTTAGAAGTTGAAGATGATTTATTAGAGGATTTAGAAACACAAATAGAAACACAATACAAATTTAAAATATCTGATCATAGTGTTAAATTTTATGGATTATGTGAAGAATGTCAGGAAAAAGATAAACATGAATAAAAGAATTTCTTAAACTTAAGAAGTCTTTAATTATAAAATATTAAAAGAAGAAGGAGGGGAAACATGAAAAACGAAAGAGCTAAGGTTAGGATTATTCCTTTAGGTGGTATAAATGAAATCGGTAAGAACATCACAGCCATTGAATATAAAGAAGATATCGTAGTAATTGACTGTGGACTTAAATTCCCAGATGACGATATGTTTGGGATTGATATTGTTATTCCGGATGTTTCATACCTTATTAAAAACAAAGATAGAGTTAGAGGAATATTTTTAACACACGGGCATGAGGACCATATAGGTGCATTACCTTACGTTTTAAAACAACTTAATGTTCCTGTTTATGGGACTAAACTTACTCTTGGAATCGTTGAAACAAAGTTGAAAGAGCACGGTTTACTTTCAACTACAGAATTAGTTACAATAAAACCAAGAGATACAATAAAGTTAAATAATGTTTCAGTAGAATTTATAAAAACTAATCACTCAATTGCAGATTCAGTAGCAATTGCAGTTCACACGCCACTTGGCGCGGTACTTCATACGGGGGATTTTAAAATTGATTATACTCCAATTGACGGAGAGATAATGGATTTTGCAAGATTTGCAGAATTAGGTAAAAAAGGCGTTTTAGCAATGTTAGCAGATTCAACAAATGTTGAAAGACCAGGTTATACGATGTCAGAAAAAACAGTAGGTGAGAGCTTTATTAGACTTTTTGATAATGCAAAAGGTAGAATTATAGTTGCTACATTTGCATCTAATATTCATAGAATTCAGCAAATTATAACGGCGGCACAAATTTATGGTAAAAAAATTGCTGTATCTGGAAGAAGTATGGAAAATATAGTTCAAGTTGCAATAGAATTGGGATATTTAACTATAGAAAAAGATGTATTTGTATCTGTGGATCAAATATCAAAATATCCTAATGAAAAAATTGTTATAATAACAACAGGAAGCCAAGGAGAGCCGATGTCAGCATTAGCTAGAATGGCAGCATCTGAACATAAAAAGATAAATATAATTGAAGGTGACACTGTAATTATTTCAGCGACCCCAATTCCAGGTAATGAAAAGCTAGTTTCTAAAGTGATTAATCAGTTATTCAAAAAAGGTGCTGAAGTAATATATGAATCTTTAGAAAAAGTACATGTTTCTGGTCATGCTTGTCAAGAAGAATTAAAATTAATGCAAAGACTAGTAAAACCGAGATTTTTTATTCCAGTGCATGGAGAATATAGACATTTAAAGCAACATGGAGAATTGGCTATAAGTCTTGGGCTTTCAGAAAAAAATCTTTTAATACCTGAAAATGGTGATGTAATAGAGATTACAAGAAAAAGTATTAAGAAAAGCTGTACTGTTTCAGCTGGTCAAATATTTGTGGACGGTCTAGGGGTAGGCGATGTTGGAAATATAGTATTAAGAGATAGAAAACATTTATCTCAAGATGGTATATTAACTGTTGTAGTTACAATGGAAAGACATACTGCTAATGTAATTGCAGGTCCAGATATTATTTCAAGAGGATTTGTATATGTAAGAGAATCAGAAGGTCTTATGGATGAAGCAAAAGAACTTGTTAGAAAAGTTTTAAAAGATTGTGAAGAGAAGAATATTACTGATTGGGCTACATTGAAATCTAGAATGAGAGACGAATTAAGAGAACTTCTTTATGAAAAAACAAAAAGAAAACCAATGATTTTACCAATAATTATGGAAATTTAAAATTATTGGTAAAGAGTATCATGTATAATTGAGTTGACTTTTGTAGAATAAAAGTTTAAAATAAAAAACAGTGGTTATAGGAGATTGGATACTTTTTGTATCCAATTTTCTTTTGGAGAAAAAAAGTTATAGGTTTACATAGAGTAAAAATTAAACTGTCCATACATTAAATAATTATTTTTGGAGGAATGTACATGGAATTAATCAAGAGAGAAGACATAAGAAATATAGCGATTATCGCTCACGTTGACCATGGTAAGACAACTTTAGTAGATGCTCTATTAAAGCAAAGCCATGTTTTTAGAAGTAACGAAAAAATACAAGAAAGAGTAATGGATTCAAATGATTTAGAAAAAGAAAGAGGAATCACTATTCTTTCAAAAAATACAGCAGTACAATATAAGGATATTAAAATAAATATAGTAGACACTCCAGGACATGCTGATTTCGGTGGAGAAGTTGAACGTGTATTAAAAATGGTAGATTCAGTTTTACTAGTGGTAGATTCATATGAAGGTCCTATGCCTCAAACTAAGTTTGTTTTAAAGAAGGCATTAGAATTAGGATTAAAACCAATAGTTGTAATAAATAAAATAGATAAGCCAGATGCAAGACCAGAAGAAGTCATAGATGAAGTTTTTGATTTATTCTTAGAATTAGGAGCAAATGATGAACAATTAGACTTCCCAATTATATATGCATCAGCTAGAGAAGGTTTTGCTAGAAATAATGTTGAAGATACTAACAATGATATGATTCCATTATTTGAAAAGATAATAGAACATGTTCAAGCACCAGAAGGTTATATAGATGAACCATTACAAATGTTAGTTACTACATTAGATACAAATGAATATGTTGGTAAAATTGCTATTGGTAAGATTCATAGAGGAAAAGTAAAGAAAAACCAAACAGTTGCTTTAGTAAAAATTGATGGAAGTACAGCAAATTATAAAATAACAAGTGTATTTACTTATGATGGTTTAAAAAGAATAGAAGCAGAAGAAGCAGCACTTGGAGATATAGTTGCAGTAAGTGGTGTTACAGATGCGAATATAGGGGAAACTATTGCAGATTCTCAAAATCCAGAAGCTTTACCATTCGTAAATATAGATGAGCCAACTCTTAGTATGAACTTCATGGTAAATAATTCACCTTTTGCAGGAAAAGAAGGAGAATTCGTTACATCAAGACATTTAAGAGATAGATTATTTAAAGAATTAGAAACTAACGTAAGTTTAAGAGTAACAGAACTTACACCAGATTGCTTTGAAGTTTCTGGTAGAGGAGAACTTCATCTTTCAGTACTTATTGAAACAATGAGAAGAGAAGGTTATGAATTCCAAGTTTCAAAAGCAAGTGTTATCTTTAAAGAAGAAAACGGTCATAAAGAAGAACCGATGGAATATTTAACAATTGATGTTCCAGAAGAATTCATGGGACCAGTTATGGAAAAATTAGGACCAAGAAAAGCTGAAATGGTTAATATGACATCAGCTGTTAACGGATATACAAGATTAGAATTTGTAGTTCCAGCAAGAGGATTGATTGGATTCAGAAATGAATTTATGACTGATACTAAAGGAAATGGTATAATGAATCATGTATTCCATAGTTATGACAGATATAAGGGTGAAATCCCAACTAGAAGTAGAGGATCTATAGTTTCATTTGGAGATGGAGAATCTATTGCTTATGGATTATTTAATGCTCAAGAAAGAGGACAATTATTCATAACATCAGGTCTTCCAGTATACGAAGGAATGGTTGTAGGTGTATCATCTAGAGCAGAAGATATAGATATTAATATCTGTAAGGGTAAAAAACTTACTAATACAAGATCTTCAGGTGCTGATGAAGCAGTAAAATTAATTCCACCATTAGAAATGAAACTTGAACAATGTTTAGAATTCATAAATGATGATGAATTAGTGGAAGTTACACCAAAGAATATAAGAATGAGAAAAACTGTATTAGGTAGTTCTGAAAGAAAGAAATTAGTAAGCAGAAGTAAAAAATAATATAAGTTCTTATGTTTAAAATAATATAAAAAGATATTATAATAAAGTAAATGGTCTTCTGACTATTTACTTTATTATATATTACGGAGGAACTTTATGAAGAAGATTAAATCCTTTAAAAATCACATCATATTAATTCTAAGTCTTTTTTTAGTGATTTTATGTGTTATATTATTATTTTCATATAAAAGAAGTATATCTAAACCCTTAAAGGGAAATGAAGGTGTTATTTCTGTAGAAGTTAGACATGGAGAGGGAATTTATTCAGTGTTAGATAGGTTAAATAGAGAAAATAAATTATCTAATAAGTATTTTATAAAACTTAACCTAATGTTTAATAAAAAAGATATGAGTCTTCAAGAAGGAATATATGAAGTTAACTCTAATGTTAATTTACCAGAACTAATAAACACATTAAATAATCAAGAGGATAATAAAAATGTTAAGAAGTTAGTAATTCCAGAAGGATATACAATAGATCAAATATCTTCTAAAGTTGAAGAAGAAGGAATTTGTTCGAAAGAGGATTTTATAAATGCAGTAAAAAATTATAAATTACCAAATTTTATAAAGGAAGATTCAAATAAGAGGTACAGCTTAGAAGGATTTTTATATCCAGATACATATTTTATAAAAAATGGTTCTAATGCAGAGGCAGTAGTTAATCTAATGTTTAATAGATTTATGGAAGTATTAGTAGAAATTGAAAATGAATATGGAATTGACATAAAAGATAATGAAATTGAAAAGACAATAACTATTGCATCCATGATAGAAAAAGAAGCTAGATATGATTATGATAGGGATTTAATATCTTCTGTTGTTTATAATAGATTAAAAGATAATATGAAATTGCAATTAGATGCAACAGTGATATATGGTCTGGGTTATCATGTGGATGTAGTATTAAATAAGCATTTGGAAGTAAATTCTTTATACAATACATACAAGTATGCTGGTTTACCAATAGGACCAATAGGAAGCCCGGGAAAGGCATCTATAAGAGCGGCCTTATTTCCTAAAGAAACAAATTATTTGTTTTATATATTAAAAGAAGATGGATATCATTATTTTACTGATAGTTATGATGATTTTTTAAAGAAAAAAGAAGAATTGGGATATTAGTTTAATATGGAGGATTTAAATGAGTAAAATTACATATGACTATATGGAAGATTATATAAGAGGTCTAATTCCTGATAGAAAAGGAATATTAAAAGAAATAGAAGATTTTGCAAAAGAAAATGCCGTTCCTATAGTTCGAAAAGAAACAGGGGTATTTTTAGAGTTTATGGTAAACATGAAAAGACCACTTAGAATTTTAGAACTTGGTACAGCAATAGGTTTTTCATCTATATTAATGTATGAAGCTGCAAAAACTAATCCAGAAATTATAACAATTGAGAGAGATGAAAAAATGATAGAATTTGCTAAATTAAATTTGAAAAAGTTTAATTTAGAAAATAAGATAAAAATAGAACAAGGTGACTGTCTTGAAGTTTTAGAAAAATTAGAAGAACCTTTTGATTTAATATTTATGGATGCAGGTAAAGGTCATTATAATCATTTTCTTCCACATTGTTTAAGATTATTAAAGCAAGATGGAGTCATTATAGCGGACAATGTTTTATTTAGAGGTATGGTAGCTTCTAACGAGCTTGTTAAAAGAAGAAAGATAACTATAGTTAAAAGAATGAGAACGTACTTAGATATGGTTACTAGCGATGAAGAATTAATAACAACAGTAATACCTATGGGCGATGGTATTGCAGTCACAAAAAGGAGGTAATTTAAAATGAGAAAACCAGAAATTCTAGCACCAGCTGGAAATTTAGAAAAATTAAAAATTGCAATAGACTTTGGAGCAGATGCTGTATATTTAGGAGGCGGAAAACTAAATTTAAGAGCATTTTCAAATAATTTCACTAATGAAGAAATGGCAGAAGGAATAAAATATTGTCACGATAGAGATAAAAAAGTATATGTTACTTTAAATGTTTTTGCAAGAAATCCGGATTTAAAAGGGGCAGGAGAATATATTAAAAGCTTATATGATTTAGGTGTGGATGCAATCATTGTAGCAGATCCATCATTAATTGCCATAGCAAAAGAAGCTGCTCCAGATCTTGAACTACATTTAAGTACTCAAGCAAATACTGTTAACTGGGTAGCGACTAAGTTTTGGCATGATTTAGGAGTAAAAAGAGTTGTATTAGCAAGAGAATTGACTTTTAATGAAATTAGAACAATAACATCTAATATTCCAGAAGATTGTGATATAGAAGCATTTGTTCATGGGTCAATGTGTATAGCATATTCAGGTAGATGTTTAATATCTAACTATATGCTTGGAAGAGATTCTAATAAAGGGGTATGTTCAAATGCATGTAGATATAAATATCATCTTATGGAAGAAACAAGACCAGGTGAATATTATCCAGTAGTTGAAGATGAAAATGGTACATATATAATGAATTCTAAAGATTTATGTATGATTAACTATATACCAGAACTTGTACAAAGTGGAATATACTCATTTAAAATAGAAGGTAGAATGAAAAGCGAATTTTATGTGGCTTCTGTTGTAAAAGCATATAGAGAAGCACTAGATGCTTATTGGGAAGATCCAGAAAATTATAAATTTAAAGAAGAGTGGATGGATACATTAAATAAAATAAGCCATAGAAAATATCATACTGGATTCTTCTTAGGTAAAATGGGAGAACAAAATTATGAAGAGTCATCTTATGTAAGAGATTATGATATTGTAGGTATGGTTAAATCATATGATCCTGAAACTAAGATAGCTACAATACTTCAAAAAAATAGAGTGTTTGAAAATGACGAAGTAGAAGTGTTAAGACCTCACATTCCGTATTTTAATGTTAAACTTTTAGATATGTTTGATGCAGAAAAGAATGTAAAAACTGATGTAGCTAATAGAGCACATATGACATTTACAGTAAAAGTTGATGAGCCATTACAAGAAAATGATATGTTAGTAAAATCTAATAAAGTACTTTCTTTATAAAATAAAATATTTAATTTTTGAATAAAACACCTTATCTAAGGCTAAAATTTAAGCTGAAGAGAGGTGTTTTGTATTTTTACTGATAAATATAGCATAAAAAAGAGATTGTTAAAGATTCTGTCTTTTTTTATTACAATAATAATAGTACTTAGTATGAGATTGTATATGTTACAGGTACATCCATCAGAAAAAGTACAGGTATCTTATCAAAATCATCAAATGGAGAATATAAGTAATATAAAATATATGATCTTAGATACTAATGGAAAAGATTTGATGAAGTATAATAAAAAATATGTTTTAGTTGTTGATATTAAGCCTTTTAGTTTGAATAATTATGAGGAAACACTAGAAGATTTAATGGCTTTAAATTTTATAATGAAATCTGAAAATCCAGATTTTAATTATTCAGAAATAATGAAAGCACAAGGAAAGATTTATTATAATATTTCAGAAGAAACTTATAATAAAATAAATAAACTTAAAAATATAAAAGGAATTTACACATATATATCTGATGAGGTAGATACAAAAAAAGCTTGGAGTGTTAGTAGTTTTTTAGCAAATATACTAGATGAAACCCAAGTTGAAGGGTCGTTGCAAGAAAATCTTCAAGGATATTTAAAAAATAATGATTTACCTAAAAAGAATTTTTATTTAGATGATAAGTCTGTATATGCTAAAGAAACAGTTAATATAAGTGATGACAACAACAATTTAAAGTTAACTATTGATAAAGATATGGAAGATAAAATAAGAAATATTCTTGAAAAAGAAGAATATAAATATTTAAAAAATGTTGGAGTAAGCATTATAGAAAGTGATACTGGAAAGGTAAGGGTTTTAGTCCAAAAGGATGAAAGTGAAGCTAATATAAATTTAGGTATCCAAGAAATAGGATATGAACCTGGATCAATATATAAAATAATAACATTGGCTTCAGCTTTAGAAATGGGGTTAGTAAACGTAAATGATACCTTCAACTGTAATGGAAACATATGCAGAGAGCATCATGGAAAATTAACTGTGAAAAATTCATTGGTAAGATCATGTAATGATATATTTGCTAAAATTGGTTCTTTAGTAGGATATGATAAGTTAATGGAATATTCCAAAGAGCAGGGTTTATATAATAGAGTTTTAAACTTGGAAGGAGAAAATAAAAATGAAACCTGTGGAATACAACCTAAAGAAGATGCAGGAATGAACAATATATCAATAGGTCAATGTATGAATGTTTCTCCAGTTCAAATGTTGGGAGCTATAAATACTGTAGTTAATAATGGCGTGTATGTAAAGCCTTATATTGTAGAAAGTATTTTAGATAAAAATGACAATGTAGTAAAGGAATTTAAAGGTGATGAAAAAAAAATTTATAGTGAAATAACATCAAGACTTGTAAAAGATGCAATGAAAGAGGTTGTAGTAAGAGGTACAGGAATAAAAGCATATATAGCAGATTTAGATATAGGCGGAAAAACAGGTTCAGCTACAGCTAGTGATGGAAACACACATGGATGGTTTTCAGGGTATTTTAAATTTAATAACAAAACATATACTATGGTAGTATTTATACCCAATATAGAATTACAAAATTTAGAGACTAATGTTGAACTTGGTGGCGGAGATACAGCTGCTCCTATATTTAAAGATATAGTTAAAACATTAAATAATAAATAAATATAATAAAATAGAAATGAATAAGCAACTTTTTTGATTTTCAAACATATTATAGTATCAAGCACTGTTATGGAGGAAAAAGGTGTTTGTATTAAATGGTTTCATAGAATTGATATGTAATTCGCTATTTTTAACAGGATATATAAGTAGTGGAAATACATTTCCCAACCCGCTTAATGAAAGTGAAGAGGAAGAATACTTAAAAAGACTTAAAGATGGAGATAAGACAGCTAAGGGTGTTTTAATTGAAAGAAACTTAAGACTGGTAGCACATATAGTGAAAAAATACTCTTTTCCTAATAAAGATGTAGATGAATTAATCTCTATTGGAACTGTTGGATTAATTAAAGCAATTGATTCGTTTGATTCTGGTAAAGGTACTAGACTTGCTACTTATGCCTCTAGGTGCATAGAAAATGAAATCTTAATGTTGTTTAGAAATAATAAAAAACAAAAAAGTGAAGTATATCTGCAAGATCCTATTGGAGTAGATAAAGAAGGAAATGAAATTTGTCTTATCGATATATTAAGTAGTGATAATGATTCTGTTTTAGAAAAAGTAGAGAGTAACCTACAAATTAAAGATCTATACAAAAAAATCAAAGATTCTTTAACCAAAAGAGAAAGTACAATACTTATAATGAGATATGGATTGATAGATGGAAACAGAAAAACTCAAAGGGAGATAGCAGGGACTTTAGGAATTTCACGTTCGTATGTATCTAGAATAGAAAAAAAAGCTTTGAAAAAACTAAAAAAAGAATTATTTGGTAAGATATAAAGTAAAAATAAGGTGCAGCTAAAAAAGCGCACCTTATTTTAATATAAAAGACTATTAATTATGTTGAAAAATATGATAATCTTATTATAGAAAGATTATTTTTAGAATAAATCAAAAAAGTTTTATTTTAAAAAAATATTTTAATATTTAATGGGGGAGTGAGTATGACCAATATCGACAAACTGATAAAAAGTATTGATTTAAGTAATGTTTCTGATATTCATATTTCTTCTGGGTTACCTCCAATGATCAGAATAGATGGCAATTTAAAAAGTGCTAGTAACTTAGCAATTAATCATGAAACAGTATCTCAATATATTAGAGAACTAGCACCGGAAAGATTTGAAGAATTTTTAGAAGAAGGGGATATCGATTTTAAGTATCAACCTGAAGGCATGGGGAATTTTAGAGTTAATGCATATAAGTGTAAAGGTAATTATTCTATTTGTTTAAGAGTAATAAAACAACGTATACCTAAAATTAGTGACATAACAAATGCACAAATATTAAAGGAGTTTACAAAGCTGAATGATGGATTAGTATTAGTAACTGGTCCTACAGGATCAGGTAAGAGTACAACACTAGCAGCTATGATAAATGAAATTAACAATACAAAAGAGAAACATATAATTACATTAGAAGATCCTATTGAATATATATATGATAATAATAGATCAATAATAAATCAAAGAGAAGTTGGTCAAGATACTAAGAGTTATGTTATGGGACTAAGAGCTGCATTAAGACAAGATCCAGATGTTATATTAATTGGGGAAATGAGAGATATTGAGACAATAGAAGTAGCATTAAGAGCAGCTCAAACAGGTCACTTGGTATTTTCAACACTTCATACAATGGGGGCTGCTAATAGTATCTATAGAATAATTAACTCTTTTGATAATAAAGAACAAAATGAAATAAAAGTACAACTTTCTTCATTGTTGAGAGGAGTTGTATCACAAGTTTTATTACCTAATGCTACCGGTGTTGGAAGAACTGCAGCACTAGAAATTATGACATGTACTACAAGTATAAAGAATTTAATAAGAGAGGGAAATTACGAACAAATCGATAGTTTTATTCAAATGGGATCCAAGTATGGAATGCAAACCATTGATATGGATTTGAAAAGATTAGTTAATGAAAATATGATAGTTAAAGAAGAGTATATAAAGTGGAAATCAAATAATAATTAAAATTAATAAAGTAATAAAAAGGAATTTTAATTGTTATGTTGAATATATAGGAAATAGTATACTTTTCTGCAAGGAGGTAAGAAATAAAATAATGCAAGAAGAAATAATTGCATCAGTAGACTTTGGAAGTAAGAAGCTATCAGCTTCTCTTGCAGTAAAAAAAGATGAAGAGGATATGCAAATACTTGGTGTTAAGTACTGTAAATCCAAAGGAATTGAAAAAGGAATAATTAAAGATACTGACAAGTGTCGAGAAGTTTTGAAAACTCTTTTAAAAGATTTAGAAGATAAAACTGGTAGGAAGATAAAAAATATTTCAGCAGGGATATCAACAAGAAATATTAGAATAACTGAAGTCACTGTTTCCATTTCATTAATAGAGGGAATCGCTAGAAAAGAAGATATAAAAGAGGCATTAAAAAAAGCTAGAAACGCTACTTCTATTAGTGATAATGAAATTCTAATTGATACTTTGATTAATTTTTATATCTTGGATGGAAAAGTTCTACATAGAGATATATTAAATTGGCGAGGGAATAAATTAGATGTAAATTTAACTTTAATAATAGGGTTAAAAGATGAAATTACTAAGTATTATGAAATTTTTGAAGGCACTAATTATAAGTTATCTACTATAAAATTAAATATATTGTGTGGTAATCAGATATTTTTAACTGAGGATGATGTAGGCGATAAAGTTTTGGTAGATATAGGTGCAGGTAATATAGATATGGCTATATTTAGTAATGGAATTCCTAAATATATTGGTAGTATACCTTTAGGTGGAAGTAATATTTCTAAAGATTTAGCAATTTGTGGAGAACTTTCATTTGCGGAAGCTGAAAATATAAAAATAATTTATTCTAGTAATTATGAAACTTTGTATAAAGATAATAAAATAGCGGACGAAATAGAAGTTGGGGCACTAAAGATATCAAAATCATTATTTTATGAAGTTATTAATGCTAGAATTGAAGAAATACTAAATTATATCAATAGAGAGTTAAAAAACACTGGTCATTATGATAGAATTTGTAGTATAATTCTATATGGTAGTGGATTAAATTATTTTGAGAATATAAGCAATTTCGTTAATGATATTTTGAAAATTCCAGCTACAGTTATAACAAAAGATGAGTTGGGGATAAAAAATCCTGAGAATATAACCTCTTTAGCTGTAGTCAAGGAAGTTTATGATAATTTAGATTTAATTTCATATGAGTATAAGAATTCACAACAGGTTAATGATATTGTTATAAGTAAGAATGAAGAAGAAAAATTAGAAAACAAAACAAGTAAGAGTGTTTTAAAGAAAGTCAGAGATTTTTTAGAGGGAATTTTCTAAAGGAGGAGTTATTTTGTTAGATTTTGATGGGGATATTCAAGAATTAACTAATATAAAAGTAATAGGCTGCGGAGGTGGCGGTAGTAATGCTGTAAATCGAATGATAGTTGAAGGTTTAAGAAATGTAGAATTTATAGCAATTAATACAGATAAGCAAGCATTAATGCTTTCACATGCAGATCAAAAAATTCAAATTGGAGAAAAGTTAACAAAAGGCTTAGGCGCTGGAGCTAACCCTGAAATAGGTAAAAAAGCGGCAGAAGAAAGTAAAGAAGAAATTTCAGCTGCAATAAAGGGTGCTAATATGGTATTTATAACTGCAGGAATGGGTGGCGGAACTGGAACAGGTGCTGCTCCGATAGTTGCAGAAATAGCTAAGTCTATGGAAATATTAACTGTAGGTGTAGTTACAAAGCCTTTTCCATTTGAAGGTAAGAGACGAATGAGACATGCTGAAATGGGTATAGAAACATTAAAACAAAAAGTAGATACATTGGTGATTATTCCAAATGAAAGACTGCTTAGAATGGCAGATAAGAAGACTACATTATTAGATTCATTTAAATTAGCTGATGATGTTTTAAGACAAGGTGTACAAGCAATTTCTGACCTAATCACTATTACTGGTGTAATTAATGCGGATTTTGCAGATATAAAGGCAGTTATGCTTAATAAAGGATTAGCTCATATGGGTGTTGGTTTTGGAAGTGGAGACAATAGAACTCAAGATGCAGTTCATCAAGCAATTTCATCTCCATTATTAGAAACATCAATTGAAGGTGCAACAGATGTTATAATAAACTTTACAGGCGGAGTTGATTTAGGTGCATTAGAAGTTTATGATGCAGCTGATGTTGTACGTGAAGCAGTGGATCCTGATGCTAATATAATCGTTGGTGCAGTGATTGATGAAACACTTAATGAAGAAATCAGAATTACTGTTATAGCTACAGGATTTGAAGTTCCTAACAATAATATTGCTCCTTCAGAAGTGATAAATAAGGTTAATCAAATTCAAAGAGAAGAGGTACCACAACCTAAGGCTGCTACATCAGAAGTTGCAGCAACAGTTGAAAAACCTAAACAAGAAAATAATTTTGATGATGATGATCTATTAGATATACCTGTTTTCTTAAGAAGAACTAAAAAGCATTAATACTTAGTATTTTATGAATTTATATATAATAAAAAGCATGTGAGATTAATTAATCTTGCATGCTTTTTTGTGTATACAAATTTTATTACTTTAATACAGGTTATTACTTTTTATAAAGCAATTTATCCATGTTATACAATAAAAGATAGTAATTGATTAAATATAAAAGTATTATTGATTATTAAAAAAATAAATGTAAATAAATGTAAAAAGTTATGTTCTAAAAATGGTAAAAGCGTATGCTATTATGACAAATTTTTAATCAATATAAGTCTATAATAAAACTCAATAGGGGGATTCGCATGGAGGTATATATAGATATTTTAATTTTAGAAAATTTTATAATTAATTTATTTCTTATGATACTAACAATGAAAATACTAAAGTATAAAGTTAAAGATATTCTATTAATATGTTCAGGATTTATAGGGGCATTGTATACGATTGTATTATTATTTCCTAAATTGAATGTGTTAACTTCATTTCCTTGTAGAGTAATAGTCTTATATATAATGATTAAGATAAGTTATGGTAAAAAAGGTTTTATTAACATAATTAAAGCAATGGGAATATTTTTATTATTAACATTTACATTAAGTGGATTATGTTTTTTATTTTCACTAAACCAAAATGAATATTTATTAGGAGAAAGTTTTGAAATAAGTAAGTATTCAATGAAGTATTTGCTATTAGGTGGAATGATAATATATATGTTTTGTAATAGATTAATAGAATATGCTAAAAACAAATTAATGGTAAATAATTTTAAGTTTAGTATACAGTTTGAGGTATCTAATACTATGTATGATATAAAAGGATTTTTAGATACTGGCAATGAATTAAGAGAGCCTGTTAGCAATCTTCCATGTATCTTAATAGAAAAGGATCTTATAGGTGAAATTAATTTTAATAGTAAGGATGTCTACTACATACCTTATAGTGCAATTGGATATGGAGGTAATTTAAAGGGAATAAAGGTAGAGGCAATAAAAATAAAAGGTGAAAAATTTTATAATGAAGTAGATGCTATCATATGTCCATGCAATGAAAAATTAAGTAAGGAAAATGATTTTAATGCATTGTTATCAAGAGGAGTAATATAAAAGGGGTGTATTATGAGAAGAGTGATTTTATTTTTAAATAAATTGTTATCTAGATTTAAATTATTTAGAAGAAAACTATATTATGTAGGTGGTAGCGATGCACTTCCACCACCATTATCAAAGGATGAAGAAGAAACATTAGTCAATAATCTTATGCATGGAGATGAAAGTATAAGAAGTACCTTAATAGAAAGAAATTTAAGACTAGTTGTTTATATAGCGAGAAAGTTTGAAAATACAGGTGTTCATGTTGAAGATCTAATTTCAGTAGGTACTATTGGATTAATAAAGGCAGTAAATACTTTTAATCCAGAAAAAAAGATTAAATTAGCAACGTACGCATCTAGGTGTATAGAAAATGAAATTCTAATGTATTTAAGGAGAAATAGTAAAATAAAAGCAGAAATTTCATTTTACGAGCCTTTAAATATAGATTGGGATGGAAATGAATTATTGTTATCAGATATTTTAGGTACTGAAAATGATGAAGTATACAATTTAATTGAAGATGAAGTAGATAAGCAACTATTGCTAATGGCACTTAGAATTTTAAATGATAGAGAAAAAGAAATTGTAAGGCTTAGATTTGGACTAAATGGAACAAGAGAAAAAACTCAAAAGGAAGTTGCTGATATGCTTGGAATATCTCAATCTTATATTTCAAGATTGGAGAAAAAAATAATTAGAAGGCTAAAAAAAGAAATAAGTAAAATGATTTAGCTTGTCTTTAGTATAAAAGTATTGTCTATCGGAGATAATCTTTAATGCAGCAGATTATTACTTCCGAAAGGGTTGGTACTTATGATTATTAATAAGGTGGAAATATGTGGAGTAAATACTTCTAAACTTCCAATGCTTAAAGAAAAAGAAAAAAAACAACTTCTTTTAGCATTAAAAAAAGGAGATTTAAGTGCTAGAGAAACCTTTATAAAAGGCAACCTAAGATTAGTGCTTAGTGTTATTCAAAGATTTAATAATAGAGGAGAAAACGTTGATGATCTATTTCAAGTAGGATGTATTGGTTTGATGAAATCAATAGATAATTTTGATTTATCACAAAATGTTAAGTTTTCAACCTATGCAGTACCTATGATAATAGGGGAAATTAGAAGATATTTAAGAGACAATAATTCTATAAGAGTTAGTAGATCATTAAGAGATATTGCATATAAGGCATTAATAGTAAGAGATAAATTTATAAAAGATAATAATAAAGAGCCAACAATATCTCAAATCGCAAAAGAACTAGAATTACCAAGAGAAGAAGTTGTATTTGCGTTAGATGCAATACAAGATCCAGTATCTTTATTTGAACCAATCTATCATGATGGTGGAGACGCAATATTTGTTATGGATCAAATAAGTGATTCGAAAAATACCGATGAAAGTTGGCTTGAAAATATATCCATAAAGGAAGCTATGAAAAAGCTAACAGATAGAGAAAAATTAATTTTAAATTTAAGATTTTTTAGGGGAAGAACACAAATGGAAGTTGCAGATGAAATTGGAATTTCTCAAGCACAAGTATCTAGACTAGAAAAAACAGCTTTAAAGCATATGAGAAAGCATGTTTAAAATTAATCCATATGATATAATAAAAACTGATATTTAATAAATATCAGTTTTTGTTATATAAGGAATTAAGTAAAGTTATCATACATATAAATATATAAAATAAATAAAGTTTTTAGTTTCATTTGCAATTTATTTTGTGTTTAAAGTAAAAGTACAATTAAGTATGTATTTGAAATTTATAAATTATAGTTCAGTGGCAATCAAGCGTTATACAATAAGGATGTTACAATCTATTGTTAATGAATAAAGGTATTAATTTTTATAGGTAGGGGGATAACTATGGAAGCAGAAATGTATTCACTTAATGCGATGAGATCTATGGAAATAATAGATATATCTACAGGTCGTAAACTTGGTTTTATAAAAGATTTTAAAGTTGATTGTGATGAAAATAAAATAACTTCATTAATTTTACCAAGTACAACCATGAAATCTTGGTTTTTAAAAGATGATGAAATAGAAATTAAGTGGAATGATATAGTAAAAGTTGGAGTTGATGTTATATTAGTTAAATCAAATAATATTCCAGAGTATGATTCTAATAATGGGTAGTAATCAGAACAAAAACTATATATAATGAATCTATAAATACTTTTTACTAAAGTAAAAGAGGTGATTAAAGTGAAATGTCCATTTTGTAATTTTGAAGAAAGCAAAGTTGTTGATTCTAGAGCAACAGATGATAATACTACAATTAGAAGACGAAGGGAATGCTTGAATTGTAATAAGAGATATACTACTTATGAGAAAATAGAGGATTTTCCTGTTTTAGTTGTTAAGAAAGATTTAGCTAGAGAAAACTTTAATAAAGAAAAAATCATTAATGGTCTTATTATTGCTTGTCAAAAAAGACCTGTTTCAAGAAAGCAAATAGAAGATATAGCCTATGAAATAGAAAAATCAATTTCTAATAGAATGGTTACTGAGATTGCATCTAAAGATATAGGTGAAATGGTTATGGATAAGCTTAAACAAGTTGATGAAATATCATATGTTAGATTTGCATCTGTCTATAGACAGTTTAAGGATATAAATACTTTCTTAGAAGAAATTAAAAATCTCGTAGTTAATTAAAATTTTAATAGTTATTAAAAAAGGATTTTGAATATGTTAAATTTAATGTTCAAATCCTTTTTACATATTAAAATGTATAATAATATGTTATACATATGTTACATGAACGTTAAAAATTAGTTAATACAATTAACATAAAACTTATAACTGATAAAATTAAATCATAAATTGGGGGGATAATTTTGAAAAAAATAGACTTAAAGGATATAGAAAATGTAGAAGATTTTATGACCATAAAATTAGATAATGTTGCTAAAATAGTATTTTCAAATGCAGAACTCAACAGAAGTTTTAATAGGAATACTGATGAAGGTGTTAAGCAATTAGAATCATTGAGATGCAAATTTAATGTTAATGAAGTAGTATATTTAAAACAAGTACATAGTGATAATATATTAATTTATAAGAATAATGATATTATAAATGAAGAAGGAGATGCAATAATAACAAATAAGAAAAATGTTATTATTGGAGTTTTTACTGCGGATTGTGTTCCGGTTATATTAGTAGATGAAGTTAAAAAGGTGTCAGCAGCAATTCATAGTGGTTGGAGAGGAACATTTAATTCTATTACTTTAAAAACAATAGAAAAAATGAAGAGTGAGTTTAAGTGTAATCCTAAAAATATTAAAGCTTATATAGGACCGCATATAAGAAGCTGTTGTTATGAAGTATCCAAGGAATTAAAAGAAAAGTTTTTAGAGAAAAAGAAAGAAATTAAAGAATGTGATTTATTTAATAAAAATAAATTAAATTTAGAAGAATGTATATTAAATGATTTGAGAAATTCAGGAGTTAAAGAAGAGAATATAAATACTTTAGAATTATGTACATATTGTAGTGAAAGAATCAAATTACATTCATATAGAAAATCAAATGGAAATTATGGTAGAATGTTTACTTTTATAATTTTAGAGTGAGGAGAATAGTTATGTCTGATGAAAAAATATTAATAGTGGATGATGAGGAACACATAATAGAATTATTAAAGTTTAATTTGGTTAATGCAGGTTATAAAGTGCTTTCTTCCAACAATGGTATAGATGCGCTTAAAATAGCTAAAATGGAAAAACCTAAATTGATATTATTGGATTTAATGTTACCAGGATTAGATGGTTTTGATGTTTGTAAAGAAGTAAAAAAAGATAAAGAAACTCAAAATATATCAATAATAATGTTGACAGCAAAAGGAGAGGAAATTGATAAAATATTAGGTTTAGAATTAGGTGCAGATGATTATATAACTAAACCTTTTTCTGTGAGAGAATTATTAGCAAGAGTTAAAGCTGTTCTTAGAAGAACTTATCCAGGTGCAGATATTGAAAATAATTCATATGAGTCTAAAGGTCTTAAAATAGATTTTGATAGACATGAGGTGTTTATTAATAATCAAAAAGTTGAATTAACTTTAAAAGAATTTGATCTTTTAAAAATATTAATAAAAAACAAAGGGAAAATTCTTCAAAGAGAAACACTATTAGATAAAATATGGGGATATGAGTACATAGGAGAAACTAGAACAGTAGATGTACATATAAGATATTTAAGAAAGAAAATAGAAGAAGACGATAAAAATCCTAAATTTATAGAAACGATTAGAGGAGTAGGTTATAGATTTAACCCAATTGATAAATAATGAAAAAGAAAATATTAATATCATCAATGATGACAGTCTTTTTTGCCATTATAATAGTGACATCTTTCTTTGTATTGTTAAGTAATGTTCAACAAATTAGGGATACAAAAGAAGAACTTAGAAATTTCAACTTACTTGTTGGTCAATTAGGTAATCCAGAACAGGTTAATAATGTTAATAATACTGATTTAATAAAAATAAATAATATACCAGTTAAATTTACATTACTTGATGTAAAAGGTGAGATATTATATGATACTCAAAATGAAGTGGAAAATAATTATAAAAATAATAAGGAATTTCAAGAAGCTATGGAAAATGGAGAGGGATCTTCAACTAAATATAGTGAAGATGGTAATCTTAACGTAATATATTATGCTACAAAATTAAGTGATAATACTATAGTAGTAAGTTGGGTTCCGGTTAATATTGTGAAAACATTCCAAAATAAAAATATAAAATATTGTATAGGAATAATAATGGTGGTAATGTTTTTTTCTATATCGTTATGTTTAAAATTAATAAAAATGATAATTACACCAATTAAAGACTTAGAGTCAGTAACACATAAGATGGCTAATGGAGATTATAAAATAAGAGCTAAAATAAATAGTAAAGATGAACTTGGAAACTTAGGTGAAAGTTTTAATAATATGGCAGATCAGCTTCAAATGAAAATGCATGAGATAGTTGATAAACAAACTAGAATAGAATCTATTTTAAGAAGCATGGAAAGCGGTGTTATTGCAGTAGATAATAATAATATTGTAATAGCTATTAATCCTTATGCAGAAAGAATATTCGGTATAAAGAAAAATATTTTAGGCGAATCTATAATTGAATATATTTCTGATTATGACATAAATACTTTTTTAGAAGAGGATTACGAAATAGACAAAGAAATAAAAATACTTCATCCAATAGAGCGTGATTTAAAGATAAAAAAATCAAATATAATAAATGGAATAGAAATGATAGGAAAAGTAATAACTATACAAGATATAACTGACATAAAAAAACTTGAACTTATGAGAACTCAATTTGTTGCAAATGTATCTCACGAGTTAAAAACACCATTAACATCTATTAAAGGTTTTGCAGAAACATTAAGATATGTAGAAGACAATGAAACTAGAGAAAAATTCTTGAATATAATAGATAAAGAATCAGAAAGGCTATCAAGATTAATAAATGATATTTTAGTACTTTCTAGTATTGAGAGCAATATATCAACTCAAAATGATGAATTTTTACCTAAAAGTATAATAGAAGATGTTATCAATATGGTGAGAAAACTTGCTAATAATAAAGCTATTAATTTAGAATTTTATGATGATAACCAAGAGCTTATATTAGGCGATAAGGATAAATTTTATCAGTTAACATTAAATTTAGTTGAAAATGCTATAAAATATTCTGAAAATGGATCAAATGTTAAGGTGATAAGTTATAGTAAGCAAGGAAATTATTATTTAGAAATTAGTGATAATGGATTAGGTATACCTAAAGAAGATCTACCAAGAATATTTGAAAGATTTTATAGAGTAGATAAATCTCGAAAAAAAGGTGGAACAGGCTTAGGACTAGCTATTGTAAAGCATATAGTTAAAACATTTAATGGGGATATAAATGTTAAAAGTATATTAGGTGAAGGGAGTATATTTAAAGTAAGAATAAAATATAAATAATTATTTAAATAAGCTGAAAATTTTATTTTTCAGCTTATTTTATTTTGTGTAAATTTTATAAGATTAATTTAGGCTTTAGATTAGGGTTAAGTAAGGCTTTAATATTTTCTAATGTTAAATTCATTTAACGTAGTCCTAATATAAATTAACTTTAATCTAATAATAGCTTAACTTACTGGTTATATTATAAATATAAAAGATTTAATTAATGTATCAAAAGTTGGTGGAGGAATTTTATATGAAAAAAAATACTTTAAAACTTATAGTCAGTGCATTGTTAATAACTATGATTGGAGGCAGCATGGTAGGCTGTGGATCTGGAGAAGATAAAGGACATACTGGAAATAATTCAACAAATGGATCAATAACAGTAAGTGGGTCATCTGCATTATTACCATTAATGGAACAATCAATTGAGAAATTTAATGAAATAAATCCTGGTGCTGAGATAAGTGCACAAGCAGGTGGATCAGGAACAGGTCTTACTCAAGTATTAGAAGGAACAGTTGATATTGGAAATTCAGATATATTTGCAGAGGAAAAGTTAGATGAGGCACAATCTAAGGAATTAGTAGATCATAAAGTTATAGCTCAAGGTTTTGGAATTGTTGTAAATAAGTCATTAGGAATCACAAATTTAAATAAAGAACAGTTAAAAGGAATATTCTCAGGAAAAATAACAAATTGGAAAGAAATTGGTGGACCGGATAAAGAAATATTTTTAATTCATAGAAAATCAGGATCTGGAACAAGGGGTACATTTGAAAATAAAATATTAGATGGAGATAAGTCATTAGAAAATGATTCTATAGGAGCAGTTCAAGATTCAAATGGCGCAGTTCTTACTACAATGAAGCAAAATGATGGTGCAATAAGTTATTTAGCTCTTTCTTACATGAATACAGCTGAAGCTAAAGAATTATTACAAGTTACCAACATTGACGGAATATCATCTGAAAATGAAAATATAAAGAATGGAAGTTATCCTTTCTGGTCATGGGGTCATATGTATACAAATGGTGAAGCAGAAGGATTGAGTAAAGAATTTATAAACTTTATAACAAGTGAAGATAATAAAGAAAGTATAGAAAATTTAGGATTTATATCAGGATCTGAAATAAAAGAAAAATAATAATTAAAGGATGATTAGAATATGAAAAAGAGAAGTTTTAAGGAAAGGCTTAAAAATGAATATTTAGGTCAAGGCTTTGCAACTTTATGTGGAATACTAATAATAGTAATTACGGGCTTGATATTATTATTTATAGCTTCAAAAGGGATTAAATCATTCACTCAAAATGGATATAGCATAACGGAATTTTTATTTAAAAATAATTGGCAGCCCAATAAAGATCAGCCTTCCTTTGGAGCTTTAGCATTCATCCTAGGTTCTACATGTGTATCGATAGGAGCTGTAATTTTAAGTGCTCCTATTGCAGTTGCACTAGCTATTTTCACTAACATTATTTCTAGTAAATTTGGTAACAAGGTAATAAAACCATCATTAGAGATATTGGTTGGAATACCATCAGTTGTTTATGGCTGGGTTGGAATATCGGTATTAGTACCATTTATAAAAAATAATGTTGGGGGAATGGGATTCTCACTTTTATCAGGAATATTAGTTTTATCATTAATGATTTTACCTACAATTGCTACATTAGCCATAGATGCAATAAAAAATATACCTAATGATCATATAGAAGCTTCTTATGGTTTAGGTGCAACTAGATGGCAAACAATAAGCAGGGTAATAGTACCAGGAGCCAAAACAGGAATTTTAACAGGTGTTGTATTAGGTATAGCAAGGGCATTTGGAGAAGCACTTGCAGTACAAATGGTAATTGGTAATACAGTTAAATTACCAGAAGGACTTCTTTCTTCAATGTCTACATTAACTAGTATTATAACAATGGATATGGCTAATACTGTAGGTGGAACACCGTGGAATGACGCATTGTGGACATTAGCATTAATATTACTTGTTATTTCATTTATTTTTATAGTGATAGTTAGAAAGATAGAAAAAAGGAGTGCAGTATAATGGATGCTAAAAAAGTTGATAAAATAGCTACCATAATATTTTATATAATAAGCATATTTATAGTCGGTTTATTAGGCGCATTTATTATTTATATATTATATAAAGGTGGAAATATGATAAAACCTTCATTCCTATTTGGAAAACCTAAATTAACAGGAGCAGGTGGAGGAATAGGGCCGCAATTATTTAATTCCTTTTATATGCTTATTGTTTCGTTAATAATAACGGTTCCGATTGGAATAGGTGCAGGTATATATTTAGCTGAATATGCAAAGGAAGGTAAGTTTCTTAATATTATAAGAATGTCTCTTGAAACAATATCTTCATTGCCATCTATAGTTATAGGTATGTTTGGACTATTAGTATTTGTTAATATGGCAGGTTGGGGATATTCGATACTTGCTGGAGCAATATCGGTTAGTATATTAAATATACCTTCTATGACTAGAATTTCAGAAAATGCAATAAGAGCAGCTAGTAAGAAAGTAAAAGAAGCTTCGTTAGGATTAGGTGCAAGTAAGTGGCAAACAATAGCAAAGCTTACAGTACCTACAGCTATGAGTGAAATTCTAACAGGAATAATATTATCTGCAGGAAGAATTTTTGGAGAAGCAGCAGCTTTCTTGTATACAGCAGGATTGAGCTCAGGAGCTTTAAACTTCAATCAAATAAGTTTAGTTGGAAATAAATCAGCATTTTCTCTTTTTAGACCAGCAGAAACTTTAGCAGTTCATATTTGGAAATTAAATTCTGAAGGTATAGTGGTGGATGCAGCTCAAATTGCTAATGGAACAGCAGCAGTATTGATAATAGCAGTACTTTTATTCAATATATTAGCAAGGTTACTAGGGAATAGATTAATGAAATCTTATGGCGGAAAGTAGGGGAGTTCAAGTAATGAGTATTATAAAAACTAAGAATTTAAATTTATACTATGGTGAAAATCAAGCACTAAAAGATATAAATATGAATATAAATAAAAATGAAGTAACAGCATTAATAGGGCCATCAGGGTGTGGTAAATCAACTTTTTTAAGAACTTTAAATAGAATGAATGATTTAATTGAAATAGTTAGAATAACAGGAGAAGTTTTATTTGAAGACAAAGATATATATAAAGACTATGATGAGATATATTTAAGAAAAAGAGTAGGAATGGTATTCCAAAGACCTAATCCGTTTCCTATGTCTATATATGATAATATAGCCTATGGTCCAAGAATTCACGGAACTAAAGATAAAAAAATATTAGATGAAATTGTTGAGGAAAGTTTAAAAGGAGCAGCACTTTGGGATGAAACTAAGGATAGATTAAAACAAAGTGCAATGGGGCTTTCAGGTGGTCAACAACAAAGATTATGTATTGCAAGAACATTAGCAGTATCCCCAGAAATTATTTTAATGGATGAACCAACGTCAGCATTAGATCCAATTTCAACTAATAAAACAGAGGAATTAATAGAGCAATTAAAAAAAGATTATACAGTTGTTATAGTAACTCATAATATGCAACAAGCAGGAAGAATAGCAGATAAAACGGCATTCTTTTTAAGTGGAGAAGTTATTGAATTTGGAAAAACTGAGGATATATTTTATAATCCTAGAGATAAAAGAACGGAAGATTATATAACTGGTAGATTTGGTTAAAAGAAAGGGTGAGAATTAATGACAAGAGAATCTCAAGATACAAGGGTTAAAGAAATTAATAGACAATTATTAAAAATGACAAGTTTAGTAGAAAAGCAAATACATGATAGTATGATTTCGTTAAAAAATCATGATTCAGATATGGCAGATAAAGTTATAAAGTATGATGATAAAGTAGATGATTTACAAAAAATAATAGAAGAAGATTGTATAAAATTTATTGCTATGGAGCAACCTCTTGCTACAGATCTGAGAAGAGTTTTTACAGCTTCTAAAATAGTAACAGATTTAGAAAGAATGGCGGATCATGCAGTTGATATATGTAAAATAACTAAAAGATTAAATCAAGCGATATTTAAAGAAAACATCAGTGAGCTGTGGGACATGGAAGTGAAGGTTAGAGAGATGATTAATTTATCTATAGAGGCTTATATAAAAGATGATGTTGATTTTGCATATAAGGTATGCAAAATGGATGATGTGATAGATGATTTATATAAAAGATTATTTGGTGTTTGTATAGGTGAAATTAAAAAGAATGAAAATTTAATTAATCAGGGTACTCAATTATTATTTGTAATAAAGTATCTTGAGAGAATAGCAGATCATGTTACCAATATATGTGAGTGGACAATTTTTTCTAAACATGGAACTTATGTTGATTTAAATGAATAAAAATAAAGTGAAGGCTAGGAAATGAAATTATTCCTAGCCTTTATTAATAAAAAAACATTTAAATTTAAAGTTTATTTTTAAAATAAAACAAATAAAATTGGTTTAAAATATAGTGTTTGCAATAACTAGTCAGTTATTATATAATTAAACGTACTATAAACGAATATGGGATGTTATAATTAGGAGTGAAAAAATGAAAAATATTATAACAAAAGTAGAAAAATACAGTATTGCTGAAGAAGTAGGAATAGAAGTAAATGACAGTCTAATATCTATTAATCAAACTCCAATAAGCGATATTATGGATTATAAATTCTTGTCAGCAGATGAGGAAATAGTTTTAGAAATAGAAAAATCAAATGGCGAAATTTGGGAAATAGAAATAGAAAAAGAATATGGAGAGGATATAGGTCTTGAATTTGGCGGTGGCTTAATGGACAAAGCAAAAAGATGTAGCAATAAATGCATTTTTTGTTTTATAGATCAGTTACCACCTGGAATGAGAGATACTTTATATTTTAAAGATGATGATTCTAGATTATCTTTTCTTCAAGGAAATTTTGTTACATTAACTAATATGAAAGAAGAAGATATTGATAGAATAATAAAATATCATATAAGTCCAATTAATGTATCAGTACATACAACAAACCCAGAACTTAGGGTTAAAATGTTGAATAATAGATTTGCAGGAAACATACTAGAACGCTTAAAAAGATTAACGGATGCGGGAATTATAATAAATTCTCAAGTAGTATGTATACCAGGCATAAATAATGGAGATGAATTAAAGAGAACTATAGAAGACTTATATAATTTTTATCCATTTGTAGCTACTGTGGCTGTTGTTCCAATAGGAATAACTAAATTTAGAGAAAAACTTCAACATGTAAAGACATTTACTAAAGAGCAGTCTAAAAAAGAAATCGAGATGGTTAAAGAGCTTCAAAATAAATTTATAAAAGAAGTAAATGAACCTTTTGTAAGGTTATCAGATGAATTTTATATAGTTTCAGGAAATGAAGTTCCAAGTAGCGAATTCTATAAAGGATATGAACAACTAGAAGATGGCGTAGGTGTTGTAAGATACTTTAAGGATATTATAGATGAGACATTAAATGATTTAGATGAAAATTCTAAAGGAAGTTTTTCAATCGCAACAGGTGCTTTAGCTTATGAAGAAATTATAAAAGCTAGAGATAAGATTTTGAAAAAAAATCCTAATATCAAATTAGATGTATATAAAGTAATAAACGATTATTTTGGAGAAACAATAACTATAACAGGACTTTTAACTGGAACTGATATAATAAACCAATTAAAAGGAAAAATAAATACTAAGTATTTATTAATGGCTGATTGTATGTTTAGAAAAGGATATGAATTAGCTGACTCTAGTGAACAAATTATGTTAGATGATTTGAAAATTAGAGATATTGAAGAAGCATTGGATGTAAAAGTTATAGTAACAGATTACACAGGAGAAAATTTAATTAGTATATTAAACGAATATAAGGAGGAATTTTAATGGGAAAACCGATAGTTGCAATAGTAGGAAGACCAAATGTTGGTAAGTCAACATTATTTAATAAATTAGCAGGAAAGAGAATTTCCATAGTACAAGATACACCAGGAGTAACAAGAGATAGAGTTTATGCTGAGGCTGAATGGTTAAATTATAACTTTACTATGATAGATACTGGTGGTATAGAACCTACAAATGACGACATAATAATGAAACAAATGAGAAGACAAGCGAACATTGCTATAGAAACTGCTGATGTAATAGTATTTATAGTTGATGGTAAAGAAGGGTTAACTGCTGCGGATCAAGAAGTAGCTAATATGTTAAGAAAAAGCAAAAAACCAGTAGTATTAGTAGTAAATAAAATTGATTCCTTAAAATATGAAGAAAACAGTTGGGAGTTTTACAACTTAGGAATTGGTGATCCAATAACAATATCAGCATCACAAGCATTAGGACTTGGTGATATGCTTGATAGAGTAGTAGAACATTTTGATAGATTTGATGCTGATGCTGAAGAGGATGAATATATAAGAATAGCTATGATTGGAAAACCTAATGTAGGAAAATCATCATTAATAAATAAATTATTAGGTGAAGAGAGACTTATTGTTTCTGATGTTGCTGGAACAACTAGAGATGCTATAGATAGTTATTTAGAAACAGAACAAGGGAAATTCATTTTAATCGATACAGCTGGACTTAGAAGAAAAAGCAAAGTTAAAGAAGAAATAGAAAGATATAGCGTTATAAGAACATATGCGTCAATAGAAAAAGCAGACGTATGTATACTTATGATAGATGCTCAGGATGGTGTAACAGAACAAGATGAAAAAATAATAGGTTATGCTCATGAGCTAAATAAAGCTATAATAGTTCTTGTGAATAAATGGGATCTTGTTGAAAAAGATGACAAAACTATGGAGAAGTTTAAAAAAGATTTACAAGGTAGTTTGAAATTTATGCCATATGCTGAATATTTATTTATTTCAGCATTAACAGGACAAAGAACTCATAAAATTTTAGAATTAGCTAAAAAATGTTATAACAATTATAACAAGAGAGTATCTACAGGAATATTAAATGATGTAATAAGTAAGGCGATACTAATGAAAGAACCACCAATAGTTAGCCTTAAAAGAATGAAAATATATTATGCAACTCAAGTTGCTACTAAACCACCTAAGTTTGTATTCTTCGTTAATGATGCTAGTGCGTCACATTTTTCTTATGAAAGATATTTAGAAAATCAATTAAGAAATAGTTTTGATTTTAAAGGTACTGGTATACAAATCGAGTATAGACAAAGGAAGGAATAGTAATGAGTAAAGTAAGTTTTATAGGTGGAGGAAGTTTTGGAACAGCTTTAGCTATACTGCTTGCGGAAAAGGGGAATACTGTAAGTATATACAATAGAGATAAAAAAGTTGTTGATGATATAAATATTAATAGAAGAAATGATAAATATATAAAAAATTTAGAAATTCCTAGTAATATTAAAGCATTTGATAATTTAGAAAAAGCAACTGAAAATGCGGAATATATTGTTCTAGCAATACCATCTCATACAATACGCAGTATTTGCAAACAGTTAAAAAGCAAAATAAAACAAGAAACGATTATAATTTCAATTGCTAAGGGGATCGAAGAACATACTGATAAAAGATTATCTGAAGTCATTAAGGAAGAATTAAATAATCCAATTGTTGTTTTATCGGGACCTAGTCATGCTGAGGAAGTAGTATTAAAACTTCCAACAACACTTGTAGTTTCTTCGGAAAATATGAATTCTGCTAGTGAAGTTCAAAATTTATTTATGACTTCCTTCTTTAGAGTCTATACAAATCAAGACTTGGTAGGAGTAGAAGTTGGGGGTGCTGTTAAAAACATAATTGCACTAGCAGCTGGAATTTTAGACGGTTTAGGTTATGGAGATAACACTAAAGCGGCACTGATGACCAGAGGAATGAAAGAAATTTCTAGAATAGGTTCAGCTCTTGGTGGAAGAGAAGAAACTTTCTATGGCTTGACTGGAATGGGAGATTTGATAGTAACATGTACTTCTAATCATTCTAGAAATAGAAAAGCAGGTTTGTTAATTGGAAGTGGCATGGGTGTAGATAAAGCAATTAAAGAAATAGGAATGGTAGTTGAAGGCGTAAAAGCTTGTAAGGCCTTTTATGAATTAAAAGAAAAAATAGGAGTGTCTATGCCTATAACTGACATTTTGTATAAAGTTTTATTTGAGAAGAAAGATCCTAAATTAGGGATTGAAGAACTCATGCTTCGTGAAAAGAAAAGTGAAATATTTTAATATTAGTCCTAAAAAGAATTTTTTAACCATATAACTGTGTTAATAAAGTCTTTTTAGGACTTTTCTATTTAAAATTTTATTTAATCTGTATATTTTTAGACTTCTAAGAATATATATATATTGGTAAAAAGAATAAGGAGGGAATAATGTGGACAGTTTTAACATATACAAAGATATAGCTGAAAGAACCCAAGGGGACATATATGTAGGAGTAGTTGGACCGGTAAGAACCGGTAAATCAACTTTTATAAAAAAGTTTATGGACCTTATGGTAATACCAAAGATTGATAATACTTATAAGAAAGAAAGAGCAAAAGATGAGTTACCACAAAGTGGTTCAGGTAAAAGTATTCACACAACAGAACCTAAATTTGTACCAAATGAGGCGGTAGAAATAACCTTAGGGGATGAAACAAAATTTAAAGTTAGGATGGTAGATTGTGTAGGATACATTGTAAAAAGTGCATTGGGATATTTAGAAGGTGAAGAAAGTAAGATGGTACATACACCATGGTATGAGTATGAAATTCCTTTTGAAGATGCAGCAGAAATAGGCACTAGAAAGGTTATAAGCGATCATTCAACCATAGGTCTTGTAATTACAACAGACGGAAGTATTACAGGAATACCAAGAGAAGATTATATGGAGGCGGAAGAAAGGGTTATATATGAGCTTCAATCAATAAATAAACCATTTGTGGTTGTACTTAATACCAATAAACCAAATTCTCAAGAAACAAAAGCATTGAAAAATGAATTAGAAGCAAAATATAATGTAGCAGTAAAAGTAATGGATATATATAATATGGATGAAGAAGATATAGAAGATTTATTTGAACATGTACTTAGAGAATTTCCAGTAAAAGAAGTAAATATAGATATGCCAGAATGGTTAGAAAAATTAGATTGTAATCATTGGTTAAAAAAGAACTTCTTTGATGTAATTTTAACTATGAGTAACGAAATTTCAAAAGTTAGAGATGTTAAACATATATTAGATAGTTTTGAAGAAAAAGAATTTATGGGAACAACATCTATTAAAGAAGTTGATTTAGGCAATGGAACAGCAAATATACTTATGAAGCCTAAAGACGGTATATTTTACAAAATACTTAGTGAAATATGTGATTTAGAAGTAAATTCAGAGAGTGATCTTTTGAGTATAATTAAAGAATTAACTCATGCAAAATTAGAATATGATAAAGTTAAAGATGCATTAGAAGATGTCAGAGAATCTGGTTATGGTTTAGTAGCCCCTCAACTATCAGAAATGAAATTTGAAGAACCAGAGATTGTAAAACAAGGAAGCAAGTTTGGTGTTAAATTAAAAGCAAGTGCTCCAAGTTTACACTTTATAAAGTGTGACATAAAGACAGAAATTAGTCCAATAATGGGTTCTGAAAAAGAATCAGAAGAACTTGTAAAGGGACTGTTAGAACAATTTGAAACAGATCCAGCACAACTATGGCAAAGCAACATGTTTGGAAAGTCTTTAGAAGTGCTAGTTAAAGAAGGGCTTCAAAACAAATTGTATAAAATGCCAGAAGATGTACAAGTTAAAATTCAAAAGACACTTCAAAAAATTATTAATGAAGGTAATGGTGGTTTGATTTGTATAATTCTTTAGTTTTAAGGGATTAATAATTTAAAAGGAGTTTAAAGAAAAATATCTTTGAACTCCTTTTTAATACATATTAATAAACTTTTATATTAATATTTTAAAATTCATAGAAGGAGCTATCCTAATATTATATAATAAAATAAAGAATATAAAATGAGGGATATCATGAAGAAAATGTATAGAATCTATAAGAAAGTTGGCAATTTAAATATATCTTTAATTGAAGAACTTATAGAATATGACTTTCCATCATCTGTTTATATATCTTCTAGAGTAATAAATCATATAATAAAAAAGCATGGAAAACAATTTACTAAAACAGTTAAAAATCATATAATAAAAATTATGGAAGAAATTATTAGGTGTCCAGATTATATAGGAATAGATCCTTTAAGGAGTAATAGTGGGGCATTAGAATTAGTGAAAAAAATTGATAGTAATATTCTTTTAGCTTTAGAGTATGATGAAGAAGGTCAATATATATATGTAGCAACTATGTATCCTATAACAGAATCTAGAATGATTTCAAGATTGAACAGTGGAAGGTTAATAAGTTGCAATGATGAAGAAACTCAGGATATATTTTAATTAACTAAGAAAGTTTTAATGAAAATGTAAAATATTTAAACATTAAAAAATAATTTAAATACTCTTGGAATTCCAAGAGTATTTTTATGATAAAAATAAAAAAATATAATTATATATTATAATGTAATTATGTTTATATGGAGGAGCAATAGATGAAAAAAATAGCAATAATATTTAATGGTGGAACTATATCTATGAAAGTAGATGAAAAAATAAAAGCAGCAGTTCCTAGTTTAAGTGGAGAAGAAATAATGCAAATGGTAACAGGCATTCAGGGATTTGCTGAAATTGAAAGTCATACATTTTCTAATTTACCATCTCCGCATATGACGTCTGAATTAATGCTTGAATTATCAAATTTGGTTCAAAAATTATTAGACAGAGATGATATAAGTGGTGTTGTAATAACTCATGGAACTGACACTTTAGAAGAAACAGCATACTTTTTAGATTTAACTTTAAATACTGATAAACCAGTAGTTGTTACGGGAGCTATGAGAAGTAGTGATGAGTTAGGATATGATGGACCTTTCAACTTAGCCACATCAATATGTACAGCTATTTCAGACAGTGCTAAAAATAGAGGGGTTCTAGTATGTTTTAATAGTGAATTACATAGTGCAAAAGAAGTAACTAAAAGAAATTCAATGGCATTAAATGCTTTTAGTACACCTAATTTTGGTCCCATAGGAATGGTTGATAATAATAGAGTCATATTTTATAGAGAAAATTCTAAATCTACACATGTTAAAATAAACAGTACTGAAAAGGATGTAGCTTTAATTAAATGTGTTTCTGGTATGGGTTCAAAGTTTATAGATTTTGTTATAGCTAATGGATATAAAGGGGTAGTAATTGAAGCTTTGGGAAGAGGAAATGTACCACCTCTAATGGTAGATGGAATTAAGAGAGCCATTAAAAAAGAAATCCCGGTTGTAATTGTATCAAGATGTTTTGAGGGAAGAGTATTTGAATCTTATGGATATTTAGGTGGAGGAAAAAATCTTAGAGAATATGGAGTTATATTTGGAGACGTATTATCTGGACAAAAGGCTAGAATAAAATTACTAGTAGCTGTGAATCATAATGACAGTTTAATTAAAATAAGAGAAATATTTGAAAAAGATACATATGAAATGTAAAAAAACTGAACAAATGAAAATAATAAAAACAAATTATTCGTAAAAATAAGAAAAAAATAAGCTATTTAGCTTTTTAATATTGACAACGTTCGGATTAAAAAGTATAATAATATTCGTAAAAGGGATAACTCATATAATTGTGATAATAGGGTTCACAAGTATCTACCAGATTGCCGTAAAGAATTTGACTATGAGTAAGACTATATTAATTTCTTATTAATAATTAAGTCGCTATGAGTTATCAAATAAAACCATAGTGACTTTTTTATTTGAATAATTTAGGAGGAATAAAAATGCAACAAGAAAAGAAGTCTGGAAGAATGTTTGAAATATTTTCTAATGAAAAAGTTGATTTTAAAAAAGAGATAGTAGCAGGGGTAACTACTTTTTTAACAATGGCTTACATAATTGCTGTAAATCCTAATATGCTAAGTGCAACAGGAATGCCAAGTGGAGCACTTGTAACAGCAACTTGTTTATCTGCAGCATTTGCAACAATATTTATGGGGGTATTTGCAAATCTACCTTTTGCTTTAGCATCTGGGATGGGATTAAATGCATATTTTGCTTTTTCAGTTGTATTAGGAAAAGGGATATCATGGGAGGTAGCATTAACAGCAGTATTTGTAGAAGGTATTATATTTATTTTAATGTCATTATTTAAAATTCGTGAAGCTGTTGTAAATGCAATTCCAGAAAATATGAAATATGCAGTTACTGCTGGAATTGGGTTGTTTATTGCGTTTATTGGATTTGTAGGCAGTGGAATAGTTGTAAACAATGATGCAACACTATTAGGGTTAGGTGATTTCACAATTCCTACAGTTACAATTACTTGTGTTGGATTAATAATTATTGCAGTATTAGATAAAAAGAAAATAAAAGGTTCAATTTTAGTTGGGATTTTAGTAAGTACTTTATTGGCTTGGGGATATGCTTTAAAAAATCCATCAGTGGCAGCTGATTTAGGCATATATTTACCAAATGGGATTTTTAAATTTGAAAGTCTTGCTCCTATAGCAGGTAAGGTAGACCTAGAATATGCATTTCATCCAGATAACATAGGATTATTTATAACAGTAGTATGTACATTCTTGTTTGTAGATTTCTTTGATACAGTAGGAACATTAGTAGGCGTTAGTTCAAGAGCTGGAATGCTTGATGAAGAAGGCAAAGTTCCTAATGCAGGAAAAGCGCTACTTGCAGATGCTATTGGGACAACCGTAGGAGCATGTCTTGGAACTTCAACAGTAACAACCTATGTAGAAAGCTCAACAGGGGTTGCAGCAGGAGGAAGAACAGGATGGACTGCTATTACAACAGGTGTTTTATTTTTAATAGCAATGTTCTTTTCACCAATTTTTATTGCAATACCATCATGTGCTACAGCACCAGCTTTAATATATGTTGGATATTTAATGCTTGGAGCAGCTAAAAATATAGATTTTGATGAAATTACAGAAGGGCTTCCAGCATTTGTGACAATTGCTTTAATGCCTCTTACTTATAGCATTGGAGATGGACTAACATTTGGTATACTATCTTATGTGTTTATAAATGTATTGTATAATCTTTTCTCTAAAAAAGAAAATAAGAAAAGAGTTTCTTGGGTTATGATAATGTTAGCAATTATTTTCTTAGTGAAATTAATAGTCTTATAATATAGAATTTTTATTTTAAAATAAAGCGAACTTTCAACTATGGATTAAAGTTTTAAGGGAATAATAAAAAGTATGCCTCTAATATTTGGTATTGAATATTAGAGGCATACTTTCTTTAATTAATTATTTATAAATAATTAAAGATTAAAATTTGAAGTTTATATTTATAGACTATTTTATTATAATAAATGCCGTAGATATAGGCTAAATGAAGAAAAATAGAGGAGAGTTAATAATTTATATTTTAAATTTAAATTATTAACTCAGAAAAAATAACTATACAATGAAGAAGAACTATATTTATGAAATAGTTACTTATGAATAAATTTAAATATGAATAAAATATGAACAAACAGTTGACTTAATGTAGCAAATTAATTATTATGAGTAAAGAATTACTTCTTACTAAATGAAGGAGGTGTACTAAAATGGTTAAAAGCATGACAAGTTTTGGGCGTGCTCAAAGTGATAAAAATAGTGGAATGGTTTTTTCAGTTGAAATGAAGAGTGTAAATCATAGATATTTAGATATTAACATTAGAATGCCTAAAACTATGTTATCTCTAGAAGAAAAAATTAGAGGACTAATTAATAGTAAACTAAACAGGGGTAAAGTGGACGTTTTTATAAACTATAAGAGCTATTCGAAAGAAAATATAGAGCCAACAGTCGATATTAAGTTGGCTAAAAAATACTATGATTGCTTAAAGTTAATACAAGAAGAATTAGATTTGGTAGATGATATAACAACTACTAAGATATCAAGATTACCTGATGTACTAACTTTAATTGAAAAAGAAGAAAATTTAGAAGAGATATTAAAAGAACTATTGCCTTTGATAGAAAATTCTCTTGATTTAATGAATGATATGAGAATAAGAGAAGGTGAAAAGTTAAAAAATGATATTCTAATGAAGATAGATACTATAGAAAAATTTGTGATAGAAATAGAAAAATTAGCAGATGAAATTCCTAAAAATTACAAACAAAAACTTGAAGAAAGATTGTCTGAATTATTAAGTGATGTAGATTTAGATGAATCAAGAATTGCTCAAGAAGTTGCGATTTTATCTGATAAAGCAGCTGTTGATGAAGAAATTGTAAGACTTAAAAGTCATTTAAATCAAGTTAGACAAACGTTGGGGTTAGAAGAACCAATAGGAAGAAAATTAGATTTTATAATTCAAGAAATGAATAGGGAAGCTAATACTATTGGATCTAAATCAGTAGATATTTGTATGACAAATACAGTTATAGATATAAAAAATGCCATAGAAAAGATAAGAGAGCAAGTACAAAATATAGAATAATAGGAGGAAGAAAATGGGAATAAAATTAATAAACATAGGTTTTGGTAATATAGTTTCTGCTAATAGATTAGTTGCTATTGTAAGTCCTGAATCAGCACCAATTAAAAGGATAATTCAAGAAGCAAGAGATAGAGGTATGTTAATAGATGCTACATACGGAAGAAGAACAAGAGCTGTAATAATAACAGATAGTGATCATGTTATATTATCAGCGGTACAACCAGAAACAGTTGCTCACAGACTATCTACTAAAGACGAAGTTGTTGATGAGGTCGATGAATAATGATTGATAAAAAAAGAGGTTTACTAATTGTTATATCGGGACCATCAGGTGCAGGTAAAGGTACGATATGCAAAGAATTACTTGAAAAAAATGATAATTTATTATTATCAGTTTCAGCAACAACTAGATCGCCAAGAAATGGTGAAATAGATGGTGTTAATTATCATTTTTTATGTAAAGAAGATTTTATAACAAGAATAGAAAAAAATGATTTTTTAGAACATGCAGAAGTATATGGAAACTATTATGGAACACCTAAATCCAATGTGGATAAAATGTTAGAAAGTGGTAGAGATGTCATTTTAGAAATAGATATACAAGGCGCATTGAAAGTAAAAGAAAATACAGAAGAAGGTGTATTTATATTTATATTACCACCTTCTATGGAAGAGTTAAAACAAAGAATTATTAATAGGGGAAGTGAAACCCCAGAATCTCTTATGAAGAGATTCAAATCTGCCTATAAAGAAATAAATTTTGTTTCTAAGTACAATTATGCAGTAGTTAATGATGAAGTTGACATTGCAGTAGAAAAATTAGAAGCAATAATATTAGCTGAAAAATGTAGGGTAGATAGATTAAAACACAGTATATTAGATTCAAAGGAGGACTTAATACATGAACAACTCTATGATTAATCCATCAATAGTAGACTTATTAACAAAGGTGGGGGACAGATATTCTTTAGTAATTTTAACATCAAAAAGAGCTAGAGAGATAATCGAAGGTGCAGAACCTTTAACTAAAGTAGATTCTCATAAACCATTAACAATTGCAATTAATGAAGTGAATGAAGATATTGTAAAATATGAAGAATAATTAAAAGGGATTTGGGTATTATGAAAAAGTGTGTGGTATTAGGAGTAAGTGGAGGTATAGCCGTTTATAAGGCTTTAGAAATAGTAAGCTTACTTAGAAAACAAGATATTGAAGTTAGAGTTATAATGACAAAATCAGCTACTGAATTTGTTACACCACTTTCATTTCAATCACTTAGCCAAAATATGGTTATATATGATATGTTTTCTGAACCGAAAGCATGGGAAATTCAACATATAAGTTTAGCTGAAAAAGCCGATGTTTTTTTAGTAGCACCAGCAACAGCTAACATAATTGGTAAAGTTGCAAACGGGATAGCAGATGATATGCTATCAACAACTATTATGGCAACTAAAGCAAAAGTGATTTTTGCACCAGCGATGAATACTCATATGTATGAAAATCCAATAGTTCAAGGAAATATAGAAAAGCTTAAGACTTTAGGATATGAATTTATAGAACCAGCCTCAGGCAGACTTGCTTGTGGGGATATAGGAAAAGGGAAGCTTGAAGACCCAAAAGTAATTGTAGATAGAGTGATATCACAATTTACAAAGAAAGATTTAGTTAATAAAAATATTTTAGTTACAGCAGGTCCTACAATATCGCCAATAGATCCTGTAAGATATATAACTAATAGATCAAGTGGGAAAATGGGATATGCAATAGCTAAAGAAGCTAGAGATAGAGGTGCTAATGTTACATTGATTTCTGGTCCAACTTCATTAGAAGTGCCAGCGGATATTAATTTTATTAGAGTTTCTACTAATAGCGAAATGAAAGAAGAAGTAAATAAGTATTTTGATAATTCTGATGTAGTTATAAAATCGGCTGCTGTAGCTGATTATAAAGCAAAAGAATACAGTAATCAAAAGATAAAAAAAGGTGAGGGCGATTTAGAATTAGCTTTTACTAGAGATAATGATATTCTTATGGAGCTAGGACGCAAAAAGAAAAACCAAATTTTAGTTGGATTTGCTGCTGAAAGTCAAAATTTAAAAGAAAATGCTAAAAGAAAGCTTATGAATAAAAATTTAGATTATATAGTTGCAAATGACATAACAAGTGAAGATACTGGTTTTGCTTCTGAAGATAATAGAGTAATTATTTTATCTAATAAAGATGAAGAAATCCCAATAGATAAAACAAGCAAAAATGAGATTGCTAGCAAATTATTTGATATTATTGGAAAGCGCTAAATGCGCTTTCTTCTTATTATACAAGTATATGCTAATAAGGTATCTTAAAAAGGGTGAATTTATATGAGCATTTATGCTGAAATAATTATAAATAGTGATGCAAATGAAGTAGATAGACCATTTACATATAAAATACCAGATGAATTCATGGATAAAGTTGGTGTTGGATATAGAGTTAAAGTTCCTTTTGGAAAAGGAAATAGAAATGTTGATGGCTTTATATTTAGAATTTTAACTGAAGAGTTAGAATTTAAATATAAGATTAAATGCATTGTAGATGTTTGTGAAGAGTATGCTATTTTAACAAAATCAGATATTGATCTTATTAATTTTTTGAGAATCAAATATCTTTGTAAATATATAGATGGAATAAGACTTTTAATACCTGTTGGCATTATGAAAGGTTTAAAAAATAAAAAAAGACATGTGATATATACAGCTAAGCAATTGGACGATGAAAAATTTAAAAAAGATAATTATATAAAATTATATGAATTTATATCACAAAATGAGGGTTCATTTACCAAAAGTGAAATAACAAAAGAAAATGGATTTTCAAGTTATTCTTTAAATAAATTAATAGAAGCAGGAATTTTAAAATGTGAAGAACAAGTGGTTTTTAGATATAATATTAAAAGCTATTCTGAATATGCTTCTAAAACATTAACATTGGAACAACAAAAAGCTTTTGACATCATTGTAAATGGAAATGAAAAAAAATATCTAATAAAGGGAGTAACTGGTTCAGGAAAAACAGAAGTTTATATGCATTTAGTCGCTGAAATGTTAAAGCAAGGCAAGGGATGCATAATATTGGTGCCAGAAATTGCATTAACTCCTCAAATGATTGAAAGATTTAAAGGAAGATTTGGAAGTAATATTTCTCTTTTCCATAGTAGACTTTCTGATGGAGAAAGATTTGACGAATGGTTTAGAATAAAAGAAGGTAAATCTAGATTAGTTATAGGAGCCAGAAGTGCACTTTTTTTACCAATGCAAAATCTAGGATTAATTATAATAGATGAAGAGCATGAAACTACTTATAAATCAGAACAAAATCCTAAGTATAATACTATTGAAGTTGCAGAATTCATTACTGAAATGCATGGAAGTAAGCTTATATTAGGATCTGCTACTCCAAGTATTCAAAGTTATTATAAGTCTTTGAAGGATGAATATAAGCTTATAGAGATGAATAAAAGAGTGAATAAGAAAGATATGCCAAGATTTGATATAATAGATATGCGAGAAGAGTTAAAATCAAATAATTTATCTTTATTTAGCAGGACTCTTTATAATGAAATTGATAAAAATCTTAAAAACAAGAATCAAACTATTTTGTTTTTAAATCGGAGAGGAATGTCAACCTTCATTTCTTGCAGAAGTTGTGGATATGTTTTTAAATGTCCAGAGTGTGATGTATCAATGACTTATCATAAAAATGGTTATTTAATATGTCACTATTGCGGAAGAGCAGAAAGAGAACAAAAAACATGTCCAAAATGTAAAAGTAAATATGTGAAGTATTTTGGTGCTGGTACAGAAAGAGTAGAAACTGAAGTGAAAAAATATTTTCCTAAAGCTAGAGTACTAAGAATGGATGTTGATACTACTAGACATAAAAATTCACATGAATCTATATATAATTCATTTAAAAATGGAGAAGGAGATATTTTAATTGGGACTCAAATGATTGCTAAAGGTCTGGATTTTCCAAATGTAACGCTAGTTGGAGTATTAGCAGCTGATATTTCTATAAATATTCCAGATTACAGATGTGGAGAAAGAACTTTTCAAATCATAACTCAAGTGGCAGGTAGAGCAGGTAGAGGAGAAAAGGATGGATTAGTAATAGTTCAAACATATACTCCTAACCATTACAGCTTAATACATGCCAAAAATGCTGATTATAAATCTTTTTTTGATGAAGAAATTAGATTTAGAAGTCTTATGGATAATCCACCATTCACAAAGATATTGGTTATTAATGGAACTTCTAAATTTGAGGAAAAATTGAAAAATTTTATGTATAATTTACAGAAAGAATTGGAAAAGTTAATAATAGGAACTGAACTTACACTATTAGGCCCAGTGCCTTGCATAATTACCAAATTAAAGGATAAATATCGATGGCAGATAATAATAAAAGGTAATTTAAGTGATGAATTTAATAAAAAAGTAAAAGATACACTTTATCTATTAAATAAGAGTGTATATAATGAAATAAGGATTAGTATTGATATAAATCCTAATAATATGACATAGGGGGAATTTTAGATGGCATTAAGAAATATAAGAAAATATGGAGATTCTGTTTTAAGAAAAAAATGTAGAGAAGTTGAAAAAATAGATGAAAGATTAGTAACACTAATTAAAGATATGCTTGAAACAATGTATGATGCAGATGGAGTAGGTCTTGCAGCACCACAAGTTGGAATATTAAAGAGATTATTTATTGTAGATATTGGAGAAGGTCCTTTAGTATTTATAAATCCTGAAATATTAGATACTGACGGAAAACAAGTTGATGAAGAAGGTTGCTTAAGTTTACCTGGTAAAACAGAACCTGTTATGAGACCAAATTATGTTAAGGCTAGAGCTTTAAATGAAAAAGGGGAAGAATTTGAAATAGAAGCTGAAGAACTTTTAGCAAGAGCTATTTTACATGAATATGATCACTTAAATGGAACTCTATTTATCGACAGAACTACTAAAAAATAGGAGGCCTTAATAAATGAAGATAGTATTTATGGGAACACCAGACTTTGCAGTTCCATCTTTTAAAAAATTAATAGAAGAACATGAAGTTAAGGCGGTTCTTACTCAACCAGATAAGCCAAAAGGAAGAGGAAAGAAACTTGCATATTCTCCAGTTAAAGAAGAAGCTTTAAAGCATGATATACCTGTATATCAACCAACAAAATTAAAGGATGATAAAGAAATAATTGAAAAATTAAAAGAAATAAATCCTGATTTTATTATAGTAGTTGCATTTGGTCAAATATTAACCAAAGAAGTATTAGATATACCTAAATATGGTTGTATAAATTTACATGCATCATTATTGCCTATGTACAGAGGGGCAGCACCATTAAATTGGGTTATAATAAAAGGTGAAAAAAAATCAGGAAATACTACTATGTTGATGGATGTTGGTTTAGATACAGGCGATATGTTATTAAAAGAAGAAGTTGAAATTCATGAAGATATGACAAGCGGAGAATTACATGATATTTTAATGATAAGTGGTGGAGAACTTTTACTAAAAACAATAGAAGGATTATATAATGGAAGTATAAAACCTATAAAGCAAGAAGGAGAAACTTTCTATGCTAAAATGCTTGATAAAGAATTAGCGCATATAAATTGGAATGATGATGCTTATGATATTCATAATCTTGTTAGAGGTTTGAATCCTTGGCCTATTGCTTATACTGAATATAAAGGCGAAAGAATGAAATTATATAAAACAAAAGTTTTAGATAAAGAAGTTTCTAATAAGCCAGGCACAATAATAGAAGTTAACAAAGATGGCGTTAAGGTTGCATGTGGCAAAAATGTATTGATAATTGAAAAGGTACAATTCCCTAATGGAAAACCACTGACTATAGAGCAGTATATAAATGGTCATAGTATAGATAAGGATATAATATTAGGTGAATAACATATAAAAAGGTATAATTTAGAGAATAGGAGGAAAGCTTATGTTTTATTTTGATCCAACAATGATTATATTAGTTCCTGCAATAATAATAGCTTTTTGGGCACAAACAAAAGTTAATTCAGCTTATAGTAAGTATAGTAAGGTAAGTGCTATGAATGGATATACTGGAGAGCAAGTTGCAAGAATGATGTTAGATGAAGCTGGACTTTATGATATAAGAATTGAACTAGTAAATACAAAACTAGGAGATCATTATGACCCATCAAATAGAGTTTTAAGATTATCTCCAGAAGTATATAGAGGTCAGACAATATCAGCAGCGGGTATTGCAGCCCATGAAGTAGGTCATGCAATCCAGCATAAAGAAGCTTATAAACCTTTAATAATAAGAAATTCAATAGTTCCTGCTGTGAATATTAGTTCCAATTTTTCATGGATATTGTTTTTTGCAGGAATACTGATGGGATTAAAAAGTTTAGTAACCTTAGGAATAATACTATTTTCTGCGGCAGTAATATTCCAATTAATAACATTACCAGTTGAATTTAACGCTTCAAGTAGAGCATTAAATATATTAAAATCAAGAAATATTTTATATGGTGATGAAGTAAAAGGCGCAGCAAAGGTTTTGGATGCAGCAGCAATGACTTATGTAGCAGCAGCATTAATGGCAATATCACAATTAATTAGACTTATTGCGATAAGCGATAGAGATTAGGAAAAAAGAGGTAGCGTATGAATTGTAGAAATTTAGCAGTAAAAATATTAAAAAGAGTTATTGATGAAGGAGCATATTCAAATATTATTCTTTCAAATGAACTAAACGAAGCAAATTTAGAAGAAAGAGATAAAGCATTATTAACAGAAATAGTTTATGGTGTTTTAAGAAGAAAGAAAACATTAGATCTTATAATAGCTAATTTTGTAAGAGATATAAAGCTTATGGATCATGAAGTATTAAATATTTTAAGAGTGGCTATATATCAAATGACATTCTTAGATAAGGTACCAACATATGCAGCATGTAATGAAGCTGTTGATGAAGCAAAAAAAATATCTCCAGAAGCAGGGAAACTTGTGAATGGTATTCTTAGAAACTTCTCAAAAGATCCAGATGATATAACAATCAATGGAAATAAGATTAACGAGTATGCATATAAGTTTTCTTTTGAACCATGGATGATAAGACTTCTAATTAAACAATATGGGGAAGATCTTGCTAAGAAAATAATGGTTGGTTTAAATCAAATTCCACAAGCAACTGTTAGAGTTAACGATACTAAATGTGAGTATGATGAAGTATTTGAGAAATTAGAAGAGATAGGATATTGTGTTGAAGAAGGGTTTATGTGTCCAGAAGCTATCTTAATAAAAGGTGGAAGTTCAATACAAGAAAATCCATTGTTTAAAGATGGAGAAATTACGGTTCAAGATGAAAGTGCTATGTTAGTTGCACCTTTACTTGAATTAGAAAATGATATGAAAGTATTAGACTTATGTAGTGCTCCAGGAGGAAAAACAACTCACATAGCTGAACTTTTACAAAATACAGGTGAAGTTAGAGCTTTTGACTTACATGAATCTAAACTTGGATTAATAAAAGAAAACTGTGAAAGACTTGATTTGAATAATGTGAAAATTGAAGTAGGAGACGCAACAAAATTAAATGCAGATTTAGTTTCATATGCTGATAGAGTACTTATAGATGTGCCATGTTCAGGACTTGGTATAATAAGAAAGAAACCAGAAATAAAATGGAATAAAACAAGAGAAAATTTAAGAGAAATAATTCCTGTTCAAAGAGAAATAATGAACAATGCATGGGAATACTTAAAAAATGGTGGAGTTATGATATATTCAACTTGCACACTTAATAAAGAAGAAAATGAAGAAAATATCGAATGGTTCTTAAATACTCATAAGGATTGTAAATTAAAAACTATATTTATAGGAAAAGAAGATAACTTAATTTACAATAAAAATGGTACATTAACAATACTTCCAAATGCAAAAATGGATGGATTCTTTGTTGCAAAATTAGAAAAGCAATAATAGTAGGTGAATAAATGAAAAACATATTAGATTATACTCTAGAAGAGCTAACATTATGGATGAAAGAAAACAATGAAAGTTCTTTTAGAGCTAAGCAAATTATGTCTTGGATATACAAAGATGTTAGAAATTTTAGTGATATGAGAAATATGCCTAAATCTTTAATTGCAAAGCTTGAAGAAAATTTTGAAATAGCATTACCAGAAATTGAGGAAATATATAAATCAGAACTTGATGGAACAGAAAAGTTTTTATTTAAGTTTTCTGATGGAAATTTAATCGAGAGTGTCTTAATGAGATATAAGCATGGAAATTCTATATGTATATCTACTCAAGTAGGTTGTAGAATGGGATGTAAATTTTGTGCTTCAACAATAGATGGTAGAATTAGAAATTTAACTACAGGTGAAATATTAGCTCAAATATTAGTGGTTCAAAACCACATAGGTGAGAGAATTTCAAATGTTGTCTTAATGGGAAGTGGTGAGCCATTAGACAACTATGAAAATGTAATGAAATTTTTAGATATAGTTTCTGCAGAGTATGGACTAAACATAGGTCAAAGACATATAACATTATCTACTTGTGGGATTGTACCTAAGATATACGAACTTGCAGATAAAGAACTTAGCATAACTCTAGCCATTTCATTACATGCATTTAGCGATGAAAAAAGAAAAGAGATTATGCCGATAGCTAATAAATATAGTATTGATGAAATTTTAAATGCGTGTAAGTATTTTGTAAACAAGACTAAAAGAAGAATAACTTTTGAGTATTCTTTAGTTAAAGATGTTAATGATTCTAAAGAAGATGCAAGAGCTTTAGGTAAATTATTAAAGGGAATGCTTTGCCATGTTAACTTAATACCTGTAAATGAAATAAAAGAACGTACATTTAAGAGATCATCTAAAGAAACAATACAAGATTTTGCAAACATATTAAGTAATTTAGGAATAGAAGTAACTGTTAGACGTGAAATGGGAAGTGATATTAATGCAGCTTGTGGACAACTTAGGAGAAGTTATATAAAGACCCAAGAAACAAGGGGGGAATAAAGTGGTTGGATTAGTTAGTGATGTAGGATTAAGAAGAGTTTTAAATGAAGATTTTGCAATTTATTTAGAAAAAGATGAGTTTAAACTATATGTTGTTACAGATGGAATGGGTGGACATAATGCTGGTGAAGTAGCAAGCAAAATGGCTGCTGAACATATTGTAAAATATGTAGAAGAAAATTTTAATTCCGCAGAAAAGGATACTTTAATAGAGGATGCTATTAAAAAATCTAACGAGGTAGTTTTTAAATATTCTAAAAGTAATGAAAGCTTAAGTGGAATGGGAACTACTGTAACAGCTTGTTTAATAACTAAAGATTTTATTCACATTGCAAATGTTGGTGATAGCTCATGTTTAGCTATAAATAATAGTGAAATTGCTAAAATAACAAAAGATCATTCGCTAGTACAAGAATTAATTGATTGTGGTAGCATAACAGAAAAAGATGCATTGAATCATCCTAAGAAAAATATAATAACAAGAGCATTAGGAACTAGTGAAAATGTAAAAGTTGATATTTTTACATTAGAACATAATAAATATGATGAGTATTTATTATGTTCAGATGGATTAACAAATGAGTTAACAAATTATGAGATATTAAATATAATTAAGGATGAAGATGGTTATATAAGTGCAGCTAACAAATTAGTGAGTGCAGCTAAAGAAAAAGGTGGAAGAGATAACATAACTGTATTGTTGTTTGGAGGAGATATGTAGTATGAATGGTGTTATACTAGGGAATAGATATGAATTGCTTCAAAAAATAGGCGAAGGTGGCATGTCTGAAGTTTTTAAAGCAAGATGTAATAAATTAAATAGATTTGTAGCAGTTAAAATTCTTAAAAAAGAATTTTGTGATAATGAAGAAATCGTTGAAAAGTTTAAGGGAGAAGCAACAGCAATTGCTAAATTAAATGATAGCAATATAGTAAATATATTAGATGTGGGTACACAAGAAGATATAAATTATATTGTTATGGAATTAGTTGATGGAAAGACCTTAAAAGAAATTATTCAAAAGACAGGTAAAATGAATTATGAATCAGCAATAGTTGCAGCAATTCAAGTAGCGAAAGCTTTAGATTGTGCTCATAGAAATAAAATAATTCATAGAGATGTAAAGCCACAAAATATTTTAGTAGCAGATAATGGAGTAATTAAGGTTACTGATTTTGGAATTGCTAAATCTACAACTTCTTCAACTATTACAAACACGAGCACTATAATGGGATCGGCTCACTATCTTTCTCCAGAACAAGCAAAGGGTGGATTCATTGACTATAGAACGGATTTATACTCACTAGGAGTAGTTATATACGAAATGGTCACAGGAGCATTGCCTTTTGAAGCAGATACAGCAGTAACTATTGCATTAAAGCATTTACAGGAACAAGTTGTACCACCTAAAAATATAAACGCTAAAATTCCTGATAGTTTAAATAAGCTTATCTTAAAATGTATGGAAAAAGAACCTAACAAAAGATATCAAACTGCACAAGAAGTTATAAAAGACCTTGAAAAGATAAAAGAAAATCCTAATGCTGTTATAGACAAAGTTTGTGATGATCAACATACTATAATAATGTCAGCTGTTACAGAAGAGATAGCAAAACAATCAGCAATTAAAACTGTATCAACAAGTGACAATGATTATGATGATTATGATGACGATTATGATGATTATGATGACGAGGATGAGTTTAAAGAAAAGAAATTCAATGGTAAGAAAACCAAAAAGATTTTATTGGGTGTTGGAGGTGGAATATTTCTAATATTATTATGTGTAGGAATATTTACATTAGTTTCTTCAGGAGTAGGTAAAGAGGTAGAATTACCTAATATAATTGGAATGACTTTAGATGAAGCTAAATCTAAGCTTGAAGGAATGGAATTAACTTTAGTTGATGCTGGTTCAGAAAAAAGTGATGAACCAGAAGGAACTATTATAAAAAGTGATCCTAAGGCTGGAAGTTCTGTAAAGGCAAAAAGTAAAATTAGAGTAATTGTAAGTTCTGGGCAAACAAAAGTAAAAATGCCTGATTTACGTGAAGAAGATACTGATACTGCCAATAAAATATTACAATCACTTAACTTAAAAATAGATAATGTTACTGAGGAGTATAGTGATGATGTACCAAAGGGGCAAATAATAAGTCAAAATCCTTCAAAAAATACAGAAATAGACACTACAACAAAAATAAGTGTGGTAGTAAGTAAGGGTGCACAAGTTAGACTTTCAACTGTACCTAATGTTATTGGATTAAGTTTAGATGATGCAAAGGATAGATTAGATAATGCGAAATTAAAGATTTCTATTGTAGAAAAAGAAACAAATGATGAATCTAAAAATGGAATAGTATTATCACAATCAATAGAAGGAAGTAAAGTACAGCAATGGACTACAGTTACTATAACCATAGGAAAATATGTAGCACCTGTAGCACCTACCCCAAATCCGGGAGATAACAATAACGGAAATAACAATAATAATAATGGAAACAATGGAAATAATAATAATAACGGAAATAACAATAATAATGAAGGACCTACAAATCCTGGGGATACAGGAGGTCCTACAAAGCCACCCGTTGATGGTGATGGGGGAGATACTGACGTATCTGCTCAACATCCAAGTGCAACAGTACCAAAGGTAGAATAATTAAGAGACTGTCTTAAAAAGTAATTTAATTTACTTTTTAAGATGGTTTTTTATAGTTTCTTTATTTAAAAATAAGTTGCATTTTTAATATGATTTTGTTTATTATATTTAGATAGGGAATTTAATTATGGAGGAATGTATGAAAGGAAAAATAATAAAAGGTATAGCTGGATTTTATTATGTAAAAGTGGAAGAAAATTTAATAGAATGTAAAGCACGAGGAAAGTTTAGACACAAAGATGTTAAACCAATGGTTGGAGACAATGTAGTAATACAGGTTGAAAACGGTAAGGGTGTTATTGAATCTATAGAAAAAAGAAGTTCTGAATTACTTAGACCAGCTGTAGCTAATATTTCATTAGCTTTTGTGGTATTTGCAATTAAAAGTCCTGATATAAATTTTGATTTATTAAATAAATTTTTAGTGTTATGTGAATATAATCATATAGAAGCAATTGTTTGTTTAAATAAAGTAGATTTAGTTTCAGAAGAAGAAAGAGAAAATGTTAAAAAAAGAATTAACGATATAGGATATGAAGTTTTGTACATAAATGCAAAAGAAGGATTAGGAACAGATATACTTAAAGAAAAAATTAACGGTAATATAACAGTATTATGTGGTCCATCTGGAGCAGGTAAATCTACATTGATAAATAAGCTTACAAATAAAGAACATATGCTTACTGGAATCGTAAGTGAGAAAATTGGGAGAGGTAAACATACTACAAGACATAGTGAACTTATAGAAGTTTCAAATGGATATATAGTTGATACCCCTGGATTTTCAACTTTAGAAATAAAAGAACTTATGAATAAAGAAGATCTTAAGTATTGTTTTCCGGAATTTGAAGAGCATAACGAAAGTTGTAAGTACAGAGGATGCCTACACAATAAAGAACCTAAATGTACTGTAAAGCAAGCTGTTGAAGAAGGTAAAATTAATAAGTATAGATATGAATTTTATATAAAAACATTAGAAGAAATAATAGAGGGGGAAAAAAATAAATGGTAAAAATAGCACCATCAATATTATCAGCAGATTTTTCAAAGTTAGGAGAGGACGTAGAAAGAATAGATAAAGCAGGAGCAGAGTTTATTCATATAGACGTTATGGATGGATCTTTTGTTCCTAACATATCATTCGGATTTCCAATCATCAAATCAATAAGAAATAAAACTGAAAAGATTTTTGATGTTCATTTAATGATAGAAAATCCATCAAAATATATAGATGATTTTATAGAAGCTGGAGCTGATTTAATAACGGTTCACTATGAAGCAGATAGACACATAGATAGAACAATTCAATATATTAAATCAAAAGGTAAAAAAGCAGCAATAGCTTTAAATCCGGGTACTCCAACTATGGTTTTAAAAGATTTAATATCTCAATTAGATATGGTTTTAATAATGTCTGTTAATCCTGGATTTGGAGGACAAAAATTTATACCATATTCATTAGAAAAAATTAAAGAAGTGAAGGAAATGAGTAAACATTCAAATCCATCATTATTAATACAAGTAGATGGAGGTGTTGATTTAAGCAATATTAGCGAAGTTGTAGAAGCTGGTGCTAATGTAATAGTTGCTGGATCAGCAGTATTTAAAGGAGGAAATATAGAAGAAAATATAGAAGCTTTAAGGAGATAAGTATAAAAATGAAAGTTATGATTGTAAGTGGGGGAAATACACCATCAGAAAAACTAATAAATCAATATACTGAAAAGGTTGATTTTATAATAGCTGCTGATAAAGGTGGAGAATATCTTCTTAAATATAATATCATTCCTAATTTGCTCATTGGAGATTTTGATTCGATGAGCAAAGAAAGCTTAAATACTTTAAAGAAGGTAGTAAAAGAAGTATTGAAATTCCCACCAGAAAAAGATTATACAGATACAGAAATGGCTCTAATGGAAGCTGTAAAAAGAGGTGGGAAAAAGATCTATTTATTAGGTGCTACTGGTACTAGAATGGATCATACATTAGGTAATATAGGGTTACTTTTATCATATAAGAAAAAGGGCATAGATTTAGAAATAATAGACAATAATAATAAAGTATATTTAGCTAAGAATAAAATGATTTTAAATGGTGAAAGAGGTGAAAATATTTCTTTTCATTCATTATCTGATACTGTTAAAAATTTCAAAGTTACAGGCGCTAAATATAATATACCAAATGGAAAAGATATAAATTTATTAGACCCAAGGGCAATATGCAATGAATTTTTAGATACTTGTATAAATATAGAATATGATAAAGGTGAGATATTAATATTACATTCGATTGATTAATAATGTGATTTTTAAATAAAATATAAAAAAATAGGAACGTTTTCTAGAACTGTTGAATATTAATATAGTAATCTAAAGATTTTTGTATATTAATTTTCAGGAGGGTTATTAATGAAAATAATAGCAATCAAGTTACCGAGATTTTTTTCTAGTATAATAAAATTTTTTAGAAAAAAATAATAGAGTGATACATACAACTCTAAAATAAAGGTAAAAAAATAAAAAATGCAATTCATATCATAATTGCATTTTTTATTTGAACTATATTGCTCTTTGAACCTTACCAGATCTAAGGCATCTTGTACATACACGAACAGTTTTTGGTGTTCCATTAACTAAAGCCTTTATTTTCTTTATGTTAGGAGCCCAAGTTCTCTTTGATTGACGATGTGAATGGCTGAATTGTACACCTGCTACAACGCCTTTATCACAAATTTCGCATCTTCTTGCCACTAGAAAACACCTCCTTATATTCTAAAGATAATTATCTTCAATAGGACAGATTGAATTATAACACAGAATGTATTATATATGCAAGCTAATTTTATAAAAGAAAAGATATTATTGAGATTATTACACATATATTTCTTGAATAAAACATCTTTCTAATATAGAATATACAGTAAGGAATGTATTTAGGAGGAATAGCTATGGTTGGATTTTCAAATGAAAATGGTAATATAAATTATTCTGAAGAAGTCTTAGCTAAGATTGTTGGGTTATCAACAATGGAATGTTATGGAGTTGTTGGCATGGTTTCTAAAAATGCTACTGATGGTTTTTGGGAACTTATGCGTGTAGAAAATTTAAGTAAAGGTGTAAAACTAAAACTTATAGAAACAGATAGATTACAAATTGAATTATTTGTTATGGTTGAATATGGAACTAAAATATCTGTTATAGCTAACAACATAATTCAAAAAGTTCGTTATAGCGTTGAAAATTACACAGGATTAAAAGTTTCATCAATAACTGTAAATGTTCAAGCGGTAAGAGTCTAGGAGGTTAAATTAGATGGAATTTAAAAAAATAAATGGCCATGATTTTTTTAACATGGTTGTAAATGCTAGTAATAGATTATTGGAACAAAGTGAATTTGTAAATTCTTTGAATGTATTTCCTGTTCCAGATGGTGACACTGGAACTAATATGTCAATGACATTTAAGGCTGCAGTTAAAGAAATAGAAAATATAAATTCTAATTCAATAGGAGAAATATCTAAAAAATTAGCAAAAGGTGCTTTAATGGGCGCCAGAGGAAATTCAGGAGTAATTTTATCACAAATACTTAGAGGATTTTCTAAAGGATTAGAAGGAAAAGAAGAAGTTGACGGAACTGAACTTTCAGTAGCGTTCTTTGAGGGTTCTAATGCAGCTTATAAGGCTGTTATGAGACCAACAGAGGGTACAATACTTTCTGTAATAAGAGCAGCGTCAGAATGTGCAGTAGAGTGTGAAGCAAAAGATGTAATAACATTGTTAGAAGAAGTTAATAAAGCTTCTAAAATAATGCTTGATAAAACTCCTGAGCTATTACCAGCGTTAAAGAAAGCAAAAGTAGTTGATTCAGGTGGTATGGGACTTTATATTATACTTCAAGGTATGCTTGAAGCATTAAAAGAAGGAATGCAAGCTGAAATTCAAGATATAAAGATAAGCGCACCAGAAGTTAAGGTGGGAGCACAATCTACTGAAGATATTGATATCAAATTTGGATATTGTACTGAATTTATTATTCTTGGTGATGCAAAAAAAGCAAAAGAATTTCAAAATACAATAGAACCACTTGGAGATTCTATGATTGTTGTTGGATATGAAGATGTTATTAAAGTTCATATTCATACTAATGATCCAGGATTAGTCCTATCTCATGCCGTGAAAATAGGAGAATTATCAAAAATTAAAATTGATAATATGAGAGAAGAACATAGAGAGTTATTAACAGAATTACAATCAAATGAAAATGCACCAATGGATGAAGTATCAAGTGATGAAGTAGACCATAAAAAATACGCATTTATAACAGTTGCTATGGGAGATGGAATTGTAAAAATATTCAAAGATTCAGGTGTCGATTATGTTATTGAGGGTGGTCAAACTATGAATCCATCTACTCAAGATATTTTAGATTGTATAGAAAAATTAAATGCAGATCATATTTTTGTTATGCCAAATAATAAGAATATAATTATGGCTGCTAATCAAGCTGCAGAAATATCAGATAAACATATAATAGTAATTCCTACAACAACTATTCCACAAGGAATAGCTTGTATAACTATGTTTAATCCAGAATGTGAAGCAGAAGAAAATGTTGAAGAATTAAATGGTGTTATAAATTCAGTAAAGACAGGATCAATAACTTATGCTGTTAGAGATACTGAAATTGATGGCAAAGAAATAAAACAAGGTAATATATTAGGGTTAGTAGAAGGAAAAATTAAAGAAGTAGGAGAAGATAAGATTTCTGTTGCTAAACAAGTTCTTAAAGATATGTTAGACGATGATAGCGAACTAATAACTATTTATTATGGCGAAGAAATTGAAGAAGATAAAGTTAATGAATTTGTAGAAGAATTAGAAAACGAATATGAAGATTTAGATATTCAAGCATATAAAGGAAATCAACCTTTATATTACTTCTTAATGTCAGTAGAATAATAAATTTACTAATATTATACAATTAAAAAGCACCTTAATTGGTGCTTTTTTTGGAGGAAAAATTTAATGGATATATATAGCGATATTTCTTCATTGAAGGGTGTAGGTCCTAAGTTAACAGAAAGATTAAATAAATGTGGTATATTTAATCTTTTAGATCTTTTATTGTATTTTCCAAGAGATTATGAATTTGTTAATTGTAATATATTATTTGAAGAAATAAATGGTGAAGAAAAGCAAATTTTAAGATGCAAGGTTATAAGAATAAAAGGTGATATAAAAACTAAAACTGGAAAAATATTAACAACAATAGAATTTGAATATAATGGACATAAGGTTTATGGCAAATGGTTTAATCAAAGATATATTAAAAATACTTTTTATATTAACAAAGTATATAATTTAATGGGGAAATTTAAAAGAATAGGTAAAACTCTTGAAGTGACTAATCCCACCATTGTATGTGAGGAAGCATTAGATAATAGTATTTTACCTAAATATCCTTTAAAAGGAGATATAAGCAATAAGGTTATAGAAAAATTAATTAATCTTGTTATTGATTCAATAATTATAAAAGAAAATCTTCCTCTAGATATGTTAAATAAGTATAATCTTATATCTTTAAATGATGCAATAAGGTCAATTCATTTTCCAGAGAATAAAGATTTATTAGAAAAAGCTATCATTAGATTAAAATTTCAAGAATTATTTACTTATTCATTAAAATTATTATTAGTAAAACATAAACTTAATAAGAATAAAAATGGAATATGTTTTGAGTGGGATAATCAACTTAAAGTATTGAAAGATAATATACCATATTCTTTAACAAATGCTCAAACGAAAGTTGTCAGGGAAATTTTAAGAGATCAGAAATCTCAAAAACCTATGAATAGATTAGTCCAAGGTGATGTTGGAAGCGGAAAAACTATAGTTGCATTAATTTCTATATTTAATGTAATAAAGAATGGATATCAATGTGCTTTTATGGCGCCAACAGAAATACTTGCTAATCAGCATTATGAAGAATCTAAAAAATTATTCCAAGATTTTAATATAGATATTGAGATATTAACTGGAAGTACGACATTGAAAGAAAAGAGAAGAATAAAAGAAAAAATAAAACAAGAAAATGCCATGTTGATTATAGGTACTCATACATTATTTCAAGATGATGTTATTTTTAATAAATTAGGACTTATAATAACCGATGAGCAACATAGGTTTGGTGTTGAACAAAGAAGTAAGCTTATTAACAAAGGGAAAAAAGCAGATTGTTTAGTAATGACAGCAACACCGATACCTAGAACTTTGGCTCTGTATTTATATTCAGATTTAGATGTTTCAATAATTGATGAACTACCTCCGGGAAGAAAAAGAATAGATACTAGATTTTATCAAGAAAACAATAGAGATATTGGATATGAATTGGCTCTAGAAGAAATAAATAAGGGAAGGCAAGTATATATAGTTTGTCCTCTTATTGATGAAGATGAAAAAGAAGAATTAAATTCTGTAGAAACTTTATATACTAAGTTAAAAAATGGTATCTTTAAAGATATAGGAGTTGAAATACTTCATGGCAAAATGAAGGCAATTGAAAAACAAGATAGAATAAGTAGATTTAAAAATAATGAATTTAAAGTATTAATATCTACAACTGTTATAGAAGTAGGGGTTAATGTGCCTAATGCATCGGTTATGATAATAGAAAATGCTGAGAGATTTGGCTTAGCTCAATTGCATCAATTAAGAGGACGTGTTGGCAGAGGAAAATATGCATCATATTGTATTTTAATTGCTAAAGCAAAGAGCAATGTAACTAAAAAAAGAATGATGATTATGACAGAGTCAAATGATGGATTTTTTATCTCAGAAGAAGATTTGAAATTAAGAGGATCAGGTGAAATGTTTGGTAGAAAACAAAGTGGAGATTCAAATTTTATTTTAGCGGATTTATATGAGGACATTAGTATATTAAGGGCTGCTAAACATGAAGCTATTGATATACTACATAATAATTATAAAGAAAATATTAAGCTTATAAGTGAAATGCAAAAAAGTTTGGAAAACAATAGTAAATACATTTGTTTTAATTAATTTGAATTATTATATACAAATATGTTAATATACTTAATATATGCCATTAAGGAGGAAGAATTTTGAGAATAATATCAGGAAAAGCAAGGGGACGTAAATTAATACCTCCTGCAAGTATGGAAACAAGACCAACATTAGACAGAGTTAAAGAGGCTATGTTTAGCATGATACAAGGATATATACCAGATTCAAATGTTATAGATGTTTTTGCTGGAACAGGAAGTCTTGGATTAGAAGCAGCTAGTAGAGGTGCTAAAGAAGTTTACTTGATAGATAAAAGTTCTGAAACCTTTCCTTTGTTAAAAGAAAATATAAAAAGTTTAAAATTTGATGATTTTTGTTTTGGCTTGAATATGGATTCATATGAAGCGTTAAGAAAATTATCAAATCAAGGAAAAGTTTTTGAATTAATTTTTATAGATCCACCATATTGTAAAGAGATGATTCCTAAAGCTATTGAAATTATAAAAGAAAGCAATATTTTAAGTGAAAATGGAATAATTGTAACTAAAATTGATACCATAGAAGAGATTTATGATGGATATGAAGATATAATTTTAATAAAGAGTAGAAAATATGGTAACACTACAGTGTGTTTTTATGCGTATAAGGAGGACTAACTATGAAAATAGCTGTTTACCCAGGAAGTTTTGATCCTATAACTAATGGTCATTTAGATATAATTGAAAGAGGATCAAAAGTTTTTGATAAACTGATCATAGGCGTTTTGGTTAATGTTGATAAAAAAGGACTTTTTGAAATTGAAGAGAGAGTTGAACTTATAAAAAAGGTTACAAAGCATATAAAAAATGTTGAAGTTTTAAGTTTTAATGGATTATTAATAGACTTTTTAAAAGCAAGCAATGCTAAGATTATTTTAAAGGGACTTAGAGCAGTATCAGATTTTGAATATGAATTTAAAATGGCACTTATGAATAATAAATTGGATCCTGATATTGAAACAGTATTTATGATGACTTCTGCACAATATTCATACTTAAGTTCATCTTCAGTAAAACAAGTTGCCAAGTTCGGAGGGTGTATCGAGGGTCTTGTGCCAAAAGAAATTATATCTGATGTTATTAGAAGGAGTAAAATTTAAGGAGTGGTATTATGGATAAGATGGATGTAAATATAATGGAATTATTGGAGTATCTACAAGATTTAGTAGACAATTCTCCTAAAGTTCCTATAAGCGGTAAAGTTGTAGTTGATAAAAAAGAGGTTCTTGAAGTGGTAGATCAAATTATAAATTATTTACCAGATCAATTTAAAAAAGCACAATGGGTTATGAATGAGAGAGAAAGAATACTTGGAGAAGCTAAAAAAGAATACGATACAGTAAAAAAAGAAACTATGATGATTATGAGACAAAATGTTGAGAGTCATGATATAGTAAAAGAAGCTAAGATAAGAGCACAAGAAATTATAGCTTCAGCACAAAGAGATGCTAAAGCTATAAGATTAGGTTCTAGAGATTATTCAGATGAAATTTTATCACAACTTGATAGAGAAATAGAAGCTAAAAAAGGAGCTTTAATTAAAGGGCTTCAAAATAGTTTTGAAGTAGTGGCTAAAGATATAGATGATAATTTAAGTACGGCTTGCGTAACTATAAGGGGAAATATAAAAGAGTTAAGAGGTATGAAAAAATAATTTATATATTATTTTAAGCACTATTGTTAAAGTTAAAAGTAATAATATAGGTAATAAATACATAAAAGGATTTATGGTACAAGCTACTGGAAAATTAGAGGTAACAATGCTTGTAGGTATAATTTTTATTAATAAATATGTTATTACAAAACTGAATATTCCTTGAATTAACTTTAAAGATATATATTTAAAGTAGGAAATATTAAAGTCATTCATAAATGAACTTATTTGTGCTATTACTGATAATCCAGAAAAAGAACACAAAAAACTTATAATTCCTAATTTTAATGGAAGTGAAATATTTAAGTCTGAAATTAGATTACAACCATTTGTCATTTCTATACTTCCTAAGAATATAGAAAACAAAGTACCACTTTGTATATGAAGTAAATTTTCTAAAAAGTCAAATATATTATTTATATAAGCATTATTTTTTATAAGAGATATTATTACGGAAAATATAACGATGAATCCACAAATTGATAATATTGTGTTTACACCATTTCCAATAGCATTTTTTATTGCTTGACCAAAATTTAAATTTTTTTCATTTATAGAACTTTTAGAAGACGGTTTTCTTAAGGTTCTATTTTTTTTTGTTATTAAACCAATAAATATAGCAGAAAGATAATTAGCTATAAGTAGTATATAACCTAAAGCTGTATTGTTCAAAAGTGCTGTCCCTACAGAACCAATTAAAAACAGTGGTCCTACATTTGAAGCTATATTTAAAAGTCTTTGACATTCTTTATCATCTATACTTCCTAGAGACCATAAATCAATGGAATATTTTGCTCCTAGAGGATATCCACATAAAAAACTAGCGACTATAGGGAAGGAACAATTTTTAGATAAACCTAGAGGCTTGCAAATCAATGGTCCCAATAACTTTGAATAAAGTGATATACCATCATAAGAAATCAATAGGTTGCAAATAACTAAAAATGGAAATGTTACAGGTAAGACAGCACTATACCATAATTTACATCCATCGATAGCAGCAATTGTACACTGTTTTATATTTAATATAAATAACACTATAAATATAGAACATATTATACAAAATAGGATATTGCTTTTTATATTTAATAATTTTATTAAAATAATAGTTAATAATATTATGAATAACCATAAGACAACAATAGTATAACTCATTAAATCACTCCAATTTTAAAGATTTATACGAGAGTAAAATATACTCTCGTAAATCTTAGAATAGAAATAAAGTTTTATATTATATTTATTAAAAAATATCTAAATAGTAGTAATCTATAAAATTTTTACTTCTACTAAAATAGTTATCAAAGTACTACAACTTATTAGAAATTTATTTATATTCTTATGATTATGTCAATTGTATTTATAATATGATTGGACTAGTTAAATAATCCTGCATAGGATTTATTTTAGGATTTAAGATAGAATAAGCTTTTGTTCCAAGAAGGTCTATTTCTAAACATTCATTAATATTATTTTTAGGAATCTTAGTTATTAACTCAATATTACCCATCTTTTTTATATTCTTTAAAAGTTTCTTTCCTTTTGAATTAAAACCCAAAACTCTGCAATAGGGGCAAGGATCTTTAGATAATTTAAGTAAATCATATTTTTCAAGACCTAAGAAAAACTGAGTGAAAATTCTATTTAACCTAGTATAAGTATATCTTTTACTCTTAGAGTTTAGTATTAATTCATCTAAAGAATTTGATTTTAACACTTCTTTTAATATCTTGTTATCCAATCCTTCTGATATATCAGGAAGATTTTTTAGTAAACTGCCATCAGTTATAAGCTTATATTTAACATATTTAAATATATCTTCTTCAAACGTAAAAGAATAATTTTCACACGATAATTTATGCAATACATTGTAACTTTCTTTGGGTAAAAAGTCTTTTAAATGTTCTAAATTTTTCTTTTTTAAATGATTTCTTATAGATGTTGCTGAAGAAAAAGTAGTATTTAGACACTTATCATTGTAATTTGAACCTTCTCTTTTTAAAGTTAAAGGTATTATATTACTGTTAAGAGTTTTTAAAGCTTTAATATATTCTATTCCTAAAATATTATTTGAACTTGAAATAGCTTCCATAATATGATTAGATTTGAAAAAATCACTTAATGCATTAGCTCTACTTAAGTGAAATGGAAGGCCTAAATTTAAATAATTTTTTAACATAATTTTATAATTATTGGGCTCATTTACTAATACAGAAGCTATATCTTCAAGAACTTTTACATTACCTTCCTCACTTCCAAAATATAAATTATCAACAATATTTAGAGAATTGAGTAAAGAAATTGAACCAAAAGCAAAATGCTCAGCAGATGATAAAGAGTATACTAGAGGTAATTCAATTACTAAATCAACTCCATTTTTCAGAGCTATTTCAGTACGTCTCCATTTATCTATAATAGCTGGTATGCCACGTTGCATAAAATTTCCGCTCATAACACAAACTATATTATCGGCATTAGCATTTATTTTAGCTTGTTTTAAATGGTATTCATGACCTTTATGAAATGGATTATATTCAGCAATTATTCCTGTTACCATAATAAAAAACACTCCTTATAAATGATTTTGTTATGTTATTATAACACAATTAAATAAGAAGGAATTGTTTGTTAAACAATTATCAATATTGTAAAAAAATATACTAAAAAATACAAATTAATAATATTGGTATATAAAAATAAATAAAAAATAAAAAAGTGTTATCAGATTATTCAGATTATTTCAAATCTAAAGACTTCTATTTTATTAAGAAAATTGGTTGAAAAAGTTATCTATATAGGAGTATATTATAAAATAGAGTACGTCAATTGAAGGGAGAATCACTTATGCAACTTATGGAAAAAATGTGGCTTAGAGCCAAATCAGATAAGAAGAATATTGTATTGCCAGAGGGAATTGAAGAAAGAAATATAGCTGCTGCTAGAAAAATAGTAGATAATGGTTTAGCAAATCCTATTCTAATTGGAGATAGGGAAAAAGTGCTAAAAAAAGCAGATGAAATAAATGTGAATTTGGAAAATATACAAATAATAGATCCAAATGATTCAGACAAGCTAGAAATTTATATAAAAAATTTCTACGAACTTAGAAAAAATAAAGGAATGACTATGGCCAAGGCCGAAAAGATAGTAAGAGACCCTCTTTATTTTGCAACTATGATGGTAAAATTAGATGATGCAGATGGAATGGTTTCAGGAGCAATTCATACTACAGGAGATTTATTAAGACCAGGATTGCAAATTATAAAAACAATGCCAGGAGTATCAATAGTATCAAGTTTCTTTATTATGAATGTACCAGGAAAAGAATTTGGTACTGATGGAACTTTAATATTTGCGGACTGTGCAGTTAATCCAAATCCAAATGAAGACGAATTAGCAGCTATAGCTATAGCAACAGCAGAGACAGCAAAGAAGCTTTGTAAAATGGAACCAAGAGTAGCTATGCTATCATTCTCAACAATGGGAAGCGCTGACAATGAACTTGTAGATAAAGTAAGAAATGCTACTGCCAAAGCCAATGCTTTAAGACCAGATCTAATGATAGATGGAGAATTACAATTAGATGCTGCAATAATTGAAAAAGTAGCAGCTCAAAAAGCTCCAAATAGCAAAGTTGCAGGAAAAGCAAATGTGCTAGTTTTTCCGGATTTACAATCAGGAAATATAGGATATAAATTAGTACAAAGATTTGCTAATGCAGATGCAATTGGCCCAGTTTGCCAAGGATTTGCAAAGCCAATAAATGATTTATCAAGAGGGTGTAGTGCTGATGATATAGTTAATGTTGTAGCGTTAACAGCAGTTCAAGCACAAGAGGTTTAATTAGCTGAAAGAGGAGAGGAAAAAAATGAAAGTATTAGTAATTAATTGTGGAAGTTCATCTTTAAAATATCAACTAATTGATATGACAACAGAAGATGCGTTAGCAGAAGGACTTGTAGAAAGAATTGGAATTAATGGATCAATCTTAACTCAAAAAGTTAAAGGTAGAGAAAAGTATATAGTAGAGCAACCTTTAAAAGATCACCAAGATGCGATTGAGTTAGTATTAAAAAGCTTAATTGATGGAAATCATGGTGTTATAAAATCAATGGATGAAATAAGTGCAGTTGGACATAGAGTAGTTCATGGTGGGGAAAAATATTCAAAATCAGTACTAGTAAATGATGAAGTTATGAAGAATATTGAAGAGTGCATTAAATTAGCACCACTTCATAATCCACCAAATATAATAGGAATAAAGGCTTGTGAAGAGCTTATGCCAAATACTCCAATGGTATGTGTCTTTGATACTGCATTCCATCAAACTATGTCAGAAAAGGCGTATATGTATCCACTACCATATGAATACTATACTGAAGATCATATAAGAAAATATGGTTTCCATGGAACATCTCATAAATATGTAGCTAATAAAGTGGCAGAACTTATGAAAAAAGATGCAAGTGAATTAAAAACAGTAACTTGCCATTTAGGAAATGGAGTTAGTATTACAGCAGTAGATGGTGGAAAATCAATTGATACTACAATGGGATTTACACCGCTTGCAGGTACAATAATGGGATCAAGATGTGGAGATATAGATCCAGCAATAGTTACGTATCTAATCAAAGAAAAAGGTTATTCAGCTGATGAAGTAAATGATATATTAAATAAAAAATCAGGTATATTAGGGGTTTCAGGAGTAGGAACTGATTTTAGAGATATAAGAAGTGCTATTGGAGAAAATAATAAAAGAGCGATTCTTGCAACAGATATTTTTGGTTATCAAATAAAGAAGCAAATAGGAGCTTATGCGGTTGCTATGGGTGGACTTGATACAATAGTATTTACAGCAGGAATAGGAGAACATGCTCCAGAAGTTAGAATAAGAGCCTTAACAGGTCTTGAATTTATAGGAATAGAACTTGATGAAGAAAAGAATAACAGCCATGATATAGGTGAAGGTCTTTTAATTTCAAAGGAAAGTTCTAAAGTAAAAGTTTATGTAATCCCTACTAACGAGGAATTAATGATAGCAAAAGAAACTTTAGCATTAGTATAAAAGTAATTTAATAATAAATTTCTTGACTTTTATCGACACACTTTATATAATAAATTGTGTTTGCTTAACAAATATAATATGTTTAAGGAGTGAGAAGGGGCTTATTATAAAAAATAGGTTCTACTGATTATGAAAGTACGAGTTTCAGATCTTATTTCAAGAAAAGAAAGAAGTAAAAAAATTGACTACAAATTTGAAATACCTAAGTTTGAATTTGAAGGAGATGTAATCACTCCAGTAAGTAAGTGCGAAGTATCAGGAGTAATAACATCTGATAAAGATATTGTAATAATGAAAGCTAAAGTAAAGGTTACTTTAGAAATGAATTGTGCAAGGTGTTTAGATACCTTTATCTATCCAATAGATATTGATATAGAAGAGAGGTTTGCCAATAATAATAATCTTCAAGAAGAAGAGGTTGTTATTGTGCTTGATGACATTTTAGACATCAGTCAAATAATTGAATCTAATATAATATCGACTTTACCAATACAAAGACTTTGTAAGAATGATTGCAAAGGACTTTGTCAGGAATGTGGTTCAAACCTTAATAAGCAGCCATGTTCTTGTAATAAGTATGATACAGACATTAGATTTGATGTTCTAAAAGGTTTGTTTGACAATAAGGAGGTGTAGTTATGGGAAATCCTGCAAGAAAGTGTTGTAGCGCAAGAAGAGATTCAAGAAGAGCTCAAACATTTAAAGCTAGCTTACCTGGCATAGTTGAGTGTCCTCAATGTCATGAAATGAAGCTTGCTCATAGAGTATGTAAAAACTGTGGATTCTACAAGAATAGAGAAGTTGTATCTTCAGAAAAATAAAAGAAAGTCTTTAGACTTTCTTTTATTTTTATATTAGAATATTATTAAGTAAAATATTTTGATATATGAATGTAATTTAATTAAAAATGCTTTAGATTAATTAAATTTATTATTATTAATATTTTTAATTAATCTATTTTTTTATAATTTAACCAGAAAAAAGAGGGGGTATGTTTATGAAAATAGCTATTGATGGCATGGGTGGAGATAATGCACCTAGCGCAGTTGTGGAAGGTATAGTATCGGCATTAAAAGAATATAGTGAAATGACTTTTTATATTACAGGTCCAGAAGATAAAATATCATTAGAACTTTCAAAATACGACTATCCAAAAGATAAAATTGTTATAATAGATGCGAAGGAAGTAATATCAACAAATGAACATCCAGTTATGGCATTAAGAAGAAAAAAAGATTCTAGCATCGTTAAAGCTTTGAATTTGGTTAAGGATGGAACTTGTGATGGTATAATATCAGCAGGGAGTACGGGAGCGTTTTTAGCAGGATGTACATTGATTGTAGGAAGAATTAAGGGCGTGGAACGTCCAGCATTAGGTCCTATAATGCCTGGTAGAAGAGGAAATTTTATGATTGTTGATGCAGGTGCTAATGTAGATAGTAAACCTGAATATTTAGTTCAATTCAGTAAAATGGGAAGCATCTACTATAAAAATGTATTTAATGTTGATATTCCAAGTGTAGGATTATTAAATATTGGGGCTGAAGAGGAAAAGGGAAATGATCTTACAAAAGCAACTTATAAATTATTAAAAGAAGAAAATACTATAAATTTTGTTGGCAATATAGAACCAAGATATATTCCGACTGGAGATACTAACATTATAGTAAGTGATGGTTTTGCAGGAAATACAGCACTGAAAATGTATGAAGGATCAGCAAAAAATATTTTAGGTATGATAAAAGATGAAGTATTGAAAGCTGATTTCAAGAGTAAAATAGGTGTATTGTTATTAAAACCTTTTCTAAAAAGAATTATGAAGAAGTTTGATTATAAAGAATATGGTGGAGCACCTTTTTTAGGGGTAAATGGTATTTGTATAAAAGCACATGGTAGCTCGGATGGTAAGGCTTTTAAAAATGCAATTAGACAAACAAAGATTTTTTATGAAAATAATGTTTTAGATGAGATAAAAAAAGAGTTTGAGAAGAAAAATTAAATCTTATTTGTAAAGATAGTTAAATTAATATTGACTATGGAAAAAATATATACTATTATCTAACTGTAGAGTTTGGGAGGTGAAATAAATGTTTGAAAAAATTCAAAATATTATAGCGGATAAATTAAGTATTGATTTAGGTAGTGTTACTATGGAATCATCATTTGTTGAAGATTTAAATGCCGATTCATTAGACATAGTAGAACTTATAATGGCATTAGAAGATGAATTAGATATGGAAATACCAGATGAAGATGTTGAAAACTTTAAGACAGTTGGCGACGTTGTTAATTACGTAAAAGCTCATTACGATGAATAACATAATCCCGCGAGTAAGCGGGATTTTCTTTATAACTAGTTTATTCTTGAATTTGTTATGTTTTTATTAAATTTTGTTTTTAGCAAGTTGAAGAATAAACTTCAAGGAGTGGATATGAATGAATAGATATAAATTTAATGATATTGAAAACCGCTTAGGAGTTTATTTTAATAATCCTTCATTAATTAAGACTGCATTGACACACAGTTCATTTGGTAATCAATTTAAAGATGCTAAATATAATGAGAGATTAGAATTTTTGGGGGATTCTGTATTGCAACTTTGTATTACAGAGTATCTTTTTAATAAGTTTAAAGATAAGTCAGAAGGTGAATTAACTAAGATTAGAAGTCTGATAGTTTGTGAAAATTCACTTTATGAAATAGCAAAGAAGTTAAGCCTTGGAGAATATATAAGAATGAGTAAGGGTGAAGAGCTTACTGGAGGAAGAGAAAGAATGTCTATACAAGCAGATGCTGTTGAAGCGGTAATTGCAGCAGTGTATTTAGACAAGGGAATAGGATTTGTAAATGATTTTATATTGCTTCACTTTGAAGAAATGATAAACAAAGCAATAAATAATGAGATAGTATTAGATTTTAAAACTAAATTACAAGAACTATTGCAAAAAGATGGGGAAATTTTAATACAATATGAATTAGTAAAGTATGAAGGTCCGCCTCATAGAAGAAAATTTTTCACTAATGTAATTATAAATGAAAAGGTTATGGGGATAGGAGAAGGATATAGTAAAAAAGAAGCTGAACAAAATGCAGCAAAAGAAGCTTTAAAGAGGTTAGAAAAGAACTATGAGTAAAAATTATTATATTATCCCTATATTTGTACCTCAAGAAGGATGTCCACATAAATGTGTATTTTGTAATCAAGACAGAATAACAGGGCTTAAAGATATAGTAACTACTGATATAGTAAGAAAAACAATAGATGATTATTTAGAAACAATAGCAAATAAAGAGGCAATTATAGAAGTTTCATTCTTTGGTGGTACTTTTACAGCCGTAAAAGAAGAAAAGCAAAGAGCATTTTTAGAAATAGCAAAAGGTTATAAAGATAAAGGTTTAATTGATAAGATAAGACTTTCTACAAGACCTGATGCGATTGATGATTATATACTTACTTATTTAAAAGAATACAAAGTTGATATAATAGAACTTGGTGTACAATCTTTAGATGATGAAATATTAAAAAAATCAGGTAGAGGCCATTATGTTTCAGATGTAGAAAAAGCATCAGCTTTAATAAAACAATACGGATTTGTTTTAGGACATCAAATAATGCCAGGGTTACCGGGTGATACTTCGGAAAAAGACATTTTAACAACAAAGTTATCTATAAAAATGAAACCTGATATTTGTAGGATATATCCAGCTTTAGTTATTAAAGATACGCCTATGGAAAAGATGTATAAAATGGGAACATATATACCATATTCTTTAGATGAGGCAGTTGAGATAAGCAAGGCTATGTATGAATTATACTTAAAAAATAATATTCAAGTAATTAGAATAGGACTTCAACCAACTGAAAGCATAAATGAAGGAGCGGATATTGTAAGTGGTCCGTTTCATCCAGCATTTAGAGAATTGGTTGAGAGCAGCTTAATAGCAAACTTAATTAATTCTAATGTAAAAGATAAAGAAAGAGTTGAATTAAGGATAAATCCTAAAGATATAAGTAAATTATATGCTAATAAGAAAAAATATTTTAATAACATAAAAAACAAGAGTATTATAGTTAAGCAAGATTTTGAAGTTTCAAGAGGAAATTTAAAATTAATAACTGAAGAAAAAAATATTAACATTATATATTAGCGAGAGGAAACTCTCGCTTTTATTCTGTAAGTTTTTTTAAAATAAGAAAACTTTTTAATTTCGAAAGTTCATAGAATAGAAGAAAAAGATTTATGAGCTAATTTATATTTAGAATTTTATTGCATTGATATTTAAGCTTCTTTAAGATAAAATTATTACAAATAAGGAGTGTTGTTTATGAAAAAGAAAACTAGAGAAAAGCTGAAAATTTTTATGGCTATTTTTATTATTTTAATTTTTATTATAGGATTATTACCAGCAGTATTTTTACTATAAGGAGTGGTGTATTTGTTTTTAAAATCCCTAGATATAAGAGGATTTAAGTCCTTTGCAGATAAGACAGAATTGAAATTTAACAATGGAGTAACTGCAGTAGTAGGCCCAAATGGTAGTGGGAAAAGTAATATTTCCGATGCTGTTAGATGGGTTTTAGGAGAACAAAGTGTTAAAACTCTTAGAGGCGGAAAGATGGAGGATGTAATTTTTGCAGGAACTCAATATAGAAAACCTGTGGGATTAGCTCAAGTTTCTTTGACTTTAGATAATGGAGATAAAAAATTATCAACGGAATATAGTGAAGTTACTGTGTCAAGAAGAATATTTAGATCTGGGGAATCTGAGTATTTAATAAATAACAAAAAATGTAGACTTAAAGATGTTATAAATCTTTTTATGGATACGGGTATAGGTAAAGAAGGATACTCATTAATAGGACAAGGAAAGATAGAATCTATATTAAGTGGAAGACCAGAAGAAAGAAGAGCACTCTTAGAAGAAGCGGCAGGTATAGTTAAATTTAAAAGCAGAAAAGAAGAAGCAGAAAAGAAGCTAGCTAATACAGATGGTAATTTGGTTAGAATACGAGACATAATATCTACGTATAGTGAACGTATAGAACCATTAAGAATAGATAAAGAAAAAGCTTTGAAGTTTAATTTGATTTCTGAAGACTTACGAAAGAATGAGGTTTCGCTATTAGTTAAATATATAAAAATAAAAGAAGATGAGTTAAAAGAATTTGATAATGAATTAAGAGATAAGAATACTCTTATTGATGAAAAGAAAAGAGAATTAGATTTACTTAGAGAAAAATTAAAATCATTAGAAGAGAAAATTAATTTATTAGAAAAAGAAACAGACGAAGAAAAAACATATTATTATAAATTAAAGGAACTGATTAGTGAGGATTCTAAAGATATAGAATTAAATAAAGAAAGAATTAGAAATTTAAAAGAAAAAATCTCTAAAAACGATAAGGAAATAGAAGGTTTAGTATTAAAGATTAAAGAAGTTGAAGAAGCTAAAATCAACTTAAATGTCTATTTGAAAAACCATTTAAAAGATCAGGAAGAAAAGAATGAAGTAATTGTTAATTTAGAAAAAATAAAGTTAACTCTTTTAAAAGAACAAGAGGAGATGGAAAAAGAGCTTTCTAAACTTAAAGAAGATGAGTTTGAATTATTAAGAAGCAATTCAGAAACAAAGAATGCTATAACGTTAATAAATAAGGAAATTTTATTAAAAGAAGAGAAAAAAGCTGAATTAGAAAAATCATATGAATTCATAAAGCATAATGTAGCTATAAATGGAGTTACTTATCAAAATTTATTAAATAAGATAATGGGTGATAAAAAAGATATAAGTTCATTAGAAGAAGAAATAAGTAGAGATAAAAGTGCGATGGCTTCATTAATGACTAAATTAACTGCTAAACAAAAAGAATTAAATGATTTAAATAATTTAGTAACAAAGTTAGAGGCTAATAGAAACATATTGGAAAATTTAGAAAAACAATATGAAGGTTATAATAGATCTGTTAAGTATTTGATGGAAGCTATTAATAAAGGCCTAATTAATAATGTAAAAAACACTAAAATTCTTGGCGAAATTTTTAAAGTTGATAAGGAATATGAAATAGCAATTGAAATAGCATTGGGGTCAATAATTTCTAACATTATTACTGAAAATGAGGAAAATGCTAAGAAATTAATTAAATATTTAAAAGAACATCGTCTTGGGAGAGCAACATTTTTACCTTTAAATATAATAAAAGGTAAAAAGCTGATTTTAGATAATAATATTACTAAAATTGAAGGTTATCTTGGTATTGCTAGTGAAATTGTTTCTTATGAATCAACATATACAAATATATTAGATCATGTACTAGGTAGAACAATAATAGCAAAAGATATGAATTCAGCATTGCAGATAGCTAAAAAAGGAAATTACAGATATAAAATAGTTACATTAGAGGGGGAAGTTATAAGTCCTGGAGGTGCACTTACTGGAGGAAGTATATATGCTAAACACAGTAATGTATTAGGAAGAAAAAGAGAAATTGAAGAGATATTGTTAAAGAGTGATACAACTAAAAAAAGTTGTATTATTGTAGAAAAAGAAATTTTAGCAATAAGAGAAGATGCAAAAAAATTAGATGAAGAAATATTAAATAAAAGAGATGAGGTTCACTATAAAAATATTGAAATAACTAAAAAACAAGGTGAAGCTGAGAGATTAAAAAATGATACTAATAAATTCAGAGATAATCTAGAGATAACCAAAAACGAATTCAAAAGAGTTGAAAAAGATATAGATAAATTAAATTCTGATCTTGAAAATAAAAAGTCTGAAATTAAAGTTATAGAGGATAAAAATACATTTAATAAAGACAAATATTTAAAATTTGAAGAATCTATTAAAGAAAAAAATAATCAGATAGATGAGACTACAAATAAGATTATGGATATAAAAATTAATAAGGCAACATTAGATGAAACTATTCAAAATGAAAAAAATCAATTTATTAGATTAGAAAAAGAATTAAATGAATTAAGAGTGAAAGAAAAAGCGCTTTTAATTGAAAATAATAAGAGTAATGAAAATCTTATAAATTTAGAAAATGATATAAAGAGCAAATTGACTGCTACTAATGAAAATAATGTTAAAATAGAAGCATTAGAAAAACAGTTAAAATATAAGGAACTAGAAAAAGAAAAGTTAAAAGAAAGTTCTTTAAAACAAGATAACTTAATAACTAATATGTTTGAGATGATAAATTTAAAGGAACGAGATATAAATAAACAAGAAGTTATTAAGGCTAAAAAAGAGATGGAAAAAGATAATTATTATAAAAAATTAAATGAAGAATTAGAATTGACATATGTAGAAGCTTTAGACATAGCAGAAGATATTGAAAATGAAGAAGAAATTAAAGAATTAACTAAGACGTTAAAGATGAAAATAACAGCCCTTGGAACAGTAAATCTAGCATCAATCCAAGAATATGAAGAGGTGAAAGAAAAATTTGATTTTATGTCTTCTCAAGAAAAAGATTTGGAATGTGCTAAAGAAGAATTAAATTCTGTAATACAAGAAATGACTGTTAAAATAAAAGATTTATTTAAGGAAAATTTTAAGGTATTAAATAAAACTTTTAATGAAACTTTTAGAGAGTTATTTAAAGGTGGAAGTGCTGAGTTAATTTTATGTGATGGCGATGAATTGACTGCGAATATTGATATAAATGTTGAACCGCCAGGTAAAAAACTTCAAAATATAAATTTGCTATCAGGTGGAGAAAAAGTTTTATCTGCCATAGCCTTATTATTTTCAATATTAAAGATGAAGCCAACACCATTTTGTATATTAGACGAAATAGAAGCTGCATTAGATGATGCAAATGTATATAGATATGCAGAATTTTTAACTAAATTTTCTAAAAATACTCAATTTATAGTTATAACTCATAGAAAGGGTACCATGGAGGTAAGTGATATAATTTATGGTGTTACTATGGAAGAAAAAGGAGTATCTAAGGTAGTGTCAGTAGATTTAACTGCTAGTTAAAGGATAAAATTTAATATAACATGTTATATTATAATGTTGTTTTTAATAAAATTTATAACTTATTATTTAGAATTTAGGAAATATATTATATACTAAAGAAGAGATTGTTTTGAGGTATATAGAAATAAAATAATATATGTAATACGAAGTAGTAAAAATATATGTAGACTTAAAGTTTTAGGAGGAATTAAATTTGTTTGGAAATTTATTTAATAAACTAAAAGATGGATTAACTAAGACAAGAGATGGGTTAACGGATAAAATAAATGAAGCTTTAAAAATAGCAATAACAATAGACGAAGATTTATATGAAGAATTAGAGGAAATATTAATAACATCTGATATAGGTATGGATACTACCATGGATATTATTGAAAGATTAAGAAAAAAAATTCGTAAAGAAAAAATTAATGATCCTCAAGATGTGAAACCGGCATTAAAAGAAGTCATAAAGGAAATATTACTAGAAGGTAATTATGAAGAGGTTGATGATGAAAAGAAAGTAATGCTTGTAATTGGAGTTAATGGAGTTGGAAAAACTACATCTATTGGTAAGCTTGCAGCAAAAAATAAGAGGGCTGGTAAAAAAGTATTACTTATTGCAGCAGATACATTTAGAGCAGCAGCCATAGATCAATTAGAAGTATGGAGTAGAAGAGCAGAAGTTGACCTAATAAAGCATCAAGAAGGATCAGATCCTGCAGCGGTTGTATTTGATGCTATAGAAGCATCTAAGGCAAGAAATACTGACTTATTAATATGTGATACAGCGGGAAGACTTCATAATAAGAAAAATTTAATGAATGAATTAGAAAAAATTAATAGAATTATTGATAGAGAGTTAGATGGAGTTAAAAAAGAAACTTTATTAGTATTAGATGCTACAACAGGTCAAAATGCAGTAATACAAGCAAAACAATTTATGGAGGTATGTCCTATTGATGGAATAATACTAACTAAATTAGATGGCACTGCAAAGGGAGGAGTTGTAATTTCAATAAAACAAAGTTTAAATATACCCGTTAGATATATTGGTGTTGGAGAAGGTATTGATGATCTTCAAGAATTTGATGCTGAAGGTTTTGCAGAGGCAATAATTTAATAATAAAATAAAAAAAGTATTTTAAACCAATGTTAATGTTTTAGTTTTATTCAAGTTAAATTATTTTCTCTAGAAGCGTTATTATATGATATAAACATTATTTAAAACAAAGAAAAATAAAAAAAATATGACTGTTAAGTAAAAATACTTGACAGCTATATAAAATCCTGTTAAAATCTCTTTTGTAGGTAAGGTGATCTTATGGAAGACCGAGTTGAAATTTCAATGTTAATGGATTTTTATAGTTCATTATTAACAGAGAAACAACGTAGCGTTATGGCATTATATTATGATGATGATTTGTCATTAGCTGAAATAGCAGAATTAAATAAAACAAGTCGTCAAGCAATTCATGATTTAATAAAAAGATGCGATAAACAGCTTCTATCATATGAAAGTAAGCTTAACTTACTTCAAAAGAGTATGAGAAAAGAAAAATATATTATGAATTTTTTAGAAGAACTAAAAGAGAAGTATTCTGTTAGTGATAAAGATTACTTAATGTTTAAAGAAAAACTAGAAAATTTATAGGGAGGTAATTAAACATGGCTTTTGAAGGTTTAGGCGAAAAATTACAGGAGACTTTCAGAAAGTTAAAAGGTAAAGGAAAGTTAACTGAAAAAGATATAAAGGAAGCTATGAGAGAAGTAAAGCTTGCCTTATTAGAAGCAGATGTTAACTATAAAGTTGTTAAAGGATTTATCTCAACTGTTAGTTCAAAATGTGTTGGGAATGAAGTTCTTGAAAGCTTAACGCCAGGACAACAAGTTATAAAAATAGTTAACGAAGAACTTACTAATCTTATGGGTGGAAGTGAGAGTAAAATAAATTACTCTAGCTCAGGAACAACAGTAATTATGTTAGTAGGTCTGCAAGGAGCAGGTAAAACTACAATGTGTGGTAAACTTGCACTTGAACTTAGGAAAAACAATAAGAAACCATTATTAGTTGCATGTGATGTTTACAGACCAGCAGCTATAAAACAATTAGAGATTGTTGGAAAGCAAATTGAAATTCCAGTGTTCTCAATGGGGGATAAAGTTAATCCTGTTGATATTGCAAAGGCTGGAATAGCTCATGGAAAAGATAATGGGAATAATATTATAATAATAGATACAGCAGGAAGACTTCATATTGATGAAGCTTTAATGCAAGAACTTCAAGATATAAAAGAAAATGTTAATCCATCTGAAATACTTTTAGTTGTTGACTCAATGACAGGTCAAGATGCAGTAAATGTTGCAGAAAGTTTTAATAAAGACTTAGATGTAACAGGAGTAATACTTACTAAGTTAGATGGTGATACAAGAGGTGGAGCAGCTCTTTCAATAAGAAGCATCACTGAAAAGCCAATAAAGTATATAGGTACTGGCGAAAAATTAAGTGATTTTGAAGTATTCCATCCTGACAGAATGTCATCAAGAATTCTTGGTATGGGGGATGTATTATCTCTTATAGAAAAGGCTCAATCAGCTATTGATGAAAAAGAAGCAGCTGATTTAGGAAAAAGAATGTTAAATCAAGAATTTAATTTTAATGATTATTTAACAGCTATAGAGCAGATGAAAAAACTTGGACCTTTAAATAAAATTTTAGAAATGATTCCAGGAATGAATTCTAAAGAACTACAAAATGTAGATTTATCTAAAGGCGAGGATGCAATTAACAAAACAAAATCTGTTATTCAATCTATGACAGAAAAAGAAAGAACTAATCCAGTTTTGCTTATGTCAGGTTCTACTGCAAGCTCAAGAAAAAAGAGAGTAGCAAGAGGAGCAGGAACAACAATACAGGAAGTTAATAAACTTGTAAAAAGTTATGAAATGATGAAAAAAAATATGAGGCATATGAAGTCGCTTCAAAAACAGTCTAAAAAAGGTTTGTTTGGAAAACTACCTTTTTAAATAAATAATATCTTTTGAAGGAGGTGAAATTAAAATGGCAGTTAAAATTAGATTAAGAAGAATGGGTTGCAAAAAAGCACCTTTCTATAGAATAGTTGTTGCTGATTCAAGAAGCCCAAGAGATGGTAGATTCATCGAAGAAATTGGTTACTACAATCCAATAACTGAACCAGCTGAAGTTAAAATCAATGAAGAAAAAGCTAGCAAATGGTTACAAGATGGTGCACAACCAACTGATGTAGTTAAAAAGCTTTTCACTCAAGCAGGTCTTAGCAAGTAATTTTGTGGAGGTGAGTTCTATAATTAGTACATATTAATTATAGAGGTTTATGAAAGAATTAGTTGAGTTTATAGCTAAATCTCTAGTTGATAATCCAGAAGCCGTTAGTATCAATGAGATAATTGGTGAACAATCAATAATTTTAGAGCTGAAAGTAGCTCCTGAAGATATGGGTAGAGTTATCGGCAAACAAGGGAGAATAGCCAAAGCAATTAGAACTGTTGTAAAAGCCGTAGCCATTAAACAAAATAAACGAGTTATAGTAGAAATCATTTAAAAATAAAGAGTTAGGGTTACACCTAACTCTTTTTAAATATTTAAAATAAAATATTATGTAAAGGATGTGAATTTTTTGGAAGAGATATTTAAGGTAGGACAGATCGTAAATACTCATGGAATTAAAGGTGAAGTGAAAGTATATCCACTGACTGAGGATGTTAATAAGTTTAAAAAATTAAAAAACGTTTTAATTGATGGAAAAGAAAGAAATATACAAAGTGTTAAATTCCAAAAAGATAGAGTTATTTTAAAAATAGAAGGAATAGACACTATGAATGATGCTGAAACTTATAAACAAAAATATATTGAGATATTTAGAAGCAATGCTCCTAAATTAGAGGCAGACACTCACTATGTTGTTGATTTGGTAGGTTGCATGGTATATGATTCTGATAATGTGGAACTTGGAAAAATATTTGATGTTATTAGTACACCAAGCAATGATGTATATTGGATAAAGGAACCTAAAGAATTGTTAATTCCTGTTTTAAAAGATATTGTTTTAGATATTAATATAGATAATAAAAAAATAGTAATAAAACCGGTTAGGCAGTGGCAAGATGAAGATTAGCATACTTACTCTTTTTCCGGAAATGTTTTCAATTTTTAATCACAGTATAATTGGTAGAGCTCAGGAAAATAATATAGTAGAATTAGAATTACTTAATATACGTGATAATACTTTAGATAAACATAAAAAAGTAGATGATTATCCTTATGGTGGAGGAGCTGGAATGGTGATGGCACCTCAACCAATTATAGATACTATCAGAAAAGCTAAGGAAAATAATAAGGGTAAAGTAATTTTCTTAGGACCTAGAGGGAAAACATTTAATCAAAAAATGGCAATGGATCTTTCAAAAGAAGAAAATTTAATATTCTTATGCGGTCATTATGAAGGAATAGATGAACGTGTATATAAACATATTGATATGGAAGTATCATTAGGTGATTTCATTCTTACAGGAGGCGAAATGGCAGCAATTCCAGTGATAGATTCTATTTTACGATTGATACCAGGGGTGCTGGGAAAAGAAGAAAGCTTTGTAGATGAATCTTTTTCTGATGATTTATTAGAGTATCCTCAATACACTAGGCCATATGAATTTGAGGGAGAACATGTTCCGGAAATACTTTTATCAGGGCATCATGAGAACATAAGAAAATGGAGAAGATTACAATCTTTAGACTTAACTAGAAAGAGAAGACCTGATTTATATAAAAATGTTATTCTAACAAAAGAAGATAAAAAACTTTTAGGAAGAAAAAACAAATAAAATTTATTGAAACAAATAAAAAAATATGTTATGATTAAAAACGTGCTAGTACGGGCGTTCCTCTGTCATGCATATATATATTTTGTTAAGAACGTCAAATTATCTTTAAGGAGGGAATGCACAATGAACGAAATAATAAGAGCTATTGAAGCTGAACAATTAAGAACTGACCTACCAGACTTTAAAATTGGTGACAATGTAAAAGTTTATGTTAAGGTTACAGAAGGTACAAGAGAAAGAGTACAAATGTTTGAAGGTACTGTAATTAAGAAACAAAACGGTGGATTAAGAGAAACTTTCACTGTAAGAAGAGTTGCTTATGGATGCGGTGTTGAAAGAACATTCCCAATGCATGCACCAATAATCGAAAAGATTGAAATCTCAAGAAGAGGTAAAGTAAGAAGAGCTAAACTTTACTACCTAAGAGATAGAGTTGGTAAGGCTGCAAAGGTTAAAGAATTATTAACTAGATAATTAGATTAAAAGGTGGACTGATTCAGTCCTCTTTTTTTCTATAATAAATTAATTAGAAGCTTAAGCTTCTTTTCTTTTAATATAGAAAAAAAGAAGCGTAAGGAGGAAATGAAATGGCAATTAACTGGTTTCCAGGGCATATGAAAAAAACTCAAAGAGAAATAAAAGAAAATTTAAAATTAGTAGATGCGGTTATCGAAATAAGAGATGCTAGAATACCAAGAAGTTCTGCTAATCCAGATATAGATAGTTTATTACAAGGTAAGCCACGAATAATACTTTTAAATAAAAGTGATTTAACTGAAGGCAAAGTGACAAAAGAATGGATTAAACATTTAACTAAAGATGATGTTAAAGTATTAGAGGTAAATTGCTTAAAAGGAGACGGATTAAAAGCAATAAAACCAATGTTATTATCTTTACTAAAAGAAAAACATGATAGATTAAGAGCAAAGGGCATGGTAAATATAACAACTAGAGTTATGGTTGTTGGAATTCCTAATGTTGGTAAGTCTACATTTATAAATAAAATGGCTAGAAATAGTATTGCTAAAACAGGAGATAAACCAGGAGTTACTAAAAGCAAGCAATGGATAAAAACATCAATTGGTATAGAACTTTTAGATACACCAGGTGTATTATGGCCTAGGTTTGAAGATGAAGAAACAGCATTAAATTTAGCTTTTACAGGTGCTATAAAAGATGAAATAATGGATATAGAAGAACTTTCTTATAAGCTTGTTGAAAGATTACAAAGCTTTTATAAGGATAATTTAAAGGAAAGATATAAAATAGATGAAGTTTCTGAGGATCCATTAGAAACTTTAAATGCAATAGCTAAAAAAAGAGGTACGTTAGTTTCAGGAGGAGAAATTAATTACAATAGAATAGCTGTTATACTATTAGATGAATTTAGAGCAGGAAGAATAGGAAAAATTTCATTAGAACGTCCAGGTAAAATAAATGAATAGTTTCCTTAATTTACATATGGATAAATTATCATATAAAATTATAAAAGAAAAAACTTCAGAAATATCAATTTCAGATATCTATAAGTCTGAAGAATTAAAGATGATGATTAATAAATTATTAGATGATAAAAGAAAAAATGTATCATCTTTAGGGAAGACCATGCAAAAGCAATTGGATTCATACATAAAAGAAATGAGTAGGGTAAAATCTATGTATGAATTTGATAAATCTTTTGGAGAATTTAAATATATAGCTGGTGTTGATGAAGTTGGAAGAGGACCATTAGCAGGACCTATTGTAGCTTGTGCAGTAATTTTAGATTTAAATGTTATTGATGAAGAGTTAATATTGTATTTAAATGATTCTAAAAAACTAAATCACACCAAAAGAGAAGAATTATCAGCAATAATTAAAGAAAAAGCATTAGCGTATTATATTTCTCTTTCATCAAACAAAGAAATAGATGAAAGAGGAATAGCATTTTCTAATAATAATGTTTTTTTAGATTCATGCAACAATTTAAGTGTAAGACCGGATTTAGTATTATCTGATGGATATTTAGTAAAGAATATAGAGATAACTAATAAATTTATAATAAAGGGCGATACTAAAAGTGCGAGTATTGCAGCTGCATCTATATTAGCAAAAGTATATAGAGATAATTTGATGAAGGAATATTCAATTAAATATCCACATTATGATTTTGAAAATAACATGGGTTATGGAACTCCAAAACATATAGATGGATTAAAAAAATATGGAAAATGTGAAATACATAGAAATAGTTTTTTAAATAATATATTATAACAAATACCTTGTAAAATAATGGGGAATTATTTTACAAGGTATTTTTAAGTTCTAAAAGCATCTTTTATATGATTAATCTTATAAGATGAATTAAGTTTATTCAGATATATTTCTATAACATCAAAACGTACATTAAAATTATAAAGTTTTTTATAATTTATATAGGATTTTGTAACTTTTATAATGTTTTTTTGCTTACTTATAGATACGGACTCTTTTGGAAGTCCAAATTCATAATTATATCTACCTTTCACTTCTATTATTATTAATATAGAATTTTTTATACATATAATATCTATTTCTCCTAGAAAATTTTTAAAGTTACATTCAAGTATTTTAAAATTATGCTCTATTAAATAATCACATGATAATTTTTCGCAATAAGTTCCTATGTCTTTATTAAATTTCTTCATTAATATAAGCTCCTTAAAGATGTAAATTTTTTTTTTTGTTAAATGTAATATAAAAATTATGTTAAGAATAATAATATACAAAATATAGTAAATATTATTGACATAAATTAAAAAAGTGAATCATTATTATTAAAAGGATTAATAAAAGTTTATATGTCTATAATGTTAATGGGTGATTTTAATATGTCTATAAAAATAATAAGTGCAACACAAAATGGCTTAGAAGGATTATTAATAGAAGTAGAAGTTGATATATCAAAAGGTTTACCATCATTTTCAATTGTTGGTCTTGCAGATACTTCTGTTAAAGAATCTAAAGAGCGTGTGAGATCAGCAATTTTAAATAGTGGATATGATTTTCCGCTTGGAAGAATAACTATTAATTTAGCTCCAGCAGATATGAAAAAAATAGGATCTCTTTTAGATTTACCTATAGCACTAGGAATACTTATGGAATCAAATCAAATAGAACATAACAAAGTAAATGATTATATAATTTTTGGAGAATTATCATTATCAGGAGAATTAAAAGCAGTAAAGGGAAGTATACCTATAATAATTGAAGGGATAAAAGAAGGAAAAAATAAATTTATCTTTCCTTATGAAAATTTAGAAGAAAGTTATTACTTTGATGAAGGCGAATATTATCCATTTAGAAACTTGAAAGAAGTAATATCATATGTGACATACAAAGACTTATTACCATGCAAAATCTCTAAAAAGGATATTGAAAGAAAAGATATTTTAGAAATTTTGGATTTTGGTGAAATAATAGGGCAATACTCATCGAAGAGAGCTTTAGAAATTTCAGCAGCTGGAAAACATAATATTTTATTGTATGGGGAGCCTGGATGTGGTAAAACAATGTTAGCTAAAGCGATAACATCAATATTACCACCATTATCAAAAAAAGAATTATTAGAAATAGCAAAAATATATAGTGCATCTGGTCTTATGGAGAAAAATACTTTAATAAATCGTCCTTTTAGGTCTCCACATCATACTACAACTAAAAGTGCATTAATAGGAGGCGGAAAAGAAGTTAAAGCTGGAGAAGTAACATTAGCACATAATGGTGTGCTTTTTCTTGATGAGGTATTAGAGTTTAAAAAAGATGCTTTAGAATCCTTAAGAGAGCCATTAGAAGAAAAACAAATCAATATAGATAGAATTAGTGGCAATTATACAATGCCAGCGAATTTTTTGCTTGTTGGAGCATTTAATCCGATTGAAGAAAAAGATGAAAGCATATTGGAAAATGGTTTGTATTCTAGATATAATGCAAAAAAATATTTTAGAAAGTTCTCTACTGCATTATTAGATAGAATGGATATTTTGACTTTTGTTCCAAGACTTAAATATGATGATATTGAAAAAAGAGAGGATTCGTATAATTCTAAAGTGATGAAAGAAAAAGTTCTTAAGGCTAGAGAAATTCAAGAAGAAAGATTTAAAAATACAAGATACAAATATAATTCAGATATAAAAGGGAAAGATGTATTTGACATATGTAAGATGAGTAGTGGCTGTAGTGATATTTTAAAACATTATTATAATACATCTAGTGTATCAATGAGAGGATACAGTAAAGTTATTAAATTAGCACAAACAATAGCAGATATAGATGAAAGTAAAGAAATTTTAGAACATCATATAATTGAAGCTTTTAATTATAGAAAAAATATAGATGGAGAAATTATATAGTAAATATAAGGAGAAGTAAATGTTAAACTATGAGTTATGGTTTATATTGTTAGATATAAGCAATAAAGAAAAAATAAATTTGATAGACGAATATGAAAGTGAAGAAAATATATACAATAATTTTGAGAATATATTAAAAGAAAATAAAAAATTGCAAAAAAAACTTGGAAATTTTGAAAAGAATGATTTGGTTTATCAAATTATATCTGTAAACAATACATTAAATCAAAAAGGTATAGGATATATAACGTACTCTAATCCTTTATATAAAGAGAGATTAAAGCTACTTTTGCCAACACCATATTATTTATTTTATAAAGGAGATATAAATTTAATAAATGATAAATCCATAGCTATTGTAGGTGCAAGAAAATGTTCTAATTATGCATTGGTTGTGACAAAGCTCTTGACAAAGGAGATTATTACTAATAATATAACGCTTATAAGTGGTGGTGCAAGAGGTGTGGATTCCATAGCTCATAAATCCGCTTTAGAAAATGAAGGAAAAACTATTATAGTTTTAGGATGTGGAATAGATGTTGTATATCCATCAGAAAATATAGCTTTATTTTCAAAAGTAATTAAAGATGGATTAATTATTTCAGAATTTCCATTAGGAACTAAACCTTTAAGGCATAACTTTCCATTAAGAAATAGAATAATAAGTGGTTTGAGTGAAGGTGTTATAGTTGTAGAAGCAAGTGAAAAAAGTGGGTCATTAATAACAGCTAGAATAGCACAAGAACAAAATAAAGATGTATTAGTTGTTCCAGGTTCTATTTTGTATGAAGGAGCAAAGGGGTCTAATAAGTTGATCAAAGACGGTTGTGATGTTTTAAGTAGCATAGATGATTTGAATAAATTTTTTGATACAAATCACATAGATATTGAACCAATGAAAATTAGGCCAGAAAAAAGAGAAATATTAGATATGATAACAGATGCACCAATTCATATCGATGATATATTTAAGAAAAGTTGTGTTGACAGAGGGGCTTTATATGCGTTATTATTTGAAATGCAAATAAAAAATGAGATAATTTGCCTTCCTGGTAATTACTATATAAAAATAATTTAAAACAAATTTAGGGGGTGAGTACTTCATAAAATTTTTTATGAAGTTATAAATATGGGTCAAAAACTTGTAATCGTTGAGTCGCCAGCAAAAGCAAAGACAATTGGTAAATATTTAGGAAAAAATTATATTGTAGAAGCATCTATGGGTCATATAAGAGATTTACCTAAAAGTAAATTAGGTGTTGATATAGAGAATAATTATACACCAAAGTATATAACAATTAGAGGCAAGGGTGAACTGTTAGATAAGCTAAAGAAAGCAGCTAAAAAATCTGATAAAGTATATTTGGCAACTGACCCCGATCGTGAGGGAGAAGCTATATCATGGCATTTAGCTAACATTTTAAAAATACCTGAAAATGAAAAATGCAGAATAGTTTTTAATGAAATTACTAAAAGTGCAGTAAAAGGTGCTATAAAACAAGCTAGAAGTATAGATTTAGACTTAGTTGATGCGCAACAAGCTAGAAGAATATTAGATAGACTTGTTGGGTATGAAATCAGTCCAATTTTATGGAAAAATGTAAAATGGGGTCTTAGTGCAGGTAGAGTTCAATCAGCAGCATTAAAATTAATTTGTGATAGAGAAGAAGAAATTAAAGCATTTATACCTAAAGAATATTGGTCTGTTGATTGCGTATTAAAAAAAGATAGAAAGAAATTTCCAATAAGACTTTCAACTTATAAAAATAAAAAAATTGAAATTAACATAGAAGAAGAAGCTAATAAAATAAAGCAAGAACTTGAAAGTGGTAAGTTTATTATAAAGTCAATAAAAAAAGGTAATAAGGTTAAAAATCCATTACCACCATTTACAACAAGTACACTTCAACAAGATGCTAGTAAAAAGTTGAATTTTATGACTAAGAGAACTATGTCAATTGCTCAAGCTCTTTATGAAGGTGTAGAAATTAAGGGATATGGAACTGTTGGTTTAATTACTTATATGAGAACAGATTCTATGAGAATATCTGAAGAAGCTCAAGAAAATACAAAAACATTTATCGAAAGTACTTATGGTAAAGAATATTTACCAAGTGCTCCTAGGATATATAAAGGAAAGAAAAATATTCAAGATGCTCATGAAGCTATTAGACCTACATACGTAGAAATTACACCAGAAGTAGCAAAAGAAAATTTAACTTCGGAACAATATAAACTATATTCATTAATTTGGAATAGATTTGTAGCAAGTCAAATGTCATCATGTGTACTTAATACAAATTCTATAGATATATTAAATGGAGAATATAAATTAAAAGCATCAGGATCAACAATAAATTTTGATGGGTTTATGAAAATATACGAATATTTAAATGAAGATGATGAAAAGTCTGTTACATTACCTGTTTTAGAAGAAGGGGAAGAATTAACAGCTGTATCCATAGATGAAAAACAACATTTTACACAACCTCAACCAAGATACACAGAAGCATCTTTTGTTAAATTACTAGAAGAGAAAGGAATAGGAAGACCTAGTACTTATGTACCAACAATATCAACATTAGTTGGTAGGTCATATGTTGTTCGTGAAAAGAAAAACTTAATTCCAACGGAATTGGGATTTATAGTGAATAATATAGTTAGTGAATATTTCACTCAAATAGTAGATGCAGATTTTACAGCTGATATGGAGAAAAAGCTTGATAATGTTGAAGAAGGAAGTGAAAGTTGGACTCAAATAGTAGAAGAATTCTTCACACCTCTAAAGATAGCAATAGAAAAAGCCGAAAAGGAAATATCAAAGGTTGTAATAGAAGATAAAGTTAGTGATGTTAAGTGTGATAAATGTGGTCGCATGATGGTAATAAAAAGAGGCCGATATGGTGAATTTTTAGCGTGTCCTGGATACCCAGAATGTAAGAATGCTAAACCAATAGTAGAAGAACTAGATGTACCATGTCCTGAATGTGGAAAAACTATAGTTGTTAAGAAAAGTAAACGAGGAAAGAAATTTTTTGGATGTTCAGGATATCCAGAATGTACTTTTGTTAGTTGGTATGAACCAGTAAAAGATAAATGTCCTAAATGTGATTCTTATATGGTGCTTAAATATTCAAAAACTAAAGGAAAATATATTAAGTGTTCTAACGGAGACTGTGATTATACTAAAGAACTTAAAGAAGATAAAACTGAATAGCTTAATTTATGGGTTTTAACAGTTCTATTGTGTCGAAATAAAAAAAATACTGTTGTAAAGCATTATTTTATATGTTAGACTAAAATTAACAAGACATGAGAGAAAATTCATTAAATTAAGAATTTTCTAAAAAAAGATTATATTCTGTTTGTATAATCAGAGATTATTGTGAGGTTAACAAGGAGGATAAGAAATGTCATCTCTATTAAGTAAAACAAGAAGGTTAAATAAAATCTTGCAAAAGACAGGTACTGAACCAGTTGCTTTTCAAGATATATGTACACTTTTAAGCGAAGTTCTTGAATGTAATGCTTATATAGTAAGCAAAAGAGGTAAAGTTTTAGGATATACTTTTTCTCCAGGCTTTGAATGCGAAGCTATGAAAAAGAAAGTTATAGAAGATAAAAAATTCCCAGAAGATTATAATCTTACCCTTTTAGAAAGTAATGAAACATTAGCAAACTTATATAATCAAGGCAGATGTGTATTTGCAGAAATTGGTGATTGTAAGACAAAAGATAAAATTTCAACTATAATTCCAATAATAGGTAGTAGAGAAAGATTAGGTACATTGATATTGGCTAGATTTGGAAAAGAATTTACTGATGATGATTTAGTTTTAGTTGAGTATAGTGCAACGATAGTTGGTATGGAAATGCTTAGAGCATTGCAAGAAGATTTAGCAGACCAAACTAGAAAAAAAGCTGTTGTTCAATTAGCTATAGGAACGCTTTCTTATTCTGAATTAGAAGCAGTAGAACATATTTTTGAAGAATTAAATGGAAATGAAGGTTTATTAGTTGCTTCTAAGATTGCTGATAAAGTGGGAATAACTAGAAGTGTAATAGTAAATGCTTTAAGAAAATTTGAAAGTGCTGGTGTTATTGAATCTAGATCATTAGGCATGAAAGGCACTTATATTAGAGTATTAAATGAAAAATTATTAGATGAATTAAAAAAAATAAAATAGTAATTTTATTTCAAAATTAGACGAGCTATAAATAGGAGAAACCGAGAAATTTGGTTTCTCCTATTTATTTTTAGAGAAAAAGTAAATTTTTTGTTGATAGGTCAAATACCTTATGTTATACTATTTAAGGTAACAAAATACACACATCATCCAATTTGTAAATTAGGTGCCCTATTAAGGGATTATTTGCAAGAAGAAGATGATGGAGGTAAAAACCAAGGAGGTAACAAAATGTCAGTAATATCAATGAAACAATTATTAGAAGCAGGTGTACACTTTGGACACCAAACAAGAAGATGGAACCCTAAGATGGCTCCTTACATTTTCACAGAAAGAAATGGTATATATATCATAGACCTTCAAAAAACAGTTAGAAAAGCTGAAGAAGCTTACAACTTCATTAAAGAAGTATCTACAGAAGGAAAAGATATATTATTCGTTGGAACAAAGAAACAAGCTCAAGATGCTATCAAAGATGAAGCAATAAGAAGTAGCATGCACTTTGTAAACAACAGATGGTTAGGTGGAATGTTAACAAACTTCTCTACTATCAAAAAAAGAATAAGAAGACTTTCTGAAATAGAAACAATGCAAGAAGATGGAACATTTGAAGTTCTTCCTAAGAAAGAAGTTATAAAATTAAAAGGTGAATTAGAAAAATTAGAAAAAAATCTTGGTGGTATCAAGAACTTAGATTGCGACAACATAGGTGCTATGTTCGTAGTTGATCCAAGAAAAGAAAAGAATGCTATATCAGAAGCTAAGATTCTTGGAATCCCTGTAGTTGCTATAGTAGATACTAACTGTGATCCAGAAGAAGTTGATTACGTAATTCCTGGTAATGATGATGCTATAAGAGCTGTTAAATTAATAACTGCTAAAATGGCTGATGCTATCATGGAAGGAAGACAAGGCGAAGAATTAGCTGAATAGTTTATATATACTATTTTAATAGAAGACAAAACAATTTTGTTTTGTCTTCTAACTTAGAAGGCACAATTATTTGAAATTTAATATTTTATGTTAAGTTTTAAATAATTTCTTCTAAATATTTAATTTATTATGAATATAATAGATTGATAAAATGCAATATATAATCGAGGAGGAATTTAATAATGATATCTGCAAAATCAGTTAAAGAATTAAGAGAAAGAACTGGCGCAGGAATGATGGACTGCAAAAAAGCATTAACAGAAACAGATGGTGACATCGAAAAAGCTGTTGAAGTATTAAGAGAAAAAGGACTTGCGGCTGCAGCTAAGAAATCAGGAAGAGTTGCTGCAGAAGGTTTAGTTAAAACATATATTTCAGAAGATAAAAAGAGCGGAGCTATCGTTGAACTTAATTGTGAAACAGATTTCGTTGCAGCAAATGAAGATTTTATTGCTTTTGCTGACGCTTTAGCTAAAATAGCAACATCAACAAGTGCTACAACAGTAGAAGAACTTGTTAATGAAAAATTTGATTCAGAAGCTACAATACAAGAAGCTTTAACAGGATTAATCGCTAGACTTGGTGAAAATATGACTGTTAGAAGATTCGTTAAATTCGCAGTAGATAATGGAGTAGTTAAAAGCTATATTCATGGTGGCGGAAGAATTGGTGTTTTAGTAGAAGTAGCTTGTGATGTTGAATCACCAGCAGTTGAAGAAGTTGCAAAAGAACTTTGTATGCAAATAGCTGCTGCAAACCCATTATTCCTATCTAAAGAAGAAGTTGACCAAGATTCTATAGAAAAAGAAAAAGAAATTTATAGAGTTCAAGCTTTAAATGAAGGAAAACCAGAAAAGATAGTTGAAAAGATGGTAATGGGAAGAATTCAAAAGTACTACAAAGAAGTTTGTCTTCTTGAACAACTTTGGGTTAAAGATGGCGATAAGACTATAACTAAGTTTATAGACGAAAAAGCTAAAGAAGCAGGTTCTGCAATCAAAGTAAATAGATTCGTAAGATTCGAAAGAGGCGAAGGAATCGAAAAAGTTGAAGAAAACTTTGCAGAAGAAGTTGCTAAACAATTAGGAAAATAGTAATATATAAAAACTAAAGAGGACACTCTGTGTTCTCTTTTTTTAAAGAAAATAATAAAACATAAGGCATTGTTTTCTTCTAATGCCACATTTAGGAGGTAGTTTTGAATGACAAATTGTAAATATAAAAGAGTAATTTTAAAACTTTCAGGTGAAGCTTTAGCTGGAGTTAGCGGTTTTGGACTTGATTTTAATGTAGCTAAAAGAATAGCTCTAGAAATTAAAGAACTAGTTGACATGGGAGTAGAAGTTGGAACAGTTGTAGGTGGAGGAAATATCTGGCGTGGAAGAAGTGGCGAAGGTATGGATAGAACAACTGCTGATTACATGGGAATGATGGCTACTTGTATAAATGCATTAGCATTACAAGATTCTTTAGAACAAGTAGGTGTAAAAACTAGAGTTCAAACTGCCATAGAGATGAAAGAAGTTGCAGAACCTTTTATTAGAAGAAGAGCAATGAGACACTTAGAAAAAGGTAGAGTTGTTATTTTTGCAGCAGGAACAGGAAATCCATATTTCTCAACTGATACTACTGCAGCTTTAAGAGCAGCAGAAATAGAAGCAGAAGTAATACTTTTAGCGAAAAAAGTTGATGGAGTTTATGATAAAGATCCTATGAAGTTCCCAGAAGCAAAAAAATATGATACACTATCATATATAGATGTTTTAGATCAAGGACTACAAGTTATGGATTCTACAGCAACTTCATTATGTATGGATAATAATATTCCAATACTTGTATTTGGTTTAGATGAGCCAGGTAATATTAAAAGAGCAATAACTGGCGAAAATATCGGAACATTAGTAACTAAAAAATAGGAGGATAATCATGATTAAGGACATCATTAAGAATGCAGAAGAAAAAATGCAAAAAACTGTAACTGTATTAAAATCAGAGTTAGGAACTATGAAAGCAGGAAGAGCTAATCCAAGTATGCTTGATAAAATTCAAATTGATTATTATGGAAGCATGTGCCCATTATCACAAGCTGCAAATATTTCTTCACCTGAACCAAGAGTATTAATGATAACACCTTGGGAAAAACAATTATTAAAAGAAATTGAAAAAGCTATTTTAAAATCGGACTTAGGTTTAAATCCTTCAAATGATGGTTCAATAATAAGATTAGTTATTCCAGAATTAACAGAAGAAACAAGAAAAGATCTTGTTAAAAAAGTTAAAAAAACTGGAGAAGAATCTAAAGTAGCAATTAGATCTATTAGAAGAGATGCTAATGATAAAATTAAAGCATTAAAAAAAGATGGAGATTTATCTGAAGACCAAGTTAAAAAAGGCGAAGATGATGTTCAAAAGAAGACAGATGCTATTATAAAAGATATAGACAAGATAATAGTTGATAAAGAAAAAGAGATTCTAGCTATTTAATCTCAAAACCTGCTATTTAGCAGGTTTTTTTCCTTAATTTCATCATTTAAATGATATTTAAGCTGATTTATACTATAAACAGAGAGAGGGGATGGGAAATTTGTTAAGTATATTTAAGTCAAAAAAAGATTCGACAAATGAAGTTGCACTAGATATGAATAAAATACCGCAACACATTGCAATAATAATGGATGGAAACGGTCGTTGGGCTAAAAAAAGAAAATTACCAAGAAGTATGGGACATAAAGCAGGCGTTGAAACAATAAGAAAAATTGTAAAAGAGTCTAAAAGATTAGGAATAAAATATTTAACTTTATATGCTTTCTCAACTGAAAATTGGAAAAGGCCTAAAGAAGAAGTAGGTGCATTAATGCAGTTATTAGTAGTTTATCTTAAACGAGAAGTTGCAGAACTTAACAAAAATGGTGTTAAAATCAATGTATTGGGTGATATGTCAAAATTCCCAGCAGAATGTAAGAAAGAATTAAATAAAGCTATAGAAATAACAAATAATAATACTGAGATAAATTTAAATCTTGCATTAAATTATGGTGGTAGGGATGAATTAGTTAGAGCTATGAAATTAATTATAGACGATTTAGAAGATGATAAAATAAAAAAAGAAGATATTGGTGAAGATTTGATATCAAATTACATATATACTAAAGGAATGCCTGACCCAGATTTGATTATTAGACCTTCTGGTGAACAAAGAATTAGTAACTTTTTATTATGGCAATGTGCTTATTCAGAATTTTGGTATTCAGATATAGCATGGCCAGACTTTAAAGAAGAAGATTTACAAAAAGCCATATTGGACTATCAAAATAGAGATAGAAGATTTGGTGGAGTAAAGTAAAGGGGTGACTGTTTTTGAAATCTAATAATAGATACTTAGGTGCACTTATGATTGCTCCATTTATAATATTTATTTTACTTGGAGGAATTTATCTTAAATCATTTGTTATTTTATTATCAGCAATGGGACTTTGGGAATTCTACAATGCTTTAAAAAAGAAGGATTTTAATCCAATATCAGTTTTTGGATATGCATTATTAATTATGTATTATTTTTTAAATAATGATTTTAACATAATGATGTATGTAATAGTTCTTGCGATGTTTATATTGTTGATTATTCCAGTAATAAATTTAGAGTATACATTTATAGATGTTTCTTTAACATTTTTAGGTTTTATATATGCTGGTATTTTATTTAGCTTTGTATATTTAGTTAATGCAAAACATCATGGAGAATTTTTAATTTGGCTTATATTTATAGGATCATGGATGACAGATACAAGTGCTTATTATTCAGGGAGATTTTTTGGAAAACACAAACTTTGTCCAAAGGTTTCTCCAAAGAAAACAATTGAAGGATCTATGGGAGGTCTTTTAGGTGCAATTTTATGTTGTGGTATATTTGGAATTATAGTTAATAAATATGTATATGTCATGCCTTTATATCATTATTTTATTATAGGAGCCCTGTGTGGTGTGTTTAGCCAGTTTGGAGACTTGGTAGCCTCTTCAATAAAAAGATATGTAGGAATAAAAGATTACAGCAATTTAATACCTGGTCATGGTGGAATCTTAGATAGATTTGATAGTATAATTTTTTCATCAACAGTTGTATTTTATTACCTAACTTTTATAGTTGGAATTTAATATTTATTAAGAAATCTGTAGATTTAAATTTTAAATCTGCGGATTTTTTTGTTGTAAAAAATTATTAAATTTATTTTCTAAGTTTATGCTTTAAATTTGTATTGATATATATATAATAGGCAAAGTAGATTAATTTTAAATCCTCTGTCCGATTTATTTGGTATATATGGATATTCAATTAAAATATAGATTTTGTTAAAGATAAATAATAATTAAATTGTTACTTAGAGCATATATTATAAAAAGTAATTTTAAGGTGGTGTATAATATTTTTGAAAAATATAAAAAGATAATATCTTTAACAATATTACTTTGTGTAACGATTATAATTACATATATTATAAAATACTATTTTAGACCTTTTTTAGCTATGATATTTATATTTATAATAGCAAGTCCTTTATATAAATTTATGATAAAGATTAATATCCCAGATAAAATTTCAGGAGCTTTAAGTATTGTTTTAGTTAATATATTTTTAATATTAATTATATTATATTTAGGCAATGAAATATTCAATGTATTTCAAAAGATATATTTAAGTAATGTAAATACAATAAATCAAATTATACAAGATATATCATTAGAACTAGATCTACAATTAAAAAAGCTTGACTTAGGAAAAAGTGTGATTTCTATAATAAATCAAGAAAGCATAAGACGAGGAGCATTAACTACTGGGGAAGGAATAATAGCTTATTTTATAGGAAATATATGTGCTTTCTTTATATTAGTAGATGGTGAAAAAATAAAAAAATTAATTTTAATGTTATTTCCAAGTGAAATGATTAAAAAAATAAAAAAACAAAAAGAAAATTTTAGTCAAATGTTTATGATAGAAATAAGTTTAGTTTTGATATCAACACTTGAGATTATTGGAGGATTCTTTATATTAAATGTATCTAATTATTTTATATTAGGAATACTTTGTGGTATTTTAGATGTGTTACCTTATGTAGGAACTATAATTGTATTTATTCCAATTATAATATACAATATTGTAATGAAAGATTATCTTACTGCTTTTGGACTTATGTGTTTATATTTATTAGTTCAAGTCATAAGAGAAATTTTAGAAGCAAAATTTTTAAGTGATAAACTAGATATACATCCTTTAATTATATTGATTTCTATATATATTGGGGTAGAGGTATTTGGAATTTTAGGAATACTAGTCGGACCTATGTACAGTATTTTAGCAAAAGAAATAGTATATAGTTCTAGTTAAACAATTTATAAAATTAGTAGCATTTTATAATATACTATAGGAGGAAAGAAATGAAAAAGCTATCTATATTAGGGGTTACAGGTTCAATTGGAACTCAAGCCTTAGACGTAATAAAAAAATCGAATGGAGAATTAAAACTGATTGGAGCAACTGCTAATTCTTCAGTAAATAAAATGATTGAAATTATTGAAGAATTTAATCCTAAGTATGTAGGTATGATGGATAAAAATTCTGCAGATAAATTAGAAAAATACTGCAAAGAAAGAAATAAGCAAACAATAGTTTTATCTCAAATGGAGGGCCTTAATAAAATAGCATCTTTAGAAGAAATTGACATAGTTTTGACATCTTTAGTTGGTATGATAGGCTTAGAGCCAACATTAGAAGCGATAAAGGCAAAAAAAGATATAGCACTTGCAAATAAGGAGACATTAGTTGTTGCAGGTGAACTTGTTATGAGTGAAGCTAAAAAAAATAATGTTAAAATACTTCCTGTTGATTCAGAGCACAGCGCTATTTATCAATCTTTAAGAGGAAATGATTTAAAAACTTTAAATAAAATAATACTTACAGCGTCAGGTGGACCTTTTAGAGGCAAAAAATTATGTGATTTAAATGATATAGGTGTAGATGATGCATTAAATCATCCTAAGTGGAATATGGGAAGAAAAATTTCTATAGATTCTGCTACTTTAATGAATAAAGGACTTGAAGTAATAGAGGCACATTGGCTTTTTAACTGTGATTATGATAATATACAAGTTGTTATACATCCTCAAAGCGTAGTACATTCTATGGTTGAATATTGTGATGGAAGTATAATTGCACAACTTGGTGCAGCAGATATGAGACTGCCAATACAATATGCTTTTAATTATACAGAAAGAAAAAATTTGATAGCAAAAACATTAGATTTTTATGAAGTAGCACAATTGACTTTTGAAAAGCCAGATTTAGAAACTTTTAAGCCATTAAAATTAGCATTTAAAGCAGGAAAACAAGGTGGACTTATGCCAACTATATTAAATGGTGCTAATGAGGCTGCAGTAGCATTGTTTTTAGATGAAAAAATTGAGTTTTTAGATATATTTAATATTATAGAAAACTGTATGAATACATTTGAAGAAGAAACTAAAAAGCCTTTAACTTTAGAAAATATAATTGAGTTAGATAAGAAGGTTAAAAAATATGTAGTAGATATGAAATAGGAAAGGATGAAAAATATGAGTTTAGTAGCTATACTAGGTGCTATTTTAGCTTTTAGTGTTTTAATAATTGTACATGAACTTGGCCATTTTACATTAGCAAAATTAAATGGAGTAAGAGTAGAGGAATTTGCTATAGGAATGGGACCTAAGGTATTTTCCAAGAAGGGAAAAGAAACAACATATTCATTACGTCTATTTCCTATTGGTGGTTTTGTAAATATGATGGGAGAAGAAGAAGCAGTTCAAGATAATAGGAGTTTTTCAGAAAAATCTCCTCTTAGAAGAATAAGCATTATAATAGCTGGAGCAGTAATGAATTATATATTAGCCATAGTAATATTTGCATGTATTGCAGGGAAATTTGGATATAAGGTTCCAGAAGTAGTAAATGTTCTTCCAGACTATCCAGCGATAGAATCTGGACTACAAGAAGGCGATAAGTTTATAAAAATAGATGGTTCAAAAGTTTTTACAGCAGATGATGTTACAGCAGGAATACTTATGGCAAAGGGTGCTCCTGTTGATCTTACAGTAAAAAGAGGGAATGAAATTAAAAACTTTACTGTAACACCTAAGTTAAGTGAAGAAAATCAATATATGGTAGGTATAGGTTTTGGTGTAGAAACTAATCCAAGTATAGGATCTAGTATAAAGCACAGCGTAAATCAAACAGCTTCTTTAGTATCTCAAACATTTAAAGGACTTAAAATGATATTTACAGGAAAATCAAATTTAAAGACTGATGTTGGAGGTCCACTTACAATAATTAAGATGTCAGCTAAAACTGCAGAAAGTGGTATTTGGAATCTAATGTATTTTGTTGGTTTTATAAGTGTTAGTTTAGCTGTATTTAATATGTTACCATTCCCAGCATTAGATGGCGGATGGACTGTAATTTTATTAATTGAATTAATAACAAGAAGAAAAGTTCCAGATAAAATAGTTGAAACTTTAAATTATGTAGGATTTATGTGTCTTATAGGTCTTATGATTTTAGTAACTATAAAAGACATCATATTTCCTGTTAAGTTTTAGGAGATGAAAACATGCAAAGAAGAATTTCAAGAAAAGTTAAGGTTGGAAACATTTATGTTGGTGGAGATGCACCTATAACAATTCAATCAATGACTACTACGGATACGAGAAATGTAGAAGATACATTAAATCAAATAAATAATTTATGTGAAGCAGGTTGCGATATAGTTAGATGTGCAGTGCTAGATATGGATGCAGCCAAAGCTTTAAAGGAAATAACAACTAAATCAAAGATTCCAGTAGTTGCCGATATACATTTTGATTATAGATTAGCACTTGAATCAATAGAAAGTGGCGTATCTGCATTAAGAATAAATCCTGGAAATATTGGTAGTGAAGAAAGAATCAGATTAGTTGCAGAAAAATGTAAAGAAAAAAATATACCAATAAGAATAGGTGTTAATTCAGGATCTTTAGAAAAAGATATATTAGAAAGATATGGAAAACCTACAGCTGAAGGATTAGTTGAAAGTGCGTTAAGACATGTTGAAATTTTAGAAAAATTAAATTTTCATAATATAGTTATTTCAATAAAATCATCAGATGTAATGATGATGATAGATTGCTATAGATTGATAGGAGATAAGTGTGATTATCCACTTCATTTAGGAGTTACGGAATCTGGAACTGTAACTAAAGGTACAATAAAATCAAGCATAGGAATAGGTACACTTTTAGCAGAAGGAATAGGTGATACTATAAGGGTCTCTTTAACAAGTGATCCTGTGGATGAAATTAAAGTTGGAATAGAGATACTTAAGTCACTAGGATTGAAAAAAGGTGGAGTAAATTTTGTTTCTTGTCCTACATGTGGAAGAACTCAAATTAATCTTATTAAGATAGCAAATGAAGTTGAGAAAAGATTAGAAAATTGTAATAAAGATATTAAAGTTGCTGTTATGGGATGTGTAGTAAATGGCCCTGGAGAAGCAAGAGAAGCAGATATTGGAATTGCTGGAGGTAAAGGCGAAGGAATTATCTTTAAAAAAGGCAAAATAATAAAAAAAGTTAAAGAAGAAGAGCTAATTAATGCTTTAATGGAAGAAATAGATAACATTTAATTTAAAGGACCCAAAAATATTTTGTGATTTATAAAATAAGCATTATAATATAAAAGAACTATAGGGGGATGAGAATCCCTCTATTTATTTCTTTAGAAAGGAGAGTGGTTCTTATTAGTCAAGACTTTATAAAACAATTAACAAAAGAAATTAATAAGAATGAAATTTTAGAAAATAAAGAAATAAGACTATTAAGATTTCAGTTTTATAAAAAAAGCCAAATATTAAAAATAGTGCTGAAATCATTGGAATCACTTACAAGTCAAGAAGAAGACTATTTAAAAAAGTTAATTATAGATAACTTAGGATTTAATATAGATATAGAATTTTTATGTTATTTAGATGTTAATAATACATCATTAGAAGAAATAAACTCAAAATATTGGATTAATGTTGCAGAAGAAATAGCAAAGAAACATCCATTATGTCGTTCTATATTGTATTCAAAGAACAGAAAAGTGGATGAAAAAGTTATAAATATATATTCAGGAAATGAGACTTTAATAAATCATGCATTAAATAAGAAAATAGATAAATTGCTTCAAAATAATATAAAAGATATTTTTAGTATTTCAACAAAGGTTAATTTTAGTTTTGATTCTAATTTAATGATTGGTGAAGAATATGAAACAAGTAAAAAAGAAGAAAATATTAAAATAATAAAAGAAGTAATGAATAATAGAAGTGTAAGCGCTGGCAGTTCTAGCTCAAAAGTATCTAAAGTTCAAAAATCTGGTGAAAATAATTATAGAAAAAATGATAATAAACCAAATTATGCTTCTTACAAAAAAGAACCTAAGGATGAAAATACTATTCTTGGAAGAGGTATAAGAATGGAATCTACACCTATAAAAGATATAGATGAAACAACAGGATATGTAGCTATTATAGGTGAAATTTTTAAAACAGATATTATAGAAACTAAAACAGGAAAAACCATACTAACATTTTATATTACAGATTATACAAGTTCTATAACTGTAAAGTGTTTCTTAAAACCTCAAGAAAAAGAAGCTGTATTAGATGAGGTCAAAAAAGGACTTTATTGTAAAGTTAGAGGTGAAGCTGTATTTGATACTTATGCAAGAGAAGTAGTAATAATGGGTAGAGATATAGCTAGAATGAAAAAAATTGATAGAATGGATGGAGCACGGGAAAAGAGAATAGAACTTCATCTTCATACTAATATGAGCAGTATGGATGGTATTACATCTGCATCTAAATTAATAGAGACTGCTGCAAAATGGGGGCATGAAGCAATTGCAATAACGGATCATGGTGTAGTTCAGGCATATCCAGAAGCGCAACTTGCTTCTAAAAAAAATAAAATAAAGATATTATATGGTGTTGAAGGCTATTTAGTTAATAATGGTGTTCCTCTTGTAATAAATGAAAAAGGTTATACATTGGATGATACATTTGTTGTTTTTGATTTAGAAACAACAGGATTTTCTCCAGTTAATGATAAAATAATAGAAATTGGAGCAGTTAAAATTAAAAGTGGTGAAATTATAGATGAATTTAGCTGTTTTGTTAATCCACAAAGAGATATTCCGTATAAAATTACACAACTTACAAATATTGATAATAATATGGTTAAAGATGCGGATGTAATAGAGAATATACTTCCGAAATTTATGGAATTTTGTGAAGATACTGTAATAGTTGCACATAATGCAGCATTTGATACTGGTTTTATAAAAAAGAATTGCAGAGATTTAAGTATAAGGTTTGATATTCCAATATTGGATACAGTTACATTATGTAGATTTTTATATCCTGAATTAAAAAAGGTTAAACTAAATATAGTTGCTAAATTCTTGGGAATTTCTCTTGAAAATCATCATAGAGCAGTTGATGATGCAAAAGCAACAGCAGATATACTTTTAAAATCTTTTGAGAAAATAGAAGAGGATTTTGAAATAAATGATTTGAAATCTCTAAATGATTTGTTTTTATCAAAAGTGGATATAAGAAAGCAACCAACTTACCATATTATTATTTTAGCTAAAACGCAAGCAGGGTTAAAAAATTTATATAAATTGATATCTAAATCTCATATAGATAATTTCTTTAGAAGACCAAGAACACCAAAGACTCTACTTTCTGAATTTAGAGAAGGCCTAATTATAGGATCTGCATGTGAAGCAGGAGAAGTATATAAAGCTGTATTAGAAGGACGAAGTGATGATGAAATAAAAGAAATTATAGAATTTTATGATTACGTTGAAATTCAACCTATAGCTAATAATAATTTCCTTATTGCAAAAGGGTCAGTTAAAGATGAAGAAGAATTAAGAGACATTAATAGAAAAATATATAGATTGGGGAAAGAATGCAATAAACCTACAGTTGCTACAGGAGATGTACATTTCTTAAACCCTAATGATGAAGCTTTTAGAAAAATAATTATGGCAGGGCAAGGCTTTTCTGATGCAGATAATCAGCCACCACTTTATTTAAAAACAACAGAAGAAATGTTAAAAGAATTTTCTTATTTAGGAAAAGATATTGCAAGAGAAGTTGTTATTGATAATCCTAAAAAAATATCTGATAGTATAGGTGTGTTAAAGCCAATACCAGATGAAACATATCCACCTAAAATTGAAGGTGCAGAAGAAGATATAAAGAATATGACATTGAATAAAGCTCATGCAATTTATGGAGAAGTTCTTCCAGAGGTAGTTCAAAAAAGACTAGATAAAGAACTTAATTCTATAATAAATAATGGATATGCTGTATTATATCTAATAGCTCAAAAGCTCGTTGCTAAATCTACGGAAGATGGTTATTTAGTTGGTTCAAGAGGATCTGTTGGATCTTCCTTTGTAGCAACTATGTCTGATATCACTGAGGTTAATGGGTTACCACCACATTATGTATGCCCCAAGTGTAAAAAATCAGAATTCTTTTTAGATGGTTCAATAAGCTCAGGAGCAGATTTACCAGATAAAAATTGTCCTGATTGTGATGTACCATATATAAAAGATGGTCATGATATACCGTTTGAAACCTTCTTAGGGTTTGAAGGAGATAAAGAACCTGATATTGACCTTAACTTTTCAGGAGAGTATCAAGGTGTAGTACATAGGTATACAGAAGTACTATTTGGTAAGGGTCATACATTTAAAGCAGGAACAATTGGAACAATAGCAGAAAAAACAGCCTATGGATATGTAAAAAAATATTTAGATGAAAGAGAAATTATAACCTCTTCAGCTGAAATAGAAAGACTTACACTTGGTTGTACAGGAATAAAAAGAACTACAGGACAACATCCAGGTGGAATAATGGTTGTACCAGCTGATAATGAAATTTATAATTTTTGTCCTATACAACATCCAGCTGATGATAATGATACAGATGTTGTAACAACACATTTTGATTATCATTCAATAAGTGGTAGACTATTAAAATTAGATATACTTGGTCATGATGACCCGACTGTTCTTAGAATGCTACAAGATTTAACAGGACTTGATCCGAAAACAATACCTTTAAATGATGAAAAAGTTCTTAGTCTTTTTACATCACCAGAAGCATTAGGTGTTACAAAAGAAGAGCTAGAATGTGAAGTGGGAAGTTATGGCCTCCCTGAATTTGGTACTAAATTTGTAAGAGGAATGCTTGTTGATACACAGCCTAAGACATTTGCAGATTTAGTAAGAATATCAGGACTTTCACATGGGACAGATGTTTGGCTTAATAATGCTCAATATTATATAAAAGAAGGATTCACTACATTAAGAGATTGTATAGCAACAAGAGATGATATTATGGTTTATTTAATGTATAAGGGATTGCCACCAAAGAGTGCATTTACAATAATGGAAAAGGTGAGAAAAGGAAAAGGCCTTTCAGAAGATGATGAAAAACTTATGAAAGAACATGAAGTACCAGAATGGTATATTGGATCATGTAAAAAGATAAAATATATGTTCCCTAAAGGTCATGCAGTTGCATATGTAATGATGGCTGTTAGAATAGCATATTACAAGGTATATTATCCTGAAGCATATTATGCAACTTATTTTACAGTTAGAGCTGATGATTTTGATGCTAATTTAGTGTGTCTTGGAGATGGTGCTGTGCATACCAAACTCCAAGAATTATATGAGCTTGGAAATAATGCTAGTGTAAAAGATAAAGGATTAATAACTGTGTTAGAATTATGTTTTGAAGCCTATAAGAGGGGCGTGAAATTTTTAAGAGTAGATTTATATAAATCAGAAGGAATAAAATTTAAAATTGAAGATGGAGCACTTCGTTTACCATTAAATTCTTTGCCTGGAGTTGCGGATAATGCAGCCAAAAGTATAGTAGAAGCAAGAGTAAAAGGTGAATTTATATCTAAAGAAGATTTAAGAATAAGAGCAGGAGTTTCAAAAACTGTTATAGAAAGTTTAAGCAATCATGGATGCTTGGATGGTTTATCAGAAACAAATCAACTATCTTTATTTTAGAAATACTTAAATCTTAAAATATATCTTTAAGTTAAAATAAAACAATGGATTAGTATCTAAAATTTAAGCTTTTATTTATAACTCTTGTATTTAGCTATTATTTATGATATTATGTACTTAGTTTTTAATGTCAATAGGCTATAAAAGTGGAGTGGGAAATTACCCGCTCTTTCTATTTGTAACGCAACTACTTTAATATAGTTGCGTTTTTGATTATGATTTTATAATTAAAAACGAATGCATTAATTTTAAAACTGAATATAGCAGAGGAGGTTTCATAAATTTGAGAAAAGATATGTTACTTGAAAAAGTAGAAGTATTAGTTAAACCAATAGTAGAAGAATTATCATACGAGTTGTACTATTTAGAATATGTAAAAGAAAATGGCGAATATTATTTAAGAATTTATATTGATAAAGAAGAAGATAGTATATCACTAAATGATTGTGAAAAAGTTTCAAGAAGAGTTAGTGAAATACTAGACGTTGAAGATCCAATTGAAGATTCATACTATTTAGAAGTTTCTTCACCAGGGTTAAATAGAGGACTTTATAAAGAAGAACATTTTAAAAAATTTATTGGAAGAGAAGTTTTAGTAAGATTTAATGGATCTTTAGAAGGTATGAAGAAAATACAAGGTATATTAAAAGAAGCTGACAATGAGTTTATAACAGTTCAGGGAGAAAAAGAATTAAAAATTCCAACTGAAAAAATAAAAGGTGCAAACTTAGAGGGAGAAATATAAATAAGGAGGAGATTAAAATGAATGAAGAGTTTGTAGGGGCTCTTAAAGAGATAGTAAAGGAAAAAGGAATATCAGAAGATTTACTTTTTACTACTATTGAAGATGCAATGGTTGCTGCGTATAAAAAGAATTATGCAAATTTAAATACATCAGCACAAAATGTTAAGATAAGTATAAATAGAGAAAATGGGGAAATTCACGTATATGCTCAAAAAATGGTTGTTGATGAGGTGTATGATGAAGTAACAGAAATTTCATTAGAAGAAGCCAAAGCAATTAACCCTAAGTATGAAGTAGATGATATTGTGGATTTAGAAGTAACTCCTAAAAACTTTGGAAGAGTAGCAGCTCAACTTGCAAAGCAAGTAGTTACGCAAAGAATTAAGGAAGCTGAAAGAAATATAATTTATAGTGAATATAAAGAAAAAGAATTTGATATAATAACAGGTACTATATTAAGAAAAGATAAAGGTATGGTTTTTGTTAGTTTAGGCAAGATTGAAGGTATAATAGGTCCTAATGAACAAATGTCAAATGAAGACTATAGATTTAATGAAAAGTTAAAATTATATATAGTTGAAGTTAAAAATACTTCAAAAGGAGCTCAAGTTCATGTTTCAAGAACACATCCAGGCTTAGTTAAGAGATTATTTGAATTAGAAGTTCCAGAAATATTCAATGGAGTAGTTGAAATTAAGAGTATTTCAAGAGAAGCAGGATCAAGAAGTAAGATCGCAGTGTATTCTAATGATGAAGAAGTAGATGCAATGGGAGCTTGTGTAGGTCCTAAGGGTATTAGAGTTCAAAATATAGTAAATGAACTTAAAAATGAAAAAATAGATATAATAAAATGGAATAAGGATCCAGCAGAATTTATTTCTAATGCATTAAGTCCAGCAAAAGTGATAAGTGCAGAAGTGAATGAAGAAAGCAAATCAGCTAAAATAGTAGTTGCTGATGATCAACTTTCATTAGCCATTGGTAAAGAAGGCCAAAATGTAAGACTTGCAGCAAAACTTACTAATTGGAAAATAGATATAAAAAGCAAGTCACAACAAGAAGCTTTAGAAGCAGAAAAAGAAAAGGCCATGGATCAAAATGCAGATATATCAGAAGAAGTTACAGAAAATGTAGCTGAATTAGATATTAAATGTGAAGATATAGAAGAATAGGAGAGGTGTTTTTAATGAAAGTTAAGAAAATTCCTCTAAGAATGTGCACAGGTTGCATGGAAATGAAACCTAAAAAAGAACTAATAAGAATAGTAAAAAGTCCAGAAGGTGATATATCAGTTGATTTAACTGGTAAAAAATCAGGTAGAGGTGCTTACATTTGTAGAGATATAGAATGTTTCGAAAAAGCATTTAAAGCTAAAAGATTAAATAGAAACTTAGATAGCTCTATAAGTGAACAAATATATGAAAGACTAAAGGATGAAATAGAAAATGAATAAATTCTATAATTTTTTAGGGATTGCAAAAAAATCAGGGAATTTGTTAGAGGGTTATAGTAAATGTGACGATTTAAGAAATAAACTTGATATTCATTTATTTATAATATCTAATGATTTATCACAGTCTTCAAAAGAAAAATTTATAAAACATTGTATTCAAAGAAATGTACCATATATTAACAGTTTCTCCAAAGAAGAATTGGGAACTCCTATTGGTCGTGATCAAATCATGATACTAGGAATCCTAGATAAAAATATGGCAAAAAAATTGCTTAAAATATATGAGGAGGAGAAACAATATATGAGTAGATAATAATAACGGGGGTGACTTTATGTCAAAAATAAGAGTATACGAATTAGCAAAAGAACTTAATGTAAGTTCAAAAGATTTAATAACATTATTAATGGATGAGTTTGGTGTGGAAGTTAAAAATCATATGAGTACCATTGAGGATGAAGAAGCTCAATTAATCAAAGAATTATTAGCAACTAAACCAGAATATATTGAAGGAAGTTTAGAAGATTCAAAAAGTTTAGTTGATGAATATGAAGAAATTCTACAAAACGAACTTAATAAAGCTAAAAAGAAAAGAAAAAAGAACAAAAGAGAAGATAAAGATGATGAAAATGAAGAACTTGAGACTGAAGTAATTGAAATTGGAGAAACTATTACAGTTAAGGAATTAGCTGAAAAATTAAATAAACCTTCAAATGATGTTATCAGAACATTAATTTTCTCAGGCGTTATGGCAGCAATAAATCAAGAAATAGATTTTGCAACAGCTGAAAAAGTATGTGAAAGCTATGGTGTAATACTAGAAAAGTTAGAAGTTACAGAAGAACTTGAAGCAGTAGAAGCTGAAGATGATGATGAAGAAAATCTTACAAAGAGACCACCAATAGTAACTGTTATGGGTCATGTTGACCATGGTAAAACATCTTTACTTGATGCTATAAGAAAAGCAAAAGTTACTGATACAGAAGCAGGTGGTATAACTCAACATATAGGAGCTTACACTATAAATATAAATGGTGAAGAAATTACATTCTTAGATACTCCAGGTCATGAAGCTTTTACAGCAATGAGAGCACGTGGAGCACAAGTAACAGATGTAGTTATATTAGTTGTTGCAGCTGATGATGGAATCATGCCTCAAACTAAAGAAGCAATTAATCACTGTAAGGCAGCTGGAGTACCAATGGTTGTTGCTATAAATAAAATTGACAAACCAGGTGCAAATCCGGACAGAGTTAAACAAGAATTAACAGAACATGGATTAGTAGTAGAAGAGTGGGGTGGAGATACTATATGTGAAGAAGTATCTGCAAAGAGCAATTTAAATATTGAAAAGCTACTTGAAATGGTATTACTTACAGCTGAAATGCTTGAACTTAAAGCTAACAAAGAAAGAAAAGCAAAAGGAACAGTAATTGAAGCTAAGCTTGATAAGGGCAGAGGTTCAGTTGCTACATTATTAGTTCAAAATGGTACTTTACATGTTGGTGACGCAATTATTGTAGGATCTACATATGGTAGAATAAGAGCAATGTTTGACGATACAGGTAAAAAAATCAAATCTGCTGGTCCATCAATTCCAGTTGAAGTTTTAGGTCTTTCAGAAGTTCCAGAAGCTGGAGACAGATTTAATCAAGTGAAAGATGAAAAAACAGCTAGAATAATGGCAGATAAGAGAAAAGATAAAGAAAAATCTGACTCATTAATGAGTGGTAATAGAGTTTCTTTAGAAGACTTATATAGTCAAATTAAAGAAGGAAAAGTTAAAGAACTTGGTATAATAGTAAAGGCTGATGTTCAAGGATCAGTTCAAGCTATTAATCAATCACTAGAAAAACTTTCAACAGATGATGTTAAAGTAAGAGTAATTCATAGTGGTGTTGGTGCAATAACAGAAACTGACATAACTTTAGCAACTGCTTCAAATGCAATAGTTATTGGATTTAATGTAAGACCTGATAATAATGCAGTAGCACAAGCTGATAAAGAAAATGTAGAGATAAAAACTTATAGAATAATTTATGATGCTATAGAAGATGTTAAATCAGCTATGATAGGAATGCTTGAACCAGAATATAAAGAAGTTATTTTAGGATCAGCAGAAGTAAGAGAAACTTATAAGATTTCAAATGTTGGAACAATTGCTGGTTGTTATGTATTGAATGGTAAGCTTCAAAGAAATGCTGAAACAAGAGTTATAAGAGATGGTATAGTTATTTTTGAATCAAACTTATCATCATTAAAAAGATTTAAAGATGACGTTAAAGAAGTTAATACTGGATATGAATGTGGATTGACAGTAGAAAAATTCAATGACGTTAAAGAAGGCGATATCCTTGAATGCTTTATGATGGAGGCAATCAAGAGAAAAGAGCTATAAAGAGGTGATGTAAATGCCAAACTATAGAGGCGGCAGAATTAACGAAGAGTTTAAAAGAGAAATAAGTAACATTATTCAAAATGAAATTAAAGACCCTAGACTTACTGCTATGATTTCTGTTACAGATGTTAAAGTTACTAAGGACTTAAAATATGCTAAGGTATATGTAAGTATATTCTCAACAAAAGAGGAAGAAAAGAAAGATAACTTTACGGCTTTAAAGAGTGCTAGTGGATTTATAAGAAAAATTTTAGGTCAAAGAATAAATGTAAGACACAACCCAGAAATATTATTTGAATTAGATGACTCAATAAATTATGCAATGCATATTGATGAACTAATTCAAAAGGTAAAAGATAAATAATGTCTTTACAAAGTATAAAGGAAGAGATATTAAAAGCTAAAAAGATTGGATTATCTTTTCATATATCTCCTGATGGAGATGCTATAGGAAGTACTTTATCATTGCTTAAAGCACTTAGAACTATAGGAAAAGATGCTTATATTATTTCAAGAGATGTTATCCAAGATAACCTCTCTTTCCTTTCTTTATCTGAAGAAGTTGATGGAAATACACTAGAACCAGACCAATATACTGACTTAATTATAGTAATGGATTGTGGTAATGTAGAGAGAATTTCTGCAAAGTTAGATAATTATAATGGAAAAATTATAAATATTGATCATCATTTATCAAATGAGCAATATGGATATATAAATTATGTAGATCCTAAAGCAGCGGCTACAGCAGAAATATCATATTTACTTATAAAAGAATTAGGTATTGATCTTAGTAAAAAAGACGAGAATAATTTAGAGATGGCAAAAGCAATTTATACATCTTTAGTTACAGATACGGGTTCTTTTAGACATTCTAATGTTACAAAGAGAACACATGCAATAGCTTCAGAACTTATAGGGTTAGGATTAGACAATAGTAAAGTACACAGCAGTCTTTTTGATAATAGGGAATTTAATAAGATAAAATTAATGGGTTATGTGTTGTCAAATTTAGAATTAGCATTAAATAATAAAGTAGCAGTAATGGAAATACCGTATCATATACTAGAAAAATTCAATTTATTAACAACAGATACTTCAGATATAATTTCTTTTGGTCTTGGAATAAAGGGCATAGAAGTTGCTATATTATTAAAAGAATCAGAAAAAGGAATTAAAACTAGTTTAAGATCAAAGAACAGTGTTGATGTAAGAAAAATAGCAGAAGTATACGGCGGTGGTGGACACATTAAAGCAGCAGGTGCTCTTCAAAAAGGTGTAAATTTAGAAGAAGCTAAAAATAATTTACTAAAAATAATAAAAGAAGAGATGAAGCTATGAATGGTGTACTAAATGTATTTAAAAATAAAGGAATGTCTTCTTTTGATGTAGTTAGAAAAATAAAATTTACAGCAAAGGAAAAAAAAGTTGGACATACAGGAACTCTTGATCCAGAAGCTGAAGGTGTTTTACCAGTTTGTTTAGGCAAAGCAACTAAAATAATAGATTATATAATGAATTCTAGAAAAGTATATAAGGTAAAATTGTTGCTTGGTAAAAACACAACTACCTATGATTTAGAGGGTGAAGTTGTAAAAGAAAGAGACGCTTCTCATATAAAAGAAAATGATGTAAAGGAAATGATCCTTTCTTTTTTAGGAGAATATGATCAAGTTCCACCAATGTATTGTGCATTGAAACAAAATGGAGTAAGACTTTATCAGCTTGCAAGACAAGGGATTGAAGTTGAAAGAGAAGCCAGACGTATTACTATTTATGATATTTGTGATATTGAATATGATTTACCTTATGTATCTTTTAAAGTTACATGTTCAAAAGGTACATATATAAGAAGTTTGTGTTATGACATTGGTGAAAAACTAAATGTAGGAGCAACAATGGTTGATTTAATAAGAACGGAAACTTCTATATTTAAAGAAGAAAATAGTGTTAATATTGAAGACTTAACGCCAGAAAATATTAAAGACTATATAATAAGCATAGAAGATGCACTTTCGTTTTATCCTAAATTAACAGTAAACACTTCATTTACAAAATTATTAGTAAATGGAGTAAAGGTATATGATAAAAGATTAAGCGATGACGTTATAGAAAATGATATTTTGTATAGAGTATATGATAAAGAAAATACTTTTATAGGACTTGGTAGTAAAGACAGCGAAGGATTTAAGATACAAAAGTTATTATTTTAAAGTGGGAGTAATAAAGATGATTATTATAGAAAACAACTTTCAAGATGTACAAACTTATGATAATTATGTTGCTCTTGGAAGTTTTGATGGATTACATATAGGGCATTTATCATTAATAGATGAAGTTACTAGAATAGCAGGAAAAAATAATGGTAAAAGTATGGTCTTTACATTCAAAAATCATCCAAGAAAATTTATAAATCCAAATAACACTCTTAAGCTTTTAATGGAAAATGATGACAAAATAAAAATATTAGAAGATAAGGGTATTGATATAGCATATTTTGCAAATTTTAATGAAGAATTTATGAAAATAACACCAGAAGAATTTATAAAATTTTTATGTGTTAATTTAAATGTAAAAGGAATAGTAGTAGGCTTTAATTATAAATTTGGATATAAAAATTTAGGTGATACTAAACTTTTAAAAGAACTTCAGAAAAAATATGGATATGAGTTACATATTATGGATTCGTGTACATATAAAGATGAAGTTATAAGTAGTACTAGAATTAGAAAAGAATTAGAAACGGGCAATGTTTTAGAAGCTAGTATTATGTTAAATAGACCATATTTTATAAAAGGCGAAATTGTACATGGTCGAAAATTTGGAAGAATAATGGGATTTCCGACAGCTAATTTAAAATATAATAAAGATATTGTTTTACCAAAAATAGGTGTATATTATACTAATGTTAGAGTCAATAATAAAATATATAGAGGAATCACTAACATAGGAAACAATCCAACAGTTAATGGCAAAGAGATTACTTTAGAAACTAATATTTTAGATTTTGATAATGACATTTATGGAAACACCATAGAAGTTCACTTTATAAAAAAAGTGAGAGATCAAAAGAAATTTAATTCTGTAGATGATCTAGTAAATGAACTTAAAAATAATAAATTATTTGCAGAGAAAGAAGAAATGGTTGTTAAATAATATTTATTTACAATAATCATTAGTTTTGATATAATACACATTGAACCTACTTCTAAGTTTGAAGGTGCCATCTTTTTACTTGGAAATAAGGGGATAAAATACACGGAGGTGCACTTATGGATAAGGCAAGAAAATTAGAAATTATAAAACAATACGGAAGAAGTGAAGGAGACACTGGTTCACCAGAAGTTCAAATCGCTTTACTAACAGAAAGAATTAACTCATTAACAGGACATTTAAAAGTTCACAAAAAGGATCATCATTCAAGAAGAGGTCTTTTAATGATGGTTGGACATAGAAGAGGTCTTCTAAACTATTTAGCTGATCAAGATATCGAAAGATATAGAACAATAATAAAACAATTAGGTTTAAGAAGATAATTTTTAGAGCGGATCTTCCGCTCTATTATTTTAAAAAAATTATAAAAATATAAAGCGAGTTTGAAAGGAGGGTTTCAAAGATGAATAACGTTTTATCAACTAACATTGCTGGAAAAGAAATGAAAGTTGAATTCGGGAAAATAGGTATGCTATCAAATGCAGCTACATTCATGAGCTACGGAGATACTGTTATTTTAACTAATGTTAATGCATCAAGTGAGCCAAGAGTAGGAATTGATTTTTTCCCTCTAAGTGTTGAATATGAAGAAAGATTATATGCGGTAGGTAAAATACCGGGTGGTTTTATAAAGAGAGAAGGAAGACCATCAGAAAAAGCTATATTAAATGGTAGAGCTGTAGATAGAACTCTAAGACCTTTATTCCCAAAAGGATATAGAAATGATGTTCAAGTAGTTTGTACTGTTGTTTCTGTAGAAAAGGATAATTTACCAGAAATATTAGCTATTAATGCAGCATCAATGGCATTATGCTTATCAAGCATACCTTTTACAATCCCAGTTGCAGCTGTTCAAGTCGGACTTATAGATAATAATTTTATTGTTAACCCAAATGCAACTGAACGTGAAGAAAGTACTCTTCATTTAACAGTTTGTGCAACTAAAGAAAGAGTAATGATGATAGAAGCAGGTGGAAATGAGATTCCTGAAGATATTATGATTGATGCTATTAAATTTGGATTTGATGAATGTCAAAAAATAATAAATTTCCAAGAAGAAGCAGTTAGCAAATTTGGTAAGGAAAAAGATGTTCCAACATTATTTACTGTTGATGAAGAAGTAGAAAAAGATATAAAAGAATTTGCTTCAGATATGATAAAAGAAGCCATGTATATAACTGATAAAGATGAAAGAAATGCAGCTATAGATGCTGTCAATCAAAAAGTTAAAGAAGAATTTGGCGAAAAATATGAAGATAAATTCGGAGATATCAAAGAAGTACTTTATAACATGCAAAAGAAAGTCGTAAGACATATGTTATTAAAAGACAAGAGAAGACCTGATGGAAGAGCTTTTGATGAGGTGAGACCTTTAGGATGTGAAATTGGATTACTTCCAAGAACTCATGGAACAGGATTATTTACAAGAGGATTAACTCAAGTAATGACAGTAGCAACATTAGGCGCTGTAGGAGATATACAAATCTTAGATGGAATAGATGAGGCTCAATCAAAGAGATATATGCATCACTATAACTTCCCAGGATATAGTGTAGGAGAAGTAAAACCTTTAAGAGGACCAGGCAGAAGAGAAATAGGTCATGGAGCTTTAGCAGAAAGAGCACTTGAACCATTAATCCCATCTGAAGAAGAATTCCCTTATACAATTAGATTAGTATCAGAAGTATTAAGTTCAAATGGATCTACGTCACAAGCATCAGTTTGTGGTTCAACATTAGCATTATTAGATGCAGGTGTTCCATTAAAAAGACCAGCAGCAGGTATTGCTATGGGATTAATTACTTCAGAGGATTTATCAGAGGAACAAGTATTAACTGATATTCAAGGAATAGAAGATTTCTTTGGTGATATGGACTTTAAGGTAGCAGGTACTACTGAAGGGATTACATCAATCCAAGTTGATACAAAGCTTAAAGGATTTAGTTTTAATGTAGTAGAAAATGCAATTCGTGATGCAAGAAAAGCTAGAATGACTATACTAGATAAAATTAATGAATGTATATCATCACCAAGAGAAGATGTTTCTTTATATGCACCAAAGACTGAAACAATTCAAATAGATCCAGATAAGATAAGATCTGTAATAGGCGCAGGTGGTAAAGTTATCAATAAGATAATTCAAGATACAGGCGTTAAGATTGATATAAAAGAAGATGGATCTGTATTTGTAAGTTCAAGCGATCATGCAGGTGTTAAAGAAGCAATAAAAATAATCGAAGGATTAACTAAAGATGTTAAAGCTGGAGAAATTTATTTAGGTAAAGTAACTAAAATAACTACATTTGGAGCATTTGTTGAAATTCTTCCAAATAAAGAAGGATTAGTTCATATATCTAAATTAGATAAAGAAAGAGTAAATAAAGTAGAAGATGTTGTTTCTGTAGGAGATGAAATTTTAGTTAAAGTTACTGAAATTGATTCACAAGGCAGAATAAATCTTTCAAGAAAAGATGTTCTTTTAGATCAAGAAAATAAAGAAAACAAAGAAGAAAAATAAAGGGCAATTAAATTGCCTTTTTGTTCTTTTTAAATTTTTTAAATTTTTTTATACAAATATATAGTAATGAATATAAAATCGCTTTGGCGATTTTTTTATTATAATCATTTAAGAATTCCCCTTAACATAAAGCATGAATTGTAATTGTTAGTATATAAATACAATAAGAAAAAATATAAATTAAAAAATTTCATATTAAAATTTATTATGGGAAAAATATTTTTATAACTACGTGATTTTAAGCAATTCATAGATGGAAGGAGAGCAATAATTATGTATAATACCTATACTTTAGATAATGGACTTAGAGTTATAACGGAAAAAATAGATGCATTAAATTCAGTAAGTGTTGGAATAATGATACAAAATGGTTCTAGAAATGAGGTGGAAGAAGTAAATGGAATATCTCATTTTATTGAACATATGTTTTTTAAAGGAACTGAAAAAAGAAGTGCAAAACAAATAGTAGAAGAAATTGAAAATGTAGGTGGACAAATAAATGCATTTACGAGTAAGGAAGCAACCTGCTATTATATAAAAGCGTTAAATACTCATTTAGATTTAAGCTTAGATGTACTTTCAGATATGATATTAAACTCGAATTTTGATGAAGAAGAAATAGAAAAAGAAAAAGGTGTAGTAATAGAAGAAATCAATATGAGTCAAGATTCGCCAGAAGATGTATTAGACGATGAACATTCAAAAGTTACTTTTAAAGAAAATTCATTATCATATCCTATACTTGGAACTATACCTAAAATAAAATCTTTTACTAGAGAAAAGATTTTAAATTTTATATCAGAAAAGTATACTCCGTATAATTCAGTAATATCAGTTTGTGGAAAATTTGATGAAAAAGAATTAAAAAAAATGATAGAAGATTGTTTTGGTAGTTGGAAAAGCCCCAAAAAATACATACCTGAATATAATAAGCCAACAATATATTGTGAGTCAGGCTATGTAAATAAAGAAATAGAACAACTACATATTTCTTTAGGATTAAAGGGGCTAGCTTATAGAGATAAAAACAGCTATCCATTAGTGCTTTTAAATAATGTTTTGGGTGGTGGAGCTTCTTCTATACTTTTCCAAAAGGTAAGAGAAGAATTAGGTTTGTGCTATACAGTTTGTTCTTATTTGCAACCGTTTCAAGGAGTAGGAACTATAAATATATATACAGGTCTTAGTAAAAATTATGCAAATAAAGCACTTGAAGTTATAAATAATGAAGTAATAGAATTCTCAAAAACGGGAATAACAAAGAATCAATTAGAAATTAGTAAAGAAAAAATAAAAGCTACTTATATTTTAGGACTAGAAAGCACAAGTTCAAGAATGTTTGCAAATGCAAAAAGTTACCTTTTTACTAATGAGGTATTTACAGAAGAAGATGTCATAAGAAAGATAGATGCTATAAATAAAAATGATATACAAAGTGTTTTAGATGAGTGTTTTAAACCAGGAATATTAAATGCAGGTTATGTAGGTCAAGAAGTAAATCACGATGAATTAAGCAAAATAATATTAGCAGATACTAAAGCATATAATAATTCCTTGGATAGAAATAAAGTTAACATATAAATCTATTTTGTAATAAATATACTTCTTTAATCATATTATGTTATGAGCAAACAAGGAGGATATATATATTATGGGAGAATTAAATACTATAAAATATTTAAGTGATATAGAAAAATATGAGTTAATAAATATTAATGATGGTGAAAAATATGATTATTTGGTGAATAATGATTTAATAATAGATGATGAAGGAAACTTTAGATTTTTAATTATTAACACAAGTACTAGTAAATTTAGTATGTTTGGTAGCAAAGAGTTTTTAGAGATTCCTTGGGAATGTGTAAAAAAAATAGGGTCTAAAACAATAATACTTGATGCAGATGATGAAATAGTAAAAAAAGTTAAACTTTAAAATGGTATTCAAATATTATATTATTAATGATGTAATATTTGTAATCATGAAGGGAGGGTATTTATTGAAATAAATTAAGTATAAAGATTTATATTTAATTATTTTGATAAATAATTAAGTACGTGAAGATAGTTGTTCAAAAATTTGGGGGGACTTCGGTTTCAACACCCGAAAAAAGACAAAGAGTAATTGAAAAAGTTAAACAAGCAAAAAAAGAAGGATATAATCCAGTTGTAGTTGTTTCTGCGATGGGAAGAAAAGGTGAGCCATATGCAACTGATACATTATTATCTTTAGTAAATGAAGAGTTTAAAGTATCTAATAAACTAGCTCAAGATCTACTTATGTGTTGTGGTGAGTTTATTAGTTCTGTTGTAATGAGCAATGATTTATATGCTGCAGGAATAGATGCAGTTCCATTAACAGGTGGGCAAGCTGGTGTTATAACTAATAACAATTTTACAGATGCTAAGTGTATAGATACTAATCCTAAAAAGATATTAAACTTAGTATCCCAAGGAAGAGTGCCAGTAGTTACAGGATTTCAGGGAATATGTGAAGAAGGTTACTTTACAACTCTAGGAAGAGGTGGGAGTGATACAACAGCATCAATACTTGGAGTTGCTCTTCAAGCAGAAAGTATAGAAATTTATACTGATGTAGATGGGATTATGACAGCTGATCCGAGACTAGTAGAAGATGCTAGCTTAATAGATGTAATAAGCTATAATGAAGTTTTTCAACTAGCTGATCAAGGTGCTAGTGTTATTCATCCAAGGGCAATAGAATTAGCGATGAAAGCCAATATCCCATTAGTTATTAAAAATACAATGAGCAATTGTAAAGGAACATTAATAAATAATTTTGGTGATAAAGAAAATGAAAGAATAATAACAGGAATAACACATCAAAAAGACAGAATTCAAGTTTTAATTAAACTTTCTGAGAATGAAGATAATATAAAATATCAAGATGTGTTAGATTTATTAGCTGCTAACAAAATAAGTTTAGATTTAATAAATATATTTCCTGATAGACAAGTATTTACAATAAGTTCTAAAGTTAAAAAAACTGTAGAAAATATATTGACTAATTTTAATTTAAAATATCATTTTATAGAAGAATGTAGTACTATAGCAGTTATAGGTTCTAGAATGAATGGAAGACCAGGTGTTATGGCTAAAATAATTAAATCTTTAATTACAGCTAATGTAGAAGTGTTGCAAACAGCTGATTCTAATATGACAATTTGGTGCTTAATTCACTCAGATAATACTAAAAAGGCTATAAATGTGCTTCATAAAACTTTTAATTTATCATAGTAAAAATAAGTATGTATATAATCATTCCTTCCGTACAAAATAATTGTATGGGAGGAATGTTTTTATGAACAATATATTTAATAGTGAAAATAATAACGAAAAAAATCATAATAGTGAAGTAGAAGATAAAATGGAATCTATAAAAGAATTTGGAAATACAACTGCTGTAACGCCAAATAAAAGTATACAAGTTTTGTCTATAATAGGCCAAATAGAAGGCCATATGGTATTACCACCTCAAACTAAAGCCACAAGATATGAGCACATTATACCTCAGTTAATAGATTTAGAACAAAATGATAATGTTAAAGGTATTCTAATTGTCTTAAATACTGTTGGTGGAGATGTAGAGGCAGGTCTTGCTATTGCAGAGATGATAAGAAGTATGTCGAAGCCAACTGTATCAATAGTAACAGGTGGAGGCCATTCTATAGGAGTACCTCTTGCAACGGCTTCAGATTATTCATTCATTACTCCATCAGCCACAATGATAGTACATCCAGTTAGAATGAATGGATTTATAATAGGAGTAGCGCAGACTTTTGAATATTTTAAAAAGATGCAAGAAAGAATAAATGAATTTATTACAAGGACATCACATATTAAAGAAGAAGAATTGGAAAAATTCATGCTACAAACAAATGAATTATTAAATGATGTGGGAACAATACTTATTGGTAAGCAAGCAGTTGATTGCGGACTTATAGACGAAGTTGGTGGAATAAAAGAAGCCTTGTCAAAATTAAAGGAATTAACTAAATAATAACTAATTATTTAAACAGCTATAGAAAAAAATCTATGGCTGTTTTTTATTTTTAGTGGTATCTTATTAAAGGAGAAGTTTTATCTATGTAGAAATAATTAACAATGAGGTGATTAAATGTGAGCAGAAGTGGAACGAAAAGAAGTAATAAAAAAACTAAAAAAGAAAGTAATATAAATAATGATATATTAGGAATAATATATATGGCAATAGGCGTAATACTTGCCATAGCTATATACACTTCTTTAGCAGGGTTACTATCCTCTTTAGCACAAAATTTTTCTTATTTATTAATAGGTGTAGGTTCTTATGCAATACCTATATATCTAATATATTTTGGTTTTCAATATATCAAAACTAGAGGTAATGTAAAGTTTGGGAAAAGATTTTTAGGAATATTAATGTTAGTATTAATATTAATATTAACTTGTGCAATTATAAATATTCAAATGATGGATGATACAAATAGTTTTGGAGATAACATTAGGTTTATTATTGATAATAAGGGAAGTTTACATGGTGGATTAATAGCTTATTTTATATGTTACCCTTTATACAAATTTATAGGGGCAATAGGGACTTATATATTATTTTTCACTTTATCTGTTATTTCACTTATATTAATATTTGATATTAATTTATATGATTTAGTGATTGTAGCCAAAGACAAAGGGGAAAAATTTAAAAACGAAAGAAATGTAAAATCTAAATTTAAAAAAGAAGTTAAAGTTTTAGATAATACATTTGTAAATGTCGTTGAAAAAGATGAAGATGTTCCAACAATTAGTAAAGAAAAAGATGCATTTTTATCAAGTGTAGATAAAAAAATAAAAATTTTAGATTTTATGAAAAATGATAATATTAAAGATGATGTAGAAGGTGAATTTTCTTCTGATATAGAAAATCAAATTACTGAAAATATTGTAGAAGAGAAAAAAACTACTCATAAAAAAATAAAATTAAATAGTGAAGAAAAACAAAATATGAGCAGTGAAATAGAGGGAAATCTTTATCAAGAACAAGATAAAGAGGATATGCCATATTCTTATCCAGGTTTAGAACTTTTAAAGATTAACAAAAAACTTAAAGGCTCTGATAAAAAAGAACTTATAGAAAATGCTAGTAAGCTTGAAGAAATATTGTCAAATTTTGGGGTGGATGCAAAAGTGACTCAAGTAACAAAGGGCCCATCAGTTACAAGATTTGAATTACAACCAAGCCCTGGGGTTAAAGTTAGTAAAATAGTTAATTTGTCAGATGATATAGCTCTTGGACTAGCAGCTTCAGGAATTAGAATAGAAGCGCCTATTCCAGGAAAGGCAGCTATAGGAATAGAAGTTCCTAATTCACATCAAGTAGCAGTTTTTTTACGAGAAGTTTTAGAATCAAAAGAATTTATTAACTCAAGTAAAAAATTAGCTTTTGCTCTTGGAAAAGATATTTCAGGTAAATGCGTTGTAGGAGATTTAAGTAAGATGCCACATACATTAATTGCAGGGGCAACAGGTTCAGGGAAAAGTGTATGTATAAATTCTTTAATAATAAGTCTATTATATAAATATAGTCCAAATGAAGTAAAACTACTTATGGTTGATCCAAAGGTTGTTGAACTTAATGTTTATAATGGAATACCACATCTTTTAATTCCAGTGGTTACTGATCCTAAAAAGGCAGCAGCAGCACTTAACTGGGCAGTAAATGAAATGACAAAAAGATATAAGCTTTTTGCTGAGATGGGTGTTAGAAATATGGAATCATATAATGAGTTATTTAATAAAGGAGTAATACAAGAAAAACTCCCTTATATAGTTATTATAGTAGATGAATTAGCAGATTTAATGATGGTTTGCCCAAATGATGTAGAAGATTATATAGGCAGATTAGCACAAATGGCAAGAGCAGCAGGTATGCACTTAGTAATAGCAACTCAAAGACCATCAGTAGATGTAATAACAGGCGTAATTAAAGCCAATATACCATCTAGAATATCATTTTCAGTTTCGTCTCAAATAGATTCTAGAACAATACTTGATAGCTCTGGTGCAGAAAAACTTCTTGGTAAAGGAGATATGTTATATTATCCAGTTGGTGAAAGTAAACCACTTAGAGTACAAGGTTGCTTTATATCAGAAGAAGAGGTAGAACAAGTTATATCCTTTATAAAATCAAGTCAAGGTACTAGTAATTATGAAGAAGAAATAATAGAGCATATAAACAATGAAGCTCAATCATCAATATCAGAAAATGGTGATGATGTTGATGAACTACTTAATGATGCCATAAATGCAGTAATAGAATATGAGCAAGCATCAACTTCTTTTCTTCAAAGGAAACTTAGGATAGGGTTTAATAGGGCTTCTAGAATAATGGATCAGTTAGAAGAGAGGGGTATAATATCTGAAAAAGATGGAAGTAGACCAAGAAGAATATTGATTACCAAAGAAGAACTATATGATGAAAAAGATGAAAATTAAAAAAGAAAATTTAAATAATTAATTATAGTTGATAATATATATATATATATTATAATTAATTTGGTATAATTAAAAACATTAAAATACAGGAGGACAAAAACTTGACTAAGTACAAAGTTGGAATGGTGAGTTTAGGATGCGATAAAAATAGAGTGGATTCTGAAATCATCCTTGGAAAAATGAGTAATGAATATGAAATAACTAATAATGCAAAAGAAGCAGATGTTATAATTGTAAATACATGTGGGTTTATAGAGTCAGCTAAACAAGAATCAATAGATACTATTTTAGAAATGGCTGAATATAAAAATAATTATAAATGTAAGCTTCTTATAGCAACAGGATGTTTAATACAAAGATATGGTGATGAATTAAAAAATCTTATACCTGAAATAGACATAATGTTAGGAGTTAACGATTATAATAAAATAGATAAAGTTATCAAAGAATTTATTGAAGGAAATAAAGAGGCGTCTAAATTATTAAATTATTCTGATGAAAACATAAATGAAGGAAATAGAATTCTTACAACACAAAAGGAAAGTGCATATATAAGAATTGCAGAAGGATGTAATAATTTTTGCACATATTGTATAATTCCTAAAATAAGGGGAAAATTTAGAAGTAGAAGAATGGAAAATATAATAAGTGAAGCTACAGACTTAGCAAGCCAAGGTGTTAAAGAGTTAATATTAATAGCTCAAGATACAACACAATATGGTAGTGATATTTATGGTAAGAAGAATCTTCATGTATTATTAAAAGAATTATCTAAAATAGAAGGAATAAAGTGGATTAGAGTTTTATATTGTTATCCAGAAGCAATATATGATGAATTAATAGAAGAGATTGCAGTAAATGAGAAATTAGTAAAATATTTAGATATACCTATACAACACATAAGTGATCATGTGTTAAAACTTATGGGAAGAAAAACAAGTAAGAAAGATATAACTGATAAAATAGAAAAACTTAGAAAGAGTATACCAAATATTATAATTAGAACAACTTTCATAGTAGGATTTCCACAAGAAACACAAGAAGATTTTGAAGAAATTCTAGAATTTTTACAAGAATATAAATTAGATAAAGTAGGAGTTTTTAAATATTCCAGAGAAGAAGATACACCAGCTTCTAAAATGGATGGTCAAATAGACGAAGCCATAAAGAAAGAAAGAGAAGAAAAGTTAATGTTATCTCAAGAAAAAATTTCTAATGATATAAATAAATTGAAAGTTAACAAAAAATATGATATTCTAATTGAAGAATATGATGGTGAATTCTACAAAGGTAGAAATTTTGAGATGGCACCCGACATAGATGGAAATGTATTTTTTGAATCTCCCAAGAATTTGGAGATAGGCGAATTTGTTAAAGTGAAAATAATCAAAAATATGGATTACGATTTAATAGGAGTGGTTGAAGATGAATCTTGCAAATAAGTTGACTTTAATTAGAATATTTTTGGTACCTATTTTTCTGATATTTATAGTTGTTAAAGGAATACCATATGGTAGTTTCATAGCTACGATAATATTTATCTTAGCTGCTTTAACAGATAAGCTTGATGGATATATTGCAAGAAGTAGAAATCAAGTCACTAATTTTGGAAAATTTATGGATCCTTTGGCTGATAAATTATTAGTGACAACTGCACTAATTACATTAGTTGAAATGCAAATAGTTCCAAGTTGGGCTGCTGTTATAATAATAGCACGTGAATTTGCAGTATCAGGCTTAAGAACATTAGCTGCTTCTGAGGGAAGAGTTATAGCAGCAAGCTGGTGGGGAAAGATAAAAACAGTAATACAAATAATAGCTATAGTATTACTACTATTACAAATTAGTATAGGTGATTCAAAGTATTTAACTAATTTAGTTATTAACAGTGAATTTTGGAAAGGATTCTTTAGTACAATTCCAAATATAATGCTAATAGCAGCTGTTATAATAACTATAATTTCAGGATATGAATATTTTAAGAAAAACAAAGATTCAATATCTACTAATAAATAGATATTAAATAGATATGTTTAAAATAACATAATATGGATATAAATATAATAAATTCCTTCTTTAAGATGTATTTTAAAGGGGGAATTTTTATTAATACTGTTGACTAATAATAATAGTTAAATTATAATTATATACAGAACATAAGTTCGATGAGAGGAAGGTAACATTATGGCTAATATAGATATAAATAAATTAAAAGCAATTGAAAATGCAATGGGACAAATAGAAAAGCAATTTGGTAAAGGTTCAGTTATGAAGTTAGGTGAAAATAGTGTATTAAATATTGATGCAATTTCAACTGGATGTTTAGATTTAGATATAGCACTTGGAATTGGTGGAGTTCCAAAGGGCAGAATTGTTGAAATTTATGGACCAGAAAGTTCAGGTAAAACAACAATAGCGCTTCATATAGCAGCAGAAGCACAAAAAAAAGGTGGAGCAGTAGGATTTATAGATGCAGAACATGCATTAGATCCATCTTATGCAAGAAACTTAGGAGTAGATACAGAAAATCTTATAGTTTCTCAACCAGATACAGGAGAGCAAGGACTTGAAATAGCAGAGGCATTAGTTCGTTCAGGAGCAATTGATGTAATTATAGTTGACTCAGTTGCAGCATTAGTTCCTAAAGCTGAAATTGAAGGGGAAATGGGAGATTCTCATATAGGACTTCAAGCAAGATTAATGTCACAAGCTTTAAGAAAATTAGCAGGTACAATTAGTAAAACAAATTGTATAGCAATTTTTATTAACCAATTAAGAGAAAAAGTTGGAGTAATGTTTGGTTCACCTGAAACAACAACAGGAGGAAGAGCGTTAAAGTTTTATGCTTCAGTAAGACTTGATGTGAGAAGAATAGATTCTATAAAACAAGGTGATGGTATTGTTGGTAATAGAACAAGAATAAAAGTAACAAAGAATAAAGTAGCACCACCTTTTAAACAAGCAGAATTTGATATAATGTATAACGAAGGTATTTCAAGAGAAGGTAATATAGTAGATGTTGGGGTTAAAGAAGAAATAGTACAAAAGAGTGGAGCATGGTTCTCATATGGAGACATAAGGTTAGGTCAAGGTAGAGAAAATGCTAAACAATACTTAAAAGAAAATCCAGAAGTTGCATTAGATATAGAAAATCAAATAAGAGAAAAACATAATCTTCCTTTAATGGATGCAGTAATAAAGGAAACAGCTCAAGAAGTTAAGGGAAAAGAAAATAAGGAACAATCAGATAAATAAATATATAATTATAAAAAGCAAAAGGAGGATTTCTTTTGCTTTTTTTGACAACAAAAGGGAGGATATATAGAGAGAGAGTTACATGAAAAAAATTATGGTTAGATATGTTGTTATTACTAAAATTTTATATCAAATATAAATAAAAAAAGCTCTTGTAACTCAGTAAATATGAGCATGACAACAATATCATAGCATGCTTGACATAATTTTATTTTTAATATAGAATAAAAAGGAATACTGGTTTATCATATTCCCAATACAGTGAGAATAATATGACACCTACTATGATTTCTTGTTTACAAAAATAGATAGCTTAACAAGCTAGGAGGTGTTGATATGAAATTTTGGATTTTAATAATAATAGTAAATTTAATTATATTATTAGTATTAGGAATACTACTTTATAAAATGATACAAAGAGTATCAAAGGATAAGATTGAATCTCTTGAAAAAGAAGCACAAGATGTTTTGGAAAGAGCTAAAAGAGAAGCAGAAGCTCTTCAAAAAGAAACAATACTTGAAGCTAAAGAAGAGGTTCATAAGTTAAGAAATGATTTTGAAAAAGAATCTCGTGAAAGAAGAAATGAGATTCAACGACTTGAAAGAAGAGTTATTCAAAAGGAAGAATCACTTGATAAAAAGAGTGATGCGCTAGAAAGAAGAGAAGAAAAAATTAATCAAAGAATGCTTGATATAGATCAAGTAGAAGCCAATGTAAAAGAGATATACACTCAAAGAAGAGAAGAATTGGAAAGAATTTCATCTCTTTCTAGTGAAGAAGCTCGTAAAATTCTTTTAGATGAAATTAAAAGAGAAATTTCACATGATGCTGCATTGATGATAAAAGAAGTCGAAAGCAAAGCAAAAGAAGAAGCAGACAAAAGATCAAGAGAAATAATCACCACTGCTATTCAAAGATGTGCTGCAGATCATGTGTCTGAAACTACTGTGCATGTTGTTGCGCTACCAAATGATGAAATGAAGGGTAGAATAATAGGTAGAGAAGGAAGAAACATTAGAACTCTAGAAACATTAACAGGAGTAGATTTAATAATAGATGATACTCCGGAAGCAGTTATTCTTTCAAGCTTTGATCCAATAAGGAGAGAAGTTGCAAGAATAGCACTTGAAAAGTTGATAGTGGATGGTAGAATACATCCAGCAAGAATCGAAGAGATGGTCGAAAGAGCAGTTAAAGATGTAGAGAATGATATAAAAGAAGAAGGGGAACAAGCGACCCTAGAAACTGGCATAAATGGATTACATCCAGAACTTATAAGACTACTTGGCAGATTGAAGTATAGAACTAGTTATGGCCAAAATGTATTAAAGCATTCCATAGAAGTTTCATATTTAGCTGGTTTAATGGCTTCAGAATTAGGTTTAGATGTTACTCTAGCTAAAAGAGCAGGATTGCTACATGATATAGGTAAAGCTGTAGATCAGGAGCAAGAAGGGCCTCATGCACTAATCGGAGGAGATCTTGCTAAGAAATATCATGAGCAACCATTAGTGATAAATGCTGTAGCAGCCCATCATGGAGATGTGGAAATGCAATCTTTAGAAGCAGTATTGGTTCAAGCAGCAGATGCTATATCAGCAGCTAGACCGGGAGCAAGAAGAGAAACATTAGAAGCATACATTAAGAGATTAGAAAAACTAGAAGAAATCGCAAATTCTTATGAGGGTGTAGAAAAGTCATATGCCATTCAAGCTGGAAGAGAAATAAGAATTATTGTTAAACCAGATAAAGTTGACGATGCTGGTACTGCTGAATTAGCTAGAAATTTAGTAAAAAGCGTAGAAGAACAACTTGAATATCCAGGACAAATTAAAATTAATGTAATAAGAGAAACTAGAACAGTAGACTTTGCTAAATAAAATTAAAAGATAAAATGTATAAGAACTATACATTTTATCTTTTTTATTTATAAAATATTATAATAAATAAAAGGAATTTCATAGACTATATAGAATATATATAAATGTAAACGATTTTGTATAATGATTCTAGGAGGAGTAATAAAAATGGAAGTATTAAAGGTATCAACTAAATCAAATCCTAATTCTGTAGCAGGTGCATTAGCTGCAATAATAAAAGAAAAAAACATAGCGGAAATACAAGCAGTAGGAGCTGGAGCAATAAATCAAGCAGTTAAAGCTATAGCAATAGCTAGAGGTTTTGTGGCACCAAGTGGAAAGGACATTATTTGTGTACCAGCTTTTACTGATATACAAATAGATGGAGAAGAAAGAACAGCAATAAAACTTATAGTACAACCTAGATAAGATAAAAAAGTATTTAGTAATATGCATCTTAATTATTTTTAAGTTGAAATTACTTATAAAACAGTATATACTAAAATGGTTGGATGCTATATTTATTAATTAATTTTTTGTAAAGAGGTGGATATAATGGTATCAAAAGAAGTTATAGTAAAAAGTTCATCAGGTCTTCATGCTAGACCAGCAACATTATTAGTTAAGAAAGCTTCAGGATTTAAGTCAGACGTTAGTATAGAATACAATGGTAAGAAAGCAAACGTTAAGAGCTTAATAGGAGTCTTATCTTTAGCTGTAACTAAAGACGCTGCAATAAAAATTTCAGCATCTGGAGATGATGAAGCACTAGCAGTTGAAGAATTAGTTAGTTTAGTTCAATCTTTAGACGATTAATATTTATTAAAAAAGAGATGTCCCTAAAAGGTATATAAATTTAGGAGACATCTCTTTTGTTATGTATAAAATTCTAATTACAATAGAATTTTTCCAATAAGCAAATAGAAGAATAATATTATTTGCTTATTGGAAAAATATCATAATAGCTATTTTAATTGAATTTTTTATTTAGGTTGCTATCACATTTAAATAGTAATGCAATTAAATTTAATGCTGATAAGAAGATGATTATATATATTATTCTTTGAACTATAGGTATTCCAAAAGAAAATATGGTTACTAAATTAATGTTTAGTAAACCTATTAATCCCCAATTAAGTGCACCTAGAATAACTAAAATAAAAGAAATTTTATCAAATATATTTAATTTATACATTTTATTCACCCCTAACTTAATGTACATTATGTTTATATATATGATTGAAGATAAAAAATAATAACATTAACTAAACTTTTAAATAAAAATACTATCAAAATATAAAAAATATGTTATAATACGAATGTTGAAATAAAAAAAATAAAATATATTCGTGTGGAGGTTTTTGTATGAGAAATTTATATAGCACACCATTAAATTCAAGATATGCATCTAAAGAAATGAGTTTTATTTTTTCAGATGACATGAAATTTACAACTTGGAGAAAACTATGGGTAGCTCTTGCAGAAGGTGAGAGAGAATTAGGCTTAAATATAACAGAGGAACAAGTAAATGAATTAAAATCAAATATTGATAATATAAATTATGAAGAAGCTATAAAAAAAGAAAAAGAAGTGAGACATGATGTAATGAGTCATGTGTACGCATACGGGTTACAATGTCCAACTGCTAAGGGTATAATTCATCTTGGAGCTACTTCTTGCTATGTAGGCGATAACACAGATGTAATAATAATGAGAGATGCACTTTTATTAATAAAAGATAAGATAGTAACAGTGTTAAATCATTTAAAGAATTTTGCTATTCAATATAAAGATTTGCCTACATTAGGATTTACACATTATCAACCAGCTCAATTAACTACAGTAGGAAAAAGAGCGACTTTATGGATGCAAGATTTAGTTATGGATATTGAAAATATAGATTTTGTGCTACATAGTTTAAAACTAAGAGGAGTAAAAGGAACAACTGGAACTCAAGCAAGTTTTATGGAACTATTTGATGGTGATGAAGAAAAAGTTAAAAAATTAGATAAAATGATAGCAGAAAAAATGGGATTTGATAAGAGCTTTGGAGTTACAGGTCAAACTTATCCAAGAAAACTTGATTCAATAGTTTTAAATACATTATCAGAAATTTCACAAAGTGCTTATAAATTTAGCAATGACTTAAGATTACTTCAAAGTATGAAAGAGATGGAAGAACCTTTCGAAAAAAATCAAATAGGATCATCAGCAATGGCTTATAAGAGAAATCCCATGAGAAGTGAAAGAATTAGTGCACTAGCTAGATACGTAATAGTAGATGCTTTAAATCCAGCAATAACAGCAGGAACTCAATGGTTTGAAAGAACTTTAGATGATTCAGCTAATAAGAGATTATCAGTTGCAGAAGGATTCTTAGCTTTAGATGGAGTATTAAATCTTTATATGAACATAGCTGAAAATATGGTGGTATATGATAAAGTCATAGCATCACATGTAGCTAGTGAACTGCCATTTATGGCTACTGAAAACATAATGATGGAAGCAGTAAAAAGAGGGCAAGACAGACAAGAATTACATGAAAAAATAAGAGTTCATTCTATGGCAGCAGCTCAAAGAGTTAAGGGTGAAGGATTAGATAATGATTTGATCGAAAGAATAATAAACGATGATTCCTTTGGACTTACTAAGGATGAAATATTATCAATAATAGATGCTAAGAAATTTATTGGTAGAGCACCAAGTCAAGTAATAGAATTTATTGATGAATATGTAAATCCTATTATAGAGAACAATGAAAAATCTTTAAAGATTAAGAGTGAAATAACAGTTTAAATAATTTGAATATAGGATATCTTAGTTTTAATAATTCTAAGGTATCCTATATTATTTAGAAATCTAATCGTAATACTACTTGATTTAGTAAATATTTAAAATAGAGTGCAAAATTAAGAATCGTTTTTAATATATTTCTAAGTTTCTTATTCTAGGATATAATATAGGATAGGTTAAACTTAAAGGATAATTTAATTTGTTATAGCTATGGCAACAATAAAGGTAATCTCCATCTGGAAGAATATGAGTTATTATTCCAGAATGAAAAAACCTACCTATTTTAGGCGTATAAAATTGTAATATAGTACCTTTCTTTAAAGGTGAAGTTTTATTAATTTCAAATCCAAGTTTATTTTTTATAATATATGAATATAATTCTTCAACTCTAACCCAAGCATTACTATAAGGGTTCCATGAGGTTGAAGTCTTTAGCCCTCCAAAATGAATTGATTGAGAAATAAAGTTAGTACAATCTCCACCTATACCCTCAAAGGAGGTATAATCTTTATTAGGAATCAACGCAAATTTTTCGGCATATTGACAAGCTTTTAATGGATCATAAGAAAAACTTCTATCAGAAGTATAGGGTGTTCTGTAACAATTATTACTTTCTAGATATTTTTTATATAGACGTTCTAAAACCTTTATTTTAGAACTCCAAATACCTATTTTATTAGAGGAAATAACATTAGTTATTTGTAGTAAATCTTTTTTTAGTATATCTTCATATAAATTAGGATCTTCTTCTTTATTAGTTAAAAATAATATTTTAAATTTGTGATTACTTTTATTTAATATAAGTATATATTCCTCTAATGAACATGAGAGTATACCTTTGGGTGAATTGTTTAAAGTAAAGGATTTTAGGTAGTTAAATTTTATTTTAAGTAAGTTGTGATTCTTTTCAATTATGTTAAATTTATATTTGGTCTTTATATTATTTATTTGTAAGTTCAATTTTTTTAGCCATAAAGAATTAAAGCACTTTTTCAAATATAGATCTTCAAAAATATTGTCGTTTATATTACATTTTTCTTTTTGAATTAAATTGAATTTATCATATGGAGTAGATAAAATTTTATAGAAATAGTATAAATCTATTGATAACAATATATCACCGCCCAAGGAAAGTAATTTTTTATAAATCATAATTAATTTATAAAAATACGTTTACAAATATATATGAATAAAGTTTATAGATATTGCTAAAAAGTATTAAAATATATTTTTAATATAATTAAGTGGTTCTATTACGTATAACACTTGCTGATAATATAATTAAAATATATAATATAAAGGTATCAAAAATAAAGATCAATATTTTATTATAAGATATTTTAATTATATTAGTGAATAATGAAACCTTATGAGAGATTTAAAAAAAGGAGTTATAAAATAATGCAAAATTTACCTAACTCAATAGTTGAAAAATATGAAGAAATTCTTGGAAAGATAAAAGTCTTTTCAAATCAATATCTTAATGAACAATATGAAAAACTTTGTATAAAGGCATTACATGACTTAGGAATGAATCATGAAGATTCATTGAAAAAAGGAAAGAGCTCTTCATGGGCAGCAGGAGTTGTTCATGCAATTGGAACAGTGAATAATTTATTTGATGTTAAAGAGGAGCCATATATTAAAGCTCTTGATTTATATAAAGAATTTGGTGTAAGTAATAGTACTGGCTCTATAAAATCAAAGGAAGTAAGAAACTTATTAAATATATCAAAAGATGATGAAATATGGACAGTAAAGTCTAATAATACCAGTGATATGTTAAACAACAAAAAAGAAGTAGCAATTGAAAAACAAGAAAATAATGCATCAGAAGAAAATATTAGAATTACTGAAGAATTTATAAGAGCTCAAAAAATAATGAGAAAAGCATGGGCTGAAAAGAATTTTAATAAAAAAGTAAAACTTGCAAAAGAAGCATTAAGTGTTTGTGAGTATTGCTCAGATGCATACATAATTTTATCTAAAGATTTAAGTTTAACTAATAATGCTAAGAAAGAGTTGTTAGTTAAAGCAGTTGATTCAGGTAAATATATATTAGGTATTGATAACTTAAAAACTGCATCTAAAGAACAATTTAATAAGAAAGAAGCACAACCATTCTTTGGAGCTAAATATACGTTAGCTATTCAATTATGGAAAATGGGTGAAAAAAATGCAGCTATAGATAATGCATTTGAAATATTAGAATTTAATGAAAAAGATAACTTAATGATAAGAGGAATATTATCTAGTTGGTTATTAATTGAAAAAAGATATGATGATGCAGAGAAATTATTTAAAAAATATGACAATGATTATTTAGCGGCAGTAGCTTATAATAAGGCTTTATTACTTTATGAAACAGGAAAAATAAAGGAAGCAGAAGATGCTATAAGAAAAGCATATAAGAAAAATTCATTTGTAATATCATATATATTAAAACAAAAGAAAATTCCTAAAGTATTACCTAGAATTTCTAGATTTGGCAGTGATGCAGAAGCTATGCATTATATGAAATATAGTTTAGATGCATGGAATGAATCTAAAGAAACTATTAATTGGATAAAAGAAATGAACGTAAATTTTAAAATCCAAAAATCAAATTAATAATTTGTTATAAAAAATGAAAAAGATTATATGTTGACCTTTACATAATTAGAAAAATATGATAATATAAAAATATAAATTAAATATTAATCTTCAGGGCAGGGTGAAATTCCCTACCGGCGGTAAAGCCCGCGAGCTAGAGATAGCAGATTCGGTTAAACTCCGAAGCCGACAGTAAAGTCTGGATGAAAGAAGAAATTACTTATTTGATCTAATGATTATTAGGTTTTAATTCGTATTAATTAAATTGAAAGTGTACCCTGAACTTATGTTTTAGTTCAGGGTTTTTTAATTTATAAGAGAAAATATGATTTTTAATTATATATAAATAATATTAAAATCATATAGATTTATTTTAATACGTTAAAATCATAATTAATTATAGAAAAGATTATTATTAACCCTGAAGTATTTTACTTCAGGTTTTTTTTATTCTTTGGGAAATTGTAAAAATATTAAATCTGTAGATAATTTCTAGAAGACAGTGCTTTGAAGGTATGATGAATATTTCTAAAAAATAATTATATGCCGCACCATTATTCCTGAATTATGTTTGGAACGGGTGCATGGCTGAAAAATTATATTTTTATATTAAGAAGAAGGTGAGTTTAGTGAATGAAGAGTATATGGATTTAGCTTTAGAATTAGCTAAAAAAGGAATAGGTAAGGTTAATCCTAATCCTTTGGTTGGAGCAGTAATAGTAAAAGATAATGAGATAATTGGAACAGGGTATCATGAGAAGTATGGAGGAGCACATGCAGAGGTAAATGCCATTAAGAACGCTACTAAGCCATTAGAAGGAAGCACAATATACGTAACATTAGAACCATGTGCACATTATGGGAAGACTCCTCCTTGTGTGGATTTGATAATAGATAAAAAAATTAAAAAAGTGGTAATAGGAATGTTAGATCCAAATCCAATAGTATCAGGAAGAAGTATAAAAAAACTGAAAGAAAATGATATAGAAGTTATAGTTGGTGTAGAAGAAGAGAAATGTAAAAAAATAAATGAGTCATTTATTAAATATATAACATCCAATTTACCATTTGTTATTTTAAAAAGTGCAATATCATTAGATGGGAAAATAGCAACAACAACTGGAGAATCAAAGTGGATTACATCAAAAGAAGCAAGGATAGATGGTCATTTATTAAGAAATAAATTATCAGCTATTATGGTAGGCATAAATACAATTATTGAAGATGATCCAGAGCTTACATGCAGAATAGAAGATGGAAAAAATCCAATAAGAGTAATTGTTGATAGTACTTTAAGAATTCCGTTAAATTCAAAGATAGTAAGTAATCCTGATAAATTAACAATAGTAGCAACAACCCAATACGCTGATAAATTAAAAAAACAAGAATTAATTAATAAAGGTGTAAGAGTAATAGAGATAAATGATAAAAATAAAAAGGTTGATTTGAAAGAATTAATGAGATATTTAGGAACTTTAAAAATAGATTCTATATTAATTGAAGGTGGAGGAACATTAAATTTTTCAGCTTTAGAAGAAAATATAGTTGATAAGGTAAGATTTTATATATCACCTAAAATATTAGGTGGTGAAACAAGTAAAAGTAGTATAGGTGGACAAGGCTTTTCTAGATTAAGTGATGCTGTAAAACTTAAAGATTTAACTTATGAAAAATTATCAGAGGAGATAGTCATAGAAGGCTATATAAATAAATTAAAGTAAAAGGATGTGATTAATTGTTTACTGGAATTGTTGAAGAAGTAGGTAGTTTAGAAAAACTTACATTAGGGGGAGGGTTTGGAGTAATAGAAATAAGAGCCAACAAGGTATTAGAAAATACTAAAATAGGGGATAGTATTGCATCAAATGGTGTATGTTTAACAGTTTTAGACATGACTAAATCTTCATTTAAAGCTAATGTAATGGGAGAAACTTTAGAAAAGAGTTCACTGGGAAGTTTAAAATCAGGAAATAAAATTAATCTTGAAAGAGCAATGAAATTAGAAGATAGATTTGGTGGACATATAGTAAGTGGACATATAGATGGAGTTGGTAAAATAACCGATATAGAAAAAAAGGTCGATGGTACATGGTTTACTATATCTGCATCAAAAGAGATCTTGAAATACATTATATACAAAGGTTCAATAGCTATTGATGGTATAAGTCTAACAGTTGCATATGTTGATGATGAAAAGTTTAAAGTATCTGTTATACCACATACTTTAGAAAGTACAATTTTATATGAGAAAAAAGTGCAGTCAGTTATAAATTTGGAATGTGATGTGGTTGGAAAATATATTGAAAAATTAGTAAATAACAAAGATAAAGAAATAAAAAATGAGAGCAATGTAACCATGGAGTTTTTAAGAGAAAATGGTTTTTAATAATAAAATGTGTTTTAAGGGGGTATTGATATATGCATAAGCAAACTGGACAGAGCAATTGAACTTAGGAATACTAAAATGACTATAGTCCCATTTTAGCTTGCTCCCAATATAAAATTGAGACAAGCAGTAAATGTGACAATATTCATTAAGAATTCTCAAAGTCCAATTACAATGCCATTTTGCCTATTGCAGATATCAATACATATTTAAAACTTTAAAACAAATCCTAAAATAAAATTATGTATGAGGTGAGAGAAGATGAAATTTAGTACTGTTGAAGAATGTGTAAAAGATATAAGAAATGGAAAAATGATTATTATTGTTGATGATGAGGGAAGGGAAAATGAAGGTGATTTAGTTATTCCAGCAGAAAAAGCAACTCCTGAAAATGTGAATTTTATGATTAAATATGCAAGAGGATTATTGTGTGCACCTGTAGAAGAAGAAATAGCATTAAAATTAGGATTAAATCCTATGGTTGAAAAAAATACAGACAACCATGAGACAGCATTTACAGTAGCTGTTGATTACATAGATACAACTACTGGAATTTCAGCATTTGAAAGATGTGCCACTATAAAAATGTTAGCACAAAGTGAAAGACCACAGGACTTTAGAAGGCCTGGACATGTATTTCCTCTTATAGCAAAGAAAAAAGGTGTATTAGAAAGAACAGGGCATACAGAAGCATCAGTGGATTTAGCAAAAATTGCAGGCTTTAAGGGAGCTGCTGCAATATGTGAAATAATAAAAGATGATGGAAGTATGGCAAGAAGAGATGATTTAATGAAATTTGCTAAGGAACATGATTTGAAAATATTAACTATAGAAGAATTAATAAGATATAGACTAAGAAATGAAAGTAGTGTTACAAGAGAAGTAGAAGCAAAACTTCCAACAAAATATGGAGACTTTAAGGTTATAGGATTTAAAGAAAATAATAGTGAAAAATGTAATTTAGCTTTAATTAAAGGGGATATTTCAGGAGCAGAACCAGTACTAGTTAGAGTTCATTCAGAATGTTTAACTGGAGATAGTTTAGGATCAAAAAAATGTGATTGTGGAGAACAATATGATGCAGCTATGAAAATGATAGCAAAAGAAGGAAGAGGTATTTTACTATACATGAAACAAGAAGGAAGAGGTATTGGACTTTTAAATAAATTAAAAGCATATGCACTTCAAGATGAAGGATTAGATACTATTGAGGCTAATTTAGCTTTAGGTTTTGCACCTGATTTAAGAGAGTATAAAGCTAGTGCAGATATGCTAAAAAATTTAGGCGTAGAAAAAATTAAATTGATAACAAATAATCCAGAAAAAATAGATGGACTTAGAGAAAGTGGTATTAATATAGTACAAAGAATTCCAGTAGAAATGCCAGTAAATAAAAATGATGAATTTTATTTGAAAATTAAAAAAGAAAAAATGAATCATTTATTAAACATATAAACCACACATTTAAAACAAAGCTAATTATTAAAAAGTAAAAAATTAAGTGAGTGTACAAGCAAGTACACGATATATATAGGAGGAATTAATAATGAATATTTTTGAAGGAAAATTAATTGCAGAAGGATTAAAGGTTGGAATAATAGTAGGAAGATTTAATGAATTTATAGGTAGCAAGCTTTTAGATGGAGCATTAGATGGGCTTAAAAGACATGGGGTAAATGTAGAGGATATAGATGTAGCTTGGGTACCAGGAGCATTTGAGATGCCGTTAATAGCAAAGAAAATGGCAAAAAGCCCTAAATATGATGCTGTTATATGTTTAGGTGCAGTAATAAAGGGATCAACTTCACATTACGATTATGTTTGTTCAGAAGTTTCTAAAGGAATTGCAAATGTATCATTAGAAACTGGAAAGCCAGTAATGTTTGGAGTACTTACAACAAATAATATAGAACAAGCTATAGAAAGAGCCGGAACTAAAGCAGGAAATAAAGGCTATGAATGTGCAGTAGGTGCAATTGAGATGGCTAATTTAATAAAAGAACTATAATGAAATAACAAATTAATATTATATACAGAATAGAATAACTCAGCCTCGTTAAATAGATACAAGCTTAAATATAAAAAGCTTAATGTATTAATTTAACGAGGTGATTTTTTTATTAACCCTATCTAATAATACTTTTTAATTTTATTAGGAACTATAAGTTCAACATTATAATTATTAAAATACTCAATATATTTGGCTGAAGGACACTTATCTGTAATTAGATAATCTAGATCTTTTACATCACAAAAGGTCATTAAAGAAACTATATTAAATTTTGAACTATCTGCAAGTAAAAATGTTTTATGACTTTTAGAAACAGCTACTTTCTTTATTTTAAATTCATTAGGTGAGGTGTGGGTAAGGCCATTTTCTAATGAAATTCCAGTACAAGCCATAAAAGATTTATTTATATTATAAGTTGATAAGACATCACTAGAAGTTAGTCCTGTAAAAGAAAAAGTAGTTCTATTAAACCTACCAGATAAACATATTATATCAATATTATCATGAGGAATTGCTTTTAAAATAACATTAATACTATTGGTAAATAACGTTATATTATCTTTATCATTTAAATAATCAATTATATTTAATGTGGTAGTACCAGAATCTATGAATATAGAATCCCCATCTTCAATAAATTCAGCAGCTTTTTTAGCAATATCTATTTTAGCACTGTTATTTTTTATTGTTCTTTCTTCAAATGGAAGCAGCTCATTACTTTGAGTATTTACTGTAACGCCCCCATATACTTTTTTTATTACGCCTTTATCAACTAAGGCATCTATATCTCTACGAATTGTGTTTTTTGACATTTTAAATTCTTCGCAAAGTTTATCTATTGATACGGTTCTATGTTTATAAATAAATTCTTCTAATAAATCAAGCCTTTTTAAACGCATCTAAATACCCCCTTTTCATTTTATTTCAAAAATATGGAATCTAATATTAATTATAAACTATGAATTTATAAAGTAAAAGACATTATCATCATTATACCATAAATATCCTTAAAATTTAAAAAAAGTAAAAAATATACAAGGAAAATATTGACAATTAAAAAACATATACTTATAATATAACCATAAGATAACAAGAAGTTAATCAGAAGATACCTGAAAGGAGACGGTAAAATGTCAAATGAATTTATAATTCCAAATAAAATTTTAACAGGGAAAAATTCATTAGAAGATAGTGTAGAAGATTTAAAATTATTTGGTAAAAAAGTTTTAATAGTTACAGATAACATTATGGTTAAGTTAGGTAATGTACAAGCTGTAATTGATATTTTAGATAAAGAAAAAATCAATTATTTTATATATGACGAAATAAATGGTGAACCAACAGATGTGATGATAGATAAAGGTGTAAATTTATACAAAAAGGAAAATTGTAATTACTTATTAGCTGTTGGAGGGGGAAGTCCAATAGATTCAGCTAAAGCAATAGCAATGATGGTAAATAATGAAGGAAAAATATCTGATTATATGGGAAAACAAATAGAAAACAAATTACCACCAATAGTTGCAATACCAACAACTGCTGGAACAGGATCTGAGGCAACGAAGTTTACTATAATTTCTGATACTAAAACTGATGTAAAGATGTTAATAAAGGGAAGTTCATTAATGCCAACATTAGCAATTATAGATTCAAGATTTACTATGACAGCACCACCTAAAATAACAGCTGCAACAGGATTAGATGCATTAACACATGCTATAGAAGCTTATACATCTAAAAAGTCTCAACCACTTTCTGATACATTTGCACTATCAGCAATAAAGAAGATATTTAAATATTTGCCAATAGCATTTAATGACGGAAAGAATGAAGAAGCTAGAATTCAAATGGCCATTGCAGCATTAGAAGCAGGAATCGCTTTTAATAACTCATCAGTAACAATAGTACATGGGATGAGTAGACCAATAGGAGCATTATTTCATGTACCTCATGGAATATCAAATGCTATGTTATTAAAGGAATGTTTTAATTTTGTATTAGATGGGGCTTATATTAAATTTGCAGATCTTGCTAGAGCCATTAGAATATCTAATGAAGATGAAGAGAATGAAATAGCAGCTAGAAAATTTGTAGAAGAAGTAGATAAGCTTTGTAAAATCTTATTTATACCTACTTTAAAAGAGTATGGAATAGATAAAGAAAAGTTTTTCAATAATTTAGATAAAATGGCTAAGGATGCACTAGAAAGTGGAAGTCCTCAAAATACTTTAAAAACAGTTAAACATGATGATATTGTTAAAGTTTATAAATCACTTTGGAGGTGATCAAGATGCCATTAGTAAATATGAATGAACTATTACTAAAAGCAGACAATGAAAATTATGCAGTTGGAAGTTTTAGTGTAGCTAATATGGAAATGATAATTGGTGCTATAAAAGCAGCAGAAGAATTAAATTCTCCAATTATATTACAAATAGCAGAAGTGAGGTTAAAACATTCACCATTAGATATAATAGGGCCATCAATGATAAAAGCAGCAGAAAAAGCTAAAGTACCTGTAGCTATTCACTTTGACCATGGATTAACAATAGATAATATAAAAAAAGCATTAAGTTTAGGGTTTACTTCAGTAATGATAGATGGATCATCTCTAGATTTTTTAGAAAATATAAAGATAACGAGCTTAGTAGAAAAATTGGCTAGAGATTATGGCGCTGCTGTGGAAGGTGAAATTGGTCATGTTGGTGGCAGTGAAGATGGTAGTGAAGATATAAATATAAAAGTTACTGATTTAGAAGAGGCTAGGCAATTTATAAATGAGACTGAAATAGATGCTCTTGCGGTAGCGATAGGAAATTCTCATGGAGTTTATAAAGGTGAACCTAAATTAAGATTTGATATTTTAACAAAACTACATGATAACTTAAAAATACCATTAGTATTACATGGTGGATCAGGAATATCAGAAGATGATTTTAAAAAATGTGCAACTATGGGAATAAGAAAAATAAATATAGCAACTGCTACTTTTAATAAAGTAAGAGATTCTGTAAAAAATCTAAATAGTAATTCAAAAGACTATGATTATTTTACTTTGCATGAGACTGAAATACAAGGGGCATATGAGAATGTAAAGAAACATATAAAAATTTTTGGCAGTGAGAATAAAGTATAACAAATATGATTTTGACTAGGGTTAAATAACTTTTCTATTAAATGTTATAAAAACATTACACAAGGAGGTTTTAAAATATGGGATATATTAAATTTCAAAAGGATAGAAAATTTGAGATAGTTCCTATTGGAAGAGTGGCAATTGATTTTAATCCAATAGATATAAATAGACCACTTTCGGAAAGTAAGACTTTTAAAAAGTATTTAGGGGGCTCACCAGCTAATATAGCAGTTGGACTTTCAAGACTTGGCAAAAAAGTTGGCTTTATAGGTAAGGTTTCAAAGGATCAATTTGGAAAGTTTGTAGTCGATTACTTTGATAATGAAGGAATAGATACTTCACAAATAAAGTATGCAGAAAATGGTGAGTCTTTAGGACTTACATTTACAGAAATAGCGAGTCCAACAGAAAGCAGTATTTTGATGTATAGAAATGGAATAGCTGATTTAGAGTTAGATGTTAATGAGATAGATGAAGAATATATAAAAAATACAAAAGCAATAGTAATATCAGGAACAGCACTTGCTAAAAGTCCATCTAGAGAAGCTGCATTAAAAGCACTAGAGCTTGCTAAAAAGAATGATACAGTTGTAATTTTTGATGTAGATTATAGAGAATATAACTGGAAAAATAAAGATGAAATAGCTATTTATTATTCAATAGTTGGAAAACAAAGTGACATTGTTATGGGATCAAGAGAAGAATTTGATTTGATGGAAAGTCTAATTGTTAAGGAAAAAAGCACTGATGAAGAAAGTGCTAAAAGATGGTTAGATTTTGGTAATAAAATAGTTGTAATTAAACATGGAAAAGAGGGTTCTACAGCTTATACTAATGACGGAAAATCATATAAAATAAAGCCATTTCCAGTAAAACTCTTAAAATCATTTGGCGGTGGAGATGCATACGCTTCAGCATTTATATATGGAATATTAGAAGAGTGGGATATTATGGATGCATTAGAATTTGGAAGTGCTTCAGCAGCTATGTTAGTAGCAAGTCATAGTTGCTCAGAAGATATGCCAACTGTAAAGCAAATAAATGAATTTATAAAAGAGAAGAAAAAACAATATGGAGAAATGATAGCAAGAGGATAAGGGAGGGATAATCAAATGATTCATGAATTACATGATTTGCAATATGGTGAAAACGTATTATGTGAAATTAGCGGTAAAAACAAAGAAATGCTAATGGATATTGTAGTTGAAAAATTAAGAAAAGGTGAAATAAAAGAGTACCACAATGCTGAGAAAGAAATAGCAGTACTTCTTTTAACAGGAAAGGTTAAAATAGGTTGGAATAAAGATTCTGAAATAATAGAGAGAAAATCTGTTTTTGATGAAGATCCATGGTGTTTACATGTCCCTAAGAATATAAAAGTAACAGTTGAATGCTTAGAAGAAAGTGAATTAATAATACAGAGCACAGAAAATCAAAATGATTTTGAAGCAAAATTATATTCACCTGAGAAGTGTAGAAGTGATATTTTTGGTGAAGGAACTTGGAATGGAACTGCAAGAAGAATTGTAAGAACCGTATTTGATTATAACAATGCACCATATTCTAATATGGTAATTGGAGAAGTTATAACATTTCCAGGAAAGTGGTCAAGTTATCCACCACATTATCATCCACAACCAGAAGTATATTTTTATAAATTTAATAAAGAACAAGGCTTTGGATTTTGTTTAAATGGAGATAATGCATATAAGATTTCTAATAATAGTTTTTCCACAATAACAGGGGGAGATGTTCATCCTCAAACATCAGCACCAGGATATGCAATGTATTATTGTTGGATGATTAGACATCTTGAAAATAATCCATGGACTGACAGGATAGATGTAGAAGAACACAAATGGCTTTGGGATAAAGACGTTAAAATATGGCCTGATAAGGCACAATAAAAAAATAAAGAGTCTATTTGCCAGCCTATTTTCCATCATGCTGTGTCGGCAAATTGACCTAATAGGCCCGCTATGAGGGGAATTTGAAAAACATTTATTGCAACTTTAGACTTGTTATTTATGTTCATGTGTCTAAATAATTATGAGAAGGTGAGTTTATGAAGAGTACAAAAATGACAACAGCACAAGCATTAGTAAAATTTTTAGATAATCAATATGTTTCTTTTGATGGAAAAGAAGAAAAGTTTGTTCATGGAATATTTACTATCTTTGGTCATGGAATAGTGGTTGGTTTAGGACAAGCACTTGATGAGAATCCAAGAGGTTTAAAAGTTTATCAAGGAAGAAATGAGCAAGGCATGGCACATGCAGCAACAGCATTTGCTAAGCAAAATAATAGAAGAAAGATCATAGCTTGTTCTTCATCAATAGGACCAGGAGCTGCAAATATGGTCACAGCAGCAGCAACAGCTACAGTAAATAATATACCATTACTTTTACTTCCAGGTGATTCATTTGCAACTAGACAACCAGATCCAGTACTTCAACAAATTGAGCAATCTTATAATCTTGGAATTACTACAAATGATGTATTTAAGCCTGTATGCAAGTATTGGGACAGAGTAAATAGACCTGAACAATTAATGTCTGCAATGATCAATGCAATGAGAGTATTGACTGATCCTGCTGAAACAGGAGCAGTATGTATAGCACTTCCACAGGATGTTCAAGGAGAAAGTTTTGATTTTCCAGAGTATTTCTTTAAAAAACGTGTTCATAAAATTACTAGACCTTTAGCTGTAGAAGAAGAATTTTATGAATGCTTAAATATAATTAAAAACAAAAAGAAACCTATAATAATTTGTGGTGGTGGAGTAAGGTATTCAGAAGCTGGAGATACATTATCTAAATTTGCTAATAGATTTAATATACCTATAGGAGAAACACAAGCTGGTAAAAGCTCAATAAAATCAAGTGATCTTATGAACTTAGGTGGTATTGGAGTTACAGGAAATTTAGCTGCAAATATCATAGCTAAAGATGCTGATTTAGTAATTGGAGTTGGTACAAGATTTTCAGATTTTACAACTGCATCAAAATCATTGTTTAAAAATCCAGATGTAGAATTTGTAACAATTAATTTATCAAAATTTCATGCTAGTAAATTGGACTCATGTAAGATGGTTGGAGATGTCAAAGAATGTTTAGAATATCTTTATAAATTACTTGAAAAAGAAAATTATATTTCTTCATATAAAGACGAGATAAAAGATGCAAAAATGGCATGGAAAGAAGAAATGAAAAAACTAACTAATATAAAATATGAGGAAAATTTTGAGCCAATTATAAAATTTAGAAATAAAGAAAGCTTAGAAGAATTTAAAAAGTTAACTGATACAACAATAACTCAAACATCTGCATTAGGATTAATTAGAGAGTGTATTGATAATGATGCAATTATTGTTGGAGCATCAGGAAGTTTACCAGGAGATCTTCAAAGAATGTGGGAAACAGAATCTTTAAATTCTTATCATATGGAATACGGATACTCATGTATGGGATATGAAATAGCGGCAGGATTTGGTGCAAAGTTAGCAGATCCAGAAAAAGAAGTTTATTCAATTTTAGGTGATGGAAGTTATTTAATGTTACATTCAGAACTTATAACTTCAATTCAAGAGAATAAAAAAGTAAATGTATTATTATTTGATAACTGTGGATTTGGTTGTATAAATAATCTACAAATGTCTAATGGAATAGGAAATTTAGCAACTGAATTTAGATATAGAAATGATGAAACAAATAAACTTAATGGTAAATTAATACCAATAGATTTTGCAAAAGCAGCTGAAGGATATGGTTTAAAAACATACACAGCTAAAAACTTAGAAGAATTAAAGAATGCATTAATAGATGCAAAAAAACAAAAGGTTTCTACTTTAATTGATATTAAAGTATTACCTAAAACTATGAGTGATGGATATGAATCATGGTGGCATGTAGGATTAGCTGAAGTATCAGAAAAAGAATCTGTTAATAAAGCTTTTGAAAATAATAAAAAAGTATTAAAAAGTGCAAGAAAATATTAAAAGGGAGATGTTTTTTATGTTAAAAGTTGGAATAATTGGAGCAGGAAGAATAGGTAAAGTTCATGGAGAAAGTATTTCTAAGTACGTTAAAAATGCAGAAGTAAAGGCAATAGCAGATGTATTTTTAAATGATGATACTAAAAAATGGGCTAAAGAAATGGGAATAGATAATGTTTATAATGACTACAAGAAAATTCTTCAGGATCCAGAAATAGATGCGGTACTTATATGTTCATCAACAGATACTCATTCACCAATTTCTATAGAAGCTATAAGAGCTGGCAAGCATGTATTCTGTGAGAAACCAATTGATCATGAGCTAAGTAGAATTAAAGAAGTTATAGATGAACTTAAGAAATCAAATGTTAAATACCAAGTAGGATTTAATAGAAGATATGACCATAATTTTAAAGCAGTTAGAGAAGCTGTTGTAGAAGGTAAAATTGGAGAACCACACATTCTTAAAATAACTTCAAGAGATCCAGAACCACCATCAATAGATTACGTTAAAGTTTCAGGTGGACTATTCCTTGATATGGCTATTCATGATTTTGATATGGCTAGATATCTTTTAGGAAATGATGTTGAAGAAGTTTATGCAGCAGGAAATGTATTAGTAGATAAAGCTATTGGAGAAGCAGGAGATATAGATACTGCAATAGTTACATTAAAAATGGAAAATGGAGCAATGGCTGTAATTGATAACTCAAGACAATCAGCTTATGGATATGACCAAAGAGCAGAAGTATTTGGATCACTTGGACAAGTAGCTGTAGCTAATGATAGTACTTCAAGTGCAGTTATATCAACAAAGGATGGAGTAAATGGAGAAAAACCACTATTCTTCTTCTTAGAAAGATATATGCAAGCTTATGCAGAGGAAATAACTGAATTTATTGATGCAATTGTAAATGACACAGAAGTTTGTGTAAATGCTGATGATGGATTAAAGGCAGTACTAATAGGTAAGGCAGCAACAAAATCTTTAAAAGAAAATAGACCCGTTAAGATATCAGAAATTCAATATTAATATTAAGAGAAAATATATATTTAACACTTAAAAATTCTGTATATAATTTATGAAAAAATAGTTTAATATTTCGTGAAATTTTAGGGGGAATTAATATGTTTAATAGCGATAAAGTGAAAATAGGAATATGTCCAATTGGTTGGACTAATGATGATATGCCAGATTTAGGGAAAGAAAATACATTTGAACAAGCCGTAAGCGAAATGGCTCTTGCAGGATTTAAGGGTACTGAAATCGGAAATAAATATCCTAAAGATGTAAAGGTTTTAAAGAGGGCTTTAGAAATGAGAAATCTTCAAATTGCAAGTGCTTGGTTTAGCTCATTTTTAACTACTAAACCTTATGAAGAAACTGAAAAAGAATTTATAGCTCATAGAGATTTTTTACATGCAATGGGTTCTAAAGTTATAGTGGTTTCAGAACAAGGTCATAGTATTCAAGGGCAAATGGAAACTCCTATATTTGATGGAAAATATCATTTTAATGAAGAAGAATGGAATTTGTTAGCTAATGGACTTAATAAATTAGGACAATTAGCAGCTGATAAAGGAATGAAGATTGTTTATCATCACCATATGGGTACTGGAGTGCAAACAACAGAAGAAATTGATAAGTTAATGAGTATTACTGATGAAAATTTAGTATATTTATTATTTGATACAGGTCATTTAGTGTACTCAGGTGAAAATCCAGTTGAAATACTAAAAAAGTATGTTCACAGAATAAAACATGTTCATTTAAAAGATATAAGACCTGAAATTGTGAGTAAGGTTAAAAATGAAAAATTAAGTTTCTTAAAAGGTGTAAGAGCTGGAGCATTTACAGTTCCTGGAGATGGCTCAATAGATTTTGAACCAATATTTAAGATATTAGCAGAAAATAATTATGAAGGATGGTTAATGATAGAAGCAGAACAAGATCCATCTATTGCAAATCCTCTTGAATACGCAATTAAAGGAAGACAGTATATAAAAGAAAAAGCTAGTATTTAAAGTATTTAATTTATCATTTTATCTTTAGGATTCCATGTTATATTTTATAATAATTAGTATTTTATAAATATATATAATATGGGATCCTTTTATCTTAAAATAGAAGGAGGATTGAAAATGTTTACGTTAATTACCTTTATATTTTTTGTAGTTTTAGTAGGTGTAATATCATTTTATAAGACTAGAGGTTCTAACACTGAATCAGCAGATGGATATTTTTTAGCTGGCAGAGGATTATCAGGTGTTGTAATAGCCAGTTCAATAATGCTTACCAATTTATCAACAGAACAAATAATAGGGTTAAATGGACAAAGCTATATGACTAATATGGGTCCAATGGCATGGGAAGCTACAGCCTGTGTATCATTAGGAATTTTAGCTTTAATATTTTTACCTAAGTACTTTAAAAGCGGAATTACAACAATTCCTGATTTTTTAGAAGAACGATATGATTCAACTACTAAAAGAATAGTATCGTTGTTGCTTCTTTTAGGATATATAGTAACATACATTCCTACAGTACTGTATTCAGGTGCTATAGTTATAAATAAAATATTTGGAATATCAGATATTTTAGGCATAACAACTTTTCAAGCAATAGCTTTAACTGGATTTATGATATCAGTAATAGGTTGTATATATGCAGTATATGGTGGATTAAAACTATGTGCTGTATCAGATACCATTAATGGTATAGGCCTGCTTGTAGGCGGCTTAATGGTACCTGTACTTGGAATAATATCAGTTGGACATGGGAATTTTGTAGATGGATTTAATGTTTTATTAGCCAATCCTCAAAAATTAAATGCAATAAATCCAGCAAATTCCCTTTCACCATTAGTTCCATGGCCAGTTTTAATGACTGGATTATTATTTAATAATTTATTCTATTTTTGTACAAACCAATCAATTGTTCAAAGAGCTTTAGGTGCTAAAAATTTAGAAGAAGCACAAAAAGGCGCTATCTATGCAGGTTTTTTAAAATTAATAGGACCTTTCTTTTTAGTATTACCAGGTGTAATTGCATTTGCTAAGTATGGAACAAGATTAGAAAATGCAGATATGGCATATCCTACATTATTAATTGATGTATTACCAAAATCATTATTAGGATTTTTCGCAGCAGTTTTATTTGGAGCTATTATGAGTTCATTTAATGGAGCATTAAATAGTTCAGCTACGTTATTTACATTAGATCTTTATAAACCACTTTTAAAACCAAAAGCTAGTGATAAACAATTAGTTCATATTGGTAGAAAATTTAATATAATAGTTGCAATAATAGCTACATGTGTTGCACCATTTATATTATATGCACCTACGGGATTATATGGATTTTTACAAGAATGTTTTGGCTTTTATAATGTACCGATTTTAGCAGCTGTAGTTGTAGGATTTTATTCTAAAAGAGTTCCTAAGATTGCACCTAAAATTGCATTTTTTGTTCATATAGCTTTATATACATTATCAAAATTTTTAATAAAAGATGTTCATTTTCTTTACGTATTGGGAGTTTTATTCCCAACATGTGTAATCGTTATGCTTATAATAGGGAAATTACATCCTAGAGAAACCGATTTTGTACAAGAAAACAAAGCAGTAGTTAGTTTAACACCGTGGAAACATGCTAAATTAGCCACTGGAATTATGGTAGGAACAATGTGCTTAATATATTTAATTTTCTCACCACTAGGAATAGGTCAGTGGTAAAATATTAATTCAAATAAAGAGGCATGAAATTTATCTAAAAAGATGTATTTCATGCCTCTTTATATTAATTTAAAAAATATAAAATTTAAAAGCATTAAATAAAACTTAAAACTAAAAAATATATTTGGGTAAGAATAAATAAGTAAATAATAAAGTAGAAAGTCAGGAAAAAATTATAGGTAGAATTTTAAATTCAAAACTTCCAACTCTCATATCTGAATTTTAAATTAAATGTGTGCTATAAATCATCAACATCTTGCTCTTCACCATATCTAACAGTTCCGTCAGAACTAAAACTATCTTTTTTATCATATTGAATAAATGAGCCATCATTTGGTTCTTTAGAATTTTGAGCACATTTGTTACAAGATTGTACTTGAGTATGTAATAAATCAACAAGTTTTTGTATATTATCCATAAAATAAACCCTCCTTTTAACTTATTAATTATAGTATTACCAAGTATTTAAATTATAGTATTATTAAGATATATAATTTAAACATATAAAAATATGTAAATAATAAATTTTGCCATTAGTAAATTTCATATGCTATAATTGAAATATGTAAATAGAGTTTTTAGCCTTAGATGAGGCTGTTGTTAATCTTAAATTAAAAAAATCATTATGTAAAAATATATAATTAATACTCCTACTTGTAGAAGTAGGAGTATTAACAGAGTCTATTTTCTGAATAAAAATTATCATATAATTTGACCATATACATTTGATTGGAGAGATATTATGTCTTATGAGAAAAACAGGGGATGTTTAGAAAGAATAACTAATATTTATAGTGAATTAAAAGGTGCAGAAAAAAAAGTTGCACAGTATGTATTAGAAAATCCTAAAAATATAATTCATTTTTCAATAACAGAATTAGCTGAAGTAAGCAAAGCTAGTGAAGCAACTGTATTTAGATTATGTAGTAAGCTTGGTTATAAGGGATATCAAGATTTAAAAATTAATCTAGCTGGCTCTGTAATAGAACCAATAGACAATATTTATGAAGAAGTAAAAGAAAATGATGATACATATATCATTATGAGAAAAATAATGAGTTCTAATATAAATAGTATTGAAAGTACATTGAAAATAAACAAAACTGAAGATTTAGATAAAGCAATTGCTATAATATTGAATGCTAAAAAGATAATGTTTTTTGGAATGGGTGGATCGTGGACTATTGCAAATGATGCTTATCATAAATTTATTAGAACAGGAATAGATTGTGTTGCTTCATGTGATTCACATTGGCAAGTTATGTTTTCTTCCATGGCAAATAGTGGTGATGCTATTATAGCTTTTTCAAATTCAGGAAGTAATAAAGAACTGATTGAAAATATTAATTTAGCAAAAAAAACAGGTATTAAAATTATAGCCATTACTGGAAATGAAAAGTCACCTCTTGCTAAAGTTTCAGATTTACACTTAATAGCATATGGAAATGAATCTATGTTTAGAAGCGAAGCAATGGAATCTAGACTTACTTCCTTAATGATAGTTGACTGGCTTTATGTAGGAGTAGCAATTAAAAGAAAAGATAAGACATTAGGCAATTTAGAACGTATAAGAAATGGTATAGCTAGCAAACGATTTTAGTTAACTCTGTTATTATATTACAAAATTAATATTTATTTTAAATAAATAATAAATAAATAATAAATAAATAAATAAATAATAAATAATAAATAAATAATAAATAATAAATAAATGGCTATCTCAAATTAATAAATATATTTTTTGAGATAGCTTTTGTTTTTATATGTAGATGAAAAAAAGTTTCGAAAAAATAAATTTTAATATATCAATATGCTAAAATAAAAAAAAATTTCAAAAAATCATATTTTTTATTGTATTACTAAATAATAGGTGCTATAATCTCATTAAAGAAAATTTTCTTTATAAATAACAAAAAAATAAGAAAAAAACAAATATATGAAAAAAAGTTTCTTAAAATGTATTATAATTTGAGAAGAGGGGAAGAGGTATGAAGTACTTAATTGGAGTTGATATTGGGACAACTAGTACTAAATCAATAGCATTTGATATGGAGGGGAATGTTTTAACAAAATGTAATATAGAATATCCTTTATATAATCCACATCCATCTTGGAGTGAGCAAAATCCGGAAGAAATTTTCAGAGCAGTGTTAAATGGGATTAAACATGCAGTTCAAGAAAACGATATCAAAAATAATGAGTTATTAGGAATATCATTTAGTAGTGCGATGCATAGCGTAATAGCAATAGATAAAGCAGGAAATCCTTTAACCAACTGTATAATATGGGCGGATACAAGAAGTAATAAGTATTCTGACGAATTAAAAAATAGTGACATAGGACAAGAAATTTACATGAGAACAGGTACACCAATACATCCAATGTCACCATTATGTAAATTATGTTGGTTAAGAGATAATGCTAAAGATGTATTCAATAATACAGAAAAATTTATATCAATTAAAGAGTACGTATTCTATAAATTATTCAACCAATATATAGTTGATTATTCTATAGCTTCAGCAACAGGTATATTTGATATTTATGATCTTAAGTGGAATAAAAAAGCATTAGAATATATAGGAATTTCAGAAGAAAAATTTTCAAAACCTGTACCTACAACTTATGTAATTAATGGATTAAGTGATATTTATGCAGAATATATGAAAATATCAACAGAAACTAATTTTATAGTTGGAGGAAGCGACGGTTGTCTTGCCAATCTAGGTGCTAATGCAATAAAAGATGGTGATGCTGCTGTAACTATAGGTACCAGTGGAGCAATAAGAGTAATATCTAAGAATCCTAAAAATGATATATCTAGAAGAATATTTAGTTACATTTTAACAGAAGAACATTATGTCTTAGGCGGTGCAGTGAATAATGGAGGAATAATTTATAGATGGTTTAGGGATAACTTTTCATCAGTAGAAACTGAGGCTGCAAAATCATTAAATATAGATCCATATGATATTTTAAATTTAGAAGCTTCAAAAGTTAAACCAGGAGCAGAAGGACTTATATTTTTACCATATTTACTAGGAGAAAGAGCACCACATTGGGATGCAAATTCTAAGGGAGTATTTTTTGGTGTTAACATTAAGCATAAAAGAGAACATTTTTTAAGATCAGTTCTTGAAGGTGTAATGTATGGAATATATGATGTTGGAAAAGCGCTAGAAGAAACAACAGGACCAATAAACACAATATATGCAACCGGTGGATTTGTAAGATCAGAGTTATGGGTACAAATATTAGCTGATATATTTAATAAAAAAGTTGTTATTGCAGAAAGTTATGAGAGTTCTTGCTTAGGCGCAGCTATAATTGCTATGAAAGCTTTAAATATGATTAATGATATTGAAAAAATTGAAAGTTTGATTCCAATATCAAAAGTATTCGAACCTAATATAGAAAATCATAAAGTTTACATAGAGAATTTCAAAATTTATAAAAATTTATATGAGAAGTTAAAAGATGAATTTTTAGAAATAAATAATTTACAAGATTAAAAATTTTGAAATGGAGGGATTTATATGCCATTATTAATAGTTGCTATAGGAGTTGCATTATTACTATTATTGATGATTGGATTTAAATTAAATGGTTTTATATCACTAATTTTAGTTTCACTTACAGTTGGTATAATGGAAGGAATGCCAATAGTTAATGTAGTAAGCTCTATAAAATCAGGTGTTGGAGGAACTTTAGGAAGTTTAGCGCTTATAATTGGATTTGGAGCTATGCTAGGTAAACTTATGGCTGATAGTGGAGGAGCACAAAGAATAGCTATAACATTAATAAAGAAATTTGGTAAAGAAAAAATACAATGGGCAGTAGTTATTACAGGATTTGTTGTAGGATTTGCATTATTTTATGAAATAGGTTTTGTTTTACTTATACCACTTGTATTTACAATAGCAGCTGAAGCTGAAATACCACTTTTATATATAGGTGTACCCATGGCTGCAGCACTATCAGTAACTCATGGATTTTTACCACCGCATCCAGGACCAACAGCTATAGCAGGAGTTTATAATGCTGATATAGGTAAAACTTTATTGTATGGTGCAATACTTGGAATTCCAACAGTAATACTTTCTGGACCAGTATTTACAAAGTTTTTAAAAGGAATGGAGCATCCTATCCCTAAAGGGTTATATAATCCAAAAATATTTACAGAGAAAGAAATGCCGAGTTTTGGAATAAGTGTATTTACAGCATTAATCCCAGTTATTTTAATGGCCGTACAAGCTATAAGTAAAATGACTCTTTCTGGTGACTCACAAATAGTTAAAATAACAGGCTTTTTTGGAGATCCAGTAATTGCATTATTAATTTCAGTTATTGTGGCTATATTCACTTTTGGATTAAACAGAGGCAAAAAAATGCCAGAGGTTATGCAAACCGTAAGTGAATCAATTAATACAGTAGCAATGATAATATTAATCATTGGCGGTGGTGGTGCTTTAAAGCAAGTTCTTGTTGATAGTGGAGTGGATAAATATATTGCAAGTATAATGCAAGGTAGTAGTATATCACCACTTTTACTAGCTTGGTTAATCGCCGCAATATTAAGAGTTGCATTAGGATCAGCTACAGTGGCAGCTATGACAGCAGCTGGAATAGTAGCACCACTTATAAGTGCAACTGGAGTTAGTCCAGAGTTAATGGTAATTGCAACAGGAGCAGGTAGTTTAATATTTTCTCATGTTAATGACCCTGGATTTTGGATATTTAAAGAATATTTCAATTTATCCATTACTGAAACATTAAAGTCTTGGTCTGTAATGGAGACGATAATTTCAATATGTGGACTTGTAGGAGTTTTAATTTTAAATGTTATTATTTAAAATGTTATTATTAAAAAATATAGTAAATTAAATATAAGAGGAGCGATAGTTATGAACGTAGGAATAATTGGACTTGGAAAGATGGGATTTAATATAGCATTAAATTTGCTAAACCATAATCATTCAGTAGTGGCATATGACTTAAGTGATGAAAGTGTTAATAGTATTTCAAAAGAGGGAGCAAAAGGTGTTAATAGTATTGAAGATTTAGTTAAACAGCTTCCAGAAAGAAAAATCATATGGCTAATGATTCCATCAGGAAAAGCAGTTGATAGTACAATAGAAGAAATAATAAAATATATAAATCCTAATGATATAATAATTGATGGAGGTAATTCAAACTATAAAGATACCCTAAGAAGATATAAATTTTTGAAAGAAAAGGGAATTGACTTTATTGATTGTGGAACTAGTGGAGGAACTAGTGGTGCTCTTAATGGTGCATGTACAATGATTGGAGCAGAAGAAGATGTGTTTAAATATTGTGAAGAGTTATTTAAAGACCTATCTATTCAAGATGGATATTTACATGTTGGAAAACCTGGAAGTGGACATTTTACTAAAATGGTTCACAATGGAATAGAATATGGAATGATGCAATCAATAGCAGAAGGATTTGAAATTCTTTCTAAAAGTGAATTTGATGTAGATTATGAAAAGGTAGCTAAATTATGGAATAATGGTTCAGTAATAAGAGGATGGCTTATGGAATTAGCACAATCAGCTTTTAGTAAAGATAAAGACTTAAGTAGTATAAAGGGAATAATGAATTCTTCAGGAGAGGGAAAGTGGACAGTAGAAACTGCATTAGATTTACAAGTACCTGCACCCGTGATTGCATTATCATTGATGATGAGATATCGTTCACTTGAAGAAGATACATTTACAGGTAAGGTTGTTGCAGCCTTAAGAAATGAATTTGGTGGACATGAAGTAAAAAAGAATAAATAAAAATATATTAAGAGGTTTCACATAATGATTTTTTAATAATTATGTGGGATCTCTTTTTTTATTAAGAAAAATTATTACTGTTATATTTTTTAGATTAGTAATATTTACAAAAGATAATCATAAAATTATATAGGTATAAATTTAATTAGGAGATAATGATATGGATTTTAAATATTATGATAAAAAGTTTTTAGAAAATAAAAAAATAATATTAGAAAAAATAGAACAAGGAAAACAAGCAGGAATAAACAAGGTATCAGCAGTATTTGCTATAAATGAAAATGATGAAATGAAAAATAAGATGGTAAAAGAAATAGCTACATGGCTAATGGAAGATGGATATAAAATATCGCTTAAAGAAGATGAATTAAAGATATTAGTAATAGAATGGGACTAGTATTATATTTATATAAATATAGTAGTATAATTATATTGTTAAAAGTTTAAACTTTTATGAAAAAAGAATTATATGAGGTAGATAAAATGAAGAAAAGCAAAATAGTAGATTTAGAAAAGATGTCATCATCAAAATTTTTAAATATGTATAAAATACAATACAAAAATAAATTAGGAAATATAAAGGACTGGATTGTTGCCTCTAGAAAAAGCGAAGAAATATTAGAAGATCGTTATTTAAATGGTACAGAAGACAAAATTGATGGGGTAGTTATAGCAGCTTTTCATAAAGAAGAAAAAAAGCTAGTTATAATAAAACAATATAGAGTTCCAATAAATGATTATGTTTACGAACTTGTAGCAGGTCTTGTAGATAATAATGATGATATAAAGAGTACTGTTGAAAGAGAATTAAAAGAAGAAACAGGATTAAGACTTTTAGAGATAACAGAAAAGGGAAATAATAAGCTTTATATATCACCAGGAATGACTGATGAAGCATTAGCATTTGTTTATTGTACATGTGATGGTGATTTTTCAAAAGATTATCTAGAAGAGGATGAAGAAATAGAAGCAATGCTTGTATCTCAAGAAGAGGCAAAAAAAATTATAAAAAGTAAAAACAATATAGATGTGAAGTGCTTTTTAATTCTACAAAGTTTTGCGGAATTAGGAGAAAAAATGTTTATATAAAAATAGTGATGTAATGGAAGGTTACATAGTATTTATTATAGGGTGAAATAATGTTATATTCTAGTAGAGTGTTAAGATTGAAATAAAATCATAAAAAAATGCAGGAGTTTTTTAACTCCTGCATTTTTATTTTATATATTAATGAATAAAACCTTGAATTAAGAAGTAAACAAGGAAGATAGCAGATGTTATACACATAGTTACTGATAAATCTTTCTTTTTATTACTAAATAATTTACATATAGGATATAAAATAAATCCAAAGGCTATTCCATCTACAATACTATAAGTTAATGGAATTAATATTATTACTATAAATGCTGGTATTAACTCTGTTAAATCATCAAAGTCTAAATGTTTTAAATTTTGGAACATTAAACTTCCTATGATAATAAGAATTGGAGCTAATGCTGCATTTGGAATTATTGATATAAATGGTATGAAGAATAATGAAACCAAAAATAATAATCCAGTTATTATTGATGTTAATCCAGTTCTTCCACCAGCGGCAATACCCGCTGCTCCTTCAACAGTAGAAACAGGAGGACAAGTTCCTAAAAATCCATATGCAATAACAGAGAATCCTACTGATGTTAAAGCTTTTCCAGATTTTTCAGGAGCCTTTAACATTCCATTTACTTGACCGTGCAATAATCCTATATTTTCAAATACTAAAACTAATGTTAATGAAAATGTAGAAATCCAAAAATTTGGAGTTAATATAGCACTAAAGTCAGGATTAAAGAATATATCTTTATATGCTCCGAAGTCAGGAAGAGAAAATGTAAGATTACTTAAATCTACAATTCCCATAAATATAGAAATAATTGTACCTACGATAATTGAAATCAAGAATGCACCAGGTACATTTCTAATAAATAATATTAATGTAATAATCATAATAATTATGAATGCGATAACTTCAGGACTAGTTATGTCTCCAAGCTTTAATAAATTAGAAGGATCAGATACTATAAGACCTGATTTTGCTAATCCAATAAGTGTAATAAAAAGTCCAATACCAACTGTAATAGCTTCCTTTAAATTATTTGGAATAGCTTCTGTAATTGTTTTAGCAAGTGGAGTAAGTGCAACTATTGTTAATAAAATTCCTGATACTATTACTGCTGCTAGTGCTTGATAAAATGTAAGACCTAAAGTCTTTACAACAGTATAAGTAAATAGTGCATTGATTCCCATACCGGGCATAATGATTAGAGGAGCGTTACTAACAAAACCGACTATAAGACATCCTATTAATGAAGATAAAACTGTTGCTATAATCAATGGTTCTAAAGGTATGCCTGAATCACTTAATATGCTAGAGTTTACAATAATTATATAAACAGCAGCAAAAAATGATGTAAGTGCGGCTATAGTCTCCCTCCTTATTGTAGAATTGTGTTCTTTTAATTTAAAAAATTTATTCATCCTTTCGACCAACTTTCAAAAACTCCCTCGCCCACCCGCACAAAAAGTGCAAGTTTATTATATCATCCATAACAAAAAATTCAATATAAATGTATATTGAAAATGCTTTTTTGGCAGACTAAAAAGTTATTTTAATATATAAATTTTCATATAATTTAATAATTTCTTATTTCTGCGTTGTGTAAAATAAGAAATTGCGAAAATAATAGTGGGATTTTTAGAAAAATATATAATTTTCAGAAAAACATAAAACTTTTAATATTTTAATTTATATTATATTAAATTAATGATAATAAACGTTTTTAATAAATTAAATTATTAAATATTATAAACAAATATGTTCAATATATTAAGAGATTATAAATATATTTATCTAAAATAATATTTTATAATTATTATGTGCATTTAATATTAAAATTACTTAAGGTATTCAAGAGAGTTATATTTTAGAAAATTTAAAAAGTAAAGATATAAAAGCAAGTGGAAAAATAATTACAAAAAGAAATAAAGAATTTGAAAATAGGGTATACAAATATACAGCTATAGTTCTAGGCGTTTTAATTTTATTAGTACTTATAATTTTAATGATATAAATAATACTTAATAAGGAATTTGATTATTTAACTTATATATATTCTAATTAAGAAAGTTCATAAGTATCTAATGAGTGAATGTGATCAAATCACATTTAGATATAATAAATTTATTAGAACATATATAATACAAAAAATTAGATATTTAAAAAACATAATATTAAACAAATAATGAAAATTATGATTAATATTATTAAAAAGTGATATAATTTCTAATAGATTATAAAATTATAATTATTGAAAAAGAAGGGTTTGAATAGTGAATTTTGAATTAGAAAAAATAAAAAAAATTAATTTAATATTGAATTCATTATGTATTTTTAAAGATTTACTTAATGATGATGTAATTAGTTCTTATAAGGAGTTAATAAGTTATTTAAATAAGAACGAATTTGATATTAATAATTTACTTAATTACTATAATACTTTTACATACAATCTTATAGAAAAATCAGAAGAACTATCTATAAGGAAATATATTATTGATAAAATTCTTATGGGGGACAATATATTAAAAAAAATCATATCCAGTAATGAGTCAACTAATAAATTAATAACTAAACAAACTAGATATGAGCTTACATTATTGGAGGAATTATCAAATATAAAAAGTGAAGACATAAAGACAGCCATTTTAGAAAAAGGATTTTTATCAGAATTTGAGAAATCAATTATTAAAAATTTAATTACTTGGAATGAAGATATAAAAACTAAAACTGAAGATAATAAAATAGAAGATAAAGTAAAGCAAAAATTATTTAGCAATAGAAATTGGAATACTTTATTAGAGGATATAATAGAATTTTATAATAAATATGGAATTGAAGAGATTAATTAATAATTATAGATGACCTTATTCATTAGTTATAGGTAGAAATCTAAAAAACTGCAATATAAGTAATAAAATACAAAGGATAACTTCTTTTCTTTGAGTAAAAATATTAAAGAAAGGAAGTGGAATTTATGTCTAAGAATAAAAAAGATAAGTTAATACAACAAACAGGTAACATGTCTCAATCAAAGGTTAAATCATATGAAGAAAATAAACAGTACCTTGATAGAACTAAAATAGAAACAAATAATACTAATAATAAATTTTTTTAATAATTAAATGTTAGGCATATGAAAATAAAGAATGAAGTAATCTAAATTTAGATTACTTCGTTTTTTATTTGCTTATAAGATGCAGGATAGAAAGTTTAAAAATTAAAAAAATTATTACTGAGCTTGAAATAGTATTACTTTAAGTGAGAATTTTAACTAAAGATTAAATACATAAGTACTACCATGCAAGATGTAATAAAAAATAATTAAAATAGATATAGTAATATTTATAATAACAATATAAATATTAATCATACGGTATATTTTTTAACTGATTGATAAAAAATATGAAAAATTATTGACAATATAAAAATAAAGAGATACAATTATGAAAAATTAAACAATAAATACATTGATTGAGAAAAGTAAATTTTATATTACTTATAAAGAGAGCTTATCATTTGCTGAAAGATAGGATTTGTAAAAGAATTGAAAATCACTCATGAGTAGTTAGCTGAAGATATAATTATTGTGTAAGCAAGACCGGTAGCAACCGTTATATTGCCAAATATTAAATAGGATTTCCTAGAGATATTTTGAGGGGTTACTTTTCAAGTGATAAATAGAGTGGTACCGCAGAGTTTTTGACTTTGTCTCTAATTAATAGAGATAAGGTCTTTTTTTATAAAAATTATATAATTAATATTAAAAAATAATTAGGGGGCAAAAAAATGAGTAGTTATAGTTTGTTTTTACCAAGTTATAGTATAGGGAGTGATGTTTACAAAGAAATCCCTAAAATTTGTGAAGCTTATGGAAGGAAGGCTGTAGTAGTTGGGGGCAAAACAGCAATAGCAAAAGCTAAGAAAGAACTTTTAGATGGGCTTAAAGGTTCAAATATAGAGATAGTAGATTTTGTATGGTTTGGGGGAGATTCTTCATATGAAAATGTAGAGAGGCTTAAGAAAAATCCGATAGTTAGAGATGCTGATATGGTATTTGCAGTTGGTGGAGGAAGAAGTATTGATACAAGCAAAACAATGTGTGATCAAACAGGACAATCACTATTTGTATTTCCGACAATAGCTTCAAATTGCGCTGCAATAACAGAAACAACAGTAATTTATGATTCTAATCATGTATTTAAAGAATTATATTTTACAAAAAAATCAGCAACACATTGCTTTATTAATACTAAAATAATAGCAGAAGCACCAAGTAATTTTATATGGGCAGGTATAGGAGATGCATTATCAAAAGAATATGAATGTACATTTTCTTCAAGAGGTGATGAACTTGATCATACTAATCTTTTAGGCGTAGATATAAGCCGTAATTGCGTTGAACCACTTTTGAGATATGGTAAAAGAGCTTATGAAGATGTTAAAATTAATAAAGTGTCAAATGAGGTAGAACAAATAATTCTTAATATAATAATTACTACAGGACTTGTATCTGTTCTTGTGAAAAATGATTACAATAGTTGTCTTGCTCATTCAGTGTATTATGGATGTACTACATTACAAAATATAGAAAAAAATCATTTGCATGGTGAAATAGTTTCTTATGGTGTTTTGGTTATGCTAACATGTGATAAGCAATTTAAAGAACGTGACAGGGTTTATAAGTTTAATAAGAGCATTGGACTTCCAACATGTTTAGATGATATTGAGGTGAAAGAAGGAGATATTGATAAAGTACTTGATAAGATAATGGAAACAAGTGATATAAGGCATGTACCTTATGAAATAACAAGAAAAATGATTTATAATGCAATAATGGATTTAGAAAAAGCAATAGTATAAGAAGGATTATAATATTTAGCATATTTATCTCTCATCTACAATATATTAGTATGTACAATACTTTTGGGAAAGGAAGAGATAGAGTTGTTAAAAGTATATTTAAAAAGAGCAGTATCATTTGCAATTATTTTGGTAATGTCATTTGTTTTTTTCCCCATAACTGCAAAAGCTGATTCACATACTTATACTGATGATTATGGAAGTAGGATGGAATGGACAAACTTTAAAAATAGTTATGATTATTTTATGATTAAATTCAAAAAGTTAGATGGATCTTATGCACAAAATGAATGGATTCATCAGCAAGGAGAAAATCAAACGTGGGGACCGTATTCAATTTGGACTTATTTTGGTGATGACTATTTAAATGTAGATGGATGGTTCCAAGTTGATGGAAAGTGGTATTATTCATATCCCTATCATGATTCAGATTATTATGGAATAGCAAGGAATTGCTTTATTGATGATTATTATTTGGGTAATGATGGAGCATTAGTAAAGAATGCTTGGATAAAGGAAGAGATATATGAGTGTGGAAAAATAATAGGTTGTAATTGGTATTATATAGGTTTTGATGGCAAGGCATTAAAAAGTGCTATCACTCCTGATGGATATAAAGTGAATGATAAAGGCATTTGGATTAAATAAAAGATATTCATATTGTTATATTAATTTGCAAAAAGTAGTTTGAATTGAAAAATAATTATACCATATACTAAAATATTTTCATATGTTTAAATATAGAATTTATTAATACGTAATATATATAAATAAGTTGATTAATATAAAGAAATTAGTTAAATGTGTTAGAACAAGTCTAAAAAAGAAAATTAACAATTAAATTTAATACTTACAAAGTAGCAATTAATATGTATTATTAGAATATATTATAATAATTTTCCTTAATAAATTTATTACTATTGGATAATATAATAGGGTAATAAGTTTAAAGGAGTGGATATATTATGCCAGGAAAAGCACAAGATTATGTAAATCAAGGAATGAATACTGTACAAACAGCTATGAATTCTTTACAACAAGCTATGAGTTCAGCAGAAAAACAACAAAATAAACAAGTAATTCAAAATGCAATTAGTGATTTGAATAATGCTTGTAGTTGTTTATCAGAATATCAAGATTAACATTAAAACTTAACCAATAAAAGCCTTAGAATTTACTTAAACTAAGTTTATTCTAAGGCTTTTTAGCAATATAAATTATTCTTTATAATAAATATTCACAAAGTCCCCAAAAAATTAAAAGGGTACCTGAAAATACGTAAAAATTTTTAGTTAACCAACTTAAAAAAGAAAATTTTGTTATAAAATTTCCAATCAAAATCATTAATATACTTATTATGAAACTAAAAAATATACTCAAAGGTATGCTTATATTAAGAAGTCCTGCAATTAAACCTAATAATATATTTGTTTTTGAAAGAAAAATAGATAATGATAAGGTATCTTTAAAACTTATATGGCTAGAATTAGTAAATGGTGACATGTTTCCTTCTTTCAATAGCAAACCAAATCTTGAGTTATCTTCTACATAGTAAGATGTATCTTCATTACGACTTTTCTTTTTTAGTCTTATATGTTCAACAAAAAAGTAAGTCCCTATAAATATTAAAAGTACGCATCCAAATGGAATTACTATTTCTTTTAATAAAAGTTTACTAATTAATTCTCCAATACACATAGAAATAAATGTTGTAAATGTTGTAATAATTGAAATAAGTAAAATTTGTGCTTTTTCTATAGACACTTTTTTTAAGCCACAAAAATTTGAAACTCTAAAAGTATCTAAATGTGATGAAAGTGATAATAATAATGGAGAAAAAATATTCATAGATTACCTCAAAAAGATTGATTTAATAACAATATATTCAAAAGTTTTAAAAATGACAAAAAGTAACACTAAATAATATACCTCAATAGTCTTTTGATAACTTTTCAAAAAATAAATACAATAATTAACGATATGTATAGAAAATTCAATAAATATTTTACAAATAGTCAAAATAGTGGTAAGATAACTTTAAGTTTTAATAATATAAAGAGGTGTTTTACATGGGGTTAAGAAAGTAGACAAGAAAATTATTTTTATTGTGAAGTTATATGGTGTTGTTGAGCTGTTTCTCATTAGAAAGTAGTAATAAGTAGTAATATTAAAAACTTATTTTATTTTGGGGAGATGATTTAATGTTAAATTATAAAAAATATAAAAGATTTGAAACAGTTAAATTAAAGGAAAGACAATGGCCAAATAACTTAATTGAAAAGGCGCCTATTTGGTGTAGTGTTGATTTAAGAGATGGCAATCAAGCTCTTATAAATCCAATGACAGTGGATGAAAAAATAGAGATGTTTAAACTTCTTGTAAAATTAGGATTTAAAGAGATAGAAGTTGGATTTCCATCAGCATCGCAAATAGAATATGACTTTTTACGAAGATTAGTTGATGAAAAACATATTCCAGATGATGTGATATTACAAGTTTTAACACAAGCTAGGCCACATTTAATAAACAAAACTTTTGAAGCAATAAAAGGTTTAAAAAGGGCTATTGTTCATATATATAATTCTACATCAGTACTTCAAAGAGATGTGGTATTTAATATGAGCAAAGAGGAAATTAAACAAATTGCTATAGAAGGAACCAAATTAGTAAAAGAATATAAAAAGGACTTTGATGGAGAGATACTTTTAGAGTATTCACCAGAAAGTTTTACAGGAACTGAAGTTGAGTATGCATTAGAAATATGTGATGCTGTTGCTGATGTATGGGAAGCAAGTAAGGATAATAAGATAATTATAAATCTTCCATCTACTGTGCAAATGGACACTCCTAACATATATGCAGATCAAATAGAGTGGATGTGCAGAAATTTTAAAGATAGAGATAGAATAATCTTAAGCGTACATCCTCATAATGATAGGGGGACAGGCGTTGCAGATGCAGAATTAGCACTTTTAGCAGGGGCTGATAGAGTGGAAGGAACTTTATTTGGAAATGGTGAAAGAACAGGAAATGTTGATATTTTGAATATCGCATACAATATGTTTTCTCATGGTACAAACCCTAATTTAAATTTAGAGGATGTTAATGATATAATTGATGTTTATGAAAGGTGTGTAAAAATACCAATACATGTGAGGCATCCGTATGCAGGAAAACTAGTATTTACAGCATTCTCAGGTTCACATCAAGATGCTATAAACAAGGGAATGAAAAAGTATCAAGAAAGAAAAAATGGTGTATGGGAAGTACCGTATTTACCAATTGATCCAGGTGACTTAGGAAGAGAGTACGAAGCATTAGTTAGGATAAATAGTCAATCAGGTAAAGGTGGAGTTGCATTTGTTATGGACCATTGCTTTGGATTTAAACTTCCAAAAATAATGCATAAAGAATTTGCGTGTGTTATACAGAAATTATCTGAAAAGATAGGAGAAATTTCTCCAGATGAAATAATGAAGCAATTTGAAAGAGAATACTTAGATATTGATGAGCCATTTAAATTGATTAATTATGCAATTACAGATATAAATAATGGAGATTCTGAAGCTGATACTAAAGTGGACGTTTTATTAAAACATAAAGGTATGGATTTAGAACTTGAAGGCTTAGGAAATGGACCTATAGATTCATTAAAGAAAGCATTAGTTTCAAGTAATTTAATAGATACAAAGATTATAGATTATACAGAACATGCTTTAAGTACAGGATCTGAAGCAAAAGCGGCATCATATGTTTACATGGAAAGAAAAGATATAGATAAAAAGACTTTTGGCGTTGGTGTAGATAGCAATATCACTAGAGCTTCAATTAAAGCAATATTTAGTGCAATAAATAGATTATATTCAGAAAAATAATAGTAGGATATTATATATTTTGATATATTCATATATCAAAACTCTGATAAAACATAATCTAATAATAAAATAACTTTTAATAAACCTGAAAGAATATGAAATGGAATCTTTCAGGTTTATTTATGATGAATTTTAAGATTAAGGCATAATAAAAATGATTAAAAATAACTTTAGTTAAAAATACATAAAAATATTTATAGCCTCAGAACTAGATATTAGTATAGTTGCGTTTTTATTCAGTTTAATTTTAGTTTCTTTAAATCATCTAAAGTAAGGCTGCCTTTTATTGTAATGATTATGTTATGATCTTGTACTGTTATATCTTTAATCTTGATATTATCAATATTACTTATAGAAAGAATAATATCACCGTTAGTTTTATCAAAGGTTACAACATCATTAGATATTAATTTAGAAAAAATCAAATCCTTATTTATACTAATAAAACCAACATTACCACTGTCGTAATGAAGAATACATTTACCATTTATAGCAGACATATTGAATACTAAATGTCCCTCTAAAGGAACTCCATTATACTTTAAATGAAAGATAACATTAAGTTTATTTTCATTTATATCTACTTTTAATCCAGTCATTAAATTTGAAAGTTTATTATTACTATCTTTAATTAAACCAATAAACATAGAACTTAAGTCTTCTTCAGAAAGCGTTAAAGATGTTTCAAGTGATATTTCTTTAGATGATAAATTCAAATCATTTTTTGATAATCTATCTAGTATTTCAAATCCATTAAAATTAGATGAAGTATTAATATCTATAACTTCAGTTTTAGGATAAAAACTAATGTAATAAGTAGCGCTTATAGTTAAAAGAATTACTAATATTATACTTAGAAATATACTAGTCTTTTTTACTTTTGCCATAATTTTTAATCTCCTTTAGTTTAATATTGTGTGTTGAAAAATATTTATAATGTAATAGAAATTAGGAAATAAATTTTAATATTATTTTATATTAGAAATAAATATGTAATTAATTTAAAAATAACTAATTTGCAATTACTATAATTATAATATCATAAACTTTAGTTTAACTTATTTAGAAGAAAAAATAAATTAATTAAAAGTTATAAATAATAAGAAACATTTAATAGTTATGTTATATTTATTTTATTAAGTTATGTTATTATAAGGTGAAAAATATGAAATAATACATGAAAGAGAGAATAGGTAAGGGATGAGAACACTAAAGAAAATTTTAAAAAGAATATTTATTACAATTATATTAATGCCTGCAATTTGTTTTGGAATATTTGCTTACTCAATTTATGTAGAACCTAATTTATTGAGTGTTAAGAACATAGAAATTAATAATTCTAGTAACATTAAAAATGAAGACACTATTAAGATTGCTCAAATAAGTGATATTCATTTAGGTGAATATTACACTATAGATAAATTAGAGAAATTAGTTAATAAGGTGAATTCACAAAATGCAGATATAATAGTATTTACAGGAGATTTATTTGATAATGTAAGTAAATTTGAAGATACATCTAAGGTAGCACCTATATTAAAAAAATTAAATGCTAAGATTGGGAAATATGCTATATACGGAAATCATGATTATGGTGGTGGAGCAAAAAACATATATAAAAATGTTATGGAAGATAGCGGATTTAAGATTTTAGTAAATGATCAAGCTAATGTAAAACTAGATTCTGGGAAGACAATAAGTATATTAGGATTAGACGATGCACTTTTAGGAAATCCTGATGTTGAAAAAACGGTGAGAAATATAAAAGAAAGCAATTATAATTTATTACTATTGCATGAACCAGATTTAAGCGATAAATTTGTATCGTATAATATTGATTTAATTTTGGCTGGTCATAGTCATGGTGGTCAAGTTAAAATTCCTTTTTTAGGTGAAATAGTAACGCCGCCATTAGCAGAAAAATATAAGGATGGATTATACAATCTTAATACACAAAGAAATACACAGTTATATGTAAATTCAGGAATAGGAAATACAAAAATGCCATTTAGATTTATGAATGTACCAGAAGTGTCAATATTTGAAATAAAAGCGTAGAATAAATAATTAAAATTATCTTAATTTTTACAAATTTTAATAATATAGGCCCTTTTTAGAGTTTGTTTGTTGTATTATTAAATGGTACAATTTACTAGGTTTATGAAGGGAGAAACGTAAATGAAAAAAAAATTACTTATAATAGGAACTGCAGTATTAATGACAATCTGTAGTGGAAGTGTACAAGCCTTTGCATATGATAATAGTGCAAATACTAAAGTAGAAATTTCTGAAGAAGAGAAATTTGAGCCTGAAAGAAATTGGCTTAATATGGAGGTTGCAGACCAACTTAATAAGAAATTTAATGAACTTACAAAAGAAGATTTTTTAAAGATTAAAAAATTAGATTTGCATTACAAAAGATTAGAAGGGGAATTACCAGAAACAATAGGTTTAATGAAAAATCTAGAGTATTTAAATTTAAACTATTGTAAATTGACTAAAATTCCCGATAATATAACAGAATTAACTAAATTGACATATATAGATCTAGGTGATAATAATTTTAGAGAATTACCAGAAAAATTTGAAGAAAAGATAATTAAAGGTGAATATCAGTATGTTGATGTTGAAAGCAGTGAAGTAAGATTAAAAGAAGGATTGCATTTCTTAAAGGGAAATTGGACATACTTAGATAGACATGGTGATAGAGTTAAAGAAACTATAACAGTTGATGGTAAAACATATAAATTTAATGAAGATGGTACATTAAAAATTGGCTGGCAAAAAGAATCAGACAAATGGTTTTATTATGATACTTCTGGAGAGTTAATAAAAAACACATGGAAAGTAATTAATGGCAAGAAGTATTATTTTAATGAAAATGGTGAAATGTTAACAGGCTTTATAGAGGTGAATTCAAAAAAATATTATTTAAATTCTAATGGAGAAATGGCTACTGCTTGGACCAAAATAGACAATCAATACTATTATTTTGATAGTAGTGGAATAATGCTTAGCGGTTGGTTAAATGAAGGCAATAATAGATATTATTTAGATCAAAATGGTATCATGGTATCTGGAAGAGATATGATTATAGACGGTAAAAATTATAAATTCTATTCTAATGGAACATTAATTAAAAACACATGGATTGATGATAATACATATGTTCAACCTAATGGGGAAGTTGCAACTATATCTAGTAATTATTCTCATTCTAATGTTCAATATAATGCATTTAAATATATGACTAATACTAGTAATCAATTAAGTGTTCATAATAAAGCAGTAGAACTTCATGATGGAAATACAAGTAATAACTGTGTATACTTCTTATCAGAAGTTTTAAGAAGAAATGGGATTTGGTTACCAGAACAAACTTGTAATACTTATGAACTAGAAGGATTATTAAAAGAAAAAGGATTTGTAGCATCAAGTGATTTTACACAATTAAAACCAGGAGATATTTTATATACTAATGGTCACACTCATGTTTATTTATTTATGGGATGGAGAGACAATCAATATGCCTATATAGTAGATAATCAAAGAGACAAATTTGGTGATGAAATATTCCATATAAGAAATGTATACAATGATGATTCAGTATACTCTACTGATAGAGCAATATATTTTTACTATTATCCATATTAGGATTTTAGGACAAGTTTAATAGAATTGCATAACTAAAAAAATTTAGTTTACAATTAAGAGTGTACGGTAAATAGGTGAGAATTAAAATTGGAAAGTTGAGAGCACGTGAAAAAAATTTATTATGAAATTTAAAAATATCTATATTATAGAGGATTTTTTAGCTTTTAACTAAAACTTTATATTTGTTGCCTTTTTAATTAGGAAAACTTAATATATTTTTATGGTAGCAAAGGAGAATATTTCATGAATATTAATAAAGAATATATTTTAAAAACAGCAAAAGAAATATTAGAATTTAATAGTCCAACTGGATTTTGTTTTGACATAATGAAAAAGATTGAAGAAATTGCTAAAGGTTTTGGATATAAATTTGAAACAACAAGAAAAGGTTGTGGAATAATAACAGTAAAAGGTCAATCTGATGAAGAAGTAATAGGGCTATCAGCTCATGTAGATACTTTAGGAGCAATGGTTAGATCAATAACAAGTGATGGAAAATTAAAATTCACTTTACTTGGAGGTCCAATAGTTCCAACATTAGATGGAGAATATTGCATCATAAGAAATAGAGAAGGAAAACTTTATAGTGGTACATTTTTAAGTACAAGTCCTGCAGCTCATGTTTTTGAAGATAGCTCAAGCAAAACACGTGAACCTAAAAATATGGAAATAAGAATAGATGAAGTAGTAAAATCTAAAGAAGATGTTGAAAAATTAGGAATTTGTGCAGGTGATTTTGTATTTATCGATCCTAAAACAACAATAACAGAAAGTGGATTTATAAAGTCAAGATTTATAGATGATAAAGGTAGCGTATCTTGCTTAATGGGATTACTTGAATTATTTAATAGAGAAAACATAATTCCTAAATTTACAACTAAGATATTTATTTCGGTTTATGAAGAAGTTGGACATGGATCATCATATATTCCAAAGGATATAACAGAAATGATAGCTGTAGATATGGGATGTATAGGTGATGATTTGAATTGTACAGAATATGATGTTTCAATATGTGCAAAGGACTCTGGCGGCCCCTACGACTATAATATGACAACAAAGCTAGTTAATTTAGCTAAGGAAAACGACATAAATTATGCAGTGGATATATATCCAATGTATGGATCAGATGTAGGAGCAGCACTTAGAGGTGGAAATGATATTCGCGGAGCCCTTATAGGACCAGGCGTTCATGCATCACATGGAATGGAAAGAACTCATTACAATGCATTTGAGAATACAATAAAATTATTACATTTATATTTAACTAAGTAAGAACTATATTTAAAGTAAAAAGCTGTTTCAAATTAAATAAAAATTTGAAACAGCTTTTTATTATGTAGATAACTATAGAATTTTAAAATATATATTTAGAAAATCTTTAAGACTTTTAAACAAAACTCTTAAGTGTCATATCTAAACTTTCAACTAAAACATGTAGTGATAGTTTTGGTATATATAGATAAAAACATGTTAAAAAATTCAAGTGAAAATTAGCAAAAGTAAACAATTACACTATAATGAATATTATTATAATAATATTTATAAATTATGTAAAATATAGAAGGAATTTTACCCTGCTTTATATAATAAATTTATATAAGAGGAGGGGTACAATATGATGAAAGTAATTAATAAGGAAAACAAATGTAATGCTTGTCACAACGTTGTAAAATGGAATTGTTCAATTTATTGTGAAAAACCACTAGAACATATTAAAGGGGAAGGTATGTAAGCACAAGAGGTGATAGCTACAGGAAAAACTATAGGCAGTGATGGAATAATAACAGAGTATGAGGCAATAGTTAAATGTCCATTTTGTAATACAAAAAATAAATTTTCAATAAAAAAATGGTTAGAACTCTAGAAATAGAGTTCTAACCATTTTTTTATTTAAATTTTAGGCTATGTTTTAGTAGAGTGTTGATATATGCATAAGCAAAGTGGACTGAGTAATTAAACTTAGGAATACTAAAATGAGTATAGTCCCATTTTAGTTTGTTCCCAATATAAAATTGTGACAAGCAGTAAATGTGACAATACTCATTAAGAATTCTCAAAGTCCAATTACAATGCCCCTTTACCTATTGCATATATCAACATGCATTTAAAACATAGTATCAATTTTAAATCCTTAAAGAACAAGATTCAAAACAATATTTCATATTATTAAATTTTAGTTTGATTTCATTATTATAAAAACCATTCTTATCTATAAGAATTTTTGAATTTATAGAGTTGTCAAGAAAATCTAAAGGAAAACAGGATGTATTTAATCTTGAATTTTTCATCTTTGCATAAAGTTCTAATTTTTGTTTTCTTTCATTTATTATAGAATCATAAAAATAAAAATTTATAAATGATCCTTTATTTAAGAGCATATCAGTAAATTTATTAGAAGTGATAATATCTACATTATTAAATGAAATATTTGATGATATTCCAAATGGTATTGAGCTTTGTTTAAGCAAATCCATATTAAACATAATTTTATCAAAAGTTCCAATACCACGCTCATAATCCGTTTCTTCTTTAAATCCATCAAGAGAAATTATAGGTATAACATTGCAAGTTGAATATAATCTATTACAAATTATAGGGCTAAACATTTCTCCATTTGTAAAAGGTATAAATAATATATTAGGATATTTTTTATAAATGTTAAATAAGAAATCCATAGAGAAGGGTTCTTTTCCAATTATAAAAACATAATATATTTTATTTTCTTTGACTTTTGTTAAAATAGTGTCAACATCACTATATGTAAGATGATTAATATTATTTTCAGGTGATAAATTGATAACAAAGAATGGGAAAGAGCTATGAGCATTGTTATCAAAAACATAATCAAAAAAATTTATAGTAAACTTTTTTAAAAAATTAGAATTTAAATTCGACAATATATTTTCAATGAAATTTTTAACTAAAGGGGTATCATTATAATAAGTATATGCATTTTTTATCTTCTTTTTATTCTCGTTATCTTTTATAAGCTTAATTGATAAATTAAATAATTTGTCCATATTTTTTGATGGATTTTTTTCTAAAAGTGAACATACTTTTGAAATTACAATGTTTTTAGTAGAATTTTTCATATACTCACTAAAACTCATATTTGCAACATCCCCTAAATTTTATATTAATACACTTATAAATATATTTATAAAATCAAAAAGTATACTAAAATAAAAAAAGTTTTTGACATATCCATATATTCTTATATAATAATTTAAGTACAATAAGATCATTACTAAGTCTCAGATTAGATTTTGTTTCTAATTTTGAGACTTTAAAATCGTTATATGTTAAAAACATAATAAATATTAAAATTAAAATTAAAAAAGGAGGGAGATTGGCGTGGAAAAAAGGATTGACTTAACAGAAGGTAAAATTGTATCAAAACTTATAAAATTAGCTTTACCTATTATGGGAACTTCTTTTATACAAATGGCTTACAATATGACGGATATGATATGGATAGGAAAAGTAGGAAGTAAGGCCGTGGCTGGAGTTGGAACAGCAGGGTTTTATACCTGGCTTGCAATGGCTTTTATTATGATTTCTAAAACAGGAGCAGAAATAAAAGTTGCACAAAAGATGGGAGAGCATAATTTAAGGAAAGTAAAGTCTTACATAGTAAGTGCTATTCAAATAAATGTAGTACTTTCAATTTTATATACAGTGGTTTTATTAGTATTTAGTGATAAACTTATAGGCTTCTTTAACTTAGGTGATGCAGAAGTAATATCAATGTCTAAAACATACTTGGTAATTGTAGCAATCGGAATGATATTTTATTTTATAAATCCAGTATTTACTGCAATATTTAATGGAGCTGGAAGTAGTAAAACACCATTTGTAATAAACACTATAGGACTTGCATTTAATATGGTTTTTGATCCTGTTTTAATATTAGGAATAGGACCATTTCCAAAGATGGGGGTAGCAGGAGCAGCTATTGCAACAGTAATTGCTCAAATAATAGTAAGTTTAAGTTTCATATTTGTTATGATTAAAGGTAAAGAAGAGTATTTAAAGGTAAATGTATTTACAAGACCTAGAATGGATTATATAAAGGTGCTTTGTAATATAGGATTACCTGGAGGAATACAAAATGGATTATTTACTATATTCTCTATGTGTATAGGAAGAATAATAGCAGTATTTGGACCAGTACCTATAGCAGTTCAAAAAGTAGGTTCACAAATAGAAGCTATATCATGGATGACAGCAGGTGGTTTTTCTACTGCACTTGGAACTTTTGTTGGACAAAATTACGGAAGTAAAAAGTATAATAGAATAAATAAGGGCGTAAAAGTTACTATGGTTATGGCTGTGATTATAGGAATACTTGCTTCTCTTTTATTAATACTAGGAGGAAAATATGTATTTTCATTTTTCTTAAATGATCCAGAAGCAGTTGAGCAAGGTACTGTATATTTAAGAATACTAGGTTATTCACAATTATTTATGTGTATAGAAATTACAATAACAGGTGCATTTAATGGACTTGGACGTACATACATACCATCAATCATAGGAATATTACTAACAGGGGCTAGAGTACCAGCTTCATATTTTTTATGCAATCCAAATGTGCTTGGATTAGATGGAATATGGTGGAGCATAAGCATAAGTAGTATTTTAAAAGGAACAGTATTATTAACTATATATCTATATTTATTAAGGAAAAGAAAATTGTATAGAGAAGAAATATAAAAAAAAGTTGTATCTCGATTAATCGAGATACAACTTTTTTTTATTATGTTTTAAGCTAATGTTTATCTATGCAATAGGCAAAGTACAATTACTCAGTCCAGCTTTGCTTATGCATATATAGACATTTTACTAAAACATAGCATTATTATACTATTTCATAATGAACTTTAATTTTTCTTCTAGCTCTAGATTCATCATAAGTGTATTTTAATCCAGATTTAAATATAGTATTTTTTCTTTTAAGAGTAGGGATTTTTTCAAGAGGAAAACATCCAAAATCTCTAAGAATAAATTTAACCATACGTCCAATCATTTGTTTAAACATATCTTCAGGCATTCCAGCTTCAAAAAAATCTTCGATTTCTGGAATTACACCTTCAAGAGCAGGTCTATTAGATTTAGCTGCTTCAATCATGTTATAAATACTTTTAGCTTCACATAAAAAATAAAATATTTTAGGTGTAAGATAAAAAGGTTCATATTTTATATACATCCTATGTTCTGGATGATTAAAAAAATCATCTACATCATACATATAATCACTCCTTAATTATATTGAATTAAACGTTAAAGTAACATACCTTAATTAAAAATAACATAATTTTAGAATTTTATCAATAATTATTAATAGAAAGAAAAAATATTTTAAATTAAGTAATATTTATATTGATTTAATTATAAATAAATATATAGGGGTATAAGGAGGGATAAAATTTATGTTATCTTTAGTGATTATAGTATAGGTAGTAAATAGTAATATAACTATATAAAATAGTAGAAATATACAAGGATAAGAGAGTATAGATAGGAAAGAATTAAAAGAGAGTAAGTACCATACTTATGATAGATATTAGTAAGAATATATTACCATTATAAATAGTGATAAAAGTCTTGTATAATAGTGATATAAACTTATTAGACATATAAAATAAGTGTGGAAGGAACAAAAGAATTGGAATTACACAAAATAAGATACGAAAATAAAGATATTGTTGTATTACTAGATGATGATATTAAATTGGTGAAACCTGTATATGACTACTTGAAGTACCTTAGACAAAAAGATAGAGCATTTAATACAATAAAGGCTAATTGTAATGATTTAAAATTGTATTGGGAATTTTTAAATAAAGAGCATTATCAATATGATGAAGTAACACCTAATGTTATAGGTGAATTTATAGAATACCTTAGAGAGCCTAACGCTACCGATAACGTAGTTAGTATTTATGCCACAAGTAAGCGTACAGGTAAAACAATAAATAGAATACTTAGTACAGTTTATAACTTTTATAAGTATTGCGGAATGATTAGAGAAATTAATAATCCTATTATAATGAAAGAAGTAAATAGACCATTTGATATGTTTAAGAGCATACTACATCATGCAAAAAGTAATAATAGGACTAAGCAATCTATATTTAAAGTTAAAGAAAGTAAAACTACTTTTAAATTAGTATCAGATAGTGATGCCGAAACATTTTTAAATGCTTTGACCACTTGGAGAGATAAACTTATCTTCAAGATAATGTACCTTACGGGTGCGAGAATAGGTGAGGTTTTAGAACTTCAAATTGAAGATATACCCTATCCTGATACTTCAAAAGAAATTGGAATATTAGAAAATATAAAATCTAAAGGTAAAAGACGGCATTTATATATTCCAATGACTTTGTTAGAGGAAATAGATGATTTCATAATGGAAGAAAGAAATAGCATTGATACAGAGCATAGTTATATCTTTGTATCACAACAAAAACAAAATTTAGGTAAACCATTAACTTATAGAGCAATCTATGAAGTATTTAATACAGTTAAAAAGAAAACTGGCATAGAGTTAAACTTCCACGATTTAAGGCATACTTGTGCAACTGCTTTAGTTCAAAGTGGTATGGATATTAGTGTTGTTAAGATAATTTTAGGACACGAACATATCACAACTACCCAACAATATACTCATATTTCAAATAAGTATCTTGAAGATAGTTTAAGTAGATATTGGAATAAGAGTTCTTTAATTGGAGGTGGAGCAAATGGCAAGTAAAATGCCTAACGATGATAAGTGGGAATTAATAGATAACGATAGCAATTCACAACATTATGGAAGAAAGTTTAAATTTAATTTTTCATATATCGAAAGCGATAGCATTAAAAATGTAGTTAAGGCTTATGTTTGGAGAAATTATAAAGAAGGGAATTTGAGTTTATCGTCAGTGTATTCATATAGTATTCATTTTAAAAGAATCATAGATTTCTTAGATATTCAAAAAATATCAAATTTAAAAGATTTAAATAACTACGATATTGAAATGTTTATATCTTTTCAAAATACATTACTTTCCAAAATGGGAAAACCTTATTCAACATGGGATAAGAAAAAACATAGTGATACACTAAAGAATATTATTCGTTGGGGGCAATTATATATGCCTAATGAAGTACCTAAAATAGAGATATTTACAGGTAATGAATATGTAGGAGTTAATAAAAAACTTAAAATAGATTTTATTCCTGATGAAGTTTTAGAACAGATAAATAAAGCCTTAAATAATGAAGAAAATCCTTATGTTAAATATGGAATAATCATTCTTCAATCAACAGGAATGAGAATTGGAGATATGCTTAAATTAAATACCGATAGCGTTAAGCCACATTTAATTAGTGGAGATACTTTAACTTGGTACGACCATAAAAATCGTAAAGAACGTCAACCAATGCCTATTCCTAATGAGTGTGCTATCGCAGTCGAGAAGTTAATAGAACATACAAAAGAGTTAAGAGAACAGGCTGATGATAAGGTTAAGGATTATTTATTCATATATAAACTTCAAAAAGGTAAAAACACAGGAAAAATTCAAAATTTATATATCCAACAAATAGTACCTTGGTTTAATGATTTTATTCAAAATAATGATATTAAAGATACCAATGGTGAATATTACAATCTAACAGCACATCAATTTAGAAGAACACTTGCAACTGATATGTTATCTAAAGGAACTAATTTAAAGGTTATACAAGAAGTTTTAGGACATTCTTCTCCTATGACTACGAAACAAAGTTATGCTGATATTAAAGATAAAGAAAGAGCCGAAGTATTTAAAAATATAGGTATTATCGGTAACATCAATAAAGTTGATGAAACAGTTATAGCCGATAAGAAAGATTTAATTTGGTTCAAGGAAAATAAGGATATGGGAGCGAGAATGGAAGATGGTTATTGTACTAAACCTTGTAGTGATGGAAAGATTTGCGACAGATTATTAAAAAGGCAAAAATGCTACACTTGTAGTAGATATATAACTACTCCAGAGTATTTACAGGCTCATAAAAACCATTTAGCAGAGTTAGAAAAGCAATTAGAGGGAAATATCTATGGCGACCATTATGCCGAGCATTTCCTACCTACTATTGAAATTCTAAAAGAGATTGTAAAGAGGTTGGAGGAAATAAGATGGCAATTACTAAGTTGAATTTACAGCCAATAACTAATGAAAGGGATTATAGTAACATAACTATTGGAAATTCTAAATTTACTGATGATATATGGGATTTGTCACCTTTTATAACTACTAAAACAACTAAAGATAGTAAAAAGAAAATCAACTTTGATTTTATAAAAAATGAAGATATGAAACTTACTGTAAAACTTTATTCTTATTATAAAATAGGACAAATTAAGCCTAAAAGTATACAAAGTTATATAAATTGTTGCTTACCTTTATTTATTGAGTATTGCGATTTAAACGGTATTAATGATTTTGATGAAATAACTAAAGAAATATTTTTAAATTATTCATTATGGCTTAAAGAAGATAAGAAAGTTGCTCAGAGCACAGGATATTCATATTGTAAAGTAGTTGAAGAAATCATTAAAATAGGTCAAATTAAAGGTTGGAATGTATCTAAGACTAATATCTTTGTGGATTTTACTTCTTTAGATTTATGGGATATTAAAAAGGCTTTAAAAGAAAATAAAACTAAACCTATTCCCGAAGGTATATTTGATAAAATACTTCAATGTGCATTACAAGAAAAAAATATCTTAACTAAATCAGGTATAATAATTCAAAGTCAAACTGGACTTAGAATTAATGAGGTGTTATCTATCCGACAAGGTTGTGTTCACACAACAAGTGATGGATATGATTATATGGAAGTTACTCTCGGTAAAACTGAAAAAGGTGAGCCTATAATTCACAAGGTTTTTATTAATGAATTGGTTAAAAATACAGTTGCAGAACTTAAAGAATACACTAAAAATTTAAGGCAAGAAAGTGGACTAAAAGAGTTATTCTTGGTTAGAAATTGGGGTATTCAAGTATTAAAAGTTCAAGGGTGGTGTGATAACAGGCTACCTAACTTCATTAAAAGATGGGATATAAAAGATAACAAAGGAAATTTGTATCCGTTGAAATCTCATCAATTTAGAGCAACATTTGTTAGAGAACTTATAAAGCAAAAAGTACCAATAGCACACATTATGAAACAATTTTCTCATGTATCTATTGAAATGACTTCACACTACCTTACTTTAAAAGAGGAAGAAGTTAAAGAAATCTATTCAGATATGATACTTGGTAAAGATTCTAAGATTGCTGGACTTAGAGCAAAGGAAATAAAGACTAAACTTGAAGAACAATTTAGAGGTAAAACAGAACAAGAGATTGATTATATAATATCTAATTTATCTAAGTCTATGAGTTTTAACCCTTTACCGACAGGCGTATGCCTATATGACTTTAGAAGGGGTAACTGTTCTGATGGTGATGGGTGTTTTTTCTATAACTGCCCTAACTACGTTACTGAGGTTAAATTCTATCCTATTTTAAAACAAGAATTAGACCTTATGGAAAAAGAAATGTCAAGGTATAAAGAGTTAGGTCAACAACGTTCTTGGGAAAGGCAATATATTAAATATAAGTATTTAAAACCATTAGTAGATAGTTTGGAGGTGCAAATTAATGAAGAAAAGAAATAGAAATACAGAAGGATTAAAGGAATTTGCAGAAAAGAAAAATCAAGAAACTATCGAAAAGGTTAATAAAGCAATAGACAAACTAAAGCGTTCTAAAACTAAGACAATTAACTTTAAAACAGTAGCTGAGGAAGCAGGAGTATCTAAGGCTACTCTATACAATAATGATATTCTTAAAGAACGTATATTAAGCCTAAGAGCCATTCAAAAAGGTGTACCTAATGAAAGTATAGTTGCTACACCTAAAGATAAAATAAAGGCTAAAGACGATAAAATAAAGCAACTTTATGAGGAAATTAAAAAACTTAAAGGAGATAAAGAAAAACTAATTATTCAATTAGTTGAAATGGAAGAACTTAAAGATGAAAATAAAAGGTTAAGAGAAAATTTAGAAAAAATAAAAAGTATAAAATAACTTATTAGACACTAAAAAGTGAATAATAAGAAAGGAAGGAGGATTTAGTGAGAGTTTGGTACTTACAATACACTCTCTCACTAAAGATAATTAATGGTAAGTAAAATAGATATATTTTCAGGGTTTTTAGGAGCAGGTAAAACAATGCTTATTAAAAGTTTGTTAGCTAACAAAGTTTATGATGAAAATACAGTAATAATAGAAAATGAATTTGGTGAAGTTGGAATAGATGGAAGTATATTAAGAGAAAGAAATATAGAAATAAAAGAAATAAATTCAGGTTGTATTTGCTGCCAAGTGACAGGTAATTTTATAGAATCTGTATTAGAAATAATAGAAAAATATAATCCTAAAAATATTATAATTGAACCTTCAGGTGTGGCAAAATTAAGTGAAATATTAAATATCTTAAATAAAGATGAATACAAAGAAAAGTTTTCAATAAATAGGATAATTACAGTGATAGATGCTCAAAGGTATGATATGTATTTAAATAATTTTGATGAATTCTATAAGGATCAAATAAAAAAAGCAAAAGTGTTAGTCTTTAGTAGAACAGAATTAGTAAGTAAAGAAGAGTTAGAAAGTGTAATTAGCTCTATTAGGAAGATAAATAGCAATGCAAAAATAGTAAGCAAGTCTTTATTAGATATGGATATAAAAGAAATAAATAAAATAGTAGGTGTTGATGACAAAGCATTATATAACAAAAATGAATTTATAATAAGTAAAATAGTTAAACATGCTTCTTTTAGAAAAGAACATAATCATTGTGCAAAGGATGTTTTTGAAAGCTATCCTATAGATTTGAATAGTAAAACTAGTGAAGAAGAGCTAGAGAGTAAATTTAAAATAATTGAAAAAAACAAAGAATATGGAAATGTAATAAGAGCTAAGGGTATTGTTGAAGTTATAAATGGTGAATATTATCAATTTGATTATGTACCAAATGAATTTCAAGGTAGAAAAATAAAATGGGCTAATAAAAAAGTTATTTCTATAATAGGAAGCAATTTAAATAAAAAAGAATTAATTCGTTTATTTAGTTAAGGTGGGATATTAAAATGAAAATTCAGGTTGAAATAGTTACAGGATTTTTAGGTGCTGGAAAAACAAGTTTTATAAATTCTTTGATAAAAGAAAGTTATGTAAAAGGTGAAAAAATAATAGTAATACAATTAGAAAATGGAGAAGAGAAGATATCAGATGAAGTTTCGAATTGTGGTTTAGTAACAATTTATAAACAAAGTGATTTAAAAAAACTAAATGAAGATATGATTGCTTTAATAAGAGAGTATTCTCCTAATCGAATAATAATTGAATTTAATGGAACTTATAATTTAGAAGATTTATTTAAAATAATAGATAAAAAGATATATAAAAACAGCATGAGTTTAGACAGGATATATTTTATTGGTGATACTAGAAATTTAAAATCATATGTGCAAAATATGGGCAATTTTTTGGTTCCATTTATTGAACTTTCAAATTTGATTATTTTAAATAATACTAAAAATTGCAATAAAGAAGATATAGAAAATACTAAAAATATGTTAAACAATATAAATCCATCAGCGTATATATTAGAGGCTGAAAATAGGGAATCATTTAATTCATTGCTTAGAGGAAGTGAAATATTAGATAATATTTTTTTTAAAAAGATAAAAGTTAAGATAAATAATTCCTCAAAATATTTAAGGAGAAAAGAAAGTGAAAAGTAAAAAAAATAGAAATTTTTTAATAATAGTATTTATCATATTTCTAAGTATTATAGGGCTATATAAATTGGATATGTATGATAAAAATATAATGGAAAAATTTCTTAGTACATTTATAGACATAATGATGGATTCAACTCCTTTTATTGTTTTAGGAGCTATAATTTCAGGTGTGATGCAAATATATATATCAAATGAAACTATACGTAAGTGCATTCCTAAAAATAATATTGTAGGATATTTTGGTGCAGCATTAATAGGTCTTATCTTTCCAATATGTGAATGTGCAATAATTCCTATAACAAGAGCCTTAATTAAAAAAGGAGTACCTCTTGGATTTGCAATGACATTTATGATGGCAGTGCCTTTAATAAATCCCATTGTAATAATGTCAACATATACAGCGTTTAATGATAACATATCTATGGTAATAGCAAGAACTGTTGGGGGATTTGTTGGAGCAATCCTTATAGGAGTTATAATGACCTTGCTTCAAGGCAGAAGACAATATTTATTGATGGATAGATTAATAGATAATAAATCATATTGTAATTGTGGATGTAATGATAATGGAATAATGCAATGTGATGGAAATAAGTTTAAATTACTTTTAGAGCATTCTATAAAAGAATTTTTAGATATTATGAAGTACCTTATAATTGGAGCATTTTTGGCAACGGCATTTCAAGTATTAGTTCCAACCAGTATTTTTGATAATATATCAAATGGAAAGATGCTATCTATAATATTTATGATGTTGCTTTCATTTCTTTTATCCTTATGTTCAGAAGTGGATGCGTTTATTGGTAAAAATTTATTAAATCAATATCCTTTTTGTGGTGTAGTAGCATTTCTAATATTTGGAGCTATGTTAGACATGAAAAATCTAATTATGTTATTTGGAACATTTAGAAGGGAATTTGTAATAAAATTATCTATTACAATAGTATCAGTTGTTATATTAGTTTCAAGCGTATTTTTATTGGCAGGATTATAACAATAATGGAAGTTAGTCAAGATAAGTTGAGGGTGAAAAGGGCAAAATTAAAAAATATGGCTGTTTTCATATGAATTTATTAATGAAAACAGCCACTTTAATCTTTTACTCAACTAAAGTTTTTAAATTGATATCTTTCTTAGTTATATGCTCAAAAATCCAACCATATAAAAAATTAATTAATGTTTGCAATTCATCGTAGTTTTCTTTATAAAAATTGGATACATTAATATCTAAGATTTTCTTCTTAAATTCTTTATGCTCAGCAATATGATCTGCTAGGTAATTATAACGTACCATGCTAAAGTACATCTCTTCATAATAGAAATGATAAGTTATATAATTTCTAAAATCACATATAATTTTAAGTGCATCATCTACTTTATAAATTGCATTTGGAGTTTCAAGTAGGATTTCTAAATTTCTACATAGTTTAAATAAATATTTGTGTTGCTCATCTATAGTTTCAATGCCGATATTATAGCTATTGTCCCATTTTATCATTTGTACCCCTCTTTATTCGATAGTATATTATATAATTTATATGTTTATATTATTATATAATAAATATATAAAAAGTTTCAAACTCAATATGTATAAATATAGAGAAAATGTCACTAAAATAGGATTAAATATAAAATATCGGATATAAGTAACAAAATTGCACCTAATATCCGATAGTTTTTATAGTATATTTAATTTAAAACATTTTTTAATTATTGAGCATATTTTTCATCTAGTATAATTTCAATGTAACTAAGTTTGTTTTCTACACTAGCATCTGAAGCTACTGTTATTTTATAAGTATTAAACTTGTTATTCCAAACAAGACCAATAGGAGCAGTTACATCAGGTGTTTGAGCACTAATTCCCAATACATTTAATATGTTAATACCATCATTAGGGTATTTCATTTCTTTTATTGGTATAATTTTAATGATTGCAGATTTAGAATCAACATAAGTTATTTCAAAAGTATAATCATCTTTTTCGTAAGTAACTTTGTCACCATCTGTGCTTTTAGGATTTCCTAAAAGTTTTTTAACAGCATTTTGATCCTTATCTTTTAAATCATCTATACTAACAACCTTCTTTACTTCTGCAGTAGAAGATTCAACATTTCCAGGTAGAGTTGAACCAGCATTTTCATTTTCAGTTTGAGTTTGTTCAGTTGTGTTATTAGCATCGTTATTAGTAGTTTTAGGTTTTCCACATGATACTAATGTCATAATGCATAGTAGTGAAATTACTGATAATTTAATAATATTTTTTTTCATGAATGTTTTCCTCCTAAAATATTAAAAATTTTGTCTATGATTACATAGTAAAATTTGTTCTTCGTAAAATATTATATCACTATTTATTTTTAATAAAAGCAAAGTAATAGAATCTTAATAAAGATTAAATTTTAATGTAAGCTTTGTTTAAATTTAAGTAGTTTAAATCCATTTTCTGAAACATAAACTCCAAGTAATACTAATATTGCACCAAAGGTAGAGTATAAAGTAATACTTTCATTTAATACAAAGAAAGAAGCTATCATTGTAACAGTTGGTATTAAATAAATGTAATTATTAGTTTTAATAATTCCCAAATTATCAACTGTATAATTCCAAACAACATAACAAATGCCAGATGCGATTACCCCTAGAAATAATAAATTAAATACTATTTTTGGTTGTGATAATGACATGGTATTTATATTACTATCTGATGAACATAATATAAATGGTAATATAGTTAGTAATGCATAAAAAAATACTTTTCTAGTTATATATATGTAGTTATATTTACCACTAATTTTCTTTAATGTTACCGAATAAGTAGCCCAACATAATGCAGCAGATAAAGCTAAAATATCTCCAAGTGGATTTAATTTTAATATAAAATTTCCATTAAAGATAACTAAAAATATACCTAAAATTGCAATTATAAATCCAATAAATAAGTTCTTATTTAAAGCTTCTTCTTTAGAAAAAAAATGTGCCATAAATGCTGTTAAAATTGGAGCTGTGGCAAGAATTAATGCTACATTAGATGTAAGAGAATAAATTAATGCAGAATTTTCAGTAAGAAAATACAAAGATCCTCCAGTGATTCCAGCAAGTAAAAATAAAGCTTCTTCTTTTAATGATGTTATTTTGTGAAATTTAGGATGAATTAGTAAAAGCATAATGTATGCTATTGAAAATCTAAGAAACATTATTTCAGCTGGAGTGAAAGTGCTAAGTAATACTTTAGTAGATACAAATGTAGTACCCCAAACTACTATTGTAAAAAATGCTAAAAAGTTTAATAATAAATTTTTATTATTCATATGAATTAAGTCCCCCTTTAATTATGTAATTTTTGCTCTGTGGTAAGTATATATTAATAATAAATTTATGTAAATAAATCGATATTTGTTCAAAATGGTATTAATAGAATATTTTTGTAAAATATTAGGTAACATTTGAAGGAATATTAAGTTTTTCCATAGAAGTATAGTAGTAGGGACAAAAGGGGGATGGTAAACTTATGAATAATATAATATTTAAAACAGTAGATGGAGTAGTTTATGGAGGAGAATTAACATACTTTGGAAAAGAAGAATTGTCAGTAAAAAATTTACTTAGATATAATGATTTTGATGATGACTATATAAAGGAATCTAAAGAAAATCCATGTAAAAATGAAAATGTATGGTTTTATATTAATAAAATAATTTGGTATAAAAAGAAATGTTAATTGAATATTAAGATATGTTTAAGTACGTGTTTATATATTAATAAGCAAAGCTAGAGATAACTGATTATAAAAAAGATTACTTAATTTTACTTTTCTTCATTATTAAGTAATCTTTTTTATTTATAATATGTTATATAAAAGACTTACTTATCTTTATTTTTAAGTATTCCATTAGAAATAATTTTTTCTTGGAATTCTACATCAAATGCTTTTTCATATTTTTTTATTATGTTCATTTGTTTATCAGTAACTATACAGATAGAAGTACCTTTTGCATTACCTCTAGCAGTTCTACCAGATCTATGTAAGTATTCATCAAGTTTCAATGGAAGATCTAAATTAAATACATGAGTAATATCAGTAATATCAAGACCTCTAGAAGATACATCTGAAGAAACTAATATTTTGATTTTACCTGTTTTAAAGCTATCAATAGCATTTTTTCTTTCTTCTTTAGAAATACTTCCGCTCATAGCAAAACATTCTCTATTATGATAATTAAGTTTTAAAGATGTTAATTCAATATCTTTATTATCATTAACAAATATTAATGCTCTTTTTGGATCTTCAGCTGCTATTATTTTTCTAAGTACTTCAAATTTATCTCTTCTATCGCATTTTACATATACATGCGAAATGTTAGGGTTAATTGAAGATTTACCTTGTGATTTAACTATTAATGGATCTTTCATTAATTCCTTTAATGAATCAACTATTTCAGGAGTAATAGAAGCAGAAAAGGCCATTAATTGTCTATCTCTCATAGTTGTTTTAATTATATCTTTAACAATTTGAGCTCTCTTTGGATCTAATAAATTATCAACTTCATCAATGACAATAGTTTTTATAGTATGAGCAGTGATCTTTTTCTTTCTTATAAGATCAAGAACTCTACCAGTTGATCCAACTATTATATGAGGCTTAACTTCTTTAAGCTTTTTAATTTGATTATTTATATTAACATCACCGATTATTCCAAGTGATTTAACATTTATTCCAGAGTTATCTGAAAGCAATTTAATTTGAGCCTCTATTTGCATAACTAATTCATGAGTTGGTGCTAAAATTATTGCTTGAATATCTTTAGTTTCAGTATTTATTCTTTCAAATATAGGAAGAAGGTACGCTAAAGTTTTACCACTTCCAGTAAATGATTCTCCAATTATATCTTTATTTTCTAAAGCTTCATTTATAACTAAACTTTGAATTTCAGTTGGAACAGTTATATTTTGCTTTTCTAATGCATTTATTATATCTGAACTTAAATTTAAATCGTTTAATGATTTTGTCATATTTTAAAAATTCTCCTTTGTTTTTAAATAGTAGTATTCTTAATTATATACTTAATATATGCATTTTTCTAGTTAAACTTGTATTTGTGGTATATAATCATAGAGTTAGATAAATTTTAGACTGTATTTTAAAAGATTGCTAGTATATGCATAAGCAAAGTGATTAAATATTAGTTGATAATTTGTAGAGGAAAGTGTTATTCAGATGTTTTAGTCTTTTATATATTTTAAAATTATAGGTTAAAATAAAATTATGACAATAATAAAGCATATTTGGATATTTAATTAAGATAAATAAAGGAGACAATTAAAGAATGAGCAAAGAATTTAATAAATTTGAATTAAGTGGTGAATTGTTAAAAGCAATAGATAATTTAGGATATAAGACTCCATCAGAGGTTCAAGAGAAAGCAATACCAGAAATACTTAGAAATAAAGATTTAGTTGTAAAATCTCAAACAGGAAGTGGAAAGACTGCGTCTTTTGGTATTCCATTATGTGAAAAAATAGACTGGGATGAAAATAAACCTCAAGTGTTGGTATTAGCACCAACAAGGGAATTAGCAGTTCAAATTAGTGAAGATATATCTAATATAGGAAGATATAAAAGAATTAATTGTGTACCTATCTTTGGAAAGCAATCAATAATGGATCAAGAAAGAAAATTAAAGCAAAAAACACATATAGTTGTTGGTACTCCAGGTAGAGTATTAGATCATATAGATAGAGGAAGCCTTGATGTGTCAAAGATAAACTATTTTGTTATAGATGAAGCAGATGAAATGCTTAATATGGGATTCATAAAACAAGTAGAAGCCATAATAAGAAGAATACCAAAGAATAGAGTAACATTATTATTTTCTGCAACTATACCTGATGAAATAAAAAACTTATGTGACAAACATATGAATAGACCAATTGATATAGCAATTAAATCTCAAAATTTAACAAGCGATAATGTAAGTCACTATGCTTACCATGTAGGATATAATCAAAAACTAGATCTATTAAATAATATACTTATATCTGAAATGCCAGAAACTTCAGTTATATTTTGTAGAACAAAAGAAAATGTTGATACAGTACATGAATATTTAAATAAAAAGGGCTATTCAACTAATAAGATACATGGTGGAATGATGCAAAAAGACAGACTTGACACTATGGAGCAATTTAGAAGAGGTGACTTTAGAACTTTAGTGGCAACAGATATAGCTTCAAGAGGTATAGATATAGAAGGAATTACTCATGTTATAAACTATGATATTCCAGTTGAAAAAGAAGCGTATGTACATAGAATAGGAAGAACAGGACGTGCAGGAGCTAAAGGAGTAGCTTTAACTTTTTGCAAAGATTCTGGAGATAGATATTTAAATGAAATTGAAGAATACATAGGTTTTAAACTAGAAGTTAAAGATCTTCCAAGCAAAGAAGACATAATTAAAAGCACAGAAAAAGCAATGGAAGTATTAAAAAGCAAACCAAAGAAGAAAAAGGAAAAGAGTAATGCTGTAAATAAAGATATAATGAAGATATATCTAAATGGTGGTAAGAAAAAGAAAATTCGTGCAGGGGATATAGTTGGAGCAGTAACTAAAATACCAGGAGTAACTGGTGAAGACATTGGAATAATAGATGTTCAAGATATAGCTTCATATGTAGATATATTAAATGGAAAAGGTAAAGCTGTAATAAATGGACTAAAGACAGCTACTATTAAAGGTAAAAAGCTTAAATGCGATAGAGCAAGAGGTTGATTTTAAGTGTTTATATTTTATGACGTGTTTATATATGAATAAGCAAAGTGGACTGAGTAATTGAACTGAGAATTTAGAAATATTATAATAATTTGATTAAATAGTATAATTTAGTTATACTGAATAAAGAATAGTAATTAGTTAAAGAATCACTTTTCAAATTTCTTTATATATAATAATAGTGTGCTAGTTTTAGTGTGAAGGAATTTATAGAAATTTTTTTAGTGCTTAAAATTAGATAAAATCTAAGATAATTAAATATAAAAATTAAAAAAGTGAATTTAGTAAAGAGGTGTATTTAAAATTATGTTTTCAAATAGAAACGCAAAATGCTGGTGTGGCAGCGGATTAAAATATAAGAGATGCCATTTAGAGTTTGATGAAAAGTTAGAAAGTTTAAGATTAAAAGGTGAAATAGTTCCACCAAGAGAAGTAATAAAGAGTTCAGAAGACATAGAAGGAATAAGAAAGAGCTCAGAAGTTAACAATGGAGTTTTAGATTTAGTTGCAAGTAAGATAAAGGCAGGAATGTCTACTTTAGATATAGATAAATTGGTTTATGACTATACAGTGGAGCATAGTGCTATACCTGCACCTTTAAATTTTGAAGGATTCCCTAAAAGTGTATGTACTTCTATCAATAATGAAGTATGTCATGGTATACCAGATGAAAAGATAATACTTAAAGATGGAGATATCGTAAATGTAGATGTATCAACAATTCTTAATGGATATTATTCAGATGCATCAAGAATGTTTATGATAGGTGAAGTTAGTGAAGATGCTAAGAAATTAGTTGAAGTAGCTAAAGAATGTATGGAAGCTGGAATAAAAGCAATAAAACCATGGGGTCACTTAGGTGATATTGGAGCTGCTTGTCAAGAAGTAGCACATAAGAATGGTTACACAATTGTTAGAGCTTTAGGTGGTCATGGAGTAGGAAATCAATTCCATGAAGAACCTTTTGTACCTCATATCGGTGAAAAGGGTACAGATATGATTTTAGTACCAGGAATGGTATTAACAGTAGAACCAATGGTTAATGCTGGTGGATATGATGTATATGTAGATGCAGAAAACGAATGGACTATATATACAGAAGATGACTCATTATCAGCTCAATGGGAACATACAGTTTTAATAACTGAAACTGGAGTTGAAATATTAGCTAAATAATTTTGTCATGCTTCAAGGATAGTGCTTATATTATATATGTATAAGTAAAGTTGGACGGAGTAATTGAACTTAGGAATGCTAAAATGAATATATAATTGTTTAATAGATACTATCTTATGTTTAAAACAAAAACATAAGATAGTATCTTTTTGTATGAACTTATTTTTAAAGTAAGAATAATCTTAGAACATTTATTTAAGATTGGTATAAATATATTATATGAGCACTTATTTTGGTAAAGCTTATTAATATTAAGGAGTTTTTTTATGGAAGATGAACAAATAAAAGATATTATAGTAGCTTTAATAAACAATAAGATGTTTCCTGAGGGAAAAGATGAAGAACATACAGCTAAATATGTAGCTAGATTTATAAAAACATTAGAAAAAGAATTAGATAAATAAGATGGGTGTGGTGGAGGGTCGCCTCCACCATGAAACGCACGACCATTTGTATATGGCTTGAATAGCTACTTACAGATGGTCGTGTTTTTTATTGTCACGGGGTAGCACTACAATCAAATCCATTAAATCTATATTTGAATTTTCGTGGGTTATTTTTATGTTTGCTATGGTGCTAACTGACCTACGGACAGTTATTTTGCATAAATTTAAATTAAACTATAATAGTTACTTATTTAACTTATTATGATTTGATTTTCTTTTTATTCAATGTAATACTATATCATAAATGAAATTTTAATAGTATAATTATCGCAATGCATATTGTCAATGTAAATTTTAGACATTAACTTTCATAAAGTGTAAAGCAAAATTTTAGATGATAATCATTCCTAGATGAATAATAACATCTTTTAAACCATTTAAATCCAGAACTAAACAAACCATAAATTTTAACTTGTTGTCCTTTCAAAGGTTTAGTGGCACTTATAATTTTATTCTTATTGTTCTTCTTGCAAGAAACTCCAAGTGTTATAATCCAAGAATATGCAATAGATATACATAAGTAAAGCATTCTAATATAATGAATATCCATGCTCTAAGTAGATTCCAAATTAAAATAACCATTTTTAAAAAATTTAAATATTTCCTTAATTTGAAATTTTTTTAATCTCTTATAGCAAGAGATTTATTTAAATTGTTATCTATAAATCAAGTATCTTCGAAGTCTATTGATTTGCAAACGGCCATATTACAGATATAATTTTGAGCTGTTAGTCTTATATATTTTAGAAATTAATATATGTAAAATTCATGTGATTTTTTGGATTTTAAAGCTTTATTACTTAAAAATCTTAGAATTTTTTAATTTTACTATCTTCTGTTCCAAAAGAATACGAATCTTTAAGTTCTTATGCAATTTCAGATAACACAACTGTCTTTACAATAATTATCTCAACAATTATTGCAACTAAATTATTCAATCTTTTTGAAGATAAAGGTTATTATTTTTAAATTAAATTTTTCCTTAAAATAGCCAGTGGTACTATATGATTATTAGCGGTCCATAGGTCAGATAACGAGTTATGAAAATGCTTAGCTTATGAGGTTATAAATTTTGTTAACTTGAAAAAAGACAAATTTGATAATCCACATGTAAAAAAACAAGTGATTTTGAATACTACTTTAATTAAATTACTACAATGTCTTTATAGTGTCGAACAAAAGCAATAATATTTCTTTAAAATCAAGAAAATAAGGAAATAAAAATTAATATTTCCATTTTATATCAACAAATATCATAATATGTGGTAAAATGTAGTAAAAAGAAAACTAAATATTAAGGTTAGTATAATAAAAAGTAGAGTTGTAAAAAATGTATGATTTTTAGTTGCAAAATACTAATTGATTCGTGATAAGAGGGGAAGGAAGAGTAAATAAATTTATTGATTCTTTAGATAAAGAAATATTAAAGAAAAAAAGGTTGCAAATAGGCCAATAATACTTAAAGATGACTATATATTTTTAGAAATGTCAAAGGGTAAGATATATAGATTTGAAGAGTTCACTGGAAGTGCAATGTCAGACTCACCTGTTGAATTTGAAATTTTAGATACGGAAACTAATATTGGAAATAAATACAGTGCTTTGGTAGTTGGCGTGGAAAATGAAGTATTGTGTTTGTATATATTTTTCAAAAGCTTTCCTAATTCATTTGAAAAACTAGAAACTTGTTCTTTAGTGTTGACTCTTTGCGCATTTACTTCGGATATAGAGATTTAAAAATATTATTCATTAGTGCAACAGTAGTTGGAACCGTAGATTATGGAATCAGTTATGAGAACAGTAATAACTAAAAGTAATCTTTGAAAATGCAATTAATATTTGGAGGAGGGATAAAAATGGCAGATGAAATAAAAAATATTTTTGTGTCACATCAACATAATGATGCAGACAAAATCGAGTCATTTAAGAAATTAATAGGTAAACATGGGATTGATATGAGAGACAGTTCTATTTATGAAAATAAACTAAAAAACAATGCAACTAATGAGCAGTATATCAAACAAGAATTGATAAAACCGCAAATGAAATGGGCGGGAACAGTAGTTGTTCTGATAGGTAAAGATACAGCGAAAAGTGATTATGTAAATTGGGAAATAAAGACAGCTGCAGAAATGGGAAAAAGAATTGTAGGAGTATATTTACAAGGATCAAAAGAGGAAGATATTCCTGCAGAACTAATTGAAAATGGAAATAACTTAGTCGGGTGGAATGGTAAAAAAATTGTAGATGCGATAAATGGAGAAGATTTAGAATGGGAAAATCCTGATGGTAGTCCTAGAAGTAACAATCCAATGGATTTACCGAGATATCAGTGTTGAGGTGGCATATATGAAATATTATTCTTATGTTATTCCTAGAGACTATGGCTTTGCACCAAATCCTTATTTTGGATATTGCACATTAGCAACCTGTAAGCCACGAATTCGGAACAGTGCCCGAATAGGAGATTGGATTGCTGCATATGGAGGGGCTGGGACAGAAGTGCACAAAAAATTAGTTGTACTAATGAATGTAGACGAGATTTTAACGTTTGATCAATACTGGAACGATAAGAGATTTGTAAAAAAGAGACCAGTATTTAATCGATCTATGTCTTGTATGTACGGAGATAATATATATCATCATATTGGTGAAAAATGGACACAAGAACTTTCACATCATAGTAAGGCAGATGGTAGCATTAACTATTTGAATTTAAATCGTGATACCAAAGCAGATAGAGTTCTAGTTGCGACAAAGTTTTATTATTTTGGAAATAATGCTATTGAAATTCCAAAAGAATTCGAAATGTTAATTGGTAGTGGTCGTAATCACAAGAACTACTATGATGAAAAAATAATTAATAAGTTTATCAATTTTATGACTGAAAACTTTGAAACAGGAATAAATGGTGTTCCTTATAGCAGGAAAAGTGGGCAGTTTGCACATTATAGGGGGTAAATTATTATGAGGATGATTTTTTGTAAGCCAGAGTTGACCATGAGAAATTTAGAATCAGCAGGTATTTTTTATTCAGAATGCAAGGAAATATTAGATACTTATGTGGCTAATAAGTTATATATTTCATCTGTTTTTCAGATTAATCAATTGTTGACAGAAGAACCAGACAAAAATGATATTTTGATATTCTTTAATTCAGAGAATGGTATTTATAATGAAGGAATTAGTAAACTAGTTAACAAATATTATGACGCTCAAAGTAGAATATGGCCAATCGCAATGGAAAATAATGCAGAATGTAGACGTCCACCAAGTCCGGTATCTGCTAAACAAAGTTTTGATTTCTATTGTCGAAATGAAAATAGAAATCCAATGAAGAATAATATGAAGGCAATTGCTCAAATTTTTGCAAGAAAAATTATTTCACAGACACTTTCACCACTGTATAGAGATGAGGTTCTATATTTTATTAGTCATCGAAGAATTGACGGAGAGAATATTGCAGCAAGGCTAGCAGATGAATTGAAAAGTCTAACAAGAGAAAGAAATGTTTATCGCGACGTTGTTAATGTAGAAGTTGGAAATGATACGCAAGAAGATATTGATGAAAACTTGGAATTAAGTGATGTGGTGATTTTTTTGCAGACAAAAGAATCACAAAATTCTTCATATATAATGAAAGAACTATGCTACGCAATTATTAATGATATTCCAATTCTATGGATTCAAATTGATAATGCTTCATATTCCGAAATGGGAATTCGTCCAGGTGAAGCACCAGTACTAAGTTACTCTAGTGAAGAATTTTTTAACAGAGAGAGGTTATTAGAAATAGTTGATGAGATTGAGGTGAAGTGCTTTCAGTTAATGATGAATACATCAAATCAAGTATTCTCTTATATTGAATACTTTAATGACATGAGTAACTCAAACAAAATAAAATTAGTAAGTGATAAGTCATCAATTCTTGCATATCAGGTTCAGTATGAAGAGAAAACAAGAGACTTGTACGATTTGAGAATAAGGAATCATTATGTTCAATGTTTTGGAAGAAATCCCAAGCCTCAAGATATTCAGCAATTTAGGGAAAAGGTTATAAAAGAAAAAATATATGAAAACCATGATAGGTTGTTTCTATTATCTAATCATGGAAGACGTGACAAGCAAATAGGTGATGCAAAATTATCAGAAGAAAATTTTGATGATTATTTAATGAATATTGAAAATGTAAGTGGAGGCAAGAGGCGTAAGCTAGAGAAGAGGATTATCTTATCAGGAGCATTTCCGGATTGTGACGAAATATATAAAAATTCGTTATTAGAAGCAGTTGTAGTCTATTCGAGAGAAATAATTAAGCGTGGATATATATTGGTTTTTGGAGCGCATCCTACATTTCAAAAGCTTATTTTTGATATTGGAAAAGTGTATGCATCAGATATCAAATACTCTATTGAAATGCATATGGACAAAGCTTATTTAGGATCTTATAATCTCCAAGAACTTCAAGAAAAATGTACACTTGTATTATCTGATGGATTACAAGAAATGCGGGAAAACATGATTTGTAAAGAAAAAAGTGAAATGCTAATTTGTCTTGGAGGAAAAGTTAAAGAAGATAAAACACAACAGGGTGTTGACATTGAAGTAGAATTAGCGAAATCAGTGGGCATACCAGTTGCATTGGTTGGAACCGTTGGTGGACGTTCAAGCGAGTATGCATTTGAAATGATTACAGAAAGTAATTTGGATGAATTAAATTCTTGGGATACATCACTAAATGAAAGTTTGTTTTATAATGTTAATCATAGAGTAATGGTAAAACGTTTATTAGATTTAACAGAAGGGGAGAATGAGATTGAATGAAGATAACGTCAATGCTTTGCGTTCGAGGATATACGTTTTTGAAGGAATTGATAATGTTGGAAAGACAACAATTATTAAAGAATTGAAAGGAAGAATATGCAAAGAAATGGGTTATGAATGTGAAATAGTTGCGTTCCCAGGAAATGAAGAAAGAACATTAGGTGGATTTGTTTATGATATACATCATAATGAGAAAAGGTATATTGATTACTCCATTAATGATGCTAGCTTACAACTATTGCATGTTGCTTCACACATAGATCTAATTCAACGAAAGTTAATGGAGAAATATAGCTCTTCAAAAATTATTATGATGGATCGCTTTTGGTGGTCTACATACGCATATGGATTATCTGGAGGATTAAAAAGTAACGTTGTTAGTGCTATTTTAGCTCCAGAATTGATATGTTGGGAAAAAATTAACGTCAATAAAATATTTTTAATAGAACGTAAGGATAGAGAAAAGGATTATGAAGCTGATAAGGATATTCTGATTATGCAAAATTATAGAGATCTTGCAAGAAAAAATCCAAAGTGTCAAATAATAAATAACGACGGAAGTTTGGAAGAAACGACAAACATGATATTTAACGAGATTATGGGAGAATCATCTTTATGAAGTTAGAAGATTTTAAGCCGACACTAGTATATGACACATACTGGAAGTTTGCGGAAAAACGCCAAGAAGTTTTTTTTAATAGAATACAAAACAAGCCTTTTCCTTGGACAGATGATAAAATAATTCAGAAGTATAAGTTTACCAATGTCTATAGAGCTTGTGACCGAGTAAGTCAATATTTAATAAAAAATGTGATCTATTGTAATAATCTATATTCTCCTAAAGATCAATGTTTTAGAATTTTATTTTTTAAGCTATTTAATAAAATCGAGACGTGGGAGTACATGGAAAATGCTTTGGGAGAGATCTCATATCGTTCTTATTCTTATGAAAGATATAATGAATTATTAACAAAAAAGATTAATAATGATGAAAGGATTTATTCTGCTGCTTATATAATGCCATCGGGTAAAAGTTGTTTTGGGTTTGATAAAAAACATCAAAATAATCTGAAACTGTTAGAGTGCATGATGGAATCTGGATTGTCTAGTATGATAGCAAAAAGCAAAAGTTTACAAGAATTATATCTAAGATTGCTTAATTATCCTACATTGGGAACATTTTTAGCATTCCAATTTGCCATTGATATTAACTATAGTGAATTATGCGATTTTGATGAAATGTCCTTCGTTGTAGCTGGACCTGGTGCAAAAAATGGAATTAATAAATGTTTTGGAGATTTGAATGGGCATAAATACGAAGATATCATTAAGTGCGTTGCGGAACAACAAGAAATGGAATTTGAAAAAAGAGGATTAAAGTTCAATACATTGTATGGTAGAAAATTACAATTAATAGACTGTCAGAATTTATTTTGTGAAACAGATAAATATGCTAGAATTGCTCATCCTGATATTGGTACAACAAACGGAAGAAAAAGAATAAAACAACAATATGTTAATCGTGATATGGAAAGCATTGAATACTTTTACCCGCCTAAGTGGGGAATAAATAATCACATTAGTATTTATAGAAATGGAGAATTGTAAATGGCTGATTTTATTTCTGGAAAAACTGCAAATGAAGTGTGGGAAAAAGCTATAAAGTTATTACAGAAACAAGAGTATTCTCTGAGTGGAAGAACAGGTGATGTTTTTGAATTATTGCATACTTTTATTTCAATTGAAGAACCGCAACAAAAGTGGATTTATAACCGTATTCCTCCAATTAGCATCGGATATGCTTTGGCTGAATTAGTATGGATTATTAATGGAGAAGAAAAGTCTGATATTATTAATATGTGGAATCCAAGTTTGGAGAAATATGCTGGTAGAGGTGATATTTATCATGGTGCCTATGGTAAGCGCATAAGATCACACTTTGGTTTTGATCAGATAGAAAAGGCATACGAAGCATTACAAAATACTCCAGAAAGCCGGCAGGTAGTGATACAAATTTACGATACTAAGGTTGATTTCCCAATAGAAAAGGGAATACCGCAAGACGAAGATATTCCATGTAATATATGCTCATTACTAAAAGTTAGAAATGGAAAGCTGGAATGGTCTCAAATTATGCGCAGTAATGACGTTCTATTAGGAATGCCTTATAATTTTATTCAATTTACTGGATTGCAAGAAATTTTAGCTGGATGGCTTGAACTAGATTTGGGGTCATATAATCATTATAGTGACAGTTTACATTTATATGCTCGTGATATTAATAAAATTGGAATTGGACAAGAAGTGGAAATTAGGAATAATGATAGTTTGTCTTTAAGTAGGAATGAATCTGAAAGATTATTTCAAGAAATATTTCATAGAATGAAAGGACTGTGTTTAAAAAATATTACAGAAAAAGAAATTCATTCTCTGGCAAAAATTGATTCGGGCTATATTGCTTATGATAATATTATGCTTATTATTGGAGCATACATATCACAAAAAAATAAAAATAATGATTTGACAAAAAATCTTATTGAGTCATGTACAAATAGCTCATATGTTGCAATGTGGGAGCGCTGGGTTAGTAGAAATTTTGAAAAAGGCTAGAATATTCTGATTTAAATAATGTTGGAGGTGATTATTGATGGCACGTAGTGTGTTTTATAGTTTTTGTTATAGTGATGATATTAACAGAACAATGGTTGTACGAAACAGATGGGTAACACACGGTGGACAGGTGGTTTCTGGAATTATTGATAAAGCTGAGTTTGAAAAACTTAAACGAACAGGTGATAAAGCTGTATATAGCTGGATTGATAATCAGTTAGAAGGTACTAGTGTGACGGTTGTACTTTTAGGAACGAATACATTAAAAAGACCATTTGTTCAATATGAGATATGTGAAAGTATTAAACGAGGAAATGCTGTGATTGGTGTTCATGTGAATAATATTAAGGATATGCAGACACGTCAAATTTCATTAAAGTGCAATGTGCATACTGCAATTGGACAATATAATGACAACTCGCCTGCATATTTTGATAAGCACAATGATGGAATTTATGACTATATGAGTGATAATGGCTATGAAAATTTAGGACAATGGGTTGAAAGTGCTGCAAAGAAAAAGGGAAAGTAGATTAGAAAGGGGATAATATGTTTACAGGATACAATTTGGTAGTAGATAAAGAAGATAAAAATATTGATTTTTTACAATATACTAAAAAAGGTGAAGACCATTTAAAATCTCAGAAAGCTCTATTTAAAGAGAAGATTGACGAATATATTATTGATGGAATTAGCGATGGAACTAAGTTGGAGAGAGACTGGTTCCCTTTGATTGAAGCAAATATTTTTATATCACATTCTCATATTGATGAAAATCTAGCAAATGGAATTGCAGGTTGGTTAAATGAGAAGTTTGGGCTGAGATGCTTTATTGATTCTTGCGTATGGAATTATTCTGATGATTTATTAGAGATGATTAATTCGGAATTTAGTGACAAAAGAAAAAATCAAAATGGTGGATATCTGTATAATTATAAAAAAAGTAATACTGCAAGCAAGCATGTAAATACTATGTTATCAATTGCTCTGCAAAAAATGATAGATAAAACGGAGGTAACAATACTTCTTAACACAGGTAATTCAATTGAAAAATATGATAATGTTTATGAAAAAGCAACATATTCACCTTGGATTTATTCGGAAATAGTGTGCACACAAATTGTTAGAAGAAGGCCTTTGAATGAATATAGACAAGTTTTAAAGTTTGCGCATGAGAATGCTCAAATAAGTAACAATGAAGAGTATAAATCTATCTACAAAGTGTCCTTGGATCATTTGAATAATTTAGATATTACAAATTTTATGAAGTGGAAAAGAATGTATCAAGAGAAAAGAATAGATTATCCATTAGATTATTTATATGCGATAACCAATCCAATTGAAATGAAAGATATAGCAGAATATAACGATTCACATGATATTTTATTGGGGTAAAGAATGGATACATTCCTGTAGTTAAATGAAATGATTTTAAATATAATTGCGATTATTATTTACACAAGTCATAATAAACATTATATATTTATGGAAACTGCTAAAATGTAATAGATAGAGGTATATAGTATGTATTCAAAATTTAATTTACTAACCAATAAAGTATATGAACCTCAAGAGTGCATTGCTTGTATTTTTAAAAATATTAAATTTAGACACAATAATTGTAAAGTAGAAAATACGGATTGTAGAAGTTGTTATAATAAAAAATACTGTTATTATAATATCGGTATGAAAATTTTTAATAAAAATAAAAGTTTAATAGCTGAAAATATTTCTAAATATATGGATGTAAATGGAGTGCTTGAAATATCTCAAATAGAAAAGGAATGGTTTCCTAATATTGAAGCAGATATATTTCTATCGCATTCACATAAAGATGAAAAATTAGCAATTGCTTTTGCAGGATGGTTAAAAAAAGAGTTGGGATTAACTACATTTATAGATTCTTGTATTTGGGGATGTTCTAATGAATTGTTAAAAAAGATAGATGATGAGTATTGTCAAAATGTTAAAAGAACATTCTATGTTTATGATAAAAGAAATATATCTACAAGTCATGTACATATGGTATTAGCAAATGCATTAATGAAAATGATAAATCAAACAGAAAGCTTTATTTTTTTTAATACTGAAAATTCCATAGTGAGTACTTCGGAAGAAATAGAAGCTACAGAATCTAATAAAACATATTCACCATGGATTTATTTAGAGATTAATACAGTAAATTTGGTTAAGCAAACTTTACCAATAAGGCATATTCAGAAGGGTGCTCAAGAAAACTATGGATACTTAAATGAATCAACCAATAAGCTTTTAGGTAAATATGAAGTGAATTTAAAAAGTTTAATTAAAATTGATGACCATATTTTATCGGAATGGATTAAAGAATATAATAAATGCAATAGAAGTGTGCATGCTTTAAATATATTATATGAATTAACTACTAGCGAAGCAAGAAAAGAAGTAGCTATTGACATAAAATAAAGAAAGTATGTGAGGATACAATTATGTTTGCAAGATTTAATTTAAAAACTAATAGAGAATTTAATGAAAGTAGTCCTTTAAACCATTCATCCTTGTTGAATAGAATGGATCATTTGGCAGAATATGCGGCAGATTTAGATGAGCGGGAAATTATACGTATTCCAAAAGATGTAATGCTTAACTGTGAGAAGTTAGATTATTATTCTATAGGTAAAAGTATATATAAACATATACAAAAACGAATAAATGAAGCATTAGATAATTATATAGGTGTTGATGGAACAATTAATGGTTCTGAACTCCAATCTGATTGGTTTCCTAGCATTAATGCTCATGTATTTTTATCACATTCACATAAAGATGAAAAATTAGCTATTAGACTTGCAGAGTGGCTATATTATAATTTTGGGCTAATAACATTTATTGATTCATGCATTTGGAGTTATTCAGATGATTTACTCAAAAAAATAGATGAAAAATATTGTAAAAATAAGAAAAAAAGAATTTACTACTATGACACGAGAAATATATCAACTAGTCATGTACACATGATGCTAATGAATGCATTAATGAAGATGATAGATAAAAGTGAATGTGTATTTTTTCTTAATACAGATAATTCAATATAAAAATTAAAGAAGAAATAGATAAAAACATTGAAAAAACATATTCACCTTGGATTTATTCAGAAATAAATGCTACTAATTTAATTAGAAGAAAACCTCTTTTTCCACCAATAAGAAATAGAGGAAAAATACTTGATTTAATTAGAAGAATATGTTATTGAGTTTATTGTTATGGATCATAGTGTAAATTTAAGTGAGATGTATGAGATTAATGATGATGTTTTAAGTTCATGGGAAAAATCTAATATAGACAGTAATGGATATTTAACTAAAGAAGTAATAGGAATTAGTGCACTTGATAAACTATATAAATTGACATTAAATAAGTAAGGAATGATATGTAAATGAGTATTCAAACAACTATAACATCATCGCCAATGAAAACAACAATAGTTACAGAATCAGGAACAGCAACTGAATCTTCACAAACAACAATATCTAATACAACTACTAATCCTATAGCAACAGAAATAATACATAAGGAAATAGATTTAATAGAATCATGTATTACAAGAATGGCTCAAAATTCATTTTTAATAAAAGGATGGTATATAACATTGTTAGCAGCAGTTATAGCTCTTTTTCAAAAAAGTGAAAATGTAACAATTACAGTCTCTATCATTAGCATAATTTCAGTATCTTTTTGGGGGCTAAATGCTTTTTTTCTATATACAGAAAGGAAGTATAGGGATTTTTATGAATATGTTATAGTTTTGAGGCAACAAGGAAACGATAAAAAATTGTATAGTTTAAAATTAACAAACTATACTTTACAATATAAAAGCTATTGGAAAAGCTTTTTCGGAAAAACTATATGTCTATTTTATTTTATCCCATTGATATTATGTGCAGGAGTTATGCTTTTTAATCATTTTCATCCAAGTATTTAACTTATAAGTGAAATTTGAATTATAATAGAGCATAATTTAATTAAATTCATAATTCAAGTGAATTGAATAGGGAAAAATTATTATTAAGAAAAAGGATCGTTAAATTGTATTACGTCATAGAAACGTATGTAGTTTTTTATTAAATATATATATTGTAGGAGGAGAGAATATGGAAAGAAAAATTTTTATTTCATATAAATATTGGGATAGTGATGTTTATGAAGTTTCTGGTATTACATCGGTGAGACATAAAATTCGTGATTATGTATCATAGCTAGAAAAAAAGTTTACAGAAAGAACTGATCATATATATAAGGGAGAAAGTGATAATGAAGATTTGTCAGATAAAAGTGATGACTATATATGGTCAAAGCTGAAAGATAGAATATATGATAGTTCAATTACTGTTGTATTAATTTCCCTAACATGAAAGAACCACATAGATGGGAAAGATCACAATGGATACCTTGTGAAATTTCATACTCAATAAGGGAAACAAAAAGAAGTGACTACACAAGTCATTCAAATGCAATATTAGCAGTAATTTTACCAGATGGAACTAACAGATATAAGTATTATGAATCATTATCATTATTTAATATTTTTTCAAAGAATATTAATAATGGATACATTCCTGTAGTTATATGGGAGGATTTTAAATATAATTGCGATTATTATTTACAAGGCATATAAAGCTCAAAAAATACATCTAAGGATGTGTTAATAAAGACAATATAAAATTTGAATTTATTTATTAATTTTGACTAATTGCAATAACAAATTGAACTAATTTCTATTTATAACTTAAATACTTGATTTTACTTATGCTGCATAGATTTGATCTAAGTGCATTTCAAATAGCTCTTCTGGAGTTTTATAGTTTAGTATTCTCCTTGGAAAAGTGTTCATCCATTCTTCTATAAAAGCAATGTCCAGTGAACCATAATCGGATATACGTTTTCCCTTTGGGATAAAACGGCATATTAAACCATTATGACGTTCATTAGTTCCCTTTTCAAATGAAGAATATGGATGAGTGAAATATACCTTTGTATCTGTATCAGATTCCAATGTAGATAAGTCTGCAAATTCAGAGCCATTGTCACCTGTTATGCTTTTGAATACTTCACTAAATTTATCACCGTATATTCCACGAATTACATTAAGAGCTCTCGTAACTGCTTCAGCAGTCTTAGATTCAATCTTGTGAATAAATGCATTCCTAGTTTGGCGTTCAACAATAGTTAGGAGAACACAGTCTTTATTAGACTTTTGTCCAATAACAGTATCAATCTCCCAATGCCCAAATTCCTCACGAGTATTGATATCAGCTGGTCGTTCAGCAATGCTTTTGCCGATTTTGATTGTAAACAGCTAAACCAGTATCTGCTAGATACATTTGAACAGCTTTACCTTGCTTAATCTGAGTTGTTGTGCCACGACGGATTTCATTTAGAATAGTGTTTATTGGTCTTCCAAGCTCTTTAGCTATTTTATATGCTGAAAATCCATCTTTAAGGCGAATTTCAATAGTCATGCGTTCTTTAAAGTTTAAGTGTTTATTTTTACGTGATTCTGTGTTATGATTTTGGTAATCCATAGTGGTTATCCTCCGTGTTGGTTTTGTTTTGCAATTAAATCATAACACAGATAATCCACTATGGATTTTTTATTGGTTCAATTTCATTTTACAACAAGTCATTTATTAATTTTATAGATAAATCAATTTATATTAGAGGGATAAAGGTATTATGAAGAAGAAAAAAATATATGTTAGCTATAGTTGGGATGATAAAGGAAATAAAGAAAGAGTAAAGAAATTGGTGCTAAGTTTAAATGATTTGTTAAAAAATGAATATAGTATCATATTTGATCAGGATATATTTAACAAACAAACTCAAGATGTAAATAGATTTATAGTAGATAATATTGTTGAAGCAGATATAGTTATTATATTTGTTACACCATCATATGTAATAAAGGCAGATAGACACGATGATGGTTATGGTAATCAAAATAACAAAAGAAGTGGCGTTGAAATAGAAACATCATACATATTGGATAGAAAACATCAGAAAAAAAAATCAATTATTACAGTTCTATTGGATGGAGACAATTTGCCAAAGTATATTAAAGAGTTGTCGTTTATTAGAGAAAAAACAGATGAAGATATAACTGAAACTCTAAGTAAAAGAATAAAAAGCTTTGTTAAAGAAAGAGAAAGTGTGTGCATTGATATTAATAATGAAAAGCTTAAAGTTATAGATGAATCAGATATAGAAAACATAGATATTGAGTTTTCATATGAGAATGAACCAGCAAGATTATGCGGAGCACTCTGGTTAAGTAATAATTATTTTACTTTAGAACATTATCAAATTATGCATTTATTTAAAAAAATAGCATCAGAAGATGCTACAAGTAATTTGGATAATAAAAAGGTATATTCTTTTTATTGCAATTATTTTAATATAGAATTTAAAACATATGATTTATATGAAAATTTTATTACTAAAATTCATAATGCTATGTGTACATATTTGGAAAGCATATCAGATTTTGAGGCTAAATATGAGATTTATTCTAGATATCCAATGAATAATAATTATGAATTTAAATTAGCTACTGTGGATAAAAATATATGGATAGAAATGTTGAGGTTTGCTAATAGCTTTGACTGGGATAATGGCAAAAGTGAATGGAATATTTTTCAACGTAATGATTATTACATGCATATTTTTTCACCAGGTATATCTTATAATACAAAATATGATCCCTGTGAGCATACGATATTATATGGTATTAATAAAGAGGATTTTCATTCGAATGATGTTGATATATATGTGAAAGTAAAGGATATTGTATATAATTCTAAAACTAATAAAATAGATAAAAGGAAAACGTGGAGTGTGGATATGACTTATAAGTGGTTTAAGAAAGAATTTGTTCCATTCTTTTGTAAAAATAAGAAATATTCTAAAGATATAATTTACTTTGAAGATAGTTACATTCAGAAAGAAGATATTTTTTCACAGGCTCAAATGTTTTATATGTCTAATAGGGCTGGTGTTAACAAGAATGAACTTAAACAGTTAAGAGAGGTATTGATATTTTGTTTAAACAAGAGATCATCTGGTGGTGATTTAGGATATATAATAAATAAACTAGGAATAAGAGAAAACTTAAAAACAGATGATGAGATAATACAATATTTAGAAAGTGATAAGTTTAATAAAAATTTAATGGAATCCAATTATAATTCGTCAATTGCAGATGATATTTTAAGATGTATAAGATCATTTACTGATGATTTTAGTACACATAAAATTAATGAAAATGATCTTGAATATCTTACTAAAAAAATTCACAGTTTAGTAGAAAAGATGAATATAGTTAACTTATTAGATAAATATCAACATTAATAATATTTAAAAGGTATAGTGGATTTTAAAGGTCAAGCCTCGCCTCCACCATATAAGAACTATAATATTGATACAATAGAAAGCCTTTGATTTTAGGGGCTTTTCGTGTTTATTGGAGAAAATGAAATGATTGAAAAGTAAGTTTTAAACGTGAATTTTGGAAATATAATTGAAAAAATGCACCCATCTTATGTATTTTATTAAGGTGGGTGCATTTTTTAGGTGAGGGTGTACACCTTTTGGCAAAAAGGAATTTGTGAGAAAATATTTGTATATGATATTTAGATTTAATGAATAGGATATAATTAAGATAGTATTGCGAATAGGAGTGATTAACAATGAAGTATAGTGAGGCAAATTGGTGTAATTATTGATTTAGAGAAAATGAAAGTGTATAGCAGAACTGACAATGAAAAATAAATATATTCCCAAATACACCTCATGTGAAGACGGTAGTAAGGATGTCAAGAAAAGATAAATAAAAGTGTTGAAGCACTGATAAATAAGGGTTTCTGAGAGTGAAAGTGTAATTGCTAGTTTTACAGCAAGGATTTTTGTTTTCGGAGACTCTTGTTTTTATTTTATGAGGTAACATATAAATACGGAAGAACCATTCTTATCGTATCATTTATACAGTTTAGTAAAGTTTTTAAAACCATAACAAGTGATAATGGCTCTGAATTTGCTGACTTATCCACATTAGAAGCAGACACAGATACAAATGTATATTTCACTCATCCATATTCTTCATTTGAGCAAGGTACAAATGAACGTCATAATGGTCTCATACGCCGTTTTATCCCAAAGAGAAAATATAGTTTAGATGATATTGCTTTTATAGAAGAGTGGATGAATACTCTTCCAAGGAAAATACTTAACTATAAGACTCCGGAAGAGCTATTTGAAATACACTTAGATGAAATATATGCCGCATAAGTAAAATAGAGCGTTTAAGTCATAAACATAAATTAGTTCAATTTGTTATTGCAATTTATCAAAAAAATAGATAGCAGATAAGGTTAATTAATTAAATTTAGATTATTAATGCAAGTTATGTCATCTTAATAATCTAAATATTTTTTTGATATGATTATGTTATTAATTTAACAATAAATATAAAAATAAGGGTATTAAGAAAAAAATTACCTTAAATCAATGATGTAAAAATTGATTTAAGGACTTAATATATATAACTTTTTATAATAGATAAAATTACCAATGAGGAAATTACCAATGTAAACATTTACTGTTAAAATATTAACAATTGTTTACAAGCAGTATTTGAGGAGATATAATGAAATTATAAATTGGTCCTACCTATTTATGATTGGTATGACAAGTACATATGAATTTATAGGAGGAAAATTATCTTTGATCATAGGAATATATTAAATCTAGGAAAAGAATATTAATAAACTTGTTAATATCATTAAATTAATGTAAACGGTAAAGGGGAGAAAAAACATGGAAATTATGTTATGTGTAAAACAAGTTCCAGATGACTCTGTTGAAATTCATTTGGATAAGGAAGCTAAAAAACCCAAGTTAAGTGGAGTGAGTTTGGTAGCAAATGCATTTGATACATATGCATTAGAGCTAGGAGTCCGCTTGACTGAAGCACATGGAGGGAAAGTAAGTGTATTAACAGTTGGAGCAGAAGATTCTTTAAACACCTTGAAAAATTGTCTTTCTGTAGGAGCTAAAGAAGCATTTTTTGTAAAAGATGATTTATATGCAGATTTAGACTCCCTTGGAACAGCTCATGTTTTGGCAGATGCTATTAATAAAATTGAAAAGGACAAGGGGAAAAAATTTGATTTAATTCTTTGTGGAAAGGAATCTACAGATGAAATTACTGGTGAGGTTGGAGCAATGCTTGCTGAAAAGCTTAAAATGGGTTTTGTAAGTAGTGCAATTGAAATAGGTCTAAAAGATAATGATTTGGAAGTTCATCAAGAAACTGATGAAGGATATAATTTAGTTTCTTTAAAATCACCAGCAGTAGTAACAGTAAGTAAACCAAATTATGATCCACGTTACCCTACGATTAAAACTAAGATGGCAAGTCGTAAGGCAGTAATTCCAACTTACTCAGCAGCAGAAATTGGAGAGGTAAAACAAGCAAAAGTATGTTGCATTCAATATGTTGAACCTTCTAAGAAAGAAGCTGGTATCAAGATTAAAGAGAAAGATGCTGTGCTTGCAGTAAGTGCTGTTATGGAACAAATGAAAAAGGATAAGGCAATCTAAATTAAGGGGGAAAAGGAAAGTATGAAAGCATTATTGTTTATTGAAACAGATGGAGAAAAAGTATTGGGAGGAAGCCTAGAACTTATTAGTGCAGTAAAAGCATTAGAGGCAGAAGGAACAGCTCTTGTAGTAGGTAACAGGGCTTTAGCAGATGCAGTAGCAGCGTTTGGAATTCCAGTTATTTTTGCAGATAATGCGGATGACTGTGATACTTTGACAGAAGTATTAGCAGAAACTGTTAAGGAACAAAATCCAGATATTATTCTATTAGCTAATACAGCACTCGCTAAAAATATTGCACCACGTATTGCTGGACGAATGAGTTTAGGTTGTGTAAGTGATGTAACAGGAATTAGTAAAAGCCATGATAAAGTTATATATACTAGACCAGCTTATGGCGGCACAATTTTGGAACATATTGAAGTAGAAGGCACTGCTATAGTTACAGTTAGAAATGGAAGCTTTCCAAAGCCAGAATCTGCTTCAAATGCAAGTGTTACAGAAAAGAAGGTTAAAATTTCATCTAATGTTATTAAGACAAAAATTGTTGATGTAGTAAAAGAAATTTCTGAATCTGTTAATTTAGAAGAAGCTGAAGTTATTGTTTCTGGTGGACGTGGAATGGGAAATGCAGAGAATTTTAAACTTGTTGAAGAATTAGCACGTGTACTTGGTGGTGTAGTTGGTGCAACAAGACCCGCAATTGAGGAAGGATGGATTTCTCGTGCACATCAAGTTGGACAATCAGGAAAAATTGTAGCACCAAAACTATATATTGCATGTGGTATTTCTGGAGCAACACAACATACATCTGGAATGACAGGTTCAGGTTATATAGTTGCAATTAATAAAGATGAAGAGGCTCCAATATTTGAAGTTTCAAACTTAAGTATTGTTGGTAATGTTGCAGAAATTCTTCCAGTTATGATTGAAGAAATGAAAAAAGCAAAAGCACAGTAAAGTTTTTGATAAAGCATTATGTTACTAAAAGCTATTGAAATAACTTAAAAATAAATCTCAATTCACAAGAATATGAAATTAAATATAAAATTTTACACTTGTACACTTAGAGAATTATTAAAAATAAATTAATAATAAACGTAGCATATAAAAAATAATTATATTCGTATATTTTTAAAACAGTATTAATTAGCAAGTGGAGAGATGGATAATTATAATACCATGGTCATACCAATTTGTGAAAGATTATATCACTTAAGAATTAAATAAGGAGGATATGAAAATGCTGTTTTTAAAATTCTTAATGGCCATAGCACCAATTATTTGGCTTATAATTGCACTTAGCGGATTAAAAATGCCAGGTTTTAAAGCCTGTTTAATTACACTTGTTCTTACAATGATTTTAGCTATTTTCTTCTGGAATTTGAATGTCATTTATACTATGACAGGAGTATTAGAAGGAATACTAAACGCATTGTGGCCAATTTGTCTAGTTATTGTTGCAGCTTTGTTTACGTATAATTTGGTTCTACGTACAGGCGCAATGGATTCCATTAAAAAAATGTTAGCTGGAGTTTCTAGAGATAAAAGAATATTAATATTAATTATTGGATGGGGCTTTGGTATTTTCATGGAAGGAATGGCTGGATTCGGTACAGCAGTTGCTATTCCAGCATCAATGCTTGCTGGTCTTGGATTAAATCCAATTTCAGCAGTTCTAGCATGTTTAGTTGCCAATACAGCACCAACTGCTTTTGGATCAGTTGGAATACCTTTAGTAACACTTTCTGCAGTAACGAAAATTGGAGCTAACTCACTAGCAGCAAACACAGCGATAATTGAAGCGTTTATTCTTTTTATAAGTCCATTTATTATGGTATGCATTGTAGGTAAGGGAATAAAGGCACTTAAAGGGGTATTTGCTGTTACCTTGGTTGCTTCATTGTCATTTACAATACCTGCTTATATTACAGCAACAGTACTTGGACCAGAATTACCAAATATAGTAGGATCTATTTGTTGCATGATATGTACAGTTGCTTCAGCAAAAATATTTAATAAAAATCCTCAAGAAGAATATTGTATTCAAGTTAATGAAAAACAAGAAGAAACAACGTTATCATTTAGTAATGCAGTAAAAGCTTGGTGCCCATTTATTCTAATATTTTTAATGTTAATGTTTACTTCAACATTATGCCCACCAATTCATGATGCAATTGCAGGATTTAAAACTAGTATAATTGTATATGCAGGTAAAGGAGGAAACACTTTAACCTTTAGTTGGATTAATACACCGGGTGTAATTATCTTTATTGCAGCCATTATTGGAGGGTTCACACAAGGGGCAAAAGTGCCAATGATGTTTGAGGTATTAAAAGGTACATTAAAAGCAAACTGGAAAACGATTGTAACAATTTGTGCAGTTATGTCAACCGCAAAAGTAATGAGCTATAGTGGAATGATTTCAGATATTGCAAGTTTTTTAGTTATAGTTACAGGAGGAGCATATCCATTAATTTCACCATTAATAGGATCTATTGGAGGTTTTGTCACAGGCTCAGGTACATCTACCAGTGTTTTATTTGGAGGATTACAAGTACAAACAGCAGAAAAACTTGGACTTTCAGCAGCATGGATGGGTGCAGCAAATACACTTGGAGCAGGAATAGGAAAGATGATTTGCCCTCAAAGTATTGCAATTGGCGCAAGTGCAATAGGCAAATCTGGTTCGGAAAGTAAAATTTTAAGAAGTATATTTAAATATTATATATGCTATATAACTATTAGTGGAATCCTATGTTTTATAGGCACACGTTTATTTAGTTAAGAGATAATAAGTAAGATAGAAGTAGTATTTAGAGATAAGAGATAAGAGATAAGAGATAAGAAATAAGTAGTATAAAAATATAAGGGATGAAAGATCTCAGGTAAAAGTTTAGGAAATAATTTAAATTTGGTACTAAATAAATTGGAAAGGAAATGATTATTATGGCTGAGTATAATCAATTAACAGAAGAATTAATCATGAAATTACAGGAGGCAGCTCCAGGGCATATTTTAACAGGTGAAGATATAAATGAAGATTATAGTCACGATGAAATGCCTATCTATGGAAAAGCAGCTCCACAAGTTGTATTTATGGCACATTCTACTGAAGAAGTTTCAAAGGTAGTAAAAATATGTAATGAAAATAAAATACCAGTAACTCCAAGAGGGGCAGGAACTGGGCTTGTAGGTGGAGCAGTTCCATTACTCGGAGGAGTTTTAATTGATATTACAAAGATGAATAAAATACTTTCTTATGACTTAGAGAATTTTATTGTACGTGTAGAGGCTGGTGTTTTATTAAACGATCTTGCAGAGGACTGTTTAAAAAAAGGATTATTATATGCTCCAGACCCAGGTGAAAAATTCGCTTGCCTAGGTGGAAATGTTGCAACTAATGCTGGTGGAATGAGAGCTGTAAAATACGGTGCAACACGTGATTATGTACGTGCCATGAAGGTTGTACTTCCAACCGGTGAAGTAACAGACTTTGGAGCTACAGTATCGAAAACAAGTTCAGGTTATAGTCTTTTGAATTTAATGATTGGTTCAGAAGGTACCCTTGGAGTTATTACTGAACTTACACTTAAAATCATGCCAGCACCAAAGGTAGTTGCAAGTTTAATTATACCTTTTGAAAATTTAGATGATTGTATTGCTACTGTTCCTAAATTTAAAATGGAACACATGAATCCGCAAGCTATAGAATTTATGGAAAGAGAAATCGTTTTATCTAGTGAAAGATATATTGGAAAAAGCGTATTCCCACAAGTAATTGATGGAGTAACTGCAAATGCTTATTTACTTGTAACTGTTGATGCCGGTAATGAAGATGAGTTAAATAATCTTATAGAACAAGCTAGTGAAATAGTATTAGAAGCAGGAGCAATTGATGTGCTTGTAGCTGATACACCAGCAAAAATTAAGGATGCGTGGGCTGCACGTTCTAGTTTCCTTGAAGCCATTATGGCAGAAACAAAATTATTAGATGAATGTGATGTTGTAGTTCCAGTAAATAAAATTGCTTCTTATCTTGCATTTGTAAATAAAACTGGTGAAGAGTGTGGAATAACTATTAAAAGCTTTGGACATGCCGGAGATGGAAATCTTCACATATACCAATGCAGTAATGATTTAGAAGAAGGAGAGTTTAAAACAAGAGTTGATAAATTCTTTAAGATTATTTACGAGGAAGCAATAAAATGTGGAGGACTTGTTTCAGGAGAACATGGAATTGGTAGTGGAAAGGTTAGCTATTTAAGAGATAGTATTGGAGAAGTAAATATGGAATTAATGAAAGGCATTAAAAAAGTCTTTGATCCAAATTCCATTATGAATCCAGGTAAAGTATGTAACCAAATAGAAGGTTTAAGTTCATAATAAAAAAGTTTATATATATAAATATCTCATAAAAGTAAAAAAGAAAAATAAGCGTATCCTACAAAAAATAAAAAGGAAAAGATGTTCCACAAAACAAGAAAAGGAATTAAGAAAAAACAATTGATATCCCACAAATTATAAAAAGGAAAAAAGGAAGGCAGGAGATTAATATGAATTTTAGACAAGATGAAACCCATGAACAATTACAAGAAATGTATCGCGAGTTTGCAGAAAATGAGGTAAAACCAATTGCAAAAGAAATTGATGAAAGCATGCGTTTTCCAGAAGAGAATGTAGCAAAAATGGCTGAAATGGGCTTACTTGGAATTCCATTTTCTGAAGAATACGGCGGAGCTGGAATGGACACATTAAGTTATGTACAATGTGTAGAAGAATTATCTAAATGTTGCGCGACAACAGGTGTTATTGTTTCAGCACATACAAGTCTTTGTGCAACTCCAATTCATACTTTTGGTACAGAAGAGCAAAAAGTAAAATATTTAAAACCACTTGCTTCAGGTGAAAAATTAGGTGCATTTGGATTAACAGAACCTGTTGCTGGAACTGATGCCTCTATGCAAAAGACAACAGCAGTACTTGAAGGAGACCATTATGTATTAAATGGAAGCAAGATTTTCATTACAAATGCAGGATATGCAGAGATATATATTGTTTTTGCTATGACAGATAAGAGCAAGGGAACAAAGGGTATTTCAGCATTTATCGTTGAAAAAGATTTCCCAGGTTTTTCTGTTGGAACTCATGAATTAAAGATGGGAATTCGTGCATCTTCTACATGTGAATTATTCTTTGATAACTGCATAGTTCCAAAGGAAAATCTTTTAGGAGAAGAAGGTAAAGGATTTGGAATTGCAATGGCGACTCTTGATGGAGGACGTATTGGTATTGCAGCACAAGCTCTTGGTATTGCAGAAGGTGCAATAGAAGAAACAGTGAAATATGTTAAAGAGCGTGTTCAATTTGGAAAATCAATTTCACAATTCCAAAATACTCAATTTGAACTTGCACAAATGCGTGCAAGTACAGAAGCTGCAAAACTTTTAGTATATCAAGCAGCATGTGCAAAAGATGATCATGAAAAATATACACATTTAGCTGCTATGGCAAAATTGGTTGCTTCTAGAAATGCTACTAATGTAACAAATCGTTGCTTGCAATTATTTGGTGGCTATGGATATTCAAGTGATTATCCAATTGAAAGAATGATGCGTGATGCTAAGATAACAGAAATCTATGAAGGAACATCAGAAGTTCAAATGATGGTGATTTCAGGATGGATGCTTAGATAAGCCACATTTTAAGAACTAATAAATTTGTTCTTTAGTTAAACACATTTAAATAAACTATGAAAATAACAAGTTCAACTATATATTATAGGGAACTTGTTATTTTTTATGTATTTAATTGGATGGAGTGATTTTTTAATAAAAATTGTGATTTTATTAAGAATAATTTTATCTGCTTTTGTTTGATAAGAGGTAAGCGTCAAAGAATTAACGCCTAGATATAGCTAACCCCCTTTTCTAACGTTCTAAGTAAAAAATATAAGATTTAAAGTAACTTAATCAGCTTTTCCAACTCTTCAGATAAATCTTTTGCAGTGGTAAAATCATTATCTTTTAAAGCTAATTCTATTTTTGTTTCAACTGATTTTTTATTTTGTTCAATTTCTAAATAATCTTTTCCAAAATAATTGGCATAAACCATTTTTTTTGAAAGTTTTCATATTCATTCTTCTTATGTTCTTATCTTCAACAATTAAAATATAATCCATACAGTTTACTATAGAATAGAAATCATGAGAAACCATTATAATTTTTTATGGCTTTTTCTAATGCTATTTGTGAATATGTATCTAAATGACTTGTAGGCTCATCAAGAAGCAACAAGTTTGCATTACTAGCAGAAATTTTAGCTAATTGAAGCATATTTTTTTCTCCACCAGATAAAGACTCTATCTTTTGATTAAGTATTTCTTCATTTTCAAAACCATATTCAAAAATATGTAATTTAATGTCTTCATAAGTTTCAAAACCAGCCTCCAAAAACTCTTCAAGTATGGTATTAGAATCATTTAGTGTTTTGCCTTGAATCTGAGATAAATAAGCCATTTGAACTTGTTCATTTACCTCAATAGAATTATTATTATTTTTAAATATTTCTTTAAGTAAAGTGGTTTTTCCAGTACCATTTGAACCGACAATAGCTACTTTATCAGTAGATTTAATTTCAAAGTTAACATTTTCTAACAGTATCTCATCAAAGACAACATTGTAATTATTAATTTTTAAAGCAATAGTTTCTTCAAGTTTATTATAGGTATTTAAAGTACAAAAGAATAAATATAGTTAAAAATAATAATAAGTTATATGATAAGTATCATATTTATATACTACAAGAATAAAAAAATAAAATTTTTTATTTATGTACAAATTTAAATATGAGGGGGATATATTGTGACAGAAAATAAATGTCCAGTAACAGGAAAAATGGGGAAAGCTACAGCAGGTAGTGGAACTACTAACAAAGACTGGTGGCCAAATCAGCTGAATCTTAATATTCTTCATCAAAATTCACAATTAAGTAATCCAATGTCAAAAGATTTTAATTATGCTGAGGAATTTAAAAAGCTACATTTTCAAGCATTAAAGGTAGACTTGTATATGTTAATGACAGATTCTCAAATTTGGTGGCCTGCGGATTATGGCAACTATGGACCATTATTCATTCGTATGGCTTGGCATAGTGCAGGAACCTATAGAGTTGGTGATGGTAGAGGTGGTGGAAGTTTGGGATTACAACGTTTTGCACCATTGAATAGCTGGCCTGATAATATTAATTTAGATAAAGCACGTCGTTTACTTTGGCCAATTAAAAAGAAATATGGAAATAAGATATCATGGGCAGATCTTCTGATATTAACTGGTAATTGTGCTTTAGAATCTATGGGATTAAAGACTTTGGGTTTTGGTGGTGGAAGAGTAGATGTTTGGGAGCCACAAGAGGATATTTATTGGGGGAGTGAAAAAGAGTGGCTTGGAGATGAACGTGAAAAAGGTGATAAAGAACTTGAAAATCCTTTAGCAGCTGTTCAAATGGGGTTAATATATGTAAACCCAGAAGGTCCTAATGGAAATCCAGATCCATTAGGTTCAGCTCATGATGTTAGAGAAACTTTTGCACGTATGGCTATGAATGATGAAGAAACTGTAGCACTTATAGCAGGAGGACATACTTTTGGTAAATGTCATGGTGCAGCTTCTCCTTCATATGTTGGCCCAGCACCAGAAGCAGCACCTATTGAAGAACAAGGTTTAGGGTGGAAGAATACCTATGGAAGTGGTAATGGTGATGATACAATAGGTAGTGGACTTGAAGGAGCATGGAAAGCTAATCCAACAAAATGGACTATGGGATATTTAAAAACATTATTTAAATATGATTGGGAATTAGTTAAAAGTCCAGCTGGAGCGTATCAATGGTTAGCTAAAAATGTAGATGAGGAAGATATGGTAATAGATGCTGAAGATTCAACAAAGAAACATAGACCGATGATGACTACAGCAGATTTGGGACTTCGTTATGATCCTATTTATGAACCAATAGCAAGAAATTATTTAAAAAATCCTGAAAAATTTGCTCATGATTTTGCTTCTGCATGGTTTAAACTAACACATAGAGATATGGGACCAATATCAAGATATCTTGGGCCAGAAGTTCCAAAAGAATCATTTATTTGGCAAGATCCTATACCACTTGTTAAACATAAATTGATTACTAAAAAAGATATTACACATATTAAGAAAAAAATCTTAGATTCTGGTTTATCTATATCTGATCTTGTAGCAACAGCTTGGGCATCAGCATCAACATTTCGTGGTTCTGATAAACGTGGTGGAGCAAATGGAGGTAGAATACGTCTTGAGCCACAAAAAAATTGGGAAGTTAATGAACCAAAGAAACTTAATAACGTTTTAAATACATTAAAACAAATTAAGGAAAATTTTAATAGTTCTCATTCAAAAGACAAGAAGGTTTCTTTGGCAGATATTATTATACTTGGCGGATGTGTAGGAATTGAACAAGCTGCAAAAAGAGCTGGATACAATATTAATGTCCCTTTCATTCCAGGACGCACCGATGCAACACAAGAACAAACTGATGTAAAATCATTTGCTGTACTTGAACCTAAGGAAGATGGATTTAGAAACTATTTAAAGACTAAATATGTAGTAAAACCAGAAGACATGTTAATTGATCGTGCACAACTATTGACACTTACAGCACCAGAAATGACAGTATTAATTGGTGGTATGCGTGTACTTAATTGTAATTATAATAAATCTAAAGATGGTGTTTTTACAAATAGACCAGAGTGTCTTACAAATGATTTTTTTGTAAATCTTCTTGATATGAATACAGTTTGGAAACCAAAATCTGAAGATAAAGATAGATTTGAAGGATTTGATAGAGAAACAGGTGAATTGAAATGGACAGCTACAAGAGTTGATCTTATTTTTGGTTCAAATTCTCAGCTTCGTGCCATTGCAGAAGTATATGCATGTGATGATAACAAAGAAAAATTTATACAGGATTTCATATTTGCATGGAATAAGATAATGAATGCAGATCGTTTTGAAATTAAATAAATTATTTAAATAGCTTTAACTAAGTTAATTTTAAACTTAATTAAGGCTATTTTAGATTAAAAAATCCACAATAACAAAGAAAAAATAGTAAAGACTAGAAATGATTCAAGAAATATGCTATTTTAAAAATGATATAGAATGTTTGGAAAATATCCAGAATTTTAAATACAAAAAGTAAAGATTGTATTTAGTTAATTCATAAAATATATATTTAGAAAAACTAATAAACTTTTCAAAAGAAATGGGTAATTTTAGTCACTTCAGAGGGTATATAATGCGTTTAAGGGATAAATGCTTATTATTTAGCACCTACCCCTTGAAAGATTAATCTTATCTATGTCAGTTTTTAGAGTTTACATAAAATTTGAAACGTACCAATAGTCAAATTTAATTATATATTGTAAACAGTTGATTTAGCAATTTGCATACCTACTTGTTCCAAAAAATACATTATTAAAAAATTCTTTAGTTGCATCACTACCTATAATAGCCTTAAACACATTTGTAGATACGCCTCCATTATCAACTAATCCATCTGTATAGTCTTGCGTAATTTTCCATTTCAATTTTCTTTCTTCTGTTGTTAATAATTCACTATTTTTGTCCATTTCAATAAATAATTGCAAATTATCTACAAACATAGATGATATCTCTGAATCTTTAGCTCTATCTGCTTTTTTAGCTGTACACACTGGTTTTAATGAATCATACCAGCATTCTTTAAGTGTCATATCCTCTAGTTGATTATGTTCTGCTTTAAGATTTGCAAATTTATTCATATAATTTAAATACAGTTCATCCTTTTCTGGTACTAAATCATAATATTCAATTAAAAAATTGCGTTTTTCATTCATGTATATATAATCGGTTGAAAACAAAGGTAATGATTTATAATATGGGGTAAGTACAAATGAAGCCATTTGAAGTTTAATTGAATCTTTAGAATCCATTACTAAAAGATTTCCTACGCCATTAATCTCATACTGTTTAATATTATAATCAATACCTTGTATTTGCAAATTAGAGAATTTTCCAGTTTCAACCTCTTTGAGGTCATAACTAGAAGTCAATAAATCCATTCCTCTTTTAATATGCTGCTCAATAATTTCCTTATTAATATCAAAAATATTTTCATTATCTGTTTTACTCATATCATTTCCCCCATTCTTAAAAATAATAGTTATCTATAACATGGTTTTAATTAAGTTTTCCTTCACGATTCAACTCATGGATATTCTTTATTTTATCAAATAAAATTGGGTTTTCATTTTCAATCTGAGCCTTATGCGCTAAAATTGCCTTCCATACGTTTTTAGGAACCTCAAACTGACTGAAATTTCCATTAACTAATTCGCCTTCAACCAAAGAAAACATATAGTCAAGTTCTTCATCTGAGTATTTTGGTCTCATACCTAAACTACCATATAGCTTAACGAATTCAACAGGGTTAGTACGATTGAAATCAAATGCTTTATCCCACCAGCTTGTATATTTCTCAAAACCATTTATGCCCATAAGTTCATCATTTATAGCATTAGCTGCATGGTATCCACACATTAATGCTCCTTGAACAATAACTTCAATATGAGCTGCACTATCACCAATTACAAGTACATTACCGCTGTATGGTTTTAGAAGTGAATCAAACGACTTAAGTGAACATCCTCTTCTTTCTATGACACGGGCATTAGTAAAGTGGTGACTCATTGGGCTATCTTTAATAAGTTTTTCGAAAAGAATATCAGGTCTTAAATCTTTATTACCCATAATGGTAAGTTCAATTGCATCATTATCTTCTATAGCAGATTCCACCATTACTTCTGCAAAAGGATGATATTCACTTCCATAGAATTGATTCCAACTTTGTGGTTCAAACCCAGTAGTACCTTCCATAATACAACTAAATACAAAAGGTGTGCCATAGTAAGTTCTTCCTTTGTTAAGACCAAATAATCCAGTTAATTTTGCATTGGCACCTTCAGCAATAACTAATTTCTTTGCTAAAATAGAAGAGTTTTTTTTATGATTTTTAATGTCTACTCTAACATGGTCACCTAAGTCTTCTCCCCCATATGCAATAGTTTCTAACATTAATTCTACACCTAGTTCTTCACAATCTTTACATAAATCTGAAAGTAGATGTCCTTTATCGAACTTTACAGCAAATGGTCTACGATCTGGATGTGCTAAATGTATTTTATGACCACTAGGAGAGTGATGATAGTTGTCAACAATATTTAATAAACGTCCAGTATAATTTATATGAAACCCATTCTTTGTAAAGATTATTTTATTATCTTCTATTTTAATAGTTTCATTTTCATATCCTTCATCGGTAACAAATTGAGCAGAGCATGCACGTTTTACTTTTGTAATATCTTTCTTAATTTCAATGACTGTTACTTTTAAACCTAATTCTGCTGCTCTTTTTGCAGTCATTAGTCCTGCAGGTCCTGCACCAACTACGATTAAATCAATCATATTTTCCATATTATAGCTCCTCTCAAATTAATTATTAAATGTATCTGTTAAAGTCATAGTATTCATTTTTTTGATTTTTTCATATATAATAGGTCTTTCACTTTGAATTTTGTCTTTATGCAATAAAATTGCATCCCAAATAAGTTTTGGAGTTTTATATTGGCTGTAAGTTCCTTCTAATGTTTTTCCTTCAACAAGAGAGAAAAGATAATCAAGTTCATCGTCAGTATATGTTGGTACAAGTGCATAACCTTGAGATACTAAAAGATATTCATCACTATTAAATTCAAAAGCGTTTTTCCACCAATTAGTGTAATCTTCAAAACCATTCTTTCCTTGTAGTTCCTCATTTATTGCATTTGCTGCATGATACCCACACATTAATCCACCTTGAACTTCAACTTCAACGAAGGCAGCACTATCACCAATTACAAGAACATTACCACTATAAGGTGTTTTTAGTGATGAAAAAGCTTTTACAGCACAGCCTTGTTTATCTATTAACTTAGCAGCTTCAAAATTCTTTTTAAGTGGACTGTTCTTAACAACATTTTCATAAATTGAATCTGGTCTTGCATTTGCAGAACCTGAAATTGTTAGTTCAAAAGTATTATTTCCATATAAGCTAGGCCCTATAATTATTGGTGCATTAGAAAAGAATGCTTTCCCATAAAAAAGATTCCAGCTATTTGGTTCAATTCCTGATATACCTTCAAGTATATATTTTACTACAAGAGCTGTAGCAAAGTTAGTTCTACCTTTATTAAAACCGAATAGGCCAGTTAAATGTGCATTTGCGCCCTCAGCAATAACAACTTTTTTTGCATTTAAAGTATAACTATTATTATTATCTTTAAGATTTATGCTTACGCAGTCACCATTATCAGATCCTCCAGATGCTAAAGTTGACAGTCTAATATCAACGCCTAAATTTACACAATCTTTACATAAATCATCAAGAAGTTTTCGTTTATCAAATTTTACAGCAAATGCTTTTTGACCTGGAAGAGCAAAATGAATTTTATGACCATTAGGAGATTTATAGTATTTATTCTTAACATCAACTAAAGCCCCAGTGTAATTAACTTCGAAATTATTCTTTGTAAATAATATTTTTCCATCTTCTAATTTAATAAATTCATTTTCATAACCATCATCTAAAATAAATTGAGCAGAACATGCTCGACGTAATTGTTCAAAATTTCTATTCTTTTCAATAAGTGTAACCTTCAATCCTAATTCTGCTGCAGTTTTTGCAGTCATAAGTCCTGCTGGTCCAGCGCCAATAACTAATAAATCAATAATATTATTCATAATTCTTAACATCTCCTTAATTTCTTAACTATAAATATAGTGTATTTTTACTTATTGGTAAAAATAATGTTTTTATAAAATTTAAATAGGTAGGCTACCTATTTATTATAATACTAATCTTATAATCATTAGTCAATGGCAACTAATGTAATAAAAAAATAAACTGATCTCAAATAGAAGTTTGTTTCTATTTTGAGACCAGCTTATTTTTTATTTTAAAAAGTAAAATTTTTTATTTATTAATTAGCTATTAATTCATATTACTATACCACTCATTAAAATATATATTAACTTTGCTTAATAGTTCAATTAATAATTCACTCTGTTGTTTTCCTAACTTTTCTACAAGGCCAGAAAACAAAGTATCATAGTATTCAGTTATCTTATGTACTATTTTTTTACCACTATTAGTTAATGTTATTTCAACAAATCTTTTATCATTTTTGTTTATATGTCTTTCTATATAACCTTTATCAGTTAAATTTTTTATTAACTCTGTAGCAGTTGGAGAAGCAATAGATAGATTTTTACTAATACTAGAAACAGATATGTTGCAATCTTTTTCTTGAGAAAGATGTTCTATACAAAGTAAAACTCGAGCTTCACTTTTTTTTATTCCCATTAAATTTTGATTATGTTTTTGAAGTCTTGTTAAATTTTCAAATGTTTCTACAAATTTTTTTATATCTATATTTGATTGTGTATTCAAAAAAATTCACCTCATTTAGTATATATTAATTAAAAAAAATAGATTTGTCCATGAGATTTAAGTTTTAATTTTACTAATTTAACGTATTCTTAGTTTGATTACATACTAACTAAATTTGTAGTAAGTTAATCAGCTTTTCCAACTCTTCAGATAAATCTTTTGCAGTGGTAAAATCATTATCTTTTAAAGCTAATTCTATTTTTGTTTCAACTGATTTTTTATTTTGTTCAATTTCTAAATAATCTTTTCCAAAATAATTGGCATAAACCATTTTTTTGAAAGTTTTCATATTCATTCTTCTTATGTTCTTATCTTCAACAATTAAAATATAATCCATACAGTTTACTATAGAATAGAAATCATGAGAAACCATTAGAATAGCACCATTATAATTTTTTATGGCTTTTTCTAATGCTATTTGTGAATATGTATCTAAATGACTTGTAGGCTCATCAAGAAGTAACAAGTTTGCATTACTAGCAGAAATTTTAGCTAATTGAAGCATATTTTTTTCTCCACCAGATAAAGACTCTATCTTTTGATTAAGTATTTCTTCATTTTCAAAACCATATTCAAAAATATGTAATTTAATGTCTTCATAAGTTTCAAAACTAGCCTCCAAAAACTCTTCAAGTATGGTATTAGAATCATTTAGTGTTTTGCCTTGAATCTGAGATAAATAAGCCATTTGAACTTGTTCATTTACTTCAATAGAATTATTATTATTTTTAAATATTTCTTTAAGTAAAGTGGTTTTTCCAGTACCATTTGAACCGACAATAGCTACTTTATCAGTAGATTTAATCTCAAAGTTAACATTTTCTAACAGTATCTCATCAAAGGCAACACTGTAATTATTAACTTTTAAAGCAATAGTTTCTTCAAGTTTATTATAGGTATTTAAATTGATATCTGGTTCTTTAATAGCTATAAATGGAGCTTTAATTCTACGTTCTTCTAATCTTTCTTGAATTTTAACTCTAGCCCTTAGAGTTTTCCCTCTGAATTGTTCCGCATTTTCAGTTGCAAGCTCTCGAAGTCTTTCTATTAATATATCATTTCTTTCAATTTCAGCAGTATCTTCAGCAGCCAGTTCTTGTAATTCAATTTTAGTTTGAAGTAATGAGAAGTTATAATCAATATAGCTTCCATCAAACTCTTGTATCTCCATGTTTTCAAGATGAAGAATTTTGTTGAAACAATTATTTAATAGATATCTATTGTGCGTAATAATTAACATTGTTCCTTTGTGTGAATTAATTAGATTTTTAAGAGAATTAAGGTTTCCAAAGTCTAAAAACACATCTGGTTCATCCATAATTATTAAGTCTGGGCTATTTAGCATTGCTTTAATTACTTGAATAAGTTTGAATTCTCCACCACTAAGTTCAGATATCATTAAATCTTTATAATTGATTAAGTTTGTAAGATTAAGTTTCTTATTAATAATGTTTTCGAAATCATCGCCATTAATTGCATCAAATGCGTCTAAAGCTTGTTGATACTTTTCTAGTAAAGTATCAATATCTGAAGATGTTTCCATTTCAGTACAAATAGATGTTATTTCATTTTGTAGTTTAATAAAATCTTCTGCTATATATTCGAAAACTGTAATTTCTTTTATTTTATCTAGTTGTGAGAATTGACTTACATACCCAATTCTACAATTTGGAGATATTTCTAATTTACCATCAAACATATATTCTTCTGGATCCATAAGTATATCTATAAGTGTACTTTTTCCACTGCCATTTGTTCCTATAAAAGCACAATGCTCACCATCTTCTAATGTAAATGAAATGTTATTATATAAATCCTTTTGGGGAAATGAGTAGGATAAGTTATCAACCTTTATCATATTATTACCTCTCTTTATAACTTAAAAAAGAGCTTATAAAAATAAGCGCTTTAATATATTCTTATTAATTGAAATTTTACACTTGATTTTTATGTAGTAAAGACATTTTACTAAGTTTAACATTGACAGCATAACATTTTTTTCGACTAAGTTCAATCATTTCATATAATAAACAAAAACTGTCTTAGTATTCTAATATGTTAAGTATATTAGTCTATTTTTGTGCACACACTTTAGTGGGATTTTCGCTAAGGGGGGAATTTTTACGCAAAAAGGGTTTTATGAGAAAACATTTATAATATGATGTTTGGATTTTATGAATAGGATATAATTAAGATAAGATTACGAATAGGAGTGATTAATATGAAGTATAGTGAGGCAAGGCAAGTATATAAAAATAAGTGGATATGAGTAAGAATAAATGGTTGATTTAAAGTTTTTATAAAAGGTCTATTTTGCAATTAAAGTAATTATTATTAAGATAAATTTAAAAAAATCTTAATAATATATTGCATAATAAGAAAAAAAGTGATATTATGTAAACGTAGTCAAAAAAGAATGTTTAGTAAGAGTTCTTAAGTAGATTACAATAAAATATAAATATTTAGCGTGTTACTGATTCGATCAGGCATAAGCGTAGGGAAATAAAAAATGCAATAGAGTAAATGTAATATTGTTTGTTGTATCATATGTTTTGTACAATTTTTTAAGGTATTATAATTTTTTATGATTTAATTTAGTGTACAAACAATGTGACCAAATTTGAACATATATTGCTTTATTTTATTTCCAAATGCTTATGTCTTTTTTGTTTTTGTAACAAATAAAAAATAGGAGGTATAAAAATGGTAGGAATTATTCTTGCTAGTCACGGAGAATTTGCTAACGGCATCATGCAATCTGGTAAAATGATTTTTGGAGAACAAGCAAACGTAAAAGCTGTTACGTTGATGCCTAGTGAAGGACCTGATGATCTTAAAGCAAAAATGAAAGACGCAATTGCATCCTTTGACAATCAAGATGAAGTCTTATTCTTAGTTGATCTTTGGGGCGGTACACCATTCAATCAAGCAAATGGCTTATTTCAAGAACACAAAGATAAATGGGCAATAGTAGCTGGTTTAAATTTACCAATGCTTATTGAAGCTTATGGTGCACGTCTTTCTATGGAATCTGCACAAGAAATTGCATCTTATATCTTAACATCAGCTAAAGAAGGAGTTAAGGTTAAGCCAGAAGAATTAGAACCAGAAGATAGTGGCAAGGCTATTGAAGCTTCAGCTGAACAATCTAATGCAGGTAAACCAGGATCATTTGAATATGTTTTAGCTCGTATTGATTCTCGTTTACTTCATGGTCAAGTAGCGACTGCTTGGACAAAAACTGTTCAACCTACAAGAATTATTGTAGTTTCAGATGCAGTATCTAAAGATGAGCTTCGTAAGAAATTAATACAACAAGCTGCTCCTCCTGGAGTTAAAGCTCATGTTGTTCCAGTTGATCATATGATTAAACTTGCAAAAGATGATCAACATTTTGGTGGTCAACGTGCATTACTTCTTTTTGAAAATCCAGAAGATGTACTTAGAGCGGTAGAAGGTGGAGTGCCATTAAAGACAATAAATGTTGGCTCTATGGCCCATTCTATAGGTAAGGTTCAACCAAATAAAGTACTTGCTTTTAATCAAAAAGATATTGATACATTTAATAAGTTAAAACAAGCTGGACTTAATTTTGATGTTCGTAAAGTACCGAATGATTCAAAAGGAAATATGGATGAAATACTTAAAAGAGCACAAGAAGAATTAAAAAAACAAAAATAATTTAATTATTAATAAAAGGAGGATTAATAACCATGACTTTAAATATAGTTCAAGTTATATTAGTCATTATTGTAGCATTTTTAGCTGGTATGGAAGGTATATTGGATGAATTTCATTTCCACCAACCAATAATTGCTTGTACGTTAATTGGCTTAGTTACAGGTAACTTACTACCATGTTTAATCTTAGGCGGTATGCTTCAAATGATTGCCTTAGGTTGGGCAAATATAGGTGCTGCCGTAGCACCTGATGCAGCATTAGCATCTGTTGCATCAGCAATCATTTTAGTTCTTGGAGGACAAGGAAAAGAAGGAATTTCTTCAGCAATCGCTATTGCTGTTCCTTTAGCAGTTGCAGGACTATTATTAACAATTATTTGTCGTACAATTGCTACAGCATTTGTACATTTTATGGATGCAGCGGCTGAAGAAGGAAATATAAGGGCTATTGAAATGTGGCAAATTGTTGCTATTTGTATGCAGGGTGTACGTATTGCAATTCCAGCAGCATTAATTTTAATAATTGGTGCTGGTCCAATATCAGGGTTACTTGCAGCTATGCCAGCTTGGTTAACAGATGGTTTAGCAATTGGTGGTGGAATGGTTGTAGCCGTTGGTTACGCAATGGTAATTAATATGATGGCTACAAAAGAAGTTTGGCCATTCTTTGCAATTGGTTTCGTATTAGCAACTATCTCACAAATTACACTTATCGGACTTGGAGCAATAGGTGTAGCTTTAGCTCTTATTTACTTAGCACTTAGCAAACAAGGTGGAGTAGGTAATGGTGGAAGTTCAAATACTGGTGATCCTTTAGGGGATATCATTGATAGATACTAAGAAGGGAGAGGAAACGAAAATGTCAAAACAATTAAAATTAACAAAAAGAGATCGTATTTCTGTTTGGTTCCGTTCATTTTTCCTTCAAGGTTCTTGGAACTATGAAAGAATGCAAAACGGTGGTTGGGTATATGCAATGATTCCAGCAATCAAGAGATTATATAAGACTAAAGAAGAGCGTTCAGCTGCATTAAAACGTCACTTAGAGTTCTTTAACACTCATCCATATGTAGCTTCACCAATAATTGGTGTAACTTTAGCCTTGGAAGAAGAACGTGCAAATGGTGCAGAAATTGATGATGCAACTATTCAAGGTGTTAAAATTGGTATGATGGGACCTTTGGCTGGTATCGGAGATCCAGTTTTCTGGTTTACTGTTAAGCCAATTTTAGGGGCATTAGCTGCTTCACTTGCTATGACTGGTAATATTCTTGGACCACTTATCTATTTCTTTGCTTGGAATGCCATCCGTATGTCATTTATGTGGTATACACAAGAGTTTGGTTATAAAGCAGGTTCTCGTATTACTGATGATTTATCAGGTGGTGTATTACAAGATATTACAAAGGGAGCATCTATACTAGGTATGTTCATTTTGGGGTCATTAGTTAATAGGTGGGTATCTGTTAATTTTGCACCAGTAGTATCATCTGTTAAGTTAAGTGAGGGTGCGTTTATTGATTGGAATACTCTTCCACAAGGAGCAGAAGGCATAAAAACAGCTTTAATGCAACAAGGCGCAGGTATGTCATTAACTCCTGAAAAAGTTACAACATTACAAAATAATTTAGATTCATTAATTCCTGGACTTGCAGGATTAATACTTACACTTATTTGTATGTGGTTGCTTAAGAAGAAGGTATCTCCAATTGTTATAATTCTTGGATTATTCGTAATTGGTATTGTATTCCATTTAATTGGTTTAATGTAATATTTTTTGCTTAGCCTAGGCTTTTAGCCTGGGCTTTTGTTAACATATAAAGCAGTTAAAATAAGAAAAACAATTTTCATAATACTAATGAAACAAATTATTGAAGTATGTGTTTTTTATATATTTTTAAATGATTGATAGAAGTATATAAAGAATATATAATAAAGACAAATGTATATATAAGTAGAAAAGAGGTATTTTAGATGGTTCAATCACTGAATACAAAAGTAGATCTAGTAATTGATGCAACAGCTTTTACTGGATTTGCAGATTATGGTAAAATAATGATAGGCGATAAAGGCTTTGAGTTCTATAATTCTCGTGATTCTCATAAATATATTCAAATCCCTTGGGAAGAAGTTGAATATGTCATTGCATCCGTACTGTTTAAAGGAAAGTGGATTCCACGATATGCAATTCGAACAAAGAAAAACGGTACATATACTTTTTCTTCTAAAGATGCAAAAAAAGTACTTCGTGCTGTTCGAAATTATGTTAATCCAGATCACATGGTTAATTCTTTAAGTTTTTTTGATGTGGTGAAACGAGCAGTTAAATCCATGTTTAAGAAGAGTTGATTAACTAAAGAACTTATAATGTATATAAATATGTGAAAAGTAATTTGATCTTGTCTGAGAGTTAATAAAAGCTTTCACTGAGGAGATTTTAGATCTCAATTTAGGATAATTAATACAGTTTTTCATTAAAAAATTAAGGAACTTACTATTTTATAGTAAGTTTTTTTATTATCTTTTATTACAAATAAATACAATATATCATAAAAAAGGATAAATAAATTTGTAGAATAAATTTAAAATATAAACTAAACAGTAGCAAATTGAAATAATAGGTAGGTTTACTAAAAGGAATATCTTGTATATACTTTAAATTGGTATATACCAATAATGTATAGGGGGTAATGAAATGAGTAAAAAGGCAAAATTAATAACTATTTGTGCAACTATTATGATCTTAGGGGTAGAAAGTATTAATGTTCCATTTCAAGCAAATGCAGAAACAAATAAAATTAAAGATACATCTATTACTAAAAATATAATAGAAGCAAAAACAAAAGAGGGAATATCTAATTCTGAGAATGAAATTAAAAAATTCAATAATGATATAACTACTGGTGCTGCTTGTAATATAGAAAAAATATCAACCTCTGAAATAGATGGAGGTATATCAAATACTACAGGGGTTCCATCACAAGGTACATTAACAAAGGATAAATGGGCTGGAGAATGTGATTATACAATAACTATGAGTTTATGGTATGGAAATAATGCTGATAGCTGGAGACTTTATGAGAATGGAAAGTTAATACATGAAGAAAAACTAGTTAATAATTCTCCATCTCCTCAAACTGCAAAGAAAACATTTACTAATAAAGCAAATGGAGAATATACTTATACTGCAGAACTGGTGAATTCATTTGGAACTACTGTACTTTCTAGCTCAGTAACTCACAAAGTAACTGATAATAACTCATCAATAGATATAGATTTACCAGATAAAGCAAGTGGAACACCAGCAGTAGCTTATAAATTATTATCAGAAGATGAAAAAAATATACAGTGGGCAATCGTGATAGCTAATCCAAATAAGAATTATACTTGGGCAGGAAATGATTTTTCAGCTTGGGGAGTAAAGTTTAATACTTCAGCTAAAATTATTTCTGTTGATAATGCAGCAGATTTTAAACAAGAAGGTAATAATGTTACTATAAATTTAAAACAAGATGAAAGATTAATAGGATTAAATACTACTAAAACATTTATTGTTAAAGCTGAAAAACAAGGTAATAGTATAGAACCAACTAAATTAATTGCAAATCAAATTAGAGGAAATGTACCGTATCCTAATTATTCAAAATTACCATCATCTTGGTCAAAAGGAAAAACGGATTTAAAATCTTCAAATCTAATTAGTGATGAAAAAGAATATTATAATTCAAATATAAATCTTAATACAAGTAATAAACTGATTTCATATAGTCCAAGTAGTCAAACACAAATAACTATGGGACTACCAAACCAAATGCCAGGAGCAATAAATGGAGTAAATGGATTAAAAGTATGGATGCCATCAAAGTATCTTGCAATGGGTATAGCTACAGATCAAGAAGTATTTAAATTAAATCCTAATTATATGGTTGGTTTATCAATAAAGGAAAACTTCACTTGTGGATTAATACCATTAGAAGCTGGTGACACTAGAAATATTGTAACAGTAGATGGTAAACAATGGAGTTGGCCAATAGAAAAGAAACATCCAGATGGACCATTTCAACAAGAAAAGGGAAATTTTAATGAGGTAAAGAAACAATATATAGATTATTTATCACCTGATGCAGAACATGAAAACATTGTTACATTAAAAACAGGTGAACCAGATGATCCAAGCTATGTATCAGCAGCAATAAGTTCAGGAATTTCAATAACTATGACAAGAGAATTTTTGTATGCAATACCTAAAAATAATTTTGAAGATTTTTTAAAGGAATCTAAAGATCCATGGGCAGAATTTGTACTAATAGATAATGCGTATAATAGGGGAGTCTTTGGACTACTACAAAAAAATATATTCACAACAGAAAGGGAAAAAGCTATACAATCAACTGATTTAAGTAAAGATTATCAATTAGGAGGATATGCAAGTCATATTGATACTATTAAAACTATAATAAATGAAATGGACAAAACAAAAGATAATATTTATGATGAGAAACTTACTAAAAGTGATATAGATAAATATTTGGATGAATTAAGAAAATTCTATCAAAATGGTACACCTACAGATGATGAGTGGAATGCTATGACTAATGATGTTCATAAAGCATTTGATGTTTTATCTAAACATTGGGGAGACGATACTATATCATATAGATATGATTTTCTAACTATTTTAAGAGTTGCAAGTGAATACTTACCAAATATAAGCAATCCAGCACCTTCAGGAGCATCATGGGTTGATCAAGTTAGTAGTGCAAACAAATAAAATTTTATTATTCAAATATATGGAGAAAAATAAATCAATTTAAAAGACCTAAGGAGGATAAAATTATGTTAAAAAGATTTAAACAGATAATATCAGTGTGTACATTATTTTTACTAGCATTTTTTCTTTTACCAATTCAAGGTGTACAAGCATCATCAGGGTTAGGAAATAAATTACTTGTTGGATATTGGCACAATTTTGATAATGGAACAGGAATTATTAAATTAAAAGATGTATCTACAAAATGGGATGTTATAAATGTGGCATTTGGAGAGACATATGGAGATAGATCAGTTGTAGAATTTACTCCATGTTATAATGAAACAGAATTTATTTCAGATATAAATTATCTTCATAGTATAGGTAAAAAAGTTGTACTTTCAATTGGTGGACAAAATGGAGTTGTATTATTACAAGATGATTCATCTAAACAAAAATTTATAAACTCAATTTCATCATTAATAGACAAATATAAATTTGATGGATTAGATATAGATTTAGAAACAGGAATATCATTAAATGGTGGAGATAATGATTTTAAAAATCCAACAACACCGCAAATTGTAAACTTAATATCTAGCATAAAAGAATTATCCAATAAATATGGATCAGATTTTATTATAAGTATGGCACCAGAAACAGCGTATGTACAAGGTGGTATAACAGCTTATGCAAATATATGGGGTGCATATCTTCCGATAATATATGGTGTTAAAGATAAATTGACATATATTCATGTTCAACATTATAATGCAGGTGGAAATCAAGGCTTAGATGGAAATAACTATACTCAAGGAACTGCAGATTATGAAGTTGCAATGGCAGAAATGCTACTAAATGGATTTCCTATAGCAGGAAATAAAAATAATATGTTCCCAGCATTAAAAGAAACACAAGTAATGATAGGGTTACCAGCTACTCAAGCAGCAGCTCCAAGTGGTGGATATATAAGTCCAACAGAAATGAAGAAAGCTTTAAATTATATAATAAAAGGAACTTCTTTTGGTGGAAAATACAAATTAGTAAATAGCACTGGATATAGTGATTTCAGAGGCTTAATGTCATGGTCTATAAATTGGGATGCAAAAAATAATTTTGAGTTTTCAAATAGTTATAGAGAATATTTTAATAATATAAAATAAAAAAGTGAGGTGCATAGGAATTAATCTTTGCACCTCATTTTCTTTGTACTTCATTTTATGAGTTGTGATGATCATTTTGAGAAAGGAGTATAAGTATGGAGAAACTGAATTGTATTCGAATAATATGGTTAACATTAGATTAACATAGTTTATAGTATAATTAATAATTAAAGTAAAAAGAGGTGTAGTATGAGAATACTTATTATAGAAGATGATAAAGAACTGGCTAATATAGTTAAAATAGGACTTGAAGGTTTTGGATTTTCCTCAGATGTTGCAAATACAGCAGAAGATGGAGAAGAAAAAATATTTATTAATGAATATGATACTGTTTTATTAGATTTAAATTTACCAGATAAAGATGGTCTTGAGGTTTTAAAAGATATAAGAGAAAATGGAATAACAACACCAATAATAATTATTACAGCTAGAATTGAAGTAAAGGAAAGAGCTATAGGATTAGATTTAGGTTCAGATGATTATATAGTAAAACCTTTTGATTTAATAGAATTAAGAGCAAGGATAAATGCAGTTGTAAGAAGACTTTACGGAAGAACAAATGCAGAAATAAAAATAGGTGACTTATTAATAAATCCTAAAACTAGAGTAGTTATGTATAGTTTAAAACCAGTAAAATTATCAGCTAAAGAATTTGATGTGTTAGAATATATTGCTAATAATCATCCACATGTAGTTTCAAGTGAAAGTATAGCGGAGCATGTATATGATGAATTTTTTGATCCATTTTCATCAGTTCTTAGAGTACATATATCGAATTTGAAAAAAAAGCTTAAACAAGCATCAGGTCAGGAACTTTTATTAACATTAAGAGGAAAAGGATATAGAATATGGGAAATAGATTAAATTACAAAAGAAAACTAAATATATTGTTAATTACATATTCATTTTTCATTACCATGATAGTGTTAATATTAGGATTTATTTTAATAAAAAATATAGCTAGACCTATAAGCAATACAGAAAACTATTTTGTTGCATATAGTCAAGATGAACTTATAACAGGTATAGCTTATGGAGGAATTGAAACTAAAATAGATGAGTTACCAACCAAGACTTTTAATATTATTGATATGCAGAAAAATTACAATAAAGAAATACTTTCTAAGGGAATTGTAGTAATGTTAGTGGTATTTGCTATTGTTATGGTGGCATCTATATTAGTATCAAAATCTATAAGTAAAAAAGTAATCGCTCCCATAGAGAAAATAGCATCATCTTTACCGGAGGTGATTAATGGAAATGAAATTGAAATACATGGACATATTTTTGAAAAAGAACTTAGTGGAGTAGGAAGTGCTTTAACTAAGTACTCACAAAAAATAAAGATGTTATTAAATGAAGCAAATAGTATTAATTCATATATAAGCCATGAGCAGAAAAATACATTAGCAATATTAAGAGGAAAGATACAGTTAGAAGAGTGGGATGAATTAATAGGATTAGTTGATAAAATGAGTTCTAGTTTAGATGATATATTGGCATTAAATGCAACTGAGGATATAGAGTGTGATGAAGAAGTAGATTTAGGTATTGTATGTGCTGAAGCAGTTGATGTATACAGTAAACTGTATAAGAACATAGAACTTGAAATAGATGAAGAAGAAATACCTATGATAAAAGGAAGAGAGCTTTGGATGTATAGAGCAGTATGTAATCTTATAGAAAATGCAATAAAGTATGGTGATAATAGTAAAGTTATAGTTAAGGCATATAACAAAAATGGCAGTGCTATAATTTGTGTTGAGGATAATGGAAAAGGCGTAGATAAAGAAATTATTGATAAGATATTTAACTATAAATATAGAGGGCAAAATCTAAAGAAGGATGGATATGGTATAGGGCTTAGTCTTGTTTATCAAATAACTAACATTTGTGGGGGAATTACATTTGTAGATAGTGAAAGTGGAAAAGGAGCAAAATTTTATATGGCATTTAAGGCATTAACAATATATTAACATAGCTTTTGATATTATAAGCACATAAAGTGTGAAGTGGAGGAAAATGTAAATGTATATTTTTAAAAATGCCATGAAAAATATTTGGCGAAATAAAGGCAGGAATAGTTTAATAGGAATAATAATACTAGGTATAATAGTTTCAACTGTAGTTGCTTTTAGTATTAATACAACAACAGATGAAATAATAAAGGATTATAAAAATAGGTTTGGAAGCGAAGTAACTTTATCACCAGACATGGAAAAGCTAATGAGTCAAAGCCAAACTGGGAAGAGGCCAGAAGCTATAACAAACAAGCAATATTTTGATTTTGCAAAGTCAGAATATATTAAGGAGAGTATTTTTAAAACAGAATTTGGTGTGTTGTCAAAGACGTTAAAGGCAGTTGATGAAGATGTTGATAAAAATAATGGCATGTTATCAAGTACTGTAATTGGAGTTGATGGAAAGCCAACACAAACAGATCCACCTAAAATGAAGATGGTTGGTAATTCAGATTTAAAATCATTAGAAGAATTTAATAATGATAAGAGAAAAATAATTGAAGGTGAAATTTACAAAGAAAAAGATGAATGTGTTGTAAGTAAAGAATTTGCTGAGCTTAATAATATAAAGGTTGGAGACATTATAGATGTTAACAGAGTAGTAAACATAGATGAAGAACCATTTAAACTAAAGGTATCAGGTATATATTTAGATGCAACAGATGAATATAGTGGACTACCTTTTAAAGAAGCATATATGAATAGAAGAAATGAAATATTAACAAGCTTTGAAACTGCTCAAGGAATGTACAAAAATGAGGATTTATACGTAGATGCAAAGTATTTCTTAAAGGATCCAGACATGTTAAAGGATTTTGAAAAGGAAATAAGAGCTAAAGGACTACCTAATATCTTCAATGTAGCTACAGATGAAGCAAGTTATAATAAAATTGTAGGACCAGTTGAAGGATTAAGCTCTATAACATTAATGTTTGTATTAGTAGTACTTGGGTTAGGTTCAATAATATTAATACTATTAAATACATTATCAATAAAGGAAAGAAAATATGAAATTGGTGTATTACGTGCAATAGGAATGAAAAAGTGGAAAGTAGCCTTAGGATTAATTTCAGAAGCTTTAATGGTAACTGTAATATGCTTAGGAATTGGAACATGTGTTGGAAGTATAGTAGCACAACCTGTATCAAACACCTTATTGCAAAAACAAATTGCAAGTCAAAAAGAAGCTCAAAATAAGCCAACTAATGGATTTATGATTACAACAGGAAATTCTAATGGAGCAACAGATTTAGATACTATATCAGAAATAGATGTTAAATTAAATGAAAAAGCATTGTTAGAGGTAACTGGAATTGCATTATTAATAGTTCTACTTAGTGGTGCTGTAGGAGTTAGCTATATTACAAAATATGAACCAAGAAAAATACTTACAGAGAGGGGATAAGGGATTATGGCAATATTAAGGGTAAAAAATATTTCATATTCGTATGAAGGGACAAAAAAGCTAATCTTTAAGGATATAAGTGTAGATTTTGAAAAAGGAAAAATTTATTCAATTATAGGTAAATCAGGTGCAGGAAAAACAAGTCTACTATCATTAATAGCTGGATTGGACAATTTCATAGCTGGAGACATATTATATAATGATAAGTCATTAAATAACATAGATAAGGATAATTATAGAGCAAAGGAAATTGGTGTTATATTTCAAGGATATAATCTTTTGACTAATACATCAGCGCTTGAAAATATATTATTATCAATGGATATCAGTAGAGTAAATGTTGAGGATAAAAAAACTTATGCGTTTGAATTATTAAATAAAGTTGGCATAGATAAACAAACTGCATTAAGAAAGGTTTTACAATTATCAGGGGGAGAGCAGCAAAGAGTTGCAATTGCAAGAGCTTTATCCCATAATCCAGACATAATTATAGCAGATGAACCAACAGGTAATTTAGATAATGAAACTGAAGGTGAAATACTTAATATATTAGAAGAGTTAGCACATAAAGAAGATAAATGTATAATTATTGTAACTCATTCTAAAAGAGTTGCTAACTTTGCAGATGAAACATGGGGACTTACAAATGGAAATTTGATATTTATCAAGGAATGATTATATGGAAAAGAAGTTTATGATATCAGATGAGGATTATGAAAGATTAGCAAAATATTTAGCAATAGGATGTGGTACAGGAATATTTCTAGGTGCAATAATAGGATATATAGAATTTTTATTTGCACTAGGTAGTGTTGTTGGAATATTAAGTTCACAGCTGAATTTAATAATGAAAAAACATAATGACAACAAAAATTAATTAAAAAACATTTAGTAATAGCCTCTTTAGAAAAGGATGAAAATGACGAAATAGATAGGATTTTAAAAGATTTAGAGGGATAATAAAAATAGACTTTATAAATATAAATTATAAAATCTGGAGAATATGGACAGTAGATAGATTTATGTAAAAATAAATCTATCTACTGTTTTTTTGTTTCATTTAGCTAACTGCAAGGGCGTCTGAAGGAAGCCTAAGGCAAACTCTTGATCTGGTGGACATGAACTACATATAAGACTTACAAGAAAGGATAAGTTTAAAAAACATGTTGTTCACAGGGCTAAAACATACACTGATGATGAATATAGATGGGGTGTAGATACCCACCTAGAGAGATTCTTTGATAGAATAAATCTTGATATATTAATGTATAAACTTTTAAAACCTATAGAAGATAAGAGAGTTTTGAAATTAATCAGGGAATATTTACAATCAGGAATTCTGATAAATGTGTAGTTGCATGTATGAATGGACTAAAAGGATTACCACAAGCTATTAAAACAGTATTTTCATAAGTAAATATTCAAACATGTATTGTATATCAAATAAGGAATTCCATGAAATACATAGCTTAAAAGAACAAGAAAGTATTAGTACTTCTTAAACATAAAAAAATATTACTGGAAATGAAAATTTCCAGTAATATTAAAATAATAATCACACAAAATTATATAGTCTCTTTAAATTGATTTAGACTGTTTACACAGATTCTTTACTATAAAATGAATCATCTATTGGGATATTTTCCATTTCGCTCATATTGAATAGCGCCATTTTACCATTATTAATTGCTTCTTGTATTTCTTCGTCAGTTAATGAATTTATAACAAATGAGCCATCTTCAAAAATCTTTACACTTTGTATTAGAACGTCTGTTTCATTATTAGAATTAGTAAGACCTTGGATTAAAGTACCTTCTGAATTTGAATCATCTCTTGGAAAAGTGTTCATTTCTTTTGTATCGCATACTTTTATTTTACCATCTTTAATTGCTTGTTGTATTTCTTCAGCAGTTAATGAATTTGCAATAGATGAATCACCTTCGAATAAACTCATATCAATTGAAACTGTAGTTCCTTTACTATAATCACTAGCAAAGGCTGGAATAGAAGTACCTCCTATAATTGTTGCTGCTAGAAGCATACTTAAAATTTTGTTCATTTTCATAATTTATATTCTCCTTCCAAAATTAAATTTATTTGTTATGTTTTCTTTTAACAAGATAAATATAACATATTAAATGTTAATTTAATGTTTATACCTGTGGAGAAAAATGGTAATTAGGAAGTTGCAATTTAAATAAATGATTTTGAAAAAATATATAAAAACTTAAAAGCTTTGTAAGAAAAAAGTTAAAATTAGAAATTTATATTCAGGTAAGATTTAAGTATGGAAAATTTAAGGAGTTGAATCTTATGAATATAGTATTAAAAAATTTAAGAAAATTAAATGAATTTATAAAGTTAAAAGTAGTAATGAGTACATTATTACTTTTAACTTTATTTAGTTTAAACAATGGATTTATTATAAAAGAAGTAAAAGCTGAAGAAAAATCTAGTGAAGTATCTAGAGTTATAAATAATGATGAGATTAAAAACTTCATGGATAATTACTTCAATGAAAAAATGAAAGAGTATTCAGTACCAGGAGCATCAGTTATTGTAGTTAAGGATAATAAAGAAATATTTAAAATGCGCTATGGATATAGCAATTTAGAATCCAAGGCTAAAGTTGATCCAGATAAAACAAGTTTTCCAGCCTGTTCTGTAAGCAAGTTGTTTACAGCAACAGCTATATTGCAGTTATATGAAGAAGGAAAACTGGATTTAGATAGAAACATTGATGAGTACATAAGTCCATATAAAGTTATTAGTAAGTATGAGAAACCTGTTACGTGTAGAAATTTATTAACTCACTCAAGTGGAATTGATGAAGAAAGTGAACTTAATGTATCTACTATAGATGAGAATTTAATAAAATCTCAAGAATATTATTTTAATACTCATCCTATTAAAGTTATTACGGAACCAAATACTATTTGTAGGTATTCAAACATTGGATACAATCTTTTGGGATATATAGTGGAGAAGGTTTCTGGGATAAGTTATGAGGAATATGTAAAAGAAAAAATATTAAAACCTTTAAATATGAATGATAGCAAAGTTAGACTAAAAGGTAGCGATACTGCTATAGGTTATACATATGATGGTTATAATTATGTCGCAAATCCTTTAGCATATCAATATACTTCAGGTTCAGCTGGAATAATTGCAACAGCTAAGGATATGGAAAATTTTATTATAGCAAATTTAAATAATGGTAAATTTAATGACAACAATATTTTAAGTTCAAAAACACTAGAAATGATGCATAACAAACAATTTTCTAATTCAGAAGTTTTACCAGGAATGGGTTTTGGATTTATTAGAAGTTATAGAAACGAACAGGAAATAATAAAGCATGAGGGAGCTTTACCATCTGGATATACTACTACATTATTTCTCCTTCCAAAAGATAATCTTGGAATATATGTTGCAACTAATTCTTTAAGTGCACTTCCATTTAATTTTGAAGAGGAATTTTTAAATTATTTTTATCCTGAAAGTAATGATAATTTAAATATTATGGAAGAAAATGAAAGTAAAGATTATAGTAAATATGAAGGAATATATAGAAGTTATGATGGAACGTCAAAAACTAATATTATGAAATTAAATGTATTATTTGATTCTTGAATGGATATGAAAATTAAGGACAATAAAGATGGTACATTAACTTTACATGAATTTACATCAGCGAAAGAAGAAATTAAAACAAAACTTATTGAAATAGAAGAAGGGGTATTTTTAAGAGAAGATGGAAGTGGAAAATTCGCTTTTAGATTTGATAAAGATGGGAATGTAAGATATGCATTTAATGATACAAGTCACAATTCTTTTGAAAAAATAAAGTTTTATGATAAAAGCGGATTTATTATGTCAATCTTATGTATTTCCATAATTATATTTATTATAAATTCAATTATATTTGTAATATCATTAATTAAAAGAAAAAAGTATTTAAAGTCAGAAGAATCTAAAGTTATAAATGTCATTAAATTATTAAATGTAATTATAGAAATTTTTAATATTACTGGAGTATTTGGAGTAATTATTTTAACAATAAACATGTGTTTAAATAGTGATTTTAGCTTAGTATATTTACTTTATTCTTTCTTAACTTTATTGATTGTATCAAATATAATGGCTCTTTTTAGTTTGGTTTTATTAATTTATTCTTTAGTTAAGAACAAAGGATCAATAAGGGTAAGAGTGTATTGTATAACCTTAAATATAGCAAATTTAGCTTTTATATGGCTTTTATATTATTTTAATTTTTTAGGATATAAATTATATTAACATGTTATTATAATTAAAATTTATAAAAATATGATATAAGTTTACTTACTTATTTTGCCTAAAATTATAGTATACGCACTGTTTCCTTATATAGTTAAATATAGTAATATATAATTTAGAATTCAAAAATTAGGGGATGAAGATATGTTTAATGTGTTAATTATAGATGATGAAGTTGAAATAGTTGAACTTATAGAAGTATATTTGGTTAATGAAGGGTATAAGGTTTTTAAAGCGTATAATGGTAGCGATGGTATTAACATAATAAATGAAGAAAAAATTCATCTTGTTGTTTTAGACGTAATGATGCCAGGTATAGATGGATTTCAAGTATGTATGAAAATTCGGAAAGATTACAATATACCAATAATAATGCTTAGTGCAAAAAGTCAAGATGTGGACAAGATACAAGGTTTATCAACTGGAGCAGATGACTATATGATAAAGCCATTTAATCCTATGGAACTTATTGCTAGAGTTAAATCTCAAATAAGGAGATATGTATTTTTAAATGAGAAAAGCAATAAATCTAATGATATTGATATTATTGAATTTAAAGATATAACTATAAATAAAAAGAATCATAAAGTGTTATTTTTAGGGAAAGAATTGAAATTGACGCCAATAGAGTATGAGATTTTGTTACTACTAGCAAATAATTTAGGTACAGTATTTAGTGCTGAGGATATATTTAAAGAGGTTTGGAAAGAAAAATACTTTGAAGGAAATAATACTGTCATGGTTCATATTTGGAGGCTTAGGGAAAAGATTGAGGAAAATCCTAAAGAACCTAAGATAATAGAGACGGTATGGGGAGTTGGATATAAAATTGAAGAGTAGAAGTATAAAGTATAATATAATTATTAATCTTTTTCTAAGTGGAGTACAAGCATTTACAATTACAATGTTATTATTTATTTTAAGTTTTGGAACATTACATATTTTATCTAAAAAACTTTATGTAAGTTTTTTAAATTCTTATAATAATAATAGGACGGTGGAGACAATTTTAATTTTCGTTATTTTCTTCATATTTATATGTTCTGCGTGTTTTATGTTTATAAAAAAGATGAATAATATTACAGATTATATAGAAGAAATATCTAAAACATTAAATTTAGTGGCTACAGGAACAATGGATGTTACTATTCCCATTAGAAGAAAAGATGAACTTGGAACTTTAGCAAGTGATGTAAATAAAATGGCTTATAATTTAAATGAATTAATGAAAAAGGAAAGAAAATGGGAAAATCAAAAGAACAATTTGATTACTAATTTATCACATGATTTAAGAACACCATTAACTTCAATTCTTGGGTTCTTAGAATTAATAGAAAAAGATACTAATAATGATGAAAAACTGAATCATTATTGCAACATATCATTAGAAAAAGCTAAAAATCTAAAAAACTCTATAGATCAGCTTTTTGAATTTACTAAAATAAACAATGTAGATTTAAAGCTTAATAAAACTGAAATAAGTATAGAAGCATTAATCGAGCAAGTAACTATGGGATTTATACCAGCTTTTGAAGATAATAATATGGAATTTAGAATAAAATCAAAAAACAAAGGCTTAAAAATAAATGCAGATCCTATTTTGCTTGCTAGAGCTTTTGAAAACATAGTAATCAACAGTATTAAATATGCTAGTGAAGGCAAATATTTAGATATAATTATAGAAAAAGAAAATGACAAGGCTATAGTTAAGTTTGTGAATTATGGAGAAGAAATAAAACAAAAGGACATAGAGAATATGTTTAACAGATTCTATAGAGTAGAAAAATCTTGTAATAAAAAAGAAGGCACAGGATTAGGATTAGCAATTGTAAAAACAGTAATTGAATTGCATTTAGGTGAAATAAATGTTGCAAGTTCTAAAGAAGAAACACAATTTAAAATTAAAATCCCTATTAATATGTGATGAAAGATTATATTAGGCTGAGAGAAGTAGACATTAAATGCTAGAAAAGAAGTTAATATAAAACTTATCGTACTTATTTAAATTCAATTTATAATAAAAAATTACAATAAATTTAAATAAATAGTCATAAAAATAGTCAATGTGTTGAAAAATGAGAAAATAGATATGGAATTTATTGACTGGTAAATAATGGAGTGGTATTCTATTTGTATAGAATACGAAAGAAGATGGTTACATTAGAGTGAAAGGGGCTAAAATGAATTACTAGAAGAGAGGATGATTTTTATGAAGAAAAGAAATTCACTTATTTTAATTTTAACATTGTTAATAGTTGCTATTATGTTAGGGGGATGCGGACAAGCATCAAAACCTACTACTGCAAATAATGAAAAAGACAAATCTTTATTAATTTATTGTGCTGCAGGTTTAAAAAAGCCAATGGATGAAATAGGAGAAAAATTCGAAAAACAAAATGGTATTAAAGCTGAATTTACTTATGCTAATGCATCAGATCTTATAGGTCAAATGGAGATTTCACATAAAGGAGATATTTGTGTATTACCTTCAAATAAAGACTATGAAACAGCAAATAAAAAAGAATTAACGCTAGATAAAAAGGATTTAACATATCATACGCCTGTAATTGCTGTGCCTAAAGGAAATCCACTTGATATAAAAAACTTACAAGATTTTTCAAAGTCTGGAGTCAGAGTCATCTTAGGAGACCCTGAAACATCACCATTGGGGAAATTAGCTATGAAATTATTTACTAAAGTAGGCATTCAAGATGAGGTAAAACCAAATGTTGTTTCAACAGTTTCTACTGTAAATGAGATAGTAACCTATCTTTCTATGAAAAAAGCAGATGCTTCAATTGTTTGGGAAGATAATGCTCTTAATGCAGCTAAAGATATAGATTGCGTTCAAATTCCAAATGAACAAAATTCAGTTGAAAAGGTAAATATAAGCACTCTGAAAAGTTGTGAAGATAAGGAGCTATGTCAAAAGTTTATTGATTTTACTAATTCAGATGAAGGAAAGGCTATATTTACAAAAAATAATTTAAAACCTATTGAATAATATGTAAAATGTAATTGTTTACTTTGAAGTAGTATTGAGAGGCTAACTAATGAGATTTAATAAAAATTTAAAAGACATTTTTTTTAAAACATCTATATGTATATTTCTTTTGGTTTTTATATTATTTATAATTTTTGCAATATTTGGGGTATTACTAAGGGGCCTTCCTAATTTAATAGAAAGTCTCTTGGATAAAGAAATTCAGTTTGCAATTAAGTTAAGCTTTTTTACATCAACCATATCAACAATAATTTGTTTGATGTTTTCTATACCTATATCATATGGATTAGTTAGGTTTAACTTTTGGGGTAAAAAAATTATAAATGCAATAGTACAAATGCCAATTTCAATTCCACCAATAGCATCAGGAATAGCTCTTTTATTACTATTTACTACAAAGCCTATAGAAAATATTGTTAGTAAATTAGGAATAGATCCTGTTTTTTCTGTATATGGAATAATAGTAGCTCATTTTTTTATTAATACTCCATATATGATAAGAATTTTAAAAGTAACTTTTGAAAGTATTAATCCTAAGTTAGAATTTGTTGCTAGAACACTTGGTTATAGCAGTTGTGAATCATTTTTTAAGGTAACGCTTCCGTTAGCAAGAAATGGAGTAATTTCAGGAGTTATAATTGTATGGACTAGTGCATTGGGCGAATTTGGTACTGCTCTTATGCTTGCAGGAGCTATTCGTATGAAGACAGAGACATTACCAGCAGCGATATTTTTAAATTTAGCTGGTGGGGAACTGGATAAAGCGTTAGCAGCAGCAACAATATTAATAATTATGTCTATAGTATGTTTGTCTATTTTTCAATTGTTTGAAAAGAGAAATACAGAAAATATAAAATAATACTAAAAAGGAGTTATTTCATGCTTAAATTAGAGCATATTTATAAAAAACTTGGTAACTTTACACTTAAAGATATAAGTTTTGAAGTAAAAGAAGGGGAATATTTTGTTATATTAGGACCTACAGGAGCAGGTAAGACTATAATTTTAGAAATAATAGCAGGAATTTATAATCTGGATAAAGGGAGTATATATATAAATAATAGAAATTTGAGTAATGTTCCACCAGAGCATAGAAATATAGGATTTGTATATCAAGATTATTTGTTATTTCCTCATTTATCTGTAAGAGAAAATATCCTCTTCAGTTCTAAAGTAAAAAGCATGTCTAAAAGTAGTGCAGAGCAAGCTTTATTTAGTATATGTGAAATGCTTAATATAGAGCATTTATTGAATAGAAATATATCTATGTTAAGTGGAGGAGAACAACAACGCATCGCTTTCGCAAGAGCTATTATTACTTCACCACAAATACTATTATTGGATGAAGTCAGCAGTGCACTTGATCCTTGTACCAAAGAAATTTTTCAACAAAACCTAAAAAAAATGCATAAAAATCTAAATACTACAACTATTCATGTTACTCATGATTTTAATGAGGCTTTGTATTTAGCAGACAGAATAGCAGTTATGAATAATGGAGAAATTCTTGAAATTGGAAGTCCAAAGGAAATATTTGAACATCCTTCATCAGAATTTATAGCTAAATTCACAGGATTTAGTAATCTATTTAAATGTAAGGTAAGTGATAGAAGAGCGATTTTATCAAATGATGTGAAGTTTGTTGTTAAAAATAACAGTGTACTTAACGAGGCAGTAGCTGCAGTACGTGGTGAAAATATTTTTCTGTTCTTAGACCCTAGAACTCAAAGCTTTGAGAATAAATTCAAAGGTAGAATTGTTGAAATTATTAATCAAGGCTTTATAAAAAAAGTTATAGTTGATGTAGGAATTGAATTAAACTCCTTTGTAACAGAAAAATGCATTGAAGATTTAAAGCTAAATCCAGGGAAAGAAGTATATGTGGGAATTAAAGAAAGTGATATACAAATTTTATAATGGAATTATGGAGGCAATAATATGAATGAAACAGAATTTTATAATAGTTTATTTAATAAATTTATGAATATAGTTAATGATAATAATTTTTTTAATGATGAAGTTAAGGTAAAAGGTAAGGCTTTAAAGCCAGAGGAAGCTATAGGAAATCCTGATAGAAAAGATTTTCCTATTATAAAGGGAAAGGAAAAATTGCTTGAAGCGGATTTTAGAGGTCAAAAAGGTCAAGCTTTTACAGATATGCCTAATAATTTTGAAGGAACTTTAAAACAAATTATTGAAATGCCTTTAAAAACTAATTTTGATACAGCGGTATATATTGCAACTTTAAATGCTGTATGTAGATATTTAAAATTAACAGATAAAACTATTCATTGCAAGGATGGAGAACCAGAAGTATGTGCAGAGAAATTTGCTTATTATATTAAAGAGAAGTATGGCAATCCTAAAATAGCGATGATAGGGTATCAACCTGCGATATTAGACAACCTTTCTAAAAAATTTCCACTTAGAATTGTAGATTTAGCTTGTGATACAGTAGGTAAGATTAAATACGGTGTGTTAGTTGAAGATGGAAATAAATCTATAGATGATTTGTTGAATTGGTGTGATATAGTAGTTGCTACAGGCAGCACAATAGCAAATAAAACAATAACAAATTTTTTAATCGATAAACCTACTATTTTTTTTGGTACAACACTTGCAGGAGCAGCATCTTTAATGAATCTTGAAAGATTTTGTTCATGTTCAAAATAATGGTTATAATATTAATCCATGAGATTTATTTTGCTATAAGTTATGAATAAGGTAAAAATATTTTAAAGTAGTTATATAAGTTTAAATAAGATTGATTCGAGATGATTTTTCAGTCATTTTGAATCAATTTTTTTTGTTTTATAGTATTTAAAAGTTTAGTTAAATTATGAACATTACAAAAATGTTATATTAAATTAATGTAATGACAAGGTTAAAAAATAGTATAAATGCTATTATAGAGTTGATCAAGAGATGAATTAATAATAAAGTCACTAAATAAATATAGAAGCAAAAATTAGGAGGAAATAAATATGGATTGGATAGATAGATTGTTTCAATTATGTCGAGATAGTTTTGAATTAATGTTTGTGATAGGCTTTCTAGTAGCTTTCACTGAAAGCTTCTTTTCACCACTACCACTTTTAGGGATAGTTATAACAAATTCAGTATTGTTAGGATTTCTTCCAGGATTAATAGCATCTACATTGGGTTCGGTACTTGGATCAACATTATTATTTTATATATGCAAAGAGATTGGCAATATAAGGTTTATCAATAAGATTAAAACTAATCAGGTTGATAAAATTATAGAATGGGTTAGAGTTCAAGGATTTTTACCTATGACTATAAGTTATTCATGTCCATTTATACCTGGATTTCTTGTAACAATAGCAGCAGGTATATCAAAGAAGAGTATAACTAAATATTTTCCTGGAATGCTTTGTGGAAAAGTAATTATGTTTTCTGTAGCAAGTTATATAGGATATGATTTAAAGGGATTTTTAACAAGTCCATTAAAAATAGCTATTGTAGCATTAATTGTTGGAGTATCACTTTTTATAGGAAAAAAACTAAGTAAGAGAATGGAAATGAGAGAATTAAACAAAGCATATATTTAGCATAATATTGAATGATGTAATGAAAAAAATTAAATATAGCATAACAAAAGTAGCATAATATAAAAACTGAGTAATATTCAAAATAATAGTTATAATGTCAATTATATTAGAATATATTTCTATTAATTGACAATGTATTTGTTATAAGTTATAATAATTTAAAATTAACGAAAAAATTATTTGTATAACCTCAAAAATATGGTTTGAGGGTATCTACCAGGAACCGTAAAATCCTGATTACAAAGAAAAGGATACGTCTTTTTTCTTTGTAATCAGGATTTTTTATTTTAAAAAAATTTAATTAGTAATTTTAGGAAGGTAGTGTTTTATGAAAATTGATATGAATTTATTAAAGAGAAGAATTAAAGTAGCTAATAAGGAGGTAAAGGCAGATACAGTTGTGAAAAATGGGAAAATACTAAATGTTTTTACTGGAGATATCAAGAGAGGAGATATAGCTATTGTAGATGGATTTATAGCAGGTATTGGTCAGTATGAGGGGGAACAAATTATAGATGCACAGGACAAAGTCATAGTCCCTGGATTTATTGATGGCCATATGCATATAGAAAGTACAATGTTGACACCAAATGAATTATCAAAAGTTCTCATTCAACATGGTGTTACTACAGTAATGGCTGATCCTCATGAAATTGGAAATGTTGCAGGTATAGATGGGCTCAACTTTATGTTAAATGCATCAGAAGAATTGCTGATAGATGTATTTATCATGCTTCCTTCATGTGTTCCAGCAACTTCATTTGAAAATAGTGGAGCAAAACTTGATGCAGAAGATTTACAACCTTTTTACACACATCCAAGGGTTTTAGGACTTGCAGAATTTATGGATTTTTCGTCTATAGTAAATTTAAATGAAAAAATGTTACAGAAAATTATTAATGCTCATTTAAATGGAAGCATTGTAGATGGACATGCTCCAGGACTTAGTAAAGAAGAGTTAAACGTATATATATCTACAGGGATTTATGCAGATCATGAATGTGCTAATGTTAAAGAAGCAAAGGAACGTTTAGAATTAGGTATGTATTTAATGATTAGGGAAGGTACAGCAGCTAAAGAATTAAAAAAACTAATAAAAGTTGTAACTCCAACAAATTCAAGAAGATGTATGTTGGTTACAGATGATAAATTACCTGATGATTTGATTGTTGAAGGTAGCGTAGATCATAATGTTAGGCTTGCAATAAAAGAAGGACTAGATCCAGTTACAGCGATTCAAATGGTAACAATTAATGCAGCAGAATTTTTTGGTCTTCGTAGTTTTGGAGCAATAGCACCAGGATATCAAGCTGATTTATTAATATTAGATGAATTACAGAATGTTTCAATAGATAAAGTTTTAAAGAAGGGGATATGTGTTGTAGATAATGGGGAAATAAAGAAAGAAGAATTTAAAATAAATGATAACAGTAAAGAATTAGCTATGAAGTTACCTAAGATAAACATGAAAGAGTTAGAAAAAAATGCTTTTGAAATACCTTTATCTTCTGATTTATGCAATGTAATAGAAATAGTTCCTAATAGTTTAATAACATATCATAGAGTTGAAAAAGTTGATATAGATAAAGGCAATTTTAGTGCATCAATCTCTAATGACCAATTAAAGATGGCTGTAATAGAAAGGCATCACGCAACAGGAAATATTGGATTGGGAATTGTTAAAGGATTTGGTATAAAAAATGGAGCAATTGCAACAACGGTAGCTCATGATTCCCATAACATTGTAGTTATTGGAACTTCTGATGAAGAAATGTTTTTAGCAGTTAATCATCTTAAAAAGATGAATGGAGGAATTGCAATTGCTTCAGGTAAAGAAATTATAGCATCATTACCTCTTGCTATAGGAGGATTAATATCTGAGAATGGCTATTTAGAGGTTCAAGAACAACTTAAAATTTTAAATCAAGCTTTAAGTATAATAGGAGTTAATGCAGATTTTAATCCTTTTCTAACTTTATCATTTTTAACTCTTCCAGTTATTCCGGAAATCAAGTTAACAGATACTGGATTATTTGAATTTAAAACATTTTCTCATATAGGAGTTCAAGCTTAAAAAAATTATGCTTGAGAAAAAGTATATTTTAATGAAAATGTTGATTATTTTGAAGTTAGAGAAGAGAGCAGAGTTAAGTAACTGATTTTTAAGCTTAAAATTAGAACATGTGAAATAGTAATGAATTTTCATTGATGTTATTTCTTGGGAAATAACACAGTATATAAGTAACCTCATCATAGTGTCATGATGAGGTTGCTTTAAATATAATTAAGCTAAAGAATAATCAGATAGAATAAACAAATTTGGTTTATTAATTATAGTCCGCTATCACCATAATTTGATAATGCTCTGGCACTAGGATCGTCTACAGCACAGCCTTCCCACTCTTTGTTTGGCATCCAAAAATCAACTATCATTTCTGCTTGGCCTGGATAGTATTTTTCAAAAATTTCTCTATATAACAATGATTCTTTTGTGAATGGTTGAGCATGGTAGTTATACTTTTCACTTATTTTATCAAAATCTTTACCATTATAGACTGTTTCTGCATACTCTTTTAAATAATCTACCATAGAATGTCCTACAGCATCGCTAAAGGCTGCTTTTTCACGATATAAAATATTATGTGGAAGATAATCACCTTCAAAAGAATGTCTTAAAAGATATTTACCCATATTATATTTGTTTAATTTCTTTTCAGGGTCAATAGACATAACATATTTTACAAAATCTAAATCGCCAAATGGTACTCTTGCTTCTAAAGAATTAGATGCGATACAACGGTCTGCTCGAAGTACATCATACATAAAGAGTTCTTTTATTCTCTTTTGTGATTCTTTTTGGAATTCTTCTGCGTTTGGAGCAAAATCAGTATATTTATATCCAAATAATTCATCAGAGATTTCACCGGTTAAAAGTACTCTCACATCAGAAATCTCATGTATTTTTTTACAGATTAAATACATACCAATACTAGCTCTTATTGTTGTAATATCAAATGTTCCAAGAAGTTTAATAACTTCTTCAAGTGATTCAAGAACTTCTTCTTTTGTCATGTAAACAACAGTATGATCACTATGAATGTAATCTGCAACTTCTTTTGCATATTTTAAATCAATGGCATCTTCTGTCATACCTATAGCAAATGTTTTTATTGGTTTATCAGGATACATTTTTTGAGCAATTGAACATACTAATGAGCTGTCTAAGCCACCACTTAATAAGAAACCTACTGAAGCATCAGCATCCATACGTTTTTCTATAGCAGTTACTAATTTGTCATGAATGTTACTACAAATAACGTCTAAGTCATCTTTACAGTAATCACCCTCTACTGATGCGATATCACAGTAGCATGTAAATTTACCATCAGCATAATAATGTCCTGGTGGAAATGACATAATCTTTTCTGTAAGACCAACTAAATTTTTAGCTTCACTGGCAAACATGATTTTACCGCATTCAGAATAGCCATAGAATAGAGGACGAATTCCAATTGGATCTCTTGCTGCAATGAAAGTATCCTTTTCTCCATCATAGATAACGGCTGCGTATTCAGCATCTAATTTTGTGAACATATCTAGCCCGTACTCTAAGTACATTGGAAGTAATATTTCGCAATCACTGTCAGAAATAAATTTATGGCCTTTTGCCATTAGTTCTTCTTTTAATTTACGGAATCCATAAATTTCACCATTACAGATAGATGCATCTTTTTTTCTTGTGAATGGTTGCATTCCACCAAAACTTAAATCCATAATAGCAAGTCTTTGAAAACCTAAAATACCAGATGGTAAAGTTAGAATTTCAGTCATATCTGGCCCTCTAGACTCAGTTCTTTGTAATGCCTCAGCAAATTTTTCATGTTTCATATCTGTTCCTGTATAACACATAATTGTACACATATTAATATTCCTCCTCAATTAAATAAAAAATGTAATTATTCAAATATTTATCTCTATTAAACTTTTTTCTAATAAAAAAAGCCCTTCATCCTATAAACATAGGACGAAAGACTTAAACTTCCGTGGTACCACCTAAATTAGCTTAAAAAAGCTCACTTTAATCAGTACGGAATTAACTAAATAAATTCGATACTGTCCAAGCTATAACGGTTTGGCTCCGTCCAAGACTACTCTTAATAAATTTCGTTTGGAAGCTCCGGGATGTTCTTCATTATTAGTTTCGTATCAGTCTCTCACCATTACTGATTCGCTTTGACTACCTCGTAATAACTACTCTTCCCATCAAGGCTTTTATATTCATTGTCTGAAATGTAAATTTAAATTTATTTCATTTTACTTGGAATTTTATAATCAGTCAAGAGATTTATGAAATATTTTTTTATTCTTTAGGAATTTATATTATTAAAAAATTGTGAATAACTTTTATTATAATGTGTTTCAAAGGTATTATGAGTACCACTAAATAATAAAAAATAATCATATGCCGCACCCATTATTCCTGCATTACATTTTGAAATGGTACATAGCTAAAAAAATCCATGGATCCAAAGCTGTCTTAGTGATTTTGTTGTAAATTTTTCTAAGAGTACTAGTATAAATAGTGATAAAAAATATGGTTTATAATTAATTAAAGCAATGTATCAGTGCCGTTTACATTAGCTTGTTCATTATCATCCATAGGAATGACAATACATTTTTGTCCATTAATTATTTGTGATTTTATTTGAGCTACTTTTTGAGGCTTTACTCGAAGTACAACATCATAGTTTGGAGCGGTAGTGGTTTTGGATTCTATCTCAAGGTCAGACGCTGTTTCTAAGAGGATATCAGTCTCTGATTTCAAATCTGATTCAAAGTCCGAATCTAATGTAATATCTTGTTTTGTTTCTTCTAACCTTTGTTCTAATATTTGTACTTTTTGCTCAAGTTCCTTTTCTTTTTTTCTTTTAGCATTTGCTGCAAGTACTTTTGTATCGATTAAATGTTCTACTACAGGAGGGGTATCACCAAATTCTTCTGTATAAGATTTTTCGATTTTTGCAGTAATTTCTTCTGAAATTCCACTTTCAGTTAAAATATTTTGAATTTTATCATTGGTCAAGATAATAGGTTCACCATTCTTATCATTGACAATTTCATGTTCATCTACCATGTTATTAAGAGTTTCTTGTATTTCTATTAATAAGTCATCCGATTTTTCATCATCATTTCCAATTGCATTACGAATAATAGTATGGAATGTTTCTTTCTGCTCAGTAGCAGTTTGCTTTGAATCACAGCCGAGTCCGCCTTCCATTAATTCTGCATGTGGATCTTTAACATTTTTGGTATAGTACATAACAGAATGAATATCAGTACTACGATCTGTAAAAGCTGGAAAGACAAATCCAAGATCTGGAGCTCCAACTATCCAGTCTCTAATACGTGCTCCAATTCGATTTTCATCTTCAAGGTATCCAAGACCTGGTTTTGAAAGTGATACTGGACATATTGCGCATAATAGGTATTCGTATACTTCTTCGGATTCATCTAATTTTGCATTATCCGTAGTTTTTGTGACAACATCGTAAGCATCATGAAAAACAAGTATTAGAAAATTACCAGTATAGTCATAATTATCAATAATTGATTTATAGAATTTATCAAGTAGAGCATTATCTTTTAACTTACTTTTTTTTAGCTCCATTAGAGAATGTTGTTTACCACCTATATTTTCTTCATCAAGATGAAAGTTAAGTTCTAAAAGATTGTTTCCGATTGTTCCTGATAATGTTTTTTTTGCAATCTCTAAATATTTGAAAAATTCTTCATCTTTTAGATTTAGAAATGTTTCTTTAATATTTAATACAATATCTTTTTGAGAATCTACGTAGCAACCACACATTTTGGTAAATGTACAGTCATCCTTTTTTAAACGTTTTTTTAATTCCAATACATCTTTTCTTTTCATATATAGTCCTCTCATTTCATGAGTTTTTATTAGTACATAGCTAAGAATATGCTACATAATATAGTATAGTGTTCAAGAAATCACTCTGCAAGTGACTAAATAAAAAATTTACATATTTGTCATGTATCTGCATCACTATACAATTGTTTTAGGAATAAAAAACAAATTTAAATAAAGAAATATATTAAGTACTAATGGCTAGTGTGTATTACTTTAGTTATATTAACAGAATAGTTGAGAAGTATGTGAAATCAAGAAATATATGATAAGCTATTAGCAGAACATCATATTAAAAATGTTTAGTTAGATTTTTCAAAGCTGTTTAGTAGAAATATACTAATTATAGTAAATAGAAATTAAATAATTAATTATTTAATTGATAGAATGTATTATATACTTGAACAAGTAAAATATATTAAGAAAGATAGAGAGAAAAAATGAAGATTGCAGTTACTACTACAAGAGAAGCAGATGAAAGCTTAGTTTATAAAGCAAAGGGTATATCTAAAGATTTAAATATATCATATATAAAAAGAGGGAATTTTAGTATAGAAAAAACAATTTTAAAAGATAGTTTTGATTATTTATTAGTAGTTGAAAGAGATAAAATTGTTATAAAAGGAAAAAATAGTATACTATTTTGGCATCCTAATATGTCAGAACTTAAGATTAAATCAATAAGACAAGGTAATAAAGAGGCTATAATAGAAGCAACAAAATTAGAAGAAGGAAATAGTGTATTAGATTGCACATTAGGTCTTGCAGGAGATTCCCTTGTCTTTTCAGCAGTTGTTGGAGAAAATGGATATGTTGTAGGAACGGAAGTAAACAAGTACATAGCTTATTTAAGTAAAAGCGGATTAGAGAATTATAATAATGTTAATGATGAAACTATAAATTGCATAAATAATATAACGGTAGTGAATGAATCATATGAAGATTACCTTTTTAAGCAAAGTGATAATAGTTTTGATGTAGTATATTTTGATCCCATGTTTAAAGAACCAAATAGAAAGTCAACATCAATAAATGCCTTTAGAGCTTTTGCAGATCATAGAGGATTAACAAAAGAGATTTTAATGCAAGCCCTTAGAGTGTGTAAAAAAAGAGTTGTTATTAAAGAAAGACAAGGTGCTAATGATTTTGAAAAATTAGGTATAAAAAAATATTATGGAGGCAAAAAAAATGGTGCAATTATTTATGGAGTAATTGAAAAAAATATATAAGAAATTTAGATATAAAGATGTCATTGTTTCACTGAATTTTTTAGTAGATGTGCATAAATTTTAGCTTTGAGTAGAAAAAATAATTACTATTTTGAGTAGAAAAAATAATTACTATAATGTAAAATAGTATTAAATTTTGAAGGGAGCGATTAAATGTACACAGCAGAGTATTTTATAAAAGAATTAAATATGATATCACATCCAGAAGGTGGATTTTACAAAGAGAGTTTTATGTCAAAGGAAAATATTTTAGATAGGGCATTAAATGTTGAAAGTGAAGAATCAAAAAGACTTTGGACTAGTATATATTTTTTACTTAGAGATGGTGAAGTTTCAAATTTTCATAGATTAAAGTCTGATGAAATGTGGTACTATCATTCTGGTTCATCACTAACTATTTATATGATTACCCCTCAAGGAGAACTTATTACAGAAGAACTTGGGCTTAATATTGAAAAAGGAGAAAAACCTCAAATATTGGTTCCTAAAGATTACATATTTGGTTCTGCAATGAATAATGAAGGATATGCTTTAGTTGGTTGCATGGTATCTCCAGGCTTTGAATTTAAAGATTTTGAATTGTTTAAAAGGGAGTATTTACTAGAAAAATATCCAAAGTATGAACAAGTAATTCTTAAATTAACAAGATAGATATATTTGAATTGTTTTTAAATAGAAATTAAATTTTTCCTTTAAGTAATTGATTTTTTTGCTTAAAGGACATAAATATTAAGCCAATTGTTTAGAGAAAAATTCTAAATAGTTGGCTTTTTCTTAATTGGAAAATTTATCAATTATAATGAGAAAATATTTTTATTTTAATAAAAATATGAAGAAATTGTTGCAACTTTATTAAAAATATACTAGTATATATTTTAACAGTTCAGACGAAGATAGTGGGAGAGTTATGGTTATTGCCATACACCGAAGAAGTAAATCTTTCAGGTACCTATTTAAATTAGAGATGACCGCTATTGGATGAACCCTTGGAGAGACTCAAGATAGAGCACCGAAGGAGAAAGTCGTAAGACGAAACTCTCAGGTAAAAGGACAGGGGAAAGGTAGCATATCTTATAAAAGTAATACATTACCATATTACTTCATTTAGATCTTATCTATTCCCCTTTTTATCTCCAATCACAAAATCCTTATATAGGAAAAGGCATTTTTAGTACATGCTTTTCGAATAAGATGGAGGAATAAAGTGGATCAATTAACAAAAGCATTTACTCAAATAAATTTTAGAGTATTTGGGGTTTCACTTTTAGTCTTACTAATGGAAATTAGAATCTGTCTTACCGTACATCTAGGATTAATATAATTATTTAAATTATCTATTTTTCTAAAATCTCTTTTGAGAAAAATCAAGAGGAGCACAATGTAGAAGGTGGGATATTACTAGAGTTTTACAATATTAAGGACTGAATTAGCAGCTACTATATCTTGTAGTTATGTTTTATAACATAAATGACATCAATAGTACTTTTTTAGGCATAATAGAAATAGAAAGTTATATCTAAATGATCCAATAATAATTCTAGAAAATTGCGATTTTAGTAATATAGATTAAAAAATAGTAACATTTAGAAAGGCGGAATACATATGTCAGAAAATCAAAAATTATCGAGAGGACTAAAAAATCGACATGTTCAATTACTTGCAATTGGAGGTGCAATTGGTACTGGATTATTCCTTGGTTCAGGTAGATCTATTCACTTGGCGGGTCCATCTATTTTATTTGCGTATATGATAACAGGGATAATTTGTTTTTTTATTATGCGTGCTCTTGGGGAATTATTGCTTTCTAATTTAAACTACCATTCTTTTGTAGACTTTGTATATGACTATCTAGGAGACAAAGCCGCATTTATTACTGGCTGGACCTACTGGTTCTGTTGGATTTCACTTGCTATGGCTGACTTAACTGCTACTGGACTTTATATACAATATTGGTTCCCTAATATAGCTCAATGGGTTCCAAGCCTTATATTTCTTGTAATTTTACTAATTATGAACCTTACTACAGTAAAGCTATTTGGTGAAATGGAATTTTGGTTTTCCTTAATTAAAGTTATTGCAATTTTAGCATTAATTATAATTGGTACATTTATGATTATTAAAGGATTTTCTACAGATGCAGGTATATCTAGTTTTACAAACCTTTGGAGTCATAGTGGTTGGTTCCCTAATGGGGTAAGAGGTTTTGTCCTTTCCTTCCCAATGGTTGTATTTGCTTTTACTGGAATAGAATTGGTTGGTTTAACAGCTGGTGAAACTGAAAATCCAGAATATGTTATTCCAAAAGCGATTAACAATATTCCAATTAGAATTATTATTTTCTATATCGGAGCACTTACTGTTATTATGAGTATATACCCATGGAATTCAATTAATCCAGATAAAAGCCCATTTGTGCAGGTATTTGCTGCAGTGGGAATCGCAGCAGCAGCAAGTATTGTAAATTTCGTTGTATTAACATCAGCTGCATCTGCTTGTAACAGTGGTATATTTAGCACAAGCCGTATGGTTTATTCTCTTGCTAAAGAAAATAATGCACCTGAGTCAATGAAAAAATTAACTTCAAATCAAGTACCGTCTAATGCTACAATGTTTTCAGCAGCTGTCATTTTGATTTCAGTTATTCTGAACTATATTATGCCAGAAGGGGTATTTGTACTTATTACAAGTATATCAACATTCTGCTTTATCTTCATTTGGGTAATTATAGTTATATGTCATTTAAGATATCGCAAAACTAATCCTGAACTTGCTACTAAGAGTAAATTTAAAATGCCACTTTATCCAATCATAAATTATATAATTCTAGTATTTTTTGCTTTTGTTATAGTTGTATTGGCACTTAATAATGAAACCCGTGTAGCCATATTTGTAACACCTATATGGTTTATAATACTTGGGGTGATTTACAAGATACTTAAATCAAAAAAGAAAAATGAAGAAAATGCAAAAGGAAATTTAGTATAATTATAGGTTAACTCACTTGCGTTAGACATTTGGACGACGATAGATTAATTATTTAAGAGTTTTGTCTTAAATCTTCAAAAATAATATTAGCGCCATTAAGATAATCATAATCATTATTTGGATCTTTAGTTTTTAATAATGCCCATGTTGCATTATAAAATTTAACTACATATAAAAAATCTAATAGTTTTTTATAATCTTCTTCTTTATAATAACCAAAATATTGTATTAATAAATCTTTCCTACAATTATCATCAAGCAACCACGATATTGTAGCAAGATCCCAAAAAACATCGCCCATGGCTGAATATTCATAATCAATAAAATATAAGTTGTTATTTGAAAGAAGTATATTTGAACAATTAAGATCATTGTGACATAAACCTATAGTTGGATTATTATTTAGAACAAATTCTAGATAATTTAATTTTTTTGAAAGTGTATCAATATAATTAGGTAAAGAGATATTAAATTTTTTACATAAATCAATTCTAGTTTTTATATGATTAAAAGGTTCGAAGAGCTTTTCACAATTTAAATTATGAAGTTCTTTTAATCTTTTAGTCAATTTGTTAATAAAATTAATAGATGAGAATTCATCTTCAGTAGGCATGTTACCCTTTATCCAAGGGAGAATCATATTACCACTTTTGATAGAAAAATAATAGGGTTTAGGAGTTAAACTAATAGTAGAAGCTTTATTTATAATTTGCAATTCAGTTGTTCTATCATGATCTAAATATAGATTGGTACAAATTCTAATAAAAAAATCATCACCATTATATGAAACTTTATAGTTATTATTATTAAGTCCACCAATTTTTTTTACAGAGGTAATGAGATTAGTATTCCAATTAGTATTTTGTTTTAATAAAAATAATAACTCTTCATTCATTTAAAGTATTCTCCTAATTTATTTATATAAAATAATAAAAGATTATAACAAAAAAAACTAGAAAAGGGAATAAGAAATTTTTGCAAAGTTTAATAAAGGATTAATTGTTGTTAATTGTGAATTAATGTAATTGTTTAAATTAAGACGGTTTTAGAAGAAAAAATTTTGTTTGACAAGTAATATATTCAACGATATAATCAGTATGAAAATTAAACTGTATAAGGTGTTTTATTGACTTAATAGAGAATTGGGTGAAAATCCCAAACTATCCCAGTAACCGTGAAACTGACGAAATTCTTAAATATACCACTGTAAAATCCGGGAAGGTGAGAAAAGTAGGATGAAGTAAAGTCGGGAGACCTGCCATATATGGAATTTATATTATCTTCTGAGGGTGAGATAATAAATATTTATTAATTTATTGTTGTGCTTAATAAAGATATAAACTACAACTAATATAAAATTTTTAGTATGTATTTTTAGAGCTACTCTCAAGAAGGGTGGCTCTTTTTTGAGTTAATATGATTTTTAACCGATAATTATTAAGTTGCCCTGAAGAATATTTTTTAGGAGGAATAGAAATGAAATACAAAAGAAAACTCATACCATTATTAATGGTTCTAGCAATGTTTATGTCAGTTTTAGTAGGATGTACTGAAAAAACAACTACTATGCATGATAGAGAAGGTAATGAATTTGTAGCACCTAAAGAAATTAATAAAATAATTTCAACAGCACCATCAAATACAGAGGTATTAATGGCATTAGGCTTAGGTGATAGATTAATTGCAATAGATAAGTACTCAACGGATATTGAAGGTGTTAATCCTGAATTGCCACAATTGGATTTTAGAAATCCAGACGTTGAAGCTATTATTTCGTTAAAGCCAGACATGATAATAGCCTCTGGGCATAATAAAGTAGGTGATGAAGATCCATTTGCTTTAATAAAACAAGCAGGAATAGCAGTTGTATATATACCAAGCAGTTACAGTATTGATGGTATTTATGGTGATATAGAGTTTATGTCACAAATAACAGATACTGAATTGAAAGGTAAAGAAATAGTAGAAAACATGAAAAAAGAAGTTAATGCAATAAAGACTATTTCTGATACTATTACAGAAAAGAAAAGTGTTTATTTTGAAATAGGTTCAGGTTCAGGCTTATTTACTTTTGGTAAAGATACTTTTTTAAATGAAATGATAGAAGTAGTTGGAGCTAAAAATATTTTTGGAGACCAAAATTCTTGGATAACAACTTCAGAAGAGTCAGTAATTGCAGCAAATCCAGATGTTATTTTAACAAATAATTTAGGACTTAGCGGAAATGAAAAAACTGCAATAGAAGATATAACTAGCCGTGAAGGATGGAACACAATCACAGCTGTTAAGAATGATGATGTATATATGATTGATAATAATACTTCTTCAAGACCATCACAAAATATAATTAAAGCATTAAAGAAAATGGCAAAGGTTATTTATCCAGATGAATACAAAGACTTATAAAAATAGAATATTATTAATGCTATCAATTCCACTAGTATTTTTAATTTTATGCATTGGAACTTCCATTGGGAGTTCCAATATTGGTATTTTAGATATTATTTCAATTCTAGGCCATAAAATTTTTAGTGTTCCATTAAGTGATGGAATTGATTCAAGCCAGGTAGTAATAATTTGGAATGTAAGATTACCACGGGTATTATTAGCTTTTATTGTGGGAGGATCATTAGGTGTAAGTGGTGCTGTAACTCAGTCAGTTCTTAAAAACACATTAGCATCACCATATACTTTAGGTCTGTCTTCTGGAGCCTCTTTAGGTGTAGGAATACTAATTGTAAGTGGTACTTATATTCCATTTTTAGGAAATTTAACAATGCCAATAGTTGGATTTGTTTGTAGCTTGGCTACAATGATTGTAGTTCTTAAACTTTGTGAAAAAGCAGATAATGCTATATCGAGTAGTAGAATAATTCTTGTTGGTATGGTATTTTCACTATTTTGTAATGCAATATTAACTACAATTTCAGCATTGTTTAGTGATAAAATGCAAAGTATTGTAATGTGGCAAATGGGTTCATTTGCAATGAGAGGATGGAGTTATGTTAAGGCTTCAATACCTTTTTATATTATTGGATTAGTTGGTGTAATGAGTTATTGTAGGGAAATGGATGTATTAACATTTGGAGAAGATGAGGCAAAGGCATTAGGTGTTGAGACAAATAAAGTTAAAAGAAATTTATTTTTATTTGTAGCATTTCTTACTGGTAGTGCAGTTGCATTAAGTGGAGTAATTGGTTTTGTTGATTTAATAGCACCTCATATTGTTAGAAAGATATTTGGATCAAACCATTCATATGTAATATCAATGTCAGCAGTATTTGGAGGATGTTTGATGGTAATAACAGATTTAGTTTCAAGAACAATAATTGTACCATCAGAATTGCCAGTTGGTGCCATAACTGCATTAATTGGAGCACCATTTTTTGCTTATATATACTTTAAAAAATAAAAGTAGGTGAAAAGCATGTTAAAGATAGAGGGGTTAAGTTGTGGATATGATAATTTAAACGTAGTTAAAAATATAACCTTTAATATTGAAAGAGGAAATAACTTTTGTATAGTTGGACCTAATGGTTGTGGGAAAAGTACATTATTAAAATCTATAGCAAATTTGATAGATTACAAAGGCAATATTACTCTTGATTCAAAAGAAATAAGTAAGTTGAATAGAAAAAAGTTAGCAACAAAGATAGCTCTTATGAGCCAATCAAGTAATATACATTTTCCTTATACTGTTTTTGAAACAGTATTATTGGGAAGATATGCTCATATAAATGGAGCATTTGGAAAGCCAAGTAATGAAGATAAGGATATGGTCTTAAAGTGTCTAGATAATGTTGGTATATTGAATTTAAAGGATAAGCTAATAACTGAATTGTCAGGAGGACAGCTTCAAAGAGTTTACTTGGCAAGAGCATTTGCACAAGATCCAGAAGTGATACTTTTAGATGAACCAACAAATCATCTAGATTTAAGATGTCAGATTCAAATACTAGAATATTTAAAAAGTTGGACAAAAGAAAATAATAGAATAGTAATAGCGGTATTACATGATTTAAACTTAGTTCAAACTTTTGGTGAAAAAGTGTTGTTATTAAATGAAGGGCAAATCATCAAAGAAGGTACACCAAAGGAAGTTTTTAGTGGCAAAGAGTTGAAAGAGGTTTATGGAATAGATATTAAAGAATTTATGATTAATGCACTGGAAAAGTGGAAGGATAAATAAATTATACACATATATTATATCTATTTTATAAGTATGAAAGGAAGTTAATTATGGTTAAAAAATTTATTATGTCTTATAGTTGTGGAAAAGATAGTACTTTGGCTTTATATAGAATGATAAAAGCAGGACATAAACCAGAAGTTTTACTTGTTACTGTTGATAAAAAAAATTCTAGGTCTTGGTTTCATGGGGTACCTGAAAAGTTAATTAGAGAAATGGCAGATTCTCTGAATATATCTTTATTATTAGTTGATTCAGAGGGTGGAAATGATTATGAATCGACTTTTACAAAAGCATTAATTTGTGCTAGAGAAAAACATGGGATAGATTCTTGTGTATTTGGTGATATTGATTTAGAACCACATAGAGAATGGTGTACGGGTAGATGTAATGAAGCAAGCATTGAAGCTGTATTTCCTCTTTGGCAAGAAAATAGGGAAGATTTAGTTTATGAATTTATTGATTCAGGATTTAAAACAGTAATTAAGAATGTAAAGCTTAAGTGCATGTCTGAAGACTTTTTAGGAAAAGTATTAACTACAGATGTTGTAGAACAAATAAAAGCTACAGGTTCTGATGCTTGTGGTGAAAATGGGGAATATCATACATTTGTATATGATGGTCCATTATTTAATTATCCAATAAATTTTTCTAAAAAAGGAATAATAAAAACTCAAGAGTATGGATATTTAGACATTTAGAATAAATGATAAAACAAAATTACATATATTTAAATATTATTTTTATCTAAAACAAAAATTAATAAAATGATTTTTAAAAGAACCTTTATTAATGGAAGTTACCTTTGAAAAAGATTTTTGACTTTTTCAAAGGTAACTTCTTTTCATTGTATGAAATATAATTAAATAGGGTAAATAGACATATAAAAACAAAAATGGTAAACTTATAAAGAGAGTTCTTTGTTTAATAGATGATTAAAAATAAAAAAAAGTTTAAAGTAAATGGAGATTATTAATTAAACATTTCAAGCATGTGTACTTATAGGACAAGCAATATCACATAGGTTCTCATATCTACCAACAGATAATTTAACTCAGAGGTAATAGGATTTATGAACTTAACCCTTTAAAGTTAAAGGAGTAAAAATGAAAGTTAAAGGAGTAAAAAATGAATAAATTAGATAACTTATTTACTAAGGTTATTAATACAATGCTAAAAGTTATATTATTAATTATAATTATAACTAGCATTTGTATTTTATTTCCTATGCTTATAGATAGCAATGTTGGGACAATAGTATTTTTATTAGTTATAATAATTTCTATATTATTTGAATATAAAATAATAAATTCTAATATTAGCTATAAACAAAAAATATTTTCATTAATATTAATATCAATTTTTATCAAAATTTTGTGGATTTTAAATGCAGATAATACACCAAATTCTGATTTTAAAGTTATGTATGAATGCGGTAAAAATTTCATATCAGGAGATTTAAGCTGCTTTAAAGGTATAGGCTATATAGGGAGATTTCCACATCTAACCATACATGTTTTATATATGGCAGCAATACAATATTTATTTCCAGCAAGTAATTTGTTAATTATGAAGATTATAAGCTTGTTTTTAGGGACAATAGTAATGTTAATTGTATATTTAATAACACTAGAATTGTTTAAAAGCAAAGAAAAAGCATTATTGTCATTATTAATAGCAAGTGTATTTCCACCTTTTATAACTTATACTTCAGTATTTTGTAGTGAAAATTTAGCTATGCCATTTTACTTATTAAGTATTTACTTATTTTTAAAAGGCATTGAATCTGATAAATATAAATTTCAATTATTTTGTCTCAGTAGCATATGTTTAGCTTTCGGAAATTTATTTAGAATGGTTGCTATTATAATTTTAATTGCATATACTTTATATATTTTAATTTATTATAAAGATAGAATATTTAAAAAGTTAATAAATATAGTCTTTGTTATTGTTCCATATTTTTTAATTATAGTTTTAGTTAGTAGCATTCTTCAAAAGGTAAATATCACAGAAAATCCATTATGGAGGGGAAGCGAACCTAAAATAACAAATGTATTAAAAGGAACTAATTTTAACAGCTTAGGTATGTGGAATGTAGAGGATGCAAGATTAGTAGAAGAAAATCTAAATGATTATAAGGAACTTCAATTGAAATGTAAAGAAATAATACATGATAGACTTACAACTACTTCTACTATTAAATTATTTATTTTTTATGTAGAAAAGCTAGGTTCACAGTGGTGTATAGGAGATTTTGCAGGATCTCTTTGGACTCAAAAAGATGTTCCAAAAGAAAAAATAATATTTAAGATAGGAATTTTTAGTTCAGCACCTTTTCAAATATTTTATATTATAATATTGATTTTTATTTTTTTAGGATTGAAGAAGAGAAGTGCTATAAATTCAAACTCAAAATTAAACTTATTTTACCTAATATTTCTAGGATATATAGCTGCGTATCTAATTACTGAAAATCAAAATAGGTATGGATATATAATAAGTTGGTTATTTATTATCTTAGCTGTTGATGGAATTAAAGATAGGTTTTTATTTAAAGCAAAAGATGAATAGATTTATAATTTATTTAAAAACAATTATATCTTCTATAATTCTTGAAATAAAATAATAAGTATATTTATAATGAAGAGTTAGTAAGCAATATTGCTAATGGAATAGTTGATTACTATGTTGGAGCAATTGGTGAATTAGTGAGTAATTTAGAGAAAATGATATAAATATATTTTTATGTAGGGAGTAGGCTACTCCTTATTAATTAAATGATAATACAATGGAAAGCCCCTTGAATTAAGGGCTTTTCTTTTTGTTTAATGAAGAATAATTCTATAGTACCAATAGATATGACCGTACATAGACAATTCATTGGTGTATGAGTTTTCGCCTAAGAAAATAGAAAAAAATTCAATTAAGGATATGTAATCCTGTATAAGGAATAATAAAGTGAAAGATCTTGAATATGAAGATATTATTTAAAATTAAATAATATGTTAAAAAATATTTACTATAGAGTATATATTTGATAGCATTAATAATACTTATTATAATCAAATCGTACAAGGGAGAATAATTATGAAGAAATTAATTGGTTTGATAGTGGCTATGGCTACATTAATAATTTTTGCTATTTTTCAAAGAGATAATGTTTGTATTTGGTTAGGTTCTGTATACATATTAATTAGTTATCTATCAGAAGAATTTAAGGGCAATATAATAAAAAATACTATAGAATTAATAATACTTGAAGTAGTTATAGGGATAGGAGCATATTTAGCTAATTTAAATTTAATCAACGCTGCAGTTATAACATTTATTATATGTTTTTATATTTATTATAGATATGTTTACTATACAAAAAGACCACAGTATTTAGGCTTTTTAATTACATATGTAATGTTAGTATTTTCACCAATAACTATAGAAAAACTACCAACTAGATTGTTCTTATTAATTTGTGTAGCTATATTTATTAATATAATATATTTTTTTATGAATAAAAAAGATTTCATTGAAAATATTGATTTATCTATACATGATGAATTAGGTAAATGCGAAAAATTATTAGATAAAATTCTTTTGGATAAAGAAAATACATATAGTACTGTTTTGCAAAAAGATATTTTAAAAGAACTTGAAAATATTGAAATCAGATTATATAGAGCGTTGGGAAATAATAGGTTTTATGAAAGTGATATAAAGTTAAGAATTTTAATAACAAATTTTTTAGGTGGTTTAATTAATATAATTAGAAAGTCAGATATATGCAATAATATTCAGGTTATAAAGGATATTAATAACATATTAAAAAGCCTTTATAAATTTAATGATAATAACTTAACTGATGGGTTTAACATAAAATTAGAGGAACCTATAGAAAAAAATGAGAAGAAATATGTTAATTATGAAATAGAGCAATATGTAATTTGGTTTAATAGTGCTGTCAGGAAAAATTTAGAAAATAAGAATGCATATTTTAAGAATAAAAAAGAAGCTATAGTTATTTTGAAAAAATATTCAAAGAAATATAATTTAACTCTTGAAAATGGTTTTAGATCTACATCTGTTAAGTTTAATACAGCAATACGATATTCAATACTTATGGTTATTGGAGTAGTTTCTGTAAAAATATTAAATATTCCTCATGGTCTGTGGTTACTTACAACAATAACTGTAGTAGGATTACCATATAAAGAAGAGACCAATAGAAAAGGTGTATATAGAGTACAAGGAACTTTTATTGGAATTGTTCTATTTTTAATTATAACATTTTTCACTACAACTCCATTAGTTATGATAGCGGTAACTATAATTTCTGTGTACTTAAGTACTACTAAAAAAATGCCTTATAATATATCAAGTATATTTATAACTTTGAGTGCATTATGTCCAAGTGTTTTAATATATGCTAATGAAAATTTTGTTATAAACAGTAAGTATAGAATATCTTTAGTTTTCTTAGGGTGTTTAGGAGTTATTATTTTTAATAATTCAATATTTCCATACAGCATAAAGGTATCTATAAAAAATACTTTTGAATCATATAAAAGCTTGGTATTTGATACAATAGAGCTTTTTGAAAAAGATAGCTCAGTAGATGATATTTATAGAAGTGCAAATGAACTGTTATTAATAAATAAATATCTATGGACTAGATTAGTCTATAATAATAACTATGTTAAAAGTAATTATATTAATAAACTTTTATCAGAAGAATTAGTTTTTACTATGAGCATTAGTTCACTTTTGGCAGAAAAACAACGATTTATTAACAATGAGAATTTTATAAAGGATATGTGTATTTGCTTTAGGGACAGTGTTGATAATAAAAATTTAAACGAAATTTTTTATAAAAGATTCTATGAAGCATCTGCTTATGAAGAAAAATTGCTCATTATAAATATATATAGAATATATATACAAGTTAATATTATTGATGAAATAATAGTGTAAATTATAGGAATAAAGATTAATAAGAAAAAAAATTATGTATAAACTAATGAGGTATCAGATATTTATTTTATAGTAAGACTTATTGCTATAATGAAGCATAGAAGTATATAGCTATAAGATAATTTAGCATTCTGTTACAAATGGAAATAGTAGAGGAGATAAGATGAAGAATAAAGAAGTAATTGTAAATACTTATTTAAATTTAGAAAATACTTATATTAAACTTCCTAAAAAATTATTTTCAGAGCAGAATCCAAGTGAAGTGAAAAGTGCTAAGTTAGAAGTATTTAATGAGTCATTGGCAAGTGATTTAGGACTAAGTGAAGAGTTTTTACAAAGTGATGATGGAGTAGCTTTCTTTGCTGGGAATAAAATTTTAGAAGGTACAGTTCCAATTGCCCAAGCTTATGCAGGTCATCAATTTGGACATTTTACAATGCTAGGGGATGGTAGAGCTATTCTTATAGGAGAATTAAAATCCCAAAATGGAGAAAGATTTGATATTCAACTTAAAGGGGCGGGTAGAACACCATATTCAAGAGGTGGAGATGGAAAAGCCACTTTAGGACCAATGCTTAGAGAATACATAATAAGTGAAGGGATGTATGGATTAGGAATTCCAACAACTCGTAGTTTGGCAGTAGTTTCAACGGGAGAAGATGTAATGAGAGAGGAAATTTTGCAAGGAGCAGTCTTAACTCGGATAGCAAAAAGCCATATACGTGTTGGAACATTTCAATTTGTTTCAAATTGGGGAACTGTTGAAGAACTGAAAGCATTAGCTGATTATACTTTAAATAGGCATTTTAAAAAGGCAGAATATGAAGGCAACCCGTATATATATTTACTTAATGAAGTTATAAAAAGTCAAGCAAAACTTATTTCAAAGTGGCAGTTAGTAGGCTTTATTCATGGAGTTATGAATACTGACAATGTGACTATTAGCGGAGAAACTATTGATTATGGTCCTTGTGCATTTATGGATGTGTATGATCCAGATACTGTATTTAGTTCTATTGATATTAAGGGTAGGTATGCTTATGGAAATCAACCTAAAATAGGAGCTTGGAATTTAGCTAGATTTGCTGAAACGCTATTACCACTATTGGATAAAAATTTAGAAGTAGCTGTAGAAATAGCTCAAAATTTAATATCTAAGTATAGTGATTTATATAATAAATATTGGTATACAGGAATGAGAGCAAAGCTTGGAATATTTAATGAAGAAGAAGAAGATAAAAAGTTAATACAATCTCTTTTAACTATTATGAAGAGATTTAAGTCAGATTATACAAATACTTTTCGTAATTTAACATTAGGAAATCTAAGTGATATAGATGTGTTTGCAAGTGAAGAATTTAAGATGTGGTATGAATTATGGAAAGAAAGATTAAAAAGGCAAGATCAATCAAGTGAAGAATCAAATAAGCTAATGAAAAAAAATAATCCAACAGTAATACCACGTAACTATAGAGTAGAAGAAGCATTAGTTGCAGCAGTTAAAGATAATGATTATTGTGTTATGCAACGTCTTTTAGATGTTCTTAAAGATCCTTATGACTATTCAAATATGAATGAATATTATTCTACATTACCCAAATCAACAAGTTGTGCATATAAGACTTATTGTGGTACTTAAATTAAAATAGAAATACAATATATAATAAAATGTTTATCATATCTAATTAATTAGATATAATATTAAGTAAGAGATAAAAACACAGTTCTGTTGGTAGTCAGAACCTATAATAAATATATAGCAGTAACCTGCCCTCCTGGGTTGTCCGTTCTCTTATAAGTTTTTATTTTCAGGAGGAGAAGATTATGTTAATATCAGTTAAGCTAACAGTTTTATTCAATGAACCTTTTTGGATAGGAGTATTTGAAATTGAAGAAGATGAATATTATAAAGTTAGTAAAGTAACATTTGGTTCTGAGCCAAAGGAATCAGAAATTTTTGATTTTGTATTAAAAAATTATTACAGCTTAAAATTTATACTACAAGAAGTAGAAGATGAAAAATACCTAAAAAAGAGAGAGAACCCAAAGAGAGTACAAAGGGCAATAAAAAAAGAGTTGAAAAGTAAAGGAATAGGAACGAAAGCACAAATAGCAATAAAAGAACAATATGAAACTAACAAGATACAACGTAAGAAAAAAAGTAAAGAAGAAAATGAAAGTGAACAAATAAGGAAATTTCAAATAAAACAAAATAAGAAGAAAGAGAAGCATAAAGGCCATTAGAGTTTAATAAGAAGTAAAGATGTTATTGAGGATTAACAAAAGAATATAATTATAAAATATATAGTATATAAAGTTAATATTTGACGTAATTTGTAGTTTGTGATAATATGAGTACAAATAAATATCGTTAGGGGAGCTTGTACAAACAGGCTGAGAGGAAGCGAAATGTAGCTTTGACCCATAACCTGATTTGGATAATGCCAACGTAGGGAGTAACATTAAATGTATTTAATGGGATACGCTTATATGGCGTATCCCATATTTTTTTGCAAATTTAAATATTTAAATTAATAATATATAAACTTAGGGGATGATAAAATATGACAATTTTAATTTACACTATAGTTGCATTGTATTTTATAACTTGTGCAATTATTTTAAAAGGAAATAAGCCTAGTTTAAAAGAAGCATGTTTGATAGGTATAATTTCTGCTATGGCATTAATACTTAGATGTATAAGAGTACCTCTCCCGACTGGTTCATCAATAGCACTTCTTGGAGTTTTGCCAACAATGTTACTAGGAATTATCTATAATCCACAATTAGGGATTATAAGTGGATTAATAACAGCAACGCTTTCTATTATCTTAGTTCCTGGATATGCGCCAGTTCATCCACTTCAAATTTTTGTAGAACATTTTCCAGCATTATCTGTTTTAGGCTTTGCAGGCATATTTGATTGTAGTAAAAAGTACAAAATGGTTTTAGGATCTTTTATTTCTATAGCATTAAATGTATTGTTTCATACAGTTTCGGGAGTGTTATTTTTTTCACAATATGCACCATCAGGTATGGGAGCTTGGACATATTCAATAACTTATAATTTATCAAGTCATGGTGTAGAAGGTATTATTGCAATATTTATTCTTACAATATTACCAATTAAATATCTTAAAAAAACGTTAGGAGGAAATACAAATGTCATTCGTGAAAACTTTAGTAGATAATTCTATGGATATATGGGAGGCATATTTAAAACATCCATTTATAATTGAATTGCAACAGGGAACATTAGATATAGAGAAGTTTAAGAACTATATAGTACAAGATAGTATATATTTAAAAGAGTATGCAAGGGTTTATGCCTTAGGAATGTATAAGTCGAAAACTTTAAAAGAAATTCAAAATTTTTATAGTATTTTAAGTTTTGTAAATGCAGATGAAACTAGCACAAGACTAAAATATTTAAAGGAGTGGAATATTACACAAGAAGATATAGAAGTTGCAGAAGTAAAGAAAGAAAATAAAGAATATATAGATTTTATGATGAAAATAGCTGAAAAACAGCAAGTACCAGAAATATTAATGGCGACTCTTCCGTGTATGTTTAGTTATTGCTATATTGGTAAGGAGATTAAAAAAAATAATCCTAATATAGAATCAACTAAGTATTGGGATTTTATTCAAGATTATGCATCTGATTTATATGCTCAAAGTTGTATAGAGTGGGGAAATTATGCAGAAGAGTTATGCAAGGATTTTGATACAGATAAAAAAACTAAATTAATTAAAATTTTTAGACAAGCTAGTATTTGTGAAATGAAGTTTTGGGATATGTCCTATAATCTATAAAAACAAAAACTCATTTTAGTAATGATTTATTTAAAATACAACAAATTATTATTGTGTTTAAATTGTAAGATCTGCAATATTATATTGTGGATCTTTACTTTTTAAAAAATATTAAATAATTTATAAGGAATTTTATAAGAGTATTAATTAAGTATAATAAAGGTATATATTAATAAGGAAATTTAAAATTATAAAAGTATCTGTACTTTTTAGTAACTGTATTATACAAATAGTAGTACTTTAAATTAACTTTAATTTTAAGTATAATATTTTAATATACAATATAATTTAAAGTTAAATAAATTGCCAATAAATTGGTGAGTAAAATATTATAATAAATTTAACAAATGATACAAAATATATTTTAAGACTACTTGCTAAAGGGGGCAAATTTATATGAAAAAAAATGATAAAACTTATAATGCTTATGTTCAAATATTAAAAGAAGAATTAGTTCCAGCCATGGGATGCACAGAACCAATTGCAATAGCTTATGCAGGTGCAAAAGCTAGAGAGGTTTTAGGGGAAATACCTACAAAATGTGAAATTAAGGTAAGTGGCAATATTATTAAAAATGTAAAAAGTGTTATTGTACCAAATACAAATGGATTAAAGGGGATAGAAGCAGCACTGGCAGCAGGAATCACAGTAGGTAATGAAACAGCAGTCTTAGAAGTACTTGCCAATGTACAAGATAAAGATAAATTGAAAATAAAGAATTATATAGATAATAATGAAATAAGGGTAATTCCAAGTGATAACAATATAAAATTTTATATTGGAGTAACACTTTATAGCAAATCATCTTATGTAAAATTAATAATTGAAAATTATCATACTAATATTGTTCACATTGAAATGGATGAAAAAATAATCTTTGAATCAGGTAGTGAACAAGATAATACTGCTGGTATTACAGACAGAAGTCTTTTAAATGTTAAAGATATTGTTGAATTTGCAGACATAGTATGCATTGATGATATAAAAGATACTATAACTCGCCAAATTGAGTATAATATGGCTATTTCCAAAGAAGGACTTACAGGTAACTGGGGAGCTCAAATAGGAAAGGTTTTATTAAAGACATATGGTGATGATATAAAAATTAGAGCTAAAGCAGCAGCGGCTGCTGGTTCTGATGCACGTATGAGTGGCTGTGAATTGCCTGTGATAATTGTATCAGGAAGTGGAAATCAAGGTATGACAGCATCAATTCCAGTTATTGAGTATGCAAAAGAACTTAACACTAGTGATGAAAAATTATATCGTTCACTTATAGTATCAAATCTTATAACAATTCATCAAAAAACAGGAATAGGAAGACTTTCTGCATTTTGTGGGGCAGTTAGTGCAGGTTGTGGAGCAGGAGCAGGAATTGCATATTTAAATGGGGGTGATACAAAGATTGTGTCTCATACAATTGTAAATGCACTTGCAATAGTATCAGGAATTATATGTGATGGAGCTAAATCATCTTGTGCAGCAAAAATTGCAGCAGCAGTAGATGCAGGAATTCTTGGATATCACATGTATTTAAATGGTCAACAGTTTTATAGTGGTGATGGAATAGTGGCAAAAGATGCTGATAATACAATAGATAATGTAGGAAGAATGGCACGTGAGGGTATGAAAGAAACGGATAAAGAGATATTAAAAATAATGGTTGGACAATAATAAATAAAAGAATTCTATGGTAAATAAAATAAGTATATTGTCTAACTAATTTTAAATGGAGATGAAAAATGACAGATTATCATAAAATATTAGGTGTAGAAAAAAATGCATCAAAAAAAGAAATAAAAGAAGCATATGAAAAACAAGTAGAGAAAATTAAAAAAGAAGTAATTAACGAAAAACGACTTAAGCAATTTTTGAAAGTATTTGATGAGGCATATGAAGCTTTAAATAGTATAGAAGAAAATTTGATAATGGATAAAGATCAAACATTAATCATTCAACCAAAAGAGATAGAAAAAGAGCAGGCGGTTAATAATGGGAGAAGTCTGGTTTCTAGAAATAAATCTAAAAGCAGAAGTAAAAATACTAACTCAAAGAAGAGAGACACAAGTAAAAAGTCATTTTCAGAAAACAAAGATAAGAAGAATAAGTTAAATGATAATAGAGAAGAAAAATCTAGAAAACAAAAAGTGGTTGAAAAAAGTCCTAAAAGTGATTCTAAACAAATATTTGATTTGTTTATGTTACCATTAAAGATACTAGTTTTACCTTTCATAGCAGTGCTATCAATAATAGTATTAATATGCCAGGTTATAAATGTAGTTTCATGGATAGCATCTAAAGTATTAATAGTTGGATCTATATCAATAGGAGCTATACATTTATATCAAGTTAAAATGGGACAGGTTATGAATTACAATATATTGATTTTAGCAGCTTCAGTATTGTTAGTATCATTCTTTTTACCTTATATATTAAAGCTTCTATTAACAATTTTTCAAAAGTTAAATAATGTGTTAAAGGACTTTGTTTTTTAACATATTAACTATAGTGATTTTCAACAATAAAGAGATAGAAAAGTTACAAATTTTTTATGTAGTAAAAAATATAACATAATTAGAAATACTTAAAGAAATATAGCTTTTAGGTATTTCTTTTTTTATAAAAAATCTTTAGAATAATTGAAAGTTTATTTATATTATTCTAAAAATTAAATTTATAAATTTGATGAGAGTATCAGCTTATAATAAACCCAAAAATAAACTAATAATATTTATAAATTGTAGAGAATACAATGGATAGTATAAGATTGAAAAGTATTTAGGAGAAATTATGATTAATAAAGATTATGTTCTTTTTAAGAATAGACAATTTAAAGACTTTTGTATATATCGATTAATTTTTGGAATAAGTTATAGCTTTATGATACCAGTAATACCATTATTTTTTAAATCTATGGGGATGGAGACTGTAACGATTGGTGTTGTGATATCACTTTATGGTGTAAGTAAGACACTTACACAAATACCATTTGGAATTATTTCTGACTATATAGGAGACAAATTAGCATTAAAGTTAACTTTATTTTTTATGACATTTATTCCAGTGGGTTATGTGTTTGCAGATACAAATTTTACTGCTGGAAGTTTATATGTGTTACAGGGAGCAGTACTTGGAATGGCAGCGCCTGCAACATATTCAATACTAGCCAGAACACTTGATTCAAATAAAAGAGGTGAATGTACTGGCCTTGCAGCAGCAGTTTTTACATTTGGAGGTGGAATAGGTGCAGCCATTGCAGGATTTATTGTAACTAAATTAAATAGCTACAACATGGTATTTTACATATCATCCTTTGGAATATTTATTGCTTTATTATATGTAATATTTAATGTACGAAAAATAAAAACTGTAAAAGAAAGAAGTAAAAATAATAGTGAGAACAAGATAAAAAAAATACTTCATGAAATAAACCAAAACAACTTGGGTTATAAAATTGTAATTTTAGCTTCTAGTGCATTTTTAGGAGATTATATATATTCATGTGTTGTTGCACTTTTTCATTTTTATGGACAGGAGGTTCTTGGTGTATCAACAGTTTACACATCTTCTATTATTTCAATTTATTTATTGGTTTTCGGGATGGGTGCACCAATAGCAGGTTATGTAAGCGATAGGATAGGTAACAGAATTCAGTTCTTTTTCTCTTTTGCATTAATGGATTTAACACTATTAGGCTTAATAATAACAAGAAGCATTCCTGTATTTACAATTACAATTATCATGTATTTTCTTGGAGCAACTTTTCTTAATGCAGCACTTCAGAGTTCACTTTCAGAATTTGGAGCTAATCCTAGAATAAAGGGATTTGTTTTTGGTGTTGTTGGAGCTTCCGAATCTTTAGGATATGCTGTTGGACCATTGATTTCAGCATTCATCTACAATAGTAATAAAAATTATTTCTTTCTTGGACTATTATTAGTATCTATTTTGGTTAGCAGCTTATATATACTTTTCTTTAATAAAGCAAAAATATAATAAATAACAATCTTATATTAACACAAGTTTTACCATAACGAAAAAAACATAGTATATGCATAACAGCTACTCTAGTAATAAATACTAAGAATAATCATTTGTTATTAGGGGAATTTATTATGAATATTAAAAATAGTGTTATATTTACTAAAAAAGAACTTTTGTATTTTTGTATACAGCGTTTTGCTTTTGGATTCAGTTATAGTTTTATGATACCGATAATACCTTTATTTTTTAATTCATTAGGATTAAGTACATTAGTTATAGGCAGAGTAATGTCGTTACATGGAGTAGGTAAGGCGCTCACACAAATGCCTTCTGGGGTAGTATCGGATAAAATAGGAGATAAACTGCTCCTTATAATTTCATATGGATTATTATCATGTATGCCATTTTCATATACTTTTGCAAGTAGCAAAGTCATGGCTTGTATTATTTATATAATACAAGGAGCTTTACTTGGAATATCAGCACCAGCAACATTTTCAGTCTTATCCAGATCTTTAGATGAAAATAAAAGAGGTGAATCTACAGGGTATGCAAGTGCTGTTTTTACACTTGGAGGAGCTGTGGGTGCTCTTATAGGTGGATTTATAGTTACAAAGTTAGGTAATTATAATTTTGCATTTTATTTATCATCTGTTGGAATTGTACTTTCCATTATATTTGTTGCTATTAAAATAAAAAAGCCAGAAACAAAAGTCAGGAAATCTAATAAAAGTAAAGATAGCCAAGGAAGTAGTATAAAAGATGTTATAAAAACTAAAAAATATAACAAGTTTGCACCAAAAATTATTCTTCTTGGAGCAATTGCATTTTTAGGTGATTTTATTTATGGATGTATAGTATCAATTTTCCCGTTTTATGGTCAAGAAGTACTAGGCGCATCAGCTTTTTATACATGTATAATAATTTCGGTTTACTTATTTGTATTTGGTGTTTTTGCCCCAGTGGGAGGATGGAGTAGTGATAAAATAGGAGTAAAGAAACAGTTGTTTTTATCATTTATAGTTATGAATAGCTCACTTTTTTTATTATCTTTTATAAGAGGCATAATAGTTTTCACTATAATTATTATAGTATATTTTTTAGGTGCCACTTTTCTTAATTCAGCATTGCAAAATTCACTACTTAAGTTTGGAGATAAACCAGAGATAAAAAGTATAGTTTTTGGATTTGTAGGAGCATGTGAGTCCTTAGGATATGCAGTATCACCAATTGTATCTTCTTTTGTCTATGAGTTAAATAAAAGATATCTTTTTGGTATGTTGTTAGTCTCTTCGCTAATAGTATTTATAACTTTTTTAATATTATATAAAAAAGCATTTAGCTTAAAACTTTCTTAAAAATAAATTTTAGGAAAGTTTTTCTTTTTTGAATAGTATTATAGTAAGGAATATATCAATAATAAATGGAGGATACAGAAATTAAAGAATTGTTACAAATTTATTTTGAAAGAAGAGATTTTTTCTTGGAGTTAACATTAGAACATTTGAAAATTGCGGGAATGTCTATATTAATAGCTACAATTATAGGTGGAATATTAGGAATAATAATAAGTGAGTATAGAAAGACATCTACAGTTATTCTTGCTGTGACAAATTTTCTTTATACCATTCCATCTATATCTTTGCTTGGCTTTTTAATTCCATTTTCAGGTATTGGAAATACAACTGCAGTTATTGCTCTGACTATATATGCGTTACTTCCTATGATCAGAAATACATATACAGGCATAGATAATATAGATTCTTCAATTATTGAATGTGCTAAAGGTATGGGAAGTACTCCTTTTGAGATATTATATAAGATTAAGCTTCCACTAGCTACAACGGTAATTCTTGCAGGATTTAAAAATATGGTGGTAATGACAATTGCTCTTACAGGTATTGCTTCTTTTATTGGAGCTGGAGGTTTAGGTGTTGCAATTTATCGTGGAATAACAACAAATAATACAACAATGACAATTGGAGGAAGCCTTTTGATTGCATTACTAGCGGTAATTGCTGATTTTATTATTGGAAGGATTGAGAAAATTATAAAAAGAAAATGGAGGCTAAATTAATGAAAAAAAAGTGCAGAATTTTATCTATTATAATGTCTTTAGTATTAATCATTACATTATGGGGATGCACGAAAAAAAGTGAAACAATTAAGATTGCAACAAAGCCAATGACTGAACAGTTTATATTAAGTGAAATGTTAAAGTTACTTATTGAGAATTATACAGAGTTAAATGTTGAGATAACAAAGGGTATTGGAGGTGGTACAAGCAATATTCACCCAGCAATTGTTAAGGGGGATTTTGATATTTATTCTGAGTATACAGGTACTGGATGGAGCTTTGTTTTAAAGGAAGATGGAATTCCAGATGATGAAACATTGTATAGAGAATTAAAAGAAAAATATGAAAGTAATTATGATTTGAGTTGGATTGGACTATATGGTTTTAATAATACTTATGGATTGGTAATAAGAAAAGATTTTGCAGAAAAGTACAATATTAAGACATACTCAGATCTTGCATTGTATTCTAAAAATTTAATTTTTGGTGCAGAATATGATTTTTATGAAAGGGAAGATGGATTTAATGCTTTATGTGCAAAATATGGATTAAATTTCAAACAATCAGTTGATTTAGACATAGGGTTAAAGTATAAAGCAATAAATTCTAAGGAAATAGATGTAATGAATGTATTTACAACAGATGGACAGCTTGCAGATGCAGATGTTGTTATGCTTGAGGATGATAAGAATTTCTATCAAACATATTACTGTGGAACAATTGTACGTAATGATGTTTTAAAAAAGTATCCACAGCTTAATGAAGCTTTAATAAAAATGGATAATATAATATCTGAAAAGGAAATGGCCGAATTAAATAATAAAGTGGATTTAAAGGGGCAGGATGAAAAAACAGTAGCAGAAGAGTTTTTAAAGAAGAAGGGATTAATATAAAAATCTCTAAATTATAAAAGGTTAATAATTTTTAAATTTATAAGGGAGCAAATTATGACTAGAAGAAGAATTATAGAATTTGAAGGTATATGCAAATCATATGGAAATAAGGAAATATTAAAAAATTTAAATTTATGCATAGATAAGGGGGAGTTTTTAACTATAATAGGAAGTTCAGGTTGTGGAAAAACAACGCTACTTAAGCTAGTTAATGGTTTGATAATGCCAGATAAAGGTAGAGTATTAGTTTATGGAGAGGATATATCAAAGATTAGTAAAATTGAATTAAGAAGAAAAATTGGCTATGTTATTCAGGAGGTTGGATTATTTCCACATATGAATGTAAGAAAAAACATATCCTATGTACTAGATTTAATAAATAAGGACAATAAAAGAAGCATACAAGAAAGAACTGAATATTTGATAAAATCAGTAGGTCTTAGTAAAGAAATCTTAAATAGTTATCCAGGAGAACTTTCTGGAGGACAGCGTCAGCGTATTGGTATTGCAAGAGCTCTAGCAGCTAAGCCTAATATAGTATTAATGGATGAACCCTTTGGAGCAGTGGATGAAATAACAAGAAAACTTTTACAGGAGGAAATTTTACGAATCTATAATGAGTTTAATGTAACAATTATCTTCATAACTCATGATATTCGGGAGGCTTTAAAGCTTGGGACAAGGGTGATTGTAATGGATGAAGGTAATATAATACAATCTGGAACTCCAACAGAAATAAGAGAAAATCCAAAAACTATTTTTGTAAAAGAGCTCATTGGAGCATAAACATGTAGTGTATAAAATAGATTTTTTGAAATATTTCATGATTTATTATTTAAAGAAGTTTTTATATAAATTTAAGCTTATAGTTAATAAGAGCTTTTATTTAAAATTAAAGCTTAGATGATATAAAAATGTAAGAAGTCTCCCTATAAGATAGAAAAAAAAATATCCTATAGGAGGACTTTTATGTACAATAGAATAAATGATATTAGGAGTTGTTATTTCGAGTAAGGAACTATTTACAAATTAAGTATTACAACTACAAGATACTAGAAAATTCAATTGATTTAGTTTGAATTTAATAACAAAACATATATTTTATGTTATTGAATTTATATAAAAATATTAAGTATACTACATAAATATGATAAACCGATTGTATAATACTATTTTAATACAAGTATAAGTAAATATGTAGTTAAGCATAATAAAAGTATCCTAAATTATTAAATTTAAATAATTTTTAACAAGAATTTATAGGTTCATAATTAACATTTAACTTAATTTTTACATTATATATAGCATGATTAATGATATTATTAATTAATATGTAAAAATATAAATAATATTGTTGTATATATAATAACAATAGTAATTGATATGGAGTGTGTTTATTATGGAAGAGCAACAAACTATATTAGGATTAACGGAAAAAGAAGTATTGGACAGGAAAGCAAAAGGGAAAATAAATATAGTAGAAGAAAAAAATATAAAATCAGATTGGCAAATTATTTCTGATAATGTATTTACATTGTTTAATTTATATAATTTTATTATTGCTATTGCTTTAATTATGGTTGGAGCGTATTCTAACTTAGCTTTTATGCTAATAATTATGTTAAATGTATGTATCGGAAGTTTTCAAGAAATACATGCTAAAAATATGGTATCTAAGTTATCTGTACTTACAGTATCAAAGACTAATGTAATAAGAAGTGGAAAAGAGATTAAGATAAATGTTGATGAAATAGTTTTAGATGATATAACTATACTTAATATGGGAAATCAAATCTGTTCAGATTCAGCTGTTATAAGTGGAAAAATAGAAGTAAATGAATCTTTACTTACTGGAGAGTCAGATACAATAGTAAAGATGCCTGGAGATAAACTATTTTCAGGAAGTTATGTTGTTAGTGGAAAATGTTATGCAAAGGTTGAAAAAGTAGGAAAAGATAATTTTGCAGCAGAAATTGCTTTAAAGAGTAAAAAACATAAAAAGATAAATTCGGAATTGGTAAACTCTATGAGAAAAGTTACAAAGCTTACAAGCTTTATAATAATACCGGTAGGTGTATTATTATTTGTTGAAGCATACTTCTTTAGAGGTGAGGTAATAAAGAGCTCTGTAATATCAACATCAGCATCATTACTTGGAATGCTACCAAAGGGATTAGTCTTGTTAATTAGTATTTCTCTTGCAACAGGAGTAATAAAGCTTGCAAAGAAGAAAGTATTGGTTCAAGATTTGTATAGTGTGGAGACATTAGCACATGTAGATATGCTATGTCTTGATAAGACAGGGACCATTACGGAAGGTAAGATGCAAGTTTCTAATATTGAAATATTTAATAATGGAATAGTACCAATTACTGTAGAGAGAGCTATGAGTGCTTTTGTTAATGAAATGGAAGATAATAATGCTACTTTTCAAGCTTTAAAAGATTATTTTAAAGGAAATGATAAGTTTGAAGTTGTAGATAAAATTCTATTTTCATCTGAAAGAAAATGGAGCTCAATTTCATTTAAGGATATAGGAAGCATAGTAGTTGGAGCACCAGAAAAATTAATGCTTCAAAGTGATTTCGTAATGAAAGATAATCTTATAGAATCACAAAGCTTAGGAAAAAGGGTATTACTTATAGGTTTTTCTAAGGATACAATAGATGAAGGAATATTACCAGCATTAGAAATTATAGCAGCAATTGAATTGTCGGATCCATTAAGAAAAAATGCTAAAGAAATGTTAGGATTCTTTAAAGGAGAAGGTGTTACTGTAAAAGTAATTTCAGGGGATAATCCATTAACCGTTTCCAGTATAGCTAGACAAGCGGGGCTGGAAGATTATGAATCATATATTGATTTATCTACTATAAAAAGTGATGATGAAATAATAGATTTAGTAGAAAAATATAGTATATTTGCTAGAGTATCACCAAATCAAAAAAGTTTATTAGTACAATCACTACAAGCAAAAGGTCACACTGTTGCAATGACAGGTGATGGTGTGAATGACGTTATTGCATTAAGACAAGCGGATTGTAGTATAACTCTTCCAGAGGCAAGTGATGTTGCAAAACAAGTTTCGCAAATTGTTCTTTTAAATTCAGATTTTAGTGTTTTAAAAGATGTTTTGATGGAGGGAAGAAGAGTTGTAAATAATATTACTAATGTTGCTAGAATATTCTTTATAAAGACATTATATTCAGTAATGCTATCAGTATTAAATATTATAACTTGTACAGCATTCCCATTTATACCTATACAAATTACATTGATAGATTTAGTTATTGAAGGATATACATCATTCTTTATATCATTTGAACCAAATGGAAAGCAAATAAAAGAATCATTCTTGAGAAGTGTGCTGAAAAATGCATTTCCTTATTCTTTAGTAATAATAATTAATATTATAATACTATATTTACTATCTCCAACTTTAAAGATAGAAACTATACAGATGACTACAATTATGTATTATATGATTGGATTTACTAGTATTTTAGCTGTAATAAAAGTATGTAGACCATTTAATAAAATGCGCATGTTTTTATGTACAACAACAGCTATAGGATTCTTTGTAGCAGCATTTTTATTTAATAATATACTACGTTTAAGCAAATTAGGACTGCAGGAGTTAATAGTATTTTTGATAATGGCTACATTGAGTATAGTATTAATTCTAATAAAAAATTATTTAACAAGAATGAAATAACTATATAATAATATAAATACAAAAAATATTGATATTTATATATTATTACCAGAATAAAAGATGTTGTATAATTGAAATACTAATTAATACTAAAAGAGATAGAAAAAAGCGTGTTAACAAAAAATAACTTTAATCATATTAAAAAAATAATGATAATTTTAAAGGTATTTTAAAAATAATGTTGACACTTTGAATATTTATGCATATAATATATGAGAAGACAATTTAATATTCTCGGTAGGTGAGGTTACCATAGGGATACGGATTGCTGCCGCAAAATAATGGAGACATTATTAGTTGGTTAGCAGGATACGTCGAAAAATAAGGCGTATTTTAATGCAATTTCATTGCCCTACGAAGCTGAAGCTTGAACGAGCAGATAATAAGAATATTATTAATTTGATTTTTTATATCCTCGTTTGGCTTGGGCTAAAACGAGGATTTTATATTATTTAGAAAATTATATTGTTAAAGAATTTTTGGATAACTTAAATTATAATTTGTTTTATTAAGGTCAAGAATTGAAACCTAAAGAATAAAAGAATAGACATATGCTAAAAATAAGAGAGGTGAAAACAAGTTGGAAACCAGTAGTAGTAGGTGTATGAATTCAGATGGTGATTATTTGCTGTGTATTAAAGGTATTAAAAAAATAAACCCGAAAAACCATTTATTTTCAAAATTGAAATATCGGTTTCGGTTTGTTTGCTACGCTTTTGTATAAATATACACATAATATTCATTACCTGTTTTCTAAATATAAATTTAGTTAACAGGTTTTTTATTTTAATAAGATTTTATATCTATTTTCATACACTCATTTAAATGTAGAAATGAGGAGGAAAATACAATGATTAAAAAAATAAATGAAACAAAGTTAAGAAAAATCAATGAAGAAAATGAAAAAAATAAAAAAAGAATTTCCATTAAGCTTGTACAATACGCTCTAACAGATTCAGGAGATATATTTGAAGAGCTAGGTAGTAATATTAATGGACTTAAAGATAAAGAAGTCTTGGTGAAAATAAATGAACACGGATTAAATGAAATAAGAACTAAAGATAAAAATACTTTATTAAAAAAAATAGCCAATGCTTTTATAAATCCATTTACAATAGTGTTAGCACTTTTAGCTTTAGTATCTTTTATTACAGATTACTTAATTGCAGCAGTTTCTGACAAAGACTTAACAACTGTAACAATAATTCTTACTATGGTCTTAATTAGTGGTTTACTTCGTATTATTCAAGAGGGAAAGTCTAATAAAGCAGGGGAAAAACTAAATAATATGATAAAGACCACTTGCGCAGTTATAAGAGAGGGTCGTGAGTACGAAACTAAAATGCAAAACTTAGTTTGTGGAGATATAGTGAAACTTTCAGCTGGTGATATGATTCCAGCAGATATAAGAATAATTACTGCTAAAGATTTATTTATAAGCCAAGCTTCAATGACTGGTGAATCTGAGCCTGTTGAAAAGATGAGTCAAAAATCTATTAAATCTTCTAATAATCCATTAGATTATGAAAATCTTGCATTTATGGGAACTAATGTTATAAGTGGTTCTGCTATAGGAATTGTAATTTCAACAGGTGATAATACTTTATTAGGCACAATGGCAGAAAGTCTTAATGAAAAAAGAGAAAGCACAAGCTTTGACAAAGGAGTTAACTCTGTAAGCTTTGTATTAATAAAATTTATGGCTATTATGGTTCCAGTTGTATTTTTTATAAATGGTTTAACTAAAGGAGACTGGATGGATGCCTTCTTATTTGGTATTTCAATAGCAGTGGGATTAACACCTGAAATGTTACCAATGATAGTTACTACAAACCTTGCTAAAGGTGCAGTTAAAATGGCAAAGCACAAAACTATTGTGAAAAACTTGAATTCTATTCAAAACTTTGGAGCTATGGATGTTCTTTGTACAGATAAAACAGGAACTTTAACAGAAGATAAAATAATCCTTGAACGTTATCTAGATATTCATGGTAATGAGGACATTAGAGTATTAAAGCATGGTTATTTAGTAAGTGCATTCCAAACAGGTTTAAAAAATCTTTTAGATGTAGCCATTTTAGAACATGGTCATAAAGATGGATTAAAGGATTTAGAAAATAAATATGTTAAGGTTGATGAAATTCCATTTGATTTTACTCGTAGAAGAATGTCTGTAGTATTAAAAGATAAAAATAAAAAAACTCAACTTATTACTAAAGGTGCAGTAGAAGAAATGCTTCAAATATGTAGCTTTGCAGAATATAAGGGTGAGGTTTGTGAGTTAACAAAAGAGATCAAAGATGAGATAGTAAAAACTGCTGAAAAATTAAATGAAAATGGAATGAGAGTAATAGCAGTTGCACAAAAAAATAATCCTTCATCTGAAGATAATTTCTCAGTTAAAGATGAAATTAATATGGTATTAATGGGATATATAGCTTTCTTAGATCCTCCAAAGGAATCTACAATTGATGCAATAGAAGCGTTAAAGAAGAATGGGGTAGAAGTTAAAGTTTTAACAGGTGACAACGAAAAAGTAACTAAACATGTATGTAGCAAAGTAAACATTAATGTAAATAAAATTTTGCTAGGGACAGATATAGAAAACATGAGTGATGATGAACTTAAAGTGCAAGTTGAAAAAGTAAATATATTTGCAAAATTATCACCTAGCCAAAAAGAAAGAATTGTTAGTATTTTAAGAAGTAATGGACATGTAGTTGGATTTATGGGAGATGGAATAAATGATGCTGCAGCAATGAAAAAATCTGATGTAGGAATATCTGTAGACACAGCAGTAGATATTGCAAAAGAATCCGCTGATATAATATTACTTGAGAAAAATCTAATGGTTTTAGAAGAAGGTGTTATAGAAGGACGTAAAACTTTCGCTAACATTATTAAATATATAAAAATGACTGCTAGTTCTAATTTTGGAAATATGTTTAGTGTCTTAGTAGCTTCAGCATTCTTACCATTTTTACCAATGTTACCTGCACAATTATTAGTATTAAATTTAATATATGATATCTCTTGTATTTCAATTCCATGGGATAATGTAGATGAAGAGTTTTTAATGGTTCCTCGTAAATGGAATGCAGATTCAATAGGATCATTTATGAAATGGATTGGTCCAACAAGCTCAGTATTTGATATTATAACTTATATATTAATGTTCTTTGTAATTTGTCCAATGGTTTCTGGTGGGAATTTTGGAGATGCCAATGTAAATACTGCTTTATTTATTGCAACATTTAATGCTGGATGGTTTATAGAATCACTATGGTCACAAACATTAGTGATCCATATGATAAGAACTCCAAAATTACCGTTTATCCAAAGTAGATCATCATTTAGCGTACTAGCTTGTACCATAATTGCTATTTTTATAGGCACAATTATACCTTACACAAAATTTGGTACAATGTTAGGAATGAATGCTTTACCACCAATTTATTTTGCAGCCTTAGCAGTAATAATTTTTTCTTATATGATACTAGTAACAATAGTAAAGAAAATCTATATAAAGAAAAATGGAGAATTGTTATAAAAGCAAAACTTGATACAAATAAAATGTACCCTATAGGTAGACAATAAAGAAGTCTATCTATAGGGTATTTTTATGTATGATAAAATAATTAATATTTATAAGTTAAATTCAAAATTAGGAATCTAAGAATAAAAAATTCCTCCAAAGTATACTGTTTTGTGTATTTACACTGTCTACTTTAGAGAAATCATATCATTGTTCTCCTTATTTTTTATACCAGAAGAAGAAAATTTTGCTCAAGAAGTAACAGAGCAATGGATAAAAGCAAATATGGAGTTATGGAGAAATAAAGGAGAAAATAAAATGTTTAATAAATTAACAAATAGAGTTTATTATATGGATTTCCAACAAGAAGGGGATAGACCAGTTTTAGGTTTAGTAGTAGGAGATAAAGATTCTTTAGTTATTGATGGTGGCAATTCTAAGGAGCATGCAGAAAAGTTTTTAAGTTATGTAAAAGAATTAAATATACCAAATGTTAAATATTTAGTTTTAACCCATTGGCATTGGGATCACGTTTTTGGAATTAAAACTATGAATTTAATAAATATAGTACATAAACAGTCTAATGAAAAATTAGAATGGATGAAAGGTTTAGAATGGACTGATGAAGCCATTAGGAAAAGAGTAGAAAATAAAAAAGAAATAGAATTTTGTGAAGAACATATAAAAATAGAGCATAAAAATAATGATAGAAAAATAGAAGTAGCAAATGCAGATATTATATTTGATAGAAACATAGAAATAAATCTAGGAGGAGTAATAGTAAAGGTAGAGCATATAAATGTGGATCATTCAGAAGATTGTTGTTTGGTAAATGTAGTAGATGAAAATGTTACATTTATGGGAGATGCTATGTATTTAGATATGTATAATGGTCCATGGAGTTATTCAAGGGAAAAGCTATATCCACTTTTAGATAAACTTATTTCTTATAACTCTGAATATTATATACCAGCTCATCATTCTAAGTATACATATGAAGAGTTTGATGACTTTGTAAAATATATAAAGGAAATAGGTGATATAGTAGGAGAATCTACCAATTTAGAAAAGGTTATATTGGGAATTAACAAGAATAATAATAAAGAGATATCTGAAGAGAATATAGAAGATATAAAAGTATTTATAGAAGGAAATAAGAAAAATAAATAACAAATTATAAATTTTCATTAGAACTAACATATAAATGTTATTTATTGTATAAAATATTTATCATGTTCAGTAAATTAGGTATAATATTAAGTAAGAGATAAAATTTTATTATTAGAATCAGAGACTAATGTAGAAGAATTAAAAAGTGTAGATTTGTTTAATTTTAGAATTTTAATGAATATTTTATTTTGTAATTTTATATCTATTTAAGTGATAATTAGTATTATGTTTTTATTATCCAAGTAGGATAATATGGAAAAAATAATAAAATATTGTAACATAATTTATAATGTGATATAATGAGCGTCGAGAAATTAGATTTTGAATGGATATAATTATATGAAGAATGTAAAGATTAACGAATATATTAAATTTGGAATTGCTATAGTCTTATTATATGTTTTTTATGGTAGGGTCGGTATTGGATGTCCTATTAAATTTTTAACTGGTGTTTCATGTGCAGGGTGTGGAATGACTAGAGCATGGACTTGTTTAGTTCATTTAGACATTAAAGGGGCATTTTATTATCATCCATTGTTTTTTTTGCCAATAATATATTTTTTTCTATTCTTAATTAAGGATAAGATATCTCATAAGACATTTAATTGTGTACTAGTTGTTGGAATGGTATTATTTATAACAATATACATATTTAGAATATTAAATCCGGATGATATTGTTATTAATATAAATATTGAAAATGGTTTTATTTATAAATTTTTACAAAATGGGGGACTTTAATGATTACTACAAATAGAGGACTAGGGAAATACATATTATTTACTATTTTAACTTTTGGAATATATAGTTATTGGTTCATTTACAAGTTAGCACAAGATGTAAACATAATTTGTGATGGAGATGGAAAGAACACTGGAGGACTTTTAAAATTTATTTTATTATCTATAATTACATGTGGAATTTATGCATGGTTTTGGTATTATAATATTGGTAATAGATTAAATGAGAATGCACCACGTTATAATTTACATTTTTCTGAAAATGGAACATCAGTACTTATGTGGATGATATTTGGTACTGTATTATGTGGAATAGGACCATTTGTTGCAATGCATATTTTAATTAAAAATACAAACGCATTAGCATTAGAATATAATGAACAGAAGGCTAAATAATAACTATTTTTTAAAACTAATTTAAATTACTAAAATATAAAATAAAAGAATAGAAATTAAAGTATTATAAATGACTAATGTACCGGATTCATTAGTCATTTTTTATATTTAGAATATTACTATCAGTTAAACCAACAGTTTTTTTATGAACCTTTTTGGATAGGAGTTTTTGAAATTCAAGAAGGAGAACATTATAAAGTGAGTAAGGTAATTTTTGGTGCAGAACCAAAGGAGGCAGAAATTTTTGAATTTGTATTAAAGAATTATTACAAATTGAGTTTTATTGAAAAGAAATTTAAAGAGAAAAAGTGTTTAGTAAAGCGTGCAAATCCTAAGAAGGAACAAAGACTAACAAAAAAATTAGAAAACAATGGCATTAGAACAAAGGCACAAATAGACTTAAAAAAACAACATGAAGCTAATAAGATAGAAGGTAGAAAGAGAAGCAAAGAAAAAAAGGAAGCGAAAGAAATAAGAAAATTTGAATTAAAGAAAAATAAAAAGAAAGAAAAACATAAAGGATATTAGGTATTGAATAAGAGACTAAGGTATTAGTAAAGAAGAGCGAAAAATGATTGATTATATATGTTTATAAAATGGATTAACCAACTTATCTTAAGTTTAATATAATATAATATTAAGCTTAAGGAGAATTTATAATGGATGAGAGTATAAAAAAAGATTATGAACCAATAGGGCAAAAAAATTTATACCCATACTTTATTGGAGAAAATCCACCTACTTCATTTAATGATATAAGCATATATCCTAAAATAGATAAAAGTGTAATTATAGGACCATTTTCAAGTGTAATAGGAGATGTAAAGATAGAAAAGAATGTGTTTATAGGTTGCAATGTAGTGCTGAGAGCTGACGAGGGAACACCATTTTATATAGGTTGCAATTCAAACATACAAGATGGAGTGATATTTCATGGCTTAAAAGATGTTAAATGTTCTGTAAATGGTAGAACATATTCAATATATATTGGAAATAAAGTAAGTATAACTCATAGAGCATTAATTCATGGGCCAGCTATTGTAGGAAATAATGCATTTGTTGGTTTTGATGCAATTGTATTTAATGCTATAGTAGAGGATAGATGCTATATTGATACTGGAGCAATAATAACTGGTGGAGTTAGAATATCTGAGAATAAATATGTTCCAGTTGGTGCAATTATAGATACACAAGATAAGGCAGATGCACTTTTAGAAGTACCAATGGAACAATCAGATTTAACAAAGAAAGTTATTACAGTGAATGTAGAACTTTCACAAGCTTATGACTTAAAATTTGGTGATACACGCTGTAGTTGTGGGATTTGTTGTGATCATAACACTTTAATTAACAACTAGATAAAAAATAATGAATATAGTATAAAAAAATAAAATTCACAACGTTTTTGTTGTGGATTTTTATTTTATAAAAGTTTTTATTCAAGAAATTCTTTATTAGTATTTAAATTAAGGTTAATAACAATAATGATGTGTAATTCTATTTATGATGTTAAAAAGACTTTAGTGAGGATTAGAAAAAAATAATATAACATAAATTGACAAATTTTAATCATTTTATATTTACTTGTCATTTTATAATAAATTATGTATTGAGCCTTGTAAGAAGTATTAGCAATTTTTAATTAAATTTATTAAAATGATAAATCAATAAAACGTAATAAGTAGAAATCAGGGAATTAACAAAGAAAAAAGTTATCAAAATGAGAAAAAGGTTATCAAAATGATAATTAATTAAATCATTTTTGTATATAAAGTAAATTTAATTATTATAAAGTTAAATAATGGGGACAAATAGTGAATTTAATTGGCACAGGTATTGCTTAACATATTTATAAAAGTTGTTGTAAACGTATAACTATGTTTTTATATGAGGGGGAGTTTTTTATGGAATTAAATGAGAAGTCTTTACTTTTTCAATTTGAAGGTAAGCCAAATTTAAAAGAAATCATTCCGTTAGGATTACAACATGTTGTAGCTATGATTATTGGTTGCGTTACACCAGCTATAATAGTAGCAGGTGTATGCAATTTGAGTCCAGAAGATAAAATTTTACTTGTTCAATCCTCATTATTTTTTGCAGGATTAGCAACATTATTACAACTTTTTCCTATATTCAGAGTAATCGGTTCCAGACTACCTATAATAGTAGGGACCAGTTTTGCTTATGTACCAACATTAATAGCTATAGCTGATGAATTTAATATTGCAACAATATTAGGAGCACAAGTTATTGGTGGGGTAGTAGCTGTTATTTTTGGAATATTCGTTAAAAAATTAGTTAAATTTTTTCCGTTAATAGTAACAGGTACCGTTATATTTTCAATAGGTTTATCATTATATTCAGTTGCTATTAAATATATAGCTGGTGGAGCAGGAAGTTCAAATTTTGGTGCTCCTATAAATTGGGGAATTGCACTTATAACTTTATGTGTAGTAATTTTTCTGAACTATTTTACTAAAGGAACATTAAAGCTTGCATCAATATTGGTAGGAATAATTGTTGGATATATTGTTGCATTTTGTCTTGGAATGGTCTCTTTTACAGAAATTCATGAAGCAGGATGGATGCAAGTACCAAAATTTATGCATTTTGGAATGAGTTTTAATGCAACTGCAATTATATCAATGGTAATAATGCATATAGTAAATTCTGTACAAGCAATAGGTGATTTTTCAGCTACTACTGGTGGTGGAATGAATAGAGTTCCTACAGATAAAGAACTTTCAGGTGGAATAATTGGTAACGGTGTTAGTAGTATTGTTGGTGCATTTTTTGGAGGTATGCCGACTGCAACATTTAGTCAAAATGTTGGTATAGTGACAATGAATAAAGTTATAAATAGAAGTGTATTTGTATTTGCTTCAGTAGTTATTATAATATCAGGAATAGTACCTAAATTTGCATCAGTACTAACAAGTATTCCACAATGTGTACTTGGAGGAGCTACACTATCCGTATTTGCAACTATAACAATGACCGGAATTAAGATGATTTCATCAATTAAACTTACAGCTAGAAATACTGCGATTGTAGGTTTGTCAATTGCTTTAGGTGTAGGTATAGTTCAAGTTCCAGATGCATTAGCTTTATTCCCTGCTTGGTTTATATCAATTTTTGGGAAATCTTCAATAGTAGTAACTACAATAGTGGCTATAGCTTTAAATTTAATTTTGCCAAAAGATGAGACAAATGTAGTAAATGATAATGAAGAATAAAATGTAAATAATAATGACATTAATTTTTTATATAAGTTTGGATGAACTTTTTGTTCTTCCAAGCTTTTTTTATTTTATATAGTTATTTTTTATAAATAAGCTTTGATCATATCTTAAAAGGAACAGTTTAATTTAGTTTGTTTATGAAATAAAATTCATTTGCGGAAATAATTGACAACAGATATTAAATGTTTTATAATAATAATTATTACAAAAGAGAAAAAATTATATAATTAATTATAAGGATATGAAAACTATATAGACGCTTAGGTAGTTAACTTTTATTGCTATGATTAATGTATTTTTAAAATTAAAAAATGTATATTTTTATAAATTCTTAATAATATAACTTATGGAAATTAAAATAAAATGAAAAATTGAAGGAGGAAAATTTATGTTTTTTAAGACTACTGAACAACACGAAGCTTTTCGTGAAAAAATTAGAGAATTTGCAGAGGCAGAGATAAAGCCATTAGCATTTCTGTTAGATAAAGAGAGTAAATTTCCAACTGAGGCAATTGAGAAGTTAGCTAAAATGGGAGTATTAGGCACACCTTACCCTAAAAAATATGGTGGCGCAGGATTAGATATACTTAGTTACGCTATTGCTGTTGAAGAACTTTCTAGAGTAGATGGTGGTACTGGTGTAATTTTATCTGCACATGTTTCGTTAGGGACATATCCAATTTTTGCATATGGAACTGAAGAGCAAAAACAAAAATATATGATTCCTTTAGCTAAGGGCAAAAAGATTGGTGCTTTTGGTTTAACTGAACCTAACGCTGGTAGTGATGCTGGTGGAACTGAGACAACTGCTGTACTAGATGGTGATTATTATATTTTAAATGGTGGAAAGATATTTATAACTAATGCAGATAAAGCAGACACATATGTTGTGTTTGCTGTGACAACACCAGATATAGGGGTTAAAGGTATAAGTGCTTTTATAGTTGAAAAAGGATGGGGAGGATTTACATTTGGTGATCATTACGATAAGCTTGGAATTCGTTCGTCTTCAACTGCAGAATTAATATTTAATAATGTTAAGGTACCTAAAGAAAACTTATTAGGTAAAGAAGGACAAGGCTTTAAGATATCTATGCAAACTTTAGATGGTGGTCGTATTGGTATAGCCTCTCAAGCACTAGGTATAGCTCAAGGTGCTTATGAAAATGCTTTGGAATATTCAAAGGAGAGAGTACAATTTGGAAAGCCAATTTGTCAGCAACAAGTAATTTCTTTTAAGTTAGCTGACATGGCAACAAAGATAAGAGCAGCAAGGCTATTAGTTTATAGTGCAGCTGAACTTAAAGAAAACCATGAATCATATTCTATGGAAGCTGCTATGGCTAAACAGTATGCTTCAGACATATGTTTGGAGGTTGTAAATGATGCATTACAAATTTTTGGAGGAAATGGTTATCTTAAAGGAATGGATGTAGAACGCGCTTATCGTGATGCTAAAATTTGTACTATCTACGAAGGAACAAATGAGATTCAAAGAATGGTAATTGCATCACACATAATTGGAAAGATGCCTAAAAACGAAAATAGAGATAGAAAAACTTCATCTCGTGAACCACTTACAGGTGCACGCAAGAAAATAATAATGAAAGATGGTACGGCAGAAGAAAGAGTTTTTAAACTTGTAGAAGCATTAAAAGCAGATGGATATGACTTTACTGTAGGTATTGATATAAATACTCCTATTTCAAAAGCTGAGCGTGTTGTTAGTGTGGGCAAAGGTATTGGTGAAGAAAGGAATATGGAATTAGCCAAATCTTTAGCTGTACAAGCAGGTGCAGCTATTGGATCATCACGTCCTGTAGCTGAAACATTAAAATACTTACCTTTAAATCGTTATGTTGGCATGTCGGGGCAAAAGTTTAATGGCAATCTTTATATTGCTTGTGGAATATCAGGAGCAGGACAACACCTAAAAGGAATAAAAGATGCTACTACTATAGTTGCTATTAATAATAATCCTAATGCTCCAATATTTAAGAATTCAGATTATGGAATTATAGGTGATATACTTGAAATAATGCCTTTATTAGCAGCAGCTTTAGATAATGGAGAACCTAAAAAAGAGGCACCTCCTATGAAGAAAATGAAGAAAAAAGTTTCTGAAAAAGTTATACCTAATTGGAAGCGATATGTTTGTGATGGGTGTGGTTATGAGTATGATCCTGCTATAGGTGATTTAGAAAATGATATAGTACCTGGAACTTTATTTGAAGCTCTACCAGATGAATGGATATGTCCTGATTGTGGTGAAGAGAAAGATATGTTTATAGAGATTTAATTTTTGGGTAAAATATAGTAAAAGGAGGAGTAAATTATGTTTTGTGTTAGAAAAGTAACTGAAGATCTTTATTGGATAGGAGGTAATGACAAACGTTTAGCACTTTTTGAAAATATTCATCCAATTCCAAGAGGTGTGTCATATAATTCATATTTATTATTAGATGAAAAAACTGTATTATTTGATACTGTAGATTGGTCAATAAGTAGACAATTTATAGAAAATATACAACACGTCCTTAATGGTAGAACATTAGATTATTTAGTGATAAATCATATGGAACCTGATCATGGTGCATCAATTGAAGAAATATTATTACGTTATCCTAATGTTAAAATTATAAGTACCGAAAAGGCTTTCCTTTTAATGAGACAATTTGGATTTAATATTGATGGTAAAGAAGAGGTAGTTAAGGAAGGAGATACAAAATCATTTGGTAAACATGTAGTAACATTCATAGCAGCACCAATGGTGCATTGGCCAGAAGCAATGGTTACATTTGATACTACAAATGGTGTTCTTTTTTCAGCTGATGCTTTTGGAAGTTTTGGAGCATTAGATGGAAAATTGTTTAATGACGAAATTGATTTTGAACATGAATGGTTAGATGATGCTAGAAGGTATTATACAAATATAGTAGGAAAATATGGTCCTCATGTTCAGTCATTATTAAAAAAGGCTAGCGGAATTGATATCAAAATGATTTGTCCACTACATGGTCCTGTTTGGCGTACGAATATTGGATATTTTATTGATAAATATGATAAGTGGAGTAGATATGAACCAGAAGAAAAAGCAGTAATGATAGTTTATGCTTCAATGTATGGTAACACTGAGAGTGCAGCTACAGTTTTAGCTACTAAATTCGTAGAAAAAGGCATAAAAAATGTAGTTATGTATGATGTTTCAAGCACTCATGTATCTAAGTTGATTTCTGAAACATTTAGAGTTAGTCATGTGGTTTTAGCATCAGTAACTTATAACTTGGGAATTTATCCACCTATGCATAATTACCTTATGGACATGAAAGCTCTTAATGTTCAAAAAAGAACTTTTGCAATAATTGAAAATGGATCATGGGCATGTAAGTCTGGAAAATTGATGCATAATTTTCTAGATGAAATGAGAGAAATGACAATTCTAGAAGATAAAGTTACACTTGTATCTTCTATGAAAGAAGATAATGTTACAGACATGGATGAGCTTGTTAAAAGTGTTATGGAATCAATGAAATAGTTATAATAAACTATTTATCAAATTTCATGAAATAGTATACCTACTATAAAAGGAATATTCAATAGAGATATAGATATAGAATTAAGAGTATATGCTTTATCTCAAGCCAATAAAAAACACACTTATACAGTGTGTTTTTTATTATTGAATTTTAGTTAAATTCAATAAAATTTAATTTAAAATCAATAATATATGTAATTGATTTATCATAAATACATAAAACATCTAAAGTTTATAATTATTTTATTAAATAAAATTCAGCTGTGAGCATGTATACATAAAAAGAATATAGTATGGAGAAAATACTGTTGTTGTAGAAAATAACAAGACAAAAGATCAAATAAAAAAATATAACAAAATTTAAGTTTAAGGAGGAAAAATGAAGTCAAGCTCAAAATCAACAAAAAAATTAACATTAGTTCCTTTAGCACTAATGATTTTTACATCAGTTTATGGGTTTAATAATATTCCAAGATCATTCTATAAAATGGGTTATGCCGCCATTCCTTGGTATATTTTTTCAGCTATAACTTTCTTTGTACCATTTGCATTAATGGTAGCTGAGTTTGGCTCAGCTTTTAAGGATGAAAAAGGTGGAATCTATTCATGGATGAATAGATCTGTTGGAGCAAAATTTGCGTTTATAGGAACATTTATGTGGTATTTTGCTTATATAACTTGGATGGTTAATGTTGCATCAAGTATGTGGGTTCCAGTGTCAAATGCTCTTTTTGGAAAGGATACAACACAAAATTGGGCTTTATTTGGTCTTAAAGGATCACAGGTTTTAGGCGTTTTAGGTATTATATGGATAATAATAGTTACACTTACATCAACAAAAGGCTTAGATAAAATAAAGAAAGTAACTTCATTAGGAGGAACTGCAGTTTTATTATTAAATATATTTCTTTGGATAGGAGCAATAGCAGTACTCTGGGGTAATAATGGACAATTGAATCAACCAATTGAAGGAATTAGATCGTTTATACAAACCCCCAACCCTAAGTATACTGATGATATAATTGCTTCCTTAGCATTTGTTGTATATGCTTTATTTGCTTATGGTGGTATAGAAGCAGTTGGTGGTTTAGTTGATGAAACTGAAAATCCGGAAAAAAATTTTCCGAAAGGAATTCTTGTTTCAGCAGCTGTAATTTCAATAGGATATTCAATAGGAATATTCTTTATTGGAATATTTACTAATTGGGAAAATATAATGGGTATCAAGGATGTTAATTTGGGAAATGCAAGTTACATAGTTATGTCTAATTTAGGATATTCATTAGGTACAGCCTTTGGAGTTAGTGAGAATATAGCTGTAATGTTGGGAAATGGTGTTGCTAGATATGTTGGACTTTCAATGTTTTTAGCATTATCAGGAGCATTTTTTACACTTATGTATTCACCGTTAAAACAACTAATTGAAGGTACGCCAAATAAATTGTGGCCTGGAAAAATTGGGGAAACTAAAAATGGTTTACCTATAAATGCTATGTGGATTCAAGCTATTATAGTTTGTTTTATGATAGCGTTAGTATCTTTTGGTGGAAGTTCAATGGCTACATTTTTCAATATACTTGTTTCTATGACAAATGTAGCTATGACACTGCCATATATGTTTATAGCCATTGCATTTCCATATTTTAAAAAGAAAACGGAGATTAAGAAACCATTCATAGTTTATAAAACTCAAATAAGCGCAAAATTTTGGACTTGGATAGTTGTATTGACAGTAGGATTTGCCAATTTATTTTCTATAGTACAGCCGACGTTAGAAGGAGATATTCAAACAACTATCTGGAGTATAGCTGGACCAATGATCTTTTCAATAGCTGCATGGTTAATGTATAGCAATTATGAAAAGAAAACTAAAAAGGATGTTTTGGAATAAGCGTGTGCATTTGAATAAGAATAAACTTGGTCCAAATCCTAATAGTATATATCCAAATGAAAATATAAAGAGTGTTTGTTTTATAAAGAATGTTATAAAAAATCCTAATATACAAGTAGGAGAATATACTTATTATTCTGATATCAATGGAGCAGAAAATTTTAAAAATCATGTTACACATCATTATGATTTTATAGGTGATAAACTTATAATAGGAAAGTTTTGTGCTATTGCCCAGGGAATAGAATTTGTTATGAATGGTGCAAATCATAGAATGAACTCAGTAACAACATATCCATTCAATATGATTGGAAATGGGTGGGAGAAAGCTACGTCTACTCTTAATGATTTACCACTAAAAGGAGATACTGTAATTGGTAATGATGTATGGATAGGTCAGAATGTTACAGTGATGCCTGGAGTACATATAGGGGATGGAGCAATTATTGGTGCTAACTCTGTAGTAACAAAAGATATTTCACCATATCATATTGCAGGAGGAAATCCATGTAAAACTATAAAAAAGAGATTTAATGATGAATTAATTGAGTATTTATTAGTATTGAAATGGTGGGATTGGTCTGAAGAAAAGATAGCCAATAACCTTGTGGTGCTTTGTAGTTCAAACTTAAATGAAATTAAATCTATTAAGTAAATTTTATTTTAAGGATAATAATGTTTTATAGATAATCTTAAACTAGGTATATTGGTGAATTATCCTATAAACTATAAAATCCGCGATAATGTTTTAATTATATTATCGTGGATTTTTATGGCTAAACTAATAATTAAACTATTTTTTCAATTTTAACATTTAATTTGTAGTTTGAAAAAATCTTTAGTAATTTATCAGCTTCTTTTTTAAATCCTGTAGATGCACTACACTTAGATCCATCTAATGTGATGTATTCATAACAAAGATATCTGAATCCACCTCTAGGGCCTACTGACTTAATCCCTTTTTGCCCAACAGTAATTCCCTTTATACCAGGAACTAAATCTTTTCCGTATTTTGTTAAATCAGTTGTTAATTTAACTGCTATATTATCCATAATCCTCCTATACTATAGGTTTAGTTTATTGCAACCATTGTACAACGTAAAAAGCAAAAAAAGTAAGTAATATATTTATAATTTTGATAGTAGTTTCTTTGAAAAACGTAAATAATTTTAATCTTACTTACAAATTATAGATTTTTGTTCTTTAATATAATGATTTATCTTATTATCCACAACTCTAAGATACGAATTGAAATTTTCTATTTCACTTTCTATATATATTTTATGTTTTAAAAGCATATCTTCACGCTTACAAATGGTTTCAGGACCTTCTATGCATAAATCAACGTATTCTTTGATTTTAGCTATAGGCATATTAGTATTTTTTAAACAACATATTATATTAAGCCATTCCAAGTCCTTATCACTAAAAATTCTATTACCCTGTTTATTACGTTCAATAAATGGAAGTAATCCTTCTTTTTCATAATAGCGAAGAGTATGAACTGATAAGTTATATTTTTCAGCTACTTCTTTAATAGTATATGGCATTATGTTACCTCCTAAAAATAAGTGATATTATATTATACCCATTAGAGTCAACTCTAAGTAAAGTAAAAATTAGAAAAAATAATTATTAGAAATTATCTATTGACTTAGAGTTAACTCTAAGTTTTATACTAATCAACATAGCAAGCATTACTGCTTTAAAACTTAAAAAATTAGGAGGCATTAGTATGTCATTGAATATTTTAAATAGAATTAATGAGCCAAAAGACTTAAGAGGACTTAGTAATGAAGAATTAAAATTATTATCTAATGAAATAAGAGAAATTTTAATAACAAGAGTAAGTAAGACTGGTGGACACTTTGGACCAAACTTAGGTATGGTTGAAGCAACAATAGCACTTCATTGTGTATTTAATTCACCCATAGATAAGATTGTTTATGATGTTTCGCATCAATCATATACACATAAAATTTTAACTGGAAGAAAAAATGCGTTTATAAATCCAGATGAATATAAGAGTGTTACAGGATATACTTCACAAAATGAAAGTGAACACGATTTCTTTACAGTGGGGCATACATCAACTTCAATTAGTTTAGCGTGTGGCTTGGCAAAAGCACGTGATGTAAAGAGAAATACAGAAAATATTATAGCTGTTATAGGTGATGGATCTTTAAGTGGAGGAGAAGCTTATGAAGGCTTAAATAATGCATCTGCATCAGGAAAAAATATAATAATACTTGTAAATGATAATGATATGTCAATAGCAGAAAATCATGGTGGACTTTATCAGAATTTAGCTTTACTTCGTAAAACTAATGGAAAAGCAGAAAATAATTTCTTTAAATCTTTAGGATTTGATTATCATTATGTTAAAGATGGAAATGATATTGAATCATTAATTGAAACATTTTTAAAAGTTAAAGATACAGATCATCCAGTTGTAGTTCATATGCATACAGTTAAAGGAAAAGGATATGAAGATGCAATGCAAAACAAAGAAGCTTTTCATTGGGTAATGCCATTTGACTTAAAAACTAAAGAATCTTTAGTGAAAAGTGCTAGTGAGACATATGGAAATATTGCAGGAGAAATTTTATCACAAAAAGCAAGAAAAGATAGCAGTATTATAGCAATAACAGCTGCTACCCCAGCTTCAGTAGGCTTAAGTTCATTTAGATATGAATTTAAAGATCAATTTATAGATGTTGGAATAGCAGAGGAACATGCTATAGCACTGGCATCAGGAATAGCATCACAAGGAGGCAAGCCAGTTGCATCTTTTGTAAGTTCATTCATTCAAAGAACTTATGACCAATTATCTCAAGATCTTGCTATAAATAATAATCCTGCACTTATTATGGTTCATGGTGGAGGAATAAGTGGTGGAGATGTAACACATCTTGGAATATTTGATATACCGTTAATATCTAATATTCCTAATATAGTATATCTTGCACCAACAAACAAAGAAGAATATATTGCTATGATGGAATGGGGAATAGAGCAAGATAAACATCCTATTGCAATACGTGTTCCAAATATGAAGGTAATATCAAGCGGAGTTAAAGTTGAATCTAACTTTGATAACCTGAACACTTATGAAAAAGTTAAAGATGGAAGTGAAGTAGCAATCATTGGTCTTGGAAGTTTCTATAATCTTGGAGAAAAAGTACACAAGAGATTAAAAGAATCAACAGGAATAAATGCTACATTAATTAATCCTAGATTTATAAGTGGAATAGATAAAGATTTATTAACTGAATTATTAGATAATCATAAGCTAGTAATAACATTAGAAGATGGAATACTTGATGGGGGATTTGGAGAAAAAATTTCAAGGTTCTATGGAGATAAAGAAATGAAAGTACTAAACTTTGGTGCTTCAAAAGAATTTACTGACAGTGTACCATTAGAGGAATTATATTCACGCTATCACTTAACCGAAGAATTAATAATATCAGATATAAAGAACACTCTTAAATAAAATTAAACTTAAAATATAGCATTAATATAGATAGAAAAATAGTAATTATTATATAATTTTGTGTAAAATACATGATAATATATATTAAAGACAGTAAACTATATTAAGAATGGAGTGATTCTAATGATAAAGCTTATAGCATCAGATATGGATGGTACTTTATTAAATAATAACCATGATATAGATGTAGAGACAGTTGAGGCAATTAGAAAGGCCGAAGAAGCTGGGATAATATTTGCAATATCTACAGGTAGAGAATATGATAGTGTTAAAGGTTTATTAGATAAACATAATATAAGATGCCAATGTATTCTTTCTAATGGAGCAGAGTACAGGGATGAAGATGGTAATATTTTAGAGGTAATAAATATAAATGAGAAGTATGCAAAACAAATAATACAGATATTAGATGAAAACAAATTGCCAGCACGTATATTTACTGATAAAGGTGTATTTACTACATCTACAAGAGAAGAGGCTCTTCAAGAGGTTGTATTTAGAACTTTAACTTTCAATCCTAACTTAACAAAAGATGAAGCTAAAAAAATGGCAGAAAAAGAAGGATTTTTTACAAGTTTAAAATATATTGATGATGTAGAAAAATTCTTTGAAAATGGAATAGAAGTAAGGAAATTTGTAGCATTCCATAAAGATGTAGAGTTAATAGATAAAATGAAAAAGACTGTTGGAAAGCTTGAGGGACTTGCAATATCTTCATCATTTGATGATAATATAGAAATAACTGATTTGAATGCTCAAAAAGGAATCATCTTAGAACAAGTAGCTAAAAAAATGGATATAGATATAAAGGATGTTATGATTCTTGGAGATAGTTTTAATGACTATTCAATGTTTGAAATATTTGAAGAAAGTGTTGCTATGAAAAATGCAATACCAGAAGTTAAAGAGATAGCTAAATACATAACAGATAGCAATGATAATTTAGGTGTGGCAAAAGCTATTTACAATGTTCTTAATAATGAAATGAATAATATGATTCAATAGACTTGATTTTATGATCTGTATCAAAATTAATTTGATGCAGATCATTTTATATATTGATAATTCAACTTAAACAAGAACAGAAATAAAAAAGAATGAGAATTACAAGTAGAGATGTAACGATAATATTATTGAAACATGTAGTTATGAAGATATAATGGATAGTTGGGAATCTACTTACGAAGATAACCTTAAAGTTAAATTAGTTAAATATTTTAGTTTTTCATAGATATTAATACAATAAATGTTTTATGGAATCAAGTTATAGTCTATAATATAATTTAAATGAAAGTATGAATTGAAATATAATACAATTGAAGAGGTGAAAATATGAAGGTTAATTTAAGTGATGTGATAGAGGCAATAGAATTCGAAGGAGAATTATTGAGTCATTATTATAATAAAAAAACAGGTATAATTATATATTTAGAAGATAATAGTACTTCAAATTATAAAGCAGAGGACATTAATAATCTTGAAAATTTTGAGGAATGGGAAAAGGAATTAATAAGTGGTTTATATGATTTAAAGGAGAACTTTCAGGATTATATTCAATTACCTAATAAGGATGAGATAAATGAATGTAATATGATGATAGATTTTTGTAAGTCTTTAGGTGATGAAAACTTTACAGATAAGAATTTAGAGGAGTTACAAGAAGAATATTCATTACGTAAATTAAGAGAACATATTGAAAATATTGGTCAGCTTAGTGAATGGTATGATTATAGAGAAAAAGCTGAATATCAATTAGCTATTGATTGGTGTAAAAAAAATAATATAGAATATATAGAATAAACATAAAAAAAGTCCCTTTTTGTAAAGGGGACTTTTTTTGTCGTATTTTTCTATTCTTTAGCCAATATAATAATATTAACAACTGAAATTGAATGTTTTAGCAAAGTGAATTAAGAATGAAAATAAAAGTGTAAAATATATAATTTTATAAATATTATTTAAATATATAAGAGTGTTTTTTAGAATATATTTTACATATTGAATTTTAGATTTCTATTATGTTAAATTAAGGTAAGGAGGCTTAGTGAAAGTTAGCACTTGCTAAATTAAATTTCACTGAGAATTTAGTATGGTTTCAAATGAATTAGTTAAAAGTATCTATGATAATGAATATGATGGAATTATTTTAATGGATAAAAATGAAAAAATAATACTGATAAATAAATTGGCACAATCATTATTAAATATAAATGAAGAAGTAGCTAAAGGTAAGAAGATATCAGAAATTATAAAAGGTATAGCTTTTAAAAGGCAAATAATAAATGGGGAGTTAAAATTAAATGAGAGATTTTATTTTAATAGAAGTAATTTTATTATTAATAAGATACCTGTATTTAATAAAGGAAATATTGATGGTGTATTAGGAATTTTTCAAGATATTAAATCATATGAAAACATATCAAATTTATCATCTAATACATTAAATTTAGATATTCTAAATATTATAATTGATACCACTAAAGAATGTGTAGTTGTTGTAAATAAAGATGGTATTATAACAATGATGAGTAATTGCTATAAAGAATTTATAAAATGTAATAATCCAGAAGGAAGACATGTAGAAGAGATAATACAAAACACTAGGTTACCACAGATATTGGAAACAGGAAAAACAGAGTATGGAGAAATGCAATTAATAAATAATAAGGAAGTTATTGCTATGAGAGTCCCAATAAAGTTTAATGAAAGTATAATTGGTGCCATAGGTAAGATAATTTTTAAAGATATAGAAGAATTAAATTTACTTAACAAAAAATTAAATAGATTAAAGAAAGAGGTTGAGTTTTATAAAAACGAATTAGGTAAGGAAAGAAATGCAAAATATTCATTTGATAATATTATTGGAATATCTAAAAAAGCACTAGAAGTAAAACGTATATGTAAATTATTAGGGAAAACAGATTCTACGGTTTTAATAATAGGTGAAAGTGGCACTGGAAAAGAACTACACACATGCGCAATTCACAATTCAAGTAAGAGGGCATTAAATCCTTTAGTTAAAATAAACTGTGGAGCTATACCACAAGGTCTAATAGAATCAGAACTTTTTGGATATGATGAAGGTGCCTTTACAGGTGCTAAGAAAGGCGGAAAAATAGGGAAATTTGAATTGGCAAATAGAGGTACTGTATTTTTAGATGAAATTGGCGAAATGCCAATGGATATGCAAGTCAGATTACTTAGAGTAATTCAAGAGAAAGAAGTAGAACGAATTGGTGGAAACACAGTAAAAAAAATAGATATCAGAATAATAGCAGCGACAAATATAGATTTAGAAGATGCAGTTAAAAAAGGAAAGTTTAGAAAAGACCTTTATTATAGACTAAATGTTATGAAGGTTGAGATACCACCATTAAGGGATAGAAAAGAAGATATAGAATTATTATCAGATAGTTTGAGAGTTAAAGTGGCAAATAAATTGGGTATTTATGTTGAGGGGATATCAAAGAAAGCTATTTATTTTCTACAAAATTATAATTGGCCAGGTAATATAAGGGAATTAGAGAATGTTATAGAGAGGGCTATAAATTTGTTGGATTCTGATAGTATAATAATTGAGCCTAGGCATTTGCCCGAATATATGGTTAACAATAAATCAAAAATTATTTTCCATGAAGAAAGAACTTTAAATGATATTATTCAAGGCGTTGAAAAAAAAGAAATTGAACGCTGTTTAAATAAAACTAATTGGAATAAAAATAAGACATCACAAATATTAGGAATAAGTAGGGCTAATTTATATAAAAAAATTCAACAATATAATTTGGAACAAAAAAATTAGAATAACGTTTAAATGCAAACTAGGATTTATCCTAGTTTTTTTTATTTTAATAAATAGACAATTCATAAAAGTGTCTATTTATTATACATGTAAAAAAAATAGACATATCTATATCTAACTTAAGGATTACTTGATGTTTAAAGAATAAAACATTGATTTTATGTATAAAAAAAATACACATAGAAATAGGAACATTATATTTTAAGTGAGGATATAGCATATTTTTAATGAATTTTAAAGTTGGCATTGTTCTTGCTGTATATGTTTACAAACAGATTTTTTAAATAAGTAGTTATATTAATAAAATACAAATTTGGGGGGATTTTAATGTTTAAAAAATTTACCAATGGTTGTGTAACTTTAGTACAAAGGTATTTACCAGATCCGTTTATTTTTGCTTCTATTTTAACAATTATGGTTTATATAGCAGGAATGATAATTACCAAACAAGGTCCAATAGAAATGCTAGTTCATTGGAATAATGGATTTTGGAGTTTATTAGCATTTGGAATGCAAATGGCATTAATTGTTGTCACAGGTCATACTTTAGCAAGTACTCCTTTAGCTAATAATGGAATAAAGAAGATTGCATCTATTCCTCAAAAACCATGGCAAGCAATAGTTATAACTACATTAGTTGGAGGAATTGCTTGTTGGATTAACTGGGGATTCGGTCTTATATTAGGAGCTATATTAGCTAAAGAAATAGCTAAAAACGTAAAAAAAGTAGATTATAGGCTTTTGATAGCATCAGCTTATTCTGGATTTGTAGTTTGGCATGGAGGTTTATCAGGATCAATTCCACTTACTATAGCAGCTGGTGGGAAAGAGGTACAAGCTGTTTCAGCTGGAGTCATTACATCTGCCATACCAACAGGTGAAACAATATTTAGTTATTATAATATAATCATTGTATTAGCTATTTTAATAATATTGCCTATAATTAATTGTTGCATGCATCCAAAAGGAAAAGAAATTTTTGAGATAGATCCGAAGTTGTTAGAAAACAATGAAAGTAGTTCACAAAATGCACTTGATTTTACTAACATGACACCAGCTCAAAAATTAGAAAATAGTCCTATAGTTTCTATAATAGTAGGGGTTATGGGTATAGTTTATATATTTTATTATTTCTCTAAAAATGGATTTAAACTTGACTTGAATGTAGTGAATTTTACATTTTTATTTTTAAGCATACTACTTCATGGAACACCACGTAAATTTCTAAATGCAGCAGCATCAGGAGTAAAAGCAACAACAGGTATTATAATACAATTTCCATTTTATGCAGGAATAATGGGAATGATGGTTGGTGCTAATGCAAGTGGAATTTCGTTAGGTGGAACAATAGCAAATGGAATAATAGGAATAGCTAGTGAAAAGACATTACCATTATTGGCAACATTGAGTACAGCTTTTTGTACAATATTTATACCATCAGGTGGGGGTGAATGGGCACTTCAAGCTCCTATAATAATGCCAGCAGCTCAACAATTAGGTGTTAGTGCAAGTGCAGCAGCAATGTCTATAGCTTGGGGAGATGCTTGGGCTTGTTTGATTCAACCATTCTGGGCATTACCAGCATTAGCTATTGCAGGATTAAATGCACGAGATATTATGGGTTTTTGTATTGTAGATTTATTAGTCACAGGAGTTATTATATTTGGAGGATTTTTAATTTTAATATAATGTTATATAGAGAAAGGTGATGTAAAGGTTATGAATATAAAAAATATAGCAGTTTTAGGTACTGGTACAATGGGACATGGTATAGCACTTTTATCAGCAAGAGCTGGATTAAATGTTAAGATGTATGGAAGAACTGATGAAAGTTTGGATAGAGGTATTAGTAGTATAATAGCAAGTTTAAATAGACTAACTATTCAAGGAAAACTTAATGAAAGTGAATGTCAAGAAATAATTAGTAGAATTAAAGGTGTAAAGACATTAGAAGAAGTTGCAAAAGATACAGATTTTATAATTGAATCTGTTGCAGAAAATTTAGAATTAAAACAAAATATATTTAGAAAATTAGATTTAATATGTAAACCAGAAGTTATATTAGCAAGCAATACATCAGGACTTAGTCCAACTGATATAGCTAGAAATACAACTAATCCAGAAAGAGTTGTTATAGCTCATTTTTGGAATCCACCTCAATTAATACCATTAGTTGAAGTAGTCCTAGGTGAAAAAACAAACAAAGATACTGTTGAAAAAACAGTTGAATGGGTTAATTTTATTGGCAAAAAAGCAGTTAAGATGGAAAAGGAATGTTTGGGTTTTATAGGAAATAGATTGCAATTAGCGCTTCTTAGAGAAGCAATGTATATAGTAGAGAAAGGGTGGGCTAAACCAGAAGAAGTTGATAAAGCTATGGAATATGGCCATGGTAGACGTTTACCGGTAACAGGTCCATTATGCAGCGCTGATTTAGGTGGATTAGATATATTTAATAATATCTCATCTTATTTATTTAAAGATTTATGTAGTTATACTGAACCATCTAAATTAATGGAAGAGAAAGTTAAAGATAATAAATTAGGAACTAAGAACGGAGAAGGTTTTTATAAATGGAATAATGAAGAGATTGAAAAGAAGCAAAGAGAAAGAACAGAAGTTTTATTATATTTTTTAGATAGAGATTAAAATTATTTAAAATATCAACTCAGTAGATTTATATAAAAATAATTATTGGGAGAGATTAAAATGAAATCTAAAATTATAAATTTAGAAAATGCTATTAAAAAAATAAAAAATGGTAGTGTGGTAGCAGTTGGAGGGTTTATTGGAAGTGGACATCCAGAAGCTATTACATCAGAAATAGAAAGGTATTTTTTACAATATGGCACTCCAAATAATTTGAAATTAATATATGCGGCTGGGCAAGGTGATAGTAAGGATAAGGGATTAAATCATTTTGGGCATAAGGGGCTAGTTTCAAAAATAATTGGAGGACATTGGGCTTTATCACCTAAATTACAAAAGCTGGCAGTAAATAATGAAGTTGAAGCATATAATATTCCTCAAGGAATAATATCTCATATGTATAGGGATATTGCTGCTGGAAAACCCGGAACTATATCTAAAGTTGGATTGCAAACATTTGTAGATCCAAGGTTAGGAGGTGGAAAATTAAATGAAATAACAAAAGAAGATATAGTTAGTGTTATTAATATTGAAAATAAGGAATATTTATTTTATAAATCTATACCAATAGATGTGGCAATATTAAGAGCTACTTATGCTGATGAAGAAGGAAATGCAACTTTTGATAAAGAAGCAGCTATATTGGATGCTACATCAATGGCACAAGCAGCTAAGAATAGTGGTGGAATTGTTATATTGCAAGTTGAAAATGTAGTTTCAAAAGGCTCTTTAGATCCAAGAAAAGTAAAAATTCCAGGTATATATGTTGATGCTATAGTAATTTCTAAACCAGAAGAGCATATGCAAACTTTTGCACAATTGTATAATCCGGCTTATTCAGGAGAAATAAAGCTTCCAGTAAATTCACTTGAGACATTACCATTAGATGAAAGAAAAATAATAGCAAGAAGAGCTGCTATGGAATTAAAGCCAGATTCTATCATAAATTTAGGAATAGGAATGCCAGAAGGAATATCTACTGTTGCTAATGAAGAAGGGATTGGAGATCAGATGACGTTAACAATAGAGTCTGGACCGATTGGAGGAGTTCCAGCAAATGGTTTGAATTTTGGAGCTTCATTAAATCCAGTCTCAATTTTAGATCAATCAAATCAATTTGATTTTTATGATGGGGGTGGTTTAGATATTGCTTTTCTTGGACTTGCGCAATGTGATAAAAAAGGAAATATAAATGTAAGTAAATTTGGAACCAAGATAGCTGGATGTGGAGGATTTATTAATATTACTCAAAATTCTAAAAAAGTTGTATACTGTGGTACTTTTACAGCATCGGGTTTAAAAGTTCAAGTATTTAACGGTCAATTAAATATAATAAATGAAGGAAAAGTTAAAAAATTCATAGATCAAGTAGAGCAAATAACTTTTAGTGGAGAATATGCTGCAAAAACGAAGCAAGAAGTTTTATATATTACAGAGAGAGCAGTATTCAAATTAGGGAAAAAAGGATTAATATTAGAAGAAATTGCTCCAGGAATTGATATAGAAAAAGATATATTAAGAAATATGACATTTAAACCAATAATATCTGAAAATCTAAGAGTGATGGATGAAATAATTTTTAAAGAAGGATTAATGGGATTGTTAATAGAATAGTATAAAAAAGCATAACCATAATATATGAACTGGCCCCTGTAAGTTAGACCTAAAATCCAACTTACAGGAGGTCAGTTTTTTATGTTTATTAAAATAATATAATCTCAAATAGTATAAGTATTTTAGAAATTAGGAATATAAATAATAAAAAGGTAAGAACTAAAAATACTATTGTATTTATTTAATTATACTTTTAATGTTTTTACAATTTAAATATTATTAAGAAGTATTTTTATTGTAGTGTATAAATTTCGTTATATGATATATATGGAAGTGTTATTATGTGCACTACTTAAATATTCAAATGATTAAAAAAGCAATGATAGTTAGATATTACTATTTTTAAACTAAGATACATGTTTTTCTTATAGAGAACTGCTATTATAATAAGATAAAAGATTAGTTATTACATAAATACATATAATAAGATTAAATTTTAAAATAATAAAATAGTAGAGGAGTACAAATATGTGTGGATTTTTTGAAAGAGCAAAGGAAATTGAAGAAGAAATCATAAAAAATAGAAGGTTTTTACATGGACATGCAGAAATTGGGGATGAACTACCTACAACGAAACAATATGTGATAGAAAAACTTAAAGAAATAGGTTGTGGTCCAGAAGAAATATGCAAGGGTGGAATAGTGGCAACAATAGGAGGAAAAAGAAACGGGAAAGTAATATTGTTAAGAGCTGATATGGATGCGTTACCAATGAAAGAAGAAAGTGGATTAGAATTTTCTTCAAAGACACAATGTGCTCATACTTGTGGTCATGACACGCATACAGCAATGTTATTAGGTGCTGCTAAGTTGTTGAAAGAAAAAGAAGAGGAATTAGAAGGAACAGTTAAACTTATGTTTCAGCCAGACGAAGAAGGTCTAGGAGGAGCAAAAGCGATGATAGATGCAGGGGTATTAGAAAATCCTAAAGTAGATAGTGCATTTGGAATGCATATATTATCTAAAATTATGCCAACTGGACATGTAGCTTATAATACAGGATATTGTGCAGCTTCTTCAGATAATTTTAAGATTATTATTAATGGGCAAGGGGGACATGGAGCTATGCCAAATCAAACAATAGATCCTATAAATGTAGGCGTACATATACATTTAGCATTACAAGAATTAATAAGTAGAGAAAGTGATCCAAGTGATACTGCTGTAATTACTATTGGAACGTTTAATTCTGGAGACAGCTTTAATATTATACCGGAGAAAGCCATTTTAACTGGTACTATGAGAAGTTATTCAAAGGAAAATAGAGAAAAATTACTTAAAAGATTGAATGAAGTAGTAGATTTGACAGCTAAGACTTTTAGAGCAGAAGCGAGATTAGAGAGTAGCGCTTCTACACCTGCTTTATATTGTGAACCTAAAATATCTGAGGAATTTGCTGAATATCTAAAAAAAGAATTAGGTAATAAGATATCTAAATTAGATACAAAATTAGGTGGATCTGAAGATTTTTCACAAGTATTAGACAAAGTACCAGGAACCATGGTTATTTTAGGAGGAGGTAGTGAACAAGAAGGATTTAAGTATGGTCAGCATAATCCAAAGGTTATATTTAATGAAGATTGTTTACATGTAGGTGCAGCTGTTTATGCACATAGTGCATTTGAATGGTTAAAGAATAATAAATAGATATAAAAAATATATTAAAACTTATAAATAAAAAGAGATCAGGATACTAAATTATACTGGTCTTTTTTTGAGTTAAAAAATTAAATTTTAATATTGATTTAATTTTAAAATATTTTTTTAAGGTATTGGAAATTGATACTTTTGTTAATATTTATAATATATCTTGTGCAAGGTAATTAAATAGTTATAAGCTTTTATATAAATAAAAATATAAAGTATAAGTATTGTACTAGACAGTTTTGTTACTGATTTTTTATATTTATACTAATAATAAGAAATAAAAATTAGTAAGTCAGTAATTTCATAGTATATACTTGCACGTCTTAGGTTATAAAATAATAATGAAGGTTTAAAAACGATTTCCATAATAATGTAGTATAAAGAATCATATGTTTTAAAATATGTAAGGGTGGTGAAAAAATGAATAGTACAGCTAATAAGCATTGGAAGTTGATAGCGACAATGATGTTAATACTAATAGTAGTGAGTATTTCTATTGAAATGATTCTTAAAGAAAATAATGAATCAAAAGCAATTTTTGCAGCAGAAAATAGTGATAATGATATTATTCCAAAGCCTCTAAGTTATAAAATTGGTGATGGTAATTTTATAATTACAAAAGACACTTCAATTTATGTAAAAGGAAATACTAAAGAAGAAACAGAAGAAATTAGTAAAATTGCAGAGTTTATAAGAGGAAAATTGAAGGCTTCAACTGGATTTGAATTAAATATTATTCAAGGAAAAGAAGGCAAATTAGGTAGTATATATTTAACTACTATAGGGGCAGAGGAAAGTCAAGGTAATGAAGGTTATGAAATAGTAACTACAAATAAAAATGTTAAAATTATAGCGTATAAGGCAGAAGGTATTTCAAGAGGAGTTCAAACATTAAGACAGTTATTACCACCAGACATTGAAAAAAATACTATAGCTACTGATGTAGACTGGAACATCCCAGTTTCAATAATAAACGACAAACCTGAATATAATTACAGAGGATTAATGATTGATGTGGTTAGGCACTTTTTTACTATAGATGAAGTTAAACGTCAGATAGATTATGCAGCTCAATATAAAATAAATAGAGTTCATTTACATCTTAGTGATGATCAAGGATGGCGTTTAGAAATAAAAAAATATCCTGACTTAACTATAATAGGTGGAAGTACAGAAGTTGGCGGAGGAAAAGGCGGATATTATACACAAGAAGAATTTAAAAATTTAGTTAAATATGCAGCAGAAAGATATGTGGAAATAATTCCTGAATTTGATATGCCAGGTCATAGTAATGCTGCACTAGCTTCTTATGGATTTTTAAATAAAGATGGAAAAAGAAAGCCTTTATATACAGGAACTGAAGTAGGGTTTAGTTCTCTTATGACCCATAGTGAAGAGACGTATGAATTTATTGAAGATGTTATCAAAGAAGTATCGGAAATATCTCCTTCAAAATATATTCATATAGGAGGAGATGAAGCAGATAGTACTAAAAAGTCAGATTATGATTATTTTGTAGGAAGAGTGTCTAAAATAATTGAAAAATATGGAAAAACCCTAATAGGTTGGGATCCTATTGATACATCTCCAGAAATAAACTCAAGTGTAATATTACAAAATTGGAAAGATTCAAATGAAGCAGCTAGAAAAAAAGAAATGAAAATGATTATTTCAATTGCACAAAAAGCTTATTTAGATATGAAATATAATGAAAGTACACCATATGGATTAACATGGGCAGGTTACATTCCTGTAGAAACTGCATATAAATGGGACCCTACTGATTATGCTCCAAAGGAATTAGTTTTAGGTATAGAAGCACCACTGTGGACAGAAACAATTTCTGATACAAAAGCTATGGACTATATGATATATCCAAGGTTGCTAGGTTATGCCGAAATAGGATGGACACCAAAAGAAAATAGAGATTGGAGTCAGTATAAGAACAGATTAGAGAAACAGGGGAAAAGGATGAAAAATCAAGGAATAAATTACTATAAAGATAGTAGAATATGGGGAGAGTCTAATACTCAATAAGGAATTGATTAAATATGTTGCCTATTATCATTTTGTTGTGTTACAATGTGGTAATAGGTATTTGTTTTTATAATTGTTATAATTTTAACATTGTAGTCTAGTTATTGCACTGTAAATTAAAGAATAACTAAATCATTCATATTTTATAAACTTAAAAATTAGGAGAGAGTATATATGAAAGAATTTAGTATTAGCACAAATGTGTATTTTGGAGAAGGCTCTTTAAGTAGATTAAGTGAAATAAAAAATAAAAGAATACTGATTGTATGTGATAAATTCATAGAATCTTCAGGAATGGCTGCAAAAATACAAGAAAAGTTAGCTGACTGTCAGGTAACAGTGTTTAGTGAGATAGTACCTGATCCTCCAGTAGAAATTATTGCTGCTGGTATTCAAGCATTAAAAAATTGTAATGCACAGATTATAATCGCTCTTGGCGGTGGTTCATCAATTGATGCAGCTAAAGCAATAAGAGAGTATTCAAAACAAATTTTAGGCTTGGATTTTGAAATAGAAGAGTGTTTTGCTATACCTACCACAAGTGGTACAGGATCTGAAGTTACTGAATATGCAGTAATAACGAATAAGCAAGAAGGCTTAAAATATGCATTAGCAGATAAAGCACTTCTTCCAATGGTAGCAATACTTGATCCAGAACTTGTAACTTCTGTACCTCCAGCTATTACAGCAGATACAGGAATGGATGTAATTACTCATGCTATCGAAGCTTATGTTTCAAAAAATGCTAATGATTTTTCAGACGCTTTGGCAGAAAAAGCAATTTCGTTAGCTTTTAGATTTTTACCAGAAGCTTTTTCTAATGGAGGTAACCTTTTAGCAAGGGAAAAAATCCATAATGCATCTTGCTTAGCTGGTATGGCGTTTAATTCAGCAGGACTTGGTATCACCCATAGTTTAGCACATGCAATAGGTGGTAAATTACATATATCTCATGGAAGAAGTAATGCAATAATATTGCCTTATGTAATAGAATACAATGCTAAACTTAATAATAACGTTTACAACAAAGAGTATGAAATAGCTGCTAAAAAATATCAAAGAATATCAAAGATATTGGATCTTCATGCATCTACAGTAAATATTGGAGTTAATAATTTAATTAGACATATTATTGAGTTACAAAAAAAATTAATGATCCCTACTACATTAAAGGAACAGGGAGCTGATTTAACTCTAATAGATGAAGTTAAGGACGATATATTAAATGCTGCTATGAAGGATATTTGTACAACAGCAAATCCTAGGGAAGTAACAAAAAAAGATTTATTAAATGTTTTAAATAAAGTTATAGGAACTAAGTAATTTAATTAAGACCACCTGGAAACAGGTGGTTTTTTATTCTTTAGGAATTTATATTATTAAAAAATTTGTGTATAACTTTTAAAATAATGTGTTTTAAAGGTATTATGAGTACCCCTAAAGAATAAAAAATAATCATATGCCGCACCATTATTCCTGCACTGCGTTTGGAAAGGGGGCATGGCTAAAAAAATCGACGGCTCCAAAGTCGCCTTAGCGATTTTGTTATTTAGAAAACTATATATATTTAAAATATTAAATTTGTATAGAGATGCTAAATTAGAATTTTAAAGAAATTAAATAATTTGATTTGTAAGACGAAAAAGATAATATAGATTTAAATTAAAAACTTAATATGTTTAAAAATAACATAGAAATAATTGTGTAATAAACTTACTTATTGAAAACCATTTTACAATTATGTAAAATAGTATATAAAAGGGCTTATACTCAATTACATTATAGTTAAATTTAGATATAAAAATAAGGGTGGGTATTTTATGAGAGAAAATGAATTGTATTGTATAGGAAGAGTTGAAAAAATATGTAATCTATCTAAAAAAGCGCTTAGATATTATGACAAAAAGGGAATATTAAGCCCAGATAAGGTATCTGCTGAAAATGGTTATAGATATTATAGTAAAAAGACATTATTATCTGTACCAATGATAAAATATTATAAACAGAGTGGATTTAAATTGGAAGAAATGAAGGAATTGCTTGAAGGTAAGAATTATTCAATTTTTGCAAAAAGTTTCAGTCAAAAAATTGATGAACTTAAGGAAGTAGAAAATGAAGTGAATTTAAAACTTAAATCAATAAAAGACTGGTATGATCTTATACTTGAAGCACAAATGGTAATAGAAAATGATATTAGAGATGTATCTGTAAAATATGTTGATTCTCGTACAATGGTTTACTTAAATCAAGATTTTGATTATGACTATATGGATTCTATAATAAATATAGAGTTTACTAATTACATAGAAAGTATAAATAATGCTATAACAGGTCCTGTGATAATAGAATTTCCTTCATTTGATGAAAAAGTTAATGGTACATGCAATAAAATAAAGATAATGCAAGAAACAATATTAAAGTGCAAAGATAATGAAACATTCGGTTTTGGGGGATTTATGGTAGCTTCATGTTATCATATAGGTACTCATGAGACTATTAATGAAGCATATAAAAAGATAAAAGATTGGGTAGATAAGAATGGTTACAACTGTGAAGAAAAGTCATATGAAAGATATGTTACAGATTATTGGACAACCAAAAATAGTGATAACTTTGTAACTGAAATAATGGTTAAAATTAATAGACAAAAGAAATAATATCATAATGAAAACGTTACCCTTAGGGGAACATATAAATTAAATATATACATATTAAAAACAAGAATTCTTTTAGTATTCTCTAAAAGAATTCTTGTTTTTAAACTTTGTTATGCAATATCTATATAGAAGATTATAGATATATTATTAAATTTATCTACTTTGAAATATTGATTTTATAGTATTACGGGCAACTTCTGATTTATTAAGTAATGTAAAATATAATCAGAATTTTTAGAAATTTAAAATTTAGGGTTGAATTTTAAATTTATGTGTAAAATATTGTATTGACTTTCCCCTTAGGGGAAAGGACTATAATTAAATTAATAATAAAATACCTACGAAGATATAAAAATGAAAAAGTTATTCGATAATTACAAAATTAAATAAGATATCAATAATAAAATTATAACAATTACAAATCCTATTAGACTATATTTGATATTTGCATAGAGCTTTAAAGAACTTTATTAAAACTTTACGTAATTATATTTGTTGCTTACTCAAATTTAAATATAGTCATTATAAATTTTTATTTAATAATATATTAATGTTTATGAATGAAAGGGGTTTTAATTTATGAGCGAAATGTCAAAGACGGATAATTTTTCTGCAATTGCTGCTAAAAAGAAGTTATCATCTAATTTTCTTAAAAAAGGTATTTCAATAGCTTTATTTTCAGGTGTTATGTATGGTTTTTATTCATCATTTTTAACACTAGGTATGAGTAGAGGGGTTTGGGCAGATTGGTATGGAGAAAACACAGCAGGTTTATCAATATTTGTTATTACTTATTTACTAGGTGCACTTGGTAGTGCGGTAAACGATACATGTAGTGCTGTTTGGGCTATGATTTATGCAACTGCAAGAGGAAAAATTGGTGATTTCTTTAGATGTCTTAAAACTAAGCCAGGTGGAGTAATGATTTTAGCTGCTCTTATAGGTGGACCTATTGCCAGCACAGCTTATGTTGTTGGTCTTCAAATGGCAGGCTCAATTGTTATTCCTATTACTGCTCTTTGTCCAGCTATTGGAGCTATTTTGGGTAGAGTTTTATTTAAACAAGAATTAAATAAACGTATGATGCTTGGTATAGCTATTTGCGTTTTATCTAGTTTCATGATTGGTAGTACAAGCATTGGCGGAGATGCACCAGAAGGAATGTTCTTAGGAATTTGTATAGCATTTATCGCTGCTCTAGGATGGGGATTTGAAGGATGTGTAGCTGGTTATGGTACATCTATGATTGACTCAGAAATTGGTATTACTATACGTCAAGCAACATCTGGTCTTTCAAACTTAATAATTTTAGTGCCTATATTTGGTATTATTTTTGGAGGAAGTGTTGGTTTTTCAGGTAATTTAGTTCGCCAAGCATTTACAAGTGGTCCTGCTATGATTTGTTTTGCTATAAGTGGACTTTGTGCATTTGTTTCTTATATGTGTTGGTACAATGGAAATAGTATGTGTGGTGCTGCTCTTGGTATGGCTTGTAATGGTACTTACTCATTCTGGGGTCCATTCTGTTGTTGGATAGTACTTGGTGTATTCGCCAAAATGGATGGTTGGGCATTACCTCCTATTGCATGGATTTCTGCTATATTAATGATATTTGGAATCTTAACAATCGCTATGAATCCAATGGATTTATTCAGAAAAAAGGGGGATGTTAAGTAATGAAACCACTTAATTATGCAATTTTAAAACACTTCACTAAAGTTAAGGAAGCATGCACTGATGATGTTATAGATGCATTAAAAGATGAGTATGGTAATTTTAAAGCTCTTAATAAGAAAGATGTATTAACAGCGTTAATGACGGCTGAAGCCAATGGACTTCTTGAAGAAACAAGATTTGATTTGGATAAGAATGGTGAATTAAGGGTTTATTATCATGCACACGAAGAAGGCGCAGAAACAATTAATAAATATATTAAAGACTAATAACAAGGAAAGGAGGTATTTTAAATGAGATATTATGGTGAAGAAGCTCTAGGTCTTGTAGAAACAATAGGAATGGTTCCAGCGATTGAAGCAGCAGACAAAATGTTAAAGGCTGCAAATGTGGAGTTGATTTCATATGAAAATGTAGGGTCAACTCTTGTTACAATAATGATTAAAGGTGATGTGGCTGCAGTTACATCCGCTGTAGAAGCAGGTGCTGAAGCCGCTGCTGCTATAGGTAAATTAACAGCGAAAAATGTTATGCCACGTCCTATTAGAGAAGTTGGAGATATTGTTTCTGTACATGATATTGATTCATAAAAACAAGGAAGAGAGAGGATATAGAGATGGCAAGATATCAAGCTTTAGGATTAATTGAAACTTTTGGTCTAGTTTTTGTTTTAGAAGCAGCCGATGCTATGTGTAAGGCAGCAGATGTTGAACTTATAGGCTATGAAAATGTTGCATCAGGTTATATTTCTGTATTGGTTCGTGGAGATGTAGGAGCCTGTAAAGCGGCAGTAGAAGCTGGCGTAAAAGCTGTTCAAGATATGGAAAATGGCAATATTTATAGCTCAGTTGTTATTGCAAGCCCACATCAGGATCTTGAAAAGATTATTGCGCGTTATAAGATTGAAAATTTACTTCCATAAAGGTGAAGACTCATGCATATTGAGTAGAATATGTTGGAATTAAAAAAATATTTCTAATGAAAAGGAGAGAAGAAAATGAGTACTATTGATAATGATTTACTCTCCATACAAGAATCACGAATTCTTGTTGAAAATGCTCGAGAAGCACAAAGAAAATTAGCAACATTCTCACAGGAAAAGCTTGATGAGATCGTTGAACGGATGATAGAGGAAATTAAAAAGCATATTTCAGAACTTGCTAAAATGTCTAGTGATGAAACAGATTATGGTAAATGGGAAGATAAATGTATAAAAAATCGTTTTGTTTGCAAGTATTTGTTTAATAGATTAAAAGACATGAAATGTGTAGGTATCATTAACCAAGATAAAGAGAATAAGACTATGGATGTAGGTGTACCTATGGGTGTGATAATCGCATTTTGTCCATCAACTAGTCCTGTCTCTACTACAATATATAAAGCATTAATTGCAATTAAATCAGGAAATGCCATTATATTTTCTCCTCATCCAAGAGCAAAAAATACTATGAGTAAAACTCTTGATATTTTAATTAGAGCTGCTGAAGGATATGGTTTACCAGAAGGAGCACTTGCATATCTCCATAATGTAACACCTAGTGGAACAGCTGAATTAATGAATCATAGAGATACTTCCTTAATAATGAACACAGGAGTTCCAGGTTTGTTAAAGGAATCATATAAATCAGGCAAGCCAGTAATTTATGGCGGTACAGGTAATGGACCTGCTTTTATAGAACGTACAGCTGATATAAAACAAGCTGTAAAAGATATTATTGATAGCAAGACATTTGATAATGGTGTGGTTTCTGCAGCTGAACAGTCAATAGTTGTAGATAGTCCAATTGCATCTGAAGTGAAAAAAGAGTTACAAAAAAATGGCGCTTACTTTATGGATTCAAATGAATCTGAAAAGCTTGGCTCAATCTTTTATCATACAGATGGAAGTGTTGATTTTGAACTGGTTGGTAAATCTCCTCAATACTTAGCTAAAAGAGCAGGATTTATTGTATCAAATGATGTAAAGGTTTTGATTTCTGAACAAAAATATGTGTCAAAAGGCAATCCGTATTCTAGAGAAAAGCTTTGTCCAGTTTTATCTTACTATATTGAGGATGATTGGATGCATGCTTGTGAAAAGTGTATTGAATTATTGCTTAGTGAAAGACATGGACATACACTAATAATTCATTCAAAAGATGAAGACGTGATTCGTCAATTTGCTTTAAAAAAACCAGTTGGTAGAGTACTTGTAAATACTCCAGGTTCTTTTGGAAGTATGGGAGCCACAACTAATTTATTTCCTTCAATGACGTTAGGAAGTGGATCAGCAGGTCATGGAATGACATCCGATAACGTTTCTCCAATGAACTTGATATATATTCGTAAGGTTGGATATGGAGTACGTAAAACAAATGAGATTATTGATTCAGTGCTATCAGAAAAAGGTTTATGTGAAAGCATTGAAAAAAAGTCAGAGGTATCTGATACAGATAACATAGAATTTCTACAAAATATATTAAAAGAAGTTATTAAAGATTTAAAATAAACTAAACAATCAGACTATGAGTCTGAAATATATTTAAAGAATGAGAGGTAAAAAATTGGATATTCGTGAATTTTCAAACAAATTTGTAGAAGCTACTCAAAACATGTCTGCTGAAGAACGTGAATGTTTAATGAAGATATTTGAGGGTGTTTCAAAAGAAATTACAAAAGAAGAACCTGTTTTAGAGCATGTAGTATGTACTGAAGGCGATAAAATTCCAGATGGAATAACACAACGTTTATTAAAATTAAAAGAAAATTATTTGAAACAAGTTCCATCAATAACTACTTATCGTGCTAGGGCAATTACTAAAATAGCTAAAGAAAATCCCGGCATGCCTAAGATTTTATTACGTGCTAAATGTTTTAAATATTGCTGTGAAACTGCACCATTAGTAATTCAAGATAATGAATTGATTGTAGGAGCTCCTTGTGGTGCACCTCGTGCTGGCGCTTTTTCTCCAGACATTGCATGGAGATGGATGGTTGATGAAATAGATACTATAGGTACAAGAGCTCAAGATCCATTCTATATTTCTGAAGAAGATAAGAAGATTATGCGTGAAGAATTGTTCCCATATTGGGCAGGTAAATCTGTTGATGAATATTGTGAAAATCAATATCGTGAAGCAGGAGTATGGGAGCTTTCAGGAGAGTCATTTGTTTCAGATTGTTCATATCATGCTATTAATGGTGGAGGAGATTCAAATCCAGGATATGATGTAATTCTAATGAAAAAGGGGATGCTAGATATTCAATTAGAAGCAAAAGAACATCTTGAAAAACTTAATTATGAAAATCCAGAACATATAGAAAAAATCTATTTCTATAAAGCAATTATTGATACTACTGAAGGTGTTATGATTTATGCTAAGCGTTTATCTAAATATGCTGCTGAATTAGCTGAAAAAGAAATAAATCCTAAGCGTAAATCAGAATTACAAAAAATATCTGAAATTAATGCAAGAGTACCAGCACATAAACCAAGTACATTCTGGGAAGCGATTCAAGCTGTTTGGACTATTGAATCTTTACTAGTAGTTGAAGAAAATCAAACAGGTATGTCTATAGGACGTGTTGATCAATACATGTATGAATATTATAAAAATGATATTGAAAGTGGTCGTATGAATGATTTTGAGGCATTTGAATTATCAGGATGCATGCTTATTAAAATGTCTGAAATGATGTGGATTACAAGTGAAGGTGGTTCTAAATTCTTCGCAGGTTATCAACCATTTGTCAATATGTGTGTTGGTGGTGTTGATAGACAAGGACGAGATGCCACAAATGAATTGACTTATCTGCTTATGGATGCAGTACGTCATGTTAAAATTTATCAACCATCATTAGCTTGTCGTATTCATAACCAATCACCACAAAAGTATCTTAAAAAGATTGTTGATGTAATACGTGCAGGTATGGGATTCCCAGCTTGTCACTTTGATGATGTGCATATAAAGATGATGCTTGCTAAAGGTGTTTCTATAGAGGATGCAAGAGATTACTGCTTAATGGGATGTGTTGAACCTCAAAAATCAGGAAGATTATATCAATGGACATCTACAGCATATACTCAATGGCCTATATGTATAGAACTTGTACTTAACAATGGTATTCCTCTTTGGTATGAAAAGCAAGTTTGCCCTAATATGGGAGATATAAATAGTTTTAAAAATTATGAGGAATTTGAAAGCGCTGTTAAAGAGCAAATAAAATACATTACTAAGTGGACAAGTGTTGCTACAGTAATTTCACAACGTGTTCATAAAGAACTTGCACCCAAACCTCTTATGTCTATTATGTATGAAGGTTGTATGGATAATGGTAGAGGTGTTGAAGCTGGCGGAGCTATGTATAACTTTGGACCAGGAGTAATATGGAGTGGACTTGCAACTTATACAGATTCTATGGCAGCTATTAAAAAGTTAGTATTTGAAGAAAAGAAATATACATTGCAAGAATTAAATGAAGCATTAAAAGCTGATTTTGTTGGATATGAAAAGCTTAGAAAAGATTGTTTAGAGGCACCTAAGTATGGTAATGATGATGACTATGCAGATTATATTGCTGCTGATTTAATCAATTTTACAGAACTAGAACATCGTAAATTCAAGACATTATACTCAGTACTTAGTCATGGTACTTTATCAATATCTAATAACACTCCATTTGGTCAGTTAACTGGAGCAACAGCAAACGGACGTAGAGCATGGATGCCGTTATCTGATGGTATAAGTCCATCACAAGGATCTGATTATAAAGGGCCTACTGCAATTATAAAATCAGTTTCTAAAATGTCTTGTGACAGTATGAATATAGGTATGGTTCATAATTTTAAACTTATATCTGGATTATTAGATACCAAAGAAGGAGAAGATGGCATTATTACTTTATTGCGTAGTGCATGTGTTCTTGGTCTTGGTGAAGTTCAGTTTAACTATCTAGATAATGATACATTAATTGAAGCACAAAAACATCCAGAACAATATCGTGATTTAATTGTACGTGTTGCTGGATATAGTGCATTCTTCGTTGAATTATGCAAAGATGTTCAAGATGAAATTATTAGTAGAACTATGCTTACACACTTTTAAAATTCTGTAAATTGTTTTACAAATTGCAGATAGTAAAGAAGTATATTTTGACATTAAATTAATTTTTATAAAACTTGTCACTAACATGAGTTAAATCATGTTAGTGTGCAAGGAACATTTAAAACATTATTTAAAATCAAGATAAATAAAACTGGAGATTGAATACTATGGGGAATATGAATTTAGGAATGATTGAACGAAAAGCAACAATTTTTAATATACAAAAATACAATATGTATGATGGACCAGGAATAAGAACTCTTATATTTTTCCAAGGATGTCCTTTACGTTGTAAATGGTGCGCTAATCCTGAAGGAATGATAAAAAAATATAGGGTAATGTTTAAAAATAATTCATGTGTTAATTGTGGTGCTTGTGTTGATGCTTGTCCAGTGGGAATACATACTATTTCAAAGGAAAGTCTAAAACATGAAGTGAATCGTAATATTGATTGCCTTGGATGTGGGAAATGTGTTGATGCTTGTCTTGAATCTTCATTATCTATAGTAGGACAGGTAAAAACTATTTCTGAACTTTTAGAGATTATAGAAGAAGATAGAGCATTTTATGATATTTCCGGTGGTGGTGTTACATTAGGTGGTGGTGAAGTTTTAATGCAACCAGAAGCTGCTTGCAACCTGCTTATGGCATGTAAACAAGAGGGAATAAACACTGCAATTGAAACTTGTGGTTATGCAAAGCTAGAATCAGTGCTGAAGGTTGCTGAGTTCACAGATTTGTTCCTATTTGATATAAAGCATATTGATTCTGACAGGCACTTCCAATTAACTGGAGTGAGAAATGAACAAATCTTAGAGAATTTAAAAGAACTTATTCGTCGTAAATATAATGTTAAGATTCGAATGCCTTTATTAAAGGGAGTAAATGATAGTAATGAAGATATTGAAAATGTTATGAAATTTTTAATTCAGTTTAAGGATTATAAGAACTTCAAAGGCATTGATTTGCTTCCTTATCATAAGATGGGGGTAAATAAATATAATCAACTAGGAATTGAATATCCTATTGAAGGAGATCCAAGCTTAAATAATGAAGATTTAGATAAAATTGAAAGCTGGATTAAAAAATATGATTTAACAGTTAAGGTGATTCGTCACTAAAGAATTTTTAAATAGATAATAAAATGGAAGGTAAGAGTTATGGGAGAATTTCTTGAAAGAAATATTGAGCGTGTTATACAAGAGTCAGTACCTGGAAAGCAAATTACAATAGCTCATGTTATTGCATCACCAATGCCGGATATATATGAACGTCTAGGAATTGATGAAAAGGGAGCTATAGGAATTTTAACTTTGACTCCATTTGAAACAGCTATTATTGCAGCTGATATTGCAACAAAGGCTTCAGATGTTGAAATTGGATTTTTAGATCGTTTTACAGGATCAGTAGTTATAAATGGTGATGTAGAAAGTGTTGAGACAGCACTAAATGCAGTAAATGATACATTGAAAAACTTGCTTGGATTTACTCAGGCTCCCATTACAAGAACATGAGAAAGAAGAGAATAATGGTAATAGGTCCTTCATGTTGCGGCAAAACTACATTGGTTAATGCATTAAATAATTATGATGGAAAAGTAAGAAGAACACAGGAAATTATTTATGGTGAAAATACTATAGATGTCCCTGGTTCCTATATAGAAAATGCTTGGATGTATAAACACATAATTGCAACTTCTCAGGATGCATCTCATATTTTGATTTTAGTAGATCAATCTAGATGCACAGAAGTATATTCTCATGGCTTTGCGAAATCATTTAGATGTCCTGTAATTGGTGTAATAACAAAAAGCGACTTGATGCCTGAAAATGAAAAGTTATGTTTAAGTCAGCTAAAAATGATAGGAGTCTTAGAACCATATTTTCATGTTAGTTTTCCAAATGAAACGGGTATTGATGATTTAAAAAAATATTTATTTGAAAAAGGTAAAAGTAAAGGGGGGCAATGATGAAATTTATTACTGAAGAGTATTTGCGAGCCTTATATAAGAAAGAACCTTTTAGTGTTTACGAATTAAATCAAGAAGAGCGTCTTACGCCTGGAGCAAGACAATATCTGTCAGATAAAGGTATAAAGATGTGGGATGATGCTTCTTGCAAAAATAATAAAATTCCTATAGTAAAGCAATCAGAAGCATTGCCAAAGGAAAATAAAAATTTTAATAAGAAGATTTGCTTTAAACTAAAATCTATAGAGGCATTATTCCTTGTTACTAGTAGTGAAATTATAAAGGAAGATATTATTTTAGCACAAAGTATTATTAATTTAGAAAAAAGAATTTCAAACATTAGAAATTTTATAGAAGGAAAAAGTACAATTGAACAACCTTGCCATAAAGAATGTACTGGAATAAATTCAGAGAATTTTTGTGATGATATTGATGATTGTTGTGAAATAACAGAATTTCATATGCAACTTGAAAAAAGCAACGAAATTTTAAAGTTAAATGCACTACGTTGTGCTATTCGTGAAATAGAACCAATTGTGTTTGAAATATATGGAGACAATGATAACGTAGGAAATCAAATTATAAAAAATATTAACTCAATTATTAATTCATTATCTCAAATGATTTGTCTAACTATTGGAGGCGGAAAATGTCAGAGAAAAGCATAAATTTTGAATACTGTGATAATCTTGTTCATGATTTTGAAGAAGTTATAAACAAAACCATTATAAGTGAAACATCTACATATTACACAGGCGTTGATCTTGGAACTGCCTGCATAGTATTAGCAGTTTTAGATGAAAATTATAAACCAGTTGCAGGTGTATACAGATATGCCGATGTAGTCCGTGACGGTATGATTGTTGATTATATTGGAGCAGTAAGAATTGTTAGAGAACTGAAACAGGAACTTGAAGAAAAATTAAATGCAGAGTTACTTTATGCAGCAGCAGCAATTCCACCAGGAACAGATGCTTTGGATTCAGGGGCAATTAAGAATGTAGTACAAGCTGCTGGATTTGAATTAACAAGTCTATTAGATGAACCTACAGCTGCAAATGCAGTACTTAAAATAGAAAATGGTGCAGTTGTAGATATTGGTGGTGGAACAACAGGTATTTCTATTTTGAAAAATGGAAAAGTTGTATATGTTGCTGATGAACCTACAGGTGGAACTCATTTTTCATTGGTTATTTCAGGAGCATATGGTATGTCTTTTGGAGACGCTGATAAATACAAAAGAGACAGTGAAAAGCATAAAGAATTATTGCCTATATTAAAGCCTGTAGTTGAAAAAGTTGCTGCAATTATAAATAAGCATATAGATGGTCATGATGTTAAGGAAATATCTTTAGTAGGTGGTACATGTTGCTTAGAAGGTATAGAAAAAATTATAGAAAAACAAACAGGAATATATACTCATAAACCACATAATCCTATGTTCGTTACTCCATTAGGGATCGCTCTTAGCTGTACAAAAGAAATTATTGAATAAGGAGAGTGTTAAAAGGTGGATTTTAGAATTATAAAATCACCTTCTGAGAGTACAATAGATATTCTTAGACGGCGTATGGGGGCGAATTGCAAAACAGATTTAAATAATATTGATTCAGTAGGTCTTGTACAAGGTAGAATGATTGATATGATTTTTGCAGCTGATATTGCAGAAAAAGCTGTTGGAGTTACAGTTGAAGATATTAGAGGAAATTGTCCTCAACACATGATATTAATTGGAATTTTTGGAGATACAGCATCAGTTGAATCTGCAGTTAAAGAAATTAAACTTAAGATGGAAGAAGGCAAGAGTTTATGATAATAGCAAAATTAATTGATAATGTATGGGCAACAAGAAAGACAGAATTACTTAATGGTTTTAAGTTTATGTTAGCTGAAGAAATTGGCGGAAGCAGACAAGGTAGAAGGCTAGTAGTAGTAGATATTATTAGTGCAGGAATAGGTGATAGAGTCATTATTTGTACAGGAGCTTCAGCACGAAGAATGTTAGGAAGCGATGAAGTTCCAGTAGATGCGGTTGTTGTTGGAATAATTGATGAAGATTGCAATTTTGTATAGATTCAGGAGGTATTAATATGAGTCTTTTAGATATGGTAAAAGATGCTGGTGTTATAGGTGCTGGTGGAGCAGGATTTCCCACACATGTGAAACTTGCATCAAAAGCTGAATATATACTTCTTAATGGAGCTGAATGTGAACCACTTTTAAGAGTTGACCAACAGTTAATGGAATTATTTCCGGATGAAGTTATAAAAGGGTTTGAAACTGCAAGAAGTATAGTTAACGCTAATAAAGGTATTATAGGAATCAAGGGAAAGCATAAAGAAGTAATATCTATTTTAAGAAATAGAATTAATGAATTACATGTAGGAGATTTAATAGAAGTAAAAGAACTTCCAGATATTTATCCTGCAGGAGATGAACAAGTTCTTGTTTATGAATTAACAGGAAGAGTTGTACCGGAAGCTGGTATACCAATTCAAGTTGGATGTGTAGTAGTAAATAGTGAAACAGCATTAAACATTTATAATGCTTCTATAGGAAAATCAGTTACTGAAAAATACATTACCATTGCAGGGGATATACCAAATAGAAAAACTGTAAAAGTTCCAATTGGAATTCCTATTATAGATGTGTTAAAACTTAGTGGAATTGAAAATTTTGATAATTATTCAGTCATTGATGGTGGACCTATGATGGGCCCAGTTATGAAAAATCTAGATGGGTATGTTACAAAAAAAAATAAAGGATTTGTAATATTAAAAAATGATCATCCACTGATTCGTAAAAAATCTGTTACCATGGATCAAGCAAAAAAAATAAATAAATCTTCTTGTGAGCAATGTCGTATGTGTACAGATATGTGTCCACGTTTTCTACTTGGACATAATACACAACCACACAAGATGATGAGAGCTATGTCTTACAATTTAGATAATATTGAAGGACAAAAAATTGCACAACTATGTTGTCAGTGTAATTTATGTGATCTATTTTCATGTCCAGCAGGATTATATCCTAAATCATCAAATCTATATTTTAAACAAAAGCTGGCAGAACAAAATATTAGATATAAGCCAGTTCAAGATAAGTTTGAAGCAAGACAAGCTAGAGAATATCGATTAGTACCAAGTAAGAGACTTATAGCAAGACTTGGTTTACGAGATTTTGATAAACCAGCTCCGATGATAGATGGTTTAGTAGATTCTGAAATTGTATATATTGCAATGCAACAACATGTAGGTGCACCTTCAATTGCTTGTGTACATCTAGGACAACATGTTGAGAATGGTGAAGTAATTGGTAAAATTCCAGAAAGTAGTTTAGGTGCTTCAATTCATGCAAGCATTTCAGGAACTGTAATTAAAAATGAAGATGGTTTTGTAGCCATAAGGAGGGATTAATATGGCCAATGCAATAGGAATGGTTGAATTTATAAGTATTTCACGTGGTATTTATGCAACAGATCAAATGTTAAAAACTTCTGATGTTGAAATAGTTACAGCTAATTCTGTTTGCCCTGGAAAATATATAGCTATAGTTAATGGTGATGTTGCAGCTGTTAAAGAATCAGTAAGTGTAGGGGAAAAAATAGCAGGAGAATTTTGGGTTGATTCTATTATTATACCTAATGTTAATCCTTTAGTTTTTCCAGCAATTACTGGTGCAACAATGCCTGATAGTATACAGGCATTAGGAATAATGGAGTCATTCTCTTTAGCAACCATGGTTATAGCTGCTGATGCTATTTTAAAGGCTGCTAATTTAGAACCATTAGATCTAAGACTTGGAACTGGATTAGGAGGAAAATCATTCTTTACTTTTACCGGTGATGTAGCTGCAGTTGAAGCTGGTATTGATGCAGGAAAGTCTATTGCAGAAGAAAAAGGTTTATTAGTTAATGCTGAGGTTATACCATCTCCATCTGATAGATTATTACAGTCTTTACTTTAAATAAGTTTTAGATTTAATAACTATCTAAAAGTACTATTAATGAAAGGATGTGAGGATATGAAAAAATTGATTTGTATAAAAGATATTGAAGCCTTGATAAAACAAGGTGAAACTAAATTTTATGTTGATGATAATGTGATTATAACACCGTCAGCTAAGGATTTAGCAAAAGCTAACGGTATAGTATTTTCTACAGAAGTTCCTAAGTGTGAAGTACAAAATTCTGAAATTCCAAAAGTTTGTGCTGATGGAATGGACAGTGAAATGCTTCTAAGCTTCTTTAAATCTATGATGGAAAAGGGACTCTTGCAGGAAATGCTTAATTGCTTAAAAAAAGATAAGGGTATGCCATATGTTTCAGAATGTGATTCTGGTGGATTGAAAGTTGTTAGAGGCAATACAGTTAAAATGGATGTATTTGATACAGGAAATCCAAATGCAAAAGCTTATTATCAAGAATTAGTTAGTAAAAATGAATCTAAAATGAGTGCTGGATTTTTAGTAATTGAAAATTCAAAATTTGATTGGGAGCTAACTTATGAAGAAATTGATTATGTTATTGAAGGTACCTTAACAATTGAAATTAATGGTAAGACATTTACTGCATATCCAGGAGATGTATTATTTGTACCATCAGGTTCTAAGGTAGTTTGGGGTTCACCTGATAAGGCAAGGGTATTTTATTCAACATATCCTGCCAATTGGGCAGATCTCTTATAGCAAACTTTAGGGAGGATAAACTATGCAAGCACTTGGGTTAATAGAAACAAGAGGATTACTAGCAGCTATTGAAGGTGCAGACACAATGCTTAAGTCAGCAGATGTTAGCATTTTGGAGAAAACTTATGTAGGTGGAGGCCTTGTTTCAATTGCAGTAACTGGAGATGTAGGTGCAGTAAAAGCAGCTGTAGAGGCTGGCGTTGCAGCTGTAAAAAAACTAGATAGTAAATTGTTGATTTCAGAACATGTGATACCTCGTCCTCATGATGAATTAGATAATATAATTGGAATAAAAAGTTCTTTAAAAAAGTTAGAAGTTTCGTCTGAACTTGAAAATGAGATTTGTGAAAACCTAAATGAGGTTGTTGAAGTTGAAGTTATTAAGAATGAAATTTCTGAAAAAGAAGAAACAATAGAAACCATTGATTGTATAATCAATGATTCTGAGGAAACGAATTTAGAAAAAGATGAAGATATTGACTGTATAGATACTAAGTCTGAAAAAATAAATTTAGCAATAGATGATTCATTACCTAAGAAGTTAAAAGAGGAACATTCTAATGATTCAAAAATTGATTTAAACAATTTACAAAAAGCTACTGTAGATAATTTAGTAAATGAAAGTGGAATAGAAAAAACTCTTAAGATACTATCTAATGTTAAAGTAGCAAAACTTAGAGAATTAGCTCATCAATACAAAGATTTTAAAGTTACAGAAGGAAAAATTTCTAAAGCAAGTAAAAAGCTATTAATAACAAAATTTAGAGCATATTATGAGTAACTTTAATACACAAATACGTTAAAAAGGAGTAATTTAATATGGAGAATTTTGATAGAGATTTGTGTTCAATACAAGAAGCAAGAAACCTTGCTCGCTTAGGAAAAGTTGCGGCAGAAAAAATTGCTGATTATACTGAAGAACAAATTGATAAAATTTTATGCAACATGGTTAAGGTTGCAGAAGCAAATGCTGTTTGCTTAGCACAAATGGCAGTAGAAGAAACTGGTTTTGGTAAGGTTGAAGATAAAACTTATAAGAATCATATGGCATCTACTATATTATATGATTCAATTAAAGATATGAAAACTATTGGTGTTATCAAAGAAGATGAGGCTAATAAGTTAATAGAACTTGCTGAACCTGTTGGATTAGTAATGGGAATAGTACCTTCAACAAATCCAACGTCTACAGCTATTTTTAAAGCAATAATTGCTATAAAATCTCGTAACGCAATAGTATTTTCACCACATCCATCAGCAGCACAATGTACAATAAAAGCAGCTAAATTGATGAATGAGGCAGCTATAGAAGCTGGAGCTCCAGAAAACATTATTGGTTGTGTTTCTACTCCAACAATTGGAGCTACAAATGAATTAATGAAGAGTAAAGAAGTTGCTATAATAATAGCAACAGGTGGTCCAGGAATGGTAAAAGCTGCTTATAGTTCAGGAAAACCAGCACTTGGAGTAGGAGCAGGAAACTCTCCAGCATATATAGAAAGAAGTGCAAATGTTGAAAAAGCTATAAGAAATATTATTGCAAGTAAAACATTTGATAATGGTACAATCTGTGCATCAGAACAATCTATTATATGTGAAGAATGTAATCATGATGAAGTAGTTGCAGAATTAAAGAAACAAGGCGGATATTTCATGACAGCAGAAGAAACAGATAAAGTTTGTAAACTGTTGTTTAAGAATGGGCATAGCATGAATGCTAAATTTGTAGGTAGATCTCCACAAGTTATAGCGAGTTCAGCAGGAATTTCTATTCCACAAGATACAAAGGTACTTATAGGAGAACAAAAGGGTGTTGGTGAAGGCTATCCATTATCTTTTGAAAAACTTACAACAGTACTTGCATTCTATACAGTAAAGGATTGGCATGAAGCATGTGAATTAAGTATTGAATTACTTCAAAATGGAATAGGCCATACAATGAGTATTCATACTGAAGATAGAGATATAGTAATGAAATTTGCTAGAAAACCAGCATCACGTATTTTAGTTAATACTGGTGGTAGCCAAGGTGGAACAGGTGCAAGTACAGGACTTATACCATCATTTACACTAGGTTGTGGTACTTGGGGCGGTAGTTCAGTTTCTGAAAATGTTACCCCAATGCACTTGATTAACATCAAGAGAGTTGCTTATGGTTTAAAAGATTGTGCAACATTAGCTTCTAATGATTCAACTTTCAATCACATTAAGACAGAAAATAATTGTCATCATACACAAAATCAATGTGGAAGATTGAGTCCTGATCAGTATGCAGCTGCATCAAAGTACATCAATACTGATGATATTAAAAATGCTAACAATGAAGAACTTTTGGATATGATCAATAAGTTAGTTAAGGTGATGAAGGGGGAAGCATAGATGGATGAATGTGAAGCTATGTTGAAACTTCTGCTGGAAACTTTACAAGCTAATTTAGCTAATGGAGAAGTGAAAAAAGATTCATGGGAAATTCCAGTAGGTATTTCAAATAGACATATACATCTTTCAAAAAAAGATTTAGATATTTTGTTTGGTGAAGGTTATAAAATGACAAAGATTAAAGATTTATCACAGCCAGGTCAGTATGCCTGCAAGGAGACTTTAACAATTTGCGGTCCAAAGGGTGCTATTGAAAAAGTTAGAATACTTGGACCTATAAGAAGTAAAACACAAGTTGAAGTATTAGCTGGAGATTGTTTTAGTCTTGGTGTTGCACCACATACAAGGTTATCTGGGAATTTATGTGGAACGCCTGGAATTACTTTAATTGGTCCAAAAGGTTCAGTACAACTTCAAGAAGGATTGATTGTTGCACAAAGACATATTCATATGACACCACAAGATGCTAAACATTTTGATGTTCAAGATGGACAGATAGTTTCAATCCAATTTGATGGTTTGAGAGGTGGCATTTACAATAATGTAGCAATTAGAGCAAATGATGATTGCGCACTTGAATGCCATATTGATATAGATGAAGCAAATGCAATGATTGTTAATTCAAAGTCAAAAATTAAAATTGTGAAATAAAAAATTAAAATATAAAAATAAGAAAATAATAATGAAGAAATTAGGAGGAATTTAAAATGAAATTTGATGCATTAGGAATGATAGAAACAAAAGGATTAGTTGGTTCAATTGAGGCTGCAGACGCTATGGTGAAAGCTGCAAATGTTTATTTAATAGGTAAAGAATATATTGGTGGTGGTCTTGTAACAGTTATGGTAAGAGGAGATGTAGGGGCTGTAAAAGCTGCTACTGACGCAGGAGCTGCTGCTGCACAACGTGTTGGAGAATTAGTATCAGTTCATGTTATTCCACGTCCACACTCAGAAGTAGAAGTTATACTTCCATCAACTAAAGAAACTGCAAAATAATTTAAAGTACTTAAATTATTTCAGGGTAGGCATAATTAGACTTAATTATGAAACCCACGATAGAAATATCGTGGGTTTTTATATATACATCAAAATTAAAAAGTTATGTTCCTAATATGGAAAAAATATATAAATAATCTAGAGAAGGCTATCATTGAGTTTAGATAGTCTTTTTATAGTAATAATTATTAATTGATAAAATATGTTATTTAATGTATAATAATTATAATATTTAAATGTTGAAAGAAGGTAGTATTTAATGTATGAATTTAAAGAAGAATATAAAACAGGAATAGATTTCATAGATGAACAACATAAAGTTCTTTTTGAAATAGCGGATAAAACTTATGCTTTATTAAAAAATGATCTTACAATTGATAAATATGATAAAGTAGTAGAGTTAATAAAAGAACTTCAAGACTATACTGGTTTTCATTTTAATGCTGAAGAAGAATATATGAAAAGTATTAATTATAAAAGAATGTTCACTCAGAAAATTGAGCATGATGCATTTATAAAAAAAATTAATGATGTAGATTTTTCAAAGATTGATGAGGATCAAGATGAATATATAGTCAGTATATTACAACTTCTAAATGATTGGTTAACAGGACATATTTATTCAAATGATAAACTTATAGGAAAATAATTATACTTTTATGCACAATTAAGGTATTTATACAACTATATAGTGTAAAAAAATTTAATGATTTTATTTAGTTTGATTTAATATACTCACTAATTTATATTAAAATTATAAATATTTTATAATTTTGCACAAAAATCTAACGTTTTATAAATTAAAATACTGTACAAGCTATTTAATATGTAGTATTATGTAAAAAAGAAAAATTAAATAAATAATAATATCCCATATATTTCTGATAATAGGGTTCAGATGTTTCTACGAGATAACCGTAAATATTCTCGCTATGGGTAAATCATAGAGTATATGAATTACTAGCATTGGTTTACCTAAACCACATGCTAGTATTTTTTTGTTTTTTATGAACTTATAAAAATGAATTTAGAGTATTCTAATATAAGTTATAAAGATTAGATGCACTAAAAAAGAGTAAAAACTATGAATAACTTAATATTATTAATTTAGTTTAAAAGACATTAAATTAAGACAGGAGAAAATAATCAATGAAAGATTTACTAGAAAGAGTTTTCAAACTTAAGGAGAATGGTACCAATGTTAAGACTGAGATAATAGGTGGATTAACTACTTTTGTAACATTTGCATATGCATTATTAGTAATACCTAATATATTAAAAATTGGTGGTATGAATGTACACGGTATAAAAGGTAATGCGGCAGAAGTACTTAATATAGCATCGGATCCAATTATAGCATCTGCTTTTGCATCTGTATGTATAGCAGCAGCAATCGGTACTTTAATAATGGCATTTCATGCTAACTTACCATTTGTCTTAGCACCAGGGCTTGGACTTGTTGCATTCTTTGCGTATAATATATGTTTAAAAATGGATTTTACATGGCAACAAGGATTGGCAGCTGTATTTATTTCAGGAATTTTATTTATTATAATTACATTTACTTCTTTAAGAGAAAAAATTGTAAAGGCAATACCACAAAATTTAAAGTTTGCAATTACAGCTGGAATAGGATTGTTTATATCATTAATAGGACTAAAGAGTGGTGGAATAATAGTTGCAAATCCATCTACATTAGTTGCATTTGGTGATTTTACGAACAAAGCAGTAATTTTAACTATAATAGGTTTAGTTATATCTCTTATATTAATGGCAAAAAATATTAAAGGTGCAATGTTAATAGGAATAGTTATAACTACAATAATAGGAATTCCTATGGGGGTTACAAGTCTAGAAGGAGCAAAGGTGTTTTCTTTTCCTCATATTGGAGAAACATTCTTTGCACTTGATTTAAAAGGTTTATTAACACATAATGGAAACGGAATAGTAGGAGCATTATTAACAGTATTTATGGTTGTAATTACATTAAGTTTAGTAGATTTATTTGATGGAATTGGGACTTTAGTTGGAACGGCTCAAAGTTCAGGGATGGTAGATGAAAATGGAGAAGCAAAAGGGCTTAGAAAAGCATTGGCTTCAGATGCCGTAGCTACAACATGTGGTGCTATGCTTGGAACTACAACTTTAGCAACGGTAGTAGAATCAGCTGCTGGAATAGCGGCAGGAGCAAGAACTGGACTTTCAAATGTTGTAGTAAGCATTATGCTTTTAGTATCATTATTCTTTAGTGGCGTAATAGGAGTTATACCACAAAATGCAACATCACCAGCACTTATAATAGTTGGAGTTTTAATGATGGGTGCAGTAAAAGAAATCGAATTTTCAGATTTTACAGAAGCTGTACCAGCATTTTTAACAATAGCATTAATGCCTTTTACATATTCAATAGCTAACGGAATAGCAGCAGGAATGATATTTTACCCTATAATGAAAGTATCAACAGGTAGAGGTAAAGAGGTACATAAACTTTTATACATATTCGCAATATTATTTATTATTAGATTCATATTAATGCCAGATTAAAATTACACTTAATTTAAATCATGAAATCCACGATATTAATTTATCGTGGATTTTTTTACATTTCTTTTATAAGTGTTAAGTTTAAATTAAAAATTATATTAGTTTTTAGTTACTAACTTAATAAATAAAGAGACACAAAAAAATATCTTTATTAATATTTTTAAAGAGTTTAAATTAATTTATTAGAAGGAATATTATGTTTAATGTAAAAACACAGTGATTTTATATTTTGTTCAAGCATAGTATAAAAAAATCAAAGCAATTTACGAATACAGTTATAAGAATAAGAAAATTATGTGAAAAACATTAATCCTTATTATGGATTATATGATATAATTTTCCTAAAGGTGATGCTTTTTTATTATTTATAACGTAAAAAAATAAAAGGATGGAATTTAACAAAAATGGGGGTTGAGAATTATATGGATAAGTATAAAGTCATTGATATTAAGAAAAGTGTTTTTGAAAATAATGATAGACAAGCAGATTTGCTTAGAGAAGAATTAAAAAGAGGTAAAACTTTTTTATTAAATTTAATGTCCTCACCAGGTTCTGGTAAAACAACAACTGTTTTAAGAACTATTGAAGCTTTGAAAGATGAAATGAGAATAGGAATTTTAGAAGCAGATATTGATTCTGATGTAGATGCGAGTACTGTATCTAAAACTGGTACTAAAGTAATACAATTGCATACAGGTGGTATGTGCCATCTGGATGCAGATATGACCAAACAAGGTTTATCTGGACTAGGAACGGAAGAGATTGATTTTGCAATATTGGAAAATGTGGGAAATTTGGTGTGTCCAGCAGAATTTGACACTGGTGCATCAAAAAATGCAATGATTTTAAGTGTACCAGAAGGTGATGATAAACCTCTAAAATATCCTTTAATGTTTTCTATTGTTGATGTTTTATTAATAAATAAGATAGATGCAATAGATTATTTTGATTTTAATTTAGAAGCAGTTAAAGAGTATGCTACAAGATTGAACCCAAATATTAAAATAATTCCTATTTCTGCTAAAACTGGAGAGGGAATTGATGCATGGACTGAATGGATACGCACTGAAGTTAAAATTTGGAATAAAAATAAGGTCATATAAATTTAAAATGGGGGAATAGATATGGTAAATAAAAAAGTATTAGAACTTGCGAATCATATAAGTATGAAGCGAAGTGGTTCAAAAACTGCAATTACACCAGAAGACCCAGAATATAAAATTTTAGAACCAGTTGTTACATCAGAAATGGCAGAGGTAGGGCTTTGTCTTGAATTACGTAAAAAGAAGAGTGCTGAAGAAGTAGCTGCTTTGTGTGGTAAATCTGTAGAAGAAACATCAAAGTTATTATTGGATTTAGCTTTTGCAGGTGCTTGCTTTGTAAATGAAATAGATGGGGTTGATAAATTTTGGTTTGATCTTTGGGTTCCAGGGCAAATGGAAATGATAGTTAACCATCCTGATAGAGAAAAAATTGAGAATTTCAAACAAATAGGAGAAGCATTTGAAGGATATGGAAGAAAAAAAGCACTTATAACAGCAGGTGTGTTTTCAATAGGAACTGGTCCTATGCGTGTTATTCCAATTGAAACAGCTATTCAAGGTGAGACTAGAAGAGCATCATATGAAGAAATTTCTAAATATCTTAATGAAAATACAATTTTTTCTGTTTCAAATTGCTCTTGTCGTACATCAAGAGAAGCTATGGGAGAAGGTTGTGGCCATTTAAAAGAAGATATGTGTATTCAACTTGGACATGCTGCGGAATATTATATACGCACAGGTAGAGGTAGAAAAATTACTCGTGAAGAAGCTTTTGAAATTATTAAAAGAGCTGAAGAAAATGGTTTAATGCATCAAATTCCCAATGCAGATGGTCCAGGTAATACTCATGCTATTTGTAATTGCTGTGGTTGCTCATGTTATGCTACAAGAATTGCTGGAATGTTTCAAAATAATGACATGGTACGTTCAAATTATGTTTCTAAAGTAGATAAAGACAAATGTGTTGCTTGTGGAGAATGTGTTCAAGTTTGCCCTGTTAATGCATTGAAATTAGGTCAAAAATTATGTACTAAAACTCCAATTGTTGAAAAGAAGAGAGAAGACTTTGCTTATAACACAGATTGGGGTGAGGATAAATGGAATATTGATTATCGTATTAATAGAGAAAATGTTGTTGAAACTGGTACAAGTCCATGTAAAACAAATTGTCCAGCACACATTTCTGTTCAAGGCTATATTAAATTAGCTTCTCAGGGAAGATATAAAGAAGCACTTGAACTTATAAAACATGAAAATCCATTTCCAGCAGTATGTGGACGTATTTGTCCAAGAAAATGTGAATCTGAATGTACTAGAGGGGATATTGATGAGCCGGTTGCTATTGATGAAATTAAAAAATTTATCGCTGAACAAGACTTAAATATGGACAATCGTTATGTACCAAAATTAAGACACGAATATGGAAATAAAATTGCTATTATTGGTGGTGGGCCTTCAGGTCTGTCATGTGCTTTCTATTTAGCTCTTGATGGTTATAAAGTAACTGTATTTGAAAAGCAAAAAGCACTTGGTGGCATGCTGACACTTGGAATTCCATCTTATAGATTAGAAAAAGATGTTATAAATGCAGAAATTGAAATTTTAAGAGAATTAGGAGTAGAATTTAAAGTTGGTGTTGAGGTTGGAAAAGATGTAAGCCTTAAATACTTAAGGGATCAAGGATATGAGGCATTCTATCTTGCAATTGGTGCTCAGACAGGTAGAAAACTTGGTGTTGAGGGTGAAGACTCAGAAGGTGTTATTACAGGTGTTGATTTTTTACGTAATGTAAATTTAGGCAATGAAGTGAAACTTGAAGGAAATGTAGTTGTAATTGGTGGTGGAAATGTTGCCATTGACGTTGCGAGGACAGCTACAAGAGTTGGTGCTTCAAAAGTTAATATGTTCTGTCTAGAAAGTAGAAAAGAAATGCCTGCACTTGATGAAGAAATCCAAGAAGCTATGGACGAAGACATTGAAATCAATAATTCTTGGGGTCCTAAAAAAATTATTCAAGAGAATGGAAAAGTTATAGCAATAGAATTTAAAAAGTGTATTTCAGTTTTTGATAAGGATAGAAGATTTAGTCCTGTATTTGATGAAAATGAAACAAAAATTGTTAAGGCAAATCATATTTTGATTTCAGTAGGTCAAGGAATGGATTGGGGTACTTTACTAGAAAATAGCAAAATAGAATTAAATCCCAATAAGACAATTAAAGCAGATTTATTTACATTACAGACAGCAGAACCAGATGTGTTTGCAGGAGGAGATGCATTGACTGGACCGAAATTCGCCATAGATGCTATTGCCTTAGGTAAAGAAGCTTCAATATCAATTCATCGTTATGTTCATCCAGGACAAAGTTTAGTATATGGACGTGATAGAAGAGCTTATCATGCATTTGATAAAGAAAACTTAACTTTACAGGGTTATGATCATATTAAGAGACAGAAAATAGCACACATAGAAGGCGCTAAATCAAAAGGAACTTTTAGAGATTTACGTCCTACATTCACAGAAGAGCAAATGAAGAAAGAAACAGAACGTTGTCTTGGATGTGGTGCTACAACTGTAGATCAAGATCAATGTATAGGTTGTGGTGCATGTACAACTAGATGTAAGTTTGATGCTATTACACTTTACAAAAAATATGATGCACAAAGTGTAACGCTTAAAGAACTTAAACCAAAAGTAATTAAAAATATAATTAAGCGTAAATTTGTAATTAAAGCTAGAAAAATAAAAAAGAGCTTTAAAAGAAATTCTTAAGTATAAAAATCAATATATAACAAGTAAAATACTGTATGAAAAAATATAAAGGGGGATGTAAAGTCCCCCCATAGATTTTTAACATAATGAATTAGGGGTGATTTTAGTTGCATGAATTGGGAGTAGTATTTGATGTTGTTAAAACTGTTGAAAATTTTGTTAAAAAAAATGGATTAACCAAAATAGATACATTAGTTCTTCAAATAGGTGAGCTATCATCTATGATTCCAAAATATATTGAAGCTTGTTATCCGGCAGCAGTATATGGAACATTATTACAAGATACGAAATTAGAAATTGAGATATTACCGGGTAATGGTATATGTAAAGAGTGTAATACAGTTTTTAATATTATTAAAAATAATGGTAAATGTTCGAAGTGCGGAGGGGAATATTGGGAAATGCTCTGCGGAAAAGAGTTTATGATTAAGGAAATCATTGCTTGTTAAATTATTAGATTTTTTATATTAAATAACATAATATGGAGGAGAAAATAGGGATGAATAATAAGCTGAAAAAATTTATAATCACATTAATAATAACTGCATTAGCTGTAGGGGCAGTAGGATGCTTTAATAATCAAAAAGATAAGTTGAAAAAATCAAGTACTGAAGCTAATACAAGTAATTTTGAAACAGTAAAATTTATATATTCAGATGGTGCTAAGGATTATGATGTAATAGTAGAATCACCAAGACAAAAAGCAGTTACATTATCTCAATTTATGACAGAAATGTTATTAGCATTAGGTTTAGAGAATAAAATGATAGGAACAGCACTTTTAGATAATCCTATATTACCTGAATTTGAAGAAGCCTATAATAAAATACCAGTACTTAAAATAGGAGAAGGTCATTCTGTATCTAAAGAATCTTTTATAGCAACAGGTGCAGATTTTGTAAGTGGATGGGATTCATCTATAAGTGAACAAACTACAGGAGCGCCTGACGAACTTATATCAAAAGATATAACTCCATTTATGGCTAAGTCTTACAGAGCAGATTCTACAGTAGAAACTGTTTATGAAGATTTTGAATTATTAGGAAAAATTTTTGGAGTACAAGATAAAGCTAAAGAAGTAATAGGTAAAATGAAAAGTGATATAAAAGTTGTAACTGATAAAGTTGGAGACATAAAAAATCAAGATAGAGTTAAAATGATGGTATATGATTCTGGTGAAAATGATGCAATGGTAGTTGGATCAGGTCTTGCTAACAATTTAATAGAGCTTGCAGGTGGAAATAATGTATTTTCTAAAAATGCAACTAAGCCTTATATAAATGTTTCGTGGGAAAGCATAGTAGCAGAGAATCCAGAAGTCATATTAGTGACTGATTTTATGGCTGGAGATCCAGTACAAGAGAAAATAGATTTCTTGAAAGTTCATCCTGCACTTAAAGATGTACCTGCTATAAAGAATAACAAAATTTATGTTGTAGGATTAGCTGATTTATCTCCAGGTATTAGAAATCCTAAGCTTATAGAGCAAATGTACGGATATTTCTTTGGAGAAAGTAAGTAATGCAGATAGCTTTAGAAGATAAAAAAAGCATTTCTAAAAAGAAGGGTTTTTTATTCTGGGTTATATCGTTAAGCATAATATTAGTAGGTACAATAGTTGCAGCAATAGCTATAGGTAGTACGTATATTGAACCAGGAGAAGTATATAAAGTATCACTTAGTAAATTAACAAATGGAGAAGTGTACAGTGATGTAGGAAGTGTAATGACACAAAACATAATATGGGAAATAAGACTTACTAGAGTATTGCTTGGAGCCATATGTGGAGCAGGACTTGCAATTTGTGGAGTGCTTATGCAATGTGTCACTAAAAATCCAATAGCTGAACCATATATATTGGGTATATCATCAGGGGCATCTTGTGGTGCTGTTTTTGTTATAGTTTTAGGTGGTATGTCATCGATCGGAATAAATAGTGTTGGAGCAGGAGCCTTTGTAGGTTCTCTTATATCAGGAATATTAGTTTTTGTGATAGGTACTCAAATGGGTAAAACAACATCTACAACAAGATTAGTATTATCAGGTATGGCAATATCAACAATATTTTCAGCACTTACTAACTTACTTATATATTCAGCAGAAAATTCAAATCAAGCCAAAAGTGCTCTATTTTGGACTGTTGGTAGTTTAGGGGGAGCAAAATGGGAGGTTTTATTATTTCCATTTATTATATTAGTTGTAGTTATAATAGGAGCATTAGTAATGTCTAAATCACTAGATATATTACTTTTGGGTGATGATAGCGCAATAATACTTGGAATAAATATAAAACTTATAAAATCTATAATTTTAATATTAGCTACATTACTTACATCAGCATTAGTTTCTATAACTGGGGCTATAGGATTTATAGGACTTGTAGTGCCACATATATGTAGAACAATAACAGGAAGTGATCATAAAAAACTTATAGTGCTTTCATCATTAATAGGTGCAATATTTTTAATAGCATCAGATATTATAGCTAGAGGACTTTTCCCACCAATAGAAATACCTATAGGAATAATAACTTCATTAGTTGGAGGGCCATTCTTCTTATATTTAATTTCTAAGAAAAATTATTCGTTTGGAGGAAAAGAGTAATGTTTAAAATGAAGGTTAGAAATTTAAGGTTTAGCATAGATAAAAAAGAAATATTAAAAGATATATCTTTTGACATTAAAAAAGGTTCATTTGTAGGAATTATAGGTCCTAATGGTTCGGGGAAATCTACATTACTTAAAAATATATATAGACTATATAAGCCATCAAGTGGAAGTATATTATTAGATAATAAAGAATTAGCCAAAATGAAACATAAAGATTGTGCAAAAGAGATTGCAGTTTTAGCACAAGAAAGTAATACTCATTTTGATTTTACTGTTGAACAAATAGTAAAGATGGGGAGATATCCATATAAATCTATTTTTGAAGATTATTCTAAAGATGATTTACAAATGGTTAAGGAAATGTTAGAAAAAGTAGGATTAGAAAGCTATAGTTCTAGGAGTTTTTCGGAATTATCAGGTGGAGAAAAACAAAGAACATTAATAGCAAGAGCGTTAGTTCAAAATACTAAATTTTTAATATTAGATGAACCAACAAATCATTTAGACATAGGCTATCAAATACAACTTATGGATTTAGTTAAAAGTCTTAATATAACTACTTTATCAGCTATACATGATATGAATCTAGCATCTATGTATTGTGATTATTTGATTGTAATGAAAGATGGAAGGATAAAGAATTTTGGAACAGTAGATGAAGTAATAAATCCTGAAATGTTAAAGGAGGTATTTGGTGTAAATGCGTATGTGGGAGTTAATCCTGTAAATAAAAAATTACAAGTATCATTTATGCACACACATAAGCATATTAAAGGTTTGGGAGCTGACCATATACATGAAGATGGATTTACAGGAGTGCATACTCATTGAAAAGTATAATTGAATTTGTTGGATGGGGCTTTCTCATAATGCATAAAAATGCAATATGAGAAGTCCCTTCTCTGCTTTATAGAAAAACTTTATTTAAATTTATATAATTAGAAGTATAATTATCAAACATATAGTAAAGAGCATATATTAATAAGTAGCGTTAAAGTATATAAAAAGGAGAAGAATTTTGGCTATTAATAATGAAACAAAGGTTTTATCACAAAATAGTATTTATAATAAAAACAGGAATATTACTGAAAATAATAGAGAATTAAAAGTATATTATTCGATTCCTGAAAATGGAGTAAATGAAGAAACTGGTTTACTATTATTTATTGCAGGTTTTGGAGGTCAAGCAACTTCAAATGTATATAAAAAAATGAGAAATGATTTTTCAGATAAATATAATTTAGTAACAGTACAATGTGATTATTTTGGATATGAATTTATGCAATCTGAACCTGAGATAGTAACTCCCAAAATAGATAAGGAACAATTAAAAACTGCATTTAGCATTAAGGAAGTAGAAGAAATCTACAAAGATGGTGATTTAAATTTTAAAAAATTTTTAGAATTTGCTAGTAAGAAAAGACAAAAAATAATTGCAGAAGTTAAAGCAATAACATTAGAAGATGAAGATAATTTTAATGACATGGGTATACTTCAAGCTATTGATAATGTAACAGCTGTTTTAAATGTACTGAATATATTACACGATAAAAAACATTCTTTTAATAGTAAAAAAATTATTATTTATGGGCATTCTCATGGGGCTTATTTGTCTTATTTATGTAATAGATATTGTCCAAATTTATTTTCGCTAATAATTGATAACTCAGCATGGTTAGAACCAGTTTATTTGAATGGAAATAGGTATTTAAATACCTATTTAGGTAATTTAACATTAACAACAGTATTTGACTATTTAGCTAAAAATTTAATTAAAGATAAAGAGGCATTGAATTTAAATATCTTATATTCAAATTTTAAAAATGAGTGTTTAATAATAACTTATCAGGGAGTTACTGATAATCTAATAGATCATAAAGAAAAAGAAAAGTTTTGTAAAAATATAGATAATTGTATTTATAATGAAATATCTAAAGAAAAAATAGATGGTATTGTATTCAAATCAACTAATCATGGATTAAATTCAGATTTTATAAAAATGTTTGATTATACTATGAGTAATTTTAATATAAAATTTGAAAAAGAAACCATAATGAATCTACCAAAAGAAGTTATATTTAAAACAAGTGATCATAAATATGTAATACACTACAAAAATGGAAATCCTACAATGAAAATATTGTAAAATGATATAATTTTATAAATATAAATACCATGATTAAAAGTTTAAGCATGGTATTTATATTTATTTATACTTTAGACTGATCCAAATATATTTATTTTCATTAAAACTTTTTAAATTTCACGTCTAGGAATTGTAAAACCTAATTTTTTTTCTATTGCATTTAAAAGATATGAATCTTTTGGTGCTACGAACATACATGTATAACCATCTTCACCAGCACGGCCAGTTCTTCCTATACGATGAATATAACTTTCTGGAGTTTCTGGAGTATCATAGTTGTAAATATGTGAAACACCAGAAATATCAATTCCTCTTGCAGCCACATCTGTTGCTATTAAGTATTGAATATCAGCATTTCTAAAAGATTTCATTATTCTTTCACGTTTAGCTTGAGGAACATCACTATGTATTTTTTGACAATTAAGGCCTTTTTGATGAAGAGCAATTTCAAGAACATCAGCTCTACGTTTAGTTCTACAAAATATGATTGCCATAAATGGATTATCTTCTTGTAAAGCAGCACAAAGCGAATCTTGCTTCCATCTATCAGTAGTTTCTACAACTTGTTGCTTGATTTTATCAACAGCTATAGTTGGTGATTTTATGTCTATAAATAATGGATTAATCATATATCTATAAGCAAGCTTTTTTACTTGTGAATCCATAGTAGCTGAAAAACAAAGTGTTTGATGCTTTTTTGAAGCTGCTTTCATAATTTTTTCAATATCATTTTTAAAGCCCATTAATAACATTTGATCAGCTTCATCTATAACTATAGTTTTTAGTTTTGATAAGTCTATAGTTTTTCTTTCAATATGATCGAGTAGTCTACCAGGAGTGGCAATAACTAAATGGATATTGTGTTTAAGCTTTTTTAATTGACTTCCAATATCCTTACCTCCATAGGCAGCTAAGATATTAATATCATTGTTTACATTAAGTTTTTTTGTTTCTTCTGTTATTTGAATCGCTAATTCTCTAGTAGGTGATAGGATTAACACCTGTGTTCCGTTAGTATTAGGGGAGATATTTTGAAAAATAGGAAGAAGAAAGGCAAGAGTCTTTCCAGTTCCAGTTTTGGCTTCACCGATAACATCTTTACCTAATAAAATTTTTGGTATACTTTCCTTTTGAATAGGAGTTGGAGTTTTAATTCCATTTTTATTTAGTATGTTAACTATATTTTCATTTATTCCTAAAGATTTAAAGTTCATAATTATTATCCTTTCAATCAGTATATTTTAATATTATGCATATGCAAGAAAATAATAGTCTAAAATAAACCAGTAGACTTAGTATATTGTTTTTAAGAATATGCTTTAAATAAATAAAAGCTTGGCATTTGTTAAAAAATAACCAAGCTCTACAAATAATCAATATTTAAATAATAACTGTTTTAGTAAAATAATATCATTTAAAAGTAACGTAGTCAATGAATGTAATAAAAAGTGACAGAAACAGATATCAGGAAAAAGAAAATAATGTTAAAATGATACTAAATAAAAGAATAATTTTATGTTGCAATAATTAAAGTTATGTGTTATTATAAATAAGTAGTAGAAATGCTACTAAAATAAAGACTTGTATTTGATCAATAGTTTCTCGTAAATAGAGATTATTAATGAATTAAGATCTTTAAATTAGGGAGGAATTATTATGACAGATAAGACAATAGTATGCAGAGATTGCGGTAGTGAATTCATATTTTCAGTAGGAGAACAAGAATTCTACAAAGAAAAAGGATTCGATAACGAACCAACAAGATGTGCAGCTTGTAGAAGAGCTAAGAAAGAACAAAATAGAAGATAATTTTAAATTGTTATAAATAAGACTATAGTTTAGGCTATAGTCTTTTTTTGTTATGTTTAAAATACCAACAAGTAGAACAGTATTTAAAATTTACTAGTCAAATGGTATAACGATACAATAAAGTAAATTATATAACGTAATAAAAAAGGGGAGAATTAAAGTAATTAAATAATTATTTGTTATGAAAAAATATATATTATTAATTCCAAATCTTATAAAACTTAAGATTTCGTAAGAAATTTTTATAAGTGTTGTAAAGTCTATACTTTACAATGAACTTAAAAGATTATAAGGGGTTGGAGTAAGTGAAAAAAATATTAAAAAAAATTTTAATATTTATTATAGTTATAGGGGGATTATTTGTATGTAATAGATTTTTATCTATTGAATCAGAAAAAATAAATATTAAAGATAATAAATTTAATTTAAACAATAACGATAAGTTAATAAATGAAGATAATGATGAAATAATATTGGTGAATAGGAAAAATGGTTTGGATAAAGAATATAAACCTGAAAATTTAACTATTCCTAACATACCATTTACTGATAATTCAAGTAATGAGGAAAAGCATGTAGCGGGAATAATTGCAAAACCATTAGAAGAATTAGTTAATATAGCGAAAAAAGATGGAATAACATTATTAGGAAATTCGGCATATAGATCATATAAATCACAAAAAAATACATATAATAATAGGGTGAAAACAGCAGGTAAAGAAAATGCAGATGCATACGTTGCTGAGCCAGGATTTAGTGAACATCAAACTGGAATGTGCATTGATATTACTAATGAAGATAAGTATTTTTTAAAAGGAACAAAAGAAGCAGATTGGCTTGCGGAAAATTGCTATAGATTTGGTTTTATTATAAGATATCCTTATGGAAAAAAGAATATAACTGGTATAGAATATGAACCTTGGCATATTAGATATGTTGGAAAAAAAGCTGCTAAGTATATATATGATAATAAAATTACATTAGAGGAATACTTAAGAAAATAATTATAAATTTAGGAGAGATATATGAATAATAATATTCTTATAGTTGATGATGAAAAGGAAATAAGAAATCTATTGGAAATAAATCTTAAGAATGAAGGATACCATGTTTTTAAAGCAAAATGTGGAGAAGAAGCTTTGAAAATTTTAGAAAAGGAAGAAGTTCATTTAATGGTTTTAGATGTAATGATGCCAGATATGGACGGATTTGAAGTTTGCAGCAAAGTAAGAGAAAAGTATAATATACCAATCCTCATGTTAAGCGCAAAGGGAGAGGATATAGATAAAATACAAGGAATTATGACTGGTGCAGATGATTATGTGTGTAAGCCATTTAATAATTTAGAACTTACTGTTAGAATAAGAGCATTATTTAGAAGAACATATTTTTTAAATACTAAAATACAAGTTTCAGATGACATAATAAGAATTGAATCTATGATTATAGATAAATGGAAACACAAAATAACAATAGCTAATAATGAAGTTTCCTTGACGGCTAGAGAATTTGAAATATTATATTTACTAGCTACAAACAGAGGGCGAGTATTTAGTGCAGAAGAAATTTTTGAAAAAGTTTGGAAAGAAAAATATTATCAGTCTAATAATACTGTTATGGTACATATGAGTAGACTTAGAGATAAATTAGAAAAGCATATGGAGGGAAATAAAATAATTCATACAGTCTGGGGAGTTGGTTATAAAATTGAAAAATAAAAGATTATATAAATATTGGTTAGTATCGATAGTGGAATTATTAGTTTCTATTATATTAACGTATGTAATGTTAACTATAATTAAAGAAACAATAATATTATTATATATGCATACTAAAATTCAATTTATAAACTACATGTGGGATTATTGGTATATTTTAAAATATAGGATTTTGGGAAATTATATTTATATAATGGTTGGATTACCAATGGTTTTGTTAGTTCATTTTGTTATTACATATAGAAGAAATAGAAGTTTAGCTTGTATTATAAATGAAACTGAAATGATGGTTAAAGGTGATTTAGATAAGTTAATAGAAATAAATGCTAAGGGGGATATGAAAAATCTAGCTCAAAATATAAATAATATATCCAAACAACTTAAAAAGAGAACTTTAGAGGAAAGAAAGGCGCAGAAAACAAAAAATGATCTAATAACTAATGTATCTCATGATTTAAGAACACCATTAACTTCAATAATAGGATATCTGGAAATTATTGATTCTGATAAATATAAAGATGAAATTCAACTAAGATATTATGCTAATATAGCATATGAAAAGTCTAAGAGTTTAAACTTACTTATAAATGATTTATTTGAACTTACTAAAATGCAAAATAATACTATCAAATTAGAGAAGGTTAAAATTAATTTAGTAGAACTTTTAGGCCAAGTAATAGCTTATTTTAAATGCCAATTTGATAATGAAAAGATGAAAGCAAGGATTAAATTTTCAGAAGATAAATTAATAGTAAATGCAGATGCAGAAAAATTAGTTAGAGCATTTGAAAATTTATTATCTAATTCAATTAAATATGGAAGGGATGGATATTATGTTGATATAATTACCAAATCTGAGGGTGACATGGCTATTGTTCAAATAATAAATTATGGTGAAGCGATACCAGCAATAGATTTACCATATATTTTTGACAGATTTTATAGAATAGAAAAATCTAGAAATAGTGATATAGGCGGATCTGGATTGGGATTAGCTATAACAAAGAACATTATAGAATTGCATCAGGGGAGAATATCAGCTTATAGTGATGAAAATAAAACTATATTTGAAGTTAGATTACCTATATAAAAGAAAGTGGAAAAATAGCCAGTAGTAAAAGTCTATGATAGGACTAAACTACTGGCTTGTTAATCTATTTTATTGTAAATGTGTAAGAACCATCATCTTGAGTATATTTATATATTAATAAATAATATTTTCCAGGTTGAACATTAGCAGTTCCTACAATTGAATCACCAGATTGTGAACCATAGGCTATATAATTATCTAAATCTTCTTCATTAAAAAGTTGCCATGCTACACCTAAATTGGTTAGGCTATTTAATTCAATGTTTAAATCAGAATTATTATTTACATTAAAATAATAAATATCTTTATTATCTTCACCATTTAAGGTGTCTGTAATAGTAGAGTTAGGTTTAATTTTAGTTGCAGAGTCAAAAGAATCATCATTTATCTCTTCTTTAATCTCTTCTTTATCCTCAGGTTTAGATTCAGAAGTGGTTTCGATATCACCATCCACCTTTAACGTGTATTTTGAATCTGCACCATTTACTTCATATGCAACTATATAGTATTTTCCAGGTTTATTCACTTTGAACTTTCCAGAAAATTTATTACCATCATTTTCTGATGCATATCCAATATAGTTATCAGTATCTTCACTACTATAAGCAAGCCAATTAACTGTAGAAGAATCACTATTAGAATTTTCTAAAGTTACATTTATAGTTCCGGCACTTAATGCATTAAATGAAAAAGTATCACATTTATCAGAAGAATCTAAATTTCCACTCATTATTTGATTTTTAAATATATTATTGGCACATTCAAAATCATCGTTGTATTCTTCTTCATCAACATTTATATTATCATAATTAGAATCTTCGTCTTTATTATTGTCTTCATCTGTATCTGGTGTTTCAGTTGGAGTCTCATCAGTATCCTCATCTGGATCTAATTCAGGAGTTTCAACAAAACTACCATCAACTACAAATTTATAATCAGTTTTTTCTTTAGAATTTTGATATACGACTAAATAATATTTTCCAGGTTTATCAATACTAATAGTTTTTGAAAGTTGATTCATTTTAGTTTCTGGGAAAGCAAAATAATCATTTGTATTTTCAGCGTCAAATAATAACCAATTAAAGCTATTTTTATCTTGAGAATTATTTTCTAAAGTAATAGTTATATCATCTGGTTTTGTAACTTCAAAAGAAAATGTATCTTGAGAATCATCAGCTTGTAAATCCCCTGAGACTAAATCATTTAAATTAATTTCATTAGCATTTTCAAAACGATTATTATCTTCTTTTTCACATACTGGATTGCCAGTAAGTACTTTGTGTATAGATATTTCTGAATACTTTTCCAATTCAAATCCATTAGAATCTGTAACTGTAAGTTTCACTGTATAATTATCAGATGTTTTGTAAATATGAATAGGATTCTTTTCTGTAGTTGTGTTTCCATCCCCAAAATCCCAAAGATATGATAAATTACTATCGTCTGTTGAACATTCACTAGTAAATTTAATTTTTTCTCCTGTGTTACCTTGTTCTGGAGCCATTAGAGTAATTACAGGCTCTTCATTAAAATTATCATTATGATATAGCAATCCATGGAATACAACATCGTATTCAACTTCATTAGATGAATTTATTCTAGGATTTATGAAATAACCTGTAACAGTTTTATATCCATTCCATGGCAGTTTATTTAAAGTTTCTAAAGTATTATTAACTTTTTCATTCATTAAACTCCAATTATTGAATTCACCATTATTTGAATCTAATTTATAAGTTCCCTTTAAAGTATAAGTATTAAAATAATCAGAACTTTCTTTTACTATTTCAGAATTATTTAATCCCATAGCATTTTCAATATCTTTTTTTATTACTTCTAAGTTTTTATTACCGCATTTTTTCATATAATCATCAGATACTAACGGAATAGTGTAATTGTTATAATTATCAACTAGTTTATCCATATGTTTTTGATACTTTTTATTTAAATTTGCATCGTTACTTGAAGATTCAATTATAGAATCATAGCCTTGAACATCATTAGATTTCATTGAATCTACTAAATCTTTAAATAAATTTCTATTACTATTATACATATAGTCTGTAAAAGTATAGCCATAATTATAGAAGTTCCATCCATCTGAATAAGAAGAATGGAATAAACTATTTGCACTAAGTCTTTCTTCTTCATTTTGACCTATAGCTGATACCATTGATTTTCTAGGTAATACTGTAGTTCTAGTTGAACCAGCAAAGAATTCTGCAGAACCTTCTTCAAACCAAGTAAGTCTTGCGTTATTTCCTTGATAAAAATCTCCTTGATTAAACAAACCAGGAACTAAATAACGGCCTTGAAGGTAATGAGTAAATTCATGTCTAAATAGTTCTTCTAAGCTAAATATACTGTCTTTAGGGGTTCTCTCATATGTAAAGAAAGTCCCAATGTTTTCAATATAGATGCCACCATTATCAACAGAATAACCATATAAAGTTCTATTAAGTTTGTATTCCTTAGGATTATTATAAATAACCATAGTTAATACATCATCTGCTGCCCCTGTTTCTAATGGTTCATCACTTCCGATTATCCTATGAAATTGAGATTTTACTTCTTTTGAAGCCCAATAAAGCCTTTGAATTTTAGATTCTGATACTTTATCACCAGCTTTAATTATCATTTTTCCATCATCAAAAGTATATGTTTTAGGTAAAAAAGTATTTTTCTTATCCTCAATAATATTGTCTATATCAATGTTATTACCATTTGAATCCTTAGAATCAAAATCACTCTTTAATAAATCTAAAGTAGTAATATATTGTTCAGAAGTACTAGGTAGAGTTTTTAAACAATTATCTAATACTTTATGAGGAGTACTAGGATTACTATGATATTTAGCTAGCTTAGCAGTATAGTATATTCCATTATTTATAAGCCAGCCATTATCATCAGTTATCTCAGAGATAGAAGCAAATTTTGAAACTGCAGTTATAAAATTATCTATCTTTCCAGTCCATGGAGTGTTTTTTCCATCTCCTATATTATTGTCATAGCAATATTGATTAATATCATATGTTACTTCACTCATGACCTTTAAAACAGCATCAGCTTTTAATTTATCAGTTGGATACTGATTAACTTCATCATGGTATTGATTTAAAATAGAAACAGATTTATTTACTACTTCAGGGTTACAAGAAGCATTTCCAATAAGTTTACCAAAGGCTAAGACTACCTTATCTTGTCCAGCTTCGCCCAATTTAAAGTTTGGATTATTTTCCATAGCAATTAGAGCAGGAATACATCTGTCAGTGAAGGTTCTATCTTTTAAATAATTTAAAGAATCATTGTAGAAACCTAAATAAAATCCAGATCTTAAAAGTTCAACTAATGTATCAATTCCATTATCATCAGTAGATGTAAAAGAGCAAGCTTTTTGATACAGTGCATCTATCATAGCTTGTACACGGGATTCGTTAGAATAAAATTCATAAGTATCTTCATTGTATTTAAAAAGATCAGGAATGTCTTTCCATGAAATCTTTGAAGATAACTCAATTATTTCCTCATTGCTTAATTTATTGAGCTTCTTGAAAGGGAAGGTTTCATTAGTTTCTTCATAAGAAGCGTGAGCTACATCTTCCGTTAAGTTGCCATTATTTTGTTCAGTATTAACTTCATCAACGGAATAACTTTTACTTGAATAAATTTTATTTAAGTTTTCAGTAGATGACGAAATACTAGCAAAACATTCTGTACTTAGACTAAAGCTTAAGGCTAGAGTACAAAGTACGGTAAAAAGTCTTTTTTTCATTATTACACCTCTTAGTTTTAATATTTTTATACTTTCAAAGTAATTTATAGCACCATTCAATTACCTTAATAAGTATAATTAGATAAAATTTTATAAAATCTCAAGTATTATACCATAATATGTATAAATAATACAAATTTTACTGAGGATTCATTGATTTAATACAAAAAGATATGCATTAAGATGGTTAGTTTCTAACACTATGTTTGATAAAACCAAATAATATTTGAAATTATAAAAAGCAAAAAATATAATAGGGATTTATGATTTTCTTAATATATTTCTGAATATATACTATTGAGAAGTTTATAAATAATTATTAAGTTTTTAGGTAAAATAATTAATATACAATCATAGTTTGAGGTGATATTAATTATGGATATTAGTCATAAAAATCACTATGAAGAAATCGGTACTATTATAATGTGTTATCCTTATTCTTTTAAATTGAAAAAGTTATCATTTAAATGGTTAAATCACAAAAAGATGTTAAAACAATATGATGATTTTGTTAATTTGCTCATTAATGAAGGTGCAAAGATTCAATTTTTAGATCCTATTTATGGTTCAAATCAAATTTTTACCAGAGATGTGGGGTTTGTAATAGATAACATATTATTCATTTCTAAATTAGCTAATAAAAAAAGAGAAAAGGAAACATTAGCATTAAAGAGTTATGCAAAAGACAACCAAATTACTATGTATGAAATGAACAACTATATCGAAGGTGGAGATGTTATTATATATAATGAGTATGTTTTTATTGGAATGAGCAGTAGAACTACTGTAGAAGCTGCAAAAGAACTTCAAAACTACTTGAATTTATCTAAAAAAAACTACAAAGTAATAACTATAAGGTTTAACAAAGAAAAAATGCTTCATTTAGATTGTGTTTTTAATATACTAGATGATAATCATGCAATAATATCTGACTATGTTTATGATAGAAAATTAATAGAAGACAAGATTCAAAATATTTATTATATAGATAATAAAACCACTAGAGAATTAGGAATTAATATAGTTACTTTAGGTAAAAAAAGAATAATAACATCTAATAAGAAAGTAAAAAAGGATTTAGAGGAAAGAGGGTTCAATGCTTTTTATTTAGATTATTCAGAAATTAGTAAAGCGGGTGGAAGTTTTGGTTGTAGTACTTTGCCTGTATTCAGAAAATAAAATATTTTACTCTTTCAAGACCTTTAATAGTAGATGTAGTGGAAATATTAAAAAACCTAAATGTATGCATTCAATGGTTTCTATAACATACCAGAAAAAAGGTGTATATTTAAATTGAGAGAAGATTAAAAAATACAATACAAAGTATATAAAATTCCTATTGATGTTATTGCTAATCATTAGGAATTTTTTGATTTTTTTATATAAATAATATATATTTATATAAGGTATTGACTATAAAAATAGGCATAAATATAAAGTAATGGAAAAATAATCCGATATTAAAGTGTGACTTAACATATTATTTTTATATACTAAAAATAATATGAAAAAAATTAAAGCAAAGTGAAGGGGAGCATATGTTTAATTTTTTTGAAAAAGATGAAATCACAAGAAAAATCAGTAAAAATCATATTTAAGAAAATAAAAATAATTTTGTTTTATATTTTAAGAAATAAATTATAATTAAGTAAATTACTAAAAATTTAAATTAAAAGGAAAAATAATCAAATGAGAATATTCAAAAAGATATTTAATAGAAAAAATAAAAATATAAGGGATGTACAAACCAATAAGGAAGATGTTAAAAGTAATGTGAATTTAACTAATGATCAAAAAGTCATTAGAGTGCTAAAAAATGCAATAAAAGATAGTGAAATAAAAAATGAAAATTTATATATTAAGGACATAGGTTTAACAATAGAAGCTCAAGTATCACAAATAAATAAAGGATTTATTCAAGTTATATTTGTGCTTAAACATAAAATTTTTGATGAAGATTTACTTGAATGTGTAGCAGGGGTTGGAAGCAATATTAATGCAGCAATTGAGCATGCAGTATCCAGTTTTTCTTTATCATCATTATGTGTAACAATTAATGCATTAAATAATGATAATGGTCACAAATTAAACGTAAAATATTATGATAAAATAAATGAATTTACACTTTATAAAAGCTGTTTAACGGCTCAAGGAAGAGGCGTAGAAGGAAAAAAGATAGATTATTGGGAGCTGTTGGGGGAAGAAATAAAAAAGCGATTAGGAAATAAGAGAGTTTATTATATAAAAATATATGCATCTAAAACTGGTAATTCAATAAACTGTGAATGCAGAATAAACGGAATAGTTAATATTAGTATAAGTAAGATCATTAATGAACGCATTAAGGAGTGGAAAATACAAGACGTATTGTATTCAGAAAAACAAATCTTTATTTTAATTCAAGGAGATAATACATATGTACAATATAATTTTACTAAAACACATGTCAGTAATATTATTATGAAAGCATTGGATTTATACAAAGAATGTGATTCATTAGAAAAATATAATAATTTATATACTCAGATTTTTAACTTCTGTGTTGATAATAGTTTAACTACCGACTTGTTTTGTTTTATACCAGAAATTTTTTGTGAATTTATATTTCCAGAAGTGAAGTATTCGGATCAAATTATATTATTAAAGGGAAATGAAAAAATTAAATTATTTAAAGAACAACTTATGTCTTATAACTTAATATATGATATTGTTGAAAGGACTATTAAAAGTGGATATTATCAAAATAGTGAGATAATGAATATTGTTTTTAAAAGTTCATTATTTAATGCAATTAACAAAGCTTTAAATAATGGAAGTAAGATGGAGAGTTTGTGTATGACTTCTTTGGCATTTAATGTTAGAACTGATTATAGAGTTTTTTAAGTAATTAAAAAACTCTATAATCATATTATTTATTAAAAATTTTACCCTTTTGAATGTTTACTTTTATATAAATTTCCCCACTCAACCATGGAATCCAATATAGGCTTTAAACTATAACCAGTCTCTGTTAATGTATATTCTATTTAGAAAATTCTAAGTCTGTAATAGCAAACTTTTCTAGAAATCAACCTAGAGAATATAATCTTTAATAACTAAACATAAAATGGTGCTGCAACACCATTTTATGTTTTTATTTTTCTTCAGCAAATATTTTTTTATTAATACCATTTAAGAAGCAATTAAATCTAATAGCTACAACATCCCGTGAAAGTAAAAATGTAATTATAAAAGTACCAATTATAATGATTATAAATTTAACAATATCACTTTGTATAAGAGAGCATACTCCTAATACAACACCAATAAAATAAGTATGTAGCAAATACACTGATAAAGTATTTCTACCTAATTTGCATAAAAAAGTTTCCTTTTTAGGCACTAAATTTGCAAATACATATATAAACAGAAACCCAATCCCATAATTTAGAGTGGCAAGAATAACACTTTTTATAATACCTATTTCAAAATGGTTATATGAACGATCAGCCCATAGAAATTCACCTGGAATATTAAAAAGTTTAACAAATAGGATGGCAAGTGCAATTCCTATACCAGTAATTAGTATAGATGGGACTTGTCCAAATTTTCTTAATTCATGTAATTTTTTTTCACTTGTATAATATCCAGCTAGAAAGAATGGAGTAAATGCAAGGGTACGTGAAAGTGCCATAAATGTACCCAATTCACTAAAAAGTCTAGCAGCTATTCCTACAATGATACTGATTATAAATATATTTTTAATTCTTAAAAGATCTGGTAAAAATATTTTCCAAAGGAACATTGAAAATATATACCATAATGCCCAACCAGGAGTAAAAAATGAAAATAGAGTTATATTTGTAATTTCACCTGCATTATTCCCTGGAAAATATTGCAAATACATTTCAACTACATTCCATATTGTATTAAAAAATAGAAATGGTATAAATAAAGTTTTTACTGCGTTTTTACGTCCTTTTTCTATATTTTTAGAAAGATAACCTGATATAAAGACAAACACTGGCATATGAAAAAGATAAACAAAGGTATACATAATTCTAACAATATCATAATCCTTTCGTAAGAACTCTAAGCTATGTCCTAAGACTACCAGAAAAATTAAGATACCTTTGCTATTATCAATTAAATAATTCCTATGTGTTTCTACCATCTTACTAACCCCTTTTATTAATTAAAATAATAATATTTTTATTTTAATTAATATAATTTTTAAATTCATACTATTTATACTAAAACATAGTGTTGCTTTAGAGTCAATAGTAATGGAACATGTTAATTTAATCAGTTTATTAATTATACAAATTAAAAATCTTTGCTATATAATTGAGATAAATATATAATATAAGTATTAATTTAAGGTAGGGATAACAAATGAAAGAATTAAAAGTTATAGTAAAAAATGAATATGTAAAAAAATATAGCAATAAATATGCATTAATATCAGAGGAAACATTAGAAAATCCAGGGGTATTAAAAAATGAAGGAGATATTATTACATTAGTAGATAAAAAGCAACAATTTTTGGGCAAAGGCTATTATGGAAAGCAAAACAAAGGTTGTGGATGGGTTTTAAGTAATAGTAAAAAGTGTGATTTTGATAATAAATTTTTCTATGATAAGCTAAGAAATGCTTTTTCAAAAAGAATGAAATTATATCATTCTAAAGATACAAATGCTTTTAGAGTATTTAATGGCAGTGGTGATGGAATTGGTGGATTAACTATAGATTATTTCGATGAATATTATCTTATAACTTGGTATAGCAAAGGTATGTATGCATTCAAGGAATATATAATAAAGTCTATAAAATCTTTAGTTTCATTTGAAGGAATATATGAAAAGAAGAGATTTGAGGATAATGGAATGGTTGTAGATGAAGATAGTTATTACTGTGGTCAAAAAGCACCAGAACCTTTAGTAGTTAAAGAAAACAATGTGAATTTTGCCATTTATTTAAATGATGGTGCTATGGTTGGGGTATTCTTAGATCAAAAGGATGTAAGAAAATCTATAAAGAATACTTATTCTAATGGTAAGAAAGTATTAAATACCTTTTCATATACAGGAGCATTCTCAATGGCGGCAGCAATGGGGGGCGCGATAACTACTAGTGTAGATTTGGCAGGTAGAAGCTTAAAAAAGACTATTGAAAATTTTGAATTAAATAAGATTGACCCAAATAATCATGAAATCATTGTAGAAGATATATTCCATTATTTTAAAGAAGCTAAAAAAGATAACAAAAAATTTGATGTAGTTATATTAGATCCACCAAGTTATGCTACTTCTAAAGACAATACATTTAGTGCGGCAAGTAACTATAAGGATTTAGTTAAGAGTGCTATTGATGTTACTGAAGATGAGGGCGTAATAGTTTGTTCTACTAATTGTTCTACATTTAATATGAATAAATTTAAGAAGTTTATTGATAAAGCATTTTTAGAAAGTAATAAAAAATATTTCATTCTTGAGGAACATACATTACCAGATGATTTTGCAGTTTCAGATAAATATCCTGAAGGAGATTACCTAAAGGTAGTTTTTGTTAAAGTATACTGTGATAACTTAATGAATGAAGTTGAAGATATGAATTAAGATTATAAAAGATTACATAACAATTTATAAGTCTATAAGTATTGAGTCAATTTATGCTTATAGGCTTATTTTTAGTTATAGAATGATAATTTACTTTATAAAATTATTAATTGAGTAATTTTAAATTGAAAAGGTTAAATGAAAAGTTTTTTAATGTTCTAAATTTTATGAACTAACATATATAAGAATAATTAATGAAAAAAATTGGTTTATTGAAGATTTTAACATTAAATAAGGTATAAAAGAGGTTTTATTTATGGTTGATATGACAACAGGTAATCCAAGCAAATTAATTTTTAAATTTGCATTACCTATGATTTTGGGAAACATATTTCAGCAAGTTTATAATTTAGTAGATACAGTAGTTGTGGGTAAATTTGTTGGAGCACATGCTTTGGCAGCTATTGGTTCTTCTTTTTCTATAGTTGTATTTATAACATCTATAATAATAGGACTAGCTATGGGGGCCAATGTTATATTAGCACAGTTTTATGGTTCAAATGAAAAAGATAAGTTTAAAATTGTTTCAATTACTTCATTTCTATTTATTGGAGCAGTTACATTAGTTTTAATGATTCTTTCTTTAAACTCAATAGATTTTCTACTAACCATATTTAATATGCCAGAGGAACTTATAATGGATTCAAAAGCTTATTTAATTATTATATTATCTGGTTTAGGATTTACTTTTATTTATAATTTAGCAACAGCAATGCTTAGATCAGTTGGAGATTCTAAGAGACCACTATATTTTTTGATAATATCTTCAATAATAAATGTTATTTTAGATTTAGTGTTCGTTATTAATTTTAATTTAGGCGTTAAAGGTGTAGCTTTAGCTACAATCATTGCTCAAGGAATTTCAGCGCTATTAAGCTGTATATATGTTTATAAAAAACTTTCATTTATTAGATTTACAAAAAAAGATTTAAAGTTAGATAAAAATATACTAAAATTAGTAGCTAAGTATTCTATTTTAACTTCAATTCAACAATCTATTATGAATTTTGGTATATTAATTGTGCAGGGATTGGTTAATACATTTGGGGTTACTGTAATGGCAGCATTTGCAGCAGGGGTGAAGGTGGATTCAATAGCATATATGCCAGTACAAGATTTTGGTAATGCCTTTTCTACTTATGTTGCACAAAATAAAGGAGCAGAAAAGTTTGAGAGGATAAAAAAAGGAATTATAAGTTCTGTTAAAATGATAATTACATTTTGTTTGATTACTTCAAGTTTAATACTTGTTTTTTCAAAAAATATAATGTTATTATTTGTAGATGAAAAAGAAGAAGAAATTATAAAATTAGGAGTTCAATATATATCAGTTGTAGCTATTTTTTATGTATTAATAGGATTCTTGTTTATGTTTTATGGTTTATATAGAGGGTTAGGGATGTTAAAGATATCAATAATATTAACAGTAATGTCGTTGGGAACTAGAGTAGGTTTAGCATATGTACTTTCAGCAACTTTGTTAGGCGCTTGTGGGATATGGTGGTCAATACCTATAGGATGGGCACTAGCTGATGCTTTGGGAGTTATTGTATATAAAAAAATAAAATATTGATAGTTTAATATAAGTTATGAATATGATTATATATTTTTCAAATACTATAAGAAAGTATAAAAGAATGGACGTGAAATATTAATGAATGAAATTTTAAATTCTAATATTTTTAGAAAGTATACTTTGGACTATTTAGGAAAATATCATTTTTATGAAGAAGATGAATTAGTAAGATTAAAAAAAGATGGTGAATATATTTTAGATAATCTTAAAAAGAGCAATAGATTTGATTATGATAAAGCAACGTATACATTCACTAAGTTTGGAAATATTTCAGAGGGAAGAACAGAAAAGGATGTTGTAGTAGAAATAGAAAAAGAAAACATAGATGTGAATATTAGTGGTAAAACAACACATCTAGATTTAATATATAAAATGGAAGTAAAAAAATTAGAAGATCATTATAGAATAGCAACTCGTATAAGTGAAAAAGCTGATTCGGTATCTTCACTACTATATATAAATCTTAGAGATGGGGAGGACTTTATAAGGGCTTTAGAAGAAATTAAAAAATATCAAGAAAACTTATCTAATTAAAAATACAATTAAATAACTATGAGATAACCCCTTTTGAGGATAAATTAATGTGTTAATATAATTTAAATATTAAAAAATGATAACGATTACTAAAGTTAAATGAATTAATATCGATAATATATAATACTATAGAAAATTAAGTTAATTAAGAGGTGGTTTAAGATGGAAAATGATTGGAGCGTTGATATTAGAACTATACATAAAGTAAATTATATAACTATAATTGTTATATGTTTATTTATGAGTTTAACGACTATTTCAATGCTTAATTTTAAATTAAACATTGATGACTTATTACCATTTATAACAATAATAATAGTTTCAGTTATAATATATTTTTCAAATATAAATGACATCATAAAAGCCGCAGCTTTTAGTTTAGCTATAATACTCTCAAATTTCGGATATTTATTGTTTGCAAATTTTAATGAACAAACTACTGCATCTGATACATTGGTCTTTGGGGCCGGTATTATATGTGGTGCATTATACTTTAACAAAAAATTATTAGTTGTAGATGCACTTGTTCTAGATATGTGTATTATAATATTATTTTTGGTTAATCCAACCAGTCTTTTGGGTGAAAAATCTTCATATTCTAATATGTTAAATTTTTTTGTGATTTTAAATGCAATTATAATTATAATTTACTATATTACTGTTTGGGGTGAAAATTTAATTAAAATAGTGAATAAGAAATCTTTAGAAAGTACGTTGCTGATAGATAAATTAGATGGACTTTTATTAAATATTAATAAGTTAACTAATGATTTAGAAAATAATATGGAAACTTTTTCAGGATATAGTGAAGGTGTCAACTGTTTGAGTCAAGATAAAAGAGAATCTATAGATCAAATAAATATCAGAGTTCAAGAAATAGTGAAAAGTATATCAGCTATAAAAACAGAATTTGAAGAAAAAGAAAATATCATTGAAGAACAGACATCCTATACAAAGGGAATTAATGAAATGATGAATAAAGCAAGAAAATTAACTTAATAAAAATTAATGATTATATTAATAACATATTTCAAAAAAATATATAGTTAATTTATGATAAGATAGAAAAACAGCTAATTTAATTTGGATAATATCAACTTAGAGAAATTGTATTATTTAAGTATAATATAAAAATAGTAACCAGGAGCATAGAATTGTCTAAGTTAGGTGATTTTATGCTTTTTATTTTTTATGAAAGTATATATTTTTTAAATTTAAGGATAACTTATAGAATATTGTATTTTAAAGATGTTAGGAGTATCTCTAAAGAATAAAAAATAATCATATGTCACACCATTATTTATTAGTATGCATTTTGCTATGAGTTAAGAAAAAATAGTATATTAAGGAATATTTTATTTAATTATGCTATACTACTGATTATAGTATATATTAGGAGGCAATTCACGGATGGATAAAACACAACTAGTTATAGTCTCTAGTAATGCAAAAAAATTTTTACAAATATCTAATAAGGCTGAAGAAAGTGGATTAAATTTTTCAATAAATGAAAGTATAGATGATGTTATTAAGTTAGATATAAATTTAGTGATAATAGATACAAATATAGGGAATAAAGAAGTTATTAGAAGTATAAAAAAACTAAGAAATGCATTTTTAAAAGTTAGATTAGGAATTATAATATGTATAGATAAAGAGGATATTGAGAATTTAAAAGAGTATATAGAAATTGGAGCGGATGATTATATATTAAAACCATTTAGTTTTGAAGAAATAGATTTAAGAATTAGTAATCAAATTAAGTTGATGAAAGCTCAAATAAATTCTAAGATAAAAGATATTCAATTTGATGCATTGTTAAATAACACTCCTTTTATGGCTTGGTTTAAGGATAAAGATAGTAATTATATTAAGGTAAATAATGAGTTTATGGAGCACTGTGGAAAAACAATGAAGCAGATAAAAGGCAAAGGAGATCAGTATGTATGGAGTGGTATGATAGGAGATCGATGCAGACAATTTGATTTAGAAGTAATGAATAAAAGAACTCAAGTAGTTTTTGATGAAATAATTCCTGGAGAAAAAGGCTTTAAGCAATTTAATATGTATAAAGCACCAGTAATAAATGAGTTTGATGAAATAATAGGTACTATAGGTATTGCAAGAGATATTACTGATTTAAAAAATAAAGATGCTAAATTACAAATGCTTATGGACAACTTGCCTTTTCCAGTATGGTTAACTGATATAAATGCGAAATATGTTAATGGAAATAAAAAGTTTTCAGATTACTTTAATGTAAGTATGAATGAATTAATAGGAGGAATACCACATGAATTTTTTGGAGAAGATATTGTAAAAGATATTTATAGTCAAAATAAAGAGGTAATGGGAGCAAAAGAAACTAGAAAATTTGAATCTGATATTAAAGTTAATAATGAAATTAGAAGTGTGGAAATTTATAAAACACCTGTATTAGATATAGGAAATGAGGTAATAGGAATTGCTAGTGCACTTATAGATATTACAGATATTAAGGAAGCACAAAGAAAAATAAAGAAGCAAGCTTTTACAGATGCTTTAACACAAATATCCAATAGAACAGCATTATATGATTACATGAAAAATGAAAGTGATTATAGTAATATAGGTATGATGCTTGTAGATATTGATAATTTCAAAGATATTAATGATTATTATGGTCATAATTTTGGTGATAAAGTAATTGTACATGTAGCAAATGAACTTAAGAAAATTTGCAATGATACTTTTATATGTAGATTTGGTGGAGATGAATTCTTAGTTGTTTTTAAAGATGTAGAAAGTGAAAATATAATCTGTGATAAAGCAGAAAAAATATTAGAAAAAATACATATGTATAAAGGACATGATTTTTCTGTTAGTATAGGAATAGCAATAGGCAATAATATATCAGATATAAATAGGTTGCTTGTAAATGTAGATCTTGCAATGTACAAATCTAAAGAATTAGGCAAAAATAGATATATGAAATACACTAAAGAGTTAGAAGCAGAAAAAAACTTAACTTTAAATATAGAAAAAGATTTAAAATATGCAATAGGTAAAAATGAAGTAAAAGTATTTTATCAACCACAATATACAATAGATAGAAAACTAAAAGGATTTGAAGCACTATTTAGATGGCAAAGCAAAAAATATGCAAATGTTCCTGTTATAAATATAATAGAAGTTATGGAAAGTAGCAATTTGATAATAGATATGGGTTACTATATAATGCAAGAAGCTTGTAAATTTGCAAAAAAAATAAATGAAAATAGAAAAGATAAGATAGTAGTTTCAATTAATATATCTGCTATTCAAATAATGGAAAAAGATTTTATAAAGAAAGTAAAATCAATAATTAATAAGACAAGTGTATTTATTGATTGCATTGGAATAGAAATAACAGAAACTGTACTAGTTAAGAATATAGAAGAAAATATAATGAAGATTAAAGAGCTAAAGGATATGGGAGTTACAATAAGTTTAGATGATTTTGGTACAGGCTATTCATCTCTTAATTATATTGTAAATATGCCCCTATCATTAATAAAGATAGATAAGAGTTTTATTAGCGGAATGAATGTAAAAAAAGAGTATACAAAGCTTTTAAGATTAATTATTGCATCAGCTCATTCATTAAATTTACCAATAGTAGCTGAAGGCGTGGAAACAGAAGAACAATTAGCAAAATTAAATAAAATGAATGTAGATTATGTTCAAGGATTTTTATTCTCTAAACCAGTAGAGGAAGAAAAAGCATTTAAATTATTAGAACTTTAATCATAAATTTACCATATAAATTAAAATTTTGTTGTATAACTATAATAAGCAAATATTTTATAAATATACTATTGTACGTGGTTAGTTAAAAAGTGTATAATGAAATGGCAGGTTATTAATTAAAATTACGAATGAGGGCTACATCTTAAAAATATTTTATATTTTTAAGATGTAGCCCAAATTTTTATATATTATATGAGAGGATTTAATTTATTATAAGGAAGAGATTTAATTAAATATATAAGGATATCGGATTTTACATATGTTTATACAATCTTTAATAGTATTTTCTCCATAATAGTTTGTTAATTCAACAATAATTAAGCCTAAAGCATCCTCTACTTTTGCTACATATAAAATGTGAACTAACTTGTCGGTTAAATTATCAAAATTAAAATAATGTTTAATCATAATAAATCCTCTCTAATTATAATTTATTAAATATATATTCGCATAACATATGTTTAATGACTAAAATCCCAAAATAATAAGATATATTTTAGAATATAGACAATTTAATAGAAATATATGCAGATTTAATAGAAATTTATATTACAAAAATGTAATGTAAATGAAAGATATTTAAATATGTGATTTTATTAATCCAAGTTAGAATAATTTATGTAGAATATAACAAAGGAGAAGATGATTTATGTTTAACTCATTTCAACTAAAAGTAATAGCTTTAATATTTATGATATTAGATCACATTTATACTTATATGGGATCAGTAAGTGGAATAAATATTCCTATATGGTTTGGATATTTAGGAAAACTTGCAGCACCAATATTCTTTTATTTAATAGTAGAAGGATTTTTTAAGACCAAGAGTAGAATTAGTTATATGAAAAGACTATTTGTATTTGGAATTATAATGATTTTTGTTGATATCATATTTAATATTCATAATAATATATTTTTATCATTAGGGTTAGCAGTAGCGCTTATGAATATGATGGAGTACACTAAAAAGTGTAAACAAGAAGATAAGAATTGTTGGATTGGAATATTGTGTAGTGTGGTAATTGGAATATTGATGATTTTTACAGAAGCATCTGTATATGGTTTGGGAATGACATTAATATTTTATTTCTTAAAAGAAAAGAAGATACTAATGTCCATAGCATATATATTATTTAGTATATCACCTATTTTATCATCATTAAGCCTTGGCGAATATTTTATGGAATCAATATTTATTTGGGATTATCAATGGATGATGGTATTTTCAATAATATTAATACTTATGTATAATGGTAAATTAGGTTTGCGTAATAAATTTAGTAAATGGATGTTTTATGTAATTTATCCTCTTCATCTAATTATTATAGTTTTAATAAGTAGAGGATTGCTATTTTAGATTAGTTTAAAATAGTTTATATATTTTAATATGAAGTTTGTAAATACACAATTTTATTTAAAATTCTTTTAATCTATATTATCTTCATTAAGTTAATATAGATTAAAAGAATTCTTTGTTTAATCATTATAATAAGCAAGGAGTTCTTTTTTATTATATTAAATTATCACGTGAAAGCTTAATATAAGTAGCATTAAATTTCATTAATTAATAAGAAATTTTTTTATAAAGATTCATCTCATATAAAGCCTCTATTTAATTTTTAATTAAACTAAAGAAAATTAAGAAAGTACTTTATTCATATAATCACGGTCAAAGCTATCATCAATTACTTTATATGTTTTACTTGAATTATCTTTAGAGTAAATAATTAAATATTCTTTGCCTAGAGTATAAATACATAAAATATCATCTGAATTTTCATAAAGACATATCTCAAAAGACCCTTTAGTTCTATTTTTAGATGTATCTCCAAAGTACCTAATAATTTCTGTATTAGAAATGTAGGATAAAATTTCATTTATTTCAGCTTTGCTTTTAAAATTCTGTTCATTTCCAGAATTAACACCTCTAATATAAAGTTTATCAATAGTTTCTAAATTACAATTAGTAGATACAACATTCCCTATGGTAGTTTTTCTAGTATAAAAGCAGTATATTAAGATAATTGATAAAATAATTATAGATAAGACTATAAAATAACGTTTTTTCATAATTATTACTCCTAAATATAAATTTAATATTTTGCTAAATTATAACACAAACAGAAAAATATGTTATAATTCAACAAAAGGTATTATAATATAGAAGAATTAGATGTAATATTAAAGAATTTAAGATACATAGAGGGAAACTTATATGCAAAATAAAATTTCAACATTAAATATAGGCAATAAACTAAGGGGTATTTATCTAAGTAAACTAGATGGAATATAAGGAGTTTTTAAGAATGTTATATGAGAAATAAATGTGAATACTGTAATCATAAGTTTAAATACAGAAAAATAGTAACATCAGTATGGAGAGTTAAAGGATATAAAAATATAAAATGTGAAGAATGTTTAACTGAATATAAGTTCACACGGCATTCTAATCTATTAATTAATATATTGGTTACAGTACCAGTACTTGCAACAAATTTAATAGGTTCTAAAATATTAATTTTATATGCATTATGGCTATGTATTATTATTTCAATAACTCCTTTGCTTTGTATATATAAAAAGATATGATTAATATAATAATAAGAGATTAACAATAAAAAAATCAACTTATGAGGTGGACAATGATTTTTAAGACTTTAAGTTACATAGGAGAAAATTTAAATGATAGTGGAGTAGTATGGGCTGTAGGAGCATCTATTTTATTAAATAGTTATGGACTTGCAGATAATCCTAATGATATTGATATTTTAGTAGACACAAATGATATTGAAAGAGTCGATAAAATTTTAAAAAGTATTGGAGAAAAGAAAGAGAGGAAAGAGTCAAAGACATATTCTACAAAATACTTTTATGAATATGTTGTGAATGGAATTGATATTGATGTCATGGCTGGATTAAATATTAACTATAATGGTGGAGTATTTAAATATACTTTTGATAATAAGTCAATTTCAGAATTTAAGAATATAAATGAAGTAAATATACCATTAACTTCTTTAGAGGATTGGTATGTTATATATCAGTTAATTCCAAATAGAGAGAAAAAAGTGAATTTCATAGAGGACTATCTAATATCAAATGGAATAAAAAATAAGGGATTATTAGAAAGAACATTAAAATGTGAATTGCCTGATGAAGTTAGAAATAAAGTAAAAAAAACATTAATTTTAATAATACATACAGTTTTACTAAAAGATTGCTGAATTTAATGAATGATTAAAAATATACCTTACAAAATATTTAAAATAAATAGTAGTATTTTATGTTTTAAAATGCTAATTTAGCAATTGTGTAAACATATTCATATTGTTTGACAAATAATTTTTATGGAGGTTAAAAATATGGATAAAAAAGAAATAAAAATAGTTACTATTGGAGGGGGGTCAAGTTATACTCCTGAATTAATTGAAGGATTTATAAAGCGTAGTAATGAACTTCCAATTAAAGAAATTTGGCTTGTAGATATTGAAGATGGAAAAGAAAAGTTAGAAATTGTTGGTGCTATGGCTAAAAGAATGGTTAAGGCAGCTAAATTAAATTGGAAAATTAATTTAACTTTAAATAGAAGAGAGGCATTAAAGGATGCTGACTTTGTAACAACTCAATTTAGAGTGGGCCTTTTGGATGCAAGAATAAAGGATGAAAGAATTCCTTTAAGTCATGGACTAATGGGACAAGAAACCAATGGTGCAGGTGGTATGTTTAAGGCCTTTAGGACAATTCCAGTTATTTTAGAAATAATTGAAGATATAAAAGAATTATGTCCAAATGCATGGCTTATAAATTTTACAAACCCAGCAGGTATGATAACTGAAGCTGCTATTAAATATGGGGGCTTTAATAAAACCATTGGATTGTGTAATGTACCTATAAATTGTATAAAACAAGATAGTAAAGCATTAGAACTTGAAGAAGAAGATTTATTTTTTAAGTTTGGAGGAATAAATCATTTTCACTATCATAGGGTATGGGACAGTTGTGGAAATGAAAGAACAAAAGAATTAATAGAATTATTATATAATCCAATTAATGAGGATTCAAATAATGAAGCGGTAGTAGCAAATATTAAAGAATCAAAATTTATATATGAACAAATAAAAGATTTAGGATTATTACCGTGTCCATACCATAATTACTATTATGCTACAGATGATATGTTAAATGAAGAACTGGAAAGTTTTTCAAGGGGACAAACAAGAGCTGAGGTTGTTAAAAAAACAGAAGAGGAATTATTTGAATTATACAAAGATGTTAATTTAGATTATAAACCAGAACAATTAACTAAAAGAGGTGGAGCTTATTATAGTGATTCAGCATGTGAAGTTATAAGTTCAATATTTAACGATAAAAGAAATATTATGGTGGTGAGTACTTTAAACAAAGGAGCAATTATAGATCTTCCATATGATTCTGTTGCAGAAGTTTCAAGTATAATAACATCACATGGTCCAGAACCAATATGTTTTGGAAAATTAGATGCATCATCAAGGGGAATGCTTCAATTAATGAAATCTATGGAACAAGAAACCATTTTAGCAGCAATTAGTGGTGATTATAATAAAGCATTACAAGCTTTTATAATAAATCCATTAGTTCCAAGTGGTAATGTTGCAAAGACAGTATTAGATGAATTACTTTTAGCACATAAAAAGTATTTACCTCAATTTAAAGGAGACGTTATACTTTAAGAACTAGTGGTATTTTAGTACAAGCATAATTATTATATTTAGATAGAGCTTATAAAAACTAATGGTTATAAATTTGTTATCAATGAGTTTGTAAGGATTATGTATAGTACAGAGTATAACTAGATTGTATAAAAGCTTATAGATAACATGTTTTGTTTAATTGACAATGAAAAACTATTCAGAATAAAAAACATTTTGAATAGTTTTTTATGTATGAAGTCAAGTATTTTGTTCAACTTTGTGTATTAATATATGGACTATATTAAAATAAAGTCTAATATTAAGAAACTAACTTTTATATAGGAAGGGGGGGATTATAATGGTTAACATAACTAGAAAAGAAGAGGTTATGAAAAAACTACTAGAGCTTGAAAGTAAAAGTGAAAAAGGAGTAACAGCGGCTCAGTTAAGTTTATATATGGAATTAGATCGCACTAATGTAAGTAGATATCTAAATGAACTGTATAAGGATAAAAGATTGAATAAAAAGGATGGAAGACCAGTTATATATAGTAGTATAAAAATAAAACAAAATAATGATTTTAGTGAAAATAGTAAAGAGCGAACAGTTAATAAAAAAGATAGTTTAGAGATGCTTGTTGGTTCAAAACATTCACTAAAATTGCCAATACAACAAGCAAAAGCAGCTATATTATATCCACCTAGAGGACTTAATACTTTAATATTAGGTGAAACTGGTGTTGGAAAATCATTATTTGCTGAAGTTATGTATTACTTTGCAAAAGAGTCTAATATGATATTGAATGATGCACCATTTGTCAGGTTTAATTGTGCAGATTATGCTGATAACCCTCAATTAGTTATTGGGCAAATATTTGGAATAAAAAAAGGAGCATTTACTGGTGCTGATAGTGATAAAGAAGGCTTATTAAAAAAAGCAGATGGTGGAATATTTTTCTTGGATGAGATACATAGATTGTCTCCACAAGGACAAGAAATGCTATTTACTTTTATTGATAAAGGATATTTTAGAGCTTTAGGTGATACAGAAAAGAAAATAAGAGCAGAAGTACAAATTATAGCAGCAACCACAGAATCACCTGAATCATTTTTATTAAAGACATTTACTAGAAGAATTCCAATGACAATAGTATTACCACCACTTAGAGAGAGAATGCTAGAAGAAAGATATAGGCTTTTAAGTGAATTTATAATAGCAGAATCATTAAGACTTGGTAAAAGTATATATGTAAGTAAAAATTCAATAATATCCTTTTTGCTATATGATTGTCCTAACAATATAGGACAATTAAAAAGTGATGTTCAACTTTCGTGTGCTAAGGCATTTTTAAATTATAAAATAAACAAAAGCAATTATATTTTAGTAGATCAAGAAGAATTACAGCCTAGAGTTCAAAAAGGAATAATGAAAATTCAAGAACATAGGGAAGAAATAGAGGTTATAGTTAAAAATATTACTGATATTTTAAGATTTTCAAGTAAAGATAATTTTGAAAGAAATTTTGAATTAGAAATTGGTGAATATAATAATGCTAAAAATAAGAGCTTTTATTCAATTATAGAAAATAAGGTAGAATTATTAAAGAATCAAGGAATTGATGAAGAAAGTATTAATAATATTTTAAATATTGATTTTGAAGAGTATTTTAAAAAGTATATAAATACAATAAATACAAATTTAAAAAAAGAAGAAATTTCTAAGATTGTTGGATTAAAAATAATAAGAGTTGTTGAAAATATGTTATTTATAGCTTCTAAAAGATTAAATAGAGAATTTAATCAAAGAGTTTATTTTGGACTTTCACTGCATTTACAAGGGAGTATTGAGAGGATTACTTGTGGAAAAAAGATATATCATCCTAAACTTAATATTATTAGAGTTCAGTATAGAGAAGAATTCAATGTAGCCATGGATATAGTTAAAATTATTGAAAAAGAATTTAATGTAGATGTTCCTTTAGATGAGATTGGTTATGTAACTATGTTTTTATCTGCATGTGATGATGATGTTAATGAATACGTAGAAGAAAAAGTTAGTGTCCTTGTTATGATGCATGGAAGAAGTACAGCTAGTAGCATTACTGAAGTAGCTAATACACTTATAGGAGAAGAATATATACAATCATTAGATATGCCGTTAACAATGAAGGCAGAGGTTATGCTTAAAAAGGCTAAAGAAAAAATTAAAGAAATGGATACTAAAAAAGGATTATTAATATTGGTGGACATGGGGTCATTGATTAATTTTGGAAGTATCATTAGTAATGAGTTAGGTATTAAAGTTAAGACAGTGGACATGGTAACAACATTAACTGTTATAGAGGCAGGAAGGAAAGCAATAAATGGAAGAAGTTTAGACTCTATTTATAGTTCATGTCAAGAAATAGGAAGAACTTCAATACAAATGTCTAAGGAATATTATGGTCACCACAAAGAATTTATAATAATTACAACTTGTTTTACAGGAGAAGGTGCAGCGGAAAGAATAAAAACAAGAATAAGTTGTAGTTTGAAAAATATAGAAAAAGTTAGCATTGTTTCTCTTGATATATTAGATAAAGAAGATTTCTTAAAAAAGGTAAGCACATTGAAAGAAAAATATATAATATTAGCTGTGGTTGGAACTGTAAATATATTTATTGAAGGAGTACCATTTGTATCTGCACAGGATGTTTTTATGGAATATGGAGTAAAGCAGTTAGATGATTTAATTGAAATAGAAAGTGATTTTTTTAAAGTAAGAAAAGCATTGGAAAATGAAATAACTCAAATTAATTGTATGGCTTTAATTAGTGACATTAGAAATATGATAAGAGATATAGAAGAGAATTTAAATGTTAAAATTCAACATGATATACAAATTGGAATTTTAATTCATATAAGCTTTCTTATAGATAAACTAAAACATGCAATGAATCAGACTAAGTTTAATGAATTAGAAGAATATAGATATAAGTATTTAAAGGAGTTTTTGATTATTAGAAAAAGTTTAAGTATTTTAGAAAATAATTATAATATTGAAATTGGTGATGATGAATTAGCTTATATAGTTAGAATGGTTGTAGAAAATATAGTGTAAATATTAGTTATAACTTAACGGTAGGTTGAGATATAAAGAGTTAATTTTATATAGAGTGTACAAATAAGAAAGTGTGTAATTGATTTTACACACTCTTTTTGAGATTTTTACAATATGAAAATAGACTATAAACATAGGAAAAGCATCATTTTAAAGAAAAATTTCCTTGATATAAGTTTTGGCATGGTTATTGCTTAATATAAAGGTGTAAGGTAAAAATAGTAAACAAGAATGAATATGTTTTAAAACTGTAATATAAAATTGTAAATTTAAAGGAGGATTTTAAGTGAAAAAGATATTGTTAGTTTGTTGTGCAGGAATGTCTACTAGTTTATTAGTTTCAAAAATGCAAGCAGCAGCAAAAGAGACGGGAATTGAATGTAGTATAGAAGCAACAGGAGAAGCACAGGTTAAAGATCACATAAATGATATTGATATTTTATTATTAGGGCCACAAGTTAGATTTTTATTAAAACAATTTCAAAAAAGCCTAGCTGATAAGAATGTACCAGTAGAAGTTATAAACACTATTGATTATGGAACAATGAATGGAAAGAAAGTACTAGCAAGGGCTTTAGAACTTATAGATAATAAATAATCAAAAAAAGGGGAGAAACTATATGGAAGAAATAATAATGAATCTTATAGTTCATAGTGGGGAAGTTAGAAGTTACTCAATGGAAGCAATTCAATGTGCTAAAAAGGGAGATTTAAATAAAGCTAGGGAATTGATAGAAAAAGCTGATGAAGAAATGTCAAAAGCTCATAATGTTCAATCATATTTAATACAAAAAGAAGCTGGTGGAGAAAAAATAGAGTTGTCATTACTTATGGTACATGCTCAAGATCATTTGATGACAAGTATGACAGTAAAATCTCTTGCTGTTGAATTTATAGATGTGTATGAGAAATTTGATGATAAGCCAAATAATTAATAAAGTTAATGTAATCGTTATTAAAAAAATTTAAGTTTTGAAAAAACTGTTTATGTGAAAAATAAAAAAGTGTGGTGATTTTATGAAATACATTATAGGCGTTGATGGTGGAGGTACAAAAGTAGAGGCTACAGCTTATTCAATGGAAGGAACAGCTATTAAAACGTCTATAAAAGGGTTTGGAAATTTGTTAAACAATCAAGAGAATGCTTTGAAAAATATAGTTAATTCCATAAAAGAAATAATAGAATTTTTGCCTAATGAAGAACTTATAAGTGTATATCTTGGCATTGCTGGATCTGAAGTTGGTAATAATTCAAAAATAATAAAACAAGCAGTTAAAGAAAAGCTTAATATAGACTGCGTAGTTATGAATGATAGTGAAATAGCATTAAAAGCTATGTTAAAAGGAGAAGATGGAATATTAGTTATAGCAGGTACAGGATCAGTAGCTTTAGGAATTAAGGGGAATAAAACTATTAAATGTGGTGGCTGGGGAAGTTTATTAGGGGATGAAGGCAGTGGATATAAAATAGCCATAGAAGCAATAAAAAGAATGATATTAGAAGAAGAGTATTCAATGCCTGAATCAAGATTAGCTAAAAATATTATGAAAAAATTAAATATTAAATCAGTTTATCAAATAACTGATTTTGTTTATTCATCAACTAAAGATGAAATAGCATCATTAGCACCTATTGTTGTTAAATTAAGTGAAGAAGGAGATGATATATCAATTCAAATATTACTTAATGAAAGCATAGCATTTGCAAGAACTACTGAGAATGTATATAGGAAATTAGGATTTGAAAGTTGCAATATAGCATTAGTTGGAGGTGTTATTAGAAATTCAATAATTTTTAGAACGGCTTTTGAGAATCATTTAAGAGAAAATACAAATGTTAAAGACATTATAGATGAAGAAGTTTCTCCAACAATAGGAGCTTATTATATGGAATGGGGGATGAAAGAATGATAGGACTCGGGATCTCGGTTTATCCTAATCATGCAGATATAAATGAAATTGTGAAGTATATACATTTAGCTGGCAAATATGGATTTAAAAGAATTTTTACATGCTTAATTTCTGTAGATGATAAAAATACTGAAGATGTAATTAGTGATTTCAAAACTATGTTATGTGCAGCTAAAGAAGAAAATATGGAGGTGATTGCAGATTTAGATCCAAATGTATTTAAAAGTTTAGGGGCATCTATATATGACCTAAAAGTGTTTAAAGATATTGGATTAGATGGAATAAGGCTAGATTTAGGCTTTAGTGGATTAGAGGAATCTATTATGAGTTTTAATGAGTATGGATTAAAAATAGAACTTAATATGAGCAATGGGACTAAGTATATAGATAATATTTTATCTTACAAATCAAATATTGATAATTTATATGGATGTCATAATTTCTATCCTCATAAATATACAGGTCTTTCACTTGAACATTTTATTAAGTGTTCAAAACAATTTAAGAAACTTGGATTAAGAACAGCCGCCTTTGTAAATTCTAAAGAAGCTAAGTACGGACCTTGGCCTGTATCAGAAGGGTTATGTACTTTAGAAATGCATAGAAACTTACCAATAGATGTACAAGTTAAACATTTTTTAGCAACAGGACTTATAGATGATGTAATAATAGCAAATTCTTTTGCATCAGAACAGGAATTAAAAATATTAAGTGAAATAAATAAAGAAAAATTAATAATTAATATTGAATTTGATGAAACTGCAACAGAACTTGATAAAAAGATAGTTCTTGAAGAATTTCATTACAATAGAGGTGATGTATCAGAATACATGATAAGGTCTACACAAAGTAGAGTTAAATATAAAGATAAGCACTTTCCAGCAGTTAATACTCCAAATATAAAAAGAGGAGATTTATTAATAGATTCAGATTTATACACTAGATATTCAGGTGAACTTCAAGTTGCATTAAAGGATATGAAAAATAGTGGAAAAACAAATGTGGTTGGAAAGGTAGTTGACGAAGAGATATTTATATTAGATTATGTAGAACCGTGGACGAGCTTTGGTTTTAGAGACGTGAAAGGTTAAAGGTTATAAGAATAAAAAATATATTTTAGTAAGGAGGAAAAGGTCTATGAAAAAATTCTTTGATTGGATGGAAGAGCATTTTGTACCTATCGCAGCTAAAATAGGTGCTCAAAGACATCTAGTAGCAATAAGGGATGGGTTTGCAACAATAACACCATTAATTATGGCAGGAGCATTTGCAGTATTATTTAATAATTTAGGTTTTAAATGGTATCAAAACTTTCTGGATTGGCTATTACCAGTGGGATGGAAAGCTTGGGGTGTAGCTATTTCCAATGGTTCATTTGGAGTTATGTCTATATTAATTGTATTTACAATATCGTATCACTTAGCAAAAGGATATGATAAAGATCCATTAGCAGCAGGTATATTATCATTAGGATCTGCAATGCTTTTATATGCAACAAATGCGGAAGGTGCATTACCATTTACTTTCTTAGGAGCTCAAGGGTTATTTATTTCTATAATAGTAGCATTAGTTGTTACAGAAATTTTTGTTAGGTTATCAGGAAATCCTAAATTAATCATAAAGATGCCAGAAGGAGTTCCACCAGCAGTTTCTAAATCTTTTGCAGCTTTATTGCCATCAATTATAGTTTTAGCTCTAACAGCTGGAGTTAAGGAATTATTAATAGTTATTAATATACCAGATGTTCATCAGGCATTATTCTTAGCATTACAAAAACCATTACAAGGTGTTGCAGGTAGTTTAGGTGGAGTATTACTTATAATTTTTGTATCTCAATTACTATGGTTCTTTGGATTACATGGTTCTAATATACTTGCACCAATTATAAATGCGCTATTACTTCCATTGCTTCTTTTAAATACAGAGGCACTTAATGCAGGGGTAGAACCAAAATATATTGTAAGTAGTCAGTTTTTAGATTCATATGTAAATATGGGGGGGTCAGGTGCTACCATTGCATTGATTCTAGCAATATATATTTTAGGAAAGAAATCAGGATCCCAACAAAAGATGATTGCAAATTTAAGTTTAGCACCAGGATGTTTTAATATAAATGAACCAATAATTTTTGGTATGCCAATAATATTAAATCCAATGTACTTTATTCCATTTATGTTAGCACCATTAGTATCTGCATTAACAGCATATGGATTAACAGCAATACACTTTGTACCAAAAGTTTCAATTATGGCAGGATGGACAACACCTCCAATTTTAGGCGCATTTTTCTCAACTAACTCAATAATGGGTGGAGTCACAGCTCTTATTTGTTTAGTGATTAGTGTATTAATATATCTTCCGTTCGTATATTTAGCAGGAAGACAAGAACTAAAAAATAACCAATAAATTTATTAAAGCTTTATCCTACTAATTATATAGTAGTTTAATATAATATAAATTATCCTCTCAAATTTAACCCATTTTATAAAATAATTTATTTACAAAAAGCACCACAGAATATTTTTCTGTGGTGCTAATTTTTTTGATTATTAGGAATTTATATTATTAAAAAATTTGTAGATAACTTAAATTATAATTTTATTTTAAGAATAGGAATTAAAATCTAGATAATAATATTTTTTGTCTAATTTTATATTAATGGTAATATTTAAAAGTAGAGATTTGTATGATATAAAGAGTACATATTAATAAGTTTTAAAATATAAATTAAGGGGGATGGTCTATTATTCAAAGTTATAAAAATATTTTTGTTAATATTAATAGAATTTTCTTTATGATATTAGGTGCTATTTTAGTATCAATAGGACTTGAGATATTTTTAATACCTAATAACATAATTGATGGAGGAATGACAGGAATATCAATAATGGCAAGCTATTTAACAAAGGTTCAACTTGGAATATTTATTTTTATATTTAATTTACCTTTTGTTATTATAGGTTATAAGCAAATTGGAAAGACTTTTGCTTTGTCAACCATATTTTCAGTAATATGTTTATCAATAAATGTAACTTTATTTCATTCTATTCCAAGCATTACACAAGATATATTATTAGCCACTATTTTTGGTGGTATTACAATGGGAGTAGGGGTAGGCTTAATTATAAGAAATGGTGGATCTTTAGATGGAACTGAGATTATTGCTATAATACTAGATAAAAAAAGTGCATTTTCTATTGGAGAAATAGTTATGTTTTTTAATCTATTTATATTGGGAATTTCAGGATTTATATTTGGTTGGGATAGAGCTATGTATTCTTTAATAGCTTATTTTATTGCGTTTAAAACAATAGACATTATTGTTCAGGGGCTTGATGAATCGAAAGCAGTTATTATTGTTTCTGAAAATAATGAGAAAATTTCTGAAGCTATAATGGCAAGACTAGGAAGAGGTGTAACTCTTTTTTATGGAAAAGGAGCATATAGTGGAAATAAAACAAATGTCATCTATGTGGTTTTATCAAGACTTGAAATAGCGAAATTAAAAAATATTGTACATGGTTTTGATGAAGATGCATTAATTACAATTACAGGTGTTGAAGGTACTGGAAAAAGGTATGGAAAGAAAGCTATACATTAAATATTATTTCTTTATTTAGTAGTATATAATTGATATAGATAAGGAATAAAAAGGAGATGTACAGAATGAATATATTGATTGCAGATGATGAAAAGCATATGCTTAAAATACTAGAAGCTTATTTTAAAAGAGAAGGATTTAATACTTTTATTGCAGAAAATGGTGAAATTGCATTAGAAATATTTCATTCAAATAAGATAGATATAGCAGTGTTAGATTGGATGATGCCTAAAATTAGTGGAATAGAAGCTTGCAGATATATAAAGGAAAACAGTACTGCAAAGGTATTAATATTAACTGCAAAATCTCAAAATGATGATGAAATAGAAGCATTAAATTGTGGAGCAGATGAATATATAAAAAAACCATTTGATCCAAGGATACTTTTATTAAGAGCTAAAAAACTTGTGAATTTTAATGAAAAAATTATAGTCAATGATATTAAGTTAAATATTAATGAACAAAAAGTATATAAAAATAATAAGATTTTAAAACTAACTAAAATAGAATATAATCTTCTTTTAGTTTTTATAAAAAATAAAGGCATTATTTTATCTAGAGATAAACTTATAGATTTAGTGTGGGGAATTGATTATATTGGAGATTATAGAACCGTAGATACCCATATAAGGCGATTAAGGGCAAAAATAGGAGAAGATAATATAAAAACATATAGAGGAATAGGTTATAGTTTGGAGGTTGATGAAAATTAAGATAAGCAGAAAGCTTACTGTTAGCATAGCTTCAGTTGTGATTATAGTTTCTATAATTTCTATATTAACAAATTTATTCTTTGTAGGGAAATATTATATATTTGAAAAACGTAAAATTTTAAATAGTGTAGAAAATCAAGTATTAACAGAAAAGATAGATGTAATAATTGATGATATACCTAAAATAGAACAAGAAAACAGTGTTGTCATCGTATATGGGGACTTGAATGATAATTTGAATAATATAAATGAAACTTTAATTTCAAATTTTAATTCAAAGAAAGTTAAATTAAATAAATTTTGGGTTACTGAAGAAACACTAAATAATATAAATAATAGAAGCATTAATAAGATATATGATCAAGGTGTACCTAAATATAGGATGCTAACAAAATTTGTAAAGAAAGATTCATATATATTTGCAATAGGATTATCTATCCCTTATATTGATGAGACTATAAACATTGTAAATAAATTTAACATATACTTAAATATGTTATCTATAATTATAATTATTATATTATGTGCCATAATATCAAAAAAAATAATAAATCCATTAGAGAATCTTAAAAAATTATCTAGGGATATTTCTAAGTTAAATTTTAGAAAAGAAGAAATACATACTAATGATGAAATAGAAGAACTTGCAATAAGTATAAATAGTATGAGTGAAAGTCTAGAGAAAGCTCATAGTGAAATTAATATAAAAAATAAAAGATTGAAGGAATTAATTTCAGATATATCTCATGAATTAAAAACACCTTTAGCTTTAATTAAAGTATACAGTCAGGGATTAGAAGATGGATTAGATGACGGTACATATATAAATACAATACAAGAGCAAATTGATGAAATGGATTATTTAATAGAAAAATTATTATTTTGGGCAAAATTAGAAAATAAACTAAGGAATAATTCAACTTTTGACTTAGGAAAAAATATTAAAGATATAATAAAAAAATATCAACTTATTCTTAAAGAGAGTGATATAAAACTATATTTAAATTTTGATGAAAAGAAAGAATATATCATATGTGCTGATAAAGAGGATATTGAGGTAGTATTAAATAATTTTATTACTAATGCTATAAAATATACTAGCAATAATAGTATTGAAATAAAATTATTAGAAACTTTAGGAAAAGTAGAATTTTTCATATCAAATGGTATAGAAGACAGAGAAAAATATAATTTAAATGAGATATGGCAACCCTTCTGTGTATTAGAAAAATCAAGGAATAAAAACATATCCGGAACAGGGTTAGGTTTATCAATAATAAAAAGTATATTAGAAAAATATAACTTTGATTTTGGATTTAATTTAAAAGGTGATAATATTGAGTTTTATGTAACATTCATGTAACATTCTTAAGCTATTTTGTTTAAGAGGTGATAATAATGAAAAGAGTAATATCTTTAATACTAGCGGTATCATGCGCTACAACAGTTTTAATGGGATGCATAAACAAAGATAAAATTAATAATAAGCTTTATTCAAAGGTAGAAGATTTAGATTTTACTTTTAAAGTAGATCCAGAAACATTTAAGGTTGAAGTTGAATCAAATGGAGTGACTGAAATAGTTTCAGAACCATTAGAAAATATGAAGGTATCTGATCTGAAAAATAATGGTGATGAAGTGTCATGGAAATACGATGAGAAAAATTTAAATGTTGATGTTAAAAAACAAAATAATTACTTAGATATTTCTATAAAATCTACTAAAGATGAGGATAATAAATTTTCTTGGCCTAATGTAAGCGGAGAAAGCTATATGCTTCCACTAAATCAGGGTAAGTATATTCCAAGCAATGATTTAGTTTGGAAAGAGTATTTAAATAAATCTGAAATGAAAGTTATAGAGTCTTTTTCAATGCAGTTTTTTGCAGCAAGTAAGAAAGACTATTCGTTATTATATATAATTAAAAATCCATATAACAACAATATTACTTTTGATACTAAAGAAAATATAAAGTTTACATTTAATCATGAATACCCATCTATAAATAAAAATAAAGAATATGGTTTTAGAGTCTACTTAACTAAAAATAGTCCTGTAGATATCGCTAAAACATATAAAAATTATTTGATTGAAAATGATAACTTTAAAACATTAGAAGAGAAAGCTAAAGAAAATAAAAATATTGAAAAACTATATGGAGCACCACATGCGTATTTTTGGGACAGAAACGTTATATCAGAAGAAAATATTAAGTGGAATAGATTAAGAGAAAATATGCCTCAAAATCTAAAACTTTGGATACAAAATTTATTGAATACAAAAGTTAAAGATGGAGGTGAGCTTGCAACAGCTTTTGATGAATTTCAAAAGTTAGATTATACAGATAAGTATACTAAAAATAGAATGCTTAAAGGTTTTAGTGAAGTATTGCAATTAAAAGAATTCTATAATTCTGAAATTTTTACTAATTTAGATAATGAAAGCAAAGTTTTAGTAGACAAAGGTATTGATAACTTAAATTCAGTAGAACTTATAAATTTAAATAAAAGATTGTTAAAAAGTGCACTATTAGATGATTTAGTACCTATTGAAAAATGGTCTGATGCTAACACTGTTGATGTAATAGAAGATATGAAAAATTCAGGGTTAGATAATATGTGGCTTGGACTAGATGATTGGCAAGAAGGTTTTATAAAGCCTGAACTTGTGGAAAGTGCAAATAAAGCAGGATATTTAATAGGAACTTATGACTCATATCATTCAATTCACAAACCAGGGGAAGAACAATGGATAACAGCTAAATTTAATGATAAATCTCTTTTTGAGGAAGCTACTGTAGCCAAAAAGGATGGAAAGAAAATTGAAGGATTCCAAGGAGTAGGAAGAAAGTTAAATCCAACTTTAGCAATGCCTAGTGTAAAGGAAAGAGTAACATCAATTTTAAATACAGGATTACAATTTAATTCATGGTTCCTAGATACAGATGGAACTGGAGAAATTTTTGATGATTATTCACCAAATCATATTACAACTGAAGAAGAAGATGTAAAAGCAAGACTTGAAAGAATGGATTATCTTGAAAAAGAGTACAACATGGTAGTTGGTACTGAAGGTGGAAATGATTTTGCAAGCAAAAATATAGCTTTTGCACATGGGATAGAAACACCCTCATTTTCTTGGATGGATGAGGATATGAATAAAAATAAAGATAGTGAATATTATGTTGGTAGATATTATTCCAATACTAATGGAGTACCAGAAATGTTCTCAAAACAAATTCCATTAAAGGACAAATATAAAAAAATATTTTTAGATACAACTTATACTATTCCATTATATAAATTAGTTTATAATGATTCAGTTATAACAACACATTGGTGGGGATGGGGAACACTAAAAATAAAAGATGAGATAGAAAATAGAATGTTATATGAAGTCCTTTATAATGTACCACCATTATATCATTTAGATAAAAATGAATGGGTAGAGCACAAAGAAACAATAATTAAACATAGCAAAGTTTGGTCAGATTTTAGTAAAAAAGTAATAAATAAAGAAATGACTGATTACAAAATATTATCAGATGATAAATTGGTTCAAATGACTCAATATGGAGATGGTATAAAAGTAGTGTGTAATTTCTCAAATAATGAAGTAAATGCTGAAGGAGAAAAAATACCGGCAAAATCTCTTATAATAATAGATGGTAATGATAAAGTTATATATACACCGCAAGGTGAATAATATAAAGCTCAAATATTTAATTAAGTAATATTATTATTTTAGAGGGGTTATTTATGTTTAATTTTATTAAGCATAAGTAGCTCCTCTTTACTTTAATGTTTAGTGAAATTTATAAATTGAAGGGCGAAGAATACTAATTAATATAGGCTATAAAAGTTAAGATTATTATATAGTAAGTTAAAAGTTTAAATATAAATGATAATACAGAAATGTTTGTAATAAGAGTTTATATTAAAATATTTATATAATAAAAGTTCTAATTACTATAAAAATAGGATTAGAATTTTTATTATTATGTTATAATCTTTAGTGGAAATAATGTCTTCATGATATGAATCAAATAAACTAAAGAAAAAATGAGGAAGGGGATACAAATTAAGTATGACTAAAACTGAAAAAAATAATATAAGCCAAAACAACTGGATAATTCTTGCGATAGTAGTTATGTCACCATTTATGGCATGTCTTGATAGTAGCATAATAAATGTAGCACTACCTGTTATGGCAAAGGATCTTTCAACATCTATGGCTGGTATACAACAAATAGTTACAACATATCTTATAGTGATTTCTGCAACTATACTTATATTTGGAAGATTGGGGGATATAAAAGGAAAAACAAGTGTATTTAAATACGGATTTATAATATTTGTTTTAGGTTCTTTATTCTGTGGAATATCAACTACGCTTAATTTTTTAACATTTTCAAGAATTGTTCAAGGAATAGGTGCAGCTATGACTATGTCGACAAGTCAAGGAATTATAACACATACATTTCCAAAGAATGAAAGGGGAAGAGCACTTGGGATTTCAGGAACTTTTGTAGCACTTGGAACTTTGCTTGGACCACCTTTAGGAGGACTAATAATATCAGTAGTAAGCTGGGAATACATATTTTTAATAAACGTTCCAATAGGAACAGTAGCTTTTATAGTAGCTATGAAATATTTACCTAAGGATAAAATAACTACTAAGCAAACTTTAGATTATAATGGTGCCATACTTTTTCTTATATGTATAGTTTCATTGTTTTTAGGGTTACTTAAAGGACAAAAGATTGGCTATAATCATATAACAATAATTTTATCATTTATAATAGCTCTAGTGAGCTTTATTGTATTTATTATATTAGAATCAAAGATAAAAAATCCGCTTGTAGATTTATCTATATTTAAAAATAGAGTTTTTTCTATTAATGTATTTTGTGCTTTTTTATCATTTGTGGGAATTAGTTGTATAAACATAATACAACCTTTTTACCTTCAAGATGTATTGGAATTATCTCCAGGTACAACAGGATTTATCATGATGGGTTATCCTATAGTTTTAACCATTATAGCTCCATTAAGTGGATATTTAGCAGATAAAATAGGAAGTAAAATACTTACTTTAAGTGGTCTTTTAGTAAGTGCTATAGGGTTATTTGCTATGACAACTTTAAATGAGCAATCATCATTTTTAATAATTATTAGTGTTATATCTATAGTAGCTTTAGGTAATGGAATTTTCCAATCCCCTAATAATACTTTAGTTATGTCTTCAGTTGAAAAAAGTAAACTTGGAATAGCTGGAGGAATAAATGCCCTTATTAGAAATTTAGGATTTGTTTTTGGAGTTTCATTTTCGACTACTGTTTTGTATAACAGAATGAGTTATAAAATAGGTTATAGAGTATTAGATTATGTAGAAGGCAGAGGAGATGTATTCATATATGGTATGAAATGGGTATATGCTCTTGCAGCAATAGGTTGTATTATTGGATTTATCATATCTTTAATTGATAAATTGCAGATAAGACATGTTCAAAAAAGCAATGAATCTAAAATTACTGAACAATCTATATAGATATTATAAAAGATAATAGCAAATATAAAATAGCTTATATCATTAATAATAATGGTATAAGCATTTTTTATATAGATAAATTTTCCTGGTAAATAATAAAAATAAATAATTTAAGAAGATAGATTAAATATTTAAGGTAAAGATATTTTTGAAGTATATGTTTAAAAAGCAATAGGTCAAAGTAAGCTCATGTCTAAATTTATCAAGATATGAGCTTATTTTTTATGTATAAGAAGAATCACTTATGGTACTAGCTAAAAAATAAAAAAATTTTAAGTAAATAGTAGAATTTATTTAAAATTTAGCGTATAATAACTTAAAATCTCTTTGCACTGCATATTAATCTACAGTACAAACTGATCAGGCCGATAAATGATTTTATTTATGGAGCCGGGCCATAATAGTGGCAACAGGATATTTAATACCTGTGGGACAGTATATTGTTCTACGGGTATTTTTTTATTCTTTGGAACAATAGCTGATAATAAGATCTTAAATGCATTGCCATAGAGCTATCAAACAAAAATTCTTAAATATTTTAAGAATAAAAATGGAGGTAACTTTTATGACAGAACAAAAAAAATTAAATGAATTTATGGGCTTAACAAAAGAAGAAGCAAAAAAAGCTCAAGAAAAACATGGTAAAAACCAATTGATTCCTGAAAAAAAAGAAAACTTTTTTCTGAAAATTTTAGAGGTGTTAAAAGAACCAATGTTTTTACTTTTACTTGTTGCAGCAACAATTTACTTTATTTTAGGAGAACCACGAGATGGAACAATAATGCTAATATTTGTAGTAGGCATTATTAGTATTGATGTAATTCAAGAGTGGAAAACAGATAAAACATTAATGGCGTTAAAAAATTTATCAGCACCTCAAGTTACAGTAATTAGAGATGGAGTAGAAACAACTATTAATAGTGAAGATTTAGTTCCAGGTGACTTAATGATTATAACTGAAGGAGTTAAAATTCCAGCTGATGGGAAAGTTACAAAATGCAATGATCTGTGTGTTGACGAATCAACATTAACAGGTGAGGCAGAAGGCGTTTGGAAATCCATTGATGATTCTTCAAATAAAGACTTTTGGAAGAAAAATTATTGTTATGCAGGAACTATAGTTATTCAAGGTTCTGGGGTTGTTAAAGTAGAGAAAATTGGATCAAAAACAGAGTATGGCAAAATAGGTATTAATGTATCAGAGGCAGTACAAAGTGCTACTCCAATGCAAAAGCAAATTAGAAAATTAGTTAAAGCTTGTGCATATATGGCAGCAGTTTTATTTGCTTTAGTTTGTTTGGTGACTTTTGTTAATTTATCAGATATAGGATTTAAAGATAGGTTAATACAAAGTATATTATCAGGAATAACACTAGCGATGGCAATGATTCCAGAAGAATTTCCTGTTATTTTAACAGTGTTTTTATCAATGGGAGCATGGAGGTTAGCTAAGAAGAATTCATTGGTAAGAAAGTTACCATCAGTAGAAACACTTGGAGCTATATCTGTATTGTGTGTAGATAAAACAGGAACAATTACAAAAAATAAAATGACTGTTACAGATATATGGTCTATTAATAATGATATTGATTTGTTAAGTAGAACTATGGGCATGGCTTGTGAAACAGCGGCATATGATCAAATGGAGCAAGCTATGATAAAATATTGTGAAGATAATAATATAACAAAGGATGAGCTTTTTAATGGAACATTAATAAATGAATATTCTTTCACTAATGAAAGAAAAATGATGGGTCACGTATGGAAAAGTGAAGATGGAATTACTTTAACTTCAAAAGGTTCACCTGAAAAAATTATGGAGTTATGTAATTTAAGTGATGTAAATAAAAAGAAAATTGAAGATAAGATTTATGAAATGTCTTCTAAGTCTTTAAGAGTTATAGCTGTAGCTAATATGAAAATAGATAATGAAGAAAATGTACCTAAAGAATTAGAAGATTGTAAGTTGAATTTCTTAGGGCTTATAGGACTTCAAGATCCACCAAGAGAATCTATTAAAGCTGATATATCAAGATGTGAAGAAGCAGGCATTAGAGTAGTCATGATAACAGGAGATAATGGTATAACAGCAAGTTCAATAGCAAAACAAATAGGAATTTCTCATAATAATCAAATTATAACTGGTGAAATGTTAAATAATATGAGTGATGAAGAATTGAAAGAAAAGATTGAAGATGTTAGTATATTTTCAAGAGTAGTTCCAGAGCATAAAATGAGAATAGTTAAGGCTTTTAGAGAAAATGGAGAGGTGGTTGCTATGACGGGTGATGGAGTAAATGATGCTCCAGCACTTAAATATGCAGATATTGGTATAGCAATGGGTAAAAGAGGAGCAGAAGTATCTAGAGAAGCAGCAGATTTAATACTTTTAGATGATAATTTCTCAACTATTGTAGATACAATTGAAGATGGAAGAAGAATCTACGATAATATAAAAAAGGCAATAGGATATGTATTTACTATTCATATTCCAATAGCTTTAATATCCCTTTTAGGACCATTGTTAGGAATAAATTCTTTTAATTTATTGTTATTACCTGTACATGTAGTGCTTTTAGAACTAATAATAGATCCAACATGTTCAATTGTATTAGAAAGGCAACGTGCAGAAAAAGATATCATGAAACGTAAACCAAGAAATCCTAATGAAAGCATAGTTCCTTCAAACATCTTAATTAAAAGTATTACTCAAGGATTAGTTTTATTTCTAGCTTCATTTGGAACGTACTATATATATTTAATGAATAATCCTAATGCTTCAGAAATAGCACGTTCAATGGGACTTACTATAATTATGATTTCCAATTTGCTTTTGGTTCAAGTTAACAACTCTAGTAAAGAGTATGTATATAAGTCATTTAGTACTATATTTAAAGATAAAATTATGTTACTAATTTTCATAGGAACAGTAATAGGAATTGGAGTAATTTTATATACACCATTAGCTAATATATTAAAATTAGCTTCTTTAAGCTTTGTTCAAATTATTACTGTTGTGATAATTTCAGTGATTTCGGTAATGTGGTATGAAATAGTAAAAGTATTTAAAAATAAAAAACAAAAAAACTAAAGTAAATTGCAATAGTTTATATATAAATTATAAAATTGTTGTTACAATATATAAAATAAAACCTACTGAATAGACTATAAATGGGCTATTTCAGTAGGTTCTTTTTTGAAAATATATTTTTAATGCAGCCTATAAGATATTAACAAAAATTTAATTATATAACTCAACATTAAAATTTTTTAATGTTTTTATTATATTTTTATTTGGAATTTTATCTGTAACTATTCCATTAATGTCATTTAGATTTGAAAAAGTATATATACCATGAGAATAAAATTTTTCATTTTCCATTAATATATATGAATTATTACTTGAATTAATTATTACTTGTTTTGTATTACCTTCTTCTAAATCAAAATTATAAATATCTCCATTTTCTAAATTTATGCCTGAACTTCCTATAAAGGCTTTATCAAATCTATACTTTTTTAATGTACTAATAGTTTCTGAACCAACTGTTCCACCTAATTCTTTATTATAAATTCCACCAACAAGGATTAATTTACAGTTAGAATTATTTTTAAATAATTCAGGGATAGATGACATATTTGTTATTAGGGTTATTTTTTTATCACTATTTGCAATTAACTCTGCTAATAAAAAATTTATGCTAGAGATATCAAAAAATAATGTATCAGAATCTTTTATTATATTAAATGCTTTTTTTGCAATTATATGTTTATTTTCAATATTTTTATGCATTCTAGTATCAATATTTAGAGTTTTTTTAATTTCATTATTTGCTATTGCTCCCCCATAGGTTCTTGTTAGCTTGCCTAGACTTTCTAATTTTTGAAGATCTTTACGTATCATTCCATTAGATACATCAAACTTTTCACTAAGATTTTTAACAAAAACTTTACCTTCTTTATTAACTATATCTATTATTTCTTGTAATCTTTCTTCTTGAAACATTTTGTTATTTCCTTCCTTAAATAAAACAGAGAATTTTTAGTATTTAAAATATAAAACAGTTACTTTATTTGCATTTCCAAGTTTTAAAGTAGATTAATATGACCATGAATTTTATCAATATATAGCATCTTTAAGTTTATAACAGTACATACTAATGGATAATGGATTTTACATATATAAGTTATTAGTTATATATTAAAAAAATTGACATAACATAATAATTAATTATTATTATAACCCAAAATGATAACAAATAAAACTAAATAATATTTTTAATATTGACAAACATAAAAAATAAGATTAAAATGTAATCAAACAATAACAAATAATAATAAATAATAACAAATAATACTGAGCGAGGGGGTGAAGTTTAGTGAGTACTATATTCATTAAGTTATATATCTCACTAAATATGAATTATGGAAAAAGCACTTATTTGTAATATTGAAAAATATGCTACCCATGATGGACCTGGAATTAGAACAGTAGTTTTCTTTAAAGGCTGCCCATTAAAATGCATATGGTGTAGTAATCCTGAAACTCAAAGTAAAAAAAATGAACTATATTATAGCAAGAAAAAATGTATTAGTTGTGGAAGTTGTATAAAAAGTTGTGACAAAAATGCACTCTCATTTGAAGATGATTTAATAAAAATTGATAGAGATAAATGTAATAGTTGTGGTAAATGCACAGATATTTGCCCTACAAATGCTTTGAACTTAGTTGCAAAAGAAATGACTATAGATGAGGTATTTAAAGAAGTTATCAAAGATGAAATTTTTTATTCTAGATCTGGAGGTGGAGTTACATTATCAGGTGGAGAAGTATTAAGCAATGGAGATTTTGCATTAGATTTACTTAAAAAATGCAAGGAAAATTATATTAATACAGCAATTGAAACAAGTGGATTTGGAGAGACTGAAACTCTTTTAAATTTATCAAAATTTTGTGATTTAGTTATGTTTGATATTAAAAATGCTAACAATGAATTTCATAAAAAATTTATAGGTGTGGATAATTCTTTAATAATTAAAAATTTAGAAAACGTAAGTAAGGTTCATGACAATATAATTATAAGAATTCCTTTAATCCCTAATTTTAATGATAGTGAAGAAAATATAAAAAAAGTTATTGATTTAGCTTTAAAAAATAGAATAAGAGAAATTCATTTATTACCTTATCATTCATTAGGTAAGGAAAAATATAATCAATTAAACAGAAAATATGATCTTAATGATATGAAAACACCTAATAAAGATAAAACTGAATATTTAAAAGAAGTTATTGAAAAAAGTAATATTAAATGTATTATTGGAGGTTAGTAAAATGATGGATTATATAATTAAAAGTGAAAGAATAAAGAAATTAAGAGAGTGTATACTTAACAAAACTCCTTCTGTTTGTATTGAAAGAGCTAGATATTTCACTAAAGCTTATAAGGAAAATGAAGATAAGCCAATATATATAAAGAGAGCTAAGGCTGTAGAAAAAACTTTAGAAAATATGAGTATTTATATTAAAGATGGTGAACTTATAGTTGGTAATCAAAGCTTTGATGAAAGAACTGCACCAATATTCCCTGAATACGCTGTTCAATGGATAGAAGATGAATTAAAAGAATATGGAAATTTCAATAAAAGAGAAGGGGATAACTTTTATATAAACGAAAAAAATATAGATGAACTTTTAGAAATAGTTCAGTATTGGAAAGGCAAAACATTAAAAGATAAGTGTTATGGGATAATGCCAGAAGAAATAAAAAAGGCCATTAATGTTAAGGTAATACATGGAGAAGGAAACATGACTTCAGGAGATGGTCATATAGTTCCAGATTTTGAAAAAGCTTTAAATCTAGGACTTTCTGGAATAATAAAAGAAGCAGAAGAAGCTTTAGAAAAAGTTGATATAAGTGAAAATGATGGGTTCAAAAAGAAATCCTTTTTAGAATCAGTAATAATTATAAATAAAGCTATTATAAACTTTGGATTAAGATATAGTGAGCTTGCTAAAAAATTAGCACTTGCAGAAAAAGATATAAATAGAAAAAATGAATTATTATTAATATCAGATATATGTTTAAGAATACCAAAAGAAGCTCCGAAAAATTTTTATGAAGCTGTTCAAATGATTTGGTTTGTACATTTAGTAATACAAATAGAAAGTAATGGTCATTCTGCTTCATTAGGTCGTGTTGATCAATATTTATATCCTTATTATAAAGAAGGAATAGAAAATGGAACTTTAACAGAAGATTTTGCGAAAGAATTATTACAATGCTTATGGATAAAGTTATTTTCAATATTAAAAATTCGTCCAACATCTCATGCAGGGTATGGCGCAGGATATCCAACTTATCAAAATGTAACAATTGGAGGATGTAATGAACTTGGAGAGGATTGTACAAATTCTTTAAGTTATTTAATATTACAATCTGTTGGAGAAATGAAATTAACTCAACCAAATCTTTCAGCAAGACTTTTCTCTAATAGTAGTGCGAGATTTATAAGAGAATGTGCAAATGTTATAAAAACAGGATTTGGAATGCCAGCACTTCATACTGATGAAATAATAGTGCAATCATTATTAAATAAAGGTGTTAATTACAAGGATGCATATAATTATACAATGGTAGGATGTGTGGAAGTTGCAGTTCCTGGAAAATGGGGTTATAGATGTACTGGTATGAGTTTTTTAAATATGATAAAAGCAGTAGAGCTAACTTTAAATGATGGATATGATGAAAGAACAGGTGAAACATTGCTTACTGGAAATAGAGATTTATTAAGTTTTAATAATTTTGAAGAATTATGGGCTGCGTGGGAAAAGAACATAGCTTATTACACAAAATTAACCGTTGCATTAGATAAAATTGCAGATACAAATCTTGAAGAATTCCCAGATATATTCTGTTCATCATTGGTAGATGATTGTATAGGTAGAGGAAAGTCTATTAAAGAAGGCGGAAGTATTTATGATATAGTTGCTGGACTTCAAGTTGGCTTAGCAAATGCAACAAATTCATTATTCGCTTTAAAGGATGTTATTTTTGATAAAAATATACTTTCTAAAGAAGAAGTGATGAATGCATTAAAAAATAATTTTGAAGGTTTAGAAGGAATTAAAGTAAAAAAAATATTATTTTCTTCACCTAAGTATGGAAATGACATAGATTGTGTTGATAACATGGCAAGAAATGTTTACCAAACTTATATAAATGAAATATCAAAATATAAAACAACAAGATATGGAAGAGGACCTATTGGAGGAATTTATGGACTTTCAACATCAGGAATATCCTCTAATGTACCAATGGGATGCGTAACAGAGGCTACTCCGGATGGAAGATTTGCATGGACGCCAGCAGCAGAAGGAGCATCTCCAGTACAAGGATCAGATATAGAAGGACCAACTTCTGTTTTAAAATCAATAACTAAGTTACCTACTATATTAATGACTGGGGGACAATTATTAAATATGAAATTCTCACCTAATTTATTAGTTGGAGATGACCAATTTACAAAGTTTATTAATCTTATAAAATCTTTTGTTTCAATGAAAGGATGGCATATACAATTCAATGTAATAGACACTAAAACTTTAAGAGAAGCCCAAAAGGACCCTGAAAAGTACCGAGATGTAATTGTTAGAGTAGCTGGTTACTGTGCTCAATTTGTAACTTTAGATCAAACTACTCAAGAAGATATAATATCAAGGACAGAAGAAGCATTTTAGGAGGAATTAATTATGATATATATGATAGATACAGCAAATATTGAAGAAATTAAGGATGCAATGGAATATTATCCACTTAGTGGAGTGACAACAAATCCAACAATTCTTTCAAAGGAAAACAAAGATCCAATAAGTTTATTAAAAGAAATTCGTACTATTGTTGGGGAAGAAACAATGATACATGCACAAGTAATTTCTCTTTCAACTGAAGGTATGATTAAAGATGCAGAATATTTAAAAGAAAATATAGGAGGAAACTTATATATTAAGATTCCAGTAACAAAAGAGGGAATTAAAGCTATAAAAATTCTTAAGGCAAAAGGTTTTAATATAACTGCTACAGCTATATTTACAGCGCAACAAGGATTAATGGCATCAGTTGCAGGTGCAGATTATATAGCACCTTATGTAAATAGAATTGATAATTTAAGTGGTGATGGTGTAGGAGTTGTTGGCTACTTAATAAATATGATAAAAGAATATAATTTAGCCACTAAAGTTTTAGCTGCATCCTTTAAAAATGTTCAGCAAGTACATGAAATAAGTAAGCTAGGGGGTCATTCTGTTACAGTTGGAAAAGATATTTTTGATAAATTAATAGAACATCCAATGACTGATTGGAGTGTTGATAATTTTATAAAAGATTGGGAAAAAGCTTTTAATAGAAAATCTTTAGTTTAGACTATGTTTCAAGTGAATGTTGATATTTTAGAATAAAAAATTTTATGAATTTACCCATCAATTTTTAGTTAAACTGTTTTATAAACAAATTTCGTATTAATAGTTGGTGGGAAGTTATACATATTGGTACCATAAAATACCTCGTTGAATTATTTGTTAAAAAATAATAAGCTGCAGAGAACTATCTGCAGCTTATTAAGTATAACCATTTATAGAAAAATATAATAAATAAAAATAAACAATTGAATTTATTTTTATAAATATAATCTAAATATTCTATTTAAAAATAGAGTATTTAAAATAGAATCAGCTTTAAATCTGTTTATAATTTTTGTATATTTGTCGCCATTGAACCTTTTTCACCATCTTGTATATCAAAGGTTACACTTTCACCCTCATGTAAGTCCTTTTCAGGACCATTTTCTTTAATTTGTGAGTGATGTGCAAAAACGTCATTTCCTTCATCACATGAAATAAAACCATACCCTTTTTCAGCATTGAACCATTTAACTATGCCTGTTCTACTAGCCATAAATTATCTCTCCTTTAATAAAGTTTTCACTATTAGTATTTACTTAAAATTTATTTTTATTATTTTATATAGAAATAGTTTATCCATTTGCAAAGTATCAAGAATTTATTAAATATTAGTTACTCGTTATTTTGAACAATTGTTATACTTGAATTTCTTAATAAAATTATAGCTATTAGTGTAGTTATAGCTTCAACACTTGGAAATACAAGCCATACACCAGTTAAGCCCAAAAGTGATGATAGTATAAGCACTAATGGAATAATAGCAATAAATCCTCTTATTAATGAGATAATAAATGCTACTTTAGAACTTTCAATAGAATTTAAAAATGAAATTATAACAATATTAATTCCAACAAAGATAAATCCAATAAAATATAGTGAAAGTCCTGTTGTTGCATAAGTCTTTAATAGTAAATTATTTTCACTGTTAAAGAGTGAAATTAGTTCACTAGAAAACAGAGTGATTGTAAAATAAATTACTACTGAAACTATAAGTGATAAAGTAATTGAATATTTTAATAATTGTTTTAGCTGTAGATAATTTTTGTTACCATAGCTATTACTAACAAGAGGTTGCATTCCTTGAGCTATTCCAGTAAATATACCTATTGCTACAAGAGCTAAATTGGCTATAATTCCATAAGCTGCAACGCCTATATTACCTGCAATATTTAAAATCACAATATTAAATATTATAAGGACAATTCCAGATGATATTTCTGTTACAAGTGAAGAAAGTCCAAGATTAATGATATTTTTAAATATTGTTAAATCAAATTCGCATCTTTTAATGGAAAAATTATTTTTATTTTTAAAAAAATGTAATGATAATAATAATATACTAATTATTGGAGCAAGTCCTGTTGCAAAGGCAGCGCCAAACATTCCTAAGTTTAATGGAAATACAAAAATATAATCAAGAATAATATTAGAAAGGCTTCCAAGGATCATTCCTCCCATTGCAAGTTTTGGGGAATTATCATTACGTATAAAAGCAATTAAAATATTATTCAAAATAAAACATGGTGAAAATAAAAATATAGTTTTCAGGTAAGTGTTTGTCATATAAAATGTTTCTTCATTTGCACCTAGAAATCTACTTAAGTATTCAGAACCTAAGATTCCGGTAAGAGCAAAAATAATTCCAATAACAATACCCAAGATTATACAATGAGTAAAAACTTCATTTGCTTTGATGTTTTCATTTTGAGTCTTTAATATTGTAAATTTTGTAGAACCACCAATGCCTATCATTAGCCCAGTAGCATGAATAAAACTGTATACAGAAATAGCAAGATTAAGGGCTGCTAGTCCATTTGCACCAAGTCCATTTGAAATAAAATAGGTATCAGCAAGTATATAGCAAGAAAGACCTATCATCCCCAGAACATTTAAAGTTACAAATTTCATAAATTTTAAATATAAAGTATTTTTTTTCATAAATTAATCCCTCCAAATAAAAAAACATTCGAATGTTCATACCTTCAATGGCCTAATGGTATGAAATACGAATGTTTGTAAAAGCATTTTTACCCGGCGGCAAAAATCAAACAATATAATTAATTGTCTTTAGTATAGTACAGTTTAGGGTATTTTTCAAGAGATTAGGATTGATTTAATTTTTACATATTTAGGATGATTTTAATTTTGCTATTCAAATTTAGAAAAGAGATTTTTCACAGGATATTAATTACCCTGTGAAAAATCTTAAACTTATAAATATATCTCTAGATATCAAACGAAAAGCCAGTAAAATTAGTGATTAAAAATTTGTATAAAATTTATTTGTAAGTTGTACAAGAGGAGGGTTCATTATCACCATAAGGACTTTCTTCATGATTTTTTTCATTTACATTTTTAGCATATTTAGATGATGCAGGATCAGAATTAGTAATGTTATTGTTTGAGTAAAGAGTTTTATTTTTCATACATATCCTCCTTCTATAATTTGCTCATAATATTTTATAGAAAAATGTTACGATATTAGCTTATCCATAATCATTAAAATTATATATTGCATTAATATTATTTAGTTAAAAAACTTAATAAGTATTAAAAAATATATTGAATATATAAAAAATATATGATATTATTTACTCAAGTAAAAGATTACATAGGTTTTAACACATTTTTGTTAAGGCATGTTACTGGTAAAGCAGGCAAGACCGAAATAAAAATGCATTTCTTTTAATTAAGAAATACATTTTATTTTGGTCTTTTTTTATTTTAAAAAATGGAGGAGAAGAGTTATGGATTATAAAAAAGTAGGACTTCAGGTATTGGAACTTGTAGGTGGATCAAAAAATGTAAATAAGCTTACACATTGTGCAACTAGACTTAGATTTGAATTTAATGATATGTCAAAAGTTGAAGCTGAAAAGATTGAAAAACTACCAGGAGTTATAAGTGTAGTTAATAAGGGTGGACAATTTCAAGTTGTTATTGGAAATGATGTACAAACTGCCTATAGAGCTATACTTAATGAAACAGGAACTCTTGAAAGTTCAAAAAATAAATTAAACAAAGGAAATGTAGAAAAAGAAAGTATAGTTTCTCGTTTTATAAGTGTTATATCAACAACATTTACTCCTATGATTCCAGCAATCACTGGAGCAGGTATGATAAAAGCAGTATTAGCTATATTAACATTAACAGGTATATTAACAGATGATAGTCAAACATATTATATTTTAAATACTATTGCAGATGCAGCATTCTTCTTTATGCCAGTATTACTTGCATATGGAGCAGCTATAAAATTTGAATGTAGTCCTATATTAGCTATGACACTTGCAGGAGTATTATTACATCCTAATTTAGGAGCACTTATGGCATCTGGAGAAGCAGTACATTTTATGGGAATGCCTGTAAGATTAACTGATTATGCTGGCTCAGTATTACCAATTATTATTACTGTATGGGCAATGTCTTACATAGAAAGATTTGCAGAAAAAGTATCACCATCAATTATAAAATTCTTTACTAAACCTTTAATAATTTTATTACTTACAGCACCACTTGCTTTAATTGCAATAGGACCTTTTGGTACATATTTAAACGATTTAGTAGCAGCAGGAGCAGAATTTATTAATGGAAAAGCTAGTTGGTTAATACCATTACTTATGGGGGCATTACAACCATTCCTTGTTGTAACTGGAACCGCATGGGCAATGACACCAATTGCAACAATGCAATTAACTAACAATGGAGCAGAAATGATTAATGGACCTGGTATGTTAGCATCAAACATAGCTCAAGGTGCAGCTACTATGTGTGTTGCTGTTAAAAGTAAAAACAAAAACTTAAAACAACTTGCAGCTTCATCAGGTATAACAGCATTACTAGGTATAACAGAACCATCACTTTATGGAGTTACTTTAAAACTTAAAAAACCACTAATAGCAGCCATGATAGGTGGAGGTTGTGCTGGTATATATGCAGGACTTTCAGGGCTTGTACGTTATGCATTTGTTTCACCAGGACTTGCAGCACTTCCAGCTTTTATAGGTGAAAATCCAATGAATATAATTCATGCTTTAATTACTTGTGCAATTGCATTTGTTGTTACTTTTGCATTAACTTGGATTATAGGTTTTGAAGATCCAATTGATGATGAAGAAGTAAAAGAAAATAACTCTACTGAAATAAAGAGTGAAGAAAAAGTAGAAATTAATGGTTCAATGGAAATAGTAAGTCCTCTTTCAGGAAAATTAATTCCATTAAGCAAAGTTAATGATGATGTATTTTCAGGAGAACTTTTAGGTAAGGGCATGGCAATAGTACCTGATAAAGGTAATGTAGTTTCACCAGTTTCAGGAGTAGTTCAAACTGTACTTGCATCAAAGCATGCAGTTGCAATAGAAAGTGATAATGGAACTGAAATTTTAATTCACGTAGGCCTTGATACTGTAAATCTTGAAGGAAAACATTATGAATCATTTGTTAAGAGCGGAGATAGAGTTAAGGTTGGAGATAAATTAATTAATTTTGATATAGAAGAAATTAAAAAATTAGGTTATGATATGGTAACTCCAATAGTCATTTGTAATTCAGATAAATATTCAGATATATTAGGAGAAGAAGAAAAAAAAGTAACTTTTGGAGAAAAAATTATAAAAATTACAGAGTAGATAGTATTAATATAAAAAATCAGACTTTGAAAAAATATCAAAGTCTGATTTCACACTTAAAATATTATGGTGAAAGGTTGAGCTAATATGATATATAATAATATAAAAGGATTTCCTGAAAACTTTTTATGGGGCGGATCTACATCAGCTTATCAAGTAGAGGGAGCTTGGAATGAAGATGGAAAAGGATTATCAGTTATAGATATGTGCGATCATCCAGAAGGAACAGCAGATTTTAAAATCGCTAGTGATCATTATCATAGATTTAAAGAGGACGTGAAGCTATTTTCAGAAATGGGATTGAAAGCGTATCGTTTTTCTATAGCATGGACTAGAATTATTCCACAAGGAACTGGCGAAGTTAATGAAAAAGGAATTAAGTTCTATAATGATCTTATAGATGAGTTAAATAAATATAATATAGAGCCAGTAGTTACAATGTTTCATTTTGATTTACCATATGCATTAGAGGAAAAAGGTGGCTGGAGCAATCGAGATACTATAGATGCTTTTTCTAAATATGCTAAAGTGCTATTTGAGAAGTTTGGATCAAAGGTAAAGTATTGGTTAACAATAAATGAACAAAATACAATGATACTTCATCCAGGTGCAATAGGTATTCCAAAGGGCGGAAAGCTACCTAGTAAAAAAGAATTATATCAGCAAAATCATCATATGCTTTTAGCACAAGCAAAAGTAATGAATTTATGTCATGAAATGTGCCCAAATGGAAAAATAGGTCCAGCACTTAATACAACAGCAATGTATGGAGAAACATGTAATCCTCTAGATGCTATTGCAGCCCACAATTGGGAAACTATTCGTTGCTGGAGTTTTTTAGACATGGCAGTTAGAGGTAAATATAATAAACTAGCTTGGAATTATTTAATAGATAGAGGGTTAGAGCCTATTATAGAAGATGGTGATATGGATATAATGAAAAATGCTAAACCAGATTTTATAGCAATAAATTATTATTCAACAGCAACAATAGCTGCAAGTAAAGGCGATGCATCTGATATATCAGCAAGAGCAGGGGATCAACAAATAATGTTAGGAGAACAAGGTGTATATCGTGCAGCTGAAAATCCTTATGTAGATAAAACAAAGTATGGATGGGTTGTTGATCCAATAGGTCTTAGAATGACTTTAAGAAAAGTAAGCGAAAGATATGATTTACCTATTTTAATTACTGAAAATGGAATTGGTGCACCAGATAAATTAGAAGAAAATGAAACTATAAATGATGATTATAGAATTGATTATATTAGAAAGCATTTAGAACAATTAAAGTTAGCTATTAATGATGGAGTAGAAGTTATGGGATACTGCCCATGGTCTGCAATTGACGTTGTAAGTACTCATCAAGGATATGGCAAGCGTTATGGTTTTATATATGTTAATAGGGACGAATTTGATTTAAAAGACTTAAGAAGAATAAAGAAAAAAAGTTTTAAGTGGTATAAGAATGTTATAAACACCAATGGAGAAGAGTTATAAACCTTTATAAATAAATAATTGATATTGAGGGTGAATAAGATGCAAATAGTTAAAGTGATGAACAATAGTCTTATTTTAGCAAGAGACGAAAATGATAAAGAAATTGTTGTTATGGGAAAAGGGCTTGGATTTAAGCGTAAGGCAGGAGAAGAATTAGATACAGAAAAGATAGAAAAGATATTTGTGTTAAAAAATGAAACTGATACAAGAGAATATGTAAAACTTATAGAAGAAACGCCTAGTGAATACATTGAAATAACTAATGATATCATTGGTTATGCTAATGAAAAGTTAGGTGGAAAGTTAAATGATCAAATTTTCATTACATTAGTAGATCATATATCTTACGCTCTTACTAGATATGAAAAGAACATAACTATACAAAATCGTTTATTGTGGGAACTTAAAAAGTTTTATCCAAAAGAATTTGAAATAGGAAAGTATGCAGTTGAATACATTAATAGTAAGCTTAATGTAAAGCTTCCAGAAGAAGAAGCTGGAAATATTGCATTTCATGTTGTTAATGCACAGACTGATGAAGCAGAAATGCAAAATACAATGCTAACAATACGTATGTTAAAGGATATTTTTAATATAATTCAATACAATTTTGGAATAACTATTGATAAAGATTCACTTAATTATTCAAGATTTTTAACTCACCTTCAATTTTTTGTTCAGCGTTTATTAGATGATAGAATGATTGAATCTAAAGAAAACTTTATTTTTGAGCAAATGATAAAAGAGTATCCAAAAGAAGTTAAGTGTGCTAGGTTAATTGGAGATTATGTTAAAAAGGTGTTAAATAAAGAAATCTCTAATGAAGAATTATTATATTTAACTATACATATAGTAAGAATAGTACAAAAGTAATTTTAGGTGTATAGATTTAAATTTATTATTAATTTATTTTATATAACTATACATATCAAAGTCAGAAATAAAATTAAATAACATTTTATAATTTAATAATATTAAAAGTGAATGTATGAATATATAAGTATCATATGTTCACTTTTTGTTTTTTAATATTTATTAAAGTTATGGTTAAAAGACATAGTAAATAAAAAAATATTTGAAGTTTATAATAAGAAGAGTGTTTTATCAAATTTTATTATAATTTGAATTTTGGAAATACTTATATGAGATGGTTAAGTAAAAAAAGCTTGAATATAAAATATTGTGTAACATATGTTACTTAATTTATGTAGATCTTATTATATAATTACTACATGGAAGAAGTAATTTAAATATACAAATTAAAATGCATTGTATTTAAATTAAGAAAATTATACATTAACGTATTTAAAAATATAAATAAAAATATACAAATTAAAAACAAAATAAATTAAATATGAAGAGGAGAAAAATTATGATAACTAAAGATATGACAGTAGGAGAAATAATAAGAATAAAGGAAAATGCAGCAGAAATTTTAATGAGTTTTGGAATGGGATGTATTGGATGTCCATCAGCACAATCAGAAAGTCTTGAAGATGCAGCTAATGTTCATGGATTAAATCTTGATGATTTGTTAAAAGCACTTAATTAATATTAGATATGTTGTAACTAAAATTATATGTAATAATCAAATAGTTACAGAAGTTAAATAGGCTAGTAAATATATCATTGCACCTATTATTTTTATAGGAATATGTTTTAAAGATATAGTGTAGTAAATAATATAACTAAATTAGATATTGGAAAGTAAGGAGTGAGAGTATGGATTATGGGAACCTTAAAAAAATAAGAAATGGAAAGAGAACATACAGTATAACGCCACATATACCAGGTGGATTTGTAACTATAGAAACTATGCAAAAAATAATAGATGTAGCTAAAAAATATAAAGGTGTATTAAAAATTACATCAGGACAAAGAATCTTAATAACAAATTTAGAAAAAGAAGATTTACCTAAGATATGGGAGGAACTTGGAATGGAACCTGCTGTAAAAAGTACTAATTCTGTTAAAAATGTTGAGATGTGTCCTGCAGGTTTTTGCAAAAGAGAAAAATATAATACTATTGGAATAGGTATGAAACTTTCTAAAAAGTATACTTGGATGGAAATGCCTTGCAGAACTAAAATTGGAGTTGCAGGATGCAGAAATGCATGTGGAAGTGTGTACAGCAAAGATGTTGGGGTAATTGCAGACAAAACTGGATTTATAGTATGTGCAGGTGGATCGGCAGGATACAATCCAAGAATTGCAGATGTTATTATTAAAGACATAAGTGAAGAAGAGGCATTAAAAGTAGTAGATAATATATTTGATTATTATAAGGAAAATGCAGAAGCCGGAGAAAAACTGGGATTCTTTATAGAACGAATAGGACTAGAAAAATTTAAAGAAAAAGTTAATATTTAAACTCAATTTATTAAAAGTGTCAATGAATGAATTTCAAAATGAAATAAATAAGTATGATGATAAAGCTAATGGAATAATGGAAAGCGAAGTTTTAGGAATAGGATTTCATGATTATTTTATGATTGATAAAAATTCATATAATTACTCATATGATGAGCTCATAAGCACTTTAAGTAACAGTAAGGATACAAAATATAAAGAGTTATATGAGGAAATAATGAGAAAAGGAAAAACTTCAGCAGATGATGCAAAAATTTTAGGGGTTATAGTTCAAGGGACAAAAGAAGAGTTAATAAATTTAAGAGGAAAGTCTTTTATAAAGGCATCTTCATTTGGTGTAATTACTGATAAAATATATTAATAAATAAAGAGACTGAATTTTATGATATATAATATTCAGTCTCTTTATTTATGTGGGAATCATAATTTGTAATTTTAAATATATTGAAATAATTTCGACTAATAAAGAATAAAAAATAATCATATATACAACTAGTGTTATTGCATTGAGTTCGGAATAGGTGCAAGGATAAAAAATTAAATTGATCATATTAGTTTTAATATACATTAGCATATATTTTATAATGCTAAAAATTACAACAAATAAAAAACATTTAATAGTAAATGATAGTATGTAGTGGATTTTATATTAATAAAAAATAAATTATAAGGAGTGAAACAAAGTGAAAAATAAGTGGAAGTATCTTTTATTGTTTACGATAAGTATACTTCTTGTCATTTCTATATTTGAACAAAATTTTAGAAGTATTTCTACAGGCGCTAAATTAGATATTACCAACGTTAATGCAAATGAAGAAACTAATAATTACAAAAAGAAAGTAATATACCTTACCTTTGATGATGGACCTAGTGATAAAGTGACAGAAAAAGTTTTAGATGTGTTAAAAGAAAAAGATGTTAAAGCAACTTTCTTTATAATTGGAAATCAAATTGAAGGGAAAGAGGAGATTGTAAAAAGAATTAATGATGAGGGGCATAGTATAGGTCTACATACATATAGTCATAAGTATAAGTGTATTTATTGTAATGAAGATGATTTTATAAAAGAAATGATTGAATGTCGTGATGAGATAAATAAGGTTATTGGTGTTTCACCTAATATAATTAGATTTCCTGGTGGAAGTTATAAACATTTGAGTAAAAGTTATCTGAAGAGATTGCATGATAATTATTTCAAAGTATATGATTGGAATTTGGATAATGAAGATGGTTTAAATCCTAAATTACCACCATGTAAGTTATATAAGAAAGCTATAAATGATAGCGAAAACTTATCAACAATAATATTACTTATGCATTGTACTGACATGCATAAAAATACTTGTAAAGCGTTACCAAATATAATAGATTATTATAAATCACAGGGTTATATATTTAAAACTATTGAAGAAGATACACCAGAAATGTACTTTAAAATAAGAAAAAATTATTAATAAAAAAGACATGCCAAAAATAAGATGAGCATGTCTTTTTTATTAAAATATTATTGATTGATCCACTCAACAACACCTGGTGTTAAAGAAGCAACATTATCTTTAGTTACTTCTGTAACAAAAAGCATATCTGTAGCTTCAAGAACTTCTTTAAGTTTTGCTGAAACTTCATTAGCAGTTAATTCACATTTAACTAAAAAACTAGTAGGCATTAAATGCGCCCAAGCTCCTAAAGCTTTAATATTTCCAGTTATTTCGTAATCATCACGATGATGATGGTGATGATGTTCTTCATTATGATCTTCACAATCACATGAATGTGTATCTTCTTTTAAATAATAAGTTATTGCATAAACGTTCATATATGTACCACCTTAATTTTTATATTAATATATCTTTAGTTTTTAAATCTATACTATAAAGTATACAATAAATGAAAGAAATTTTCAAATAGAAATAAATATCAAAATAGGGGGTATAAATATAGAGCAAAATAAAAATAATAAATAAAATTAAAAAAACTATTGATTAACGTTTACAAATAGTTTATACTATGGTTAATCGGTTCAGTGAAACGGTTAACTAGAAAGTTAACCAATATTTAATTAGATGATGGAGGAATTTATATGAATAAGATATGTGTGCTTGGAAGTATGAATATGGACTTAGTTATGAAAATAAAAGATATGCCTAAGTCAGGAGAAACAATACTATCTAAATCATATGAGAAAATACCTGGTGGTAAAGGAGCTAATCAAGCAGTAGCAGCTAAAAGAAGTGGTGCTCATGTTTCAATGATAGCTAAAATTGGAAAAGATGATTATGGTAAAACATTAAGAGATGAATTAAAAAATGATGATATAAATATAGATTGTGTTTTTGAAGATGATTCTAATGCAACAGGAACTGCAATGATAATGGTAGCAGACACTGGTAATAATTCAATCATTGTTAATCCAGGATCAAATATGAGTATTAATGAAAAAGAGATAGATTCTACATTAGATAGAATAAAAGAAAGTGATATTTTAATTGCACAGTTTGAAACACCAGAAGAAATGTCTTTAAGAGCATTTAAGAATGCAAAAGAAAATGAAAAAATAACAATATTAAATCCTGCACCAGCAAAGAAAATAAAAGATGAACTTTTAGCAGTTACAGATATTATAGTTCCAAATGAAACTGAAGCAGAAGTTTTAACAGGTATAACAGTTGAAAATGTAGAAGATGCAAAAAAAGCTGCAAAAGTTTTTATGGATAAGGGAGTTAAGTTTGTAATAATAACAAGGGGTTCGAAAGGTGCAGCAGTAATAGGAAAAGATTTTTGTGAATTAGTACCTGCATATAAAGTAAATGCAATAGATACTACAGCAGCAGGCGATAGTTTTATAGGTGGATTAAGTACAAAATTAAATCCAAATGAAATAACTAAAGAAAACTTACTTATGTCAGTTAAATTTGGTAATATGGTATCTTCAATAGCAGTACAAAGAGAAGGTGCACAACCATCAATACCATATAAAGAAGAAGTAATTAAAGTTTACGGAGAGGAATAATACATATGAGAAAAACAGCATTATTAAATAGTGATTTAAGTTCAGTAATTTCAAAAATGGGTCATACAGATATGATTGCAATAGGAGATTGTGGTTTACCAATACCAGCTGAAAGCGAAAGAATAGATTTAGCATTAATAAAAGGTATTCCAACATTTATGCAAACTTTAAAAACGACATTATTAGAATTGCAAATAGAAGAAGTAATTTTAGCTAAGGAAACAGAGGCTGTTAGTCCAGATCTTTATGAGGAAATAAAAGAAGTAATAGGTGATGTTAAGATAACATTTATTACACATGAAGAATTAAAGACTACATTAAAATCTTGTAAAGCAGTAGTTAGAACAGGAGAACAAACTCCATATGCTAATATAATATTAAAGTCAGGAGTAGTATTTTAAAAGGGGTGAGCAATTTGAATAGCAAAAAACCAATGTTGAAAATGGAAGGTGTATCTAAGGTTTTTCCGGGAGTTAAAGCATTAGATAACGTAAATATAACTGCTTATGGTGGAGAAGTAACTGCACTTATGGGAGAAAATGGTGCTGGAAAATCTACACTTATGAAAATTTTAAGTGGAGTATATAAAAAAGATGGAGGCAGAATCTTTATAGAAGATCAAGAAGTTGACATAAAGGGAATAAAAGCAGCTGAAGAATATGGAGTAACAATTATCCATCAAGAATTAAGTTTACTAAATAATCTTACTGTTGCTGAAAATATTTTTTTGGGAAATGAAAAATATGATAAATTTAGCAGAAAAATAAATCAAAAAGTGCTACATGAAAGAAGTATTATGTTTCTAGAACAAATTGGCTGTAATATTAATCCAAGTGAACTTGTAGGTAATATTAATGTTGGAGAAAAACAGATGATAGAAATTGCAAAAGCATTAACTAAAAATGCAAGAATTATCATAATGGATGAACCTACAACAGCTTTAACAGATGTAGAAACTAAAAAGCTATTTGAAGTAATAGAAAGTTTAAAGAAAAAAGGAATAGCTGTAATTTACATATCTCATAGAATGGAAGAAATATTTGCGATTTGTGATAGAGTAGAAGTGCTAAGAGATGGTAAATATGCTGGTAATGCATTAATTAAAGATATAGATAATGATGAACTCATTTCAATGATGGTGGGTAGAAAAATAGAAGATCAATTCCCTTATAAAGAAGTTAAAAAGGGAGAAAACTTTTTAGAGGTATCAAATTTAAGCGCAAAAGAAGGCGTGAAAAATGCATCATTTAATGTTAAATCTGGTGAAATACTTGGAATAGCAGGTCTTATGGGATCTGGTAGAACAGAACTTGCTAAAGCTATCTTTGGTGAATACAAAAAGACCAGCGGAACTGTAAAAATAAAAGGCAAAGAAATGAATATAAAATCAGTCAGTGATGCTATAAATAACGGAATATGTTACTTATCTGAAGATAGAAAAAAAGAGGGCTGTGTTCTAGGTTTATCTATAAAGGATAATATGTCAATTTGTAACATAAAAAAATATGAAAATAAATTTAAATCAATAGACGGCAAAAAAGAAATAGAAGATGTAGATTATTACATTAAAAAGATTAAAATAAAAACCCCAAATAGAGATCAATTGATAGGTAAGTTAAGTGGTGGAAATCAACAAAAAGTAATTCTAGCAAAATGGCTTATGTTATCACCAGAAATTCTAATAGTAGATGAACCTACTAGGGGAATAGATGTAGGAGCTAAAAAGGAAATATATGAATTATTAAATGAACTTAAAGCAAATGGAAAAGCTATCATAGTAATTTCTTCTGATTTACCAGAAGTGCTTGGAATAAGCGATAGAATAATGGTTATGAGTGAAGGAAAAATATCAGGAGAACTTTCAAGGGAAGAAGCATCTCAAGAAGCAATTATGAAATTAGCTGTTGGGATTAATTAGATAGGAGGAATTAAAAATGAGCGAAAACTTTAAACAAAATTTAGTTAAATATAAATCAATAATAGGGTTAGTACTACTATGTATGATTATTACATTTGTAACTCCAAGTTTTTTAACAATATCAAATATTACTAATGTTTTTACACAAGTTTCAACTAATGCAATAATTGCTGTGGGTATGACTTTTGTAATCTTAACAGGTGGTATAGATTTATCAGTAGGTTCAACTTTAGCAATTAGTGGAGCTTTAGCAGCATCTATTATTAAGTCAACTGGAAACGTATTCCTAGCTGTTATAGTAGCAGCATTAGTTGGTATAGCTGTAGGTTTTGTAAATGGTATGTTAATATCAAAAGGTAAATTACAAGCTTTCATAGTTACTTTAGCTACAATGACAATATTTAGAGGTTTAACATTAGTATTTACAAATGGTACACCAATATCAAAATTACCAGAAACTTTTGTAAAAATTGGTAATGGTAAAATAGGATTTATGCCTATACCAGTTATTATCACTATAGTAATTGCAATCGTTGCAATATATTTATTGAACAAAACAAGATTTGGAAGATACTTATATGCATTAGGTGGAAATGAAGATTCTGCGAGATTATCAGGTATCAATACAGATAAAATAAAAACTTTAGCTTACGTAATCTCAGGATTTGCATCAGCAATTGCTGGGGTAATCATAACAAGTAGAATAGCATCAGCATCACCAAATGCAGGAACAGGATTTGAATTAGATGCAATAGCAGCAGTAGTAATTGGTGGAACTTCATTAGCTGGTGGAGAAGGAAAAATATCAGGTACAATTATCGGTGCTCTTATAATAGGAATTTTAAATAATGGATTAAACTTAATGAATGTATCACCATTCTATCAATCAATAGTAAAAGGTTTAGTTATATTAATGGCTGTATTATTAGATAAAAAGAGCAGAAAAAAATAATACGAACATATAGGAGGAAACACCATGAAAATAATGAAAAAAATATTAATGTTTGGTTTGGTTTGTATAATGGTAAGTTCTTTTATTGGATGTTCAAAGGGTAATGATGAGAGAAAAATAGGTATGGTTTTATCTACATTAAACAATCCTTTCTTTGTAAACATTAAAGAAGGAGCAGAAGAAGAAGCTAAAAAATTAGGATTTGAATTAATTGTTTTAGATTCACAAAATGATGCGGCTAAAGAAAGATCTAATGTAGAAGATTTACTAGAACTTGGAATAACTGCATTATTAATAAATCCAACAGATAGTGATGCAGTTGTAAAATCAATAGAAGTTGCTAATAAAAGAAATGTTCCAGTAGTTACAATAGATAGAATGTCTAATGGGGGACATGTAACAAGTCATATAGCATCAGATAATATTAAAGGTGGCGCTATGGCAGGAGAATTTATCTTAGATAACTTTAAAGATAAAGATACTATAAATGTAGTAGAATTACAAGGAATACCAGGATCTTCTGCAACTAGAGATAGAGGAGAAGGATTTCATAGTATAATAGATAATGACACTAAATTTAACTTAGTATCAAGTCAGGCTGCTGATTTTGATAGACAAAATGGCCTTAAAGTTATGGAAAATATAATTCAAGGAAGTAAAGATATTGATGTAGTATTTGCTCATAATGATGAAATGGCACTTGGAGCTGAAAAGGCAATAAAATCTGCAGGATTAAATACCTTAGTTATAGGATTTGATGGAATTGATGATGCTTTAGATGCTATAGATTTAGGAGAAATGAAGGCAACAGTTGCACAACAAGCTGATTTACTTGGTAAATTAGGTGTCCAACTTGCAGAAAAAATATACAATTCTGAACATGTTGATAGTGAAATAGCTGCTGATTTAAAAGTTATAACTAAATAATTTATGGTATAATGTGATTTAGTTAGTATGGATTACAAAAGGAGTATTTTTATGAAAAAAACGACATTATTAGATGTAGCTAATCACGTTAATGTATCAAAAACTACCGTATCTATGGTATTAAATAATAAAAAAATAAATGTTTCAGAAGAAACTCGAAAAAAGATTTTTAAAGCAGCAAAGGAATTGAATTATATCCCAAATTCATTAGCAAGAACTTTAAGTACAAATAGGAGCTATACTATAGGATGTATTGTTCCTGATATTGAAAACCCATTTTTTTCTGAAATAGCTAAAGCTATAGAAACAGAAGCAGAAAAGTATGGATTTAGTATGATTTTATGCAATACATTAAACAGAGAAGAAAAAGAAGAACATTATATAAAACTTTTGATAAGTAAGTTAGTTGATGGAGTTATAATAGTTCCAAGCAAAGATGGAACTATTTCCTTAGATTTATTAACAAGAAATAATATTCCATTTGTTGTTGTTGATAGAAAAGTTAATTATAAAGATAAATATAATGTAGTTCATTGTGATAACAAGCAAGGAATAAAGATTGGTATTGAATATTTAATTAAAAAATCAAAAAAAAATATAGCGTTTGTAGATGGAATAAGATATGGAGTTGATACACGTCTTGATTATTTTAAAGAATTAGCGTCAGAATTAAATATTTTAAATGATAATATAATTGAAGAAGAAAATTTTTCTATGAATGGTGGAATAAGAGCAACTGAAAATATAATTAAGAAAAATAGAAATGTTGATTGTATTTTTTATAGTAGTGATGTAATGGCCATAGGGGGAATAAAGTATCTAATTAGAAACGGATATAAGATTCCAGAAGATATAAGTATATTAGGTTATGATAATATACATATATGTTCATTCATAGAACCAGAGCTTACAACTATTGCTCAACCAATATATAAAATGGGAGAAGAATCATTTAAATTATTACTTAAATCAATAAATAGTGATGATAAAATAAAAGAAAATATAAGTTTAGTACCTTATTTGGTAGATAGAGAAACTGTAAAATAAAAAAATATCCATATTAAAATGAGCAAAAAATCATTTTGATATGGATATTTTTTATTCTCTAGTAAAATCTATTATGATAATTTAAATTTTAAACTTAAAGATTAAGAATTTTACAATAAAGAAAATATGTTTTGTGATTTTTTACTAATAAATCATATGAAAAAGAGACTTCGTAATTTGTAATACAATGAAGTCTCTTTTTACTGTAGTTATAATTAAATTTAATTATAATTATTTGTTGTTTAGCATGTAATTTTTCCAATTACCATGTGGAATATGTACAGCTTTTTCATTAAATATTGAATCTATATCTTTATTATAAAAATAAACATAACAGTTTTCTTTGTTTTTAGTATTTAAATCTTCTACTTCTAAAAGAACTTTATTATATTCATTTTTAGGGTTGTCTGTGCTTATAAAGCCTTCCATGTCATCAATAGCTTTAATTGTATTATCATAATCTTTAACGCTGATTATTTCACCAACAATCTCACCATTGCCAGGTAATATAGCAGGATAACCTTTATAAGGCATATGATATAAATGCATTCCTTTAAGACGTGCAGGTTTAACTTCAATTACTTTACCATCTAAATATCTGTTGTAGTTAAAAAAGCCTTCTCTTAAACTACCGTAAACGAAGATATTAATATTGCTCATTAGCAAATTTCTCCTTGAGCAGTTTTAATATCTGTATTATTTTCAACTGCCGCTTTAACGCTTAATTCTAATCCTTTAGAAATATCTTCAATTGACATAGAAGGCATATTTGGTTTATTAACTACTTGAGATGGTATATATGGAACATGTATAAAGCCGCCTTTTATATTAGGATATTTTTTATTTATCATATATAATACTCCATACATAACGTGGTTACATACAAAAGTTCCAGCACTATTTGAAACTGAACTAGGAATACCGGATTCTTGCATTTCTTTAACCATAGCTTTTATTGGAAGAGTAGTAAAATATGCATTTTCTCCGTCTTCAAATACTTTTAAATCTATTGGTTGATTTTTCTCATTATCTGCGATTCTAGCATCATCAATGTTTATAGCAACTCTTTCAGGTGTAATTCCGAAACGACCACCAGCTTGACCGATTGAGATTACTATATCAGGTTTATGAGCCAATATATTCGCTTCTATTTTTTCTAATGATTTTTTAAAAACAGTAGGGATTTCTAATTTTATTATTTCAGCATTACTTATTGTATTTGGAAGCTTTTTTACAGCCTCTAATGCTGGGTTTATGCTTTCTCCACCAAATGGATCAAAGCCAGTTATTAAAACTTTCATTTAAATTCACGTCCTTCTAATATAATGTTAATTCATAGCTACGTTTTAATAATATGTTGATATATGCAATGTATTTTTAACTATTGCACATATTAACATATATTTAAAACATATCATAATTTATAAATAGTTAAGCTTATATATAGAATGCAAAGCACAGTCTATATATAAGCTTATAAACACTTTGTATTAAGAAACTTATAATAAAAAATTTATTTTAAAGTTTCTTGAATTTACTTAATAATTAATTATAAAAAATAAGTATTTTTATATAATATATTTTTAGCATAAGTGAGCAGTTTTATTATTAAAATTAAAAAAGTGTAAATATTATTTTATACTATAAAGTGTAATTATAATAAAACTTAGATTATTTTACAATATAAAAATAATCTAAAAGGGACATAGCATTGTAAAATTATTTTGTAAAAGTTACTTACAAATAGATCATACCATGTAAAACACCTATTAATTAAAATCCTAATGTATACATAAGAATTATATGTACTAATAATAAAATTAAAGCTAATGGTGCTTGAGCTTTTATTACTGCATTTTTATCTTTTATTTCCAATAATGCAGCTGGTAACATGTTAAAATTAGCAGCCATTGGAGTTAATAATGTTCCACAGAATCCAGCTGTTAAAGCAAGTGCTGAACATATTACAGGATCTCCACCTTGAGCAAATACAAAAGGTACACCAATACCAACAGTTATAACTGAAAATGCTGCAAATCCATTTCCCATTATTGCTGTAAATATAGCCATACCTAAGCAATAAGCAACAACTCCAGCTAAAGGATTATTTTGAGGTATAACTCCAGAAATAATGTTAGATATTATATCACCAACTCCAGCAACAGTAAATAAAGCACCTAGAGAAGCTAAAAGTTGAGGTAATATTGCAAATACACCTACTGATTGGAACATTCTATTACTATCTTCAACAAATTCAATAGGTTTAGCTTTAGTAAGAATAAATGTAATAAGTAAAGCTGAAGTAGATGATATACCTATAGCAACTGTTCCTGATAAAGGAGTAAATGAAGCAATAATCATTGCAATTATAGCAATTGTCAATGATGGTACAAATATTTTTAATCCTAATTGTTCTGCTTTTAAATTAGTAAATGTATCATCTAATTGTTTTAATGTACCAATATTAATTTGCTTGAATGCTGATAATAAAGCAATTACTACAATAAGAATACCAGTAACAATAGATGGTATTATTTTACCAAATATAAAAATTAAAGATATTATTCCCCAGAATAGAGCAGTACCAATTCTAGTTTTATGATTTTTGTCTTTTAAAGTAAATATCATCGTAATGGCCATGTATAGACCTAACATGATATAAAATATTTCTAGCAATATATTAGAAATTTGTTTAATATCCATTTAGCATTTCCTCCATAATTATTGATTTTTAGAACTATATTTTTTCTTTAGGCTTTTGTCTAAAAGATAGTTTTGTATTATACACAAAATAAATGCAACTATTGCAACTGGTACAGATGCTTTAGCGATTTGAAGTGTATCAACATTTAAACCTAGAGTTTCCAAAGTACTGGCTATTAAAAGTACTCCAGAATTAGCCATGAATACATTTTGTCCAAAGAAATTCCCAATATTATCAGAAGCTGCTGAGTAAGCTTTGATTTTATCTAAATCTTTTTCGTCTAAATCTTTATATTTAGCAATTGAAGCACCTTCTGCCATTGGACTAATAAGTGGTCTAACAAATTGAGGATGCCCACCAAGTGTAACTCCCATTGCAATTGTTGCTTCTCTTATAAAAGTATATCCACTTAAAAGAATTCCAGTTGATAGTCCTTTTGCTTTTTGAATAAGCATTATGGCTTTTGCTTTCAATCCATATCTTTCACATAAACCTATTATAGGTATAGTAAGCATAAATAGACAAGTTGCTCGATTGTTTATAAATGCGTCACCTAAAGTAGTAAGTATTTCTGTAATACTCATTCCAGAAACTAATCCAGTGATGATACCAGATGAAACTACTACAGCAATTGTGTCTAGCTTTAGTGCGAAACCTACTATAATTATTAAAATTCCTATTAATTCCATAAATATTTTGTCCTTTCAAATTATGTTTTTTTATCATTATACAGAAATTCTTTATAAAAATCCATTAAAAAAATTAACCGAATTTAAAAAACAGTTAACGAAACAGTGTATTTAATTAAAAAATTATCAAAATAGAGCATAAAATATCAAAAAACATGATTAAGTTTAATAAGAAGGAATTATATTCTCATTAAGTGATCTTTAAGTTCATTTTTGGCGATTTAGTAAGGAATTGCAATATATTATAATATTAAAAATTGTTGTGATTTAATTAGATTTAAGAACTCTACAGTATTTAAATGAATATTATATATCATGACCCAATGGGTCTAAAAATTTATATTTAATAAGAAAGCAGGGATTTTTGTGCAAAAAAAAGTATTGGTTACGGGAGCTGATGGGTTTATTGGGAGTCATTTATGTGAGATTTTATTAGAAAATGGTTATGATGTTAGGGCATTTGTTTACTATAATTCTTTTAATTCATGGGGATGGCTTGACTCATTAGATAAGAATAAAAAAAGCAAAATTGATATATTCTCAGGTGATATAAGAGATCCAAATGGCGTTAGAGAAGCAATGAAGGGAATAGATGAAGTTTTTCATTTAGCTGCTTTAATAGCTATTCCATTTAGTTATCACTCACCTGATTCCTATGTAGATACAAATATAAAGGGAACTTTAAATGTTCTTCAAGCATCTAGAGAGTTAAACACAAAGAGAATATTAATAACTTCAACATCTGAAGTTTATGGTACTGCTAAATATGTACCAATAGATGAGAATCATCCTTTTCAGGGGCAATCTCCTTATTCTGCAACAAAGATAGGAGCTGATAGAATTGCAGAATCTTTTTATAGGAGTTTTGATTTACCTTTAACTATAGTGAGACCATTTAACACATATGGTCCAAGGCAATCAGCAAGAGCTGTAATTCCTACAATAATAACGCAACTATTATGTGGTGAAAAACAAATTAAATTAGGATCATTAACACCAACTAGGGATTTTAATTATGTAAAAGATACAGCAAATGGTTTTCTTGAAATATCTAAGTCTGAAAAAACTATAGGAGAAGAAATAAATATTGCAACTTCTAAGGAAATTTCAATAAAAAATCTTGCAAGTGAGATTATAAGTCAGATAAACAAAGACGCTACAATTATATGTGATGAAGAAAGATTAAGACCAGAAAAAAGTGAAGTTAATAGATTACTAGGTTCTAATGAGAAAGTTAAGAAATTAACTAATTGGGAACCTAAATTTACTTTTGCAGAAGGAATAAAAGAAACTATAGATTGGTTTAGAGTTCCAGAAAATTTAGCTAGATATAAATCTGATATATATAATCTTTAAAATTTTATATTATTTGAATTTTAAATTAAATAGTATGTTGTAAAAATAAAGAGTTTTTATTAAAAGGAGATAACTTGATGAAAAAAATTATACCTCTATCAGTTCCTAATTTAAAAGGAAATGAAAAAAAATATGTTTTAGATGCTATAGATGAAGAATGGGTTTCAACTGGTGGGAAATATATAAATAAATTTGAAGAAGAAATAGCTAAGTACTTAAATGTTAATAGTGCTGTAGCTTGTCAAAGTGGTACAGCAGGATTACATTTATCACTTATTCTTAGTGGAGTATGTGAAGGTGATGAAGTTATTGTGCCAACACTTACCTTCATTGCTGCTGTGAATCCAGTTAAATATATTGGTGCAAATCCAATATTTATGGATTGTGATGACACTTTAACTATTGATGTAGAAAAGCTTGAAAAGTTTTGCAAAGAAGAATGTAAATTAGTTAATGGAAATTTAATTAATAATAAATCAAAAAGACATATTAAGGCTATTGTTGTAGTTCATGTTTTTGGAAATATTGCTAATATGGAGAAGTTAATGAATATTGCAAAACAATATAATTTAAAAGTTGTTGAAGATGCTACAGAAGCTTTAGGATCTAAATTTAAAAATGGATTATACAATGGAAAATATGCAGGTACAATAGGTGATTTTGGTGTTTATTCATTTAATGGAAATAAGATTATAACAACTGGTGGAGGGGGAATGGTTGTAGCAAAAGATGATAATTTATTATCTAAAGCTAAATATTTATCAACTCAAGCAAAGGATGATACATTGTATTACATCCATAATGAAATAGGTTATAACTATAGAATGACTAATTTACAGGGTGCTTTAGGAATTGGTCAACTTGAACAATTAGATAAATTTATAAGTATAAAAAAAGAAAACTATGAATTTTATAAAAGCAGTATAGAAAAAATAAAAGGACTATCATTACTAAAATTTAGTGATGATGTTGAACCTAATTATTGGTTTTATTCTTTAGTTATAGGAGATGAATATCCTCTTAAAAGAGATGATTTAATCAAATATGTATTATCAAAGGGTATTCAAAGTAGACCAATTTGGGGGCTTATACAAGACCAAAAACCTTATACAAAATATGAAGCTTATGATGTTAAAAAAGCTAAATATTATTTAGATAGAATAATAAATATTCCATGTAGTACTAATTTAAAAAAAGATGATATAGATATTGTTATAGAAGCTTTGAAAAAATGTGGTGAAGCTTAGAAAAGTATCATAATTAAATAATTGAAGGTTATGTATTAAAGTCAGGGAAATATTATAGAATATCTGAATTTTATAATGCTAAAAAATCTATTTAAAAATCGTTTTTATTTAAAATAGATTGAATTATTTAATTAGTTTATATGTATGAGTGTAATAGTAAAAATAAAAAATGATAATAATTTATTTATAATTAAAGGCAAATATAAAGAAAGGAAGGATTAATGTGAGTTTTTTGCTTATTTTATATTCTCTCATTAGATATGATTTATGAAAAATGAGATATTAGCCATTATTCCAGCTAGAGGTGGATCAAAAGGCCTACCTGGAAAAAATATATTAAATTTAAATGGAAAGCCATTAATAGCTCACACAATTTTAGCAAGTAAAAATAGCAAGTTTGTTACAAGAGTTGTTGTAAGTACTGATGATAAAGAAATTGCTGAAATATCTAAAAAGTATGGTGCAGAAGTGCCATATTTAAGGCCTAACAGTTTAGCAAAAGACAAGTCTTTAACAATAGATAGTGTATTTCATATGCTTGATTATCTTGAAAAATATGAGGATTATTCCCCAGATTATGTTTTATTGCTTCAATGCACATCTCCTCTTAGAAATGAACAGCATATTGATGAGGCAATAGAAAAATTAGTTAAGAGTGATTTTCATGGAATCATATCAATTTGTGAATCAGAAGTTAATCCTTACTGGACAAATATTTTAAAAAATGAAAGTCTTAAGTATTTTCTTGAAGAAGGCAAAAATATTACAAGGAGACAGGATTTACCCAAAATTTATAGATATAATGGTGCAATTTATTTAGCTAAAACAGAAGCACTAAAAAGAGAAAGAACTTTTGAAGTAGAGAATTTAACTGGATATGTAATGGATAGAGAATCTTCTATTGATATAGATACTGAAATTGATTTTAAAATAGCTGAAATAATGATGAAAAATAAGGACGTATAACATGGTTAAAAATTTAAAATATCCAATTGGTGGAGAATTTTGGTTTGAAGATAAATTTCAAGATAAAGATATTTTTAATGATATTGAAAGTCAAGGAGTGCTTTTAAGTGGAGGGGATAGTGCAATAAGGTTTATTTTAAATGAAATTTCTTTTAAATGTAATGAAGTAATTGCACTTCCTTCCTACTTATGTCCAACAATTATTAAATTAATAGAAAAACTAAATATTAAATATAAATTTTATAATATAAATAAATATTTATCAATTGATATGGAATCTATAGAAAACTTGATAAGTAAATATAATATAAAAGCAGTATTTTTCATTGATTATTTTGGATTTTATCATGATGAAAGTACTAGAAAATATTTGGGAAATTTAAAATCAAAGAATATTTTATTAATTGAAGATGCTGTTCAAAAGTTTTGGCTTAAATATGAAGATAAGTTTATTGGAGATTATGTATTTAATAGTTATAGAAAATTTCTTCCTATAGATGGATCTTTGGTTTTATTTAATAAATATAAAAGTTTAAATAATATTAATTCATCAAATAAAAATGATAAATTAGTGGAATTAAAAAAAATAAATGAGTCATTAAAGTATATAGAGGAAAATGATGGTTATTTTCAATTCATGGGGAAGGCAAGAGATGTAAAAACAAAGTTTATATTAGAAGGAATAGGAAATGAAAATGAGTATTTAAATTTATTTGATAGAGCCCATAAAGCATATTATGAAAGAAAAGATATATTTAAAATTAATCCAAAGCATAAAAATTATTTGAATTATTTTCCAGGAAATAAATTGCTAAAAAAGAGAAATGAAAATTATAAATATCTTTTTGAAAATCTTAAAAATATAAAAGAAATCAATTTTTTAAATCATTCAGAAAATTTATATGATAACACACCTTTAGTTTTTCCAATTTTAATAGAAAATCGAGATTATATAAAAAAACAACTTATGAAACGTAATATATATATACCAGTTCATTGGGATTTATCAAATGAAGTATGGATAAATGAATTTAAAGAATCTTTAAGTATTTCTAAAAGAATTCTAAGTTTACAAATTGATTGGAGATATGAAATTCAAGATATGGATTTTTTGGTTAATTCCTTAAAGGATATTTTAAAATAAGTAGTAATTTGAGAAGATATAAGAAATTTTCTTTATTATTAGATATAAAAAGTAGAGAATATGAAAATTGAAGTTTATTTATTACTTATAAAAAATTACAAAAGTAGTAAATGTGAAAATGTAAATTAAATATTTTAAAAATGCAATTAAATTTGACCTTTTATAGAGTAAAGGAGGTGATTTAATGATTGAAATTTTAGATAGTTCATCTGAAAAGTGGAATGAATATATTAATAAATTGCCATTATCTTTTAGAGATATATATTTTAAAAGTGAGTATTATAAACTTTATGAAAACGGCAAAGATAAAGTAGCTAAGTTATTTGTTTATGAAGAAGAGGATAATCTAGCAATATATCCATTTATAATGAGTAAAATTAAGGGATATAATTTAAAAAATGAATATTATGATATAGAAACTGCTTATGGATATGGGGGACCTTTAGCAAATACTAAAAATTTAGTATTTCTTAATGAATTTGAAGATTCCTTTAGAGAGTTTTGCAAAAAAAATAATATTATAGCTGAGTTTGTTAGGTTTCATCCATTACTTAATAATCATACTATATTTATAAGTGATATAAAAGTATGTCACAACAGGACAACAACCTATATTAATTTAAATAAATCCATTGATGACATATGGAACCAAGATATTATATCAAAAAATAGAAATGTTATAAGAAAGGCTAAAAAATCAGGACTTGTTACAGAATTTAGTTTTGATTTAAATGAGTTTAAAAAAGTTTATATAGAAACTATGGATAGATTAAATGCAGGAAAAAATTATTATTTCAATGATAAATATTTTGATGATTTAAATAAATTAGAGCATGTATGCATTAATGTTAAATTAAATGACATTACAGTAGCTAGTGGGATCTTTTTACAAGGTGATGAAAATTTCCATTATCACTTATCTGGTAGCTTGAAGGAGTATTTAAAATATTGTCCTAATAATTTATTGTTATGGACAGCTATTGAATATGGTAAAAATACTGGATTTTCTAAATTTCACTTTGGTGGGGGATTAACTGACCGTGAAAATGACAGTTTATATAAATTTAAAAAAAGTTTTTGTAAAGATGTTAGTGAATTTTATATTGGCAAAAGAATTCACAATAAAGAAATATATTATTATTTAATAAATAAATGGGAAGATAAAAATGATAAAAATGCAGAGCTCTTTCTTCAATATAAGAAGGAGTAATAGGGTGTATTAAAATTTAGACAAAAATTTTTAGAGTTAAATTAACTAAAGAATATTTAGAACTCTTAAGTTTATTGCTGATATTATTAAAATTTTTTACATTAGGAGGTGATAGGAAAAATGTGTGCTGTTATACAAGAAGTATTATGTGGAAGAAAAATTATGCGTTGCAAATTAGTAAGGATAGAGTCTACTTTTCCTAAAGAACAATATATATTAATTACCGGAAAGGTTCTAAGTCCTGATAAAATTCCATTGCCCAATGCTGCAATAAAAGTTTTTTCAATAGATAAAAGATGTACTCCAGTTAAGAGGAAGTATATAGGGGTGACTTTTAGTGATGAAAGAGGCATTTATGGAATGTCAATTCCAAGATTTTTAGATATTTCTTATGAACTTAAAGCTTATGGTGCTATATATGAATAGAAATTAATTATAATGATAGGAACTTAGACAAGTTTAAAAACCGGAAATTTTATGTAGAATAAATACATTAGATGCCGGTTTTATTATTGTATCTTTTAATACTTTTTAATTTCATATCAAAAAGTTTAATAAGTATATGAAACTTATAAGTTACCACAGAAGAATTTTTTAGTTTATTGACAAAAATACTATTTATAAATATTATAATGTTAAAATATAATGAAACACAAAGGTGATAAAATGACTCATAAAATCGAAAAAGAATTAAATTTTTTACTTACATCTACGGACAAAATGATGTCTAATAATTTTACTCGTAAGCTTAAAGATGAAGGCATTAATATTACGTTTGAGCAATATACTATTTTAACAATATTATGGGATAATAAGGATTTATGTCAATATAATTTAGCTAAACTAACAGGTAGAGATGAAGCAAGTACTTCTAGAATTATAAATACTCTTATAAAAAATGAGTTTATAGTTCGTCAAACTTGCATTACAGATAAAAGAATAAGAAGAATAAAGCTTACGAAAAAGGGTGAATCTATTAAAAATACTGTTCTAAATATATCTAATAAATGCTTAAATGAAGCAATTACAGGTATGTCACAAAAAGAATATGAGGCTGGAATAAATTTTTTAGATAATTTAAGAAAAAATTTAAATAACATTAATTCTAATGAGTAATACTTAATGTAATTTAGTTATATTTAATAAATTACATTAAGTATTATATTATGGATTTCTTAGATTTTTCAAACTAAGAAATCCATAAGTAAATTAGCTTTATATTATATGAACAAGTTCTTCTGCACTAGTTTTAATTTCTTCATCAGTTAATTTATGAGCACCATATAGGACATATGGTGGCATATATTTCATTCCTGTAAAGGTAGACATATTTTGTAACGGCTTTGTTAGTTCACTTATTGAAAAATTTTGATAGCCTCCAGCTTGATAACCATCTTTAAAACCTCCAGCAGAAATTACCAACATAAATTCTTTACCTTTTAATTTATTTCCTCCAGGTCCATGAGAAAATCCAACAGTTAAAACTTCATCTTGCCATTGTTTTAAAAATGAAGGGACATTATACCAATAAAAAGGAAATTGGAATACTATTTTATCATGCTTTTCTAATAAATTTTGATCTAAAGCAATATCTATTTTTCCATCTTTATAAGTATTATAAATTTCATGGACTGTTATATTGTCCTCTTTACTTAAGAATTGAACCCAAGTTTTATTAATTCTAGATTTTTCAATGTTAGGATGTGCCACAATTACTAGTGTTTTCATATTAATTCTCCTTATCATTTGTTTGATTACTTGCATAAACAAGTTGTTTACAAAACCTATTATAATAGAAAAAACTTGTTTATGCAAGTAGGCAGATATTAGAGTTTATTTAATGGATAGTTAAAAATACATTTTATAATTAACATACAAATTTCTAACAAAGTGCGTTAAGCAAGGTATATTCAAGTTTAAAAATTGAAATTTTCTATTATATATTATAAAAAGCTATGCAATTTTTGAGTTTAAAAAATATATTATAAAATTAATCACCTATAAAAAAAGAAAGCATACAATATATTAGATAAAATGTATTAAACATTAAATTTAAGTTACTGGAATTAATAAATTTCAGTAACTTAAATTATGTAATTACCTGCAATGAACTTAAATGTTCACAAAAGAATAGAATTTGAGGAGGATTTTTATATGACAACTTATAAACCACTAGCAAATGTTATACCTGCAAATGTTGTTTCTGCTCATAGAGGTAGTAAATTACAAAAAACAGTTGATACAACTATTTGGAATTTAGTATTAATTGATGGTGTAGCTGTAGGTACAAGCTTAGCAGTAAGTACAAATGGATCTGATGTTATTTCAGCTTCTGTCATTTTAAAGAGTGGTACAGTACTAGGATGGTATGGAACTACTGCAGGTTCAATAGGTAATGCTGATATTCAAACATTTACAGATAGTATTGGTAAATATGGTGTAACTGTTAATACTGGATCAGCATTAACTCTTAAATTCTATGCTCATGGCTAAAAATAGTTTGATGTAAAATGGAATTTGATTAATGAAAAAGGAGAGATACAGTATGTTTATACTGTATCTTTTTGTAAACTTAGGAGGTATAAATGAAAAAAGCTAAATCTTTAGATGGATATTATTTATATGAAATTCAAAAAGATGATGTTGAATATTATTTAGCAAATGATATAGATTATAAAAAAGATATTAAAAATCTAATTGATAATTTAGATGATCTGAAGTTTGATTCATTGATAATAATTTTTGGTCTTGATACTGGAGAGTATTTAAAAGAACTCGGGGATACAGTATGTAGTAATAATAAAGTAATTATATTTGAACCTAATGAAGATATTTTTAATAAAAATAAAGATACTGTTTTAAGCAAAAATATGAGCATAGTTTTGTTTGATGAAGAAACAATAGCACCTATAATTGCATCTATAATAGGTGGAGATAACTTTGACAATTTATATGTTCATGCTTTTGGAAATTATGAAAAAGTATACAAAGATGAATATAAAAAATTAATAGAAATTATAGATGCTAAGTATTATTCTGTAAGTGGAAATATAACTCTAGCTTATAGATGCAAAGAATCTTTTATGAGAAATTCACTTCAAAATCTTAAGGTTATTAAAGAATCTAGTCCTTTAAATTCGTACATTGAATGTAATAAAAATGTTCCAGCAATAATAGTGTCAGCAGGACCATCTTTAGATAAAAATATAAAAGATATGGTTAAAAATAAATATAGATTAGAAAAATGTTTTGTAATTGCAAGTAATAGAACATTTACAACACTTATAAAAAATGGTATAAAACCAGATTTAGTAGTATCTATAGATCCATCAGATGCAATGTACGAAATGATGAAGGAAAGTCTTAATGAAGATGCTCCACTTTTATATTATGAATATAGCAATAGATATTTAGTAAATGAATATAAAGGTGAAAAAATATATATATCAAATATTTTTTCAAGAATAATTGAGGAAATGCATAAATTTGGTGGCTTATCTCAAGGCGGATCAGTTGCACACACATGTTTAGCAATGGCTGCTTTATTGGGTTGTAATCCAATAATATTAGTTGGACAAGACTTAGCTTACACATATAATAAACATCATTCAGATAAAGCTACTTTTAATAGTGTAGATAAGGTTATAAATAGTAATTGGGCTAATGAAATCGTAGATGATGTTTATGGGAAAAAAGTTAGAACAACAACAACATTAAAGGTATTTAAAAATAGTATGGAGCATCATATTAAGCAATATAAAGATTTAAAAGGAGTAGAATTTATAAATGCATCATACGGTGCTGATATAGAAGGTGCGCCTCATAAAGAATTAAATAATGTATTAAATGAAGATATTTTTAAAGGTAAAAAAAATAAGTTAAAACCAGATAAATGTATTGAGTTAGAGCCTGACAAAATAATTAATTCTATAATTGATTTTGTTGATGAATATATAGAAAAAGCAGATAAGTGTATAGATATATGTACTGTGTTAGCTAATATTAAAGAAGATAAATCACTTGTAGACACTGATTTAGAAGACGATGATTTTCAAAAGTTTTTATTTATATTAGACATAGTACAAAGTTTTGAATCTTCTTTAGAAAGTTTTTATTTAGGAGGATATTTTAACAAGTTTTTATATGCTATAAAGAGAGAGAGTTTCTTAATGTTGGCGAAAGATTATGATAGATTAACTTCAAATATGAAATATCAAAGTAAAGCATTTCTAAATTATTTTACAAAGATGAAAGAAATGCTTTTAGAAACTAAAAAAATAATAGATGAAGAAGTTTCAAAATTGAAATAAGTTCATAATATAGTAATGAGAAATTATTTATTATTAAGGGGGAATAGATGATGTCTGAAATAATTATAAATGGAAAAACTTATAAAGAAAAGAAAATAAAATCTTTAGTTGTTAACGGTAAATCTCAAGATAGTATGGTTTTATCAGCAGGACAATTAGTAGGACAAGAAAAGCTACACGTGAATATAGAAACTGAACCATCTACAAATGATTCTAAAGAATAATTTGAGAAAAATTCAGAATAGTAATTATAATGATAGAAAATATTGATAAAAATCAATCGATAATTTTATATGGTTCCAGATTAAAGTGTAGTACAATGCATGAAGTTAATATAGTTATAAAAAAAATTACAACTATTATAAAAGGAAATGTATATAATGAACAACATGAACCATCAATTGGAGCGGTTGTTGAAGTACAAGAAATTAATTGCTTAACTGAGCATTGTAATATATTAGGGTATTGCTTTACTAACTATAAAGGAGAATACGCATTTTTGTTACAACCAGCTTGCGGAAGGCGCTATGAAATATATATATATTCTCCTTTAATATAAGGGTAAGGAGAATAATATGGTATGGCATAAAGAAATACTAATAAGTCCTAAAGAATTAAATAGATGTTCTATGTTAAAGAAAAAAATTATTATAAAAAAGTCAACAGATGTATTAATAACAGGTAAAATAGTGGATAAAAATAATAATCCAATATCTAAAGCCATAGTATCTATTAAGCAAATAAACAATAGCTATTATTCATCAGGAATTAAAGAATATGGTTATTTAACTACGAATGAAGAAGGAGAATACGCAGTATTATTGCCTTGTAGTTGTAATTTTGATTATGTGTTAGATGTATACGAACCTATTGTTAAATGTTAATTATTAAAGTATATATTTTTACAGTGAGGTTATTATGAGAAATATTAATTGTGATTACAACTTTGTACTATTTAATGGGTGCTTATATTATGAAGATAGAACACCTGTTAAAAACGCAATAGTATTATTGGAAATAGTATTATCAGATAAAGAAAAAGCATCTATAAAAAAAAACAGTAACCTTTATTGCGCATATAGTATAACAAATGATCTAGGAGAATTTTATTTTAAAATACGTGACAAAAATCACTATTATAAGATAAAGATTTTTGAAAATCATAATATAAAATGTTTAGATAATGAGACAATTTTTGTAGATATGTAAAAGAAAAGGAACTGTTTATCAGTTTCTTTTTTATTCTTGGAAAATATTAGTGAATGAAGGAGATTTCTTATGAATATAAGTAGTCTTTTAGTAAATAGAGATATATCAATAAAAAAAGGAATTGATATATTAGATAAAAATGGTAAAAAAATCATAATTGTTATTGAAGATAAAAAACTTAAGGGTGTAGTTACAGATGGTGATATAAGAAGATGGATATTAAAAAATGGCAATATATCAGAATCAATATGCAATATAATGAATAAATCACCAAAATATTTATTAGAGACGGAAAGAGATAATGTTAAGCAAATAATGAAACAATTTAAAATTGAGGCTGTACCAATAGTGAATGAAGAGATTGAAGTTGTTGATGTAGTATTTTGGAATGATGTTTATCAAAATCAATGTAATTACTTTGAAACAAGCAATGTTCCAATTGTCATTATGGCAGGCGGAAAAGGTACTAGGTTGCAACCATATACCAAAATTATTCCAAAGATGTTAGTTCCAATAGGTGAGATTCCTATTATTGAAAGAATAATAAATAATTTTGTTAATTTAAATTTTAATGATTTCTATGTAACTATAAATTATAAAAAGGATATTATTAAAGCATATTTTAATAAAGAAACTTCTTATAATATATCCTTTGTTGAAGAAGATATTCCTTTAGGTACAGCGGGCAGTTTGACATTGTTAAAAGAAAATATAAAGAATACCTTTTTTGTAAGCAATTGCGATATATTAGTTGATGCAAATTATTCAGATATATTAAAATTTCATAAAAAGTGCCAGAATAAAATAACTATAGTTACGGCTCTAAAAAACTATATTATACCTTATGGGGTATTTAATTTAAATGATGATGGGAGTATTGAGTCTTTGGATGAAAAACCTAGTTATGAGTTCTTAGTGAATACAGGAATGTATATATTAGAACGTGAAGTTTTAGATTATATAGAAGAAAATAAATATTTAGATATGACTGATATTATATATAAACTTCTAAAAAATAAAGAAAGAGTTGGAATGTATCCTGTAACTCAAGGTGCGTGGCTTGATATGGGAGAATTTGAATCTATGAAAAATATGATTGATAAACTAGTGTGAAATTTTAAGAATTAAATGTATTTTTAATAAAAAAAGGAAGTTTGTTTGTTTGGGTTGCTGAAATTTATCTGTATAAGTCTAATCAATATTACAAGTTGTGTTTATTAAGAAAAATTTAGAAAAAAATAAATAAAAAAATAACTTGTATAATTGACAAGAATTACCAGATAAATTTCTAATGCAACTCTTTAAAATAAATTCTCTTGTCTAAATCCTTCATCTATTTTGCTTGTGAATATATGAAAATTTACTAATTTCTTTTTATTTTATATACATATTTTTTCATAATTTTATAGATATTTAAGTTTTTTAAGTAAATTTCTTTTCTTTCATCAGTTTCAGCGTAACCATTTTTTAATACATTTTTTATAGAACCGATATTATCTTCTAATATCCATCCATCTACTTCATCAATAAAGGGTAATTCACTTCTACTGTAATCTATAGCAAATTTTATTATTTCAGTACCTAGTCCCTTACCCGTATATTTTGAATTTACTCCATGACCAGTTTCTATAATATTATTATTCTTGCCAACTATATCTAAATATAGATATCCAACAGGTTCATCGGATTCATCACTTCGAGTTATAAATAACAGTCTATCAGTCCTTTTTAGTTGAGTTAAATACCATTCTTTAAGATTAGTTTTATTAGGTTTTTCATCATGCCCTGTCCAATACATATTTTCATCATCGCTTCTTAAAATAAAGAAATCTTCAAAATCTTCTTCATCACATCTTTTAAAGATAAGTTTCATTTAATAAGTCCTCCAATCATATTCTCATTAGAATTATATATTTATCATTAGAATATAATATGAAAGATAATATTTTATGTGAGATGTGAAAACATTAAGTGATATTTTAGGCATCGCAATAAAACAATTATAGTAATAAAAATAAGTGATGTGAAAACAAAAAGGTGGTAATTTTATTGAAAAAAATATTGGCTATTACAGGAATAAGATCTGATTATGATTTAATGAGCAACTTATTTAAAAAAATAGATTCTGATGATTATTTTGAATTAAAACTTTTAGTCTGTGGTGCACATTTATCAATGACTTATGGAAATACAGTAGATTTGATTGAAAAGGATAATCTAGATGTATTAATAAAGATAGAAAGTTTAATAGATTCAGATACTAAAAGTTCTAGACTTAAGACAGCATCTATTATGTTACAAAATTCAATTGATATAGTGAATAGTTATGATCCGGATTTAATAATTTATGCAGGCGATAGAGAAGAAGTATTGATTGGATCAATGCTTGGAGCTTTTTTAGAAATTCCAACAGCTCATTTTTTTGGTGGGGATTATACAAAGAGTGGACTAGTTGATAATGGCCTTAGAAGTGCTGCATCTAAATTATCATCAATTCATTTTGTATCTACTTATGAACATAAAAAGAGAGTAATGAATATAGGAGAATCAGAGCATAGAATTTTTCAAATAGGAAGCCCTGCATTAGATAAATTTAAAACAGAACAAGTTCAAACGATGAACACAATTTACAAAAGACTTAATATTGAACCTTTTAATAGCTTTGCTTTAGTAATATACCATCCATTAGATGAAAAGTCTTATGTAACATTTAATAATATTTTAAAATGTCTTAAAGAGCGAAAAATAAAAGCGTTTATAAGTTATCCTAATACTGATTCTGGAAATAAGGAAATTATTAATGTAATAGAAAAATATGATAATGATAAAGATTTTTATTTCTATAAAAATTTAGATAGAAATACTTTCATAAATATATATAGAAATGCATCTTTTCAAATAGGAAATTCTAGTGCAGGTATAGTAGAAGCAGCATGTGTTGGAATTCCAGTAATTAATATAGGAGCAAGACAAGACGGGCGAGCTGCAAATGAAAATGTGATTTTCGTTGGTGATGAATATAGTGAAGTAAAAAATGGAATAGAAAAAGCTTTAGATAAAGATTTTATAAATAAGTGTAAAAATATAAAAAATATTTATGGAGATTCAAACAGTTCAGAAAAAGCATATGAAATTCTTAAGAAATTAGAATATAAAGATTATTTATTGAAATTGGAGGATCCAAATGAAATGTAAAAATGTATTAGTTATATCAGTACATCCAGATGATGAAACAATAGGCTGTGGAGGAACAATTCTTAAGCATAAAGATAATGGAGATAAGATTAATTGGCTTATATTAACAAGTGCTGAAACTAGATATGGTTATTCATATCAGCAGGTTATGGATGAAAAAAAACAAGTTGAAGATATAGCCAAAGCTTATGGATTCAATAAAGTGTACAATTTAAAGTTTGGACCAGCAAAGATAAATTATGATGTGTTTTCAAAATTAATAAATAAGATAAGTGAAGTTATGTACAAGATTAAGCCAGAAATTGTTTATATGATTAATAGAAGTGATGTCCATACAGACCATCAAATAGGGGCTAAAGCTATATTAAGTTGCACTAAGAGTTTTAGGTATCCTTTTATTAAAAGGGTTCTTATGTATGAATGTTTATCTGAAACAGAAATTGCACCACAGTTTCAAGAAAATATTTTTGTCCCCAATGTATTCTCTGATATTACAAAATATATTGAAAAGAAGTTAGATATATTAAAGTTATATAAAACAGAATTGCAGGATATACCTCAGCCAAGAAATGAAGAAAGTGTTGTGGCATTAGCGAGATATAGAGGATGTACAGCATGTACAAAATATGCTGAAGCATTTATGTTGGTTAGAGATATTTTTTAAGGAGATGTGATTTTTGTTAAAAATAAGAAATTATAAGAAAAATGATGAAAAAGAGATCATGAGTTTATTTAAAAAGTCATTTAATCGAGATATGCATTATACAGAATGGAAATGGAATTATGATGATAATATATGCAATGATAAATTTATAAAAATTATGTGGGATGATGATATTTTAGCAGGTCACTATGCCGTATTGCCAAGTAAAATGAATATTTATGATAAAACTTATACATCAGGTTTATCTATGACAACCATGACGTCTCCAGAGTATAAAAAGCAAGGTATTTTTGTTAAATTAGCAAATGCACTTTATGAAGAAAATTATAATGAGTTACCAGTTATATATGGTTTTCCTAACAACAATTCTTTACATGGCTTTATAAAGCATTTAGGATGGAATCACATTTTAGATATAGAAATGTATAGTTGCTATACTTTTAAGTCAGAACTAAAATATTTGGATAAAAATATAAAGAGTACTGAAATGTTAGATGATAGAGTGAACGTTTTGTTTGAGAAGTTCTCAAAGGCGTTTAAAGAGTATAAGATAATGATTAAAAGAGACAAAGAATACCTTCATTGGAGATATGATTTAAATCCTTATAATAAGTATTACTACTTAGTTTACGAAAAAGACAAAGAATATTTAGGTTATTGTATTTATAAGATATTTGAAGAAGGAGGTAAAAAAGTTTGCGATTTAGTTGATATAATTGCAGTAAACAATGGAATTTATGAAAAACTTTTAAAAAGTTTAATTGATTTAATGGCTTGCAACAAGATTAGAAAAATAAATTCATGGTTTATAAATAAAGATAAATTAGATATTGGTAAAAATTTAGGATTTAATAGAACTAATTTAATTACTCATTTGGGATTTAAGTTAAATTGTGATTTTATAAAATTAGATGATATGGATATTGATAAATGGTATATAACTATGGGTGATTCTGATGTGTTTTAGCTAAGATTAGTTAAATACAAAAGTAAGGAGTTAGAGAAGTCATGACAAAAAGATAGAAAAGTCATATTTTAATTCTCAGTTCTAAAAGGATGATGAGATAAATTAGCTTTTATTAAAAAATATCTAATAATAAACTAATTTAATATAATATGGGAGGGAATTTTAAATGGGGGTATTTATAATAGCGGAGGCTGGAGTAAATCATAATGGAGATATTAATTTAGCAAAGAAATTAGTAGATATAGCAAAGGCATGTGGGGCAGATGCTGTAAAATTTCAAACATTTAAAGCAGAAGAAAGCACAGGTTCTTTTGCAGAAAAGGCAAAATATCAAAAGGAAAATGATAAAACAGAAGAATCACAACTAGAAATGATAAAAAAATTAGAATTGCCTTTTGAAAAGTTTAAGGAAATAAAAGAATACTGTGATAAAAAAGGAATTATATTTTTATCTACACCAGATGGAATAGAAAGTTTAAATTATTTAGTAAGCCTTAATGTTGAGTTCTTAAAGGTAGGATCAAGTGAGGTAACTAATATAAATTTTTTAAGAGCAATAGGAAATACAAGAAAACCTATAATTTTATCTACAGGAATGAGTACTTTAGGTGAAGTTGAAAAAGCAATAGATACTATTTATTCTACAGGAAATAAAAATATAAGGTTAATGCACTGTACTTCAGATTATCCAACTAAAGTAGAAGATGTTAATCTAAAAGCTATGGTTACATTACGAGAGGCCTTTAAAATAGGAGTTGGTTTATCTGATCATACATTAGGATTTGAAAGTGCGGTAGCTGCTACTACTTTGGGAGCAGAATTTATAGAGAAACACATAACATTAGATAAAAAAATGCAAGGACCAGATCATAAAGCATCTATGACATCAGAAGAATTTAAAGAATATATTACTCATGTTAGAAATACAGAAAGATTATTAGGAGATGGAATTAAAAAGCCAACAAATAAAGAGAAAATTATTATGAATGATGCTAGAAGGAGTATATTAGCTTCTAGGAATTTAAAAAAGGGGACAATTATAGAAAAAGATATGATTGTTTACAAAAGACCTGGTTATGGAATAAAGCCAGAACTTTCTTATATATTAATTGGTAGAGAGTTAAAAAGAGATTTATTAAAAGATGAAGTAATAAGATGGGAGGATGTGTAAAAACCTAATAATAAAGTTTTGTTTAAACATGTGTTGATATATGCAATGTCATTTTGTTTATGCATATATCAACTTTAAAAAACATAACCACTAATAAAAATTTATACAAAATAAGAACAAGTCTTTGGAAATTTTCTAAGGCTTTAATTTGTTTCATTATCAGTTACTTTACTATCATTAAAATCTATATGCAAATTATAAGCTAATCCTGCAACGACGATTAATCCACCTATTATTTTGCTAAGAGGGAATTGTCTAGAAATTAGCCAATCTAATGCTACTCCTGTAAAAAGTTGAGCCACAAATATAAGTAATGTAACATAAAAGGCTGACATTTTTGGCGTTACTACACTGTTAAGTACAACAATAGCGACACCTAAAAACCCCCCTAAATAAGCATAGAATGGAACAGTACTTAATGATGTAAAAACAAATTTCTCTCTCATAATAAAAAATAATAATATTGAAGTTATTGCTGCAGTAAAATAATTAAAATAACTTGATTCTATAAGACCTATTTCTTCAGAAAGTTTTGTATTTAAGATTCTACAGATTACTATAATAACACCGGTTAATATGGACATTAATATATAAAACATAAAACGTCCTCCTTTTAGTTAAAAGAAAGTCATAATACAGACACCAATTGTTATTATTGTAATGCCTATTAACTTCTTCTTATTAAATTTAATTTTTTGCATTCCTAATAGTCCATATTGATCAAATACCATTGAGGTTAATGTTTGCCCTAAAAGTCCTAATGCAACAGGCAACGATACTCCAATAATAGAAAATGTTATATTGTTAAATAGTATTGTAAAAATACTAAGAGCACCTGCACTATAAAGATATAATGGTAAGTGCATTTTAAATGGAATTTTTATTTTTTTATAAAGCATAATTATAACTAGAGCCAAATAACCTAAAATATGAATTATTACTAATGAAGAATAATTCCCAACACCAGCAGATAACTCTCCATTACAAACAATCATAAATGCAATAAGTACACCGATTAATAAAGATAATAAATTATACATAATTTCTCCTTATAAAAATAGAATTCTTGATTTCTAAATTTAGTTTAAGCTATTATAAAGGGAATACTGTAGGACATATGTCATGTTTATTTTAAAATTATAATTATTATTAAATTATATGGGCATAATATGTATGAAATAAATTATAAGGAGGAGTATTGATGGAACATAAAAGAAAAACTTCAAATAGTAATAGTGCTTTGAATTGGCTAGCAAGATTAGCATTAGTTGCAATTATTTTAGGAATAACATCATTTTTAACCCCAGGATTTACTATTAATGGTTTATGGTCATTTTTATTAGCTGCAATTGTAATAACTGTATCAGATTATGTAGTAGAAATGTTTATGGGAATTGATGCATCACCTATTGGAAAAGGTGTAAAGGGATTTATAATTGCTGCATTGATAATATATTTAGCACAATTCATAGTTCCTAACATGAGAGTATCTATGATTGGTGCATTATTAGCAGCTATAGTTATTGGAATTTTAGATGCAATATTTCCAGGAAGAGTAATGTAGAATAAAGATTAATTCACAAAATTAATTAGCACTTACTTAGAAAAATAAGTAGGTGCTTTTATTATATAAAAAATACGAATATTTTATATAACGTAGTATTTTTAATAATGTTGGTATGTAATATGATATAATAATATAAAAATCATGGATGTAGGATATATGTGACATTATAATGAAAATTAATAATTTAATGTTACTAAAAAGGGGAGAAGGTTTTGATTAAAGTAAACGATTTTAAAAAAATCCACGAATATATAGAAAAATACAAGATAAATGATATGTTTAGTATAGATATGAGAGAGTATATGTCTTTATATATGTTTGCTAGGAATGAGTATATATGTAAAGAGGAAGAAGTCTTAAATAAAATGTTTTTTGTGGTTGATGGTAAAGCTAAGGTATATAAAAATTTAGAAAATGGGAAATCGTTACTATTATCATTTTATAATCCATTTACTGTAGTTGGAGATATTGAATTTTTAGATAACAATAGTGCGGATTGCAATGTTCAAGTTATAAAAGATACATATTGCATTGTTATTGAATTTTCAATAATTAAAGATAAATTAATGGATGACTGTAAATTTTTAAGAAATAGATGTAAATACTTAGGGGAAAAATTAAGGTGTAATAGTAAGAATAGCTCAATAAATTTACTTTATCCCCTTGAAAATAGATTGGCAAGCTATATTTTAGCATTTGTAAATGGTGATAGTAATTTATGCTTTACATTTGAAGGTGGGTACAATGAAACAGCAGAATTATTAGGTACTAGTTATAGACATTTAAATAGAACACTAAATAAATTTTGCAGTGAAGGAATTATAAAAAAGGATGATAAATCATATGTAGTAAATGATATTAATAAACTTAAATATTTATCAGGTGATTTATATAGATAATTAAATACTTGAATAAATGAAAAGGTAGCATATTGCTACCTTTTCTGCTATTAAAAATTATAAAATTAAAAATAATAAATAACAAGTAATTATACCTATTGAAGATATTATATAAGTAAAAGTCCAGGATTATCTAATAACACAATTGCAGATATATTAGTTAAAAGTTCTGGTAAAGATGTTACTGTGGTCACTTTTTATTGAACGTATCAATATAATTAAAGTCATAGCTAATGATTTTAAAATATTAAGACTATTTTAAAATATAGAGTTATATTAAAATAGTAATATGAATAATAAAAAAAATGTAGTTTAGAAATTTACAAATAGAATATTAAGGGGAGGATATAGGCATGTATAATTATCCATTATATAGACCACCAAGTGAAAGTAATAGTCTTATAATACAATCTACCTTAGGATGCTCTCATAATAAATGTAGTTTTTGTAATATGTACAAATCTAAGATATTTACAATTAAGTCTTTAGAAGAAATAAAAAAAGAAATAGATTATTTTAGAACAATATATAAATATGTAGAAAAAATATTTTTAGCTGATGGTGATGCTTTAATTATACCAATAGGTGATTTAAAGTTCATATTAAAGTATATTAAAAAAGTATTTCCTGAATGTACTAGGGTAACAATGTATGGTTCTCCGAAATCAATTTTATTAAAAAGTATTGAAGAATTAGAAGAGCTAAAAAAATTAGGATTATATATGATTTATATGGGCATTGAAAGTGGAGATGATGAGGTTTTACTTGATATAAATAAAGGTGTTAGTAATAAAGAATTAATAAAGGCTACTAAAAAAGTAAAGGAATCAAAAATATTACTATCAGTAACTGTAATAGCAGGCATTAGTGGTAAAGAAAAGAGCATAAATCATGCTATAAATACTGGTAAAATGATAAGCAAAATGGAACCTGATTATTTAGGTGTACTTACTCTTATGCTAGAAAAGGGAACTGATCTATACAATAAAATGTTAAATAAGGAATTTAATATTTTGAATGATAAAGATATATTAGATGAAATAAAATTGTTAATAGAAAATATAGATGTAAGTAATCACGTTGTATTTAGATGTAATCATGCATCAAACTATATTTCATTAAAAGGAACATTGCCTATAGATAAACAAAGATTATTAAATGAAATTTTGTATTATCAAAATACAAATAACTTAAAACAAGAAGAATTTAGAAGATTATGATGATATAAATATATAATATTTTGTACAAACTTAATTTTATTTTCAATATTGGATAAACTTAAATGGACTTTATACGAAAATTAAATAGATGAAATGGAATTTAACTATATTAAAAATAAATTATATTAGTTTCAATATTAGTTTTAATATTAGTTTTAAAAAAGGGGATGACAATATGAAGAGTAATATATTATTAGAATCGGGTACAGGGGAATTAGAAATTATTGATTTTGTTGTTAACGGAACTCATTATGCAATAAATGTAGTAAAAGTTAAAGAAATAATTAAAATGCCAAATGAAAGCTTAACTAAGTTACCAGATCCTAAACCTGAAGTGGCTGGACTTATATTATGTAGAGATGAAATTCTTACTTTAATTGATTTAAAATATACATTAACGAAACAAAGAAATCATGAATTAGGTTCTAAAGTTATAATTTGTGAATTCAATAAAATAAAAGTTGCATTTAATATTGATGATGTAGTAGGTGTACATCGTATTAAGTGGGGAGACATAAGAAAACCAGATGATTTATCAGAAAATTCCTTATCTGTTGGAAATATATTATTAAATAATAAGGTTTTAATTATGTTAGATTTTGAAAAAATAGTAACAGATCTTTGTCCAAGTGTTGGAATAAGTGAAGATAGACTTGTAAAAGTAAAATATCAAGACAGATCTAATATAAAATTAGTATTAGCTGACGATTCTGCTTTAATAAGAAAGCTTTTAAAAGAAACTCTTACAAAAGCAGGTTTTACGAACTTAAGATTATTTAATGATGGACAACAAGCATTAGCATTTTTGAAAAGTGTAGCAGAAAATCAAGGCGAAAACTTTAGAGAAGATGTTGATCTTCTTATTACTGATATAGAAATGCCACAAATGGATGGCCTTACGCTTACGAGAAGAGTAAAAGAAGATGAAATATTATATAAGTTACCAGTAATAATATTCTCATCATTAATTACTGATGAATTAAGACATAAAGGTAAATCTGTTAAAGCAGATGCGCAATTGAGTAAACCAGAAATTGAAGAACTTGTACTTGTTATAGATAAACTATTGAGCAAATAGTTTGATAAAAAAGACAGAAAAGATGATTTAAAATATCTTTTCTGTCTTTTATATGTAGAAATTTTGTGGAGTGTAAATCAATAAAATATAATATAATTTTTTAGATTCTAGGGGGTATAAAACCATAAAGTTTATATAATCTTAAGGAAAAGCATTTTGTTCTATATCTTGTGTAAGGCATATTTTTATAATATTATTAATTGTATATATAAGTTTTAATAAAAAGTGACTTTAACAATATGTTACTATTTTATTTTAAGGTAATAAATTTATTAAAACATATATAATTTAAGTGGTTAAAATAAATGATAAGGTGTGTAACAATATGGAAGAATTTAAAAAAGTTATTAATGAAATTTTACAAGAAGAGATTATAAAATTAGTTGTTAGCAATAAAATGAATAAAGATGTTAAATACAATAAAATAACATTTATTCTTAAAGAAAATGACCAAAACAAGTATTATCAAATAGAAAAATTTACTGATAAACAAGTTTTCCATGAAAATGTACATATAGAAGATTTAAATAATAAGATTATTGAATGTGTTTCAAATAATTATAAACAACTTTCAGCATGGTCAGACACAACTACATTTGATTTAAAGATATCTAAAAAAGGTAAAATATTTTTAGGTAAAAAAAGATCTGATAATAAAAATCTTGCAAATAAATCTCACAATAAAGAAAAAAATTATATTTTAAAAGAGGGAATGATAATAGAACCACTTATAGATTTAGGGGTATTTACTAAAGAAGGAAAAGTAGTTAACTCTAAATATGATAAGTATAAGCAAATAAATAGATTTGTGGAGATTATTGATGATGAAATCAAAAAGAATGATTATGAAAAACTTACAATTCTAGATTTTGGATGCGGAAAATCATATTTAACATTTGTACTTTACTATTATTTTGTAAAAATTAAAAAGATAAATGTAAAAATGATTGGTTTAGATCTTAAGGAAGATGTTATTAAAAAATGTAATGATATTGCTAAAAGATACAAATATGATAACTTACACTTTGAACTTGGAGATATAAATGGATTTAAATATAATAATAAAGTTGATATGGTTATAACACTGCATGCTTGCGATACAGCAACTGATTATGCTCTATATAATGCAATAAAATGGAATAGTAAAATGATTTTTTCAGTTCCGTGCTGTCAACATGAATTCAATAGTCAAATAAAAACAGACTCGTTATCTATATTAACTAAATATGGAATAATCCAAGAAAGAGTTTCGGCACTTATGACTGATTCAGTTAGGGCTAATCTACTAGAATGTATGGGTTATAAAACTCAATTATTGGAGTTTATAGATATAGCTCATTCACCTAAAAATATACTAATTAGAGCATCAAAATCCAAGATATCTGATAGCAAAAAAGAAAAATCTTTATCGGAAGTTAAAAATTTAATGGAACAATTTAATGTTAATCCAAAACTTTTTAATTTATTAAAAGATGATGAATTAATATGCACACAAATAAAAGAAGATTAATATAATAAAGTAGAATGATTTAATGCTATAATATCAATATTCATTAAAATATAATTATTAAAAATAGAAAGTAGACTTTAGAAGCTTACTTTCTATTTTTGTTGTTTGTTTATTAGAAAAAATGTTATGATTTATAAAAAGGACAAATAAAAATTAGTTAGACAATTTTATAGGATGTGGGGAATAATGAATTCAATTAATCATTTTAGAACAATAACAAACCATAAATTATTAGTTATGAAATATTGCTTTAAAGTTGGTTTATATAAACAAGGACTACTACATGATTTATCTAAGTATTATTGGGTAGAATTTTCAGCAGGAATAAAATACTACAGAGGTGATGTTAGTCCAAATGGAATACAAAAAATAGAAGAAGGATATTCTAAAGCATGGCTTCATCATAAAGGACGAAATAAGCATCATTTAGAGTATTGGATAGATTATGGTGTAAATATAAAAGAAGGACTTGTAGGAATGAAAATGCCAACAAAGTATGTAGTTGAGATGTTTATTGATAGAATGTGTGCTTCGATGAATTATCAAAAAGAGAAGTATAGTGATAGAAGTGCATTAGAATATTACAATATAGGTAAAAATCATTATATTTTGCATAAAGAAACGAGAGAATTATTAGAATTTTTACTTAATAAACTTGCAGATGACGGTGAAGAACTAACTCTTCATTATATTAAAAACAATTTATTAAAAGATAAGGCTACGTTTTAGGAGAACATTAATCTACTACATGTATCAATACATATTAAAACATAGCTAGAAATAAATAATTATTATATTTATATAAATGTTAATTGTTGTAGAGTTAATACTGAATTGTAAAAATTCAGTATTAACTCTACAACTAAAGACTAAAAACAGCTTTAAATATAGGGGTAAGTGTTTTAAAAGTGAGTATCTATTTCTTTTCTCCTAATTTTTTTTAAGTCTTTTAATCTTAAATTAGTTTTCTCCATGATTGTGTCAAAAGAATCCCCTGCAATCATCATTTCTTTAGCCTTTTCACGAGCTAATATTTTATCATTACTCATATCTGAATTTTCCTCCTGTAACACTGTAATCAGTATTTATCTTTTCCTTAGAAAAATAATATATACATTACATTTAATTTAAGTAATGTATATACTAATTAATAAAAAAGTTCACGAGGTGATTTATTAAATAATTTTTTAAAAGAACGTAGGAAACTAGAATAATCATTAAATCCACATTTAGTAGCTGCTTTTAAAACAGCTTCCCCATTTTCTATGAGGTCCTTTGCGACTAATAACCTTTTTTGCAATATATAATTATGAAGAGTATAGCCAGTTTCTTTTTTGAATTTATGCATTAAATAATATTTACTTATAAAAAATTCCTTTGCTAAAAATTCAATAGAAAGATCTTTTGAGATATTAGTATTTATATATTTTAATATTTCTTCAATTTGTTTGTCGTATTTAAGAGCTGATTCATCACTTATAAACATGTCTTCTAAGTAAATCCTATTTAAATAAATTAAGAACTGGATAAATAATGAATTATTTAAAAGTTTGCTCCCAAAATCATTTGAATTTAATGAAGACTCTAATGAACTAATAATACTTTTTAATGAATCCTGTAATTTGATATCAAGTCTAATAAGATTAAAGCTCTTTTTATTAGCTAATTTAAAACAAGTCATCAAATCACAATTATTATAGTTGTGAGATTCTATGAAATTTGAATTAACCCAAATTACTATTCTTTCATAAGCTTCTGATGAATCTATTAATGGTTTATGTACATCATGATTATTTACAAGAAGTATATCCCAAGGTTTTAGATAATAAGCTTTTCCTTCTATTAGATAAGTTACTTTTCCGGATAAAAATATAATTATTTTATTGAACTCATGGTAGTGGAATTCAAATTCTTGATTTTTCTTATCTTTTATATGAAATAATTTAAAATCACTATACAAGTATCCAGATTTATTTCCGTAATCAATTGTATTCATTCAAATGACAACCTTTCGAATAAGATATATAAATCATAGAGCACTTTTTACAATATTTCAAGCAATATATGCACTATTTATAGTTAAAATTCTGTATATAATAAAATTAATAGAGATATATTTTATGTGAAAAATTAAAGGAATTATATTTTATTAAGGAAAGTAAAAAAATAAGTGTTCAATTAAGGAGGAATATGCTTTGAAATTTATAAAAAACTATAAATATTCAATAATTTTATTACTATCAATTCTACTTGGTGGCGTTATAGGACTTATAATGGGGGAAGATGCAAAAATATTTGAACCATTGGGAAAATTATTTTTAAATATGATATTTACAGCATTAATACCAATTGTATTTTTCAGTATATCGTCATCAATAGCTAATATGCAGAGTTCTAAGAAGTTAGGTAAACTATTAGGGATAACTGTTACAGTTTTTGGAGCAACTGCTGTTATTTCAGGAATATTAGGAGTTGTTAGTTTTAAATTATTTGATCCTACAAAAGGTTTAGATTTATCTATATTTGGAAACTTAATTAACTCTAATCAAAATGAAACTATGAATTCAGTTGGAATATTAGAAAAGATTGTATCTAGCATCAGTGTTGGTGATTTTTCAGAACTTTTAACAAGAAGTAACTTGCTTGCAATGATTTTATTTTCGATAATAGTAGGATTTGCTACAATGCTTTGCAAAGAAGAAGGAAAAGTATTTGCAAAATTTTTAAATAGTGGTGCAGCAGTAACAATGAAAATTATAAGTATAATAATGTATTATGCACCAATTGGGCTTGGAGCATATTTTGCAAGCATAATAGGGGAATTAGGTGGTCAAATTTTAACAGGGTACTTGAAAGTATTTATATTATATACTGTTCTTTCAATATTGTATTTTAGTATGTTTTTTACAATATATGCATATATAGCAGGTGGGAAAAAAGGAATTAAAAGTTTTTGGAAGAATTCAGTTGAACCATCAGTAACTGCAGTAGCAACATGTTCAAGTGCTGCCTGTATACCTGTGAATATAAAAGCAGCCAAAAAGATGGGAGTACCAGATAGCATAGCAAAGATAATAATGCCAATAGGTGTTAATATTCATAAAGATGGTTCAGTTATAGGTGGAGTATATAAAATTATGTTTCTATTTGGAATATTTGGACGTGATATGGAAAGTATAAGTTCGTTAATGATTATATTAATTTTAGGATTATTAATTGGAGCTGTTGTAGGTGCTGTACCAGGCGGTGGAGCAATTGGAGAAATGCTTATATTAAGTATGTTTAATTTTCCACAAGAAGCACTTGCAATAATGCTTGTAATAGCTACAATAATTGATATTCCAGCTACATTGTTAAACTCATCTGGTAATACTGTTTGTACAATGATGATTTCAAAATTTATGGGGAATAAATAAAATGAAATATAAATTCTATAAGAGAATTTACTTAAAAAGAGATGTTTAGATAATAAAATGTTTAAATATCTCTATTTATATTATGAGAAAATTAGTGTAGTATTAACTTATAAGAAAATTTTTTGGACAAAGGGAGTGTATTTATGAAAAAGGATTTTAATATAGATGAATTTTTATTAGAGTATCCACAGATAAATAAAACAATAGAAAAATATAAGATTAATATGGAAAACATGAAAGCGATATATAATGATTATATTGAGTATAAAGATTCCTATGAAAATCAAGCAGGATTTATAGCTAATATATTACGTTCTCAAGAGGTTATACATTCAGTAAAATCAAGAGTTAAAGAACCTATTAGGCTTATAGAAAAAATTATAAGAAAAACTGAAGATAGAAAAGAAAAATATGGTGATGATTTTGAATTTACAATAGATAATTACAAACAAGAAATAAATGATTTAATTGGAATAAGGGTTATACATATATTTAAGGAGCAGTGGAGAGAGATACATGAGTACATAATAAATACATGGAAAGTAGTAGAAATAACTGCTAATGTTAGAGATGGAGACAATATTGAGGTCTTTGAAGAATTAGATATAAAAGTAAGATCCAGGGCATCAGGATATCGTTCAGTACACTACTTAGTTGAGTTTTGTCCAACAAATGAAAAAGTAGTTGCAGAAATTCAAGTTAGAACAATATTTGAAGAAGGATATGGAGAGATAGACCATATTTTAAGGTATTCTCATAATGAAATTCCAGAAATTTTAAAATCAAATTTATTATTATTTAACAGAATAGTTGGAAGTGCAGATGAAATGGCATCATTAGTTAATAATTTAAGTAAGGAATGGTGTGAAAAAGAGAAAAACTATAAAAAAATGATAGAAGAACAAGAGGCTGAAATAAATAGATTGAGAAATAAAATGACATGGATAGATGTAGAATAAAATTAAAAATATTAGTGTCAAAATAAATAAATATAAAAATTAAAATTTTGAGAATATATTCAGGAAAATACTATGGCTACATAAATGCCCCAATAGTATTTTTCTTTTTATTATTTAGTATTTTTTCTGATAATTGTTAATAAAAACTATGTTAAATTTTACTTTAAAATGATAGAATATTAAAATAAAAGAAAAGCAACTGGTTTAGGAGGCTATATAATATGAAAAAAATTGGATTTATTGGTGTTGGAGTAATGGGGAAATCTATGGTTAGAAATTTAATGGAAAAAGGTTTTGAAGTTTCTATTTACACTCGTACAAAGAGTAAAGTGATGGATGTTATTGAAGAAGGTGCTAAATGGTGTGATGATATAAAGACTTGTGTAAAAAATAAGGATTTTATAATAACCATAGTTGGATATCCTAAAGATGTAGAAGAAGTTTATTTTGGAAAAAACGGTATTTTAGCAAATGCCAAGGAATGTGCTTGCGTTATAGATATGACAACTACAAGTCCTAAACTTTCAGTAAAAATATATGATGAAGCTAAAAAAAGAAACATTAAAGCATTAGATGCTCCAGTATCAGGTGGAGATACAGGGGCTAAAAATGCAACATTAGCTATAATGGTAGGTGGAGATTTAGAAACATTTGATAAATGCCATGATGTATTAGCTAGTATGGGAAATAATATTATATATGAAGGAAAAGCAGGTAGTGGTCAACATACTAAAATGGCAAATCAAATAGCAATTGCAGGTGCTATTTCAGGAGTGTGTGAAGCAATGACTTATGCTAAAGGTGCTAACTTAGATGTTCAAAAGATGTTAGATAGTATAAGTACAGGTGCAGCTGGAAGTTGGCAAATGAGTAATATGGCACCTCGTATGCTAAAAGGAGATTTTGATCCAGGATTTTTTATAAAGCATTTTATAAAAGATATGAAATTAGCCCTTGAAGAATCAGAAGAAGCATCATTGAATTTAGAAGTATTAAAAAAAGTTTTAGAGATGTATAATATTTTGGATAAAAATAACCTAGGGGAACTAGGAACTCAAGCTCTTATTAAGTATTATGAAGAGTATAGTAAATAGATAAAATTATTTTCTACACATTTATTAAAACTACTTCTTGGAAATATTTTGTTATTAAAATTATTTCTAAAAAGTAGTTTTTTATTTAGTTTACATAAAATTATTTATAATTTTTAATAATTTCAATACTATGTTATGTTTTAAATATATGCTTAAATATGCAAAGTTTAATTATTTAAAGTACTTTGTTTATGCAAATTTAAATATTCTGATAAAACATAGCCATAATATTATAATCGTTTTAAACCTATTAATTCAATATTTGATGAAATAAAGGTATCTTTAATTGGTTCGAATTTCATTAAATCAGTACTTAAATACTTTTTATTATCATCAGCAAATACTGTTACTACATTTCCTTTGTAACCATTTAATTCAAGCGCTTTTATAGCACCCAAAAAATTAGCACCAGATGATATACCAACTCCTAAACCTAAAATTCTAGAGAGTTTTTGTGCCATTATTATAGCATCACCATCATCAACACTTATGACTTCATTTAATTTTTTTAAGTCAAGTATAGGTGGAATAAATTCATCAACAATTCCTTGAATTCGATGTTCACTTACTTGAAAGCCAGTGGAAAGTGTAGGGGAGTTTGATGGTTCTAAAGGATAGATTTTCATGTTAGCATTATTAGCTTTTAGATATCTACCTATTCCCATAATTGTTCCACCAGTTCCAACACCAGCAACAAAAGCAGTAGGAATAATACCTGAATTATTTAAGACATTCCATATCTCAGGTCCTGTGGACAGAAAGTGAGCTTCTGCATTGTCGTTATTAGAAAATTGACATGGAAGAAATACAGTATCAGAACTTAATTTCCTTTTTTCTGTAAGTTCTAAACATTTTAAAAATCCACCTTCTTTTTTAGAAACTAATATTAAGTTAGCATTAAAGCTTGATAAAAGTTTTTTTCGTTCATCACTCATCCAATCAGGCATATAAATATCAATAGAATTTCCGAGATAAGAGCCTATAGCTGAAAATGATATACCAGTATTTCCACTAGTTGTCTCAACTATAGTATAGTTTTGTTTTATAGAATTATTTAAATAAGCTTTTTTCAAAATATATAAAGCCATTCTATCTTTTATGCTTCCAGTGTAATTATAATATTCAAGTTTTGAATATACCTTTAATTTTTTCCCTTTATATTTAAATAATATTTCGACAAGAGGGGTATTACCAATAAGCTTTTCTAAGTTATTTATTTTATTAAGTATATTATTCATAAAAAACTCCTATTCTAAATTTATTTTTATATTATAGACTATGTAATTTAAAAATAATGTTCTCATTTATATATAGATAAATTATTAATACTATAATATATAATATTTAAATGAATTAATAATTATTAGTAGTTACTTATGAAAAAATAAATTTAATAAGTTATATAACTTAGATTATATTTAGCTTGTAAAACTTAAATTTAGTCAATAAAGCAGTAAAGTATATTGTAATAACAATAATTACTACAGATATAGGCTGATTTTACCAATATATAGAGTTATTCTAATACGCATATTTGTGATATAATCATTAGGATAATGTATATATTTAAAAATTATAAATATGAGATATACATTATATATGTAATATATAATATTTAAATTTTCTTAATATAAAGAGGGGACAAAAAAGATGAGAAAACGAAGGCACAAACCTACCAAAGACATTGCAACTATTAAAGCTACAATAGTATGTATATGTATTTTAATTGCTATTTATTTGGGAGGGTCAGCATATTTTGCAAAACATTTTTATTTTGGATCACAAATTAATGGTATAAATGTTGGAGGTGCAACTGTTGAAGATGCAAAGGAGTTATTAGCTTCTGAAATTTTACAGTATAAACTTGAACTCGAATTAAGGGACGATAAAAAAGAAGAAATTAAAGGTGATAGCATAGAATTGACTTATGATCCTAAAGATAAGATAGAAAATTTAAAGAGTGATCAAAAAGCATTCTCTTGGCCAAAATCTATATTCAGTAAAAGTCATTCTATATTAAATGATATAGTAACTTTTAATGAAGATTTATTAGATAAACAATTAGAAAATCTTTCTTGTGTTAAAGAAAATATAATAAATCCTAAAAATCCTAGCTTTGAATATACGAATAATGGTTACAAGGTTTTACCAGAAGTGAAAGGAAATAAAATAAAAAAAGAAGAATTTTCTGATGTAGTAAAAAATGCTATTATTAATGGAGACACAAAAATAAATTTAGAGGAAATGAACTGTTACGAAAATCCAAAATTCACATTAGATTCAAAAGAAGTTAGTGAAGCGAAAGATCTACTTGATAAATATTCTAAATTAGAAATAACATATGATTTTGAAGATAGTAAAGAAGTATTAGATGGTTCTACAATACATAATTGGCTTTACGTTAATGATGATATGGAAGTAATGATTAGTGAAAAAAATGCTAATCAATATATTTATTCTTTAGCAAGTAAATATAATACTTTTTCTAAAACAAGAGAATTTCATACATCGTTAGGAGAAACAGTAAATGTTGATGGTGGAAATTATGGATGGATTATAGACAAGCAGGCAGAAGCAAATTCACTAATTGAAACGATAAAAAAAGGTGAAAGTGTTACAAAAGAGCCTGCATATTCCCAAACAGCTATATCACGTGGAAAAAATGATATTGGTGATACATACTTAGAAATTAATTTTGCGAAGCAACATGTATGGTATTATAAAGAAGGTCAATTAATAGCAGATGGTGATGTTGTTACAGGTAATGTTAGCAACAATTGGGGAACTCCAGTAGGAACATATAGATTAAACTATATAGAACGAAATGCTACATTAAAAGGTGAGAACTATAGCTCTCCTGTTAATTATTGGATGCCGTTTAATGGAAATATAGGACTTCATGATGCAACTTGGAGAACAGAATTTGGTGGACAAATTTATTTAGCAAATGGTTCACATGGATGTATTAATGCTCCATATGAATTAGCTCAAAAAATATTTGAAAATATAAAGGCCGGAACTCCTGTAGTTTGTTATTAAAATATTTTCAAGTAATATAAAAAATCACAAAGACAAATTTGCTAATATTAAAAAGTTATTGTAAATATAATAATATCCCATAGGAAAAATCCTATGGGATATTTAATTCTATTTTTGTTTTAAATATGTGTTTATATATAAAAGTTTTGCTTATAAATATTAAAACAAACTTTTGAAAAAATAACTGTAATTTTAAACCCATTGTAGAATTAAAGATAATTTCTAACATTAAATATTTTACCATTTTTCATATAAACTCTAGGTATTCTATATTTAAGCATACAAAGAATTTCATAATTTATTGTTCCCATAGATTTAGCAAGATCATTAGCAGTTAATTTTAAATTACCATCTTCTCCAAGAATTATTACTTCATCACCAACATGAATATCATCAATATCAGTAACATCAATCATACATTGATCCATGCATATTCGACCAATAATTGGAGCAAATTTTCCATTTATTATAACTTTAGCGCCAGGAGCAAGCAATCTAGAGTATCCATCAGCATATCCAATAGGTAGAGTTGCTATAATGCTTTTTCTTTCAGTTTTAAATGTTTTACCATAACTTATATAACTGTTTATATCTAATTCTTGTACACGTGTTAAACTGGCTTTTAGAGTTAGAGCCGGTTTTAACTTAATATTATCTTTATTTATTTCATCAGATGGATAATATCCATATAGTATTATACCAGCCCTTACGCTGTCTAAATAAGTTTTTGGCATATCTATAATAGCACCACTATTAGATATATGCTTTATTGGAATTTTAACTCCAACCTTTGAAAGCATATCTATAAAAGATGTAAACTTATTAAATTGTTCATTAGTATATTCCTTATCAGTTTCATCAGAAGTTGAGAAGTGAGTAAATATACCAATTACATCTAGACCTTTCAAATTATATATTTTCTTAATATCTCTAATTGCCTTTTCATTTGGAATAAATCCAATTCTACCCATACCTGTATCAATAGCAATATGAATTTTGGCTTTTTTATTAAATTTTATAGCTAAATGTGATAATTTTTTTGCATATTCTAAATCATAAACAGTTTGTTCTATATCATAATTGACTACTTCTTCAAATAAATATTCAGGAGTGTATCCTAAAATCATAATTGGAGCAGTTATATTGTTGTTTCTAAGCTCAATTGCTTCAGTTAAAACAGCAACAGCAAGTCTAGAAGCACCATTTTCAAGTAGTGTTGGAACTACATCTAAAGCTCCGTGTCCATAACAATCAGCCTTTACAACTGCAATTACATCTTTATTCTGTGCTAATTTCTTTATGTTTCTCATATTATATGCTATTGCATCTAAATCTATTTCTGCCCATACTGGTCTCATTATTTTTTCCATAATTATCGTCCTCACTAGTATTTAATATTAATAAAGTATAGTTTATTTTATAATATTATTTTATTAAAGTAGATACTTTAATGAAAGAACCACTAAGTTTTTAATTTGCATAAAGAGTGGTTTATCTTATATTTTAGATTTTCTTGATAAAAGTTTTATATTATCTCCTATGATTTTAATACCTATTCTTATATCATTATCAGTTACTCTACCGAACCCAATTCTAAAAGTAGTTTCATCAGCATTACCTTCATAAAAAATATCTCCAGGCATAAACATAACTCCATCTTTATAACATAATTCTAATAGTTGTCTGGAATTTATATGATCTTTTAATTTAATAAAAATATGTAGACCACCCTCACCAGTTATATATTCATAAGGAATGTGATTATTTATCGTTTCGATAACAAGATTATATTTATCTTTATAATATTTTCTAACATTCTTCAAATATTTATTAAAAGAACCACTTTTTAAATAATAATAGAAAGCACTTTGGTCTAAAAAAGAAGAATGAATTGTTTTTCCACGTTTTACACTTTCTAAAATATCTATAAGTTTTTGATCAGCAAATATCCAACCAATTCTAAGTCCAGGAAATAAAATTTTTGAAAGGCTACCTATATATATAATACCATTACCCTCTCCAGCTAAAGATGCTATGGGATCAATTGGAGAACTAGAATATAAAAGTTCTTCATTAAATCCATCTTCTATTATTGGAACAGAATATTTTCTAAAAAGATTATATATTTCTTTTCGCCTTTCACTCTTAGTTACAATACCAGTTGGATTATTATAAGAAGGTATTAAGTATCCAAATTTAGGTTTGCACTCACTTAATCCTTTTTCGAGTTCAATTAAATCTAAACCATCCTTATCCATATTAATTTGTACAACATTTAAACCATATGATTTCATTATTTTTATTGCAGTATTATGAGTAGGCTTTTCACAAATAATAGTATCGCCTTTTGTAGTTAAAGAAGACATTACTATATCAAAAGCTTCCGTAAAACCATTTGTTATTAAAATATCTTTACTATCTACATTAACTCTTTTTTTTATCATATAATCAAAAAAATAATCAATTAATGGCTTGTATCCTTTGGCATACCCATAATTTAAAAGGTTAGTATTTTCATATGACCATGCATCTAATAAAGCTCTTTTAAAATCATCAAGATTGAAAAGATTACTTTCAGGTGCTATAGACTTAAAGGATATTAGACCTTTTTTATAAGGAAATTCATCTTTTATTATATCCAAATTTCTAAGGTTATTAGAATAATCATTTGTCATAGAAGAGTAGTCTATATTATAGGAATAACATTTAGTCTCACTTTCTATTGCAATAAAAGTACCAATACCTCTTTTAGTAACTATAATCCCGTTGCTTTCTAATTCTTCATAAGCAGAAATAACGGAATTTCTACTTATATTTAAAAATTTACTTACTTCTCTTGTGGAAGGAAGTTTACTATCTCTTTTTAATTCACCTTTTTTTATTCCATTAATAATATGTTGTTTTATTTGTAAATAAATAGGTTTATTTTTATTGATATTAAGAGTAGAAAATATCAAATTTAATCACCTCATGTTTAAATACATTTTATTTTTATACATTACAATATATTAATTATATTTTTTGTATAAAGTTTTATGAAATCTATATAAGTATTCATTGTTAATTAGTATTATATCAATTTAATCCAATTCAGTACAATTAAAGCTATGTATTAAATATAAAAATACTTTAAAAATAGAATAAATACTATAGTGGTTTAATATAATGAAAAGAATTCAATTCAGATTAAGTACTTTTACATTATACTATTTTAAGAAAGGAAAGGAAGTAATTGTTGTGGATAAGCAATATAAAGTAAAATACTTAAAGAATATAGGTATTATTCTTTCTATTATTATTATTATATATCTTAGTTTATCTTTTTATTTTTTTAATCATTTTTATTTTGGAACTATAGTAAATGGCGTTAATATTTCATGCAAAAATTTAGAGGGTGCTAATACAAAGATTTCAAATGAATTAGAATCATATAAATTAGAATTAAAAGAACGTGATGGGACTAATGAAGAAATTTTAAATAGTAGCATTGATTTAAAATACAATCCAGAAGATAAGCTTAAGGAGTTAAAAAATACTCAGCAACCATTTAAATGGATTTTCAAATTCTTTAAAACAAGCAACCACAATAGTGTGAATTTGGTTTCATACAATGAAGATTTATTAAATGAATGTTTAAATAAATTATCATGTTTTGATGAAAATAAAATAGTAAAATCTCAAAACCCTACTTTTAAGTATGTAGATCATGGATATGTCATTATAGATGAAATTTATGGTAATAATATAAAACGAGATGTCTTATATGAAAACATAGTTAAGTCAATAGTTAATGGAGTACGTATTTTAAATTTAGATAGTATTGATTGCTATGAAAATCCTAAATATACATCTAATTCACCTAAGGTTATAGCTGTTAATGACAAACTTAACAAATATATATTAACAGAAATAACTTATGATTTTAGTAAGAGAAAAGAAGTGATAGATGATTCTATAATAAATGAATGGATAATGGTAGATGATGATTTAAATATTATATTCGATGAAAAAAAAATAAGACATTATGTTAATGAAATGGCAAATTCTTATAATACTGTAGCAAAAACTAGGGAATTTTTAACCTCTATGGGAACAACAACTAAAATTACAGGTGGAAATTATGGATGGATTATTAATACAGAAGAAGAGGTTAAAGCTTTAATAAATCTAGTTGAAAATGGACAAACTATTACAAGAGAGCCAATATATCGCCAAAAAGCAGTAAGTCGTGATGTTAATGATATTGGAAAAACTTATGTAGAAATTAATTTTACAAAACAATATTTATGGTTTTATAAAGATGGAACAATGATTACACAAGGTGATATAGTAACTGGAAATGTAAGCTTAGGCCATTCAACTCCTGTGGGAGTGTATATGTTAAATTATAAGCAAAAAAATGCAACGCTAAAAGGAGAAAACTACGCTACTGAGGTTAATTATTGGATGCCTTTTAACGGTGGAATTGGTATACATGATGCAATATGGAGGAGTCAATTTGGTGGGAATATATATAAAACAAATGGATCACATGGATGTGTGAACGCACCACCTTATTTAGCTCAAAAGATATTTGAAAATATTGAACCAGGAACTCCGATAGTATGTTATTATGAATAAGGTAAATAAATGATTTCTTTTTGTGATTATTAAATAAAAGCGGATAACAAATAGGTTATCCGTTTTTAGACCTTAAGGTAGTTTTATAAAATATATAATAAGTTTTATAAGTATTTATAAGAGAAAGGTGTTGATTTATAATAATGAAAATTTTAATACTAAAGATTACATTGAGAGCTTCGTGGGTATCTTCATTAAAAGAAAAGAGAATGATTGTAAAAAGTTTAATACAAAGGTTAAAAAATAAATTCAATGTATCCGTATCTGAAATAGATAATCAAGATGTACATAAAACTATAACTATTGGTATGGTTGGGATATGTGGAAATTCAGCACAAGCAGATTCAACAGCTGAAAATATAATAGAATTTATAGATAGTAATACAGATGCAGAAATAATACATATAGAAAAAGATGAGGATATATTATAGGAGAATAGTAAATAAATGAAGAGATATTTTCAATCAAAAACAGTTAAAGCAGCATTATCAGCAACAATAGCGATTTTTATATCTAATTATATGGGATTAGAATTTTCAGTAACATCAGGAATAATAGCAATTTTGAGTATTCAAGATACTAAAAAAGAAGCTTTGCTTATTTCAATTAGAAGAATCTTAGCATCAATGATAGCAATATCATTATCATTTATGTTGTATTTAGCATTGGGAAATAATCCTATGATATTTGGACTTTTTTTACTTATATTTATACCAATAACTAAATATTCAAAAATAACAGAAGGAATGATAGTTGGGGCTGTATTGTCAACACATCTTCTAAGTAGTGATAATATAAATTTTTATTGGATTTTTAACGAAGTAACTTTAACTGTAGTGGGTATTGGAGTTGCAATGATATTTAATTTATACACAATGTCATTAGAGGAAGAATTTGATAGGAATAAGGATAAAATAGAGGAGTATTATAGAATAATATTATCTGATATGGCATTAAGTTTAATTACGCAATCAGTACCTATATACGAACAAAGGATCTTAAGAGATGTTGGGGAGTTAATAAAGAAAACCAAGGTAATAGCTCATAAAATAGATAATAATTATATTTTTAAAAGTGATGATTATTATATACGATATGTAGATATGAGAATATCACAATTAAAAACTATAAAAAGAATGAAGAATCATTTTTCAAAATTTTATATGACATACGAGCAAACAAAACTATTATCAGATTTTACAAAGGATGTTTCAATAAATATTTATGAATATAATGATTGTATTAAACTGATAGATAAGCTGAATTTATTAAGAGATGAATATAAATTGATGGAACTACCTGTAAATAGGGATGAGTTCGAAAATAGGGCATTATTATTTCAATTTTTAAATGATTTAGAGGAGTTCTTAATTATAAAGAAGGAATTTAAATCGAATTTTTAAATTAATAATTTAATTCATAAGAAAGTTAGGGTTAATTACATACATAATCAAAAAAATTACATACTAATTAGCAAATAAAAATTATTTATTCATAACATAATTATAAACAAAAATTATTACTGTTTATAATTAACAAATAATATGTTTTAGGTATAATATAGATTATAGGGGGTGGTTCAGATATCCCGAGATAACTTTAAACAAGAAAATAACACATCTAATGAAGAATTTAATAATATAAGTGCGATTGATAAAGAGGATTTACAACTATTAAATATTCAAGCAGGAGCACAGATTTTCATGATATATTCATATACGTTACAGTATATATCAACATTACAGGGAATTGAAGTTATAAGGCTTAAGTACAGCAAAAATAATAAGGCACGGCCTGAACCAAACCCTGATAAAACGGCGCTTGAAGCAGCAAAAGTTCAAGTGTTATTTCAATCTGTATTAACGCAAATATCAGTAATACAGTATGGTAGATTTTACGAGCATTATGAACAACTTGAACCTAATCAAATAAATGTAGCCAGATTTGCTACATATGAAATACTTTTAGGTAATGTAGTTAGTATGATTTCTTATTTGTTAAATTATATTGGTGTAAAGAATATATACAATTTGAATTATAATAGTCCTATTTATGGAGATTGATATATAGTAGTTGATATAACGGAATCACCTATTACTAAAAATATTTTAGTAATAGGTGATTTTATTGTTATTAAAATTATTTTTTTATTTTGTAGGATGTAGCTTTATAGATGTTGACTTTATAGGAAGATAATGTTTGTTTGATACTATTGGAAATTCATTATCTTTAAATATTGTTTCTTGAATCAAGTAGAATTTATCTTCAGATGCAATGGGATGCTGTTTTGCAGCAAAATTCCCGGAAGTTGAATACTTTAGTTCGATTAATACATCATCAGCTATTTCATAAAGTTCTTTTTCTAAAAATTCTAGAAGTTGTTTTTTATTATTCAAATCTATATTAAGTGATGATATGGTTTCAATTGGTATCAAAGTAAATGTGTAAGCAATGGCTTTTCCTTGATACTTATACCATCTATCAATAAGTACAACGGCAGCAGTATTTCTAATTAAAACTTTATTAAAATAATCAGTAGATGGTTCTATACGCAAAATAATTTCAATATCGTCAATTGGTTCATCTAAAGACTTATAAACAGGATGTCCTATCTTTTCAAGACCTATGTCTTTGGAAGTTTCAGATTTTATTATAAAATTACCTTTACCTCTAATGTTCTTTATTAAACCATCATCTTGAAGTAAAGCTAAGGCCTGCCTCAAAGTTGTTCTACTCACACCAATGAACTTTGCTAATTCGGGTTCAGATGGAAGTCTGCTACCTTCTTTAAATGTACCTTCATTTATCATTTTAAAAAGTTGATTATATACAGTAACATATCTTAATTCTTTAGGTTTTACACTTAAGTTAATATCATTCATAAAATTCACCCTTCATCAATAACTAGTGTAGGCTATGAATTATGCTGATTAAGCTAGCATATTTTTTCATAAACTACCTAGAAAAGTATTAATACAATTTTTAATGCATAAGCATGATATAAATATTATGCTATATCTTATAGAACAGTTTTGATTCAAGATAACGATTTCTAATTTACAAATTGTACTTAATAACTAGAAATTATTATCCTAGAAAAATTTTGTTTAAATTTTACTTTACGTATGTATAAATGCATTACAGATTCTTTTAAATATTAATTAGACAAGTTTAATACAAGTAGATAAATAAAAGCCTAAATAAAAACATATTATAACAATCTATACTTTATTATAACATTAAAACGTTTAATTTGAACATAAGATAATCATTAATGTTACATTGAAATTTATATGTATAAAACTCAATAATATTAATAATATAACCAATATATCAATATTTTAATATAATTGCTATACTCTCATAAAAAAAACTTGACATATAAATAATAGACATGATATTATTTAGGCATAGACAACGATACAACAAAGTAGACAAGTAAAGTGAATGTCTAAAATAATGTTTTGTAACAAACATGTAATCGTCTTCCGGGTATATTGCAAAATAAATCGGGAATACTAATAAAAACTAAAAAATACGTACAATAAAAATGGAGGGATTGAAGTGAAATATTCACAAGGATCAGGTAAACAATATCATATAGACGTTGCAAAGGGAGAAGTAGGAAAATACGTAATTCTTCCAGGAGACCCTAAGAGATGTGCAAAAATTGCGGCATATTTTGAGAATGCCGAATTAGTTGCAGACAAAAGAGAGTATGTTACGTACACAGGATATTTAGATGGTGTTAAAGTAAGCGTTACCTCAACAGGAATTGGTGGCCCATCAGCTGCTATAGCTTTAGAAGAATTAGTACAATGTGGAGCAGACACTTTCATAAGAGTAGGTACATGCGGTGGAATGGATATCGATGTTAAAGGCGGAGATATGGTTATAGCTACTGGAGCAATTAGAATGGAAGGAACTAGTAAAGAATATGCGCCAATCGAATTCCCAGCAGTTGCCAACCTTGATGTAGTAAACTCATTAGTACAAGCATCTAAGACTTTAAAACAAGAATATCATACTGGAGTTGTACAATGTAAAGATTCATTCTATGGCCAACATTCACCAGAAACTAAACCAGTAAGTTATGAACTAATGGATAAATGGAATGCATGGTTAAGATGTGGATGTCTTGCATCAGAAATGGAATCAGCTGCATTATTTGTAGTATCAAGTTACTTAAAAGTACGTGTGGGCTCAGTATTTTTAGCTATAGCTAATCAAGAGCGTGCTAAAGCAGGATTAGAAGATCCTCAAGTTCATGATACAGACGCAGCAATAAAAGTAGCAGTAGAAGGTATTAGAAATTTAATAAAAGCAGATAAAGAAGATAATAAATAATATAGAGAAAATTTCATGATTTGTAAATTATTAACAAGATTATATTAGTTGTATAATGTGATAAGAAATTTACTGATGAAATTTTCTTGTAACTTACGGTAGGGAAATGAGATTGAAAATGGTATGAGATTTTATGGGGAAAACTTAATACTATAACAAAAGATAGGAGAAAAATTATGAACATAGTTATAAATTTAATAGGTATAATTTTATTATTAGGAATAATGTATATTTTATCTGCTGATAAAAAAAGTGTTCCTCACAAAACAATATTAAAAGCACTTGGTATACAATTTATAATTGCATTTTTATTAGTAAAATTTCCATTAGGAAGAACCATAATATTAAAAGTATCCGACGTAGTTACTCAAGTACTTGATTATGGTAAAGAAGGAATTGGTTTCTTATTTGGAACAATAGGTGATGCTGGTGCTCCTACAGGAATGATATTTGCTATTCAAGTATTAGGAAATATTGTTTTCATCTCAGCATTAGTTGCGGCTTTATATTATTTAGGAATATTAGGATTTATAGTTAAAATTATAGGTAAAGCTATTGGTAAAGTATTAGGTACAACACAAGTTGAAAGCTTTGTTGCAGTTGCTAATATGTTCTTAGGCCAAACAGAAAGCCCAATATTAGTTAGTAAATATTTAAATAGAATGACTGATAGTGAAATAATAGTTGTATTAGTTTCAGGAATGGGAAGTATGTCAGCTACGATTATAGGCGGATACACAGCATTAGGTATTCCGATGGAATATTTATTAATAGCTAGTGCTTTGGTACCTATGGGAAGTATAGCAATATCAAAGTTATTATTACCTGAAAGAGAAGAAACTCAATTAATTGAAGATGTTAGTATGGATAATAAAGGTGATAATGAAAATCTTATTTCTGCAATTTCAGAAGGCGCTATGAGTGGATTCCAAACAGCTGTAGCAATAGGTACTTCATTACTTGCAATTATTTCTTTAGTAGCATTAGTTAATGGTATACTTGGAATATTTGGCATAAGCTTACAACAAATATTCTCTTATATATTTGCACCTATTGGATTCTTTATGGGATTAAATGGATCAGATATACTTACAGCAGGTCAATTATTAGGAAGTAAGTTAGTATTAAATGAATTTGTTGCATTCCAAGATTTAGGGAACATATTTAATTCATTAAGTTATAGAACAGGTTTAGTACTTACTATATCACTTTGTGGATTTGCAAATATTTCAAGTATGGGAGTTTGTATTTCAGGAATAGCGGCTTTATGCCCAGAAAAAAGAAATACACTTGCTAGATTAGCATTTAAAGCAATGATAGGTGGATTTGCAGTTAGTGTTCTAAGTGCAATGATCGTTGGACTTCTTACTTTAATATAAACATAGTACATACTAAAATTATAAATTAATAAAATTTTACATTATCTTAAAGTTATAAAGAAAATCTTTATAATTTTAAGATAATTCTATAAAATTTATTTTAAATTATATTTTATAGAATAAACAAAAATATAGTAAAATTAGTATTAAAGCATAGTCTAATTTGGAAGGGGATTGAAGATATGAAAAAGTATAATAGAATTTTTACAATTGTAATAGACTCACTTGGAATAGGTGGTATGCCAGATTCAATGGAATATGGGGATAAAGGAGTAGATACTCTTGGACATATTGCTGAATCAGTAGAAAAGTTTAATATACCTAATTTAGAAAAACTAGGTATATCAAATTTACATCCTATAAAACATGTAAAAGCAGCAGAAAAACCTTTAGCTCATTATATGAAAATGAAAGAAGCAAGTGTTGGTAAAGACACTATGACTGGTCATTGGGAAATGATGGGTTTACACATCACAAAACCATTCCAAACATTCACAGATACAGGCTTTCCACAAGAATTGTTAGATGAATTAACAAAAAGAACAGGACACAACATAGTAGGAAATAAAAGTGCAAGTGGTACTGAAATATTAGACGAACTTGGAGAACATCAAATGAAGACAGGAGATATGATTGTATATACTTCTGCAGATTCTGTTTTACAAATTTGTGGTCATGAAGAAACTTTTGGTTTAGATGAACTTTATCGTTGTTGTGAAATAGCAAGAGAACTTACTCTTAAAGATGAATGGAAAGTTGGAAGAGTAATAGCTAGACCGTATTTAGGATCTAAAAAAGGCGAATTTAAACGTACAAGTAACAGACATGATTATGCATTAAAACCATATGGATCAACAGCACTTAATACATTAAAAGATAATGGATTTGATGTAATATCTGTTGGAAAGATAAGTGATATATTTGATGGAGAAGGAATTACTGAATCAAATAAATCAAAAAGTTCTGTTCATGGAATGGAACAAACATTGGAAATAATGGATAAAGATTTTAAAGGACTATGTTTTGTTAACTTAGTTGATTTTGATGCTTTATGGGGACACAGAAGAAACCCAGTAGGTTATGCAGAAGAAATAGAAAAATTTGATATTAAATTAGGAAAAGTATTAGAGAAATTAAAAGAAGATGATTTATTAATAATAACAGCTGATCATGGAAATGATCCAACTTATGTTGGTAGTGATCATACACGTGAGTTTGTTCCATTTATAGCTTATTCACCATCTATGAAAGAAAATGGATTGATGGATACAGTAGATAGCTTTGCTACAATTGGTGCAACAATAGCTGATAACTTTGAATTGAAGATGCCTGAAAATACAATTGGTAAATCAGTACTAGAAAAGTTAGTTTAGTTATATTTAAATTTTATATATAGCAATCTATTTTAAAATTCTAAAATATCAATGTTTAAAACAAAGTTAATTATATATGCTACAAATTGAAAGATTGGTTGGTGAAAGGTATGAATAAAGAAAATTTAATTTCTACATTAAAAGAAGTAAAAAAAGACATAATAGAAATGATTTATGCAGCAAAATCAGGACATCCAGGTGGTTCACTATCTTGCTCAGAAATAATAACATACTTATACAATGAAAAAATGAATGTTGATGTTAAGAATCCTAAAGATCCTAACAGAGATAGATTTGTATTAAGTAAGGGACATGCAGCTCCAGCTCTTTACTCTGTATTAGCTGAAAAAGGATATTTCCCAAAAGAAGAATTATATAATTTGAGAAAAACAGGAGCCCTTCTTCAAGGACATCCAGACTCTAAACATGTATCAGGAGTAGATGTTTCAACTGGATCACTTGGTCAAGGAATATCAAATGCAGTAGGAATGGCTTTAGGTCTTAAAACTCAAAAGAACAATGCTAAGATATATGTTGTTTTAGGTGATGGAGAATTACAAGAAGGATTAGTTTGGGAAGCATCAATGGCAGCAGCACATTATAAATTAAACAATTTAGTTGCTATTGTTGATAACAATGGTCTTCAAATAGATGGTAAAAACGAAGATGTAATGGGAATTTCTCCTTTAGATAAGAAATTTGAAAGCTTTGGTTGGAATGTTGTTATTTGTGAAGATGGTAATGACTTTGACAAGATAAATGAAGCATTCTTAGAAGTTGAAAAGTGTAATGATAAGCCAAGTGTTATCATTGCTAAGACTGTAAAAGGTAAGGGTGTTAGTTTTATGGAAGATCAAGCAGGTTGGCATGGTCAAGCACCTAACGAAGAACAAAGAAATCAAGCAATAAGTGAGATTGAAAGATAGGAGGAATTTAAAATGGGTAAAGCAACAAGAGAATCATATGGAATGGCATTAGTTGAACTTGGACGTGAAAATGAAAAGGTAGTAGTTTTAGATGCGGATCTTTCTAAATCAACTAAAACTAATGGATTTAAAGAAGAATTTAAAGATAGATTTTTTAATGCAGGTATAGCAGAACAAAACTTAATGGGAATGGCAGCGGGTTTTGCTAATGTAGGAAACATACCTTTTGCAAGTACATTTGCTGTTTTTGCTACTGGAAGAGCTTTTGAAATAATAAGAAACTCTATTTGTTATCCAAAGGTTAACGTAAAAATAGCAGCAACTCATGCAGGAATTACAGTTGGTGAAGATGGTGGATCACATCAATCTGTTGAAGATATAGCACTTATGAATTCACTGCCTAATATGACAGTAATAGTTCCAGCAGATCATAGAGAAGCAATGGCTGCAACAAAAGCTGCTGCTGAATTTAATGGTCCTGTTTATTTAAGATTTGGAAGATGCAACACAGAAGATATATTCGATGATAATTATAAATTTGAAATCGGAAAAGGTGTTGAAGTAAGAGAAGGTAATGATGTAACTATCATAGCTACAGGAATGATGGTTCAAAAAGCTATAGAAGCATCAAAAGAATTAGAAACTCAAGGAATTAAAGCAAGAGTTATAAATATTTCTACTATTAAACCAATAGATAGAGAAATAATATTAAAAGCTGCTAAAGAAACTAAAGGAATAGTTACAGCAGAAGAACATTCTATTATAGGTGGACTTGGAGCAATGGTTTCTCAAGTTGTATCTAGTGAATGTCCTACTTTAATTAAAATGGTAGGAATTAAAGATACATTTGGAGAATCAGGAACACCAGATGAACTTATGAAAAAATATAATTTAACTAGTGAAGAAATAATTAAAGAAGTTAAGTCAATATTAAAATAGATTTTACTTATATAAATCCAAATTAGAAAAAATAACAATTAATTAAATTATAATAAGCGGAGGTAAGACACAATGAGTATTCATATTAATGCACCAGAAGGCGCTATAGCAGAAAGCGTATTATTACCAGGAGATCCTTTAAGAGCTAAATTTATAGCAGATAACTTTTTAGAAGATGTAGTTTGTTACAATGAAGTTAGAGGAATGTATGGATTTACAGGAACATATAAAGGTAAGAGAATATCAGTGCAAGGAACAGGAATGGGTATCCCATCAATGTCTATATATTCTACTGAATTAATAGAAAGCTACGGAGTTAAGAATCTTATAAGAGTTGGAACTTGTGGTGGTTATCATGAAAGAGTTAAAATAAGAGATCTTATAATTGCAATGTCAACTTCAACAGATTCAAATCTTAACTTAGTAAGATTCCAAGGTAGAACTTATGCGCCAACAGCAAGTTTTGATTTATTAAAACCTGCTTATGATATAGCAGTACAAAAAGGATTTGAACCTAAAGTAGGTAGCGTATATAGTTCAGATATATTCTACGGAGATGACAATGAAGATTGGAAGAAATGGGCTGACTTTGGTTGCTTAGGAGTTGAAATGGAAACTGCAGCATTATATACAATAGCAGCGAAACATAAAGTTAATGCATTAACTTTATTAACAGTAAGTGATCACTTTATAACAGGTGAAGTAACAAGTGCAGAAGAAAGACAAACAACATTCAAAGCAATGATGGAAGTTGCGCTTGATACAATAGCTTCTTTATAAGAAATTAAAGTTCTAAGTTTTAGGTGAAGTAATGCTTCATCTAAAACTTAGAATATTTGTTTAAGCAAGTGCAAACGTTGTATTTTATAAAGTAATCGTTAACTTTAGAGGTTAAAGGATTATGTATACTAATTATAGAATAAATAAAGTAAGAAAAGATTAGGAGGATTAAATCGATGAAAATTTTTGTTGATACAGCCAATATTGAAGAAATAAAAAAAGCTAATGAATTAGGTGTTATTTGTGGGGTTACTACAAATCCTTCACTTATAGCAAAAGAAGGAAGAGATTTTAAAGAAGTAATTAAGGAAATCACAAGCATTGTTGATGGCCCAATAAGTGGAGAAGTAATTTCAATGGAATGTGAAGGCATGGTTAAAGAAGCACGTGAAATAGCTAAAATTCATGAAAATATGGTAATAAAAATACCGATGTGTGCAGAAGGATTAAAAGCAGTAAATATTCTTCATAAAGAAGGAATAAAAACAAATGTAACATTAATATTTTCAGCAGTACAAGCATTGCTTGCAGCAAGAGCTGGTGCAAGTTATGTAAGTCCATTTTTAGGAAGATTAGATGATATCGGAAGTACAGGAATGACATTAATAGAAGATATATCTGAAATATTTGCAGTTCATGGAATAGAGACTGAAATTATATCCGCAAGTGTTAGAAATCCAATTCATGTATTAGAATGCGCTAAAGCAGGATCTGATATAGCAACAATACCATACAATGTTATTATGCAAATGATTAAGCATCCTCTTACAGATGCAGGAATTGAAAAGTTCTTAAAAGATTATGAAGGCATGAATAAATAAGATATTTATTTGGCTATGTTTTAACAAGGTGTTAATATATGCATGAGTAAAGTTGGACAGAGTAATTAAACTTAGAAATACTAAAAATGAGTATTGTCAAAATCTAATTACAAGACAGCTTTACATATTGCATATACCACACTAATTAAGACAGAGCCATTTTTTATATTTAAATTTATCTTCTCTTTTAATCTCTAAATTTTTGCCTGTAACATTTTCAATAAATTATGTCTATTCTTACATACACATCTGAAAATATCTATATTTACTTTATTATTGTAGTTTATTTTCGTTAATCTTGAAATTATTATCTCTTTTATAATAAATAACTAATAAATTTTTCAAAATATCCTAACAATATAATTATAAAGTTTATTTATAGAAAGGAGAGTATACTCAAAAAGTTAAATATAGATGGATAATCTTATAAAATTTAGAGTGTGAAAGTTCCATATGAGATTGTAATTGAATGTAGCACAACTATATGAATAAAGAATAAAAATATTTGTCTATTGTTTTGAGTAGCAGGTTAGGATGAAAAATATATTTAATATTTATAAAAGAGATATAAAAAATATTATTACAAATTCATCTGCACTTATTGTAATAATAGCTCTATGTATACTTCCATCTTTATATGCTTGGTTTAATATAGCGGCATCATGGGATCCATATGCACAAGAAGCTACGAGTAAAATTAAAATAGGCGTTGTAAACAAAGATAAAGGTGCATTTATATTGGATAAAGATATAATTTTAGGAGATGAAGTAATTGAAGGTTTAAAGGAAAATGACTTATTAGGTTGGCAATTTGTTAGTGAAGAAGAAGCTAATGAAGCAATTAAAAAAGGTAAGTATTATGCAACCATAACAATTCCAGAAGACTTTTCAAAGGATATGACTTCAATAATAACTAGTGATATTAAAAAAGGCACTATAATTTATACTGTTAATGAAAAAATAAATGCAATTGCACCTAAATTAACTGATAAAGGTGCATCTGGTGTTCAAGAAAATGTAACAAAGAGTATAATTGAAACAGTAAGTAAAGTATTACTAACTGCTTCAAAAGAGGCTGGAATTGAATTAGAAGACCAAATACCTAAGATTTCCAATGTATATAACATGCTAGAGGAAATTAGAAGTAGGTTTGGAGAGATAAATGAAACAACTGATTTAGCATATGATGGTGTAGTGAAGATAAAAGAGTTGGTTAAAGAAATACAAGAAGATATGCCTTTAATTTATGAAACACTTAATAATACTAAGAGCTTAAGTAGTGAAGTAGAAAACTTTATATCTGTATCTAAGAGTGGGCTAAATGATATGTCACCAACAATTAAAGGAGATATAAAACTAGTTTCAGAAATAAGTAAAGATATATCATCATATACAAATAGTATTATAGATGCTATAAATTCTAATACAGAGAAAGCACCAGAAATGGTTAATAATTTAATAAATAAGGTAAGGAGTTTAGAAAAAGTAAATGATTCGGTATTGAGATTTTTAAAAGCATTAAATAATATTAGTTCGACTAAACCCTTAAATGGAATTATAAACAGACTTGAAACGCTACAAGGAAATATTGATAAAATTAAAACATCACTTCAAAGTATAAAAGATTCTTTAGATGCTGGAAATGCTGTTGATTTAAGTTTGTTAAACAATATAAAAGCATTAGCAGACAACGTTGCATCAACAAGTGAAGATATATATTCAAAATTTGATACAGAGATACTTCCACAAATAAATGATATCTTTGATAGTGCATTTAAAGTTGCTGAAAATACATTAACGATTATAGAAGAAGCTGAAAAAAAATTACCTAAGATTGAAAATATATTAGATACTGTTTATAAAGGGGCAGACAAAGGAATAGAAGGAATAACTTTTGTTAAAGAAAAACTTCCTGAAGCTGAAAGAATAATAAATGAGATAACTGATAAAATGAAAAATGTAACAGATGAGAAAAGTTTAAAGGAATTAATAGATTTATTAAAAGAAGATGTTCAAGAAAGAACAGATTTTTTAACTACTCCTGTAAATCTTGAAACAAGAGAGTTGTATCCAATGGGCAACTATGGAAGTGCTATGACACCATTTTATAGTGTACTATCCCTATGGGTTGGATTATTATTGTTGCTTTCAATTTTAACTGTTAATACTCATGGAGAATATAAATTTTGGGAAATATATTTTGGTAAATTAATGCTATTTATGACTTTAGCATTAATTCAATCACTTATAGTTGTTATAGGGGATTTATATTTACTAAAGGTATATTGTCTAAATCCTATATTATTAATACTTGGAATGTTGTTTACTAGTGTGGTATTTGTATCAATACTTTATTCGGCAGTTTCCGTATTTGGAAATGTTGGAAAGGTTATAGGCATAGTATTGTTAGTATTGCAAATAGGAGGTTCAGGAGGGACGTTTCCAATAGAATTAACTCCTAGGTTTTTCCAAGTAATACATCCATTTCTACCATTTACTTATGCAATATCTTTTGCAAGAGAAGCAATTGGTGGTGTAGTAGGTGAAGTACTAATAAAAGATATAATTATATTAGTAATTTATGCAGTTGCTTCTATTTTAATTGCTGTATTTTTAAAGAAGCCTATAAATAAAATATTAGAAAAGTTTACAAAGAAGTTCGAGGAAAGTGGACTTTCGGAATAAACAATATGAACTAAATGAGATTGACTTACAATAATTTTGATATGCTCTCCTTGTAGTAGACAAATAAAAATGTCTATTGTGAGGAAGAGCATTTTTTATTCTTTAGGAATTTATATTATTAAAAAATTGTGGATAGCCTTTATGATAATGTGTTTTAAAAATATTGTGGGTACAAAAAATGATTATATGCTGCACCATTATTCCTGTACTGCGTTTGGAAAGGGTGCATGGCTAAAAAATCGATGGTATCCAAATTCGCCTTAGCAATTTTGTTATTAAAACTAATTTTAGTGTTATAATATAGTTAAATTGTAAAAATAAAATAATTAGGGTGACAAGATTAAATGTTGGAGGAAAGATGAATAATACCATGGGGTTTATTATAATCACAATATTTATTTGTGGTTTATCATATGGATTTCTGCGTCAAATAAAGGAAACAAGCTATATAATAAAAATAAATAAATTTACGGATAGATATGTAATTGGAAATTTAATTTGTAGTATTTCATATGGTGCATTTCTTATATCATATCTATTAAATGTATTAATAAGCTTAGAGATATTAGGAATTTTCATAATTACATCAGAAAATACTTCTTTTAGTTGCGGAATTTTTCTTATGATATCACTAATAAGCAAATATATTATTGTTCCTAAAAAACAGGCATAAGTTAAAATTATAATGTTATTATTAAAATTATTTGATATACTTAAGAGTAAATTAACCATTAATATGTATTAATATAAAAATGTATGAGTTATAATATTAATATAATATAAAATTATAGAAATGTTGTTTCAAATGAATAATTAAGACTGTAAGTTGGTCGTTTATAATATTATAAAGTAGTAAAATAAAACTCCTTGGAATATTTACTTTATCCAAGGAATTTATTTGAAATACTATTATTTTTATCCAAGAAGCTGAGTTGATTCTGTTTTTAAATAATCTGAATTATTAATACTCATCTTATTTATAGTTTTATAGTATTTTATGGCTAGAGGTATGCAAGCTGCAATCCAAGCTATTGGACTTGCTAAACATATACCAGTATATCCAATTATTGTAGGCAATGTGAATGATACAATAACTCTTACTAATAATTCAGCTACACCAGCCATCATAGGCACAAAGCCATCGCCAATTCCTTGTAAAGTATTTCTATATATAAATAGTAATCCAAGGAAAATAAAAAATACAGAAACTATGTTAAGGTAATGTTGTGATGCTGCTAAAACATTAGGATCTGGAGTATCAATAAATAATTTTGTGAAAGATTTCCCAAATAAAACAACAATTATTCCGGCTATAACACTTATAATTGTTGAAATAATACAGCATTTTTTTACGCCTTCTTTTATACGATGAATTTTGCCAGCACCTAAGTTTTGACCAGCATAAGTTGCCATAGTTATTCCAAAAGTAATAGCTGGTTGCATTACAAGTTGTTCAACCTTAGAAGAAGCTGTATAAGCGGCTATAATAGTTGAACCAAATGCATTAAGAGATCTTTGGATAACCATAACTCCAATTGCTGTAATTGAAAATTGAAGAGCCATAGGTAGTCCTATATTTAGATGTTCAATTGCAAATTTTTTATCAAATTTCCAATTGTGTTTTTTTAATCTTAAGATAGGAAATTTTTTATAAACATAGATCAAGCATAATATGCCAGAAATAGCTTGAGAAATTACTGTAGCATATGCTGCTCCAGCTACCCCCATGGATAGATTAAGTATAAACACTAAGTCTAAGATTATATTTAAAATTGAAGAAATAATTAAAAAGTACAATGGTGTTTTACTATCACCTAGAGCTCTTAATATACCTGAAATCATATTATAGAAAAAGGTAGCACCAATTCCAGCATAAATTATACTTATATAGTCATTAGCACTATTTATAATATCTTCTGGTGTATTTAGTAAATTTAGCATTGATTTAGAAAATAAAAGACTTAAAGTAGTTATTATTATGGTTATGATGATACATAGCATTATAGAGGTTGCAACAGAATTTCTTACACCCTCTTCATCATTAGCACCGAATTTTTGAGAAACAATAACTGAAAATCCACTGGCAATTCCAACTATAAACCCTATTATTAAAAAGAATATAGAACCTGTAGCTCCAACGGCAGCAAGCGATTGTATACCTAAAAATCTTCCAACAATAATAGTATCAACCATACTATAAAGTTGTTGAAATATATTTCCTATTAATAAGGGAATAGAAAAAAATAGTATTAACTTAGTTGGATTTCCATTTGTCATATCTTTTGTCATAAGTTATCTCCTTTCGAAAAAATTATTAAATAAGTATGAGATCTAAAATTATTAGTAATTCTATATTATACAGGTTAAGTTATATATAAAATAATAATATGTTATATAAATTTTAGGAACATAAAAGCATTAGATATAATTAAATATTACTATTAATTACTAAAGTAAAAACTCAGAACTCTGCTTATAAAGAATATCATTTTTAATGAATTTATACAATATTTAAAAAACTCACTATACAGTAAGAGTACATTTATATGTTAGTATAAGGAGTATAGAAAGAATCAGAAATTAAATAACTTAATTTTAAGTTATATATTTAACTATATATGTAAATACTTAAAATAATTAATAAAACAATAATTAGGGGTGAAAGCGTGGAAAATATTACAGAAAAAAATTTAAAGAGTTATAAACCAAAGAAGGTTTCATTGAAAAATAAGCCGAAATTAAAAATAATTCCATTAGGTGGACTTGGAGAAATAGGAAAGAATATTACAGCATTTGAATATGGTGATGAAATAATTGTTATAGATTGTGGTTTAGCGTTTCCGGATGAAGATCTTTATGGAATTGACATCATAATTCCTGATGTTACATATTTAATAAGGAATAAAAATAGAGTAAAAGGCTTTTTTATAACTCATGGTCATGAAGATCATATAGGAGGTATACCTTATGTACTGCAACAAATTAATGTTCCAGTATATGCAACTAAATTAACATTGGCATTAATTGAAAGTAAATTAGAAGAACATCATATGTTAAATGATTGCAAATTAAATCTTGTTGAAGTTGGTGAAAGTGTAAAACTGAAGAATTTCAATGTGGAATTTATTAGAAATAATCATAGTATTCCAGAGGCATGTTCGATAGCTATGCACACCCCAATGGGAATTATTGTTCATAGTGGAGATTTTAAGATCGATTTTACACCTATAGATGGTCATGTGATGAATCTTCAAAGATATGCAGAACTTGGAAAAAAAGGCGTATTGTTATTGATGGCGGATAGTACTAATGCATTGCATAAAGGATATACAATGTCAGAAAAAACAGTTGGAGAAACATTAAATGGACTTTTCAGTAAAGCGACAGGTAGAGTTATAGTATCTACTTTTGCATCAAATGTTCATAGACTTCAACAAATCAGTGATTGCTCTATAAAAAACAAAAGAAAGATAGCTTTTAGTGGTAGAAGTATGGAGAAAATATCAGAAATCGCAATGAATTTAGGTTATTTATCTATACCAAAAGAAATGATAGTATCATTAGATGAAATAAAAAATTGTCCAAATGACCAAATTACTATTGTAACAACAGGTAGCCAAGGTGAATCAATGGCAGCGCTTTCTAGAATAGCAGCTTCTACTCATAAATATATAGAAATACAAAGAGGCGATATGGTTATAATTTCAGCATCTCCAATACCGGGAAATGAGAAAGCTGTATCTAACTTAATAAATGATTTGACAGAAAAGGGTGCTAATGTAATATATAAAACTATAGAAGACATACATGTTTCGGGCCATGCATGTGAACAAGAACTTAGAGTAATTCAAAGTTTATTAAAGCCTAAATTCTTTATTCCTGTACATGGAGAATACAAGCATTTAATTACTCATGCTAAAATTGCTCAAAGTATGGGGCTTGATGAAAATAACATATTTTTATTAGATACAGGTGATATATTTGAATTATCAAGAAATAAAGGTAAAGTTGTTGGTAAAGTACCATCTGGAAGAGTACTTATAGATGGTCTTGGAATCGGTGATGTGGGAAATATGGTATTACGAGATAGAAAGAATTTAGCAGAAGATGGTATTATAACTGTAGTAGTAGCAATAGATAGGAGAAATAAAGTAATATTATCAGGACCTGATATAGTATCAAGGGGCTTTGTATATGTGAGAAATTCAGAGGATCTAATTAATAATGTAAGACGAATTGTTACTAAAGTGGTAGAAAAATGTTTAGATGATAATATAACACAATGGGCAGAAATTAAAAATAGTATAAGAAGAGAAGTTGATAGTTTTGTATACACTACAATGAAAAGAAAACCTATGATATTACCAGTAATTGTAGAAATATAACTTATTCTAAAACATTAACAATATTATAAAATATAAAAGTAGAAAAAACTAGGCTATGCTTTGAAAATGTATATATTATAAAAACAACTTATAATATATACATTTACTTAAGGCGTGGCTTATTTTTATGTTATTATAGTATTTTTTTACATCTAAAAATGTTAATAATCAAAAAACAAGATTAATAGTACATTTAACGAGTTTATTTCCTTTTTAATAATATGAAAAACTAAACTTATGATGAGAAGTTAATTAGTAATTTATCTTAATGATTAAAGAAATAATAAGAAAAGATAACAGGTCTATCTAACAATTCCTCTAAAATATATGTAAAATGTAAAAACGTAGAAAAATATAAGGTTTCACAGTTAATTTAATGATTTTTTGTAAATAGAAATTAGATAAATGTAGTCAATTGTGGTAATATAACAGTAAATGATTATTTATGAATATATAACATGAATTAGCATAAAAGATGGAGAAAATTATGAATAAAGATAACTATATATTAGATACAATTGAAGAGATAAAAAGTATACTAGAACATAATGAATACAGAAAAAATAGATATAGTAATGATGTTGAATGGTTAAATCAACGTAAAAAACAAATAAAAAGCAATATAATAAGAATTGCTATTATGGGGATAACAAGCAGTGGGAAATCAACATTAGTAAATTCATTGCTTGGAGAAAAGCTATTACCAGTAGCTATTTTACCAAGCTCAAGTATAATAATAACAGTTTCTAAAGGTGAAAAGAGACAGGCTACTATATACTTTAAAGATAAATCTCCAGAAGTTTATGATGGTACTGATTTAAATATGGAAGTTATATCTAAGTATGCCGATGAAAATAGAAATTCTAATAATAAATTTAATGTAGCTCAGATTGATATAAAGTCACCTAACTTTTTATTAGATGATAATATTCAGTTAATAGATAGTCCAGGTTTAGATGCTTATAATTTAGAAATGCATGAAAAATTAACTTTAGAGATTCTATTACCAACAATAGATATTTGCGTATTTTTAACTACTGTTAAAGCTAATAGCGATGCAATTAATTTAGAAAAAATAAAAATAGTAAATGATAAAAAGAAGCAAATAATATTAGTTCAAAACATGATAGATTCTATAGAAGAAAAGATAGGTAAATATGGAATTGTTGAAGAAAATAAAGATATCATATTAGACAAGCATAAAAAAAGAGCAGAAATATTATTAGAAAAAGCAACAAGCAATAGATGGGTTGATATTATTCAAATTTCTTCTCTCAATGCTTTAAATGGAAGAGTAGGAAATAACAAAAATTTATATAATGAATCTAATCTTGAAGGTTTTATAAAGTCTATATATAGTTGTGTTAAAAACATTACCCCAAAACTAAATGCTCAAAGGCAAGGGAGTATTGTTGAAAGAATTGGCAACATAATTGATACTGATAAAGAAATCATAGATGGAAGCAATTTAGAAGATACAAGTTATATAAAAGAAATACTTAATGATATTGATGATCTTAATTATGATTTTAGGGTATCTAGAGATAAAATAACATCTAAGATTAATCTAATAGACAAGATAACACTTAATACAATAGAAGAAATAAATGAGTCAGATTCCAAGGAAATAAGTAGCTATTTAGATATAGTAGAAAATATAAATAACAAGAGTAAAAAGATAGAAAATCAAATTTTAAGTATTGTACGAGAGTGCGAAGAAAAGAAAAAAGAAATATATGAAAAATTAAATATTGATATTAGATTTTCATACTCATTACCTAGTATGGAAAATGAAGATGTATATGTTAAGCATAAATACGAAGAGAAAGTAAAGCTTATAAAAAAGGATGGTTTTTTTAATGCAGGAAAGAGAATTTTATCAGATATATTTGAGACTGACTGGGGATATGAAAAACAAGAATATGATGAAAAAGTAGTAGATAAAGACGCCACTATACTTATGGTTAAAAAAGTATGCAGTGAAAGTAGTAGAAAATACATGAGCATACTTTATGATTGGAGCGAACAGTATAGTAATTCATTAAGCCTTTTTTATAGTGAAATAAGCAAAATAGAAGAAGAGTTTAAAAAGAAGAAAGAACAAAACATAGAACTTTATGATATAGACAATGTTATAAAAGGTTTAAAACTTATAAGAAATAAGTTGAAAAATAAATATAATAATATAGAAGAGATATCATTAACATTAGATGAAGAAATAATCAATAAAGATGAAGAAAAGAATTTAAATATAGAGGAAATAGAGTTGACGAATATTTCTTATAATCTTTATAAATTAAGTAATGAAATAGTTAAAAAAAGCTATTCCATGATAAGTAGTTATATAGAAGAGAGAGTTTTTTCAATATCTAAAAAACAAGTTCATCAAATATTTTGGACCTGGGACTTAGAGGCTACAGCTAAATTTATTTCTAGAATGCATGAGATATATTTAAATAATGAAGAACTTGAAATTATAAAAAAACACGGAATATATATTTTGAACAATATAACTATAGTATATGAATTATCTCAAAATAAACTGGAAACAGACAAAGTATTGAATATTGATTCTTCAAAAGAATATAATATGTATTTACTTTTTAATGGAATTCAAATAGGTAGTTCAGAAAAACAAATACTTGAAAATATTAATCTTAAAAATATAGTTTTAAAGAATAATATTATGATAAATTTGGTTATAGATTCTAGTAGAGAATTTATAAATGCTAATAATATAAAAGAGATACTTATAGCCACTTATTCGTTTAAGAAAAAATTAAAAAATAGAATAGCTAATTCTAAAATTGGCTATGTATTAGTTAATGCTAAAAATCCTATTTATAATTTAGCATTAATAGAGGGTCAAGAAAATAATGGATTTTTATTAAGTCAATATAAAGATATAAAAACTAAGTTGTTTGGAAATATATTATCTCGTGGTAATGAAGAAAAACAAACATTAGAAGAAATATTGAGTTATTTTTTAAAGTAATATTACAAAAATTTAAGGAGCAAAGAAATGGACAAAAAAATGGACAAAAAATCTTTATTAATACAATGCGATGAAGTTACAAAAAATATGATGGATGAATTACAACAAGATATGATAGAATCTCTATCAAAGATATCTAAAAGTATAAATAATGAACTTAAGGAAAACTTAAAACCTCTTGAAAAGAAAATCAATATACTAAAAGATGAGCTTGGAGAAGAAAATGAAGATATAGAAGAAAAAATAGAAGAAATAAGTGGCAATATATTAAAAATTTCGAAAAGTGTAGATGAAATTGTTGAAGAACACAGTAAACTTTTAAATGGTGGGTTAAATAGAATAGCGGTAACCTTAGAAAAGTTGAAAGATCGTGTTGAAGATTCAGATAAGCAACTGGAAGTTAAGTTATCAGAAGGTGTAGGAACAATAGAAAAGAAAATAAATGATTTAAATATAGAATCTTTAGAAGATAAATTAGCTATTTTAGGAGTTAAAATGGTTAAAAATTCTGGAAATAATAAAGAAGAAATAATAAATAAGATAGAAGAAATTAATATTGATGAAGTTGGAACAAAAGTAAGCTTATTAGAAGATGCTGTTAAGATTAATATAAATAATAGCTGTGAAGCTATGGAAAAATTAGATACAGTACATGAAAAAATGTTAGAAAAATATGAAGTGATAAATCTTATAAATGATATGGAAATTAAATTAAATAAGAAAATGAGTAATATACAAGAAGAAGTTGAATGGGGAAATAGATCATTCTTTGCAAGGATTTTTGGAAAGAGGAGATAATATTTAATGAAATATGTAGATTTAATAAATGATTCTAGATTTAATTTTTTATTAGAGAAATATCTTAATAAAGATAATACTGTAAATTACATAGAGTATTTTAATCATTTTATTGATAATTTAAATGACAAAGAAATAATAATACCTGTATTAGGTATTCAAGGTGCCGGAAAAAGTAGCTTTCTTAATTCTATTTTAATGGAAGATAATATATTGCCAACAGATGTTGATGAAACAACTTGTGTGCCTGTTGAAGTAAGATATGGAGAGGATACTGAAAAAGCTATAGTACATTTTTTAGACAAAGAATGTAAAGAAATAAAATTATGTAATTTAGAAAAGTATGTTCATAATGACTATAATATGGCAAATGAGCTTAAGGTATCTAAGATAATCTTATATAATAAAAGTGATGTATTAAAAAATAATGTAGTCCTTGTTGATCTTCCAGGTGTTGGTAGTTTAACACCTGAAAATCAAAGAACTACATTAGACTATGTAAATAAATTAGTTTCTGGAATATTTATGTTAAGGACAAACCCTCCAATTACAAGAACTGAAAGAAATTTTATAAATGCTTTATGGCCTAAATTATCAAATACTATTTTTGTTCAAAATAAGTGGAATGATGAAAATGATGAAGATGCACTTGAGGCAAAAGAGCATAATGAATATGTTTTAAATAGTATTTGTGAGGAACATAACGAAAGCAAAGAAATTAATGTGAATGTGGTGAATGTTTACGAAGCTGTGAAAGGTAAATTTACTAAAGATGATGCACTTTATAAAGATTCAGGAATAGTAAGTGTTATAGAGAATATAGGAAATGTATCTAAAGAATATAATATAGGTTTGGAAAAGTCTTTAAATTCAAAAATAGTAGGGGCATTAGAAAATATTAATTATAATATAGAAGAATACAAGACATTATGTTTAAATGAAAAAAAACAAAATGATTTAAATAAAGAAGAAAAGATTAAAGAAATAAAATCTATACTGCTAGATAATAAAAAGAACTTTAGAAGAATTAGAGCTTATGCATATGATGAAATGGAAAAAATTATTGATTATGCGTCAGGTATTATAAAAGAAAAAATAACAAATTTAAGAGCTAATTTAAAGGGTATAATAAATAGAGGAATTGTAGATGGAGAAAGATTAAGTTCAATATACAAAGAGTTATCTGATAAAGCTATAAATGATATTATGGATGAAGTATTAGATAAAACAAGTGAATTAATAAAAAATCTTAACAAAGAATTAAATGGAATAACAATAAAAGGTTTTTATGGTGATTATGAAAATATATCATTTTTTAACAAAGAAAGTGAATTTAAATTTGAAAAGTCGCTGCCATCATTATTAGGGGTTTCAGGTGGAGTAATAGGGGCACTTGGAACTGTAGGAGCATTAGGTGGTCCTCTTGGGATACTTGTTGGAATGGGAATTGGAATGGCATTTTCTTTGATAGGCGATTTTGTTCGTAAGGAAATACTAGAAACTAGAGCAAATTATACATTACGAGACTTAGAGCCTATGGTTGAAGATTTAGAGAATTACTTAAAAGAAGAAATACTTGATGATTTAAGAGCAAAACAACAAGATATGGATGATTCAATAAAAGATTTAAGAAAGAATTTAGAAAATAGCTTTAAAGATGATATTCAAATTATAGAGAAACAATATGACTATACATATAGTGAAAATAATATATTAGAATTTGAAGATGACTTAAAAATACTAAATGAAGTCAAAGAAGATGTAGGGTTAATTTAAAACAGAGCCCACGTATTAAGACAAGGGGATGAATATATGAATAATTTTGAAAGATGTATAAGTAGACAAAAGAGTATTGATTCAATTGTTAAAACTTTAGGAAATGATGATATTACTGAAAAGAATTTTTTAGTTAAAGATAAAATAATGAATCCTTCACATTATGTTGTTATGCTTGGAGAAACAAGCTCAGGAAAAAGTACATTAATAAATGGATTATTTAAAGATAAAATTTTATTAGAAAGTGTTAAACCAACAACGGGAGTTGTTACTGAAGTTGTTATATCTGGCGAAGAGGAAGAACAATTAATAGCTGTAAATAAGGATTCTAGCACAAAGGTTATAGATAAAGATATCTTTGATAAGTTGTTAGTAAATTATAATAAGGATTTACATAAGCTTAAATATGTTGGAAAAGCTAATAATTCTAAATATAATGGTATGAGAATTTTTGATACTCCAGGTTATGGTTCACTTGTAGAATATCACGAGGAATCATTAAAAAGCTTTATTCCACAAAGTGATTTTATTGTATATGTAGTATCTTATAAAGTTGGAATTGGTGATGATGACTTTCAATTTTTAAAATATGTTGGAGAAATAATCAGTGAAGATGTAGAAGTTATTTTAGCTATTAATATGTGTCCAAAGGATATATCAGAAGATAATAAGAGGATATTAGAAATAAAAAAAGGTGTCAATAAATGCATAAAAAAAGATGCTAAGACATTTTTCATAGAAAGTAATAAGGAAAAACATCCTGATACATCTATGCTTTGGGAATATGTATATGAAAGAGTTAATGATGAGGATAAAAAAGAAGAACTTGCTAACAGTTTAAAAAATTATCAAGATTATATATTAAATGAATGTAATATAAAGATTAATTCTAAGGTGGCTAATGTAGAATCTAAAAAAGAAGGTATAGAAGAAAGATTAAATATACTAGGAGAATTTTTAGATAGAAAACATGAAATATTAACAACTATAGATAGAGGATTTACAAAGATAAAAGTAAGTTCAATTAAGCTTATAGATAAATCTGCAATAGATGTGAAAAATAAAATTACTGAATATGTTCACGATGAAAGTAAATGGACTAAAAAAGAAGAGACTTATACATTAATGCAAAGTTATTATGTTCCTAATTTAATAAATGAAGAAACAGAAACTTTAATGCGAGATATTGAAAGTGAAATAATACTTTTAGATAAAAGTATTGAAGAAATACTAAAAGAAGCTATAGCTAAATTAGAAGAGAAGATAAAGGTAAGTATTCCATCTTACACAGAAGTTATAGAAGGTGTATTAGAACAACACATAGGAGATGAAATACAACAAGCAACTGGAGAAATGTTTAGAAAGGCAACTTCAAAAGAAGATAAAGATAGTATAAGCAATCCAGAAGATATAAATTTAAATAAATTAGGTCATATAGTAGATGCAAAATCATATAAACATACACATGAAAATTTAAAGTATTTATTAAAGGCTATAAAAGCTTCTTCAATCAAGGCTATCACTAAGTATCTAACTGTTTTTACTGAATCTGTATTTTACTTATACGATTCATTAACATGGCAAAAGAAGATAAATGAGATTTCATTAAAAGCCATAGACAATTGGGCAGAAGATGTAGAAATGTCTATAAGAAGATACTTAGATTCTTTAAGAGAAACTAATAAAGACGAGATAATGTCTTTATTTGATGCATTAAATGAAGAATTTAAAGAAGATGAAAAGAAGCTAGAAGATATTAGCGGAGAAGAATTAATAAGACTAAAAAAAGAAATAGAATTCTTATTGCATAGATGTCTTTATATGGCAATGAATAAGTAAATTTATGTTTGAAGAGTGTTAATATATGCATAAGCATATTGGACTAAGTAATTGAATTTAGGAATACTAAAATGAGCATAGTCCCATTTTAGCTTGCTCTCAATATGAAATTGAGACAAGCAGTAAATGTGATTATCAAAATGAAACTCGACTTCGCTGAGTAAGTTCGAAAAGCTAAATATAAAATTTAGATTCTCACTTAAGGATTCTCAAAATTCAATTACAATGCCAATTTGCTCATTGTATATATCAACATTCATTTGAAATACAACCTTATTTAAAGAACGTTAGTATAAAATATTATAATTACAAAGAATTTAAATTTAATTAAATATTACTATTGACTCATACCTTAGGTAGGAGTTTATAATAAATATTGAAATAGGAAATGCTTAGTATAGGATGTTAAATTGTTAAAAAAATTACTAGAGATAAATTTGTTTAGAAATGATAAAAGTAAAAAGTAGTATCATAAAATTAAAAATTAGACTTTAATTTTTAAATTATTCTTATACTAATAGATAGATATTTAAAGAATTTTTATATTAAGAGAGGAATGAATTTTAATGACTAAAATAAAGAATATACCTTTTTCACCACCAGATATAACTGAAGAAGAAATTGAAGCAGTTTCTAATGTATTAAGATCAGGATGGATAACCTCAGGACCTCAACTTGCTAAATTCGAAGAAGGAATAGAAAAATATTGTAATGTTAATAAGGCTTTAGCATTAAACAGTGCAACAGCTGCAATGGAATTAGTGCTTAAGGTTTTTGATATAAAAGAAGGAGACGAAGTTATAACTACTCCTTATACTTATACAGCTACTTCAAGTGTTTCTATACATAGAGGGATTAAACCAGTATATGTTGATGTAAAAAAGGATACATTTGAAATGGATATAGATAAAGTAGCAGAAAAGATAACTGATAAAACAAAAGTTATTATGCCAGTTGATATTGCTGGAGTACCTTTTGATTATGATGGACTTAAAAATGTCTTAAAAGAAAAAAATAGAGAGGATATAATAATACTTTGTGATTCTGCACATTCCTTTGGAGCTAAATACAAAGGTGAAAGAGTTGGATCTCAATGTAATTTCCATTCTTTCTCATTTCATGCAGTTAAGAACTTAACTACAGCAGAAGGTGGAGCAGTTACTTTTAATGATAATACTTTTGGAAATCATGAAGATTTACAAAAATATATGAGATTTACAGCTATGCACGGTCAATCAAAGGATGCATTAACAAAGCTTAAAGCTGGAGCATGGGAATATGATATCATTAATGATGGATTAAAGTGTAATATGACAGATATAAGTGCAGCAATAGGTTTAGTTCAACTTAAGAGATATGAAGATATGTTGGAAAAGAGAAGAGCTATCTTTAAAGTATACAGTGATATATTATCAAAAGAAGATTTTTCAATAATACCATTTACTAAAGATGATAATGGTACAGAAACTTCTTATCATCTATATCTTTATAGAGTTAAAGGATTCAATGAAGCTAAGAGAAATGAAGCAATAAGCAGATTAGCAGAAAAGGGAATAGCAACAAACGTTCATTATAAGCCACTTCCAATGCTAACACTTTATAAAAATCTTGGATATGATATAAAAGATTATCCAAATGCTTATGCACAATATGAAAATGAAATTTCTCTTCCTGTATATACAAAATTATCTCTAGAAGATGCTGAATATGTAGCAAGAGAAGTTGTAAAAGTTATTAAAGAATTAATATAGTAATTTTAAATTTAAATTGCAATATAAAGTTTTTAGTACGTAAATTATATAACTTTGAAAAAATTAAACTAAAATAAAAGAGTTAAAAATTACTTAACTATAGATTTAGTTTATATGAAAATATTAATAACAGATAATTAATTAAAAGTAGCATATTTAGTGAAAACTATTGTATGCTACTTTTTATAGTTATTAAAATATAAATATGTTTTAGCAGATGCTTGATATATGCATAAGTAAAGCTGGACTGAGTAATTGAACTTAGGAATACTAAAATGAGTATAGTCCAATTTTAGCTTGTTCCTAATACAAAATTATAACAAGTAGTAAATGAGAATATTAAAAGGAAACTCTATTTCGCTGAGTAAGTTCAAAAAGCAAAATGTAAAATTGCACTGTGTGAAAGTTCGTGTTCCCAAATATAAAATTTGGACACTTACTTTTGATTTTCACTTAAAAATTCTCAAAGTTTAATTACAATGCTCGCATAGACTTAAAACATATTTTAAAATAATCAAGATTTAAATAACTGCATTAATGAATTGGAGGGGTAATTTTGAAAATAGGGGAGTTTGCTAAAAGGTCTGGAGTTACTGTAAAAACACTTTTGCATTATGATAAAATAGGGCTTCTTAAGCCATCTGAAAAAACAGAAGTTGGTTACAGAATTTATTGTGAAGATGATTTTTTAAGGCTTCAACAAATAACTACTCTAAAGTTTATTGGAATATCATTAAGTGAGATAGCCCATATATTAAATGAAAGTGGAGAAAATTTAGAAAGTATGGTAAAAATCCAAAAAAGGGCTTTAGAAGAAAAGAAAAGACACATAGATGCTGTTATAGAAATATTTAATAATGCTGAAAATACTGCGAAACAAAAAGGTTTTTTAGATGTTAACAATTTAGTAAACATTATAAAGATAACAAATATGCAAAATAGCATAAAGGAGCAGTATAATAGCGATGAAAATTTGAACTTGAGAACCAATCTTCATAGTTATAATATAAATAAGATTGATTGGGACAAGTGGTGTTTTCAAAAAATGAATTTAATTAAATGCTCAAAAATATTAGAATTAGGGTGTGGAGTAGGAAAGCTATGGATAAAAAATCAGGATTTTATAGATGAAAATTCTGAAATTATTTTATCGGATTTTTCTCCAAATATGTTAAAGTGCGCTAAAAATAATTTAGAAAATTTAGATTGTAAGTTCAAGTATAAAAAGATAAATGCAGAAGATATTCCTTATGATGATGAAAGCTTTGATGTTGTTATTGCAGAACATATGCTTTATTTTGTTACTGATATAGAAAAAGCATTAAGTGAAATAAAAAGAGTTTTAAAACCTAATGGTATTTTTTACGTAACTACTAATTCATGTAATTCTATGATTGAATTAAATAAATTAGCTGAGAAATTTGATCCTAATTTAGATATTAATAATAATGGTCTTTCCTCTAGATTTGACTTAGAAAATGGAGAAAAAATGCTAAAGAAATATTTTAATAATATTGAATCGGAGATATTAGAAGGAAAAATAATACTAGATAAAGCAGAGCCAGTTGTATCATATAAGGCATCAACAATTCAAGGTAATTCCATACTTGTTGGCAAAAAAAGAGAAGAATTTACGAAGTATTTAGAAAAATATATTGAAGAAAATAAAAATATAGAAATAACAACAAAGGCGGGAATATTTAAGGCTTCAAAGTGATTTGTATAGTTTCTTAAATATATTAGGAAATTCATTTGGGATATCAATTCAATCATTTGGACAAATTAATTCCCAGTATGTTTCAACTGTTGATTTAGAAGCGCAAGAACATGAAAATATAAATAATAAACCTACTTTTCATGTTAAGGACATAATAAATTTTACATTGATTATTTCTAGTTTAATAATTTTTATTATATCATTTGTGATTTTTTTACTATAAAAATTTGCACTTAAATGTAATGAAAAAATTCTTAAAAAAGGTGATAAAAAGCAATTTTAATTTGTTTTTTATCACCTTTTTTTAATATTTATAAATAAAAAATAAACAACTTTTATAAAAATTACAAAAAATCCTATTTTTTTATACATACATTAAGTATAACGTTAACAATTAATAAATTGTTAAAAATATGCATTGTAGTTTGAATAAAATTAGCAAAATGTTAAAAAAATTACAAAAAAATACTGGAAAATCAATATAAATTAATAATTAAATTTAAAGTTATGGTAAAATAATCCGAAAAAGGAAATGTGATTTCATTTAAGTATGAAAAGTAGCATAAAATAATTTTTGGAGGAAATAGATTATGGATGTTATTCAACAAACGAATAGAACGATATTATTTGAGGAAATAAACCCAGAAAGATTAGATTTGATTTCTGTAATTGGAGATACTAAGGGATTAAGCAGCTTAAATGATGATAAGATAAAAGAAATTAATGAAAATTTTTTAGTAAGTAGTTTTGATGAATTTTTAGATAAATTCTCACCTGTTGTATATTCATTTTATAATGCAACAAACCAGAAGGTTATGTATACATTGAAGAAACCTGAAAATCTTCCAGATAACTTTGTAACAGAAATCCCTATAAATCAATCAAATGATTTTCTAAAAATGTTATTCACTTTAATAGATACTAAAAGTGCACAGGGAATAGCAAATGTAGATTTTAAATTTGAAAATTTATTAGATATGATTTCACCTAAAAAAGTAATGGATGATATAAGACAATCTAGAAAAGAAATACAATATTTATATAGTAAATATGATGAACTAGACGATGAAGATCCAAGTAAATTAGATTTAGGAGATAAGTTAAATAATTTATTTGAGAATGCTGGTGAAAATTACAATAACATAATGGCAATGCTTCCATTGGCTATTGAAGATATAAAAACAAGATTACTTTTAGGACAAGATGATAGCCAAAATGGCGGAGAAGCATTAAAAATAGGTGTTTTAAGTATGGGACAAGATGGAGAACTTAAGGTTCTTGAAGCCCCTAAGAATGAAGAAAAATCATTAATTGCAATAGATGACAAAGCAAATGTAGGACTAATTGAAGCCTTTGAAGATGATTATGATGAAGTGAATGAAACAACATCTGATTATGTAAAAAGTTTAGTTGTTAGGACTTTTTGCCCACTTGCATCTACAATGGAAAGTGAAATAGATGTAGAGCGTGAAGTAGAAAATTATAATACATACCTTGAGTTCTACAAAAATTCTAAAGATGATTTTATAAAAACTGTTAAACCATTAATAGAAAAAATTGTTGGTGTAAAGATGTTCTTTGACCAATATAAAACAAAAAATAAAGGTATGAAGCCAACATTACTTGTTGCAAATAATAAGCTTGACAGATTGGTAAATTCAGCTAACTTGCCAAGACTTGAAGCATATTTAAGTACTGTAAATGATAAAAATGATTTTGATAATACAATTTGGTTTGGAATAGTTCCATCAATTGAATTAGAAGGTCAAAACAAAAGTGGAGCTAAGAGAGAAAGATTTAAGGGAAACAAAAAGGTTGAAAAAACAGAATGTAATACTATGGAAAACTTATCTTTACTTCTCAATACAGTTCAAAAATATAGAATCCAAATTTTCTTTAGCTTTGAAGCAAGAGAAGATACTACATTTAATCATGTAGCTACAGCAGGAATAGATAAATTTATGGACAGATGTGCTCCTCTTATGAGACAAGCATATAGCGAATTTGCAATTCCATGTGTTCCAAACTTTACAATAATTCCAAAAGAAAAATCAGGTGTTATACTTGATAGTAAAATGCTTATGACAGATGAGGGAAGTGCAGAATTGTCAAAAGCAAAAGAAGATTTATTTAAGTTATGGATTGAAGGAGTATATATTGGAAGTTCATATATTGCAGCAGGAATAGTTGCAGCATATCAATGTCCAGAATACTTGAAAGAATATTATGGCAATACATTTTTTGACTATCCAGGAGTAAGATTTGATATTGAATCTGGAGATAATTCGCTAAGAATTACTTCAACTTTAGCAAAAGAAATATCAGGATTTACTAATGAAATCAAAAATTTAATAAATAGAAAAAACTTTGGATTTGTATTCTCATCAGAAAATGCTAAATACCAAGGTAAAGATATAAAACAAATTACAGTTTACAAGGCAAGAAGCCTTCAAGCAACTGAAAATGATTTTGAATCAATGTATAAGACACTAGTTACAACTTATATAGAAAGAATGTTAAGATTCTATACTAATGATTTTAAAGAAGATAATATAGTTAAATTCTTTAGTAATAATCCTAATAGCGTTAAGAGTAAATGGATGTCAAATAAAGAATTCATTAATGCAATAATACAAGATGGAGATGACATTAACTTTGTTATAAATGATAAGAGTGGAACATGTAATATTGATCTTGTATTTAATGGAAATATTAAAAATCTTGAAGTTGAAATTACTAGAAGTGAAGCTAGCTAATTCTAATAGATGTTAATTAAATATCTATTTTAATTATAAATAAATTATGAAAAGGGAGATGACAAAATGGGATTTAAAGTAAAAGTTGAAGGTGCAGAAACTATTGATTTAAGCATTGAAAGTGTTGAAACAGTAGAGTTTAAGACTGATACACCTGATGATTCAAATGCCCGTTCAACAGACCAAGGTACAACATTAGTTATAACAGGAAAGATATTAACTCCAGTAGGAGGGGAAGCTGCTGATAGCACTATAAAATTAGCACAATGGTCTCTTGTACCAGCAGAAAAAGCTGATTGTTATAGAAGCGTAAAAGTAGATGTTATTTCAGCATCACAAATAGTAAGACAAATGACATTACCTAATGCATTTGTTGTAGACTACGAAGAAGACTTCGGAGATGCTGAAGGTATTGGTACTTTCAAGATATGTGTAAAACAAAAGAAAGATAAAACAGCTTTTGTAAAATTTGAAGGTGGATTTGGACAAGAATAGGAGGAATTAAAAAATGGGATTTAGAGTAAAAATTGAAGGCGCAGAAACAATTGATTTAAGTATTGAAAGTGTTGAAAAAGTAAGATTTACAACAGACACTCCAAAGGATGCTAATGCACGTTCAAAAGACGTAGGAAGCACAATGACTATAAGCGGAAAAATATTAACAGCTGTAGATGGGGATCCATTTGATAGCACAAGACAAATGGGACTTTGGTCATTAGTACCAGCAGAAAAAGCTGATTGTTATAGAAAAATAACAGTAGAAGTTATTTCTGCTGATCAAATTATAAGAAAAATTACTTATCCTAATGCTTTCGTTGTAGATTACAAAGAAAACTTTGGTGACACTGAAGGTATTGGTACATTTACACTTGTAGTTAGACAAAAGAAAGATAAGCTAACTCAAGTTACAATTGAAGGCGGATATAGCGCTTAATTATACCTAAAAGTAATAAAATAGCAATATATCTAATTTTACTATAGTTGCAGAGGATTTAAATTTGACTCACTAATAATTTAAATCCTCACATGCAACTTTTTTAAAATAAATATGAGTATTTTAGTTTTTATATACCTTCAGTATCACTAACTATAGTATACTAAAATATTTCAGTATTAGTCTATAGAAATTAAATATAGTATGAAAATAAAATCTTAATTTAAGTCTATGTTTTATTAGATTGTTATATATGCATAAGCAAGTGAGTATTAAATAATGATGACACTTTGTTTATTGTCATATGAAAATATATTTAAAACATGCTTTAATTTAAATAAAAAGCGAGTGATAAAGTGAAAAATTATTATAAGATACTTGGAGTTTCAGAAAGTTCTAATAAAGATGAAATAAAAAAAGCTTTTAGAAACTTAGCCAAAAAGTATCATCCAGATAAAAACAAAGATAATAAAGATGCAATAGAAATGTTTCAACAAATTAATGAGGCATATGAAATTTTAAGTAATGAATCATCTAGAGAAGAATATGATAGAAAGTTAAATCAAAATAGTTCTAATAGACAAAAAAATGAAAGCAAAAATAATGGTGAAAAATCACAAGCAAAAACCAAAGAAAATTTTAATAAAGGTGATGCTTTAAATGACTTAAATCAATATTTTGAAAGCTTTTTTGGCTTTAAAGCAAGTAGTAATGATGTTGATGGAAGCAAAATAAAAAAAGATAGTAAAAATCCTATTGATACAAGTAAGATATTTAATAATTTCTTTAATGTAAAGAAATAAGGATTTATATAGAGTAGAAAGTATTAAGAAAGTAATGGAGTGGTTACTTTGAAAAATAATAAAAATAATAAGTTGATATTTAGCATTCAATTAATAAATGTTTTTATAGGAATAACAATAACACTAATATTTGGAATAACTTATATGACTATAGAATCAAGGGAACTTAAAGGTATACTTTTAGGTTTATTAATTGTATTTGGAATTATAATATTTATAACTTTATATAGAAAAATACATAATGAAAGTTATATAGAAGAAAGCAATAGTATAAATACCATTGAGCTAGTAAATGAAGAGAATGAAATCATAAAACAATGGGAAATACAAGATAAAATATCTTTTCTTATTGGAAAAAACAATAAGAAGAACCATGTATTTGTAGACTTAGATAAATCTATTTATTCAACCTTAGTTGAAGAAAATCATGCAGTATTAAATTATGCTGCTGGAACATGGTATATAGAAGATCTATCTCTAGATAGTGGAGTTTGTATACAAAAAATAGATGATGGTAAAAAGTATAGGATTGTGAAAAATACTCCTTGTAGTTTAAAAAAAGGAGATATTATATTTATTTCAAAAGTGAAATTATTACTTAGATGAATGGAGTGATTATATGTCATTAATTAGATGTCAAAATGGTCATATGTTTAGTGAAAGACGATATGGTCCAATATGTCCTTATTGTAATATAGATACAAGCAAAAAAGAAAATAAGAAAGAACTTGTACCAGATGCAGAAGAAGTAGAAACAAATCTTCTATATCAAGAAATAGAGCCAGTATGTGGATGGCTTGTTTGTATTGAAGGATGTAGAGTAGGAAAAGATTATAAAATAAAGAATGGGAAAAATTTCATCGGTAGAGCTGATGATATGGATATACAAATAATTGGAGATAATTACATAACAGCTAGAAATCATGCCGTTGTAGTATATGATCCTAAAAAGAAAAATTACGTATTACTTCCAGGAGATTCTTCGGGAATTGCTTATTTAAATAATGAACCAGTATATATGCCAACACAACTTACAAATTATGATGTTATAGAGCTTGGAAAGAGTAAATTTTTATTTGTACCATTTTGTGGTGAACATTTTGAATGGCAAGATAAAGAACAGGGGTAATTTAAATGTTATTTATGAGTAGATATGATCAAAAAGAAGTAGTGTTTATATTAATAATGTTATTACTTTTATTATGTGTGATAAAGCACATATTGTTTAAAATTATGAACAAAGAAAATATAAGTTTAGTTAAATATTCACATATAGGTCATGAAGAAATACAAGAAGATTACTTTAATATAAAGAAAAAGGACAATGTAGTTTTAGCAGTTATTGCTGATGGTTTAGGAAAAAATGAAGCAGGACGAATCTCTAGTATTACTGCTGTAAAAACAATATCAAATATGTTTTTAAAGGAATATAGTAATGAAAAAGTGAGTTACTTTTTAAAAAAAGCTATTAATAAAGCAAATCATGAAATACTTAAAAGAGTAGAGAAGAATAAAGGTGGTACAAGCGTTTTAATGGCAATTATTGATGAAGAAAATTTATATTATACTTCTTTAGGCAATTTGATGTTAACTATTTTTAGAAAAGGTGAACTTATAAAATTGAGTGAAGGTCATTGTATGAATGAAGTTGCAAAAGAGAAATATTATGAAGGAAAACTTGAAAAGATTGAAGCACTTCAAGTTTTAAACAACAAAAAGGTTTTATATTACCTTGGACAAGAAAATCTTAATAATGTAGAAATGAAGATCCATAGTATTAAATTAGAAAAAAATGATTTACTTTTGATTATGAGTAAAGGGATTTATGAAGAAATAAGATGGGTAGATTTTGAAAATATATTAAATAAAAATAAAAAGCATATAGATATAGCTTTGGATGAAATTATAGATGAAATAGAGCATCATGAAAATACTCATAATGGAAGCATAATAATTATGAAAAATAATATGTAAATTAAGTTAAATGGAATGTTTTAGCAGAGTGTTGATATATGCATAAGCAAAGTGGGCAGAGTAATTGAACTTAAGAACACTAAAATAAGTATAGCCCCATTTTAGCTTGCTCCCAATATAAAATTGAGACAAGCAGTAAATGTGACAATACTTATTAAGGGTTCTAAAAGTCCAATTACAATGCCACTTCACCTATTGCATATATCAACACATATTTAAAACATAGCCTAATAAAAAAATATATCAAAAAATAATCGCATTTTAATAAGTTAGGGTGAGACAAATGAGAAAGTTGAATTCAAAATTTAAGACGAGTTTTATATCAGAAGAAGGAACGCATCTTCAAAATAAAGATTATTTTGCATTTGTAGAGCTTGATAAGTTTGGATGTTATGCAATTGCAGATGGTATTGATAATGACACAGAAAATGACACTGCTCAAATTGCAGTAACAACATTCATTAAATTATTTACACAAAATCCTACTATGAATAAATTTACACTAAAAAAGTATTTAAATAAAGTTAATGAAGAAATAGTAAAGACAAGTAAAAATGTACGACTTAAAGCATCTATGACAATAGCTATAACTAATTATAGTAAGGTTAGGTATATTGTAATAGGTAATTCAAGATTCTATTTTTTTAAGGATGGATATTTAAAAGAAAAAAGTAGAGATCTATCATTAACTCAACAACTTAGTGATAAGGAAATGATAGCTTTAGATAAGGCAGCTAAGCATATAGAGAGAAACAATCTTTCATGTTATTTAGGACAAAATAAATTAAGTGCACCATTTATATCTAAAAAAATAAAGCTTAACGATGGTGATGTATTTACATTGCTTACAAAGGGAATATGGGAAAATTGTGATGAAAAAGAAATAGAGGATGCTCTAGAGGGGGCAACAGAGCCACAAGAAGTTGCAGATAGAGTTGAAGATATGATCTTATCAAAGCAATTAAATAATTTAGAAAACTATACACTAGCTGTAACCTTTGTTGAAAAGGCATATATAAATCCAAAGAAAAAGGCTATGATAAAGAAAATTTTATTTGCAGCAATTCCAATAATCTTAGTTTTAGTTATAGCCTTAGTAGTATTTAATGTAAAGCAAAATAAAAAAAGAGAAGCAATTGCATCTATGAATAATTATGTAAGTGAAGCAAATGGATACATAGAAAATGAACATATTGAAAAAGCAAATTCAAAATATGAAGAAGCATTAAAGATAGCTAACAAATATAAACTTAAAAATGACATAAAAGAAATAGATGGTGAATGTAAATATACAGAAATAATACTTGAAGGTGATAAAAAGCTTGAAGAAAAGAAATTTAATGAAGCTTTAGATCAGTACTTATTAGCAATGCAAAAAGGCGAAGATGTTGATGATAAAGCAAGGGATTATATTTTGAAGAAAATAGATATAGCTAAAACATGTATAAGTGTTGCTGATCTTTTAGAACTTGCAGATAGTCAGTTAGAAGCAGGAAAAATACCAGAAGCAGAAGCAAATTACTTAGAAGCAAAAAGACTTGCTTCAAATTATTATTTAAAAGATGAAAAACAAGAAGCTATAGATAAACTTAAAGAAATATATGAAAAGCAAGGCAAAGAAGCAGAAGCACAAAAGCAAGATGAGGAAAAGGCTAAGGCAGAAGAGGAAAAAGCAAAAGAGGAAGAAGAGAAAACTAAAGAAAAAGAAGAAAAAGCTAAAAAGGAAGATGATGATCTTCAAAGTAAAGCTATAGACCTTAGAAAAAATGGTGATACACAATATATAGCAGGAGATTATGTAGGAGCGAAGATGTATTATGCTTTGGCAAAAGAAGCATTTGAAAAAATAAATTCAAATAGTTTAGCAAATGAATTAGAAGAAAAAATAGTTCTTATGGATAAAAAAATAGAAGGGCAATCGCAAACAAAAGCTGAAGGTGATATATATCTAAATGAAGCTAACGAAAGATACGTTAAGGGTGATATAACCTCTGCAAAAGTTTTATATACTTTAGCAAAAGATGCATACACTCAAGTAGGTCTTACAGAAGAAATAAAATCAATAGATGAAAAATTAAAGGTATTAGATAAAGAAATAGCTAGTACAGGTGGTAAAAATGAATAGAATTTATGAAAAATTAAATGAAATAAATGATTTAAATGATAGAGTAATGCTAAAAAAAATACTGAATAGTGTCTTCACTTCATTAGAACAACATAGTGAAGATAGATTTAATGATTTAGAAGAAAGGGTTTTTGATGAAATACAATATTTAGAAGAAAAATATAATGTGTATTCAACAATAATTGATAGAAAACATTTAGATGTAACTAATGAATTTTTATTTCCAGTAATAGAAGAAGATACAGAGGAAAAGATATATGATGTAAAAACAATTATAGATAATCTAAATGATAATGTATCTTCTAAAATGTTTAATATATTTCTAAAATGCGACTACAGTATTTTTAAACAGTTCATATCTAATAATTCAGAAATAACAGGGACTATAGAAACAGATAAAAAGATTCATAAAGCTTATTTTAAAGTAAAAGCAAATACTGAATATAAAGAAAAAATAAATACTTTATACAAGTGTTTTATAAATAATAATATTATGTGGAAAACAGTTAATATGCCTTATATTAATAAAATAGCACAAATATTTCTCACAAGATGTGAAGATCAAATAGATGAAGAAGAAGAAATTGTAAAGATTAACATAGACTTTGGTGATTATAGCAAATATATAAAATACGATATGGTACCACTTTGGAACATTAAAGAAATTAAATTGAAATGTGCAGGATTTCCAGTACCTTGTATAGATAAAGTTAATTTTGAACATGATATTTCAATTGAAAAAGAAGGAACAAATCATGGTTACTTGGTTAATTTAGATGAAGAAAATATGGATTATGTAACAATAAAAAAGAATTGTATAACCATAACATCAAAAATCTCTGCTTCATCTCCATGGCTAGTATATAAGATCGTAAATTATAAAGAAGATAATACTAAAAAAGATAATTACGAAATTATGAGTAATTACAAGAATGTTAATTTTTCAAATAGATTTTTATTTAATAATAGATATGTTATAAAAACAAAAAGTGAAATAGCAAAGCTTATAAATTCATTTGAAGCATCAAAACATTTGAGATTTAGAGATTTAAAAATAGAAGAACTTAAATTCGATGAAGACAAAGAAACCTACGATGCTAATGATTTTATAATAGATGAAATAAGAGAAGATAACATAAAAAAATCTTTAGTTTTATACTTTGAAGCAAAGAATAAAGAATATTATTTAAATAATGATATTCTAAGTTTTTTAGTATCAGAAATACAAATTATTTATCCTGAATATAAATGTGAAGGAAGATTAATATGAATTACATTTATGACATCTTTATAAAAGCAATAGAAGAAAATGCACCAACAGATGGAATTAAATTTAAACAAGCAAAGATATATAGCCCATATATGGAACTCGCTATTCAAAACATTAATACAAGTAAATTACCGCAAAGTGAATACATTGAAATAAATGCTTTGTATAGATTTCAAGAGATATTTGGAGAATTATTTGATATTAATTTTAAAGAAAACACAGAATTAAAAAATGTACTATTTGATATATTAATTCATTATTTATGTGAGTTAGATTTAAAACAAGGATTAAATAAAAATGAATTTTATAAGAAGTTTTTATTTAAAGACGTAATAAATAATGTATATGGAGAAGAGTTAGCTAAAAATATACTTTGTTTTAATAAAGAAGAAACAGATGTATTTTTAAATAGTTTTATAACTTTATATAAAACAGGAACTTCGCTGCAACTTTTCAATAAAATTTTAGCAAAAATATTTAAATACAGCATAGTGTATTTAAATAAAGAAAGTTCAAAAGATATATATATTTATTTAAGTGAAGTTGAAGATAAAATTCTAAAAGGCAAAATAAATGCCATTATAAATACATTTTTACCTATAAATATGAATGTGTATTTATTTTGGGACAAACATTTTGGAATTTTAGGTTCCAATAATACTATGAAAATTGATGACATAGTAATGATTGAATAAAAAGTTATAAATATAATTTGTATGTTTTTTCTTTTTCATTGAAAAAATGAATTGAAAAGTATAGATGTTATTAACAATTTAAAAACAACCAAAAATCAGGAGGAAAAAATGGGATTATATACATACAAGTTGCATAAAAAACAAGAAGAAAATGTTTCAAAAAGATATAAAGAAAAAGACTTAATTTTAATGACAACTTTTCAATTAAGAGAGATATGTAATAAAGAAAAATTGGTAAAAAGCATAGTAAATCCTTTAGATAAAGAAGAGCTTATAAAACTTATCATGAAATATAGAGGAGAAAAAGATAATCGTTTAATAAGCAATTATGTAGAGGATGGAATAGAGAGAATTGAGAAGTTTTTAAAGAGAAGTGCTAAAAAAGAAATCTCAAGTGATATTTTAGATTACTCAGGGAAAATAGTAATTTACAAAGATTTATCACTTGAAATATATGATGAATATGAGTTGAAAACCAATAAAGAATTAGATGAAGGTAATGTTCTTTTAGTTGATAATAATTTTAATGTTTCTACTGTACTTAATATAAAAAAGATAAAGAAGAATAATAAATATAAATACTTTTTAGTAAAAGGAAAAGATGTTTTTATTCAAGAAAATGAAAGTAAATTTTATAATCTAATATTTTTACCACAAAAAGAATCAGAGCTAATTTATGATATATATGAAAGTAAAGTTGATTTTCAAAATTATAATTTAGAGTACTCATCTTTGCCTATTTTACAACTTGAAATAAAAGAATTAGAAGAGACAACAATGCCAATTGCTATAGATTTTGGAACATCAAATACTACAGCAGGGATTTATATAGATAAAGAAGTATTTCAAGGATTAAATGATAATTTAATTAGAAATATAAATTTAGAAGATTATGAAGATGATAAAGTAAAATTAGTAAAACTTTTAGATACGACTAAAAAAGATTATAGCATAACTCCACTAATTCCAAGTGTAGTAGGCATTAAATATATAAATGAAAATGAAGATAATGTGAAATATATTTTTGGCTATGATGCATTATTTGCATCAAAAAAGAGATATGTTGATGACAGTTTAACAGTTTTTTATGACATAAAAAGGTGGATAAGTGATTTCGAGAAAAGTGAAAAAGTAATAGATGTTCATGGAAAAACAACACTTATAAAAAGAAAAGATATCATAAAAGCATATTTAGAGTATGTAATATCTTTAGCAAATCAAAGATTTAAATGTAAATTCAAAAATATATACGTTTCATGTCCATCGAAACAAAAATATAAATTCCATAAATTATTTGAAGAAGTATTAAGTGAGTATAATGTTGAAAGCAAAAATATGATAGAGGAAAGTGTGGCTGTTTTATATAACACAATAAGTAATTTTATAGATAGAAATAAGTATTCAAGTGGAGATGAATATAAGGCGTTAATTATAGATTGTGGAGGGGGAACTACGGATCTTTCAGGTTGTAGTTTTAGTATAAGAGATAATAGAGTTTCGTACAAAATAGATATAGAGACATCATATGAAAATGGAGATACAGACTTTGGAGGTAACAATCTTACATTTAGAATTTTACAATTTATAAAAATATTAATGGCAAATGCATTGGCTAGGGATAATTATTTAGAAATTAAAAAAGCTATAGTGGATGAATTTAAAATAGACATATTTAGAAATATAGATAAATATGGAATTGATGAATTATATGAAGACTTAAACAGTGAATATGAAAGAGCTGAAGAAATAATCCCAACAAAGTTTAAATTATATGAAACTAGAAATAAAGAAGACTATTGCAAAGCTAGAAATAACTATTATTTCTTATTCAATCTAGCAGAAGAGATTAAGAAAATATTCTTTAGTAATCCAGAACTTATAAAGATAATATTAAGTCCAAATGAATTAAAGGAAAATTTAGAGATAATAGATAGTGCTCAAATTATGTATGACAAATGGAAATTATCATATATGAATAATGGAAGATTGAAAATTATAAAAGAAGCGCCAACATTAAATCTTACAACTTATGAAATAAGCACATTAATAAAAGGTGATGTATATAACATAATAAAGAAATTCTTAGAAACTTTATATAAAAATGATGAACTTTATGAATACTCACTAATTAAACTTACTGGTCAATCATGTAATGTGGATATATTTAAAGATGCTTTAAAAGAATTTATACCAGGAAGAATAATTGAAATAAATAAAAGTAAAAAAGATACAAGTGAAGATTATGATTTAAAGTTAAGTTGCCTTAAGGGTGCATTGAAGTATCTTTATTCTAAAAATTTTGGATATGCTGATATACAAATTCAAAATAATATGCCAACACTTCCTTATACACTTACAGCATTTACACATAAGGGAGACGAAATCACATTAATTAAGAATAAAGCAATAAAAAGAGGGTTCGTTTCAAGATTTATGGACCGAGTTATATTAAAGCTTTATTTAAAAGATAGCAGCAATAATGTGAAATATGAATATGATTATAAGTTTGATAATGAAGAATTAGAAAAAACTGATGCTGTTAGCATTATGGAAAATTATCCTAATATAAGTCAGCATGAAACAGATAATATTGAAAATGATGAAATAAAGTTTTTTGTTTGGGCAGAAGAGGAACTTTGGGGATTTTATGTACTAGCTATATTGAGAAAAGATCATGAATTATATATAAGCAAAGAGAAATTCTTTTATTTTGAAAATGATAAATGGGAGAAAAATTTCTTTGATGGAATGAAGTAGTTTTAAGGGAGGCGTTGATATATGTATAAGTAAAATGATCAAAGCCGAAATGAAAGGAATACATTTGCTCGGTTACTGAAAAGTTTGTTGGGTGTATCTAACATTACAAGTTTGTGTTTTAATACAGTATTAATATATGTATAAGTAAAGTGGACTGAGTAATTTAACTTAGGAATACTAAAATGACTATAGTCCCATTGTAGCTTGCTCAAATATAAAATTCAGACAAGCAGCAAACGTGAGTTAAAAGAGGAAACTAGACTCCTCATAGTCGCTGAGTAAGTTCGAGAAACAAAATATAAAATTTTGACTCTCACTTAACACTACACAAAAGATACCTTTCATATCTAATTTAAAAATTAACTTAGATATATCAACACATGATTAAAACAGATATACACGTTGCTATAAAGAAACATTGAAAGAAGGTGGTTTGGTGTTTGAAAATAGGTATCCACTATTTGAGAGTGGTAGACTTTTGAAAATCGATATGCTTAATGAGCTTAGGGATTATCCAAGAACATTTATTAACATAATGTTTAAAGAGT